>NZ_QEQO01000005.1:91234-364824 GCF_003097195.1 Klebsiella sp. GL120222-02
TGGTGCGAGGGGGGGGACTTGAACCCCCACGTCCGTAAGGACACTAACACCTGAAGCTAGCGCGTCTACCAATTCCGCCACCTTCGCATACCATCGACACTATGAAAGTATCGTTACCACGGAGGCGCATTCTAGTGGTTTTCGGCGGCACGTCAATAGTTAATTATGCAGGTTGTATCGATTGCTGCAAAAATGGGCGGGTTTGCCGCGAAGAAGAGCCAGCGGCACCGCAAGTGGGCCGCTGGCGCCAGAAGACGATTATTTTTTCGCCTGGCGGGTCATGATGGTGCGATAGACCTTAAACCGTCCTGTTTGGGCGATCACTTCATGGAAGCCAAATGTCTCATCCAGCACCTGGGGATACGGCAGGAAGGCGTTGGCGACAATGCGCAGTTCGCCGCCGCTGTTCAGATGGCGAACCGCGCCGCGGATCAGCGCCTGGGCCGCTTCGAGGCTGGTCTGCAGCCCATCATGGAATGGCGGGTTGGAGATGATCATGTCGAAGCGACCATTGACCTCCGAAAAGACGTTGCTGGCAAACACATCGCCTGCAAAACCATTAGCGGCAAGCGTCGCGCGGCTGGCTTCGACCGCCGGGGCGCTGACGTCGCACAGGGTCAGACGCACCTTCGGCGAATGGCTGGCCAGCACTGCGGCCAGCACGCCCGCGCCGCAGCCGACATCCAGCACTTTCCCTTTGGTATGCGGCTCGAGAGTGGACAGCAGCAGCTGACTGCCGACGTCCAGACCGTCGCGACTAAACACGCCAGGCAGCGTTTTAATCGTCAGATTATCCAGCGCATACTCGCCCCAGAATGCGTCGGCGTCGAAGGTCGGCTGCTTTTCCAGACGACCATGGTAGAGGCCACAGCGACGGGCGCTGTCGATTTTATTCAGCGGGGCATATTCGGCCAGCATTTGCTCTGCGCTGCGAACGCCGCTACGGTTTTCCCCGACGACGAAAATATCGATTCCCACCGGCAGCAGAGAGAGCAGGTTCATCAGCTGGAACTGCGCCTCGGGTTTGTTCTTCGGCCAGTAGTAGATCAGGGTGTCGCAATCGGCGACGTCGGCGGCCTCGGCCACTAAGCTAAAACGGACGTTGTCACCCATCTGACGGTTCAGCACCTGCCAGTGGTGGAACTGTTGGGTATGAGCGCGGCTGGCCGCGGTATCCAGACGCGCAGGCAGGTCATCCTGCAGGTCACCGGCAAACAGAACGCGGGCGGACTCGAAATCATCACTGTGGCGCAGCAAGACTTCACTTGCCGGGGTAAAAGCGGACATGAAACACTCCTTCATTAAGACTGGCGCCGATTATAGTAGTTTGTTGGCGCAGATACGACGGATTTGCTATATTGCGCGCTTGTTTACCAGGAGTGTTTCGCTATGACATCCCGACGAGACTGGCAATTACAGCAGCTGGGCATTACCCAGTGGTCGCTGCGCCGACCGGGGGCGTTGCAGGGCGAAATCGCTATCTCGCTTCCTGAACATATTCGTCTGGTGATGGTGGCAGAAACCCCGCCGTCGCTGACAGAGCCGCTGATTGGCGACATATTACGCGCGCTGGCCGTGACGCCAGATCAGGTCCTGCAGCTTACCCCCGAGCGGGTGGCGATGCTGCCGCAGGACAGCCGTTGCAACAGCTGGCGGTTGGGCACAGAGGCGTCGCTGCCGCTGGCGGGCGCCCAGGTGTCCACCCCCGCTTTTGATGAACTTCAGACCAGCGCGCCTGCTCGCAGGGCGCTCTGGCAACAAATCTGCGCACATGAACACGATTTCTACCCTCAGCACGGCTGATTTATCCAACGCCTGGCAAATCGAAAAACGCGCCCACGCTTTCCCGTGGAGCGAACAGACCTTTGCCAGCAATCAGGGTGAACGTTATCTGAATTACCAACTGGCAGTGGATGGGGAAATGGCGGCATTTGCCATTACTCAGATTGTCCTTGATGAAGCGACGCTGTTTAACATCGCCGTCGACCCCGCATACCAGCGCCGTGGCCTGGGACGGGAACTGCTGGAACATGTTATTGATGAAGTTGAAAAACGCGGCGTCGTCACGCTGTGGCTGGAGGTGCGCGCTTCCAACGCTGCCGCCATTGCGCTCTATGAAAGCGTGGGTTTTAACGAAGCGACCATCCGCCGCAACTACTATCCGACGGTCGACGGGCGCGAAGACGCCATCATTATGGCTCTACCAATCAGTATGTAAGACAAGGTGATACGATGAAATGGGACTGGATTTTCTTTGATGCCGATGAAACGTTGTTTTCGTTTGATTCTTTCAGCGGCTTACAGCGGATGTTTCTCGACTACAGCGTGACATTTACCGCCGAAGATTTTCAGGACTATCAGGCCGTGAATAAGCCGCTGTGGGTGGATTATCAAAACGGCGTCATCACCTCGCTGCAGCTGCAGCACCAGCGCTTTGACAGCTGGGCGGAACGTTTGAATGTTAAGCCGGGTGAGCTCAACGACGCGTTTATGAATGCGATGGCGGAAATCTGTGCCCCGCTGCCGGGGGCGGTCTCGCTGCTCAACGCGCTGCAGGGCAAGGTCAGGATGGGCATCATCACCAACGGTTTTACCTCGCTGCAGCAGACTCGTCTGGAACGCACAGGTTTACGCGATCACTTTGATTTACTGATTATTTCTGAAGAAGTCGGCGTCGCCAAGCCGGATGCGCGCATCTTCGATTACGCGCTGGCGCAGGCGGGTAATCCACCGCGCTCGCGAGTACTGATGGTCGGTGATACCGCCGAGTCGGATATCCGCGGCGGCGTGAATGCCGGCCTGGCGACCTGCTGGCTGAATGCGCACCAGCAAACGCTGCCGGTAGACCTGCAGCCCGACTGGACGGTGACCTCGTTAAGCGAACTGGAGCAGCTCCTGTGTAAACACTGATTGCCTCCCCCCCATTGATGGGTAAAATAGCCGCAATTTTTCGTATTCCACATGCGCAGCCCGTTGCTGCGTTTACTTAGAAGATTAATTATGACGTTGTCTCCTTATCTGCAAGAGGTGGCCAAACGCCGCACTTTTGCCATTATTTCTCACCCGGATGCCGGTAAGACCACCATCACCGAAAAGGTGCTGCTGTTCGGACAGGCGATTCAGACCGCCGGTACCGTAAAAGGCCGTGGCTCCAGCCAGCATGCAAAGTCCGACTGGATGGAGATGGAAAAGCAGCGTGGGATCTCAATCACCACCTCGGTGATGCAGTTCCCGTATCACGACTGCCTGGTGAACCTGCTGGATACGCCGGGGCACGAAGACTTCTCCGAAGATACCTACCGTACTCTGACGGCGGTTGACTGCTGTCTGATGGTGATCGACGCGGCGAAAGGCGTTGAAGACCGGACCCGTAAGCTGATGGAAGTTACCCGTCTGCGCGACACGCCGATCCTCACCTTTATGAACAAACTCGACCGTGATATCCGCGATCCGATGGAGTTGCTGGATGAAGTTGAGAATGAGCTGAAAATCGGCTGCGCGCCGATTACCTGGCCTATCGGCTGCGGCAAGCTGTTCAAAGGCGTTTATCATCTCTACAAAGATGAAACCTACCTGTATCAGACCGGTAAAGGCCACACCATTCAGGAAGTGCGCATCGTGAAGGGGCTCAACAACCCGGAACTCGACGCAGCGGTGGGGGAAGACCTGGCGCAGCAGTTGCGCGACGAGCTGGAGCTGGTGCAGGGCGCGTCAAACGAGTTCGATAAAGATCTGTTCCTGGCGGGCGAAATCACCCCGGTGTTCTTCGGGACCGCGTTAGGTAACTTCGGCGTTGACCATATGCTGGATGGCCTGGTGGAGTGGGCGCCGGCGCCGATGCCGCGTAACACCGACACGCGTGAAGTCACCGCCACGGAAGAGAAATTTACCGGCTTCGTGTTTAAAATTCAGGCCAACATGGACCCGAAACACCGCGACCGTGTGGCTTTCATGCGCGTGGTGTCCGGCAAATATGAAAAAGGCATGAAGCTGCGTCAGGTGCGTATCGGTAAAGACGTCGTGATTTCCGACGCGCTGACCTTTATGGCCGGCGACCGTTCTCACGTTGAAGAAGCGTATCCGGGCGATATTATCGGCCTGCATAACCACGGCACCATTCAGATTGGCGATACCTTCACCCAGGGCGAGATGATGAAGTTCACCGGTATTCCGAACTTCGCACCGGAACTGTTCCGTCGTATTCGCCTGAAGGATCCGCTGAAGCAGAAACAGCTGCTGAAAGGGCTGGTTCAGCTCTCTGAAGAGGGCGCGGTACAGGTCTTCCGTCCGATCGCCAATAACGACCTGATCGTCGGCGCCGTTGGTGTGCTGCAGTTTGACGTGGTGGTCGCGCGTCTGAAAAGCGAATACAACGTGGAAGCGATTTACGAATCGGTCAACGTGGCCACCGCGCGCTGGGTTGAATCCACGGATGTGAAGAAATTCGAAGAGTTCAAACGTAAAAACGAAGTTCAGCTGGCGCTGGATGGCGGTGATAATCTGACCTATATCGCCCCGACAATGGTCAACCTGAACCTGACGCAGGAGCGTTATCCTGACGTGGTGTTCCGCAAAACGCGCGAGCACTAATCCCTGATGAAGCGCGGCATAGCCCGCGCTTTTTTCTTTCCACGCTCGCGTTTCCCTCCTTCTGGAAAGTTCTTAAAACACCGCTAATTCGTCTGTTTTTTGTCCATATCATCCGCAACCCCTTCGTCTGTCTACTATATTTAATTCGTGATTTTAAAAATGCTGGCGTAATTCACTGCTTTCAGACGCCAGCGCTGGTGAAAAAACGAGGACATCACGATGACCAGACTAAAGAATGCCAATATGTTGCTGGCGCTCTTCTTAGGCTTAGCCGCGTTGAACGCCTCGGCAGAGACGGAAAAAACAACGGTAGACAGTGCGAAGTCGGCTGCCAGCAATGCGGGAGAGGCGGTAGACAATTCGATTAATAAAGTCGGCGATTTTATGGATGACAGCACCATTACCGCGCGGGTAAAAGCGGCGTTGATCGACCATAAAGATATTAACTCCGGCGATATTTCGGTGAAAACGGAGAATAAAGTGGTCACCCTCAGCGGCGACGTCACCAGTACTGAACAGAAAAGTCAGGCACTGAGCGTAGCGAAAGGGGTCGAAGGCGTCTCGCACGTTAACGACAAGCTGACGGTCCATCATAAATCATCGAGCGAGACGGCGACGCTGAAAGGCTATGCCGGGGATACCGCCATTACCAGCGAAGTGAAAGCCAAGCTGTTGGCGGATGACATTGTCCCTTCGCGCAATGTGAAAGTCGAAACCAACGCCGGCGCGGTGCATCTGACCGGTACGGTGGCTTCCGCGGCGCAGGCGGAGCGTGCGGCAGAGATTGCGAAAGCGGTCTCCGGCGTGAAAAGCGTCCGCAACGATCTTAGCGTTAAGTAAATCGAGTTATTAACAAAAGTGTTGTCTGGCCAAGGTTGCCGAACGAATAGCAGCATCCTCTGAGCGATGAGCTATACAGAAAGGGTGCGCAAACCGCTGTTCACCGTCCATTATGGTAAGGAGAAAAGTATGTTTCGATGGGGAATTATTTTTCTGGTCATTGCATTAATTGCTGCGGCCCTGGGCTTTGGTGGTCTGGCGGGTACTGCCGCTGGCGCCGCGAAAATCGTCTTTGTCGTCGGGATTATCCTGTTCCTGGTGAGCCTGTTTACAGGACGCAGACGTCCTTAGGTGGCCCGCGATGCGGGCGATGCTGAAGCCTGAGCATTTTTACTGACACGTCATCTTACACAAAGCCAGTCCTGCGGACTGGCTTTCGCGGTTTAAGCGGTGGGCAAATTGCGTTACCTTGTCAGGAGAAGACCAATCGAACAGGAAAGCAGGGTGGGGCAACGCATTCCCGTCACGCTGGGCAATATCGCCCCGCTGGCGGTTAAACCCTTCCGACCAGGTAAGCTGGCGCTGGTATGCGAAGGCGGGGGACAGCGAGGGATTTTTACTGCCGGGGTGCTGGACGAATTTATGCGCGCCGGATTTAACCCCTTTGATCTGATGTTGGGGACCTCCGCCGGCGCGCAAAACCTCTCCGCCTACATGTGTAATCAGCAAGGCTATGCCCGCAAAGTTATCACCCGCTACACCACCTCACGCCAGTTTTTCGATCCGATGCGCTTTGTGCGCGGCGGCAACCTTATCGATCTCGACTGGCTGGTGGAGGCCACTTCGCAGCAGATGCCGCTGGCCATGAATTATGCTGAAGCGCAGTTCGCGTTGGGGAAAGAGCTGTGGCTGTGCGCCTGCCGCGGTGACGATTACTCTGCCAGCTATTTTTCGCCGACGCCGCAAACGTGGCTGGACCTGATCCGCGCCTCCAGCGCCATCCCCGGCTTTTATCGCAGCGGCGTGTTGCTCGACGGCGTCAGCTACCTTGACGGCGGCGTCAGCGATGCGATCCCGGTGCAGGAGGCGGCCCGCCGCGGCGCGCAGACCATCGTGGTGATCCGTACCGTCCCCTCGCAGATGTTTTATACCCCGCAGTGGTTTAAGCGGATGGAGCGCTGGCTGGGGGAGAGCAGCCTGCAGCCGCTGGTCAATCTGGTGCACCACCACGAAAACACTTACCGCGCTATCCAGCAGTTCATCGAGAAGCCACCCGGCAAGCTGCGGATCTTCGAAATCTACCCGCAGCGGCCATTGCGCAGTATGGCGCTTGGCAGTCGGCTGCCGGCGCTGCTGGAGGACTACAAAACCGGACGTCAGTGTGGCCGCTATTTCCTGGCGACGGTGGGTAAACTGCTGGCCGACCAGCCGCCGCTGCTGCGCCATGCGCCGCGTATTGCCCGGGCTGCGCCGGTGGTGGTGCCGCCCGTACCGGTGGCCAATGAAGCGCCTCAGGCGACTGTCATTCCTGCACCGCAGGCGAATGACGCCAGCTTTGATCATGAGGATCTGGCATGAGCCACCGTTTTATCGATACCCACTGCCACTTCGATTTTCCTCCCTTCGCCGAGGATGAAACCGCCAGCCTGGCGCGCGCGGCCCAGGCCGGTGTCGGGCAGATCATTGTCCCGGCCATCTCCGCTGCGCGTTTTAACCGGGTGCTGGCGCTGGCGGCGCAGCATGAGGCGCTGTACGCCGCGCTGGGAATGCATCCGATCGTCATTGAGCAGCATGCCGATGAGGGGTTGGCGCAGCTGGAGAGGTGTCTGTCCCTGCGTCCGCCAAAACTGGTGGCGGTGGGGGAGATTGGCCTCGATCTCTATCGCGACGATCCGCAGTTTGACCGCCAGCAAGCGCTGCTGGAGGAGCAACTGAGGCTGGCGAAGCGTTACGATCTGCCGGTGATCCTCCACTCCCGACGTACCCACGATAAGCTGGCGATGCTGCTGAAAAAACATGCCCTGCCGCGCACCGGCGTGGTACATGGCTTCGCCGGCAGCCTACAGCAGGCCGAGCGCTTCGTTCAGCTCGGCTATAAGATTGGCGTTGGCGGCACTATTACCTATCCGCGCGCCAGCAAAACCCGCGAAGTGATGGCGCGTCTGCCGCTTTCCGCGCTGCTGCTGGAGACCGATGCGCCGGATATGCCGCTGAATGGTTTTCAGGGTCAGCCCAACCGCCCTGAACAGGTGGCGCGCGTATTTGACGCGCTATGTGAACTGCGCGCGGAACCGGCACCGACGATTGAAGCCGCGGTGTTGGCGAATACAAAAAGCCTCTTTTCCGCGCTCGCGGGCTAAGCCTCTCCTTTTCCGCCTGAGACGAAGCAGGCCTCGATTTTGGCCTGCTGTGATAATTCCATCATTTTTTGTCCATCTAAAATTCTTTATATCTCAATAATAAACTGTTGTTTATGGCGACGATATGCACAAATTGTGCGCCATGGCGTCGAGAAACCTTAGTAGGATATGTTAGAATAATAACATCATCACTCACTGCGCTTTGCCGGTTATGCTTAAACAGGACGTAAAGGTAAGCGTCGCGATGATGGATGATTAATTGTGACTCACATCACATCACAGTAATGCAAATTAGTAAGTAGTTTTCATTAACTGTGATGAATGTCGAAGTGTAACAGCGAGTGGATGTTACAATAGTAACAGACTCGCAAGGTGAACAAACTATTGATCCGGCATGACGCCGGCGGAGTATGAAATGACTGATTTAAAAGCAAGCAGCCTGCGCGCGTTAAAACTGATGGACCTGACCACCCTGAATGACGACGACACCAATGAGAAAGTCATTGCCCTGTGTCATCAGGCGAAAACCCCGGTGGGTAACACTGCGGCGGTGTGTATCTACCCGCGCTTCATCCCGATTGCCCGTAAAACGCTGAACGAGCAAGGAACGCCGGATATTCGCATCGCCACGGTCACCAACTTCCCGCACGGTAATGACGATATCGACATTGCGCTGGCGGAAACCCGCGCAGCGATCGCTTACGGTGCCGATGAAGTGGACGTGGTCTTCCCGTACCGCGCGCTGATCGCCGGCAACGAGCAGGTCGGTTTCGAGCTGGTGAAAGCCTGTAAAGAGGCCTGCGCGGCGGCCAACGTGCTGCTGAAAGTGATCATCGAAACCGGTGAGCTGAAAGAAGAAGCGCTGATCCGCAAAGCGTCTGAAATCTCTATCAAGGCAGGCGCTGACTTTATCAAGACTTCGACCGGTAAAGTGCCGGTGAATGCCACGCCGGAAAGCGCGCGCATCATGATGGAAGTGATCCGCGATATGGGCGTTGAGAAAACCGTTGGCTTCAAGCCTGCCGGCGGCGTACGCAGCGCGGAAGATGCGCAGCAGTTCCTGGCGATCGCTGATGAACTGTTCGGCGCCGACTGGGCCGATTCTCGTCACTATCGTTTTGGCGCATCCAGCCTGCTGGCTAGCCTGTTGAAAGCGCTGGGTCACGGCGACGGCAAGAGCGCCAGCAGCTACTAATCCCTTGATTTGCCGGATGGCGCTGCGCTTATCCGGCCTACGAATGGATGCCTGTAGGCCGGATAAGGCGCTCGCGCCGTCATCCGGCAATTTATTCTCTTTGGGAGGTTACCGTGTTTCTCGCACAAGAAATTATTCGTAAAAAACGTGATGGTCATGCATTAAGCGATGAAGAGATCCGCTTTTTCATCAACGGCATCCGCGACAATACTATCTCAGAAGGGCAGATCGCCGCGCTGGCGATGACCATTTTCTTCCACGATATGTCCATGCCGGAGCGTGTTTCGCTGACCATGGCGATGCGGGATTCCGGCACCGTTCTCAACTGGAAAAGCCTTAACCTCAACGGCCCGATCGTCGATAAACACTCCACCGGCGGCGTGGGTGACGTGACCTCGCTGATGTTGGGGCCAATGGTGGCCGCCTGCGGCGGTTATGTACCGATGATCTCCGGGCGTGGCCTCGGCCATACCGGCGGTACGCTGGATAAACTGGAAGCGATCCCGGGCTTCGATATCTTCCCGGACGACAACCGCTTCCGCGAGATTATTAAAGATGTCGGCGTGGCGA
This sequence comes from Klebsiella sp. GL120222-02, assembly GCF_003097195.1. NCBI lineage: Bacteria > Pseudomonadati > Pseudomonadota > Gammaproteobacteria > Enterobacterales > Enterobacteriaceae > Klebsiella > Klebsiella sp. GL120222-02. The sequence continues at coordinate 100,730 of NZ_QEQO01000005.1, forward strand.
TTATCGGGCAGACCAGCTCGCTTGCTCCGGCCGACAAACGTTTCTATGCCACCCGCGATATTACCGCGACGGTGGACTCCATCCCGCTGATTACCGCCTCGATTCTGGCCAAGAAACTGGCGGAAGGGCTGGACGCGCTGGTGATGGACGTCAAAGTCGGCAGCGGCGCCTTTATGCCGACTTATGAACTCTCTGCCGCGCTGGCCGAAGCGATCGTGGGTGTTGCCAACGGCGCCGGCGTGCGTACCACCGCGCTGCTGACCGATATGAATCAGGTGCTGGCATCCAGCGCCGGCAACGCCGTTGAAGTTCGCGAAGCGGTGCAGTTCCTGACCGGCGAATATCGCAACCCACGCCTGTTCGACGTGACGATGGCGCTGTGTGTGGAAATGCTGATCTCCGGCAAGCTGGCGGCGGATGACGCCGAGGCGCGCGCGAAGCTGCAGGCGGTGCTGGATAACGGTAAAGCGGCGGAAGTCTTTGGCCGCATGGTCGCGGCGCAGAAAGGGCCGACCGACTTTGTCGAGAATTATGATCATTATCTGCCGACGGCGATGCTGAGCAAAGCGGTCTATGCTGATACCGAAGGTTTTATCAGCGCGATGGATACTCGCGCGCTGGGAATGGCAGTGGTTTCTATGGGCGGCGGCCGCCGCCAGGCATCAGATACCATTGACTATAGCGTTGGCTTTACCGATATGGCGCGTCTGGGTGACCACGTTGACGGACAGCGTCCGCTGGCGGTGATCCATGCCAAAGACGAGAACAGCTGGCAGGAGGCCGCGAAAGCGGTCAAAGCGGCCATTAAACTGGACGATAAAGCCCCGGAAATTACACCGACAGTCTATCGCCGCATCACTGAATAGCGATATACTGATCTGATCGCTTTTTTGCAGCGCAAGATGTATGGAGAACAAGATGAAACGTGCATTTATCATGGTGCTGGACTCCTTTGGGATTGGTGCAACGGAAGACGCTGACCGCTTTGGCGACGTCGGCGCCGATACGATGGGCCACATTGCGGAAGCCTGCGCCAAAGGCGAGGCTGACAATGGCCGCAAGGGCCCGCTGAATTTACCGAACCTGACCCGTCTGGGTCTGGTGAAAGCGCATGAAGGTTCTACCGGTAAAATTGCCGCCGGAATGGATGGCAATGCCGAAGTGATTGGTGCCTATGCCTGGGCGCATGAACTCTCTTCTGGTAAAGATACGCCGTCCGGTCACTGGGAAATCGCCGGTGTGCCGGTGCTGTTTGACTGGGGCTACTTTAGCGACCATGAAAACAGCTTCCCGCAGGAGCTGCTGGATAAGCTGGTGAAACGCGCCAACCTGCCGGGCTACCTCGGCAACTGCCACTCCTCCGGGACGGTGATCCTCGATCAGCTCGGCGAAGAACATATGAAAACCGGGAAACCGATCTTCTATACCTCCGCTGACTCGGTGTTCCAGATCGCTTGTCACGAAGAGACCTTTGGCCTCGACAAGCTGTATGAGCTGTGCGAAATTGCGCGTGAAGAGCTGACCGAAGGCGGCTATAACATTGGCCGCGTCATCGCCCGTCCGTTTATCGGCGACAAAGCCGGTAACTTCCAGCGTACCGGCAACCGTCACGATCTGGCGGTCGAACCGCCGGCGCCGACCGTGCTGCAGAAGCTGGTTGACGAGAAGAACGGCCACGTGGTGTCCGTGGGTAAAATCGCCGACATCTACGCCAACTGCGGCATCACTAAGAAAGTGAAAGCCACCGGGCTGGACGCGCTGTTCGACGCGACCATCAAAGAGATGAAGGAAGCGGGCGACGAGACCATCGTCTTCACTAACTTCGTCGACTTTGACTCCTCCTGGGGCCACCGTCGCGATGTCGCCGGCTACGCGGCGGGTCTGGAGCTGTTCGACCGCCGTCTGCCGGAGCTGATGGAGCTGGTTGGCGAGGACGACATTCTGATCCTCACCGCCGACCATGGCTGTGACCCGACCTGGACCGGTACCGACCATACCCGCGAGCATATTCCGGTGCTGGTGTACGGCCCGAAAGTGAAACCGGGTTCGCTCGGTCACCGTGAAACCTTCGCGGATATCGGCCAGACTATTGCGAAATACTTTGGTACGTCTGACATGGAATATGGCAAAGCCATGTTCTGAGGTCATTGCCCGGTGGCGCACAGCGATCCGGGCCTACGATTTGTAGGCCGGGTAAGGCGTAGCCGCCACCCGGCAAAAACAACAATGTAAAAGGAACTGAAGATGGCAACTCCTCACATTAACGCAGAAATGGGCGATTTCGCTGACGTCGTTTTGATGCCGGGCGACCCGCTGCGCGCGAAGCACATTGCAGAAACCTTCCTTGAAGACGTGCGTGAAGTGAACAACGTGCGCGGCATGCTGGGCTTCACCGGTACTTATAAAGGCCGCAAAATCTCCGTGATGGGCCACGGGATGGGTATCCCGTCCTGCTCAATCTACACCAAAGAGCTGATCACCGATTTCGGCGTGAAGAAAATCATCCGCGTGGGCTCCTGCGGCGCGGTGCGTGAAGATGTCAAACTGCGTGACGTGGTGATCGGCATGGGCGCGTGCACCGACTCTAAAGTGAACCGTCTGCGTTTCAAAGACCATGATTTCGCGGCGATTGCCGATTTCGGCATGGTGCGTAACGCGGTAGACGCGGCGAAAGCGCTGGGCGTTGACGCGCGCGTGGGCAACATCTTCTCCGCTGACCTGTTCTATACGCCAGACCCGTCCATGTTCGACGTGATGGAAAAATACGGCATCCTCGGCGTGGAAATGGAAGCGGCCGGGATCTACGGCGTGGCGGCAGAATTCGGCGCGAAAGCGCTGACCATCTGCACCGTCTCCGACCACATCCGTACCCACGAGCAGACCACTGCCGCTGAGCGTCAGACGACCTTCAACGATATGATTAAAATCGCGCTGGAATCGGTACTGCTGGGCGATAAAGAATAAGACCTGCTGTGCCGGGTGGCGGCTTCGCCTGACCCGGCCTACGGTTTTCCAGGCCCGCTAAGCGCAGCGGGCTTTTTTTATTAGCGCACCGCGCCGGCTATCCACGCCGACAGTTCTTTGAGTTCCGCTTCCTGCTCCGGGAAATCGCCGACCAGCGCCTCACACTGCTGCTGCAAGACTTCCGCCCGATACTGACAGCCAACTAAGCGTGCCGCCAGGGCCTCCAGCGGCGCCGGGTTCAGGCTATCGGTAAAGGCTTGCGTGCGGGTGATATGGCCTTTCTCGACGTCAAAATGCAGCTCAACGCCGCCCCAGCGAAAGCGCTCGTCCAGCAGATGAGAGAAGGCCGGCGCCTGGCCGAAGTTCCACTCCCAGCTGCTCTGGCGGGCGAAGGTCTCGGCAAAATTCGGCAGGTCCGGCGTGTTGTCCGGGGAGATCACCTCGGCGTCCACCCGTTCGCCGTAATGGCTGAAGAACGCCTCCTGAATCGCCTCGCAAATGTGCTGATGGGTAATGCCCGGCAGCAGCTCAACCAGGTTCGCCACGCGACCGCGCACCGAGGTAATGCCTTTGGCCTTTAGCTTTTTCTGGTCCGGGTTAAGGTAGTTAGCGAGGCGACTTAAATCGGCATTCAGCAGCAGGGTGCCGTGATGGAAACCGCGGTCGATGGTCTCGCGATAGGCGGATCCAGACACTTTGCGGTCGCCGCTGTCGGTTTTGACCACCAGATCGTTGCGCCCGGAGGCTTCGGCGGTTACGCCGAGTGAATTGAGCGCCGCCAGCACGATAGCGGTGGAGACGGTTTTGTCGTACTCCGGTTTGCCTGCCATAAAGGTAAAGCAGGTATTGCCGAGGTCGTGGAACACCGCGCCGCCGCCGCTGCTGCGACGGGCCAGCCGCACGTGATCTTCCTCCATGCGGCGAGTATTACACTCCTTCCACGGATTCTGCGCGCGGCCGATGACCACGGTATCGGCATTGCGCCACAGGAACAGCACCCGCTGGGTGGCGGGCATCTGTCGGAAAATACACTCCTCGACCGCCAGGTTGAACCACGGGTCGTAAGAGTCAGAGAGCAGGAGGCGCAATGTGGACATTATAGATTTCCTTTCTTTTCATCGTCTTCATCCTCAACCGGCTTGTTGGCGGTGAGCAGGAAGGGCGATTGCTGCCAGCGGGTGCGTTTACCCTGCAGCAGCGTGCGGGTTAGCACCACGCCGATAGCCAGGGACAGTAACAGCATCAGGCGTAATATATTGGTGGTATTATCCACCTGCTTCGCCTCGGTCGCCAGGGTATGAGTATCGAGGGTCAGACGCAGGTAGCCCAGCGGGCCGTTTTTTCCCGGAACCGGCTCGACAATCTGCTGGTTGAAGTAGCCGCCGGCTTTTTTGCCATCCAGCGCCAGCCGGTCGCGAACCTCGACGCTTTCGCCAGAGCGTGCCACCAGGTCGCCCTGTTCGTCATACACGCCGGCGTCCAGTACGCGGCTGTTATGGGTCAGCTGCGTCAACAGTTGATTAATGCGCTTCTCGTCCGGTGTTTCGCTGCGCATCAGCGGCACGAGATTCAGTACCACCTGCTGCGCCAGCGTGCGGGCCAGCTCTTCCAGCTGCGGATTGCGTTGTTTCTGACTGTTCTGACTGAACCACGAGGCGCCCTGCATCAGTGCGACGAGCAGCGCCAGACAGATAAGGACAATGACCGCACGATGCAGCCGGAATTTCAGTTTTGCGCGAACCATATTCCACCTTTGAAAATTTGCAGCTTAATGTTGCCAGAAGCGCTGGTTACAAGGTAGCCTCATGCGTTATTTTCCTCGCCTGAATGAAGAGATGTGGAGCCGTAATGCCTAACAGTTTGACCTGGTGCGACCTGCCTGAAGACGTTTCCCTGTGGCCTGGGTTGCCGCTTTCCCTGAGCGGCGATGAGGTCATGCCGCTGGATTATCACGCCGGGCGCAGCGGCTGGCTGCTGTATGGTCGCGGTCTGAATAAGCGCCGTCTGACGGACTGGCAGCGCGAGCTGGGCGCCGCGTTAGTGATCGTTGCCTCCTGGGTGGTCGAGGATTACCAGGTGATCCGCCTGGCCGGTTCGCTGACTCCCCGTGCGACGCGACTGGCGCATGAGGCGGGGCTGGACGTCGCGCCATTGGGTAAAATCCCCCATCTGCGCACCCCGGGCCTGCTGGTGATGGACATGGACTCCACGGCGATCCAGATCGAATGCATCGATGAGATTGCGAAACTGGCCGGCACCGGCGAGCTGGTCTCGGAAGTGACCGAGCGGGCGATGCGTGGGGAGCTGGACTTCACCGCCAGCCTGCGCCAGCGCGTGGCGACGCTGAAAGATGCGGATGCCAGTATTTTGCTGCAGGTGCGCGACGCGCTGCCGCTGATGCCGGGCCTGGCACAGCTGGTGCTCAAGCTGGAAACGTTAGGCTGGAAAGTGGCGATCGCTTCCGGCGGCTTCACCTTCTTTGCGGAGTACCTGCGCGACAAGCTACATCTCGACGCGGTGTTCGCCAATGAACTGGAGATCCGCGACGGCAAGCTCACCGGCAACGTGCTCGGCGATATCGTCGATGCGAAATATAAAGCCAATACGCTGCGCAAGCTGGCGGAAAAGTATGAGATCCCAACGGCGCAAACCGTGGCTATCGGTGACGGCGCCAACGACCTGCCGATGATTAAGGCGGCAGGCCTCGGCATCGCCTATCACGCGAAGCCTAAAGTGAATGAACAGGCGGAAGTAACTATCCGCCACGCTGACCTGATGGGGGTATTCTGTATTCTCTCGGGCAGCATGAACCAAAAGTAAGAGGTAAACGTGGCGAAAGCTCCAAAACGCGCATTTGTCTGTAATGAATGTGGTGCGGATTATCCGCGCTGGCAGGGGCAGTGCAGCGCCTGCCATGCCTGGAACACCATCACCGAGATGCGCATCGCCGCGTCGCCGCAGGTGGCGAGAAACGAGCGTCTTTCAGGCTATGCCGGTAACGCCGGCGTGTCGAAGGTGCAGAAGCTGTCAGATATCAGCCTGGAGGCGCTGCCGCGTTTCTCCACCGGCTTTAAAGAGTTTGACCGCGTGCTGGGCGGCGGCGTAGTGCCGGGCAGCGCGATCCTGATTGGCGGCAACCCCGGCGCCGGGAAATCGACGCTGCTGCTGCAAACCCTCTGCAAACTGGCGGAGGGGATGAAAACCCTGTACGTCACCGGGGAGGAGTCCCTGCAACAGGTGGCGATGCGCGCCCATCGTCTCGGGTTGCCGACGGCCAACCTGAACATGCTCTCGGAAACCAGCATTGAGCAGATCTGTCAGATCGCCGATGAAGAAAAGCCGCAGCTGATGGTGATCGACTCCATCCAGGTGATGCATATGGCCGACGTGCAGTCGTCGCCGGGCAGTGTCGCCCAGGTACGTGAAACCGCGGCTTATTTGACGCGCTTTGCTAAAACTCGCGGCGTGGCGATTGTGATGGTCGGCCACGTCACCAAAGATGGCTCGCTGGCCGGTCCGAAGGTGCTGGAGCACTGTATCGACTGCTCGGTGCTGCTGGACGGGGATACCGATTCCCGTTTCCGCACGTTACGTAGCCACAAAAACCGCTTTGGCGCGGTCAATGAACTCGGCGTTTTCGCCATGACCGAGCAGGGCCTGCGCGAAGTCAGCAACCCCTCCGCTATCTTCCTTAGCCGGGGAGATGAAATCACCTCCGGCAGTTCGGTGATGGTGGTCTGGGAAGGGACCCGCCCGCTGCTGGTGGAGATCCAGGCGCTGGTGGATCACTCGATGATGTCCAACCCGCGCCGCGTGGCGGTGGGGCTGGAACAGAACCGTCTGGCGATCCTGCTGGCGGTGCTGCATCGTCACGGCGGCCTGCAGATGGCCGATCAGGACGTCTTCGTCAACGTGGTTGGCGGGGTGAAGGTCACCGAAACCAGCGCTGACCTGGCGCTGCTGCTGGCGATGGTTTCCAGCCTGCGCGATCGCCCGCTGCCGCAGGATCTGGTGGTCTTTGGCGAAGTCGGGCTGGCCGGGGAAATTCGCCCGGTGCCGAGCGGTCAGGAGCGTATATCCGAAGCGGCGAAGCATGGTTTCCGCCGCGCCATCGTCCCGGCGGCCAATGTGCCGAAAAAAGTACCGGAAGGCATGCAAATCTTTGGTGTGAAAAAGCTTTCAGACGCGCTAAGCGTTTTTGACGACTTATAATAAGTTAAAAGGAGATTAGCGATGTCGTCATTTGACTATTTAAAAAGCGCCATTAAGCAGAAAGGTTGTACCCTGCAGCAGGTGGCGGAAGCCAGCGGAATGACCAAGGGGTATCTCAGCCAGCTGCTGAATGCCAAAATCAAAAGCCCGAGCGCGCAGAAGCTTGAAGCGCTGCATCGTTTCCTCGGGCTGGAGTTTCCCCGCCGGCAGAAAAGCGTCGGGGTGGTGTTTGGTAAGTTTTACCCGCTGCATACCGGGCATATCTATCTGATACAGCGCGCCTGTAGCCAGGTCGATGAGCTACATATCATCATGGGCTATGACGATACCCGCGACCGCGAGCTGTTTGAAGAGAGCGCCATGTCGCAGCAGCCGACGGTGCCTGACCGCCTGCGCTGGCTGCTGCAGACCTTTAAATATCAGAAGAATATTCGCATCCACGCCTTCAATGAAGAGGGGATGGAGCCCTATCCGCATGGCTGGGACGTCTGGAGCCATGGGATCCGCGCTTTTATGAGTGAAAAAGGGATCGAGCCGAACCGGATCTATACCTCGGAAGAGGCCGATGCGCCGCAGTACCTTGAGCATCTGGGGATCGAGACGGTGCTTATCGATCCTAAGCGGACCTTTATGAATATTAGCGGCGGGCAGATCCGCGAGAACCCGTTCCGCTACTGGGAATATATTCCGACGGAAGTGAAACCGTTCTTTGTGCGGACGGTGGCGATCCTCGGCGGCGAGTCGAGCGGTAAATCGACGCTGGTCAATAAGCTCGCCAATATCTTCAATACCACCAGCGCCTGGGAGTATGGTCGGGATTATGTCTTTTCGCATCTTGGCGGCGATGAGATGGCGCTCCAGTATTCGGATTACGATAAAATTGCCCTCGGACATGCGCAGTATATTGATTTTGCAGTGAAATACGCCAACAAGGTGGCGTTTATCGATACCGACTTCGTCAGCACTCAGGCCTTCTGCCTGAAGTACGAGGGGCGTGAGCACCCGTTCGTGCAGGCGCTGATTGATGAATACCGTTTCGACCTGGTGATCCTGCTGGAGAACAATACCCCGTGGGTGGCCGATGGGTTACGCAGCCTTGGGAGTTCGGTGGATCGTAAAGAGTTTCAGTCGCTGCTGGTGTCGCTGCTGAAAGAGAACGAGATCGAGTTTGTCCATGTTAAGGAGTCGGACTACGATGCCCGGTTCCTGCGCTGCGTTGAGCTGGTGAAACAGCTGATGGGCGAGCAGGGGTAGGGGCTCTGCGGGCTGTTGCCCTCACCCCAACCCTCTCCCGGTGGGAGAGGGAGCAAACCCTAAAAAAGGCAACTTGCGTTGCCTTTTTGCATTTACCTTGCCCTCACCCCAACCCTCTCCCGGTGGGAGAGGGAGCAAACCCTAAAAAAGCAACTTGCGTTGCCTTTTTGTGTTTTATTTCGCGATACGCTTGTACTTGATTCGCTTCGGCTCCAGCGCGTCGGCGCCGAGGGTGCGTTTCTTGTACTCTTCGTACTCGGTAAAGTTACCTTCGAAGAACTCAACCTTACCTTCATCCTGGTAATCCAGAATGTGGGTGGCAATACGGTCAAGGAACCAGCGGTCGTGCGAGATAACCATCGCGCAGCCCGGGAACTCCAGCAGGGCGTTTTCCAGCGCGCGCAGGGTTTCGATATCCAGGTCGTTGGTTGGTTCATCGAGCAGCAGGACGTTACCGCCGACCTGCAGCAGTTTCGCCAGGTGCAGACGACCACGCTCACCGCCGGACAGCTCGCCAACGCGTTTACCCTGGTCGACGCCTTTGAAGTTAAAGCGGCCCACGTAGGCGCGGCTCGGCATCTCGGTGTTGCCGATCTTCATGATATCCAGGCCGCCGGATACTTCTTCCCACACGGTCTTGCTGTTGTCCATCGCGTCGCGGAACTGATCGACGGAGGCCAGCTTAACGGTTTCACCCAGGGTGATGGTGCCGGAATCTGGCTGCTCCTGGCCGGACATCATGCGGAAGAGGGTGGATTTACCCGCGCCGTTCGGACCGATGATGCCGACGATAGCGCCTTTCGGTACCGAGAAGCTCAGATCGTCAATCAGCACGCGGTCGCCGTAGGATTTGCGCAGATGGCTGACTTCCAGAACTTTATCGCCCAGACGCGCGCCTGGCGGAATGAACAGTTCGTTAGTCTCGTTGCGTTTCTGGTATTCGACGTTGTTAAGCTCTTCAAAGCGCGCCAGACGGGCTTTGCCCTTAGACTGACGGCCTTTCGCGCCCTGGCGAACCCAGTCGAGCTCTTTCTCGATGGATTTACGACGCGCCGCTTCCTGAGAAGCTTCCTGCGCCAGACGCTGATCTTTCTGCTCCAGCCAGGAGGAGTAGTTGCCTTCCCACGGAATACCTTCGCCGCGGTCAAGTTCGAGGATCCAGCCGGCGACATTGTCGAGGAAGTAACGGTCGTGGGTAATCGCCACCACGGTGCCTTCGAAATCGTGCAGGAAGCGTTCCAGCCAGGCGACGGACTCGGCGTCCAGGTGGTTAGTCGGTTCGTCGAGCAGCAGCATATCTGGTTTTTCCAGCAGCAGGCGGCACAGCGCGACGCGGCGGCGTTCACCACCGGAAAGATTCGCGATTTTCGCATCCCAGTCCGGCAGGCGCAGGGCATCGGCCGCGCGCTCCAGCTGCACGTTCAGGTTGTGGCCGTCGTGCGCCTGGATAATCTCTTCGAACTTGCCTTGCTGGGCGGCAAGCTTATCGAAGTCCGCATCCGGCTCGGCGTATTTGGCATACACTTCGTCCAGACCCTTCAGCGCGTTAACCACTTCGGCGACCGCTTCTTCAACGGACTCGCGCACGGTGTGTTCCGGGTTGAGCTGCGGCTCCTGCGGCAGGTAGCCGATTTTGATGCCTGGCTGCGGACGCGCTTCACCTTCGATCTCGGTGTCGATACCGGCCATGATGCGCAGCAGGGTAGACTTACCGGCGCCGTTCAGACCGAGCACACCGATTTTCGCGCCAGGGAAGAAGCTGAGGGAGATATTTTTCAAAATATGACGTTTCGGCGGAACCACTTTGCCGACACGATGCATGGTATAAACGAATTGAGCCACGTTGGACTTCGCCTCTTTCTATTTTGATAGATAGTTCAAAGCCGAAGTGTAGCCTTTTTCGCGCGCTAATCCCAGCGAGGCGACAGGATTCACAGAAGCGTAAAAAAATGTCCAGGACATGGCGCGTTTAGCGTTGTCTGATTAGCATAAGTAAAGCTGCCTGCCGAACCGGCGGGGGCTTTTAAGCGGCACGATGCTGCGAAAATGCACCGGAAAGAGGAAGAGCTTGTGGAAAAAGCCAAAAAAATGGCGTGGCGTCTTTTGGCTGCCAGCGTTGGTCTGTTGACGTTGAGTCAGCTGGCGCATGCGGATTCACTGGATGAACAGCGCAACCGCTACGCACAAATTAAGCAGGCGTGGGATAACCGGCAGATGGATGTAGTCGACCAGCTGATGCCCACGTTAAGCACCTATCCCCTGTACCCCTATTTGCAGTACCGGCAGATCACCGACGATCTGATGAACCAGCCGGCGCTGGTGGTGAAAAACTTTATTGACGCCAATCCGACGCTGCCCCCGGCGCGTTCCTTACGTTCGCGCTTCGTGAATGAGCTGGCCCGGCGCAGCGACTGGCGCGGCCTACTGGCGTTTAGTCCCGATAAGCCGACCAGCACCGAGGCACAGTGCAACTATTACTACGCCAAGCTGAGCGTGGGGCAGTCGCAGGAAGCCTGGAGCGGGGCGAAAGACCTGTGGCTGACGGGCAAGAACCAGCCTGGCGCCTGTGAGCCGCTGTTCAACGCCTGGCGCGACTCCGGACAGCAGGATCCGCTGGCCTATCTCGAACGGATCCGCCTGGCGATGAAGGCCGGCAATATCGGGCTGGTCAAATCGCTGGCTCAGCAAATGCCCGGCAACTATCAGAGCATCGCTTCCGCCGTCGTCGCCCTGGCTAACGATCCAAACAGCGTTCTGACCTTCGCCCGCACCACCGGGGCGACGGATTTTACCCGCCAGATGGCCGCCGTCGCCTTCGCCAGCGTCGCCCGTCAGGATGTGGAAAATGCCCGCCTGATGATCCCTTCGCTGGTGCAGGCTCAGCAGCTCAACGAGGATCAAACTCAGGAGCTACGTGATATTGTCGCCTGGCGCCTGATGGGTACCGATGTAACCGAAGAGCAGGCTATCTGGCGCGATGACGCGATTATGCGCTCACAGTCCACGCCGCTAGTGGAGCGGCGCGTGCGGATGGCGCTGGGAACGGGCGATCGCCATGGCCTGAACACCTGGCTGGCGCGCCTGCCGATGGAGGCGAAAGAGAAAGACGAATGGCGCTACTGGCAAGCGGATCTGCTGCTTGAGCGCGGCAGGGACGAGGAGGCGCAGGCGATCCTTCGCTCGTTGATGCAACAGCGAGGCTTCTATCCGATGGTCGCTGCGCAGCGACTTGGCGAGGAGTATACCTTCCGCATCGATAAAGCCTCGGGAACGATCGATCCGGCGCTGGCTTCCGGTCCGGAGATGGCGCGGGTACGCGAGCTGATGTACTGGAATATGGATAACACCGCGCGCACCGAATGGGCGAACCTCGTCACCAGCCGAACCAAATCCCAGCAGGCGCAGCTGGCGCGTTACGCTTTTGATCAGCACTGGTGGGATCTGAGCGTGCAGGCGACGATCGCCGGCAAACTGTGGGATCAGCTGGAGGAGCGCTTCCCGCTGGCGTATAACGATCTGTTCGCGCGTTACATCAGTGGCAAAGATATCCCGCAGAGCTATGCGATGGCGATTGCCCGTCAGGAGAGTGCCTGGAACCCGAAAGTGCGCTCGCCGGTTGGCGCCAGCGGACTGATGCAGATTATGCCGGGCACCGCGACGCATACCGTCAGCATGTTCAGCATTCCCGGCTACAGCGGCCCGTCGCAGCTGTTGGATCCGGAAACCAACATCAACATCGGCACCAGCTATCTGCAGTATGTCTACCAGCAGTTCGGCAATAACCGTATCTATGCCTCGGCGGCCTATAACGCCGGGCCGGGCCGGGTTCGTACCTGGCAGGGGAACAGCGCCGGACGGATCGATGCGGTGGCGTTTGTCGAGAGTATTCCGTTCTCGGAAACCCGCGGCTACGTGAAGAATGTCCTCTCCTATGACGCCTACTATCGCTACTTTATGGGGCAGCAGGATAAGCTCTTCAGCGATGCGGAGTGGCGGCAGCGTTACTGATCGCCGGGAAGTATGTTATGCTTTGTACTCGTTGAAGAGTACATTCGACGGGCAGCGTAAGCTGCCCGTCTCAATATGGTGGCGCGATATGACCCAACAATCTCCTTATTCCGCGGCCGTTGCCGAACAACGTCATCAGGAGTGGCTGCGCTTTGTGGCGCTGTTACAACAGGCCTATGCTGAGGATCTGCATCTGCCATTGCTGCAGCTGATGCTGACGCCCGACGAGCGCGAAGCGCTGGGCACCCGGGTGCGCATTATTGAAGAGCTGCTGCGCGGTGAGATGAGCCAGCGCGAACTGAAAAATGAGCTCGGCGCCGGGATTGCGACCATTACCCGCGGGTCGAACAGCCTGAAATCAGCGCCGGCCGAACTGCGTCAGTGGCTGGAACAGACGCTGTTGGCTAGCGATAAATAGCGTTATGAAACGGGCTCAACGCCAGCACGACCGCCTGATGGTAAACGCTGCTGCGGGTTAATTTTCCACCGGTGAAAACCCCAATCGCTCCCTCTTTACGACCGATCTGGTCGATGCCGGTATACTGCGACATGACCGGTCCCAGGGCTTCACCAGCGCGAACCTGCTCAAGAATAACCTCAGGTAACGGCAGTGTGGCTGAGCGTGCTTCTCCGCGCCGATCAGCGCTTTCAATGACCACCCAGCTAAAGGTGCTGCCATCGTCGATACCGGCCTCAATGGCCACCCAGAAATCGGCACTGGGTTGGACAAGACGCGCATTGGCGACGCGATTTCGTGCGCCAGCGCGCGTTTCCTCGCTGCCGAAGGGCTGTTCCGGCACGCCGCTCTCGACGGAGACGGACTCAATATGGCAGGATCCTTCGCCGAAAATCTCGTTAAAAGCCTGCAGAATTGCCTGAATTTTGGCGGGATTAGTGGTCGCTGAGACAACATGGTGCATAATCAAAACAACTCAGAATAAACTAACGTCATCGCAGTATACTCTAAATCACCCTCAGGGCAGGCGGTAATGCCCAAACCCGGTTGATAACGAGTCCAGAACGGAAAAAAAGCATGTTACAGGTATACCTTGTTCGCCACGGTGAAACGCAGTGGAACGCCGAGCGACGTATTCAGGGTCAGTCCGATAGCCCGCTGACCGCACACGGTGAGCGCCAGGCCTGGCAGGTTGGCGAGCGCGCCAGAACGCTGGGGATCACCCATATTATTACCAGCGATCTGGGACGAACCCGCCGCACAGCAGAGATTATCGCCGAAGCCTGCGGCTGCAGCGTGATCGCCGATGCGCGTCTGCGCGAGCTGGATATGGGGGTGCTGGAGAAGCGCCATATCGACTCGCTCAGCGACGAAGAAGAGGGCTGGCGTCGCCAGCTTGTCAACGGCACGCCGGATGGCCGTATTCCGCAGGGCGAATCGATGCAGGAGCTCAGCGAGCGGATGCATGCGGCGCTGGCATCCTGTCTGGAATTACCGGCCGGTAGCCGACCACTGCTGGTGAGTCATGGGATTGCGCTGGGCTGCCTGGTAAGCACGATTTTAGGGCTGCCAGCATACGCTGAGCGTCGTTTGCGACTGCGCAACTGCTCTATCTCGCGCGTTGACTATCAGCAAAGCCCGTGGCTGGCTTCCGGCTGGGTGGTGGAAACGGCGGGCGACGTCTCGCATCTTGACGCCCCCGCGATGGACGAGCTGCAGCGTTAACGACGAATCGGGATCAGATACTCGCAGCGTAACTGAATCGGCGTAGCCTGATCCCGGTTTTCATCTTCAGGGTAGAAGCGTTCAATATCCAGCCCCTTGCGACGGGTCAGGTTTAGCATCGGCATGCAGGTACCGTAGACCGTCAGGATGAATTCCTGCAGGCCGGTGCCCAGTCCTTCATACGTGAACATGACATACTCGCCGCCCTCCAGGGTGACCGGGTGGGCGTTCTGCAGATGACCATTAGCCATCTCCGGCGTCAACGCGGTGGTATAGAACACTTCCTGCTCATCGTCTTTCTCCAGGCTCGGACGCGGCTCATGCAGCCCGTAGAGCACCGGAGGGATCGACGGCGAATTGCCGAGGAAGTCCCGCCAGAACTGGACGCGCATCTGGTTGCGGAAATCGGAGATTTCCTCGAGCTTACAGGTATAGCTCTGGGTGACGCCGAGCAACTGAGTGGTGGGCAGGGCGACAAATTCATGCTTTGGCAGCGTGAATTCGCCAAGACGCAGCGGCGGACGCATACCGAACGAGCTCCAGTCCGGGGAGCGGCGGTAGAGCGCCGGCGTCAGCGAGAACTGCTTTTTAAATGCCCGGGTGAAGGTCTGCTGGGAGTCGAAACGGTACTGAAGCGCAATATCAAGGATTGGACGGGCGGTTAGACGTAATGCGACAGCAGATTTCGATAACCGGCGCGCGCGAATATAGGCACCGATGGCATGGCCGGTGACATCCTTAAACATTCGCTGTAAATGCCACTTGGAATAACCTGCCTTCGCCGCCACATTGTCCAGAGAAAGCGGCTGATCCAGGTGACCTTCCAGCCAGCTAAGGAGATCGCGAATAATCCCTGCTTGATCCATAAAATGTCCCCATCCTTAAACACAGGTGCCTGATATTAAAGTAGCGGATAATAGCATTTTTTGATGTTTTAGCATTCAGTGTTTTTTTTGCTTTTAAATGCGGAAGGTCAGTGGAGCTGAACGATAATTTTGTAAAGCTGTGATCTATAAACCTTTTCTGCTAAGTGCGTGATAATCACTCAGCTATATTTTTTAATAATGGTAACAATATGAAATACAAGAAGTTTGCGATGGGCCTGCTGCTGCTGGCCGGCTGCCAGATGGCTCAGGCGGAGCAGATTGGTTCCGTGGATACGGTCTTCAAATGGTTAGGGCCGGATCACAAAATTGTCGTCGAAGCCTTTGACGATCCGGATGTGCAGAACGTGACCTGCTATATCAGCCGGGCGAAAACCGGCGGGATCAAAGGCGGGTTGGGGCTGGCGGAAGATACCTCCGACGCGGCCATCTCCTGCCAGCAGGTCGGGCCGATTGAGCTGACGGACAAAATCAAAAACGGCAAAAGCCAGGGCGACGTGGTGTTCCAGAAGCGCACCTCGCTGGTGTTTAAAAAACTGCAGGTCGTGCGTTTCTATGATGCCAAGCGCAATGCGCTGGTCTATCTGACCTACTCGGATAAAGTGGTTGATGGCTCGCCGAAGAACGCCATCAGCGCCGTGCCGATCATGCCATGGAATAAATAAACGGGAGCGCGCATGCAGCAGCCACGGATTTGGTTAGTCGAGGATGAACAGAGTATCGCTGATACCCTGGTTTACATGCTGCAGCAGGAGGGCTTCCAGGTCACCGTCTTTGGCCGCGGGTTGCCCGCGCTGGAGGCGGCGGCGCATCAGGCGCCCGATGTCGCCATCCTTGACGTCGGCTTGCCGGATATCAGCGGCTTTGAGCTCTGTCGGCGCATGCTGACGCGTTATCCGGCGCTGCCGGTGCTGTTTCTGACGGCGCGGAGCGACGAGGTCGATAAGCTGCTGGGGCTGGAAATCGGCGCTGACGATTATATCGCCAAGCCGTTTTCGCCGCGCGAAGTCTGCGCGCGGGTGCGAACCGTGCTGCGGCGACTGCAGAAGTTTGCCGCGCCTTCGCCGGTGGTGCGCGTCGGCGAGTTTGTGCTCGATGAGCAGGCGGCGTCGATAAGCTGGTTCGGCCAGCCGCTGAACCTGACGCGCTACGAATTCCTGCTGTTGAAAACCCTGCTTCACGCGCCTGGTCGCGTCTTCTCCCGTCAGCAATTGATGGAGCTGGTGTGGAGCGATGCCTGGGAAAGCCTCGACCGTACCGTCGATACCCATATCAAAACCCTGCGCGCCAAGCTGCGGGCCGTGAATCCCGAGGTTACGCCGATCAATACCCATCGCGGCATGGGCTACAGCCTGGGGCGTGGCTGATGCGTATCGGCATGCGCCTGCTGCTGGGCTATTTTCTTATCGTCGCTATCGCCGCGTGGTTTGTGCTGTCGATCTTTGTCCAGGAAGTGAAGCCAGGCGTGCGCGGGGCGACGGAGGGGACCCTCAACGATACCGCCACGCTGCTGGCGGCGCTGGCGCGTGAGGACCTGCTGGCGGCAAATCCGCAGCAGGGCAGGCTGGCTCAGGCCTTTCAACAGCTCAACCAGCAGCCGATCAACGCCCATATTGGCGGAATTAAAAAGGTGCGTAATGAGTACCGTGTCTATCTGACCGATGCCAGGGGCAAGGTAGTGTTTGACTCCAGCGGACAGGCGACAGGGCAGGACTATTCGCGCTGGAATGACGTCTGGCTCACCCTGCGCGGCCAGTACGGCGCGCGCAGTACGCGCAGCGATCCGCATGATGAAACCAGCTCAGTCATGTATATCGCCGCGCCAGTGATGGATAAGGGGCGGATTATCGGGGTGCTGAGCGTCGGTAAACCCAACCTGGCGATGACGCCGGTCATCAAGCGCAGCGAACGGCGGATCCTCTGGGCCGGCGGCGCCCTGCTGGGCATTGCGTTGTTGATTGGCGTCGGCGTCGTCTGGTGGATCAATTTCTCTATCGGCAAGCTGGTGCGCTATGCGGACTCGGTGACCGCTGAGCGCCCGCTGCCGCTGCCGGAGGTTGGCAGCAGCGAATTGCGCAAGCTGGCCCAGGCCCTGGAGAGCATGCGGGTAAAGCTCGAAGGTAAGAATGCCATCGAAAACTATGTCTATGACCTGACCCATGAACTGAAAAGCCCGCTGGCGGCCATCCGCGGCGCGGCGGAGATCCTGCGCGAAGGGCCGCCGCCTGCTGTGGCGGCGCGGTTTACTGATAATATCCTCGCGCAAAACACCCGGATGCAACTGCTGGTGGAGCGGCTGCTCCAGCAGGCGCGACTGGAAAGCCGGCTGGAGATAAAGCAGCAGCCGGTGTCGATAGATGCGCTATACCAACGGCTGACGGAGGAGCGTGACATCGCTCTGGCGGCGAAAGCTATCACCCTGCGCTGGCGGGAGAGTGGGATGCTGGTCAATGGCGATGGCGAGCTGCTGGCCCAGGCGCTGGGTAATCTGCTCGACAACGCGATTGACTTTACCCCCCAGGGCGGCGAGATCGCCCTGGCTGCGGAGAAGCGAAATGAAGAGGTGCAATTGAGCGTTATCGACAACGGGTGCGGTATTCCGGACTATGCCCTGGAACGAATCTTTGAGCGATTCTATTCGCTGCCGCGCGAAGACGGCCATAAGAGCAGCGGCCTGGGACTGGCGTTCGTTCGTGAAGTCGCGCGCCTGCATCAGGGTGATATTCATCTGCACAATCGCCCCGAAGGCGGCGTGGTCGCCACGCTGCGGCTTCACCGTCCCTTCACATAGCTTCAAATTCCCCCCACATAGCCGCTCTACAGTGAGGCCATCACGATAGGGAGAAAGGCTATGTTGAAATCACCGTTATTCTGGAAAATCACCACGTTAATCGGTTGTGTTGTGCTGTTATCTTTGCCGTTAATGATGGTCAGGGAGCTTATTAATGAGCGGGCGGATTATCGTAGCGAAGTGGTGGACGCCATTGAGCAAAGCACCAGTGGCTCGCAAAAACTCGCCGGGCCGCTGATCGCCATTCCGGTGACCGAGACCCTGACCCGCATGGAGAATCAAAAAGAGGTCAACTATCAGCGGAGCTGGGAGTACTACTGGCTGCCGGAGTCGCTGGCGGTCACCGGCAAACAGACCGTGGAGTCGCGGCGGGTGGGTATCTACAGCGGCCAGGTTTGGCATAACGCCTTGCAGATTAAGGCCTCGTTTGATCCGCTGCGTCTGGCGGCGCTGAGAAAAACGAATATCGTCTTAGGCCCGCCGCGGCTGGTGGTGAGCGTCGGCGATGCCCGCGGCATTGGCGCCATCCATGCCCCGGAGGTCAACGGTAACGTATTAAGCGTGGAGCCGGGGCTGGGGATAAGCGGCGATGGCGCAGGTATTAATATGCCAATGCCTGCGCTGGCGGAGGACAACAAGCCGCTTGAGATTGCCTTTTCACTCGATCTGAACGGGACGGGAGAGTTTTCACTGGTGCCGATCGGGCGTAACAGCGAGCTGCAGTTAACCAGTAACTGGCCGCATCCCGGCTTTCTCGGCAGCTTCCTGCCAACGCAACGGGAAGTGAGTGCTGCCGGCTATCGCGCCCACTGGCAAAGCAGCTGGTTCGCCAACGATATGGGGAGCTATTTTAAGGATGATATGGAGATCCCGTGGTCGCGGCTGCCAGCGTTCAGTGCCGATGTGATGTCCCTTGCCGACCAGTACCAGCTAACCGATCGGGCGACAAAATACGCCATCCTGTTAATTGGGCTGACCTTTATGGCCTTTTTCGTGTTCGAGAGCCTGACCCGTCGTCCCCTGCATCCGATGCAATATCTGCTGGTGGGCCTGTCGCTGGTGCTGTTTTACCTGGTGCTGCTGGCGCTCTCGGAGCACGTTGGATTTACCGCCGCCTGGCTGGCGGCCAGCCTGTCCGGCGTGGTGATGAACGGGGTCTATTTACAGGCAGTGCTCAGGGGATGGCGTAACAGCCTGCTGTTTGTCGCCGCGCTGCTGCTGCTGGATGGTGTGATGTGGTTTCTGCTGCATTCCGAGGACAGCGCGCTACTGCTGGGTACCGGGGTACTGGCGCTAGCGCTGAGCGTCCTGATGTTTTTGACCCGCCGGGTGGACTGGTATGCGTTATCGTTACCGAAAGGCAGTGCGCCCCCGCCGCCGGCTGCCGATGATGACAAGCTGCGCCTCTGGAAAGAGTGACGGCATAAAAAACGGCGCCCTTGGGGCGCCGTTTTCACATCATGACTGCGGAATAAAACGCATTATTCCTGCAGATCGCCACAGAAACGGTAGCCTTCACCGTGAATGGTGGCGATGATTTCCGGGGTATCCGGAGTGGATTCGAAGTGTTTACGAATCCGACGAATGGTCACGTCAACGGTACGGTCATGCGGCTTCAGCTCACGACCGGTCATTTTCTTCAGCAGCTCGGCGCGAGACTGAATTTTGCCCGGGTTTTCGCAGAAGTGCAGCATCGCGCGGAATTCACTGCGCGGCAGCTTGTACTGCTCGCCGTTCGGGCTCACCAGTGAGCGGCTGTTGATATCGAGTTCCCAACCATTGAACTTGTAGCTCTCCACGCTGCGGCGCTCTTCGCTCACGGTACCGAGATTCATGGTACGGGAGAGCAGGTTGCGCGCGCGGATGGTCAGCTCACGCGGGTTAAACGGTTTAGTGATATAGTCGTCAGCGCCGATTTCGAGGCCAAGGATCTTATCCACTTCGTTGTCGCGGCCAGTTAAGAACATCAGCGCGACGTCAGCCTGCTCACGCAACTCGCGCGCCAGCAGAAGACCATTTTTACCCGGCAGGTTGATATCCATGATTACCAGGTTGATATCATTTTCAGACAGGATCTGATGCATTTCCGCGCCATCGGTCGCTTCGAATACATCGTAACCTTCTGCTTCGAAAATACTTTTTAACGTGTTGCGTGTTACCAACTCGTCTTCAACGATAAGAATGTGCGGGGTCTGCATGTTTGCTACCTAAATTGCCAACTAAATCGAAACAGGAAGTACCAAAGTCCCTGACCTGCCTGCTGCATGTCGCAAATTAACATGCGCGGCGTAACATGACTAAAGTACGTAATTGCGTTCTTGATGCACTTTCCATCAACGTCAACAACATCATTAGCTTGGTCGTGGGTACTTTCCCTCTGGACCCGACGGTGTCAAAAACGGCTGTCATCCTAACCATTTTAACAGCAACATAACAGGCTAAGAGAGGCCGAACACCCAATAAAACTACGCTTCGTTGACATATATCAAGTTCAATTGTAGCACGTTAACAGTCTTGTGAAATCATTGCATCGTCATGCTCTTTATAGTCACAATCCTTACACAGCTCAACTAGTTGCGTGGATAAATTAATAAATACAGTGAATCCAATGCATGGAACGATGGCTCAGATGAAATTTCATTGCCCATCATATGGATAAATGGGTTCTGTTAACATACTCCTCGTCATGGCCTCCTGAGAACAGTTTAGATTTTTTTATGGGTAAGCAAACGCAATTTTAGTGATTTTTGTTGCAAATTTGTAAATTTTCACCGCGTAAAATGGTGGGGCCAGCGCTTCGCCAACGCCTGAGAGAGAGAAAGAAACCGCAATGCGTTTAACGATTATTTTAGTCGCCCCAGCCCGGGCAGAAAA
Source organism: Klebsiella sp. GL120222-02 (assembly GCF_003097195.1). Taxonomy (NCBI): domain Bacteria; kingdom Pseudomonadati; phylum Pseudomonadota; class Gammaproteobacteria; order Enterobacterales; family Enterobacteriaceae; genus Klebsiella; species Klebsiella sp. GL120222-02. The sequence continues at coordinate 121,398 of NZ_QEQO01000005.1, forward strand.
CGTCGGTGCCGCTGCCAGAGCAATGAAAACGATGGGATTTCGCGATCTCAGGATCGTGGACAGTGAAGCCCACCTGGCGCCAGCGGCACGCTGGGTGGCGCATGGTTCAGGTGATATCCTCGATGGCGTCACTACCTATCCAACCCTTGCTGCGGCGCTGCACGACGTCGATTTTACCGTCGCCACCACCGCCCGCAGTCGCGCGCGGTTTCATTACTACGCCACGCCGCAGCAACTGTTGCCGCTGCTGGAGGAGAAGGCGCAGTGGATGACGCACGCGGCGCTGGTTTTTGGCCGTGAAGACTCCGGGTTGAGCAATGAGGAACTGGCCCTGGCCGATGTGCTCACCGGCGTGCCGATGGTAGCGGATTATCCATCGCTCAATCTCGGCCAGTCGGTGATGGTCTACTGTTATCAATTAGCATCGCTTATGCAACAAACGGCTCCCGCCGCCGCCGCGGCAGATCATCATCAGCTGCAGGCATTACGCATCCGCACCGAGGCATTGCTTTCGCGTTTAGGCGTGGAAGAGGATGCCAAACTGGCCGACTGGCTGGCGCAACGAATGGGGCTGCTGCAGCAGCGCGACACGGCAATGTTGCATCGATTGCTGCATGATATTGAAAAAAACCTGCCAGAATAAAGCTCTGTCATATTTTTTGTTTATAGTTATCTGTGCTGTTTTTGTGGGCTGAATTCCGCCGAACTGGATGTTTTTTCTTGCCATGACGGCGCAATACGTAAGCTGGCTGAAATGGGGTTAATTGAGAAATTCATTGACTTAAGAAGGCAGATACTTTAACCAATATAGGCAGGACACACAGACAGATAAAAATACAGAGTACACAACATCCATGAATCGCATCGGCATGATTACCACCATTATCACCACCACCATTACCACAGGTAACGGTGCGGGCTGACGCGTACAGGAAACACAGAAAAAAGCCCGCACCTGAACAGTGCGGGCTTTTTTTTTGACAAGAGATCAAGGGGTAAGAACCATGCGAGTGTTGAAGTTCGGCGGTACATCAGTGGCAAATGCGGAACGTTTTCTGCGGGTTGCCGATATTCTGGAGAGTAATGCCAGGCAGGGGCAGGTAGCGACCGTACTGTCTGCCCCGGCGAAGATCACCAACCACCTGGTGGCGATGATTGAAAAAACGATCGGTGGCCAGGATGCCCTCCCGAATATTGCCGACGCTGAACGCATTTTTGCCGAACTTCTCCAGGGCCTTGCCGATGCCCAGCCCGCTTTCCCGCTTGCCCAACTGAAAGCCTTCGTTGAGCAGGAATTTGCTCAGATTAAGCATGTCCTGCACGGCATCAGCCTGCTGGGCCAATGCCCGGATGGGGTTAATGCCGCGCTGATCTGCCGTGGCGAAAAGCTCTCCATCGCCATCATGGCGGGTCTGCTGGAAGCCCGTGGACATAAAGTCAGTGTGATTAACCCGGTCGAAAAACTGCTCGCCGTGGGCCACTATCTGGAATCCACCGTCGATATCGCCGAATCCACCCGCCGCATTGCCGCTAGCCAGATCCCGGCAGACCATATGATCCTGATGGCCGGATTTACCGCCGGCAATGAGAAGGGCGAACTGGTGGTGCTGGGGCGTAACGGCTCCGACTATTCGGCGGCGGTACTGGCCGCCTGCCTGCGCGCGGACTGTTGCGAAATCTGGACCGATGTCGACGGGGTGTATACCTGCGATCCGCGCCAGGTGCCAGATGCACGTCTGCTGAAATCAATGTCTTATCAGGAGGCGATGGAGCTCTCCTACTTTGGCGCGAAAGTGCTGCATCCGCGCACCATTGCCCCTATCGCTCAGTTTCAGATCCCATGCCTGATCAAAAATACCGGCAACCCGCAGGCGCCGGGAACGCTCATCGGCGCCAGTCGCGATGAAGACGACCTGCCGGTGAAAGGCATCTCTAACCTCAACAATATGGCGATGTTCAACGTCTCCGGTCCGGGGATGAAAGGTATGGTCGGCATGGCGGCACGCGTCTTCGCCACCATGTCTCGCGCTGGCATCTCGGTGGTATTGATCACCCAATCCTCTTCGGAGTACAGCATCAGTTTCTGCGTGCCGCAGAGCGATTGCGCGCGTGCCAAACGGGCGATGGAAGATGAGTTTTATCTCGAGCTGAAAGAGGGGCTGCTGGAGCCGCTGGCCATTATGGAGCGTCTGGCCATCATCTCCGTGGTGGGCGACGGGATGCGTACCCTGCGCGGTATCTCGGCGAAATTTTTTGCGGCGCTGGCCCGCGCCAATATCAATATCGTGGCGATTGCCCAGGGCTCTTCCGAGCGCTCTATTTCGGTGGTGGTCAGCAATGACGACGCCACCACCGGCGTGCGCGTGACCCATCAGATGCTGTTCAACACCGACCAGGTGATTGAAGTGTTTGTCATCGGCGTCGGCGGCGTCGGCGGCGCGCTGCTGGAGCAGATCAAGCGCCAGCAGGGATGGCTGAAGAACAAACATATCGATCTGCGCGTCTGCGGTGTAGCCAATTCTCAGGCGCTGCTGACCAGCGTTCATGGCCTGAATCTGGAGAACTGGAGTGAAGCGCTGGCTGAGGCGAAAGAGCCGTTTAATCTTGGCCGTCTGATCCGCCTGGTGAAAGAGTACCACCTGCTCAATCCGGTGATCGTCGACTGTACCTCCAGCCAGGCGGTCGCCGATCAGTACGCCGACTTCCTGCGCGAAGGTTTCCATGTGGTGACGCCGAACAAAAAGGCCAATACCTCTTCGCTGGATTACTATCACCAGCTGCGCCATGCGGCCAGCAGCTCGCGCCGTAAGTTCCTCTATGACACTAACGTTGGCGCTGGCCTGCCGGTGATTGAGAACCTGCAGAACCTGCTCAACGCCGGCGATGAGCTGCGCCACTTCTCCGGGATCCTTTCCGGCTCTCTGTCCTTTATCTTCGGCAAGCTGGACGAGGGGGTGAGTTTCTCAGCCGCGACGGCGCTGGCCCGTGAGATGGGGTATACCGAGCCGGATCCGCGCGACGATTTATCCGGGGTGGATGTCGCGCGTAAGCTGTTGATTCTGGCCCGTGAGACCGGGCGTGAACTGGAGCTGTCAGACATTATCGTGGAGTCGGCGCTGCCGGCGGACTTCGACGCCAGCGGCGACGTCGAAACCTTTATGGCCCGTCTGCCCTCGCTGGACGATGGGTTTGCCTCGCGGGTTGCTAAGGCACGTGATGAAGGTAAAGTCTTGCGCTACGTCGGTAACATCGAAGAGGATGGTACCTGCCGCGTGAAAATTGCCGCCGTTGACGGCAACGATCCATTATTCAAAGTCAAAAATGGTGAGAACGCGCTGGCCTTTTACAGCCACTATTATCAGCCACTGCCGCTGGTGCTGCGCGGCTATGGCGCCGGGAACGACGTCACGGCGGCCGGCGTATTTGCCGACCTGCTGCGCACCTTGTCCTGGAAGTTAGGAGTTTAAGATGGTCAAAGTATATGCCCCGGCTTCCAGTGCCAATATGAGCGTCGGGTTTGATGTGTTGGGCGCGGCGGTCACGCCGGTGGATGGCACGCTGCTGGGCGATAACGTCACTGTTGAAGCGGCAGAGCAATTCAGTCTGCACAATCTGGGACGCTTCGCCAGCAAACTGCCGACGGCGCCGCAGGAAAACATTGTTTATCAGTGCTGGGAAAGCTTTTGCCGGGAGATCGGTAAGACGGTACCGGTGACGATGACCCTGGAAAAAAACATGCCGATCGGCTCCGGGCTTGGCTCCAGCGCCTGCTCGGTGGTCGCCGCGCTGGTGGCCATGAACGAGTTCTGCGGTAAGCCGCTCAACGAGACGCGGATGCTGGCGCTGATGGGGGAGATGGAAGGGCGTATCTCCGGCAGCATTCACTACGATAACGTGGCGCCGTGCTATCTTGGCGGCATGCAGTTGATGATCGAAGAGAACGGGATTATCAGCCAGCAGGTGCCGGGGTTTGATGAGTGGCTGTGGGTGTTGGCCTATCCGGGGATTAAAGTATCCACTGCAGAAGCGCGGGCGATTCTGCCGGCACAATACCGCCGCCAGGATTGTATCGCCCATGGTCGCCACCTCGCGGGCTTTATTCATGCCTGCTACACCCGCCAGCCGCAGCTGGCGGCAAAATTGATGAAAGATGTCATTGCCGAACCGTACCGTACCAAACTGTTGCCGGGCTTTAGCGAAGCGCGCCAGGCGACAATGGAGATCGGTGCGCAGGCTTGCGGCATCTCCGGCTCTGGCCCGACGCTGTTTGCGTTGTGTGATAAACCGGACACCGCACAGCGCGTCGCCGACTGGCTTGGCGCGCACTATCTGCAGAATCAGGAAGGCTTTGTTCATATTTGCCGGCTGGACACGGCGGGCGCACGCGTAGTGGGATAACCAATGAAACTGTATAACTTAAAAGATCATAACGAGCAGGTCAGCTTTGCGCAGGCCGTCACCCAGGGACTTGGCAAGCATCAGGGTCTGTTCTTTCCGCACGATCTGCCGGAATTCAGCCTGACTGAAATCGACGACATGCTGGCGCAGGATTTTGTCACCCGCAGCGCCAAAATTTTATCGGCCTTTATCGGCGATGAGATCCCGCAGGATGTCCTGCAGCAGCGGGTGCGCGCAGCGTTTGCGTTTCCGGCGCCAGTAAGCAAGGTTCAGGACGATGTCGGCTGCCTGGAGCTGTTCCACGGCCCGACGCTGGCGTTTAAAGATTTTGGCGGCCGCTTTATGGCGCAGATGCTGACCCATATCGCCGGCGATAAGCCGGTCACCATTCTCACCGCAACCTCCGGCGACACCGGGGCGGCGGTGGCGCATGCCTTCTACGGTCTGCCGAACGTCAAGGTCGTGATCCTCTATCCGCGCGGTAAGATCAGCCCGCTGCAGGAGAAGCTGTTCTGTACCCTCGGCGGCAACATTGAAACCGTGGCGATTGATGGCGACTTTGATGCCTGCCAGGCGCTGGTGAAGCAGGCGTTTGACGATGAAGAGCTGAAGGCCACGCTGGGGCTCAACTCGGCTAACTCCATCAACATCAGCCGCCTGCTGGCTCAGATCTGCTACTACTTCGAAGCGGCGGCGCAACTGCCGCAGGAAGCTCGCAATCAGCTGGTGATTTCCGTGCCAAGCGGCAACTTCGGCGATCTGACCGCTGGTCTGTTGGCCAAGTCGCTGGGTCTGCCGATTAAGCGCTTTATTGCCGCCACCAACGCGAACGACACCGTTCCCCGTTATCTGCAGGGCGGCGAGTGGGCGCCAAAAGCTACCCAGGCGACGCTGTCTAACGCCATGGACGTCAGCCAGCCGAACAACTGGCCGCGCGTCGAGGAGCTGTTCCGCCGTAAAATCTGGCGCCTGAGCGAGCTGGGTTACGCCGCGGTCGATGATGAGACCACCAAAGCGGCGATGCGCGAGCTGAAGGCCATCGGCTACATCTCTGAGCCGCACGCGGCGATTGCCTGGCGCGCGCTGCGCGATCAGCTGCAGCCGGGAGAGTACGGCCTGTTCCTCGGTACCGCGCATCCGGCGAAATTCAAAGAGAGCGTGGAAGAGATCCTGCAGGAAACCCTGCCGCTGCCGAAGGAGCTGGCTGACCGCGCCGACCTGCCGCTGCTGTCCCACAATCTGCCGGCGGATTTCGCCGCGCTGCGTAAGCTGATGATGGGCTAGTATTGTCGTTCATCCACCAGCTAAACCGGGCCTGGTGCCCGGTTTTTTTTACGCTCGAAGATGGAGATATTGTGTACGAACGAGCAATAAATGCGGCGCACTCTAGATTCAGATTGCAGAGAATAATCAGAATAGTTTTGTGGCGTTAATATTTTGCTATCGGCCCATAACGGGGACGGATAGAAGAGGTCACTTATGACAACGCTGAAATCTGCTTTGCTGGCACTTTCTATATTGCTGGTCGCTCCTGCGTTGGTTCATGCCGACGAAATCACCCTGCTCCCGGCGGTGAAGCTGCAAATCGGCGATCGCGATGATTATGGGCACTACTGGGATGGCGATCATTGGCGCGATCGTGACTGGTGGGCTCACCATTATGACTGGCGTGACGATCGCTGGCGCCCGCATGATGATTATCGCCACCATGATCGCGACGATGATGACGATCAAGGCCATCATGGCCATGGGCACGAGCGGCATCACCACGACGACTGATCATCTTTGCCCCCGCTGAGAGGCCGGGGGCATCGAGGCCTACTGCTCGTGGCGTTTAAACACCAGTTCGCCTTTCTCCGAAGCCTCCGCATCAAAGAAATAGCCTTCGCTATTAAAGGCTTTGAGCTGCTCCGGCTGGGTTAAGCGGTTTTCGATAATGTAGCGACTCATCAGACCGCGCGCCTTTTTCGCATAGAAGCTGATCACTTTGAATTTACCGTTTTTCTCATCGAGGAAGACCGGCTTGATCAGCTGACCCTGCAATTTTTGCGTTTTCACCGATTTAAAATACTCATCGGAAGCCAGATTGATGACGATATCGTCGCCCTGAGCCTGCAGCGCCTGATTCAGCTTCTCGGTAATGGTCTCGCCCCAGAACTGGTATAGATCTTTGCCGCGCGGGTTTTCCAGACGGATCCCCATCTCCAGGCGGTAGGGCTGCATCAGGTCCAGCGGGCGCAGCACGCCATACAGGCCGGAGAGCATGCGCAGGTGTCGCTGGGCGAAGTCAAAGTCGTCCTCGGTGAGCGTCTCTGCCTGCAGGCCGGTGTAGACATCGCCCTTAAAGGCAAGGATCGCCTGGCGGGCATTTTGCGGCGTAAAGTCAGGATGCCAGTCGTGGAAACGGGTGGCGTTCAGATCCGCCAGCTTGTCGCTAATGCTCATTAGCTTGCCGATTTGCGGCGCGGTCAGCTTACGAGCGATGCCGATAAGTTGTTGAGAATACTCGAGGAGTTCGGGCTGGGTATAGCGAGTCGTTGCCAGCGGGCTTTGATAATCGAGCGTTTTAGCAGGTGAAATCAGAATCAGCATATCCAGTCCTTGCAGGTAATTTCGACGAATTTTAACAAAAAAAGTGCATGGTGGGAGCGATAGCTGCGATTGCCGCGCTATTCGCGCGGCAGTTCATTCCAGGCGCCCGGGGCCAGTTGCTGGTGAATATCCGGGTAGCGGGCGGCATCGAAAGTGGGCTGGATACCCAGCCGCCGCTGGCGCAGATAATCGCTGGCGATAATCCGCACCGTCGGGGAAAGCAGCAGGATGGCCGTCAGGTTGGTCATCGCCATCAGCGCCATGATGATATCCGCGCTCTGCCAGACGACAGGCAGGCTTACCAGGGTCCCCAGCAGCACCATCAGGACGGTGAGTATTCGCAGCCCCCAGATGTAGCGAGGCTTATCCAGATGCAGAAAGACCAGATTATTTTCCGCATACACGTAGTTGGCCACAATAGAGCTAAAGGCGAACAGCAGCACGATGAAGGCGATAAAATCGGCTCCCCAGCCGCCGACCAGCACGCTCATCGCGTGTTGTAAGTCCTGAATGCCATTGAGCGTATATTCATTGTCGGGGCGCGGCGCCAGCATGACGATAATCGCGCTGGCAGTACAGATCACGATGGTATCGATAAACACGCCAATCATCTGCACGATCCCCTGCGCTGCCGGGTGCGGCGGCCAGGAGGCGGCGGCCGCGGCGGCGTTAGGCGAAGAACCCATCCCTGCTTCATTGGAGAACATGCCGCGCTGGAAGCCACTGGTCAGTGCCTGGCTGATGGAGTAGCCCACCGCGCCGGCGGCGGCTTCCTGCCAGCCGAAGGCGCAGCGAAAGATGGTAGCAAAAATGGTCGGCAGGGCGGTGACGTGCCACAGGCCGATGAGCAGACTGGTGGCGATCCACAGCAGCGCCATGATGGGCACCAGCCATTGCATCAGGCGCGCCACGCCGCGCAGGCCACGGAGAATGGCCAGGAAAACGAAAATGGCCAGCACGCCGCCGCTGACTGCCGCTGGCAGATCGAACGCATAGTGCAGGGCATGGGCCACCGAGTTGGCCTGCACGGTATTAAAGATAAATCCATAGGCCAGCAGCAGAAGGATCGAAAACAGGACACCCATCCAGCGCATGCCGAGACCGCGCGCCATATACCACGCCGGGCCGCCGCGAAACTGTCCCTGGCTGTCGCGCTCTTTGTATAGTTGCGCAAGAGAACACTCAGCGAAGCTGCTGGCCATGCCGAGCAGGGCGGAAACCCACATCCAGAATACGGCCCCAGGCCCGCCGGCAGCGATCGCCAGCGTCACCCCGGCAAGGTTGCCGCTGCCGACCCGGGCGGCAAGACTGGTACAGAGCGCCTGGAAGGACGTTAAACCGCCCGGCTGCGGGTGCAGGCTTTTTTTCAGACTGCGGCCGAATTTGCGCACGTAACGAAACTGAATACCCCGGGTTTGCCAGCTAAACCAGATCCCCGCCCCCAGTAACAGATAAATCATCACTGAGCCCCAGAGTATTTCATTGATAAATGAGAGAAAATCAGGCATTAAACATCCTCTTGTCCATGCCGGTACGCTTGTGTAAGCGTTACCAATTAAGTGACAATCCTTTCGCTTTCAGCAAATTAAGCGGCACAGTTTATCACACTCTGCGCTCTTCTCTCGTCGGCGGTTGCGCTGACCCGGCAGCGTGTTATCATCTGGGCAGACCGGTTACATCCCCTTAACTGCTGTTTAAGAGAAATATATCATGACGGATAAATTAACTTCTCTGCGTCAGTACACCACTGTCGTCGCTGACACCGGAGATATTGCGGCAATGAAGCTGTATCAGCCTCAGGATGCCACCACCAACCCTTCCCTGATTCTCGGCGCGGCTCAGATCCCTGAGTACCGTAAGCTGATTGATGACGCTGTGGCCTGGGCACGTAGCCAGAGCAGCGATCGCGCGCAGCAGATCCTCGATGCTTCCGACAAGCTGGCGGTGAACATCGGTCTCGAAATCCTGAAACTGATCCCGGGCCGTATTTCCACTGAAGTGGATGCACGCCTCTCCTATGATACTGAAGCGTCTATCGCGAAAGCCAAGCGCATCATCAAGCTGTATAACGACGCGGGCATCAGCAACGATCGTATTCTTATCAAGCTGGCTTCCACCTGGCAGGGCATTCGCGCCGCTGAACAGCTGGAAAAAGAAGGCATCAACTGTAACCTGACGCTGCTGTTCTCCTTCGCTCAGGCTCGCGCTTGCGCCGAAGCGGGCGTCTTCCTGATTTCGCCGTTTGTTGGCCGTATCCTCGACTGGTACAAAGCCAACACCGACAAGAAAGAGTACGCGCCGGCAGAAGATCCGGGCGTGGTTTCCGTCAGCGAAATCTACGAATACTACAAGCAGCACGGCTATGAAACCGTGGTGATGGGCGCCAGCTTCCGTAATGTTGGCGAAATCCTGGAACTGGCCGGCTGTGACCGCCTGACCATCGCCCCGGCGCTGCTGAAAGAGCTGTCTGAAAGCGAAGGCGCCGTTGAGCGTAAACTGGTTTATACCGGCGAAGTGAAAGCGCGTCCGGAACGTATTACCGAATCTGAGTTCCTGTGGCAGCATAACCAGGATCCGATGGCGGTAGACAAACTGGCGGAAGGTATCCGTAAGTTTGCGATCGACCAGGAAAAACTGGAAAAAATGATCGGCGAACTGCTGTAATCCCGCAGGTGGCCGACGCCCGTCGGCCACATTACACTGTCTGTCCCGCCTCCGGCAGTGTATCATTTCGTTTAACGCCACAGTTTGAACGGAATAACCATGAATACCTTACGAATCGGCTTAGTTTCCATCTCCGATCGCGCCTCCAGCGGCGTCTATCAGGATAAAGGCATCCCGGCACTGGAAGAGTGGCTGGCGCGTGCCCTCACCACCCCTTTCGAACTGCAAACCCGCCTGATTCCGGATGAGCAGGTGATCATTGAGCAAACGCTGTGCGAACTGGTTGACGAGATGGGGTGCCATCTGGTGCTGACCACCGGCGGAACCGGCCCTGCGCGTCGCGATGTGACGCCTGACGCAACGCTGGCGATTGCCGATCGCGAGATGCCGGGCTTCGGCGAGCAAATGCGCCAGGTTAGCCTACACTTTGTGCCGACGGCTATCCTTTCCCGGCAGGTCGGGGTGATCCGCAAGCAGGCGTTGATCCTCAACCTTCCCGGACAACCGAAAGCGATTCAGGAGACCCTGGAAGGGGTAAAAGATGCTGACGGCAAGGTACTGGTGCACGGTATTTTTGCAAGTGTACCTTATTGTGTACAGTTGCTGGAGGGGCCTTATGTGGAAACCGATGGCCGTGTGGTAGAAGCATTTCGTCCTAAGAGCGCCAGGCGCGAAACTTTATCCTGAATTTAATGCATTTGTGACATAACCTGCATCGCTGATGGTGTGCCGTTTTATTTACGATATAGTGCTGTTTACTTTACACGCTATAAATCACGCTGCACACCTCAGGATGAAATCGCGTTATGTCATATGCAAACCGACCGCTAAACCGCCAGGATTATAAAACGCTGACGCTGGCCGCCCTGGGCGGCGCGCTGGAGTTTTATGACTTTATCATTTTCGTTTTCTTTGCCGCCGTCGTCGGTGAGCTCTTCTTTCCCGCAGATATTCCCGAATGGCTCCGTCAGGTACAAACCTTTGGCATTTTCGCCGCCGGTTATCTGGCGCGCCCGCTGGGGGGGATCATCATGGCCCACTTTGGCGATCTGGTGGGACGCAAGAAAATGTTCACCCTCAGCATCCTGCTGATGGCGCTGCCGACCCTGGCGATTGGCCTGCTGCCAACCTATAGCTCGGTGGGCATCGTCGCGCCGTTGCTGTTACTGCTGATGCGTATTATGCAGGGGGCGGCGATCGGCGGGGAAGTTCCTGGCGCCTGGGTGTTTGTCGCCGAGCATGTCCCGGAAAAACGCATTGGTATCGCCTGCGGTACGCTGACGGCCGGCCTGACGGTTGGCATTCTGTTGGGGTCGGTGGTGGCGACGCTTATCAACACCAGCCTGACGCCGCAGGGGATCCACGACGGCGGCTGGCGGATCCCCTTCCTGCTGGGCGGTGTATTTGGTCTGATTGCGATGTATCTGCGTCGCTGGCTGCAGGAGACGCCGATTTTTCTTGAGATGCAGCAGCGTAAAACGCTGGCGCAGGAGCTGCCGGTAAAAGCGGTAGCGCTGAAGCACCAGAAGGCGGTGGTGATCTCTATGCTGCTGACCTGGCTGCTGTCGGCAGGCGTGGTGGTGGTGATCCTGATGTCGCCGGTCTGGCTGCAGAAACACTATGGCTTCGCGCCGGCGATTACCCTGCAGGCCAATAGCATCGCCACGATTATGTTGTGCATCGGCTGTCTGCTCGCCGGGCTGGCGGCGGATCGCTTTGGCGCCAGCCGGACTTTCATCGTCGGCAGCCTGCTGCTGGCGGTTGCCAGCTGGGCATTTTACCACCTGTCCGGCGCCAGCCCGCAGCGGCTGTTTCTGCTCTACGGCACGGTGGGGCTCTGCGTCGGGGTGGTAGGGGCGGTGCCTTATGTCATGGTGCGGGCCTTCCCGGCTGAAGTGCGCTTCACCGGCATCTCATTTTCCTACAACCTGTCGTACGCGATCTTTGGCGGCCTGACGCCGATTGCGGTCACCATGCTGATGGGCGTGTCGCCGATGGCGCCAGCCTGGTATGTGCTGGCCCTCTCGCTGATGGGGCTAGGATTAGGTATCTGGCTGCGTCAGGGGATGACGGCGTCGGCGGGATTGCCGGAAGGGGAACTGCAGCGTTGAGTCTAGTCTACCGATGATGACCTGCCGCCGCCCTGTGACAGGACGGCGGCGGACGATTAACGTGGTTCGCCGATCGGCAGCACGGTGCGGCCGAACTGCTCGTTCAGCACTTCACCCATCGCCAGGTAAATAGCGCTGGCGCCACAAACCAGGCCGACCCAGCCAGCGACTTTCACAATGCCTTCGTTATCCACCAGATGACCAATCGCCAGCAGCGCGAACAACACGGTCAGGCTCAGGAAGACAAACTGCAGCATGCGGGCTGCTTTCAGGGTGCCAAAGAACATAAACAGGGTAAAGACGCCCCACAGGCCGAGGTACATGCCGAGGAAGTGCGCGTTAGGCGCTTCCGCCAGACCCATTTTCGGCATCAGGAGGATAGCCACCAGCGTCAGCCAGAAGCTGCCGTAGGAGGTAAAAGCGGTTAAGCCAAAGGTGTTGCCTTTCTTGTATTCAAGCAGGCCGGCAAAAATTTGCGCAATGCCGCCGTAAAAAATGCCCATCGCCAGGATAGCTACATCGAATGCGAACAGGCCGCTATTCGCCAGGTTAAGCAGAATAGTGGTCATGCCGAAGCCCATAAGGCCCAGCGGTGCCGGATTAGCCAACTTAGTGTTGCCCATAATTCCTCAAAATTATCATTAAAAGGGAAGCATTACCCCGCGACTTGGCGGCGGGGCGCGGCATAATAATGAGGCGCTGAAGGGCTGTCTATGATCTGGCGGGGTATTTTTCACCAATTTCTGTTGCGCCCGACGGCGGCTGGATCATTTGCCGTAAACAGGCAATATGCAGGACCGCAGGGATGGTGACCCGGTAAGCGCTGCCGCTCACCGCTTTGACGCTGTTCAGCGCGGCGCCGAGCGGCCCGCCCAGCCCGGCGCCGCGCACCAGACGATGACCAATAACGCTTACGGCGGCATGGGTGCGCAGAATGGCGGTTAAGCGCTCGTCCAGCAACAGGGCGACCCCTTCGCTTAGCTTGCGGTGCCTCAGCAGATGGGGCAACAGATTTTCCAGCTCATGGCTCCGGCAATCCACCGCGGCAAGAAATTGTGCCTTTTGCTCCGCATCCAGCTTATTCCAGCTGTGCTGCAGGAAATGTTCCAGTAACTGCTGTTCGATCAGCGGCGTCGTCATCTGTTTGTCGACCTTCGCCTTCAGCCGTTTACACACATCCAGCAGGATCGCGCGATAAAATTTGCCGTGGCGGCGTAGGGTGTTGGCGATGCTGTCGCCGCCAAAATGCTGTAGCTCTCCGGCAATCAGCTGCCAGTTGCGGCGATAGCGTTCAGGGTGGCCCTCCATTGCTAAAAAGGTCTCGTTGCGCAGCAGCGTGCTGGAGAGGCGGGGTTTGCCGTTTTCGCCGTGGGTCAGAATACGGGTAAAAGCTTCCAGATGCGCCTCGCTGCACTCAGGAAGAAAGGCCAGATCGTCATCTGCCAGATAGTTAATATGCATAAATCATCCCTCCTCAGGATAACGAGGTTAGTCGTCGCCGATAATTTTTAATGAGGCCATATCTGAGGAGTGGACCGTGTGGCCGGAGAAGGCGATTTTCTTCACACAGCGTTTGCTGTCGTTATCGCTATTGATGTTGATCCAGCCGGAGGTGCTGCCCTCTCTTATCCCGGCGGGGACGTTCAGCGTATGGCTGGCGCCGCGGCTGGCCTTAAAGTAGACCGTCGCCCCGGAGAGCTGTACATCGCCGCGCTCGGCGCTGAGCTGAATGCGTTTGACGACCCGACAGACCGGGAGTTTCAGCGTCAGGTCGTTGGTTTCATTGCGCGGCATGGCTACCACACCGAGGATTTTATGGTCGTTGGCGGCCGCCGAGGTGATAAACGATAAGCCGAGGATAAGCCCCGCGGAAATCCGGAATAGTGGTTTCATCAATCTGTCCCCTGAATAAGTAAAGTGCGACGGCGAGGGATATTATCACCAGGGGCGTGGGGCCATTAGCGCGCAAGTATTGCGGGTTATGTCAATGATATTATGAATATATTTTGTTTTCACATTCATCATTTATATATGCATTTCGCTGCCTCTTTTGGCGCCTGACAATGTCGCTCGGGACGCTTTTCACGACTCAGGTCGGGGCACGGTGCAAAAAATTTTTAGGCTTGCCCCTTGATGCCGGGGTGGGCGACCCCATCTTGTAGTCAACCGCAGTGAAGAACCTGAAAAAAAATGATGTCTGGGCAGTTGAAACCGCACGTTTCGCCCTTATTACAGGTTCACAACCACATGTTGATCGAATTTTTAGTGGAGACGTTTAGATGGGTAAAATTATTGGTATCGACCTGGGTACTACCAACTCTTGTGTAGCGATTATGGATGGCACTACTGCACGCGTGCTGGAGAACGCCGAAGGCGATCGCACCACGCCTTCTATCATTGCCTATACCCAGGATGGTGAAACTCTGGTTGGTCAGCCGGCTAAACGTCAGGCAGTGACAAACCCGCAAAACACCCTGTTTGCGATTAAACGCCTGATTGGCCGCCGCTTCCAGGACGAAGAAGTTCAGCGTGACGTTTCTATCATGCCATACAAAATTGTTGCCGCAGACAATGGCGACGCATGGCTGGATGTGAAAGGCACCAAAACTGCACCGCCGCAGATCTCTGCTGAAGTGCTGAAAAAAATGAAGAAAACGGCTGAAGATTACCTGGGTGAACCGGTAACTGAAGCGGTTATCACCGTACCGGCTTACTTCAACGATGCGCAGCGTCAGGCAACCAAAGATGCCGGCCGTATCGCCGGTCTGGAAGTCAAACGTATCATCAACGAACCAACCGCGGCGGCGCTGGCTTACGGTCTGGATAAAGAAGTCGGTAACCGCACTATCGCGGTATACGACCTCGGTGGTGGTACTTTCGATATCTCTATTATCGAAATCGACGAAGTTGACGGCGAGAAAACCTTTGAAGTACTGGCGACCAACGGTGACACCCACCTGGGCGGTGAAGACTTCGATACGCGTCTAATCAACTACCTCGTTGATGAGTTCAAGAAAGATCAGGGCATTGACCTGCGTAACGACCCGCTGGCCATGCAGCGCCTGAAAGAAGCCGCTGAGAAAGCGAAGATTGAACTGTCTTCTGCTCAGCAGACCGACGTTAACCTGCCGTATATCACTGCAGATGCGACCGGTCCGAAACACATGAATATCAAAGTGACTCGCGCGAAACTGGAAAGCCTGGTAGAAGACCTGGTTAACCGTTCCATCGAGCCGCTGAAAGTGGCCCTGCAGGATGCCGGTCTGTCCGTTTCCGATATCAACGACGTGATCCTCGTTGGTGGTCAGACTCGTATGCCGATGGTGCAGAAAAAAGTCGCTGAGTTCTTCGGTAAAGAGCCGCGTAAAGACGTTAACCCGGATGAAGCTGTGGCGATCGGCGCAGCGGTTCAGGGGGGTGTACTGACGGGTGATGTGAAAGACGTTCTGCTGCTGGACGTAACCCCGCTGTCGCTGGGTATCGAAACCATGGGCGGCGTGATGACAGCGCTTATCAACAAAAACACCACTATCCCGACCAAGCACAGCCAGGTGTTCTCTACTGCAGAAGACAACCAGTCTGCGGTAACCATCCATGTGCTGCAGGGTGAGCGTAAACGCGCGTCTGATAACAAATCACTGGGTCAGTTCAACCTGGATGGTATTAACCCGGCGCCGCGCGGTATGCCGCAGATCGAAGTCACCTTCGACATCGATGCTGACGGTATCCTGCACGTTTCCGCGAAAGACAAAAACAGCGGTAAAGAGCAGAAGATCACCATCAAGGCGTCTTCCGGTCTGAATGAAGAAGAAATTCAGAAAATGGTTCGCGAAGCAGAAGCTAACGCCGAATCTGACCGTAAGTTCGAAGAGCTGGTACAGACCCGTAACCAGGGTGACCATCTGCTGCACAGCACTCGTAAGCAGGTTGAAGAAGCAGGCGATAAACTGCCGGCTGATGACAAAACCGCTATTGAATCTGCGCTGACCGCGCTGGAAACTTCCCTGAAAGGCGAAGACAAAGCGGACATCGAAGCGAAAATGCAGGCGCTGGCGCAGGCTTCTCAGAAGCTGATGGAAATTGCTCAGCAGCAGCACGCTCAGCAGCAGGCGGGTTCCGCTGACGCTCAGGCGAGCAACGCGAAAGACGACGATGTTGTCGACGCTGAGTTCGAAGAAGTGAAAGATAAAAAATAATCGCCCTTTGAACGGGTAAAACACTGGCACGGGCGAAGAGGTTTCCTCTCCGCCCGTGCACGCATGTTAAGGGGCTGAAAAACACCGATGGCAAAGCAAGATTACTACGAGATTTTAGGCGTCTCCAAAACAGCGGAAGAGCGTGAAATCAAAAAGGCTTACAAGCGCCTGGCCATGAAGTATCACCCGGACCGCAACCAGGGTGATAAAGAGGCCGAAGCCAAATTTAAAGAAATCAAAGAAGCGTATGAAATCCTGACTGATGCCCAGAAGCGTGCGGCCTACGATCAGTACGGCCACGCGGCCTTCGAACAGGGCGGCATGGGCGGCGGCGGCGGTTTTGGCGGCGGTGCGGATTTCAGCGATATCTTTGGCGATGTTTTCGGCGATATCTTTGGCGGCGGACGTGGTCGTCAGCGCGCGGCGCGCGGCGCCGATCTCCGTTACAACATGGAGCTGACGCTGGAAGAAGCGGTGCGCGGCGTCACCAAAGAGATCCGTATTCCGACGCTGGAAGAGTGCGACGTCTGTCACGGCAGCGGCGCCAAGGCCGGCAGCAAGCCGCAGACCTGTCCGACCTGTCATGGCGCAGGCCAGGTGCAGATGCGTCAGGGCTTCTTTGCGGTACAGCAGACCTGTCCGCACTGTCAGGGACGCGGTACGCTGATTAAAGATCCATGCAACAAATGTCATGGTCATGGGCGTGTAGAGAAAACGAAAACCTTGTCGGTTAAAATTCCGGCAGGTGTGGACACCGGCGATCGGATCCGTCTGGCGGGCGAAGGCGAAGCTGGCGAGCATGGCGCACCGGCAGGCGATCTGTACGTACAGGTCCAGGTGAAGCAGCACGCTATCTTTGAGCGTGAAGGTAATAACCTGTACTGCGAAGTCCCGATCAACTTCACGATGGCGGCGCTGGGTGGTGAGATTGAAGTGCCGACGCTCGACGGTCGCGTCAGTCTGAAAGTGCCGGGTGAAACCCAGACCGGCAAGCTGTTCCGCATGCGCGGCAAAGGTGTGAAATCCGTTCGCGGCGGCGCCCAGGGCGATCTGCTGTGCCGCGTGGTGGTGGAGACGCCGGTAGGGCTGAATGAGAAGCAGAAGCAGCTGCTGAAAGAGCTGCAGGAGAGCTTCGGCGGCCCGACCGGGGAAAACAACAGCCCGCGTTCGAAAAGCTTCTTCGACGGTGTGAAGAAGTTCTTCGACGACCTGACCCGCTAATTCCGCTTTTCCTGATATCCGGCCCGGGCCTTGCTGCCCGGGCTTTTTTTGCCTTACGCCTCCTCTTTTATTCGTAAAAAACGAACTTTAAAGCAATTTAAATCTGATTTTTTCGAGTTATCAGTGTGTGTATTATGCTTTTATCGAGTTATTCACCAACAGGATGAAAGTAAAAGTGAAACATCTGCAACGATTCTTTAGTAGCGATGCTTCCGGCGGCATTGTCTTAATCATTGCCGCCGCGCTGGCGATGGTGATGGCCAATACCAGCGTGACCAGCGGTCTGTATCACTCCTTCCTGGAGACGCCAGTTCAGCTACGAGTGGGGGCGCTGGAGATCAATAAGAACATGCTGTTATGGATCAATGATGCCCTGATGGCGGTGTTTTTTTTACTGATTGGCCTGGAGGTCAAACGTGAGCTGATTCAGGGGTCGCTGGCGAGCCGTCGTCAGGCGGTGTTTCCAGTGATTGCCGCGCTCGGCGGGATGATTGTACCGGCCCTGGTCTATCTGGCTTTTAACGCCCAGGATCCTGTCGCCAGAGAGGGGTGGGCGATCCCCGCGGCGACGG
Source organism: Klebsiella sp. GL120222-02 (assembly GCF_003097195.1). Taxonomy (NCBI): domain Bacteria; kingdom Pseudomonadati; phylum Pseudomonadota; class Gammaproteobacteria; order Enterobacterales; family Enterobacteriaceae; genus Klebsiella; species Klebsiella sp. GL120222-02. The sequence goes on from NZ_QEQO01000005.1 coordinate 139,152, forward strand.
ATATTGCCTTTGCGCTCGGTGTGCTGGCGCTGTTAGGTAGCCGGGTACCGACGGCGCTGAAGATTTTCCTGATGGCGCTGGCGATTATTGATGACCTCGGGGCTATCGTGATTATCGCGCTGTTTTATACCCACGACCTGTCCATGCTTTCGCTGGGCGTGGCGGCGGCGGCAATTGCGGTGCTGGTGGCCCTGAACCTCAGCGGCGTGCGGCGTACCGGGATCTATATTCTGGTTGGCGCGGTGCTGTGGACGGCGGTGCTGAAGTCTGGCGTTCATGCGACCCTTGCCGGGGTGATCGTCGGCTTTATGATCCCGCTCGAGGAAAAGCATGGCAAGTCACCGGCCAAAGCGCTTGAGCATGTCCTGCACCCGTGGGTCGCGTTTATGATCCTGCCGCTGTTCGCCTTCGCCAACGCTGGCGTTTCGCTGCAGGGAGTCACCCTGGCCGGACTGACGTCGCTTCTGCCGCTGGGCATTATGGCCGGGCTGTTTATCGGCAAGCCGCTGGGGATCAGCCTGTTCTGCTGGCTGGCGCTGAAGCTGAAGTGGGCCTCGCTGCCGGAGGGGACCACCTGCAAGCAGATCATGGCGGTGGGTATTCTGTGTGGGATTGGCTTTACGATGTCGATTTTCATCGCCACTCTGGCCTTCGGCAGCGTCGACCCCGCGTTGATCAACTGGGCCAAGCTTGGCATCCTGATTGGCTCAGTGCTATCAGCAGTCATCGGATATCTCATACTGCGTCAGCGCGTGACGGAGACTCGCCTCGCGGTATAACCTTTCTGCAGGAGAGCCTGCGTGGCTCTCCTGGACATTATCAGGGAGAGAAGCATGTCACATATCAACTACAACCATCTGTACTACTTCTGGCACGTGTATAAAGAAGGGTCCGTCGTTGGCGCGGCGGAGGCGCTGTTTCTGACGCCGCAGACGATTACCGGGCAGATCAAAGCCCTGGAAGAGCGCCTGCAGGGTAAGTTGTTTAAGCGAAAAGGAAGGGGACTGGAGCCGAGTGAGCTGGGCGAGCTGGTCTTCCGCTATGCCGACCGCATGTTTACCCTCAGCCAGGAGATGCTCGACATCGTCAACTACCGCAAAGAGTCGAATCTGCTGTTTGATGTCGGCGTCGCTGATGCGTTATCCAAGCGGCTGGTCAGCGGCGTGCTGGATGCCGCCGTCGTTGAGAGTGAGCAGATCCATCTGCGCTGTTTTGAATCCACCCATGAGCTGCTGCTGGAGCAACTGAGCCAGCATAAGCTCGATATGATTATCTCTGACTGTCCGATCGACTCGACACAGCAGGAAGGGCTATTTTCGGTGAAGATTGGCGAGTGCAGCGTCAGCTTCTGGTGCATGAATCCGGCGCCGACGAAGCCGTTTCCGGCCTGTCTGGAAGAGCGGCGGCTGCTGATCCCCGGTCGGCGTTCGATGCTGGGGCGTAAACTGCTGAACTGGATTAACGTGCAGGGCCTGAAGGTGGAGATCCTCGGCGAATTTGACGATGCGGCGCTCATGAAAGCCTTCGGCGCCGCGCATAATGCGATATTTGTCGCGCCGACGCTCTATGCGCATGATTTCTACTATGACGAATCGATTATCGAAATTGGCCGCATGGATAGCGTGATGGAGGAGTATCACGCTATTTTTGCCGAGCGAATGATTCAGCATCCCGCGGTTCAGCGCATCTGTAATCGCGATTACTCGTCACTGTTTACCGAACCCCGATAGCCTGCCGGCGTGGGCTGGCGTGGCGCTGGCCGCGCCAGCGCGCGTTAGCGGGGGAAGATGGCGGGCATAAAAAAACCCGCTTTCGCGGGTTTCTTTAACAAAGTTCAGCAAGCAGGCGATTAAGCCAGTTTGTTGATCTGTGCAGTCAGGTTTGCTTTATGACGCGCAGCTTTGTTTTTGTGGATCAGACCTTTAGCAGCCTGACGGTCCACGATTGGTTGCATTTCGTTAAATGCTTTCTGTGCAGCAGCTTTGTCGCCAGCTTCGATAGCTGCGTATACTTTCTTGATGAAAGTACGCATCATAGAGCGACGGCTTGCGTTGTGCTTGCGAGCCTTTTCAGACTGAACGGCGCGCTTCTTAGCTGATTTGATATTAGCCAAGGTCCAACTCCCAAATGTGTTCTATATGGACAATTCAAAGGCCGAGGAATATGCCCGTTTAGCCTTCTTTTGTCAATGGATTTGTGCAAATAAGCGCCGTTTAACACCACAGCGCTTCATTACGTAGTGATGGCGCAAGATTCTACCAGCTTGTTGCAGGCGAATACAGCTTTTCCACCATAAAAATCGCCGGGCGCGGCCAGTTTTCCCGCTTTCTCGCGCTGAGTGAATGAATTCCTGAGAACTTTCGTTGCCGAGGTGCAATCGCTGGTTAACGTTGACAGTTGTACAAGGTATACTCGGACGATTTTCACTGTTTTGAGCCAGACATGAAGCTGATACGCGGCATACATAATCTCAGTCAGGCGCCGCACGGGTGCGTGCTGACCATTGGTAATTTTGACGGCGTGCATCGTGGGCATCAGGCACTGCTGCAGCGGTTGCGCGAAGAGGGCCGCCAGCGCGGTTTACCGGTGGTGGTGATGATTTTCGAACCCCAGCCGCTGGAGCTCTTTGCCGCCGATAAAGCCCCGGCGCGGTTGACCCGCCTGCGTGAAAAGCTGGGCTATCTGGCTGAAAGCGGGGTCGACTATGTATTGTGCGTTCGCTTTGACCGCCGGTTCGCCGCGCTAACCGCGCAGGATTTTATCAGCGAACTGCTGGTGCGCCGCCTGGGTGTGCAGTTCCTTGCCGTCGGTGATGATTTCCGCTTTGGCGCTGGTCGCCAGGGGGATTTCTTGTTATTGCAAAAGGCCGGAGCGGAATACGGCTTCGACGTGACCAGCACCCAGACTTTCTGCGAAGGTGGGGTGCGTATCAGCAGTACGGCGGTGCGTCAGGCGCTGGCGGATGACGATCTCCTGCTGGCGGAGACGCTGCTGGGCCATCCGTTTAGCATCTCCGGACGCGTCGTTCATGGTGATGAACTGGGCCGTACCATAGGTTTTCCGACGGCGAACTTACCGCTGCGTCGTCAGGTTTCCCCGGTTAAAGGGGTCTATGCGGTAGAAGTGACAGGGCTGGGCGACAAACCCATAGCGGGCGTCGCCAATATTGGCACCCGTCCAACGGTCGCGGGCGTGCGTCAGCAGCTTGAAGTACATCTGTTGGACGTTGTAATGGACCTCTACGGTCGCCATATCAATGTAGTACTGCGTAAAAAGATACGTAACGAGCAGCGGTTTGCGTCGCTGGACGAGCTGAAGGCGCAAATCGCACGTGATGAGTTAACGGCCCGCGAATTATTTGGGCTGACCAGCCAGGCCTGAGCCGCTGGTGTTTATCAAACCGAAATACGGAACCGAGAATCTGATGAGTGACTATAAATCGACCCTGAATTTGCCGGAAACAGGGTTCCCTATGCGTGGCGACCTCGCCAAACGCGAACCGGGAATGCTGGCGCGTTGGACCGATGATGACCTGTACGGCATCATTCGTGCAGCCAAAAAAGGCAAAAAAACCTTCATTCTGCATGATGGCCCTCCTTATGCGAATGGCAGCATTCATATTGGTCACTCGGTTAACAAGATTCTGAAAGACATTATCGTTAAGTCCAAAGGACTGACGGGCTATGACTCGCCGTACGTTCCGGGCTGGGACTGCCACGGTCTGCCGATCGAACTGAAAGTCGAGCAACAATACGGCAAGCCGGGTGAGAAATTCACCGCCGCAGAATTCCGCGCCAAGTGCCGCGAATATGCCGCGGAGCAGATCGACGGTCAGCGTAAAGACTTTATCCGCCTGGGCGTGCTGGGCGACTGGTCGCGTCCGTACCTGACCATGGACTTCAAAACCGAAGCCAACATTATCCGTGCGCTGGGTAAAATCATCGGCAACGGTCATCTGCATAAAGGCGCTAAGCCGGTGCACTGGTGCGTTGACTGCCGTTCCGCGCTGGCGGAAGCGGAAGTGGAGTATTACGACAAAACCTCTCCGTCTATCGATGTGGCGTTCCACGCGGTAGACAAAGCCGCGGTACTGGCGAAATTCGGCGTAGCCGACGTCAACGGCCCGGTTTCCCTGGTTATCTGGACCACCACGCCATGGACCCTGCCGGCTAACCGCGCCATCTCTCTGTCGCCGGAATTCGACTACGCGCTGGTGCAGGTTGACGGTCAGGCGCTGATCCTGGCGAAAGACCTGGTTGAGAGCGTAATGAAGCGCGTTGGCGTTACGGATTACCGTATCCTGGCGGCGGTACAAGGTTCAGAACTTGAACTGATGCGCTTCCAGCATCCGTTCCTCGATTTCGACGTGCCGGCGATCCTTGGCGACCACGTGACGCTGGACGCGGGTACCGGCGCGGTGCATACCGCCGGCGGCCACGGTCCGGACGACTACACCATCAGCCAGAAATACGGTCTGGAAATCGCCAACCCGGTTGGCCCGGACGGTGCTTACCTGCCTGGTACCTATCCGTCTCTGGATGGCATCAACGTCTTCAAAGCCAACGACATCATCGTTGAGATGCTGCGTGACAGCGGCGCGCTGCTGCACGTGGAAAAAATGCAGCACAGCTATCCGTGCTGCTGGCGACACAAATCGCCGATCATCTTCCGCGCCACCCCGCAGTGGTTCGTCAGCATGGATCAGAAAGGCCTGCGCGCGCAATCGCTGAAAGAGATCAAAGGCGTGCAGTGGATCCCGGACTGGGGCCAGGCGCGTATCGAATCGATGGTCGCTAACCGCCCTGACTGGTGTATCTCCCGTCAGCGTACCTGGGGCGTGCCGATGTCGCTGTTCGTGCACAAAGAAACCCACGAACTGCACCCGCGTACCCTCGAACTGATGGAAGAAGTGGCGAAACGCGTTGAAGTTGACGGCATCCAGGCGTGGTGGGATCTCGATTCCCGCGACATCCTTGGCGATGACGCCGACAGCTACGAGAAAGTGCCGGATACCCTCGACGTGTGGTTTGACTCCGGGTCGACCCACTCTTCCGTGGTTGATGTGCGTCCGGAATTCGCCGGTCACGCCGCGGACATGTATCTGGAAGGCTCTGACCAGCATCGCGGCTGGTTCATGTCTTCACTGATGATCTCCACGGCGATGAAAGGCAAAGCGCCATATCGCCAGGTACTGACCCACGGCTTCACCGTCGATGGCCAGGGCCGCAAAATGTCCAAGTCTATCGGTAACACCGTTAGCCCGCAGGACGTGATGAACAAGCTGGGCGCCGATATCCTGCGTCTGTGGGTGGCTTCCACCGACTACACCGGCGAAATGGCGGTCTCCGATGAGATCCTCAAACGCGCCGCGGACAGCTATCGTCGTATCCGTAACACCGCGCGCTTCCTGCTGGCGAACCTGAACGGTTTCGATCCAGCGAAAGACATGGTTAAACCGGAAGAGATGGTGGTGCTGGACCGCTGGGCAGTCGGCTGCGCGCAGGCGGCACAGGAAGATATCCTGAAAGCCTACGAATCCTACGACTTCCATGAAGTGGTACAGCGCCTGATGCGCTTCTGCTCCATCGAAATGGGCTCGTTCTACCTCGACATCATCAAAGACCGCCAGTACACCGCGAAAGCGGACAGCGTGGCGCGTCGCAGCTGCCAGACCGCGCTGTTCCATATCGTGGAAGCGCTGGTGCGCTGGATGGCGCCGATCATGTCCTTCACCGCGGACGAAATCTGGGGCTACCTGCCGGGCGATCGTGAGAAATATGTCTTCACCGGAGAGTGGTATGAAGGTCTGTTCGGCCTGGCCGACGATGAAGCGATGAACGACGGTTTCTGGGATGAATTGCTCAAGGTGCGCGGCGAAGTCAACAAGGTGATCGAGCAAGCGCGTGCGGATAAGAAAGTCGGTGGCTCTCTGGAAGCAGCGGTCACGCTGTATGCCGATGCCGACCTGGCGGCCAAGCTCAACGCGCTGGGCGATGAATTACGATTTGTCCTGTTGACCTCCGGCGCCAACGTTGCCGATTATGCGCAGGCGCCGGCTGATGCCTGGCAGAGCGATCTGCTGAAAGGGCTGAAAGTGGTCCTGAGTAAAGCCGAGGGCGAGAAGTGCCCACGCTGCTGGCATTACACCAGTGACGTCGGCAAGGTAGCGGAACACGCAGAAATCTGCGGTCGCTGTGTGAGCAACGTAGCCGGTAACGGCGAGCAACGTAAATTCGCCTGATGAGTAAATCGATCTGTTCAACGGGGCTACGCTGGCTGTGGGTCGTCGTAGCCGTGCTGATTATCGATCTGGGTAGCAAATTCCTGATCCTCCAGAACTTCGCTCTGGGGGAGACGGTTCCGCTGTTCCCGTCGCTTAATCTGCATTATGCCCGCAACTATGGCGCGGCGTTTAGTTTCCTCGCCGACAGCGGCGGCTGGCAGCGCTGGTTCTTTTCCGGGATCGCGATCGGCATTTGTGTGGTGCTGACGGTACTGATGTACCGTTCGAAGGCGACGCAAAAGCTGAACAATATTGCCTACGCCCTGATTATCGGCGGTGCGCTGGGTAACTTGTTCGATCGCCTGTGGCACGGCTTCGTGGTCGATATGATCGACTTCTACGTCGGCGACTGGCATTTCGCCACCTTCAACCTCGCCGATAGTGCGATCTGCATCGGCGCAGCGCTGATTGTGCTGGAAGGTTTCTTGCCGAAACCGACCGCGAAAGAGCAGGCGTAAATGTCAATGCCGGGTGGCGCTACGCTTACCCGGCCTACAGAATTTGTGGCCGCCCGTCGGTCCGGTTAGCATAGCGCCACCGGGCAACCGGTGACCTAAAACAAGCGAGCAATTTGCATGTCTAAATCCGTACAGAGCAACAGCGCGGTACTGGTGCACTTCACACTAAAACTGGACGACGGCTCCACCGCCGAGTCCACCCGCAGCAACGGCAAACCGGCGCTGTTTCGCCTCGGCGACACCTCTCTGTCCGAAGGGCTGGAGCAACAGCTTCTCGGTCTGAAAGAGGGGGAGAAAAAGGCCTTTTCGCTGGAGCCTGACGCCGCCTTTGGCGTACCCAGCCCGGACCTGATTCAGTATTTCTCTCGCCGTGAGTTTATCGACGCTGGCGAACCGGAAATCGGCGCGATTATGCTCTTTACTGCAATGGATGGCAGCGAAATGCCTGGCGTGATCCGCGAAGTGAACGGCGATTCCATCACCGTCGACTTCAACCATCCGCTGGCCGGGCGCACCGTTCATTTTGATATTGAAGTGCTGGAGATCGATCCGGCGCTGGAGGAGTAACATGCAGATCCTGTTGGCTAACCCGCGCGGTTTTTGCGCTGGTGTTGACCGCGCTATCAGCATTGTAGAAAACGCGCTGACGCTGTATGGCGCACCGATCTATGTTCGTCATGAAGTGGTGCACAACCGCTATGTGGTGGATAGCCTGCGCAAGCGCGGCGCCATTTTTATCGAACAGATCAGCGAAGTGCCGGACGGCGCGATCCTGATTTTCTCCGCTCACGGCGTATCGCAGGCGGTACGGAATGAAGCGAAGAGCCGCGACCTGACGGTGTTCGATGCCACCTGTCCGCTGGTGACCAAAGTCCATATGGAAGTCGCCCGCGCCAGCCGCCGCGGCGAAGAGTCGATTCTGATTGGCCATGCCGGCCACCCGGAAGTCGAAGGTACCATGGGACAGTACAACAACCCGCAAGGGGGCATGTACCTGGTCGAGTCGCCGGAAGACGTTCTCAAGCTGGAAGTCAAAAACGACGCCCGGCTGTCGTTTATGACCCAGACCACGCTCTCCGTCGACGATACGTCTGACGTTATTGACGCCCTGCGCGCGCGTTTCCCGAAAATCGTCGGCCCGCGCAAAGACGACATTTGCTATGCCACCACTAACCGTCAGGAAGCCGTGCGCGCGCTGGCGGAGCAGGCTGACGTGGTGCTGGTGGTCGGGTCGAAAAACTCCTCCAACTCTAACCGCCTCGCCGAACTGGCGCAGCGGATGGGCAAAGCGGCTTACCTGATTGACGACGCCTCCGATATCCAGGAAGCGTGGGTCAAGGATGCGGCCTGTGTCGGCGTGACGGCGGGCGCATCGGCGCCGGATATTCTGGTGCAGAACGTCATTACCCGCCTGCAGGAGCTGGGCGGCGGCGAAGCCGTGCCACTGGAAGGCCGGGAAGAGAATATCGTCTTTGAAGTGCCGAAAGAGCTGCGTGTGGATGTCCGTGAAGTAGAGTAAGTTCTTTCCTCCAGCAGTATGAGAAGATGCCAGACTTAACGTCTGGCATTTTTTTTAGGGAGAAACCATGCGCTTACCGATCATTCTTGATACTGACCCGGGCATCGACGATGCTGCCGCCATTGCCGCGGCGCTGTTCGCGCCCGAGCTGGAGCTGCAACTGATGACCACCGTGGCGGGCAACGTTTCGGTGGAGAAGACGACCCGTAACGCGCTGCAGCTGCTGCACTTCTGGAATGCCGATGTGCCGCTGGCGCAGGGGGCGTCGATGCCGCTGGTGCGTCCGTTGCGCGACGCCGCCTCGGTGCATGGCGAATCCGGCATGGAGGGGTATGACTTTGTTGAGCATCAACGTCAGCCGCTGGCGAAGCCGGCCTTCCAGGCGATCCGCGATGCATTGATGCACGCTGCCGAGCCGATTACTCTGGTGGCGATTGGCCCGCTGACCAATATAGCGCTGCTGCTGACCCAGTACCCGGAATGCGTGTTCAACATTCGCCGGCTGGTGATCATGGGCGGCTCGGCGGGGCGCGGCAACTTCACGCCGAATGCGGAATTCAATATTGCTATCGACCCGGAAGCCGCCGCGAAAGTCTTCCACAGCGGGCTGGAGATTGTCATGTGCGGGCTGGACGTCACCAACCGGGCGCTGCTGATGGCAGATTACCTGGCGACCCTACCGACGCTGAACCAGACCGGTAAAATGCTTCATGCTCTGTTTAGCCACTATCGCAGCGGCAGCATGAGCAGTGGTTTGCGAATGCACGATCTCTGCGCTATTGCATGGCTGGCGCGCCCGGAACTGTTCACTCTCCAGCCGTGCTTTGTGGCGGTGGAGACGCAGGGGACCTGGACCGCGGGCACCACGGTGGTGGATATCGAAGGACGACTGGGTCAGCCGGCGAACGCCCTGGTGGCGCTCGATATCGACGTGGAAGGGTTTCAGCGCTGGGCAGCGGAGGTGATTGCCCTGGCGCCGTGATAAATCACTCGATTTTCAAGGAAAGAAGCAATGACCTATGGACAGGCGTATTTGAGCGGCTGGAAAGAGACCTTTAATTTTAGTGGCCGCGCCAGCCGGCAGCAGTTCTGGACGTTTTTTCTCATCAATGTATTGATCGCCACCATGCCGCTGGCGGCCTGGTGTCTGGCAACCAGCGTTAACCCTCAATACGGTATCCTCAGTTTTGTTGTCATTCCCTTTGCCGCGCTCTGGCTGCTGCTGATGGCGCTCCCCTTGCTGGCTGTTGGCTGCCGGCGAATGCATGATATCGGCCGCTCCGGGATCTGGTTTGTGTTGGGGGTTATCATTCCGTGGTTTGCAATTATTTCGCTGGCTCTGTGCTGCCTGCGTTCAACGCCGGCACCGTCTCGCTGAGATAATCAATCATCACCCGCATCCTGGCGGGCATATGCTTATCTCCCGCCCACAGTAGCCACAGGTCGCCGGAGTAGCTGCTGATGAATTCCCACTCGGGCAGCACCTGCACGATATCGCCCTTCGCCAGCGCCTCGCGAGCGGTAAACAGCGGCAGGCTGCCAATGCCCAGATGCTGCTTAACCGCGTCGAGGCGGACGGCGGTATGGTTGGCGGCGTACCGCCCGTAGGTTTGCACTGTTTCGCTTTTCCCTTCCCGGCGGAACTTCCAGCGCGCGTCGGCGGGCGTTTCGCCAAGACTAATGCAGCAATGCGCGCGCAGATCCTGCGGCGTATACGGCGTACCGTGCTGCTGTAAATAGGGCTCAGTGGCGCAGATAACGTGCCTGATTGGCATCAGCGGTTTGCCATGCAGACCAGGGGAAGGGGTATCGGTGATGCGCAGCGCCAAATCAATACCGTCATCGATAAAATCCAGAGGGCGATCTTCCAGCCGCAGGCAGACGTCCACCTGCGGGTAGCGATGGAAAAACGCCATCATCAGCGGGTGGATCACAAAGCGGCCGACGGCTTTCGGTACGCTGAGCGTCAGCTTTCCCTGAGCGACCGTTTGGCGACTGCTGGCGGAATCTATCGCCTGCCGCGCCGCTTCCAGCATCTGCTGGGCATGCTGATACACTGTTTCCCCGGCATCGCTCAGTCGCAGCTTGCGGGTGGTACGATGCAGCAGCTTGCTGCCCATCTCCCGCTCCAGCCGCGACACGCTGCGGCTCACGGCGGAGGGCGTCAGTCCGCTCTGGCGGGCGACGGCGGAAAAGCTGCCCTGGTCGACAATCTGGACGAAGAGGGCGAGGTCCGGCAGGAGGTTTAGATTCATTTGTGCTCCCGGGGCAAAAGTGCATTGGCGGGTGGTGGGATTATCGCTGTCGATATTATCAATATACTGGTCGGACAGAGAGGAGAATCACCATGACTGAACGAGTTTATTACACCAGCGATGCTACCGACGGGCGCGCCCAGATCATCGCCTGCACCGCAGAAGTGGATGGCCGTTACGCCATCGAACTGGATCGGACGTTGTTTCACCCGCAAGGAGGCGGTCAACCGGCAGACCGCGGCTGGATAGCTGGGCAGGTGGTTGAGACGGTTATTGTGCGCGGCGACAGCGTGCTGCATATCCTGTCGCAAGCGCTTCCCCTCGGTGACGTGGAGATGAAAATTGATGCCTCCGCGAGACAGCTGCATGCCCGTCTGCATTCTGCCGGCCACCTGCTTGGCCTGGCGGGCGAACAGCTTGGCTGGCAACCGGTGAAAGCGCACCACTGGCCCGGCGAAGGGCGGATAACCTTTACCAGCAGGAACAATGCCGCGCTGCCGGACGCCAGTGCGCTACTGGCGCCGGTGAAGGCCTGGCAGGCGCAGGACTTACCGCGTCAGGTGACGTTCGCTGATGGCTTGCGCCAGGTGGGCTTCGGCGAACTGCCCGCTTATCCCTGCGGTGGCACCCACGTCGCCCGTCTGGCGGAGCTGGGCGACATTGTTATCAGTCAGATAAAGATGAAGAAGGGGCAGCTGGTGGTCAGCTATATCCTGGCATAAGGCTTTCTGCTCTACCGAAAGTATAATGTTTCCACAGCATTTCAATGCTGGTCGGTCGAGTTTGCCAGATTTAGTGCATCTTATTTCTTGAAACCGACAGATGACGAAAACGTCGATTATTGTCTCCGAGAGAGCACCCGCAAAGCACGCATTTCAGCACAATCGTATAGTTTTTACTGATATCGTCCGCCGTTTGTCATAAATTTCTAATTATCGGCGTTTTTGAGTAGCGGCCCGCTGACGGGCTGGTTACTCTGAAAACAATTTACGTAATGTTAACAAAAGAGAATAGCTATGCATGATGCACAAATCCGCGTGGCCATCGCCGGCGCGGGCGGCCGGATGGGACGCCAGTTAATTCAGGCTGCATTGCAGATGGAAGGCGTGGCGCTGGGCGCGGCGCTGGAGCGCGAAGGGTCAAGCCTGGTGGGCAGCGACGCCGGGGAGCTGGCGGGCGCCGGCAAAGCGGGCGTCGCGGTGCAGAGCAGCCTGACGGCGGTAAAAGATGATTTCGACGTGTTGATCGATTTTACCCGCCCGGAAGGCACGCTGAATCATCTGGCGTTTTGCCGCGAGCACGGTAAAGGGATGGTCATCGGCACCACCGGTTTTGACGACGCTGGCAAGCAGGCGATTCGCGACGCCGCGCAGGAGATTGCCATTGTCTTCGCCGCTAACTTTAGCGTCGGCGTCAACGTCCTGTTAAAGCTGCTGGAGAAGGCGGCAAAGGTGATGGGCGACTACACCGACATCGAAATTATCGAAGCGCACCACCGGCATAAAGTGGATGCGCCGTCAGGCACCGCGCTGGCGATGGGCGAAGCGATCGCCGGAGCATTGAACAAAGATCTGAAGGAATGCGCCGTCTACAGTCGTGAAGGTCATACCGGCGAACGCGTTCCGGGCACCATTGGCTTCGCCACCGTCCGTGCGGGCGATATCGTCGGGGAGCATACGGCGATGTTTGCTGATATCGGTGAGCGTATTGAAATCACCCATAAAGCCTCCAGCCGGATGACCTTTGCTAATGGCGCGGTTCGCTCTGCATTGTGGCTGAAAGACAAGAAAAATGGTCTGTTTGACATGCGTGATGTGCTGGATTTGAACAGTTTATAACGATTATTACCCATCGTGATGTGGTTATTGCAATCAATAAGTTATTGATGCAAGGGGCAATATATTGTTGCCCTTTTTTATTTTTATGGGTTTGGTGTGTGTTTTACGTTGTGATAGCTATAAATAATAATCTTCATGCTGTTTTTGGTGAATGAAATGTAAATTTTGACCATTTGGTCCACTTTTTAGCGCTTCGTCGCCAGGTTTTACACTCTTTCCCGTCCGCAAGCGTTTTCTCAGCCAGGTTTGTTGATCTTTTTGGCGTAAAAATCACATGTTATGCGCCAGTGGCGTAAAATGACATTAAAAATCTCCGCTTTAAGTTGACTTTTATCCGACATCTCTCCAGAATGCCGCCGTTTGCCAAAAATCTGCGGGCAACAGATTTGCATTGATTCAGATCGTGTTTATGAATTAATATGCAAATAAAGTGAGTGGATATTCTCTGGAGGGTGTTTTGATTAAGTCAGCGCTATTGGTTCTGGAAGACGGAACCCAGTTTCACGGTCGGGCCATCGGGGCAACCGGCACGGCGGTTGGGGAAGTCGTTTTCAATACTTCAATGACCGGTTATCAAGAAATCCTCACTGATCCTTCCTATTCCCGCCAAATCGTCACTCTTACTTATCCTCATATTGGTAATGTCGGCACCAACGCCGCCGATGAAGAATCTTCTCAGGTACACGCGCAGGGTCTGGTGATCCGCAATCTGCCGCTGATTGCCAGCAACTTCCGCAATACTGAAGATCTTTCTTCTTATCTGAAGCGCCATAACATCGTGGCGATTGCCGATATCGATACCCGCAAGCTGACGCGTCTGCTGCGTGAGAAAGGGGCGCAGAACGGCTGCATCATCGCGGGCGACAGCCCGGATGCTCAGCTGGCGCTGGAGAAAGCGAAAGCGTTCCCGGGTCTGAACGGCATGGATCTGGCGAAGGAAGTGACCACCGCAGAAACCTACAGCTGGACGCAGGGCAGCTGGACTCTGGCGGGCGACCTGCCGGAAGCGAAAGCGGAAAGCGAGCTGCCGTTCCACGTTGTGGCGTATGACTTCGGCGCGAAACGCAACATCCTGCGCATGCTGGTGGACCGCGGCTGCCGCCTGACGGTGGTGCCGGCGCAGACCTCTGCCGAAGACGTGCTGAAAATGAATCCGGACGGTATTTTCCTCTCTAACGGCCCAGGCGACCCGGCGCCGTGCGATTACGCTATCGACGCGATTGAAAAATTCCTTGAGACCGATATTCCGGTATTCGGTATCTGCCTTGGCCATCAGCTGCTGGCGCTGGCGAGCGGTGCGAAGACCATTAAGATGAAGTTCGGCCACCACGGCGGCAACCATCCGGTGAAAGATATTGATAACAATGTGGTGATGATCACCGCGCAGAACCACGGTTTTGCGGTTGACGAAGCCACCTTGCCGGCCAACCTGCGCGTGACCCACAAGTCGCTGTTCGACGGCACCCTGCAGGGCATTCATCGTACCGACAAACCGGCGTTTAGCTTCCAGGGGCACCCTGAAGCGAGCCCGGGGCCGCATGATGCCGCGCCGCTGTTCGACCACTTTATCGAGTTAATTGAGCTCTACCGTCAGTCCGCGAAATAATCAGGAGTAAAAGAGCAATGCCAAAACGTACAGACATAAAAAGTATCCTGATTCTGGGCGCGGGCCCGATTGTTATCGGTCAGGCGTGTGAGTTTGACTACTCCGGCGCGCAGGCCTGTAAAGCCCTGCGTGAAGAGGGCTACCGCGTTATTCTGGTGAACTCCAACCCGGCGACCATCATGACCGACCCGGAAATGGCTGATGCGACCTACATCGAGCCGATTCACTGGGAAGTGGTACGTAAAATTATCGAAAAAGAGCGCCCGGATGCCGTGCTGCCGACCATGGGCGGCCAGACCGCGCTGAACTGTGCGCTGGAGCTGGAACGTCAGGGCGTGCTGGCAGAGTTCGGCGTGACCATGATCGGCGCCACTGCGGACGCGATTGATAAAGCGGAAGACCGTCGTCGCTTCGACGTGGCGATGAAGAAAATCGGCCTCGACACCGCGCGCTCCGGCATCGCCCACACCATGGAAGAAGCGCTGGCGGTTGCCGCCGACGTTGGCTTCCCGTGCATTATCCGTCCGTCCTTTACGATGGGCGGCACCGGCGGCGGTATCGCCTATAACCGCGAAGAGTTCGAAGAAATCTGCGAACGCGGCCTGGATCTCTCTCCGACCAACGAACTGCTGATCGATGAATCGCTGATCGGCTGGAAAGAGTACGAGATGGAAGTGGTGCGCGATAAGAACGACAACTGCATCATCGTCTGCTCGATTGAAAACTTCGATGCCATGGGGATCCATACCGGCGACTCCATCACCGTTGCCCCGGCGCAGACCCTGACCGACAAAGAATACCAAATCATGCGTAACGCCTCGATGGCGGTCCTGCGTGAAATCGGTGTGGAAACCGGCGGCTCTAACGTGCAGTTCTCGGTGAACCCGAAAGACGGTCGCCTGATCGTTATCGAAATGAACCCGCGCGTCTCCCGCTCTTCGGCGCTGGCCTCGAAAGCCACCGGCTTCCCGATTGCTAAAGTGGCGGCCAAGCTGGCAGTGGGCTACACCCTTGACGAGCTGATGAACGACATCACCGGCGGCCGCACTCCGGCTTCCTTCGAGCCGTCCATCGACTACGTGGTCACCAAAATTCCACGCTTCAACTTCGAAAAATTCGCTGGCGCGAACGACCGTCTGACCACCCAGATGAAATCCGTCGGCGAAGTGATGGCCATTGGCCGCACCCAGCAGGAATCGCTGCAGAAAGCGCTGCGCGGCCTGGAAGTGGGCGCCACCGGCTTCGACCCGAAAGTGAGCCTCGACGACCCGGAAGCGCTGACTAAAATTCGCCGCGAGCTGAAAGACGCTGGCGCCGAGCGTATCTGGTACATCGCGGATGCCTTCCGCGCCGGCCTCTCGGTAGACGGCGTCTTCAACCTGACCAATATCGACCGCTGGTTCCTGGTGCAGATTGAAGAGCTGGTGCGTCTGGAAGAGAAAGTGGTGGAAGTGGGCATCAACGGCCTCGACGCCGACTTCCTGCGTACCCTGAAGCGTAAAGGCTTTGCCGATGCGCGTCTGGCGAAACTGGCGGGCGTGCGGGAAGCGGAAATTCGCAAGCTGCGCGACCAGTATGACCTGCATCCGGTCTACAAGCGCGTGGACACCTGCGCCGCCGAATTCGCCACCGATACCGCCTACATGTACTCCACTTATGAAGAAGAGTGTGAGTCCAACCCGTCCGTTGACCGCGATAAAATCATGGTCCTCGGCGGCGGCCCGAACCGTATCGGCCAGGGTATCGAATTTGACTACTGCTGCGTACACGCCTCTCTGGCGCTGCGCGAAGACGGTTACGAGACCATCATGGTCAACTGTAACCCGGAAACCGTGTCTACCGACTATGACACCTCCGACCGTCTGTACTTCGAGCCGGTGACCCTGGAAGACGTGCTGGAAATCGTGCGCATCGAGAAGCCGAAGGGCGTTATCGTCCAGTACGGCGGCCAGACGCCGCTGAAGCTGGCGCGCGCCCTGGAAGCCGCAGGCGTACCGGTTATCGGCACCAGCCCGGACGCTATCGACCGCGCGGAAGACCGTGAGCGCTTCCAGCATGCGGTTGACCGTCTGAAGCTGAAGCAGCCGGCGAACGCCACCGTCACTGCCATTGAGCAGGCGGTAGAGAGAGCGAAAGAGATTGGCTACCCACTGGTGGTTCGGCCGTCTTACGTGCTTGGCGGCCGGGCGATGGAAATTGTTTACGACGAGCAGGATCTGCGCCGCTACTTCCAGACCGCGGTTAGCGTCTCCAACGATGCACCGGTACTGCTGGATCGCTTCCTCGACGACGCGATTGAAGTGGATGTCGACGCCATCTGCGACGGCGAAATGGTGCTGATTGGCGGCATCATGGAGCATATCGAGCAGGCGGGCGTACACTCCGGCGACTCAGCCTGTTCCCTGCCAGCGTATACGCTGAGCCAGGAAATTCAGGATGTGATGCGCGAGCAGGTGCAGAAGCTGGCTTTCGAGCTGCAGGTTCGCGGCCTGATGAACGTCCAGTTCGCGGTGAAAGATAACGAAGTTTATCTGATTGAAGTGAACCCGCGTGCGGCGCGTACCGTACCATTCGTCTCCAAAGCCACCGGCGTCCCGCTGGCGAAAGTCGCGGCGCGCGTAATGGCCGGTAAGACGCTGGCGCAGCAGGGCGTGACCAAAGAGATCATCCCGCCGTACTACTCGGTGAAAGAGGTGGTTCTGCCGTTCAACAAATTCCCGGGCGTTGACCCGCTGTTAGGGCCAGAAATGCGCTCTACCGGGGAAGTGATGGGCGTGGGCCGTACCTTCGCGGAAGCATTCGCCAAAGCGCAGCTGGGCAGCAACTCGACCATGAAGAAACAGGGCCGTGCACTGCTCTCCGTTCGCGAAGGCGACAAAGAGCGCGTGGTCGACCTGGCGGCGAAGCTGCTGAAGTTTGGCTTTGAGCTGGATGCGACCCACGGTACGGCGATTGTGCTGGGCGAAGCCGGTATCAACCCGCGTCTGGTGAACAAGGTGCATGAAGGTCGTCCGCACATTCAGGACCGTATCAAGAATGGCGAATACACCTACATCATAAACACCACCGCAGGTCGCCAGGCGATTGAAGACTCCAAGCTGATTCGCCGCAGCGCGCTGCAGTACAAGGTGCATTACGACACCACCCTGAACGGCGGCTTTGCCACCGCGATGGCGCTGAACGCTGACGCCACCGAGAAGGTGATTTCGGTTCAGGAAATGCACGCGCAAATCACCAAATAAGCGCGCCGGCCTGGCCGGAGAGCAACAAACCAGGGCTGACGACATCGTCAGCCCTTTTTTTGGCTGCAGTCATCTTCGGAGAGTTCTGCTTTTAACCACCTGTCGGGTCAGGCTAACTATAGTGAGCACCATAACGATACCTATTGATGAAAAGACAGGAGGATACAATGCGGAACAATATTCTGGTGGCATCCGCACTGGCAGCGACGGCAATCATGTTCGTGGCCGGCTGCTCATCGAATCAGTCGATCAAA
This sequence comes from Klebsiella sp. GL120222-02, assembly GCF_003097195.1. Classification (NCBI taxonomy): domain Bacteria; kingdom Pseudomonadati; phylum Pseudomonadota; class Gammaproteobacteria; order Enterobacterales; family Enterobacteriaceae; genus Klebsiella; species Klebsiella sp. GL120222-02. Next base: position 156,607 of record NZ_QEQO01000005.1, read on the forward strand.
ACCACCGATGGCAAGACCATTGTCACCAGCGGCAAACCGCAGGTGGATGATGACACCGGCCTCGTCTCATACAAAAATGCCGAAACCGGCCGCGTGGAGCAGATTAACCGCGACCAGGTGAAGTCCATGGATGAGCTGGATAACTAATGGTTATCCCAGGCCCCGCGGGGAGTGTGCGGGGCCGAACGATCGCGTTACAGTAGCGCGCGATCGATTTTAACCACGATTTTACGCAACGCTGCGCCTTGTTCGAGGCAGGCCATCGGGCGGTGTAATTCGCCAGGGAAGAGGATCGCCAGCTCTTCCGGGTAGAGATGAATCAGCGTTTCGCTGTCGATAGCCTGACAGAAACCGATATCCTGCGTCGTGTTGAAGTGACCATCTTCAACGACCGGCAGCCCTTTATTCCCGGCACCGATGATCTCTTCACCTTTCAGCACAATGTGAATGTCGAGATATTGACGATGATATTCCGGGCGTTGCTCGCTCAGCGGCCGGGTATGGCCTTCGACGACGGTAAAAAACACATTATCACTCTCGACGGTATATTTCCCCGGCGGCAGCGCGTGCGGTTGTTGCTGTAACACGGCCTGCAGCGCCTGGCGGATCACCGGCGGATAGAGCTCATTTTCGGCGGCGGCGGTTAAGGTATCGATAATCATGCCGGGATCCTCTGCGGTTGTTGCGAATGAAGTAACGTTAATGAGTGAGCGACAATACTGGCGATGTCGGGGGTAATATCGACGGCCAGAACATCGCTTTCACTGGCGTCTGGCGTCTCCAGGGCGGCAAACTGGCTACGCAGTAACGCTTCTGGCATAAAGTGGCCTTTACGCTGGCGCATTCGCTGCAAAATGCAGTCATAATCCCCGGTCAACCACAGGAAGCGTAGCTTCGCGTTCCCCTCACGCAGGCGGTCGCGATAGCGCTTTTTTAATGCGGAACAGACCAATACACCTGACTCGTTTTTCTGCTCAAGACTGAAAATGACGTCGGCGATACGCGTCAGCCACGGCTGACGATCCTCATCATTCAGCGGCTGGCTGGTGGCCATTTTGACGATATTGTTGCGTGGATGAAGGTCGTCGCCGTCGATAAATTTCGCTCCCAGCGCGTGGGCCAATGCCTGACCGACGGTGGATTTGCCGGTTCCGGAGACGCCCATCAAAATAATGCATTGTCCTGCCATCATGCGCTCCTTCTCTCAGACCGCGACCAGCATGCCGCCGTCAACGAACAGCAGATGGCCGTTGACGAAATTCGACGCGTTTGACGATAAAAAGACGGCAGCGCCGACCAGCTCCTGCGGATCGCCCCAGCGGGCGGCAGGGGTGCGTTTGCATAACCAGTCGGTAAACGCCTTATCCTCAACCAGCGTCCGGGTCATCGCCGTATTAAAGTAGCCCGGGGCAATGCCGTTGACCTGAATGTTGTGCCGCGCCAGCTCAACGCACATTCCGCGGGTTAGCATCTTCACCGCGCCTTTGGCGGCGGCGTAGGGGGTGATGGTGTCGCGCCCCAGCTCGCTCTGCATGGAGCAGATATTGATGATTTTTCCCTGCTGGCGGTCAACCATGCGCTTCGCGACGGCCTGAGAGACGAGAAATACCGCCGTCTGGTTAACTGAAATCACGTCATTCCATTCCTGCACCGGGAATTCGGTAAACGGGTGGCGGCGCTGGATCCCGGCGTTATTGAATAACACGTCAATCGGGCCAAGATGCGCTTCGATATTGGCAATGGCTTCTTCAACGGCCTCGGCATCGGTCACGTTAAATACCGCAGCATGGGCGGTGGCGCCTTCGTCGCGGAGCTTCATCACCGCATCGTCCGCTCGCGGGGCAGAAAGGTCATTAATAATGATTTCTGCGCCATATTGCGCCAGACCCTGAGCCATGACAAAACCGATCCCCTGTCCTGCGCCCGTAATTAAAATGCGTTTACCTTGTAAGCTGAAAAGATCGTTCATCTCGATATCCTGATTAGCGGCTGAAGAAAACCTGTGCCCTATCTCACGGATTTTTACCGGGGGAAACTGTGATGAAGATCACTCGGAACCGTGTTACAAAAAGGGGTTACTTTAAACGTGACGCTGCCGGTAAATCTCGCTGACTCAACAGGTTAACGGCTACGGACTGGCATTCTCTTTTGCCCCCCCGACAGGCATAATGGCCTGAAGCAGTCAGGTATTTGGCGGACACACAGATGAAAGCACAACGCATTACTCTCCATGATATTGCCGAGCTGGCTGGCGTAACCAAGATGACCGTTAGCCGCTATTTGCGCACCCCGGAAAAGGTGAAACCGGAGACGGCGGAGCGTATTGCCAGCGTGATAGCGGAGATCGGCTATCAGCCCGACCCGGATAATCCGGCGATGACCAGCGTCGCCGTGCCGCGGATTGGCGTACTCATTCCCTCCTTTCATAATCAAATTTTTGCCGATCTGCTGGCCGGCATCGAATCTGTTGCCGCCGGGCATGGTTACCAGACGCTGGTGGTGAATTACGACTACGATCGCCAGCGTGAAGAGGAGCAGATTGCCGCCGTGCTGGCGTTTAACGTGAAAGGACTGCTGCTGACCGAGTCGGTGCACTCCCTGCGGGCGGACAAGTATCTGAATGCCGCGAAGATCCCGATCGCCGAAGTGATGGGGCTGGCGGAGAATCCAGGACGCATTAACGTCGGATTCGATAACTTCCAGGCCGGCTTCGATATGACCACCATGCTGCTGGCCAGCGGTAAACGACGGATCATCTACTTCGGCTCGATGTCCGACGTCCGCGACGAGCAGCGTTATCTGGGCTACTGTCGGGCGATGGAGAATGCCGGGCTGGCGGTGGGGCGCATTGCGCCGAATAAAGTCTCGTCGGTTTCCATTGGCACCGGCATGATGACCCTGGCGCGGCAAATGTACGCCGATATGGACGGTATCCTGTGCACTAATGACGACCTGGCGGTGGGCGTGTTACAGGAGTGCCTGGCGTCCGGTATCAGCGTGCCCCAGGAGCTGGCTATCGCGGGCTTTCATGGCCTGGAGATCGGCCAGATCGTCTCTCCCCGGCTGGCCAGCGTCCTGACGCCGCGCTTCGAGATGGGTAAGGTGGCGACAGAGATTTTAATAAAGAAAATCAAAGGACTGCCCACCATTGAAAAAGTGGATCTCCACTACCGCCTGTCGATGGGCGAAACGATTTAACGTCCATCAGCCAGCGCCTGCCGCGTGTTAGCGAAAGGTTAATGCGCGCGCGGTCCATCGCCTGTCTGGTCGCCGTTTTGTCTTCACGATCACGCGTCCGGTAACACGCATTTTTAACACGATTCAGCGTGATACAGATCGCAAAATCCCCCGATAAAAACCCGTTTGATAGTGGCTACCGTCGTAACCAAACGTCAAACAGGTGATCTGATGAAGAGTGTTATTCCCCGCGCCGTCCTTTTAGTGGCCCCCGTAATTGAAACCCTGCAGCGGCAGCTGGCGGAGCATTTCCCGCTGCTGCGTCTCTACGAGCAGGACGATCCGATCGCCTTTCTGCGTGAGCAAGGAGAGAACATTGCCGTCGTGGTCACTCGCGGCGACGTCGGCGTAGCAAACAGCGTCCTTGAGTTGCTGCCTCAGGCTGGGCTGATTGCCATCTTCGGCGTCGGTACCGATGCGGTGGATCTGGCGTATGCCCGCTCGCGGCAAATTGCCGTCACCATCACCTCCGGGGTGTTGACGAATGATGTCGCTGACCTGGCGATGGGGCTGCTGCTGGCCGGTTCCCGTCAGCTCTGTCAGGGCGATCGCTTTGTCCGCGAGGGACGCTGGCTGAGCGGTGGTATGCCGTTGGCGACTCAGGTCAGCGGGAAGCGTATTGGCCTGCTGGGTATGGGGAATATTGGCCAGGCGATCGCCCGCCGGGCGCGGGGTTTTGATATGCAGGTGCTGTATACCGACCGTAAAAAGATAGCGGGCCTCGATTATCAGTGGTGTGCCGACCTGCATACCCTGGCGCATGAGAGCGATTTTCTGGTGATTGCCGCATCCGGCGGCGAGGCGAACCGCGGCATCATCGACGCCTCGGTGTTTAACGTGATGCCGGCGCATGCCTGGCTTATCAATATTGCCCGCGGTTCGCTGGTGGATGAAAAGGCGTTGATCCACGCGTTACAAAACGGCGTTATCGCCGGGGCCGGGCTCGATGTTTTCGAACAGGAACCCCAGGTCCCGGCGGCGCTGATCGCCCTCGATAACGTGGTGCTGCAGCCGCATGTCGCCAGCGCCACGCAGGAAACACGACAGAAAATGAGCGAAGTGGTTTTTGCTAACGTCGCCGCCTGGTTTGCCGGCGCAGCGCTGCCAAACGCTATCGATTAATTAGCTTTTTATTTCTGTACCCGCGCGATCTCAATCAAAACAATAACCTCTGCATAGAGAGTGCAAATATATGAACGAGAAAATTCCCAGCACCCGTTGGCTGCGTATCATTGTGCCGGTGTTAATTGCCTGCATTATGTCATTTATGGACCGGGTTAATATTAGCTTTGCCCTGCCAGGCGGCATGGAGGCCGATTTAGGCATTACCAGCCAAATGGCCGGCGTGGCCAGTGGTATCTTTTTTATTGGTTATTTATTTTTGCAAATTCCCGGTGGGCGAATTGCGGTTAACGGCAGCGGTAAAAAATTTATTGCCTGGTCGCTGGTAGCCTGGGCTATCGTTTCCGTGGCGACAGGGTTTGTGACTCATCAATATCAACTGCTGGTGCTGCGATTTATTCTCGGGGTTTCGGAAGGGGGAATGCTGCCGGTAGTGCTGACCATGGTCAGCAATTGGTTTCCGGAAAAAGAGCTGGGTCGCGCGAACGCGTTTGTGATGATGTTTGCCCCGCTCGGCGGCATGCTCACCGCGCCGGTCTCCGGCGCCATTATTGCGGCGCTTGACTGGCGCTGGCTGTTTATCATCGAAGGGCTGTTGTCGCTGGTGGTGCTGGTCGTGTGGTGGTTTATGATCAGCGACCGTCCGCAAGAGGCCCACTGGTTGCCCGCCCGCGAGCGTGACTATCTGGTGACCACCCTGGCCGCCGAGCGTGCGGCGAAGCAGGCCGAAGCCCCAGTCAGCAAGGCCCCGGTGAAGGATGTGTTTGGTAATGCCGGACTGATGAAGCTGGTGATCCTCAATTTTTTCTACCAGACCGGGGATTATGGCTACACGTTGTGGCTGCCGACCATTCTGAAGGGGTTAACCGGCGGCAACATGGCCAGCGTTGGCTTCCTGGCGGTGCTGCCGTTTGTCGCCACGCTGGCCGGGATCTATGTGATTTCGTTGTTCAGCGACCACAGCGGTAAGCGTCGTCTGTGGGTTCGCTTCTCGCTCTACAGTTTTGCGGCAGCGCTGGTGGCGTCGGTGGTGCTGCGCGACCACATGGTGGCGGCCTATATCGCGCTGGTGATCTGCGGCTTCTTTCTCAAATCGGCTACCAGTCCGTTCTGGTCGATGCCGGGGCGTATCGCTTCGCCGGAGGTGGCGGGCAGCGCACGCGGGGTGATCAATGGCCTGGGCAACCTCGGCGGATTCTGTGGCCCCTATCTGGTGGGCGTGATGATGTATCTCTACGGACAGAATGTGGCGGTCTGCGCCCTGGCCGGTTCGTTGATTATCGCCGGCACAATGACCTTTCTGCTACCGAAGCAATGCGATCTGGTCGACAGCGATTCTGATGTGGCGATCAAGAAGCAACCCCGAAATGCGTAAACCCCCGCGACATAAATCACAGTTATCATTGTAAGCGGTTCGCTTAACTGTCTACACTCTTGCTGATTACGACAAGAGCAAACGCAGGCCAATCAATGATTCTGATAATTTATGCGCATCCTTATCCGCAGCATTCTCATGCGAATAAGCGAATGCTTGAACAGGCAGGGACGCTTGAAGGCGTAGAGATACGCTCCCTCTATCAACTCTATCCCGACTTTAATATCGATGTCGCCGCCGAGCAGGCGGCGCTGGCCCGTGCCGATCTGGTTATCTGGCAGCACCCTATGCAGTGGTATAGCGTACCGCCGCTGCTGAAGCTGTGGATGGACAAAGTGTTGGCGCACGGCTGGGCCTATGGTCACAACGGTATTGCCCTGCGCGGTAAATCGCTGATGTGGGCGGTGACCACCGGCGGCGGTGAAAGCCACTTCGACATCGGCTCATTCCCCGGTTTTCCGGTGCTGGCGCAGCCGTTGCAGGCAACCGCGCTTTACTGCGGAATGAAATGGCTGCCGCCGTTCGCCATGCACTGCACTTTTATCTGCGATGACGAAACGCTGCAGGCGCAGGCCCGCCATTATCGTCAACGCTTAATCGACTGGCAGGAGGCACACCAGAATGGATAGCCATACGCTGATACAAGCGCTGATTTACCTGGGCGCCGCGGCGCTGATTGTGCCCATCGCCGTCCGCCTGGGGCTGGGGTCGGTGCTGGGCTATCTGATCGCTGGCTGTATTATCGGCCCGTGGGGGCTGCGGCTGGTGACTGACGCCGAGGCGATTCTGCACTTTGCCGAGATCGGCGTGGTGCTGATGCTGTTCGTGATTGGTCTGGAGCTGGATCCGCAGCGGCTGTGGAAGCTACGCGCCTCGGTGTTCGGCGGCGGCGCGCTGCAGATGGTAGCCTGCGGGGTATTGATCGGTCTGTTCTGCATGCTGCTGGGCCTGCGCTGGCAGGTGGCCGAGCTGATAGGCATGACCCTGGCGCTCTCCTCAACCGCGATCGCCATGCAGGCGATGAATGAGCGCAATCTGACGGTATCGCAGATGGGGCGCAGCGCCTTCGCGGTGCTGCTGTTCCAGGATATCGCGGCGATCCCGCTGGTGGCGATGATCCCCCTGCTGGCGGCCAGCGGCGGCGCCACCTCGCTGGTGGCGTTTGCCCTCTCCGCGCTGAAGGTGGCCGCGGCGCTGGCGCTGGTGGTGGCCCTGGGGCGCTATCTGACCCGTCCGCTGCTGCGCTTTGTCGCCCGTTCCGGCCTGCGCGAAGTGTTCAGCGCCGTGGCGCTGTTCCTGGTCTTCGGCTTTGGATTGCTGCTGGAGGAAGTCGGGCTGTCGATGGCGATGGGGGCGTTTCTCGCCGGGGTGCTGCTGGCCAGCTCCGAGTATCGTCATGCGCTGGAGAGCGATATCGAGCCGTTTAAAGGGCTGCTGCTGGGGCTGTTCTTTATCGGCGTCGGCATGTCGATTGACTTCGGCACTCTCGTGACCCATCCGCTGCGTATCGTTATTTTGCTGGTCGGTTTCCTGGCGATAAAAATGCTGATGCTGTGGCTTATCGCCAGGCCGCTGGGCGTGCCACGCGCCCAGCGCCGCTGGTTTGCGGTGCTGCTGGGGCAGGGAAGCGAGTTCGCGTTTGTGGTCTTTGGCGCCGCGCGGATGGCGGATGTGCTGGACGGCGAATGGGCTAAGGCGCTGACCCTGGCGGTGGCGCTGTCGATGGCGGCAACGCCGGTCTTGCTGGTCCTGCTGACCCGTCTGGAGAAATCGGCCAGCGGCCAGGCGCGGGATGCTGACGAGATTGATGAAGAGCAGCCGCGGGTGATTGTTGCCGGCTTTGGCCGCTTCGGGCAGATTGCCGGGCGACTGTTGCTCTCCAGCGGGGTGAAGATGGTTATCCTCGATCACGACCCGGATCATGTTGATACCTTGCGCAAATTTGATATGAAGGTTTTCTACGGCGATGCCACCCGGGTCGACCTGCTGGAATCGGCCGGCGCCGAAAAGGCGGAAGTACTGATCAATGCCATAGACGATCCGCACGTCAGCCTTGAGCTGGTGGAAAGGGTAAAAGAGCATTTTCCGCATCTGCAGATCATCTCCCGCGCCCGCGATGTCGATCATTACATCAAGCTGCGCCAGGCTGGCGTCGAGGCGCCGGAGCGTGAAACCTTCGAGGCGGCGCTGAAGTCCGGCCGAATGACGCTGGAGGCGCTGGGACTCGGCGCCTATGAAGCCCGCGAGCGGGCCGATCTGTTCCGTCGCTTCAACCTGCAGATGGTCGAAGAGATGGTGGCGATGGCGGAAAACGACGCGGCGTCGCGGGTGGCGGTCTTCAAGCGGACCAGCGATATGCTCACCGGCATCATCAACGAAGATCGTCATCATCTGTCGCTGGTGCAGCGTCACGGCTGGCAGGGGACGGAAGAGGGCAGGCACTCCGGGGATATTGCCGATGAGCCGGAAAATAAGCCCTCAGCCTGACGCTCGTCAGTAACATTTTGTTTTCCGTTTAGAACCGGTTCTGGCGGCCCACGGTGTGAACGTGGGCTTGCCAGCAAATCAGAAAATTTTCTTATTCTTTACCTTCCGGCCAGTCGACGAAGTAGTACGCTTTCCGTATAGTGGCGACAATTTTTTGCACTCGGGAATGAATGAATGATCAGTCTGATTGCGGCGTTAGCGGTAGATCGCGTCATTGGTATGGAAAACGCCATGCCATGGAACCTGCCTGCCGATCTCGCCTGGTTCAAACGCAACACGTTAAATAAGCCGGTGGTGATGGGGCGTCTGACCTGGGAATCCATTGGGCGCCCGTTGCCGGGGCGTAAAAATATCGTGATCAGCAGCAAACCCGGCAGCGACGATCGCGTGCAGTGGGTCTCCTCAGTGGAGGAAGCGATTGCTGCCTGCGGCGATGTGGAAGAGATTATGGTGATTGGCGGCGGCCGCGTTTATGAGCAGTTCCTGCCGAAAGCGCATAAGCTCTATCTGACGCACATTGATGCGGAAGTGGAAGGCGATACCCATTTCCCGGATTACGACCCGGACGAGTGGGAGTCGGTGTTCAGCGAGTTTCATGACGCTGACGCGCAGAACTCCCACAGCTACTGCTTTGAGATCCTCGAACGCCGTTAAGCGGGAAGGATAGCAATGAAAAAACCCCGGTCGCGCCTGGCGTGACCGGGGTTTTCTTTTGCGTGAATTCCGCGACGAAGGCGCACTCAGTATCTCGTCATGTTCCCCGTCGCAGGCTTCGTCTTTCGGGAGCGCTGTCCGGGCGACAAATCGCAAGGAAATGTAGGTCGGGTAAGGCGTGAGCCGCCACCCGACACAAAAGTGGCTCCGCGCCCGCCGTTCTTGCCCGGGGCGACAAATCGCAAGGCAATGTAGCCCGGATAAGGCGCAACGCGCCGCCATCCGGGAAGACTCAGGACGCGACGGCTTCGCCTTCGTCGAGGCTTTTCTGGCGGTTCGACGGCTGGGTGAAGTACTGCTTATCTTCCCAGCGCAGGCAGGTGAGTTCCCCGCCCCAGCAGCAGCCCGTATCCAGGGCGTAAATCCCCTCCGGCGTACCGCGTCCCTCCAGTGAAGCCCAGTGGCCAAAGGCAATGCTGTAGGCATTGCTGACCGGGCCAGGAATGGCAAACCACGGCTTCAGCGGCGCTGGGGCGTCCTCGGGCGCCTCTTTCGAATACATATCCAGCTGGCCGTTGGGGAAGCAGTAGCGCATGCGGGTAAAAGCATTAGAGATAAAGCGCAGGCGCGCCAGACCGCTCAGCTCGTTGCTCCAGTGATTCGGCATATCGCCATACATGGCATCGAGGAAGAAAGGGTAGGAGTCGCTGGAGAGCACCGCTTCTACATCGCGCGCGCACTGCTGGGCGGTCTCCAGATCCCACTGCGGCGTGATGCCCGCGTGGGCCATCACCAGCTTTTTCTCTTCATCCACCTGCAGCAGCGGCTGGCGACGCAACCAGTTGAGCAGCTCGTCGGCATCCGGGGCTTCCAGCAGGGATTTCAGACGATCCTTCGGCTTGTTACGGCTGATACCGGCGAAGACGGCCAGCAGGTGGAGATCATGGTTGCCCAGCACCAGTCGCACACTGTCGCCCAGAGATTTGACATAGCGCAGGACCTCCAGCGACCCCGGGCCACGGGCCACCAGATCGCCGGTCAGCCATAGCGTATCGGTACTCGGGTCGAATTCAACCTGCGCTAATAATGCGATCAGTTCATCGTAGCAACCGTGAACGTCGCCAATAAGGTATGTTGACATTGTTTTAATGAATGAGCGTTGGAACTGCGAGACGGAACACAGGGATCTCGATACGGAACGGCGAGCCGTCGATATCGATCATCTCATAATGACCCTGCATGGTTCCCAGCGGCGTTTCGATGACCGCGCCGCTGGTATATTGATATTCACCGCCAGCGGGAATATGTGGTTGCTCGCCGACCACCCCTTCACCCTGAACTTCAGTCTCACGACCGTGGCCGTTAGTGATGAGCCAGTAGCGGCCAAGCAGCTGAACCTGACTCCGCCCCAGATTGCGAATGGTGACGGTATAAGCGAAGACGTAACGCTCTTCTTCCGGAGAAGACTGCGATTCGATATAGACGCTTTGCACCTGAACGCAAACACGAGGCGAATTAATCATGGTTAGCTCTCCTTCGAAGGCAGATTGTTGGATAACCAGTTGGCCATCTTACAGTACTGCTCTACAGAAATATTTTCCGCACGCACTGCCGGGTCGACGCCCAGCTCGGTCAACACTTCAACGCTAAACAGATTGCCGAGACTATTGCGGATGGTCTTACGGCGCTGGTTGAAGGCTTCGGTGGTGATGCGGCTCAGTACCCGGACCTCTTTTACCGGATACGGCATGGTGCGGTGCGGCACCAGGCGAACCACCGCGGAGTCAACCTTAGGCGGCGGGGTAAACGCGCTCGGCGGCACTTCGAGTACCGGGATCACCTGGCAATAATATTGCGCCATCACGCTTAACCGACCATACGCCTTACTGTTCGGCCCGGCAACCAGACGATTGACCACTTCTTTCTGCAGCATAAAGTGCATATCGGCAATGGCATCAGTATAGCTGAACAGATGGAACATTAGCGGCGTCGAGATATTGTACGGCAGGTTGCCGAAGACGCGCAGCGGCTGGCCCATTTTCTCCGCCAGTTCGCCGAAGTTCATGGTCATCGCATCCTGCTGATAGATGGTCAGCTTCGGTCCGAGGAACGGGTGCGTCTGCAGGCGAGCCGCCAGATCGCGGTCCAGTTCGATAACGGTCAGCTGGTCAAGACGTTCGCCGACCGGTTCGGTCAGCGCGGCGAGACCCGGGCCGATTTCAACCATCGCCTGGCCTTTCTGCGGATTAATCGCCGAGACGATGCTGTCGATCACAAACTGATCGTTGAGGAAGTTCTGCCCGAAGCGTTTACGGGCTAAATGGCCCTGATGGACTCGATTATTCATTGGGTATTAACAATCATTTTGATGGCGAGATTAAGCGCCGTGATAAAACTGCCGACGTCCGCTTTTCCCTGACCCGCTAATTCCAGTGCGGTGCCGTGGTCGACGGAGGTACGAATAAAAGGTAAACCGAGCGTAATGTTCACGCCACGGCCAAAGCCCTGGTATTTTAGCACGGGCAGGCCCTGATCGTGGTACATCGCGAGTACCGCATCGGCATGGTCAAGGTATTTGGGCTGAAAGAGGGTGTCTGCCGGCAGCGGACCGCTGAGGTTCATCCCCTTCGCGCGCATCTCTTCCAGCACCGGAATAATGGTGTCTATCTCTTCCGTTCCCATATGGCCGCCTTCGCCAGCGTGCGGGTTAAGCCCGCAAACCAGCACATGCGGCTGGGCAATGCCAAATTTCGTGCGCAGATCGTGATCGAGAATGGTGATGATCTCGCGCAGCAGCTCGGGCGTTATTGCTTCGCTGATGGCTTTCAACGGCAGATGGGTCGTCACCAGCGCCACCCGCAGCTCCTCGGTCGCCAGCATCATCACCACTTTGCTGGCCTTCGCGCGCTCTTCGAAGAACTCGGTATGACCGGTGAAGGCGATGCCGGCGTCGTTGATGTTGCCTTTGTGCACCGGGCCGGTCACTAACGCTGCAAATTCGCCGCTAAGGCAGCCGTCGCAAGCGCGCGCCAGCGTTTCCACGACATAGGCGCCGTTTTGCACGTTCAGCACGCCGGGTTCCGCCGGGACGTTCAGCGGTACGTTAAGCAGCGTCAGCGTACCGGCGCGCTGCGGAACGGGCGGTTGCGCAGGATCGTATGGGAGGAGAGATAAAGGAAGACCGAGCCGCTGGGCTCGGTCAGTTAACAAGGCGCCGTCGGCGCAGATCACCAGCTCAACTGGCCAGTCGCGCTGGGCAAGCTGCACGACCAGGTCAGGGCCAATCCCGGCGGGTTCGCCGGGAGTGATGACAACTTTACGGATTTCAGGCATCGATATTAGTTGCTCAGAATTTTAACATACGCACTGGCGCGCTGTTCCTGCATCCAGGTTGCCGCTTCTTCAGAGAATTTGCGGTTCATCAGCATGCGGTATGCACGATCTTTCTGCGCGGCGTCGGTTCTGTCGACCTGACGGCTATCCAGCAGTTCGATCAGATGCCAGCCGAAGGAGGAGTGCACCGGTCCGCTGGTCTGCCCTTTGTTCAGACGCATCAGCGCATCGCGGAATGCCGGATCGAAGATGTCCGGCGTCGCCCAACCTAAATCACCGCCCTGGTTTGCTGAACCCGGATCTTCAGAGAACGCTTTCGCCGCTTTGGCGAAGGTGGTTTTCCCGCTCTTAATGTCAGCCGCGATCTGTTCCAGTTTGGCCTGGGCCTGGGCATCATTCATGATCGGCGACGGCTTAAGCAGAATATGACGGGCATGCACTTCGGTGACGGAGATGTTCTGAGTCCCGCCGCGCAGGTCGTTGACTTTCAGAATGTGGAAGCCGACGCCAGAGCGGATCGGGCCGACGATATCCCCTTTTTTGGCGGTGCTTAACGCCTGGGCGAAAATACCAGGCAGCTCCTGGATACGACCCCAGCCCATCTGGCCTCCCTTCAGCGCCTGTTGGTCAGCGGAGTAGGTGATGGCCAGTTTACCGAAGTTAGCGCCGTTGCGCGCTTGTTCAACGATGGCATTTGCTTGCTCCTGAGCTGCGGCAACTTCATCCGCGGTCGGGTTTTCCGCCAGCGGGATCAGGATGTGGCTCAGGTTAAGCTCGGTGCTGGCATCGTTCTGGTCGCCAATCTGTTTTGCCAGCGCTTCGACTTCCTGCGGCAGCACGGTGATACGGCGACGCACTTCATTGTTACGCACTTCCGAAATCAGCATCTCTTTGCGGATCTGGCTACGGTAGGTGTTGTAGTTGATGCCTTCATAGGCCAGACGGCTGCGCATCTGATCCATGGTCATGTTGTTTTGTTTGGCGATGTTGGCGATGGCCTGATCGAGCTGGTCGTCAGAGACCTTCACGCCCATCTTCTGCCCCAACTGCAATACGATCTGGTCCATGATCAGTCTTTCGAGGATTTGATGGCGCAGTGTCGCGTCATCCGGCAGCTGTTGGCCAGCCTGACCCGCATTGAGCTTAACTGATTGCATCAAACCATCGACGTCGCTTTCCAGCACGACGCCATTATTGACGACGGCCGCTACTTTATCGACCACCTGAGGGGCAGCGAAACTGGTATTCGCGATCATGGCGATACCGAGAAGCAGCGTTTTCCAGTTCTTCATACTTTTTCCATTTCAATTAACCGCAAATGCGGACGATGTTGTAAACCAGCCGCATCACAGGGAGCTCTGGTACGGTAAAATGTTCGAACGCAGCATCTGCTGGGTGCCGAGGCCGTAGTTAGAGCTCAGACCGCGCAATTCAATATTGATTCCGAAGGTGTTGTCGTATTTGCTCTCGCCGCCGTTGTTGTTGCTATCCCAGCCGTTGACTTTACGTTCGTAGCCAAGACGGATGGCGTAGCAGCAGGAGTTATACTGAACACCCAACATCTGGTTTGCTGCTTTCCGGGTATTGGTATCGAAGTAGTATGCCCCGACCACAGACCAGCGATCGACGATCGGCCAACTGGCGGTCATCCCCACCTGCGAAATACCCTGTTTATATTGTGCCGCCGTGGAATATGAAGGCAGTGTAGCCTGAATATATTCCGGGCTGGCGTAACGATAGTTAAGCTGGACTAAGCGGTTTTCATCGCGACGGTATTCAATGGTGCCGTTACCGGTGGCGACGTTATCCAGACGGGTGTCGTACTGGATCCCTCCGCGTAAACCCCAGTCATCGGCGATGCGCCAGTAGGTATCGCCGGCCCATACCAGTGAACCCGTGGTGTCGTTGTTCTCCCAGTTGATGTTGTCATCACCGGTGCGTGACTCGGTGAAATAGTAGATTTGACCAACGGAAATATTAAAACGTTCCACGGCGGCGGCATCATACACGCGAGAGGTGATGCCGGTAGTGACCTGGTTGGCTGACGCGATGCGGTCCAGACCGCTATAGGTACGGTCGCGGAACAGGCCGGTGTAGTCCGACTGCAATAGCGTGGAGTCGTAGCTACCGATTTCACTCTGATCGCGGTACGGCACGTACAGATACTGCATGCGCGGTTCCAGCGTTTGGGTGAATCCCTCCTGCAGGTCGCGTTCAAAGACCATTTTACCGTCGATTTTAAACTGCGGCATTACGCGGCTGACAGACTCTTTGTAGTCAGTGCCGTTGGCGGCGTTGTACTTATCGAGGTTGCTCTGCTGGTAGTGGGTCGCCAGCAGCTTGGCTTCAGTATTCAGACTGCCCCAGGCGTTGGACAGCGGCAGGTTGATCGTCGGTTCGAGGTGAACGCGGGTCGCTTCCGGCATGTTGTTATTCGAGTTAACAAAATGGGCGACCTGACCGTACAGATGGGTATCGAACGGACCGACATCGTTCTGGTAGTAGTTGATGTCGAGCTGCGGCTCAGCCGAGTAGGAGTTGCTCGATTCCCGGTCAAAGACCTGGAACTGCTTGGTCGATACCGTCGCGTCAAAGTTCTGATTGACGTAACCGGCGCTGAATTTCTGCGTCGCATAGCCGTCGGTACTGGAACCATATTTCGAGCTGAAATCGTTGAAGTAGTCAGGATCGCTGACCTTGGTGTAGTCAGCGTTCAGACGCCATACCTGATCGATAACCCCGGAGTGGTTCCAGTAGAACAGCCAGCGGCGGCTGTTGCTGTCGCTCGAATGATCGTCTTCGTAGACTTTATCCGACGGCAGGTAGTCGAATTCAGTTAAGCCGCTGCCGAGCTGGGTCAGGTAGCGGAATTCGTTTTCCCACATCACGCCGCCGCGTTTGTTCATATAGTGCGGGGTGATAGTGGCATCGAAGTTCGGCGCAATGTTCCAGTAGTACGGCAGGGAGAATTCCACACCGTTTTTGGTACTGTATTTGGCGTTCGGGATCAGGAAACCGGAACGACGTTTGTCGCCCACCGGCAACTGCAGGTAAGGGCTGTAGAAAATCGGTACTGAGCCCAGCTTAAAGCGGGCGTTCCAGATCTCGGCAACCTGCTCTTCACGGTCGTGGATGACTTCGCTGCCCACGACGCTCCAGGTGTCGGAGCCCGGCAGACAGGAGGTAAAGCTGCCATTTTCCAGAATGGTATAGCGGTTTTCGCCGCGCTGTTTCATCAGGTCCGCCGTGCCGCGTCCCTGGCGTCCGACCATTTGATAATCGCCCTGCCAGACGTTGGTATCTTTGGTGTTCAGGTTTGACCAGGCTTTAGGCCCTTTGAGGATCACCTGGTTATCGTCGTAATGGACGTTGCCCAGCGCATCCACCGTTCGCACCGGTTGCGCCTGGCCCGCGGCCTGCTGCTGATGCAGCTGCACTTCGTCGGCACGCAGGCGGCTGTTCCCCTGGTTAATATCGACGTTGCCGGTGAAGACGGCATTATCCGGGTAGTTGCCCTTCGCATGATCGGCGTTAATCGTCACCGGCAGATCGCCAGGCCGCCCTTCCACGAGCGGACGATCAAAGCTTGGCACGCCAAGCATACATTGCGTTGCGAGATCGGCAGCGAGGCCTTGTTGGCTATACAAGGCGCTGGCAATCATCGTAGCCAGGAGGCTGGGAATACGTTTTTTCATACGTTGTATTTATTGTTCCATCATCTTGTGGCAGCGGCTTGCAAACGGTCAGAGCCTAACTTACTCAACATTATCACGCTAGTGTTAATCCTGCCCGTTTCGAGCCCGAGCGTTAGGCACCCTGTTGAATGACGAGTATGATAAAGCAAATTATAGGCTATGTCCCACAATTGACCGAGGCGCGAGTGCCGGGTAACGTGCGGTCATATTCGAGCTTAACGGCGATAAACAGTTGGGGAGTCTATGCAGTATTTGGGTAAAGTGATTGGCGTGGCAGTGGCTTTGCTGATGGGCGGTGGGTTTTGGGGTGTCGTGCTCGGCTTCCTGGTGGGCCATATGTTTGACCGGGCGCGCAGTCGCCGGTTGAATCTCTTCGCCAATCAACAGGAACGCCAGTCGCTCTTCTTTTCCACCACCTTTGAAGTGATGGGGCATCTGACCAAATCCAAGGGTCGCGTCACCGAAGCTGATATTCATGTCGCCAATGTGCTGATGGATCGCATGAACCTGCACGGTGCATCGCGTACGGCGGCGCAGCAGGCGTTTCGCGACGGCAAGGCCGACAACTATCCGCTGCGCGAGAAGATGCGTCAGCTGCGCAGCGTCTGCTTTGGGCGCTTCGATCTGATTCGGATGTTTCTGGAAATTCAGCTGCAGGCGGCGTTCGCTGACGGCGAATTGCACCCCAACGAACGTGAAGTGCTGTTCGTCATCGCTGACGAGCTTGGCATCTCCCGCGCCCAGTTCGATCAATTCCTGCGGATGATGCAGGGCGGCGCCCAGTTTGGCGGCGGTTCGCAGCAGCAATCGTATGGTCAGCACGGCGGCAATGCCGGCTGGCAGCAGGCGCAGCGCGGGCCAACCCTCGAAGATGCCTGCAATGTGCTGGGGGTGAAACCGACCGATGACGCGGCGACGGTGAAGCGCGCCTATCGTAAGCTGATGAACGAACATCATCCGGACAAGCTAGTGGCGAAAGGGCTGCCGCCGGAGATGATGGAGATGGCCAAACAGAAAGCTCAGGAGATCCAGAAGGCCTGGGAGCTGATCAAAGAGCAGCGCGGCTTCTGAGTTTTCCCGCCCCTCCCGTCCGGCGAGGGGTTTTAGTTTTTAGGCTGTGCGCGTCGGTACAGCCGCCGCGGATGGCCGATTTTTCCATACAGCATCTCCACTTCCAGAAAGCCGGTCTCGACACCGTGTTCCAGATAGCGCCGGGCGGTGGTTTTGCTGAGCCCGGCGGCGCTGACCACCTCATCGACGGAAAAACAGTGTGCTTCCCGGCCGCTAAACAATCCCTGCACCAGCGCCAGCGTCTTCTCTTCAATGCCCTTACTGCCGCTATCCACGCGGAAGTTCTTCGCCTGCAGTTGGTAGAGAGAATCGACGTTCTGCTGATCGACGATTTTCCATTCCCGCTGCTGATCGTAAAACTGGATAAAGCGCTCAAGCGACTGGCTCAGCCGCTTCCAGGAGACGGGCTTAAGGATATAGTCGAAGGCGCCGTTGCGGATGGCCAGGCTGCAGGTTTCCATATCGCTGGCGGCGGTGATAAAGATCACTGAGCAATGGGTGGTTGCCAGCACCGGGTCGGTCATCAGCGTGACGCCTTTGCCGTCCGGTAAATAGTTATCCAGCAGCACCAGCTGCGGCGGACTGGCGTGGAGCAACTGCCGCGCCTGAGCGAGGGAGGCCGCCATGCCTGCCAGCCGCAGTCGCGGGTGTTTTTGCACAAGCTCGGCGTGCAGGCGCGCCAGCTCGCTCTCATCTTCAATGATCAGCACATCGACCAGGTCATGATGCATTGTGGGCCTCCGTTTGCGGACAGGCGGGGGCGTCGGCCGGGATAAACAGGGTGAAGATGGTTCCCCGCGGCGCGTTGTCGGCGACTTCGATGGTGCCGCCCGCCTGAGTGACATAATGTTCAATAAGATACAAACCAATGCCGTGATCGCCACGGGTTTTGGTGGTCACGCCGCGTTCAAAAATGCGGTCGCGAATATCGGGACGAATGCCGACGCCGCGGTCAGCCACTTCGATGATCAGTTCCCGGGCGTTGAGCTGAATCAGCACTTCCACCGGCTCGTGCGGCAGCTCGGCGCGCTGCGTGGCTTCGATGGCGTTATCCAGCAGGTTGCCGATGATGGAGATCAGTTCGGATTCCTTTAGCGACGGCAGCGGACGATCGATACGACAGGCCGGGTCGAAGCTCAGGACCACGCCTTTTTCGCGGGCGCGGGTCGCTTTGCCCAACAGCAGGCCGCACAGCGTCGGCGAGTGGAAGTGCGAGGAGATGAAGTCCAGCAGCTCCTGGGCATGCTCCGACTGGGCCTGAATATAGTGGATCGCTTCGTCATAGTGACCCATATGCAGCAGACCGGAGAGGGTGGTCATCCGGTTGAGCTGCTCGTGGCGCATGATGCGCAGGTTGTCGACATAGCGCTTCACCTGGCTGAGCTGGGCGGTGAGGGCATTGATTTCGTTGCGGTCGCGGAAGGTGATCACCCAGCCCTGCAGCGTATTCTCCAGCATAATGCGCACCCGGCTGGCGAGCACGGTCAGCTGGTTGAAGCGGCACAGCTCGTCATGAGTGTCACGCTCGAGCATGTCGCCGCTGGCGAAAAACGGCTGCGGCGAAATGACGCTGTCGATTGACTGGCCGCGCAGCTGACGGGCAGGCTGGCTGAGCCCCAGCAGGCTGCGGGCGGCATGGTTAATCACCTCAATGCGCCGCTGGTGATCGATGACGATCACCCCTTCAAAGATCGACTCCATCATTGCCTTTTGCTGACGTACCAGCAGGCCTATCTCCCGCGGCTCGAGCGAAAAAATCTGCTTCTTGATGCTGCGGGTAAAGTACCAGGAGAAGATAAACAGGGCGATGAGCAGCAGGATGGCGGCGATAAAAATATTGATCACTTTGGTCAGCGTGATGCTGTCGAGATAGCTGGTGAGGTAGCCAACGGAGACAATGCCGATCACCTGCCCCTCGTCATCGACGATGGGCGTTTTGCTGCGCAGCGAGACGCCGAGGCCGCCTTTGCGAATGGTGGTGATGGAGTGCCCCTCCAGCACCGCCTGATTGTCGCCGCCGACCAGCCGCGTACCAACCCACTCCGGATGGACGGAGTGAAACAGATGCACGCCCTGCCGATCGCCGATGACGATAAAACTGGCGTCGCTATGGGCGGCGATTTGCTGCATAAACGCCCGGATCGCCTGCGGATCGTGCTGGCTGACCTGCTGACGCAAATTTGGCATCAGGGCTATCTCTTCAGCCTGAATTTTGGCCCGGCCACTCATCTCCTGATACAGCTGGCGGCTGGCGTCAAAATAATAATAAATGCCCAGCGCTATAAAGAGGACCGAGAAAAAGGCGACCAGCGAAATAAACAGCTTATATTGAAAAGAGAGCTTCATAGGTCCCGTACTGCGTATTCACCATACCGGCACTCTATCATTTTTCTGTCACGTGACGTAAATGTTAAGAAGAAGTTGTGATCGTCTGCGCAGGCGCTGGCTGTCGGCGGGGGACTCAGTGGAAATAACGCGTCAGGGAGAATAAAAACCATAAAAACCACAATAATAAATCAGAGATATATCACCCCTTAGCGGTTCCGTGAATAGAAACCATAAAAACCATAGTGACCATTAAAACTTCTTTTTTAATCTGGGGAGCTTCACATTAACGACGCCGCTGTCCCTTTACGCTGAAAATGAATAATAACGACAGGGCTGAATTTATGAGCACCACAGACAATGCATTCTCTGCAACCCTTGAACCGATCAATACGCCGAAAACCACGCTGAAGCAGCGCTGGTGGCACATCATGGATAACTGGAAGGTAGGGATCGTCCCGCTGCCGCTGTTTTTGCTGGCCGGGGGGCTGATTGCCCTCGACTGCCTTGGCGGTAAACTGCCGAGCGATATCGTGGTGATGGTGGCCACCCTGGCTTTCTTTGGCTTCGCCTGCGGCGAGTTTGGTAAGCGCCTGCCGGTGCTGGGAAAACTCGGCGCGGCGGCGATCTGCGCCACTTTTATTCCTTCCGCGCTGGTCCACTACGGTCTGCTGCCGGATGTGGTCGTGGAATCCACCACCAAATTCTATAAATCCACCAATATCCTCTATCTCTACATCTGCTGCATCATCGTCGGCAGCATCATGAGTATGAACCGCACCACGCTGATTCAGGGCTTTCTGAAGAT
Source organism: Klebsiella sp. GL120222-02 (assembly GCF_003097195.1). Classification (NCBI taxonomy): domain Bacteria; kingdom Pseudomonadati; phylum Pseudomonadota; class Gammaproteobacteria; order Enterobacterales; family Enterobacteriaceae; genus Klebsiella; species Klebsiella sp. GL120222-02. The sequence continues at coordinate 176,714 of NZ_QEQO01000005.1, forward strand.
CTTCTTCCCGATGCTGTGTGGCGAAGTGGTCGGCATGCTGGTGGGCATCGGCGTCGGCACGCTGCTGGGCATGGAGCCGTTCCAGGTGTTCTTCTTTATCGTGCTGCCGATCATGGCCGGTGGCGTGGGGGAAGGGGCGATCCCGCTGTCAATGGGTTACGCCGCGCTGATGCATATGGAGCAGGGCGTGGCGCTGGGCCGTATATTGCCGATGGTGATGCTCGGCAGTCTGACGGCGATCGTTATCTCCGGCTGCCTCAACCAGCTCGGCAAGCGTTCTCCGCATCTCACCGGTGAAGGGCAACTGATGCCGAACCGCAGCAATGAAACCCGTAGCCTCGGCGAGAGCGAAGGCGTGAGCGGCAAAACCGACGTCGGGACCCTGGCCTCCGGCGCGCTGCTGGCGGTGCTGCTGTATATGATGGGGATGCTTGGCCACAAACTGATTGGCCTGCCGGCGCCGGTGGGCATGCTGTTCCTCGCGGTGCTGTTAAAGCTGGCTAACGTGGTTTCTCCACGCCTGCAGGAGGGATCGCAGATGGTGTATAAATTCTTTCGCACCGCGGTGACTTACCCGATCCTCTTTGCCGTCGGCGTGGCGATCACCCCGTGGCAGGAACTGGTAAACGCCTTCACGCTGACCAACCTTCTGGTGATCGTCAGTACCGTCTCGGCGCTGGTGGCGACCGGGTTCTTTGTGGGTAAAAAAATAGGGATGCACCCGATCGATGTGGCGATTGTCTCCTGTTGCCAGAGCGGGCAGGGCGGCACCGGCGATGTGGCGATCCTGACCGCCGGTAACCGCATGAGCCTGATGCCGTTCGCGCAGATCGCTACCCGCATCGGCGGGGCGATAAATGTCTCGCTGGGACTGCTGTTCCTCAGCCACTATCTGGCGTGATTAAACGCTGCGCTAAGCGATAAATCTGCCATTTTCCGCTACAGAACGCAGAAAATATCTGCGTTCTGTATCCTAAATGCTCCGCATTTAGCGTTACAATCAGCGCGCGATCGGCTATCGCATCCATCATCATGACAGCCCAGGCGCTGTCGCATTTATCATATGTAGGAGAGGAATTAATGTCAGTGGATACTCCCGCCCAGGCGGGCGTCAGCATCGATGCATTGCTGGCGGCGAAAGAGCAGCGTGCAGCCCGCCAGGCTGACTGGCTGGCCCATTATCAGCAGCCTGTTATTTCCCTGACCCTGGTGACCCCGGGGGCGGTGAAAGACAGCATTCGCTATCGCAACATGATGGGCGTTGCCCTCCAGGCCTGCGACCAGCTGCTGTGGAAGCACCGCTGGCAAGCGCTGGATCGTCAGGTGCTGTGGTTGCCGACCGGGCCCGAAGCGCTGTGGTGCGTGGCGCACCCGGCCAGCGAAATCAAAGCGATGTGCAGCACGCTGGAGCAGAGCCATCCGCTGGGACGCCTGTGGGATATCGATGTGATCTGTCCACAGAACGGGCAGGTGGGACGTCAGTCGCTGGGTGAGTCGCAGCGCCGCTGTCTGCTGTGTGATGAGCCGGCGCACGCCTGCGCGCGCAGCCGTCGCCACGACACCGATCTCGTCGTGGCGCGCGTTGAGCAGATGATTGATGCGTGGTTTGCCCGCGACTAACGGGTCAGTATTCCCCGGCGGCAAGGCGCTACCGGGGACATCCTAAAAGTCGACCGGCGCGCGAAAGGTCATCGCGTTGCCGTAGGCAGGGTGGGTGATGGTGAGCGTCTCGGCGTGCAGCAGCAGACGCGGGGCCATCGCCAGCGCCTCCGGCGTGGCGTAAAAGCGGTCGCCAAGGATCGGATGCCCCAGCGCCAGCATATGCACGCGCAGCTGATGCGAGCGCCCGGTAATCGGCTTCAGGCGCACGCGGGCGGTGTTGTCCTCCGCGTACTCCAGCACCTCATACTCGGTTTGCGCCGCTTTGCCGGTTTCGTAGCACACCTTCTGCTTTGGCCGGTTCGGCCAGTCGCAAATCAGCGGTAAATCCACCAGACCTTCCGCCGGCTGCGGATGGCCCCAGACGCGGGCGACGTACTGTTTTTTCGGCTCGCGCTCGCGGAACTGACGTTTCAGCTCACGCTCCGCGGCCTTATTCAGCGCCACCACAATCACGCCGCTGGTGGCCATATCCAGGCGATGCACCGATTCGGCCTGCGGGAAGTCGCGCTGAATGCGCGTCATCACGCTGTCTTTATGCTCCTCAAGACGACCGGGTACGGACAACAAGCCGCTCGGCTTGTTGACCACCATGATGTGCTCATCCTGATACAGGATCACCAGCCAGGGATCCTGCGGCGGATTGTAGTTTTCCATCGCCATGTTCGCGTTCCGTTACTGGTGGGTGACGACGATCAGACGCAGCGCGTCCAGACGCCATCCGGCCTGCGCCAGCGCATCCATCACCTGCTGACGGTTGCTTTCGATCGCCGCCAGTTCGTCGTCACGGATGTTCGGATTCACCGCCTTCAGCGCTTCCAGACGCGACAGCTCCGCCGTCAGCTTTTCATCGGCTTCGTTACGCGCTGCGTCGATCAGCCCCTGCGCCGCTTTGGCGATCTGCGCTTCGCCCTGTTGCAGAATGGCGTGAACGTCCTGCTGCACCGCGTTGACCAGTTTGCTGCCGGTGTGGCGGTTGACCGCGCTCAGCTGGCGGTTGAAGCTTTCAAATTCCACCTGGCCGGCGAGGTTGTTGCCGTTTTTATCCAGCAGCAGGCGAACCGGGGTCGCCGGCAGGAAGCGGTTAAGCTGCAGCTGCTTCGGCGCCTGCGCTTCGACGACGTAGATCAGCTCCAGCAGCAGGGTGCCGACCGGCAGCGCCTTATTCTTCAGCAGGGAAATGGTGCTGCTGCCGGTATCGCCGGAGAGGATCAGATCCAGACCGTTGCGGATCAGCGGATGTTCCCAGGTGATGAACTGCGCATCTTCACGCGACAGCGCCACGTCACGCTCGAAGGTGATGGTGCAGCCGTCTTCCGGCAGGCCCGGGAAATCCGGGACCAGCATATGGTCGGACGGGGTGAGGACGATCAGGTTTTCACCGCGGTCGTCCTGGTTGATGCCGACGATATCGAACAGGTTCATCGAGAAGGCGATCAGACTGGTGTCGTCATCCTGCTCTTCGATGCTCTCCGCCAGCGCCTGCGCTTTCTCGCCGCCGTTGGAGTGGATCTCCAGCAGACGGTCGCGGCCCTGCTCCAGCTGCGCCTTCAGGGCGTCATGCTGTTGGCGGCAGGATTTGATCAGATCGTCAAAGCCATCGGTGGATTCTGGCGCCGCAAGATAGTTGATCAGTTCATCATGGACGCTGTCGTAGACGGTACGGCCGGTCGGGCAGGTATGTTCGAAGGCGTCGAGCCCTTCGTGATACCAGCGCACCAGCACCGACTGCGCGGTCTTTTCCAGGTATGGAACGTGGATCTGGATATCGTGTGCCTGACCGATACGGTCGAGACGGCCGATACGCTGCTCCAGCAGATCCGGGTTAAATGGCAGGTCGAACATCACCAGGTTGCTGGCGAACTGGAAGTTACGTCCTTCGGAGCCGATTTCGGAGCACAGCAACACCTGCGCGCCGGTGTCTTCTTCGGCAAACCACGCCGCGGCGCGGTCGCGTTCGATAATCGACATCCCTTCATGGAACACCGCGGCGCGGATGCCTTCGCGCTCGCGCAGCACCTGCTCCAGCTGTAGCGCGGTGGCGGCTTTGGCGCAAATCACCAGGACCTTCTGCGAGCGATGGCTGGTCAGGTAGCCCATCAGCCACTCGACGCGCGGGTCGAAGTTCCACCAGGTGCCGGTATCGCCTTCAAATTCCTGATAGATCTGCTCCGGATAGAGCATGTCGCGCGCGCGCTCTTCCGCGGTTTTGCGGGCGCCCATGATGCCAGAGACCTTGATGGCCGTCTGGTACTGGGTCGGCAGCGGCAGACGAATGGTGTGCAGCTCGCGTTTCGGGAAGCCTTTCACGCCGTTACGGGTGTTCCGGAACAGCACGCGGCTGGTGCCGTGGCGGTCCATCAGCATCGAGACCAGCTCCTGGCGCGCGGCCTGAGCGTCTTCGCGATCGCTGTTGGCAGCCTGCAGCAGCGGCTCGATATCCTGCTCGCCGATCAGATCGCCAAGGGTATTGAGTTCGCTATCGCTCAGCGTGTTGCCCGCCAGCAGCAGGGCGACGGCATCGGCGACCGGGCGGTAGTTTTGTTGTTCTTCAACAAACTGGGCAAAATCGTGGAAGCGGTTTGGATCCAGCAGACGCAGGCGCGCAAAGTGGCTCTCCATCCCCAACTGTTCCGGCGTCGCGGTCAGCAGCAGGATGCCCGGCACGCGCTCGGCCAGCTGTTCAATGGCCTGATATTCACGGCTCGGCGCCTCTTCGCTCCACACCAGGTGGTGCGCTTCGTCGACCACCATCAGGTCCCATTCGGCGTCGCACAGATGCTCCAGGCGCTGTTTGCTGCGGCGCACGAAGTCTAAAGAGCAGATCACCAGCTGTTCGGTTTCGAACGGGTTGTAGGCATCGTGCTGCGCTTCGGCGTAACGTTCGTCGTCGAACAGTGAGAAACGCAGGTTGAAACGGCGCAGCATTTCCACCAGCCACTGGTGCTGGAGGGTTTCCGGGACCACAATCAGCACGCGCTCGGCGGCGCCGGAGAGCAGCTGCTGGTGCAGGATCATCCCGGCTTCAATGGTTTTACCTAAGCCCACTTCATCGGCCAGCAGGACGCGCGGCGCGTGACGACGGCCCACGTCATGGGCGATGTTCAGCTGATGCGGGATCAGGCTGGTGCGCTGGCCGCGCAGGCCGCTCCACGGCATGCGGTACTGCTCGCTCTGGAACTTACGCGCACGGTAGCGCAGGGCAAAGCGGTCCATACGGTCAATTTGACCGGCAAACAGGCGGTCCTGCGGCTTGCTGAACACCAGTTTGCTGTCGAGCAGCACTTCACGCAGAGTCACGTTCGCTTCCTGGGTGTCCAGGCGAGTACCGGTGTAGGACAGCAGCCCGTTCTCTTCATTCACTTTGTCAACGTGGAGCTGCCAGCCTTCATGGCTGGTAATGGTGTCGCCCGGGTTAAACATCACGCGGGTGATCGGGGAATCGTTGCGAGAGTACAGACGGTTTTCGCCGATGGCGGGGAAAAGGAGAGTGACCATGCGCGCATCCAGCGCTACCACCGTCCCTAATCCTAGTTCGCTCTCTGTGTCGCTAATCCAGCGTTGACCAAGTGTAAAAGGCATATGTGTTCGGCTCTTTGTTCTTTAATTGCAGGCAATAGTTGATCATCTCCATGAATAATCGGAGATGCGTCAAAATTGGGGCCAGGAATGGAAAGGGCGCTATATTACTGGATGGAGGAACGTTCGTCACCTCCTCCGCACCCTTCATTTTTCGGCTTTTGTGCCTGCGGAATGAGTGAGAAAAAATTAAAATAGCCCCAGCTGTCCTGTCACTATTGTAGCAAAGTCATCGTTGACGAAGGGCAGGATCCCTTCCGCCACCGGCTGCAACTGCTTTGTTAAATAGTGATCGTAATCGAGCGGCGACTGCTGGTAATCCACCGGCTCCGGGCCGCTGGTGGTCCAGACGTATTTGATGGTGCCGCGCTGCTGATACTGCTGCGCCCGCCCAAGCTTCACGTTGTGTTCATCCGCCAGCCTCGCGGCGCGCACGTGCGGCGGCACGTTACGTTGATACTCGGCCAGCGGTCGGCGCAGGCGCTTGCGATAAACCAGCTGCTTGTCGAGTTCGCCATTCATCAGCCTGGCGATAGTCTCCCGCACATAATCCTGATACGGCTGGTTGCGGAAGATGCGCAGGTATAACTCCTGTTGAAACTGCTGGGCTAGCGGCGTCCAGTCGGTGCGTACCGTCTCCAGCCCCTTGAACACCATGCGCTGGGCATCGCCCTCCTGAATCATCCCGGCATAGCGCTTCTTGCTGCCGGTATCGGCGCCGCGGATCGTCGGCATTAAAAAGCGGCAGAAGTGGGTTTCATACTCCAGCTCCAGGGCGCTGGTCAGCTGGCTTTTACCAAGCTCCTGCGCCCACCAGGCATTGACGTCGCTGACCAGCTCGCGGCCGATCTCCGCTGCCTGTGCTTCGCTATGCGGGCGTTTCAGCCAGACGAAGGTGGAATCGGTATCGCCGTAGATAACGTCGTAGCCTTTGGCTTCAATTAGCGCTTTGGTCTGGCGCATGATCGCGTGACCGCGCATGGTAATCGACGAGGCGAGACGCGGGTCGAAGAAGCGGCAGGCGCTGGTGCCCAGCACGCCGTAGAAGGCGTTCATGATAATCTTCAGCGCCTGGGAGAGCGGCTTATTATGCTGGCGTTTGGCTTCATCGCGGCCGTGCCAGATCTGGCTGACAATGCCGGGCAGGCAGTGTTTGTCGCGCGAAAAGCGGGCGCCAAGGAAGCCCTCGATGCTGTGCTGATCATCGGGCTGCGCCAGGCCTTCCACCAGGCCGACCGGATCGATTAGAAAGGTACGAATAATCGACGGATACAGGCTTTTGTAGTCCAGCACCAGCACCGAGTCATACAGACCGGGGCGGGAGTCCATCACGTAGCCGCCGGGGCTGGCCTGCGGGGGGACGTCGCCGAGGTTCGGCGCCACGTAGCCCAGGCGGTGCATGCGTGGGAAATAGAGATGGCTGAAGGCGGCCACCGATCCGCCGTGGCGATCGGCGGGCAGACCGTTAACCGTCGCCCGTTCGAGCAGAAACGGCATGATCTCCGTTTTGTGGAAGATCCGCGTGACCAGCTCGCAATCCTGCAGGTTATAGATCGCCAGCGCCGGTTTGTCTTCATGGAAGCGGCGATCGATCTCGTCCATCCGATCCCACGGGTTGTCAATGGCTTTACCTTCACCCAGCAGTTCGCGGGCCACGGCCTCCAGTGAAAAGGAGGAGAAGTTCCAGAACGCGGATTTTAGCGCGTCGATGCCGTCGATAATTAGCCGCCCGTTGGCCTGGGCGAAAAAGACGCCGTTCTTAAAACCGTGCTCACGCCACTCCAGCTCGCTGTTGCCGCGGCCGAGACGCAGCGGGATACGATAGCGCTCGGCGTGCTTTTGCAGGACCCGCAGATCGAACTGCACCACGTTCCAGCCGATCAGCACGTCAGGGTCGTGTTCGGCAAACCAGGCGTTGAGCTTTTCCAGCAGCAGGGGACGGCTGGCGATGAAGACCAGCTCGAAGTCGACGTCTGGCGGCGTTTCCGGTTCGGGGCCCAGCATGTAGACCACCCGCTGGCCGCAGCCTTCCAGACCGATGCAGTACAGCTCGCCGTGGCGGCTGGTTTCGATATCCAGCGACACCCATTTCAGCGGCGGGCGATAGTCAGGGTTCGGTTTCATGCGCGCGTTGACCAGCTGTGAGCCGCGCGTTTCGCCTTCCACCCACACCGGGGCGGTAATAAAGCGCTCCATCAGGTAGCGCTCCGGCGGACGGATATCACCCTCGTAGACGGTGACGCCGCTGTCGCGGAGCATCTTCTCCAGACGCATCAATTGACGATGGGCGCGACAGTAAAGGCCGACAACCGGCTGCCGGTGGAAATCTCTCAGGGTCAGTGGAGCGAAGCGGAAGCCTTTCTCCCCCTGCAGCAGCCGTTCAGCCTGCGCCTGCTGCGCTTCGGAGATAAAGGCAACGGACTCCTGCGGCGGCAGCGTGACCTGCAGCGGGCCGTCGTCGGTGGCCAGCCAGAAGGAGAGCTCGCTGCCCTGCGGGGTGTCCCGCCAGTGACGGGTGAGTAGAAAACCTGCTCGTGGCTGGGTCACGGGTATTCTCGCCGATAAAAAACCAGGCCTGATTATAGCCTGGTTTCATGATGGATGCTGGGGTTTTATACAGGTATTCGGCGCTAAGGTGGCCCCGGATTGCGGCTTGCGCTTTATCCGGGCTACCAGACGGTGGCGAGCAGTGTGATTATTGGCCGTAGTAGGCTTTGGCCCCGTGCTTACGCAGATAATGCTTATCTAGCAGCGTCTGCTGCATATCCGGCAGCTGCGGCGCCAGCTGGCGACAGAAGATGCCCATATAGGCGATCTCTTCCAGCACGATGGCGTTATGCACCGCGTCTTCGGCATTCTTACCCCAGGCAAACGGGCCGTGGGAGTGCACCAGCACGCCGGGCATCTGCGCGGGGTCGATTCCCTGCTGACGGAAAGTTTCGACAATCACGTTGCCGGTTTCCCACTCATATTCGCCGTTGATCTCCGCATCGGTCATCAACCGGGTGCAGGGAACCGGGCCATAGAAATAGTCAGCGTGGGTGGTGCCGGTCGCTGGAATGGATTGCCCGGCCTGCGCCCAGATGGTGGCGTGGCGCGAATGGGTATGCACAATACCGCCCAGCGTCGGGAAGGCCTGATACAGCAGGCGATGAGTAGGGGTATCCGACGAGGGCTTCTTGTTGCCTTCCACCACCTCGCCAGTCTCCAGACTGACCACCACCATATCGTCGGCGGTCATCACGCGGTAATCCACGCCGGAGGGTTTGATAACCAGAACGCCCTGGTCGCGGTCGACGGCGCTGACGTTGCCCCAGGTTAAGGTCACCAGATTATGCTGCGGCAGCGCTAAGTTGGCTTCCAGAACCTGGCGTTTAAGATCTTCTAACATAGTGTGCTCCGAATAGCAGGCGAGTCGGGTATCCCTCACCCCGACCCTCTCCCGGCGGGAGAGGGAGAAAGGCGGCATGGCGCCCTGTCGGTATCCTCTCCCCAACGGGGAGAGGGAAAGGGTGAGGGGACGGCCTCTTAGCGTTTTGAACCGTAATACACTTCATTCCAGCGCAGCGCGTCCTTGAAGGACGGCAGACGGGTATCGTTGTCGATGACCGTCAGCTCGATATTGTGCAGCTCGGCGAACTGGCGCATATCGTCGAGGTTCAGCGCATGGCTGAAGACGGTATGGTGCGCGCCACCGGCGATGATCCAGGCTTCCGAAGCGGTACGCAGATCCGGCTGCGCTTTCCACAGGGCGTTGGCCACCGGCAGCTTCGGCAGATCGTGCGGCGTCGGGACGGTTTCAATGGTGTTGACCAGCAGACGGAAGCGATCTCCCAGATCGATCAGGCTGGCGACAATCGCCGGGCCGGTCTGGGTATTGAAGATCAAACGCGCCGGATCCGCTTTGCCGCCGATACCCAGCGGCTGGACGTCGAGGATCGGTTTCTCAGCGGTAGCGATCGTCGGGCACACTTCCAGCATATGCGAACCGAGCACCAGGTCGTTGCCGTTGTCGAAGTGGTAGGTGTAATCCTCCATAAAGGAGGTGCCGCCCTGCAGACCGGTTGACATCACCTTCATGATGCGAAGCAGAGCGGCGGTTTTCCAGTCGCCTTCACCGGCAAAGCCGTAGCCCTGCTGCATCAGGCGCTGCACGGCGAGACCCGGAAGCTGTTTCAGGCCGTGGAGATCTTCAAAGGTGGTGGTAAAGGCGTGGAACCCGCCCTGCTCGAGAAAGCGTTTCATCCCCAGCTCAATGCGCGCGGCGTCCAGCACGTTCTGGCGCTTCTCGCCGTGAACCTGCGCCGCCGGGGTCAGACGGTAGCTGCTTTCATATTCATCGACCAGCGCGCTGATATCGCCGTCGCTGATGCTGTTGACCACCTGCACCAGATCGCCGACCGCCCAGGTGTTCACTGAGAAGCCAAACTTGATCTGCGCCGCGACTTTATCGCCGTCGGTCACCGCCACTTCGCGCATGTTATCGCCGAAACGGCACACTTTCAGATGGCGAGTATCCTGTTTGGAGACCGCCTGGCGCATCCAGCCGCCGATGCGCTGGTGGGCTTCTTTATCCTGCCAGTGGCCGGTGACCACGCTGTGTTGCTGGCGCATACGGGCGCCGATGAAACCGAACTCGCGGCCGCCGTGCGCGGTCTGGTTCAGGTTCATAAAGTCCATATCGATGCTGTCCCACGGCAGCGCGGCATTGTATTGCGTATGGAACTGCAGCAGCGGCTTGTTGAGGATGGTCAGGCCGTTGATCCACATTTTTGCCGGCGAGAAGGTATGCAACCAGACCACTAACCCGGCGCATTTGTCATCGTAGTTGGCGTCGCGGCAGATATGGGTGATCTCGTCCGGAGTGGTGCCCAGCGGCTTAAGGACCAGTTTGCACGGCAGTTTGGCTTCCGCATTCAGGCTGTTCACCACATGTTCGGCATGCTTCGTCACCTGGCGCAGGGCTTCCGGGCCGTACAGATGTTGGCTGCCAATAACGAACCATACTTCATAGTTATCAAAAATCGTCATTTTCGTATCCTTAATGGGTGAGCGCTGCCTGAGATTGCGGGGCTTTTTCCGCCTTTGCAGCCGAAGGGAGATAGTGTTGTTCAGCGCTGACCGACCACTGCTGGTAGCGCTGATAGAGTTGTTCGAAACGTTGCGCCTGCGCCGGGCGTGGCTGCAGGGTGGTTTCCACCTGGCTTGCCATCCGCTGCTGGGCGGCGGGAATATCGTCATAGACGCCGGCGGCGACGGCGGCGAAGATAGCCGCCCCCAGCGCACAGCACTGATCGGAGGCGACAATCTGCAGCGGGCGGTTCAGCACATCGCAGCAGGCCTGCATGATGACCTGGTTTTTCCGTGCGATACCGCCGAGGGCCATCACGTTGTTAACCGGGATCCCCTGCTCGGTGAAGCACTCCATAATGGCGCGGGCGCCAAAGGCGGTGGCGGCGATGAGGCCACCGAACAGCGCCGGCGCGTCGGTCGCCAGGTTAAGATCGGTGATCACCCCTTTCAGACGCTGGTTGGCATTCGGCGTGCGGCGGCCGTTGAACCAGTCGAGCACCACCGGCAGGTGATCGAGGGACGGATTATTGGCCCAGGCTTCGGTGAGCGCCGGCAGTAACTGTTTTTGGCTGGCTTTGATTTGCTCGCGCAACGCCGGCTGCTGCTGAGCCAGTTGTTCCAGCGGCCAGCCGAGAATGCGGCCAAACCAGGCGTAAATATCGCCGAAGGCGGACTGGCCTGCCTCCATGCCGATAAAGTGCGGAACCACGCTGCCGTCAACCTGCCCGCAGATGCCTTTTACCGTGCGCTCGCCGACGCTCTCTTTATCGGCAATCAGGATGTCGCAGGTGGAGGTGCCGATGACTTTCACCAGCGCGTTAGGTTGCGCCCCGGCGCCAACGGCGCCCATATGGCAGTCGAAGGCGCCGCCGGAGATGGCCACGGTCTGCGACAGACCCAGACGCTGGGCCCACTCTGCGCTCAGCGTGCCGACCGGCACATCGGCCGTCCAGGTATCGGTGAACAGCGGCCAGGCCAGATGCTGGTTAATGATGGGATCAAGCTCATCGAAGAAGCTGGCCGGCGGCAGACCGCCCCAGCTTTCGTGCCACAGCGATTTATGTCCGGCGCTGCAGCGGCCGCGGCGCAGATCCTGCGGACGGGTGGTGCCGGAGAGCAGGGCGGGTACCCAGTCGCAAAGCTCTACCCACGAGGCGGCAGCCTGGGCGACGGCGCTATCTTCGCGGGTGACGTGAAGGATTTTGGCCCAGAACCATTCGCTGGAGTAGATACCGCCAATATAGCGCGAGTAATCCTCTTTGCCCGGCTGGTGACACAGGCGGGTGATCGCCTCGGCTTCCTCGACCGCGGTGTGATCCTTCCACAGGACAAACATGGCGTTAGGGTTGTCAGCGAATTCTTCGCGCAGCGCCAGCACGTTGCCCTCGGCATCAACGGGAGCCGGGGTTGAGCCGGTGCTATCGACGCCAATGCCCACGACGTCGGCGCGCTGTTCGGCGCTCAGCGAAGCGAGCACGCTTTTCAGCGCCGCTTCCATGGACTCGATGTAATCTCGCGGGTGGTGGCGGAACCGGTTGTTAGCCCCATCGCAATACTGTCCTTCCCGCCAGCGCGGATACCACTCTACGCTTGCCGCCAGCTCTGCGCCGGACGCGCATTCCACCGCCAGGGCGCGGACTGAGTCACTACCAAAGTCGAGGCCAATCGCAATTGCCATCTTGTTACTCCATGCAGAAATCATTCATGCAGCAACAGTAGATATCCCCGGCAAAATCCGTCAGGCCGGATTCGCTAATCTTATGGATTATTTTGCTGTCACCTCGCAAAGTGTGACGCCGTGCAAATATTCGATGTGGACTTTCCTGCCGTATTTATAGACACTTTTGTTACCCGGTATATCACGGTGGAATGCACGCTGCTGGCGCTTTTTCGCTTACCGTGCGGCTTTTTAGCGAAATTCCCACCGCCGTCGCAGTCGCGACAGGGCCGAGAGCGATAAAATGATGAATATGGACAATTGGTGTCACTAATACCTTCGGGGAGAACCACGCGTATGGCCGAAACGCAAAACGATCCGCTGCTGCCGGGCTACTCTTTTAACGCTCATCTGGTCACCGGCCTCACGCCGATTGAGGCGCAGGGATACCTGGATTTCTTTATCGACCGCCCGCTGGGCATGAAAGGCTATATTCTCAACCTGACGATCCGCGGCGAGGGTGTTATCAACAACCACGGCGAGCAGTTCGTCTGCCGGCCGGGTGATATGCTGCTGTTCCCGCCAGGGGAAATCCATCACTACGGCCGCCATCCCGACGCCAGCGAGTGGTATCACCAGTGGGTCTACTTCCGGCCACGCGCCTACTGGCACGAGTGGCTCAACTGGCCGACGATCTTCGCCCAGACCGGCTTTTTCCGTCCGGATGAACAGTGGCAGGCGCGCTTTGGCGAACTGTTCGGCCAGATCGTCGATGCCGGGCAGGGGGCGGGGCGCTATTCCGAACTGCTGGCGATAAATCTGCTGGAACAGCTGCTGCTGCGGCGCATGGAGGCGATCAACGAATCGCTGCATCCGCCGCTGGATAACCGGGTGCGCGACGCCTGCCAGTACATCAGCGACCATCTGGCGGACAGCCATTTTGATATTGCCAGCGTCGCCCAGCACGTCTGCCTGTCGCCCTCGCGTCTGTCGCACCTGTTCCGCCAGCAGTTGGGGATCAGCGTGCTCGGCTGGCGGGAAGATCAGCGCATCAGCCAGGCCAAACTGCTGCTGAGCACGACACGGATGCCGATCGCCACCGTCGGGCGCAACGTTGGCTTTGAAGATCAGCTCTATTTTTCGCGCGTATTTAAAAAATGCACCGGCGCCAGCCCGAGCGAATTCCGTGCAGGATGTGAATAAAAAGTAAAGAAAGTGAAATGATGACCCGCTTAAATATCACAGCCAGTAAACTATTAAGACAATTGGTGGCTTGACGAGGGCGCGATGGCTCCGGAGAATCCGGGCTTCGTTTTTTAACCGGGTACATTATGCAAGCATTGCTGGAACACTTTATCACCCAATCCACGGTCTACTCGTTGTTAGCCGTGATGCTGGTGGCCTTTCTCGAGTCGCTGGCGCTGGTGGGGCTTATCTTACCCGGAACGGTGATGATGGCCGGCCTTGGGGCGCTTATCGGCAGCGGTGAGGTTAACTTCTGGCAGGCGTGGCTGGCGGGGATTGTCGGCTGTCTGCTGGGCGACTGGATCTCATTCTGGCTCGGCTGGCGCTTTAAAAAGCCGCTGCACCGCTGGTCGTTTATGAAGAAAAACCGTGCCCTGTTGGAGAAGACCGAGCATGCGTTGCATCAGCACAGCATGATCACCATTCTGATCGGCCGCTTTGTTGGGCCGACGCGACCGCTGGTGCCGATGGTCGCCGGGATGCTCGATCTGCCGGTGGCGAAGTTTGTGCTACCGAATATTATCGGCTGCCTGCTCTGGCCGCCGCTCTATTTCCTGCCCGGCATTCTCGCCGGGGCGGCGATTGATATTCCGGCCGATGAAAACAGCGCCAGCTTTAAATGGCTGCTGTTGGGGGCGGCGCTGCTGGCCTGGCTGGCAGGGTGGCTGTGCTGGCGGCTGTGGCGGAGCGCGAAAACCTCAGGCGATCGCCTGACCCGCTGGCTGCCGCGCGGCCGACTACTGTGGCTGTCACCGCTGATGGTGGTGGTCGCCGCGACGGCGCTGACTCTGGTCTGCCGCCATCCGCTGATGCCGGTCTATCTGGCGATCCTGCACAAGGTTATTGCGCGCTGATGCCCATCAGATGCGAGGCGCTGCTGTTGCCGCTTAACAGCTCGGCGGTGGCGCCATCCCAGACAATCCGCCCTTCGGCGACCACTATCGAGCGCGGCGCGATGCGTGCGGCATCTTCCACGCTGTGGGAGACCATCAGCAGAGTGAGCTGCTGCTGCTCGCAGACATCGGCGACCAGGGACAGCATCTCCTGACGCAGCGCCGGGTCAAGCGCTGAGAAGGGTTCATCCAGTAACAGCACCGGCTGCTGGCGCACCAGACAGCGGGCCAGCGCCGCGCGCTGCCGCTGACCGCCGGAAAGCTCGCCCGGCAGGCGTTCCAGCAGCGCATCAATTCCCATCTGTCCGGCCATCGCCGCCACCTGCGCCTGCTGCTCGCGGCTCAGTTTCAGGCCCGGGTGGATCCCGAGGCTGATATTCTGCCGAACCGTGAGATGGTTAAACAGGTTATTCTCCTGGAACAGCATCGAGACCGGACGCTGCGCCGGCGGCGTCGCGTTATGCACCTCGCCATTGATCCGCAGGCTGCCGCTGGCGGGCGGTAGAAAACCGGCGATCAGATTCAGCAGGGTGCTCTTTCCGGCGCCGCTGGGGCCGAGCACCGCGATGCGCTCGCCGCGCGCGACGTCGAGGGTAAAACGCATCGGCAGATGCTGGTACAGCCAGGTCACATCATTGAGTTTTAGCATCACGCCCCGGAAGTTTTTCAATCAGCGTAAATAATAAGAAACAGAGCAGCAGCAGGAGCAGGGCGGTGACGGCGCCGTCCTGGCTGCGGTAGGCGCCTATCTGCTGGTACAGATAGAAAGGCAGGGTGCGGAACGCCTCGTTGCCGAACAGGGCCACCACGCCGAAGTCACCAATCGACAGCACGCAGGCGAAGGCTAACGCCTGGGCCAGCGGGCGCCGGAGGGCGCGAAGCTCAACCACCCGCAGCCGCGTGAAGCCTTCAATCCCCAACGACTGGCACAGCATACTGTAGCGAGCGGTCACGTCGCGCATCGGGTTTTCCAGCACTTTAAGCGCGTAGGGGATCGCCATCAGGGCATTGGTGAAGATGACGATGCCGTCGGCGGACTCCGGCAGTCCGACGCTGTTACTGAGCAGCAGAAAAAAGCCAGTGGCCAGCACAATCCCCGGCATGGCAAGGATTAACATGCCGCTCAGCTCCATCGCCTGCCCGGCCAGCGGCCGCTGGCGGGCGCGCAGCTCCCGGCTGCTCCACAGCAGCATCATCGTCAGGGTTACGCTCAACAGCCCGGCGGCGATGGCGATGCGCAGAGAGGTACTCAATGCCTGCCAGAGCGCCGGCTGCGCCAGCACGTTCAGCATGTTGCGGTTGATCCCGTCGACGATGACCGCCAGCAGCGGTGGGAGCAGCAGCAGCAGGGCGGCGCCGATCAAGAGTCCGTCGCTCAGGCGGCTGTGCAGACGATCGTCAGGGTCGCGCCAGCCGCGGACATGGCTGACGCCGATAGCCACCGCTTTACTCAGACGCTGGCTGAGCAGTACCAGCGCGAGGCAGCAAAGCATCTGGATCAGCGCCAGCATTGCCGCGCGCGCCGGATCGTAGTCAAAGCTCAGCGCCTGGTAGATAGCCAGCTCAATCGTGGTGGCCTTCGGGCCGCCGCCCAGCGACAGCACGGTGGCGAAGCTGGCGAAGCAGAGCATAAAAATCAGCGCAGCGACGGCGGGAATGTGCCGGCGCATCCACGGCCATTCGACGAGGCGGAAGAAGGCATAGCCGCGCATGCCAAGCTGGGCGGCAATTTGCCGCTGTTCACCAGGGATACTCTCCAGCGCCTGCAGCAGCAGGCGGGTGGCCATCGGCATATTGAAAAAGACGTGCGCCAGCAGGATGCCCTGCAGACCGTAGGGCGAGAAATCCCACTGCCAGCCGAGCGCGTGAAACAGCGAGGCCAGCCAGCCCTGGCGGCCATAGACGCTGAGGATGCCAAACACCGCCACCAGCACCGGCAGGATCAGGGTCATCGCGCACAGGCGCAGCAGCAGTGTGCGGCCCGGGAAGCGACGCCGGTAAAGGGCGCGGGCGAGAAAGATCGCCGGCCCCACCGAGAACAGCGCTGACAGCGACGCCTGCCAGAAGGAGAAGCGCACCACGTGCCACAGGTAGCTATCGCTGAAGACTGATTGCCAGCCCGCGCCGGGGGCGCTAAACCACAGCGCCAGAAACGCCGCCAGCGCGACGGCGCAGAGCAGGGTAGCGGCAAAAAGGCCCGGCAATAGCCCGCGAAGGTTTAGCGGCTGACGGCGCGTTGCCATGCGCTAATCCAGGTCTGACGCTCGCTGGCGACCTGCTGCGGGGTAAACGCCAGGGTGGTCTGCGGCTTCACCAGGGTATCAAACCCGGCCGGCAGCGCGACCTGAGTCACCGGATACATCCAGTTCCCGGTGGGGATGGCGTTCTGGAAGCCAGGCGAGACCATAAATTTGAGGAACTTCTCCGCCAGTTCCGGCTGCTTGCTGGCGGCGGTACGCGCGGCAACTTCGACCTGCAGATAATGGCCTTCGGCGAAGCTCGCCGCCGCATAGTTGTCTTTCTTCTCTTCAATAATGTGGTAAGCCGGCGAGGTGGTGTAGCTTAAGACCAGGTCGCTTTCCCCTTTCAGGAACAGACCGTAGGCTTCACTCCAGCCCTTGGTGACGGTGACCGTTTTCGCCGCCAGTTTCTGCCAGGCCTCGGGCGCTTTATCGCCATAGACCTTTTGCATCCACAGCAGCAGGCCCAGCCCCGGGGTGCTGGTGCGGGGATCTTCGTAGATGACGCGCCATTTCTGCGGGCTCTCAACCAGCTCTTTCAGGCTTTTCGGCGGGTTAGCCAGTTTATTTTTGTCATAGACGAAGGCGAAATAGCCGTAATCGTAGGGGACAAAGGTGTCATTATCCCATCCGCCTGGCACGCTGACCGCGCTGGCAGGTACGTGGCTTTTGGCGAACAGTTTACTCTGCGCCGCGGCTTCCAGCAGGTTGTTATCCAGGCCAAGCACGATGTCGGCCTTGCTGTTCTTGCCTTCCATGCGCAGGCGATTCAGTAGCGAAACGCCATCTTCCAGGGCGACGAACTTCAGTTCGCAGCCGCAGTCCGCTTCAAAGGCTTTTTTGACCGCCGGGCCGGGGCCCCAGTCGGCAGAGAAGGAGTCATAGGTATAGACGGTGAGGACAGGCTTAGCCAGAGCGGGCATGGCGACCAGCGCCAGCAGCGGGAGTAATTTTTTCAACACTTTGCACCTCAGAAAAAAGGGGTGGCAAAGGATTTTGAGTGAGCCTCAAATCCCTTCGCCGGCGTTATCCGGATCAGGTTCGACGGGTATTTTCTCAGCCCATACGCTTCATCCTTCAAGCCGCATCTGCGTTAGCTTCGCGCGTTCACCCCTGTCACATAGTTATCTATGCTCCAGGGGATTCACCCGCTTGCTGCCGTGATGCAACTTGAATGATATTGCGTATGTTTATTAGCACCCCGTTGAGAACGGCCTTAGTGTAATGATTTTGTCAGATGACGGAAAGCGCTTACGGCTCCGGCGGCGCAAACCACGCGGATTTAAAGTCGAACCAGCCGAGGGTGTTCATCCGTACGCCGCGCATACTGCGCTGCCCCTGAATCATCAGCCAGTGGTGGATCAGCGGCACGATATGTTGCCCGGCCAGCAGCCGCTGGCTCCAGGTGGCCGGATTAAACTCTCCCGCGCGCCAGCGGCAGGCGTCTGCCTGCCAGTCAATGGGGATGCAGCGCTGAATGAGCGGGACTTCGTACAGATAGGCGAAGAGTGAGAATTCGATCGGTAAGGTGAAGTTAACGCTGTTAAGCCAGATATCGCTGACCACCTCGCCGCGATGCCAGGCATCATACTCCAGCTCCTGGATCTCCAGTTTTACCTGATGCGCTGCCAGCAGGTCGCGCATAATCCCGCCGATCACCCGATGTTCGACGTGATCGCGGTAATAGGTGAGGGTGACGGTCTCCAGCCCCGCCGGCTTCTCGCAGGCGTGGTTGCTGGCGTGATGCCAGCGCGGCAGCAGGCCGTAGGCGGGAAACCAGTTGCCCTGGTAGTGTTCGCCCGCATGGTAGAGCAGGTTGGCGGGCTGAAACAGATAGCTTAACCAGCGACGCACCGCGTCGTTGGCCCCCAGCGGGCTTCGCGAGTCGAACAGCAGGTAATAGCAGCCCTCTTCCAGGCGACTCTCCACCGCTTTTTCGCTTTCGGTATTGCCCTGCAGCGTCAGGCCGCCATTGGGCTCTTCACTAATTTCCGGCAGCACCCAGACGTTCACCTCATCGATCAGCGCCCGGTAGCCAAAATAGTCTTCAAAGGCATGGATCTTGAGCTGGTTCTGATTGTTACGCACCACGGCATAAGGGCCGGTGCCGACCGGCATGGAGGAAAAGTGGTTCATGGTCTGCCACTCCTGCGGCAGCACCATCGCCGGCACCTGACCCAGCAGCCAGGGCAGCCAGCGGTCGGGCTGGCGCAGATGAATATCCAGGGTCCAGGCGGTGGGCGATTCGATGCGTTCGATATGTGAATAGAGCGGCAGGGCATTGCTGCGCTGCAGAGAGGCGATCACATCCGCCATCTCCAGCTCACGGCCGTGGTGAAAATGGATGCCGGGACGGAGGAAAAAGCGCCAGTGGGTGGGGGTCAGTTGCTGCCAGTGGTGGGCAATATCGGCTTCCAGTTCCCCATTTTCCTCATTTACCCGCGTCAGGGCGCTGAAAATTTGCCGGGCAATATGCGTTTCCGAACGCCGCAGCGCACTGCCGGGCAGTAAATTCTTCATCGGACGATAGTAGAGCACGCGCAGGATATGGCGTCCCTGGCGAAAGCTGCGGCCAAGATGAGAGATCAGCATCTGGCGGACGGCGGCCTTATCGCCGACCAGCTGCACCAGCTGATCGATGCGATCCTGCTCGAGGAGATCTTCGGCACGCTGCTGCTGCAGGGCGAGGCCGGTATAGAGAAAGGTTAGCCGCGAACGCTTGCCGCGGCCTGCCTCCGCCTCCCAGGCCAGCCAGCCGCGGGACTCCATCATATTGAGCAGGGTGCGCATATGGCGACGCGAGCAGCTCAGCATTTCCGCCAGCTCGTTGAGGGTGGTCTCCTGCGACTTGCCGTCGCAGCACTGCCATAAGCGGATGAACTGTTGTTGCAGACGGCTGGAAGACATAAAAGGGGAACTCCTGCGCAAAACTCAGCAATTTATTACTCCCCATATTAAGCCAATAATGAATCCCGATGAAGCGAGGAGGTGAATATGATGAGGTCTACCGCAAAATCGTTCTACCAGCGCTATTTTTCTGCGACGCAGGATGCGTCCTGGCTGGCCCGCCTGATGGCAGGACGACAACAGGAAATCCTGGGAGAACTGATGCAGTGGGGAGTGACGTCAAAGGCCTCTGATCATTGACTTGCAGACATCATGTGTGACTGAGTATTGGTGTTATACTCGTCGTTTTTCACGCTGCAGGGGCGTTGGCCGCGACCGCTCGTTTCGCTGTCGATGCGCTCAGGGCCTGACGTTCTGGCCACGCTCACCCTTTCAGGGCCAGCACAAGCGCTGTGCAAAACGGTTAACCGTTTTGTCCTGCAACATGAAACCCATAGAGTATAGAATCACCCGCCAGCAGAAATCCTCTGCTGGCTTTTTTCGTTTACTTCGCGTGTGTTAAGGACATTCCATGCTGTGGTTGATGACGATGGGACGACGGCTAAACGGCGTGTATGCCGCCTTTATGCTGGTTGCTTTTATGATGGGCGTGGCGGGCGCGTTGCAGGCGCCGACGTTGAGTTTGTTTCTCAGCCGCGAAGTAGGGGCGCAGCCGTTCTGGGTGGGCCTGTTCTACACGGTAAATGCCATTGCCGGGATCCTGGTGAGTCTGGCGTTGGCTAAGCGCTCTGATAGCCGCGGCGATCGGCGGCGGTTAATTATGCTCTGCTGCCTGATGGCGGTGGGCAATGCGCTGCTGTTTGCCTTCAACCGTCACTACCTGACGTTAATTACCTGCGGGGTGATGCTGGCGTCCATCGCCAATGCCGCCATGCCGCAGCTCTTCGCCCTGGCCCGGGAGTATGCCGACAGCTCGGCGCGGGAAGTGGTGATGTTCAGCTCGATCATGCGCGCCCAGCTGTCGCTGGCGTGGGTGATTGGCCCGCCTCTGGCCTTTATGCTGGCCCTCAATTATGGCTTTACCACCATGTTTTCCATTGCGGCGGGCATCTTTGTCATTAGCCTGGCGCTGATTGCCATTAAACTGCCCTCGGTCCCGCGGGTGGAACAGCCTTCGGAAGAGGCGGCGGCGCTGGTGCAGGCCGGCGGCTGGCAGGATAAGAACGTGCGCATGCTGTTTATCGCCTCCACGCTGATGTGGACCTGCAACACGATGTATATCATTGATATGCCGCTGTGGATCAGTAACGATCTCGGTCTTCCCGACAGCCTTGCCGGGATCCTGATGGGCACCGCCGCCGGACTGGAAATACCGGCGATGATCCTCGCCGGCTACTACGTGAAGCGCTTTGGTAAACGTAAAATGATGGTGGCGGCGGTCGCGGCCGGTGTGCTGTTTTATGCCGGGTTGATTCTGTTTCATGGCCGTACGGCGCTGCTGGCCCTGCAGCTATTTAATGCGGTCTTTATCGGTATTATCGCCGGGATCGGTATGCTGTGGTTCCAGGATTTAATGCCGGGCCGGGCGGGGGCGGCGACCACCCTGTTCACCAACAGTATTTCCACCGGCGTGATCCTCGCCGGCGTGATGCAGGGGGCGCTGTCGCAAAGTTATGGCCACGCCAGCGTCTACTGGACAATCGCCGCGATTTCGCTGGTGACACTGTTTTTGACCAGCAGGGTGAAGGATATCTGACAATCTGCCTTGCCCCGGCGAGCCGCGTCGCCGGGGCAAGCTGACTACTCCAGGACGATACGCTTGATATCGCCGATGATAAAAATGTAGGCAATCACGCCGATCAGCGCCGTCAGGCCGACATAGATCAGCGCGTAAAAGAAATTACCCGTTGCGGAGATAATCACGCCAATTATCAGTGGCGCAATAATAGATGCCATATTGGCGCAAAAGTTAAATATGCCGCCGGTGAGGCCTGCCATATTTTCCGGGGCAATATCAGAAATTAAGGTCCAGCCCAGACCGACCATCCCCTGGCCAAAAAATGCCACCGACATAATAATGATAACGGTGCTGTTAGCGCTTACCCAGTTCGCCGCAATAATACAGCTGGACAGTAGTAAACCGGAAATTATTGGTAACTTTCGACTGATGTTGACGGAGCCGGTTCGCTTCAGCAACCGGTCCGAGATCCAGCCGCCGAAGAGGATGCCGATCGCGGCGGCAAGGAAGGGCCAGGTGGCGAAAAATCCGACGTGAAGCCAGGGAAGATGGCGCTCGTTGGCAAGATAGCTGGGAAACCACGTCAGGAAAAACACCAGCGTGGTGTTCCCGGCGAACTGGCCCAGACTGGCGCCTACGATCTGACGACAGCCCAGCAGACGCCTGGCGTCACGCCAGTTAAATGGAACGTTCTGGATTTTATTGTTAATGTTGTTTGCGCCGATGTAATCCAACTCTGCTTTATTAGCCGTGCGTGATTCATGCGGTTCGTGATAAAAACGCCACCACACCAACGTAAATAAAATACCTAATCCGCCGGTGAGAAAAAACAGCGTTCTCCAGCCATGGTGTTCGAGGATTAAAAATAACAGCGGCGAGAAAGCGGCCAGCCCTATATATTCGCCAACTGTATATGTTGCCGTCGCCCGCGCGCGCTCATGCTGGGGAAACCAGGTGCTGACGATGCGGCTGTTGGCCGGAAAGCAGGGCGCTTCGCTGACGCCAAGCCCCAGGCGCAGGAGGAGCAGGGTTTTCAGCCCGAGGGTAAAACTTTGCAGCAGAGTAAACAGCGACCAGAAGAAAATAGACAGGGCATAGGTGAGCTTGTTACCAAAACGGTCTAAAAATACCCCGCCAGGGATCTGCGCCAGCGCATAGGTCCAGGCAAAGGCGGAGAAAATGATGCCCATCATCGCTGGATCGATATGAATTTCCTGGGTTAATTGTGGGGCGACAATACCCAGGATGGTGCGATCGAGATAATTGATCATCGTTCCGACGGACAACAGCAGTAAAATAACTATCCGAACGCGGCTTCTTTTTTTCGTCCCCGATGAGGAAGTGAGGACTTCCTGAGAGTTTGACATACTCATAGCGAGTTCCTTTAAAGTTTAAAATATTTTTGCATATATTCGCACATGCAAAAACATCTCCAGGAACTATAGATAGTATCTATGAATGGCAACGCTTTGTTGCACATTCATACGCTTCACAAAAGAATATTTGATGTAACGCCGATATTTACCCGCTCCTGCACATTATTGGTGGCTTGCATGGTATATTAGCGTCAGTGCATTTATTCTTATATTATACGGGCAAAAATAATGAACCTAAAGCAACTTTATTATTTTAAACGTCTGTCTGAAACCGAACATTACACCGAAGCCGCCTCCAGTCTGTGCATCACCCAGCCCTCGCTAAGCCATGCGATATCGGAGCTGGAGAAGGAGTTAGGGGTCGCGCTGTTCGCCAGACAGGGACGGAACGTTAAAATTACGCAAAACGGCAAGCGTTTTTTGCCGTATGTCGAAGATGCGCTGGCCTCGCTGGAGAATGGCCGGATGACATTACAAAAAAATGGCGCCGAGAATAAAGAGAATATTCGCATCGCCTTTATTTACACGATGGGCGAATATGTTGTTCCGCAGTTAATTAATCAATATTCTCTTTCACCTGAATGTCACAACGTTACTTTTTCTTTTACTCAGGGGACATCGCTGACCCTATTGCAGGAGCTGAAAGCTGGCAAAGTCGATCTGGCGATTTGCTCTTATATTGCGGATGAGCCGGATATCGATTTTATTCCTGTTATTCAGCAGGAGCTGGTGGTGGTCACGGCGAAGGATCATCCGTTGGCCCGCCTGTATGAACATGAGGTCGATCTGGTAGAGACGATTCATTATCCCTATATCTATTTTTCAGAGAATAGCGGTTTACGTCCGTTTATCGATAATGTGTTTATGCAGCAAAAGCTGGTGCCGGAGATCGCCTGCTACGTGGATGAGGATACCGCGATGGCCGGGTTGGTCAGTATTGACTATGGGATCGCGATTATGCCGCGGATCTCCGCGCTCTCCTATTACAACGTTCACATCCTGAAGATTAAAAACACCATCCCCCCACGCTATATCTATCTGGCGACAATGAAAGATCGGTTACTTTCCCCGGCGCTACAGTCATTTAAAAATGTGGTTATCCACGACAGCCAGAATCTCTGTTAGCGGATGGCCCGGAGATCGCCTCCGGGCCATTCGGGCATCAGGAGAGAATATCCATCACTTCACGTAGTTTGGCGATGGCGATCTGTCCTGGCGCAGAAGCCTGTCCTACGGTACCGAAGGTCATCGCCGAGCCGAATAAGCGCCCGGTCACCCGGCTAACGCCACCGGATTTGCCCATCGACATGGTAATCAGCGGGCGAGTGGCATATTTTTCTTTCATGGTCAGCGTAGCGGCAAGCAAGGTCAGAACGTCCTGCGGCGACTGCGGCATCACCGCGATCTTCGGCAGGTCGGCGCCCAGATCCTGCATGCGGCGCAGGCGATAGATAATATCTTCCTGAGCGGGAGTCTTGTGGAAATCATGGTTACTCATGATCACCTTGACGCCCGCGGCATGCGCATCGTTAACCAGCGCGCGGATCTGCGCTTCATCATTGAATAGCTCGATATCGATAACATCAACCAGTCCGCTGCGCGCGGCTTCGCGATTGAGCGCGAAGTACGCTTCGTCGCTGATCTCGGTTTCGCCACCTTCTTTCTTGCTGCGGAAGGTGAACAGCAGCGGGAGCGCTTTCAGCGCGCCACGGATTTCCGCCAGCGCGGCCATCACCTGGGTCATGTCTCTGACCTGGGTAAAGTGGTCAACGCGCCATTCGATAATATCGGCGCCGGCATCGACCAGACCATGGGCGTTACCCAGTATCTCATCGAGGGTTTTGCCGATCAGCGGTACACAAATGAGGGTTTCCCCTTCCTGAAAGGTGATGTTCTTTACGGTTACTGCATTTGTCATGTAGGTATCCATTATTGTTCGCGTTGAACCTCAGGCGGTGACTGCGGTGCGGGACACTTTTTGCGCCGCCCGAGCCTGCAGTTGACGATAGCCGATGTACAGGGCGATCACAAAGCCGATCACGGCGATTGCAAAATCAAACCACATAATGCTGGCAATACTGATCTGCGAAAGCTTTGCGGTGATCAGGGGGATCGTGAAGCTGGCGATACTGCCGGCGGTGTAGAAGATCCCGGTTGCTTTACCTTTTCCGTCCGGGAAACTCATCGCCATGATTGTTGCTCCCAACTGCAGTACCCCGCCGGCGGCGGCAAAGCCGATGATAAAGGCGAAGCCGGTGACCATCATCGGCGTCGGGAACAGGCACACCAGCAGCAGCGAAATCATCGACAGGCCAGTATAGATGATCATGGCGATGGCCGAGCTGAACACCTCTTTGACGAAGGCGGCGGTCACGAAGACGCAGACCAGCGAACCGACGGTATAGATGCTAAGCAGTTTAATCGCCGAGGCGTAGGGCAGACCGACCACGAATTGACCGTACTGCGCCAGCCACTGGCTGACCAGATAGAAGGTTGCCATGCCAATGTAGCCGTACAGGGTGAAGATCACCATATCCAGCTTATTAGCCTGCGGCCGGGCAGTTGCTTCCGCCTGCGCCGTAGGGGCCTCCTCTTTTTTCGCCGACTGGCTATCCGGGAATGGCATTTTGAGCAGGTAGATGCCGCTCAGGACAAACAGTCCCGCCGCAATGACGAACGACCAGCCGAACCACAGATTCGCCCAGATCAGGAAGCTGATAATGAATGGCAGCAGGAACTGTCCGGCGGAAACGAAGGCTTTGATCAGCACGTTGGCCCGGCTGGCGGAGTGCGGGAAAGACTCCATTAGCGCCGGATAGGTTCCGGAGTCGAGGAAGCTATTCGCCAGGCCCGCCATAATGCCGAAGACGTAGGCCAGATAGATATTTTTAGTCAGCAGGATGCCGACGAAGAAGATCAGATAGCTGAGGATCCCCAGATAAATAAAAGGCTTACGGCCAAAGCGATCCGACAAAAAGCCGGTCACAATGGTCGCCAGCTTGCCGATACCTAACGAGGAGATAACGATGGATACGCCAGCAGCGTCTGTTCCCCACTGTTCCTGAAGATGGGCCATGTTGAGGGTGATTAAGAGCACCCCCATGCCGTGAATCAGGTAGTTGAGATACAGCCCTGCCGCAGTAGGGATGTATTTATTTTTCATCATTCGCCTCTTAGAACAGAATGCTCTTGATGTAATCAACCGGCATCTGTTTACCCGTCCAGATTTCGAACGCGCGCGCGCCTTGCCACAGCATCATCCCCAGACCGTTCAGGGTGCGGCAGCCTTTTTTCTCCGCCACTTCCAGCAGGTGGGTTTTACGCGGGTTGTAGACGACGTCAGAGACGATCAGATCCGGGCGCAGGAAGCTGTCGTTCGGCAGCAACATTTGGCCTTCGAACGGCTTCATGCCAACGCCGGTGGCATTGGTCAGGATCACGCTGCTGTCGATTTCGGCGCGCAGCTTGTCATGATCGTCGAGATCGAACAGATGGATCTCGCAGTTGGTGTTGTTGCGGATCTTAGCTACCGTTTCTTCGGCGTTGGCGAAGAATTTATCGCGGCGGTTAAAGATGGAGATCGCCTTCACGCCATCCAGAGCCGCCTGGACGCAGAGCGCGGTCGCCGCGCCGCCGGCGCCGAGGACGGTCATCTTCTTGCCGATGATATCGATACCCGCTTCGCTAAGGGCGCGCATATAGCCGGTGCCGTCGGTGATATGCCCGGTCAGTACGCCATCGTCGTTGACCACGGTGTTGACCGCCCCGACCAGCTGCGCCGCCGGCGACAGCTTATCGAGATACTGGCAAATTTCGGTTTTGTTCGGCATAGAGACATTAAAGCCGCGCAGCTTCATTGCCCGAAAGCCCTGCACAACGTCCTTCAGCTCCTGATTACCGACTTCAAAAGCCAGATAAACATAGTCCAGCCCGAGATGGGCGAAAGCCTCGTTATGCATGGTGGGTGACATGCTGTGGCGAATCGGGGTGGCGATCAGGCCAATCAGCTCAGTGTGTCCAGTAATACGTTCTGCCATGACAAAAATCCTCAATAAGTTAGAAAGGGAATTCGTTGTGCTTCGCGACTGCCCAGCGCACCCATGTCTTCCAGGGTATCCAGCACGTTGCGGCCTTCGCGGATGCCGTCGATAATGCGCCGCGCCATCAGGCTGTCGCCGATATTCATGATTTTGACGTTATTGGCATTGGCCCAGCGCTCGATCTCGTCGAGACCCGTCCGGTTGGCGCGCATCCCCAGGCAGACAAAGCCGTAGTCAAAGGGGATATCGAAGGTTTGCTGTGTATTTTTCACCCGGAAATGGTCGGCAGCGACTGCCATCAGTTGGGTATTCATGTGCTGTTCGACCTGGTGCTCGTCGAGCATGGTCAACATGGCATTTTTGGTAATGATGTCGAGATCGCGACCGGCGGCGTCCTGCATTTCGATTAATACCGCCTGCGCGCCGCGCGCCGTAAAGTATTCGATAACGTCGAGGCCAACGGCGCCAGCGCCGACGACGGCGATGCGTTTACCCTCGATATTGGTAAATTTCGCCAGGTTGTCGATCATGCCGGTAATGGAAAAGACTTTGCCGTCCGCGGTATCAATGTTTTCCCGCAAGCCTTCAATGGGCGGCAGCAGCGGCGTTGAGCCGGTGGCGTTGACAATCAGATGCGGATGCAGGGCGGAAACTGAGGCCACGTCGGCACGTTTGCCGACCTGCAGCATCAGGTTGTCCAGCGAGGCGATGCGATTTTTCATAAACTGCGGGAAATCAGCGATGCGTTTTTTCTCCGGCAGACGAGAGATATCGCTGGCGAGGCCGCCAACGTGGTTTTTCGCCTCCAGCAGCCAGGTATGGCAACCGACTTCCGCCGCCGTGCAGGCGGCTTCCATCCCGGCGGTGCCGGCGCCGATGACTACTACGTTCGTTTCGCGACTGACGCGGCGCATTTTGTAGGCATCGCCGTGGATGATGTCCGGGTTAATCGAACAGCGCAGCGGGCGCGAGCGGGCGATACGATGGTCAGCGCAACCGATATTGCAGGAGATGCATTTGCGCATCAGGCGCTCTTTACCGCCTTGCACCTTCTGCACCCACTCCGGCTCGGCAATCAGGCCGCGGCCAATGGCAATAAGGTCGGCATCGCCGCTGGCGAGAATATCCTCGGCCACCTGTGGTGAGCGAATATTGCCGGCGATGACCGTGGGCTTATGGAATTTATCGCGCACCGCGCGGGAGAGGTAGCGCTTCCAGCCATCCTCCAGCGACATCTGGTCGATTTGCAGATTCAGGTTGTCATTCTGCGCCGCAGAGACGTTGATGATATCGACCTTATCCTGGCAGAGTTCAAGGATGCGCAGGGAATCTTCGAGGGTATTGCCCCCCTTGAGGAAGTCGTCGGCGCTGATGCGCAGGCTGACCGGAAAACGCGGCCCCACGCAGGCGCGCACTTTATCGATAATCAGACTTAATATCCGGGTGCGATTTTCGACGCTGCCGCCAAATTCATCGGTGCGTTTGTTAAATAACGGCGATAAAAACTGGCTAATTAAATAGGAATGACCGGCATGAATTTCGACGCTGTCAAAACCCGCACGACGAACGCGCTCCGCGGCATCACCAAACTTTTCAACGGCATGATAAATTTCCTCATGCGTCATTGGGCGTGGAATATTTCCGTGCTTTTTCGAGGGCGTCGTGGAGGAAGAGAGTGGCGTCTGACCGTCAAGGCGGTAGGCGTACGCCGAAGCGCCGGCATGATTTAACTGAATGGATACGCAGGCGCCATGTTTATGCAGGGTCTCGGTTAATTTAAACAGTCGCGGAATATATTGATCGTTATCGATGCGTAACTGCGTGGTGCCGTTGGAAGCAAAGGGAAAATCAATACAGATGTTTTCGATGGTGATAAGTCCGGTGCCGCCTTTGGCCCGCAGTTCATAGTATTCCAGCTGTTCCTGCGACACCTCGCCGTTGAGCGTGGCCATATTGGTGCCCATAGGGGGCATGATAATGCGGTTTTTTAGCGTCATGCCGTTGATGGTCAACGGACTGAAAAGGTGCGGATAGTGGCTCATCTCTTCTCTCCACAGGAGGCCGGGAGGCCGATATGCGGGGGCCCGGGCGTGTCCTTAGTTAATATTTCTCTGTGGGCAAAGATAGCGAGGGGAAAAATCGAAAAATAATGTTTTTTTTTGTTCTGAGCTATAGGGGTTCTCTATGAGATTAACGCTTCTTTCACATTCTTATATTTTTATATTAAACACTCGTGCCTTATTTTTACTTGCAGTGAAGGGATAATACATAAACAACGAAGAGGAAGAGAAGGAAAGCGGAATGATTCTTCTTTATGGTGTGGGGCAGGGTGGGGTCAAGGCCTGACAATCAGCGAATCAATATTGTTTTTTGTGCGTGAGATCGCAATTTCCGCCGCGATAAAATTAAAAAGCCCGGTCAAATGACCGGGCCCGAAGGTTAATTCATAAACGCCGGCAGCTTGCGTTCATAGTCGGAAATCGCCTCTCCGTGCTGCAGCGTCAGGCCGATGCTATCCAGGCCGTTGAGCATACAGTGGCGGCGGAAGTCGTCGATCTTAAAGCTGTAGGTTTTATCCCCAGCTTTAACTACCTGCGCTTCCAGATCCACTTCAAACGTCATGCCCGGGTTGGCCTGCACCAGCTTGAACAGCTCATCGACCTGCTCGTCGCTCAGGGTCACCGGCAGCAGCTGGTTATTGAAGCTGTTGCCGTAAAAGATATCGGCAAAGCTTGGCGCAATCACGACCTTAAAGCCGTAATCGGTCAACGCCCACGGCGCGTGCTCGCGCGAGGAGCCGCAGCCGAAGTTTTCACGTGCCAGCAGGATTGACGCCCCTTTGTATTGCGGGAAATTCAGCACAAAATCCGGGTTCGGCTGCTGGCCTTTATCGTCGAGAAAGCGCCAGTCGTTAAACAGGTGGGCGCCGAAGCCGGTGCGAGTCACTTTCTGCAAAAACTGCTTGGGAATAATCGCGTCGGTATCGACGTTTGCAGCATCCAGCGGAACCACCAGGCCGGTATGTTGGGTAAATTTCTCTGCCATGATGGTCTCCTTACTTCAGATTACGGATATCGGCGAAATGACCGGTAACAGCTGCCGCTGCGGCCATTGCCGGGCTCACCAGGTGCGTGCGTCCGCCGCGGCCCTGACGGCCTTCAAAATTACGGTTGCTGGTGGAGGCACAGCGCTCGCCCGGATTCAGGCGGTCATTGTTCATTGCCAGACACATCGAGCAACCCGGTAAGCGCCACTCAAAGCCGGCTTCGATGAAGATCTTATCCAGGCCTTCCGCTTCCGCCTGCGCTTTCACCGGACCGGAACCCGGCACCACCAGCGCCTGGACACCCGGCGCCACTTTACGTCCTTTAGCGATTTCCGCCGCGGCGCGTAAATCTTCGATTCGCGAGTTGGTGCAGGAGCCGATAAACACTTTATCGATAGCCACATCCGTCAGCGGGATCCCGGATTTCAGGCCCATGTAGGCCAGCGCTTTTTCGGCGCTGGCGCGTTCCACTGGATCGCTGAATGACGCCGGATCGGGGATATTATCCGTCACTGAGATCACCTGGCCCGGGTTGGTGCCCCAGGTCACCTGCGGGGCAATCTCCGCCGCCTGCAGCGTCACCACGGTATCAAACGTCGCGCCATCGTCGGTTTTCAGGGTTTTCCAGTACGCGACGGCATCGTCAAAATCTTTGCCTTTCGGCGCATGCAGACGGCCGCGTACGTAATTGAAGGTGGTTTCGTCCGGCGCGACCAGGCCCGCTTTGGCGCCCATCTCGATCGCCATGTTGCACAGGGTCATACGCCCTTCCATGCTCAGATCGCGGATCGCTTCGCCGCAGAACTCAACCACATGGCCGGTGCCGCCGGCGCTACCGGTTTTACCAATGATGGCCAGCACGATATCTTTAGCGGTAATACCCGGCGCCGCTTTGCCTTGCACGTCGATTTTCATGGTCTTCGCGCGGCCCTGTTTCAGGGTCTGGGTCGCCAGCACATGCTCCACTTCGGAGGTGCCGATACCGAACGCCAGCGCCCCGAACGCGCCGTGGGTGGCGGTATGGGAGTCACCGCAAACAATGGTCATCCCCGGCAGGGTGACGCCCTGCTCCGGGCCCATGACGTGGACGATACCCTGGTATGGGTGATTTAAGTCATACAGCTCAACGCCAAACTCTTTACAGTTCTTAATCAGCTCCTGCATCTGGATACGGGCCATCTCGCCGGACGCGTTGATATCTTTGGTCTGCGTCGAGACGTTGTGATCCATGGTCGCGAAGGTTTTACCCGGCTGGCGCACCTGGCGGCCATGCGCGCGCAGGCCGTCAAACGCCTGCGGGGAGGTCACTTCGTGCACCAGATGGCGGTCGATGTACAGCAGCGGGGTTTCGTTCTGCGCCTCATACACTACGTGCGCATCAAATAATTTTTCGTATAACGTCTTCGCCATGATTACACCCCTTCTGCGACATAGCGGGCAATGATATCGCCCATTTCATCAGTACTGACCGCCGCCGTTCCGCGCGCCAGGTCGCCGGTACGAACCCCTTCCTCTAAAGCACGGTTGATGGCGCTTTCAATGGCGGTCGCCGCTTCGTCAGCGTCGAGGCTGTAGCGCAGCAGCAGGGCCAGAGAGAGGATCTGCGCGATCGGGTTAGCGATATTTTTGCCCGCGATGTCCGGCGCCGAGCCGCCCGCTGGTTCATACAGGCCAAAACCTTGCTCGTTGAGGCTGGCGGACGGCAACATGCCCATAGAGCCGGTGATCATCGCGCACTCGTCGGAGAGGATGTCGCCAAACAGGTTGGAGCACAGCAGCACGTCGAACTGGGACGGATCTTTAATCAGTTGCATGGTGGCGTTATCGATATACATATGCGCCAGCTCAACGTCCGGATACTCCTTGCCGATCTCGGTGACGATTTCGCGCCACAGAATGGACGACTGCAGGACGTTGGCCTTATCGATGGAGGTCACTTTGTGACGACGCTTACGAGCGGATTCAAAAGCGATGCGCGCGATACGTTCGATTTCAAAGCGGTGATACACCTCGGTATCAAAGGCTTTCTCATGCTGACCGCTGCCTTCGCGGCCTTTTGGCTGGCCGAAGTAGATGCCGCCGGTCAGTTCGCGAACGCAGAGAATGTCGAAGCCGTTGGCAGCGATGTCGGCGCGCAGCGGGCAGAACTCCTCCAGCCCCTGGTACAGTTTGGCCGGACGCAGATTGCTGAACAGTTTGAAGTGCTTACGCAGCGGCAGCAGCGCACCGCGCTCTGGCTGCTCGGCGGGCGGCAGGTGTTCCCATTTCGGACCACCGACGGAGCCGAACAGGATCGCATCCGCCTGTTCGCATCCGGCGACGGTCGCCTGCGGCAGGGGAGTCCCCTGACGGTCAATAGCCGCCCCACCGACGTCATACTGGCTGGTGGTAATGTGCATGGCAAAACGTTGGCGCACGGCTTCCAGTACTTTCATCGCCTGGTTCATCACTTCCGGGCCAATGCCATCACCCGGCAAAACGGCAATATGGTAATTCTTCGACATTACACGGTTTCCTTATTGTTCTCTTTATTCTGAGCTTTGCGTTGCAATTCTTTTTCGACTTCGGCGGCGCGCCAGATGTTGTTCAGCACGTGAACCATGGCTTTTGCTGACGACTCAACGATATCTGTGGCCAGGCCAACCCCGTGGAAACGGCGGCCGTTGTAGTCAACGACGATATCCACCTGGCCCAGGGCGTCTTTGCCGTGGCCTTTCGCACTTAAGCCATACTTCACTAAATCAATGTTGTAGTTTGTCACGCGGTTAATAGCCTGGTAGATGGCGTCGACCGGACCGTTGCCATTAGCGGCTTCGGTTTTGATTTCATCCCCGCAGACCAGCTTGATTGAAGCGGTGGCGATATCGCTGGAGCCAGACTGGACGCTGAAGTAGTCCAGGCGGAAATGCTCCGGCTCTTCCTGCTGCTTGTTGATAAACGCCAGCGCTTCCAGATCGTAATCGAAGACCTGGCCTTTTTTGTCCGCCAGCTTCAGGAACGCGTCGTACAGATGATCCAGGTTGTAATCGCTCTCCTGGTAACCCATCTCTTCCATCCGGTGTTTCACCGCCGCGCGACCGGAGCGGGAAGTCAGGTTCAGCTGTACCTGGTTCAGGCCGATGGATTCCGGAGTCATGATTTCGTAGTTTTCGCGGTTCTTCAGTACGCCGTCCTGGTGGATGCCGGAGGAGTGGGCGAAGGCGCCGGTGCCGACGATGGCTTTGTTGGCCGGGATCGGCATATTGCAGATCTGGCTGACGGTCTGGCTGGTGCGCCAGATTTCATGATGATTAATGTTGGTGTGCACGTTCATGATGTCTTTGCGTACTTTGATCGCCATGATCACTTCTTCCAGCGCACAGTTGCCAGCGCGTTCGCCGATACCGTTCATCGCGCCTTCTACCTGGCGCGCACCGGCGTGGACCGCGGCGAGGGCGTTACCGACGGCGATGCCCAGGTCATCATGGGTGTGGACGGAAATAATCGCTTTGTCGATATTCGGCACGCGATCATACAGGCCGCTGATAATGTTGGCGTATTCGAACGGCATGGTGTAGCCGACGGTGTCCGGGATATTAATGGTGGTGGCGCCAGCGTTGATCGCCGCTTCCACGACGCGAGCCAGATCGGCAATCGGCGTGCGGCCGGCGTCTTCACAGGAGAATTCGACATCGTCAGTGTAGTTGCGCGCCCGCTTCACCATATAGATCGCGCGCTCAATCACTTCATCCAGCGTGCTGCGCAGTTTGGTGGCGATATGCATCGGCGAGGTCGCAATAAAGGTATGGATGCGGAAAGCTTCAGCCACCTTTAAGGATTCTGCTGCCACATCGATATCTTTCTCAACGCAGCGCGCCAGAGCGCAAACACGGCTGTTTTTGATGGTGCGTGCGATGCTTTGCACCGATTCAAAATCGCCCGGGGAAGAGACCGGGAAACCGACTTCCATTACGTCGACCCCCATACGCTCAAGGGCCAGAGCGATCTGCAGCTTCTCTTTGACACTCAGGCTTGCCTGTAACGCTTGTTCGCCATCACGTAAGGTCGTATCGAAAATAATGACTTGCTGGCTCATGGTTTGGATCCTTAGTCTGTGTCCTGGCGCCTTGTTGACGAGCATAAAAAAACCCGCGCCAAGGCGCGGGTTTTATAGTCTTGCTGGAAGATGACTTAACGCTGAACGTCGCCCAACAGCCTACCGCGCAAATGGCATGCGTTTAGTAGTAGTAGGCTGGTGATACGAGCGGTGCGAATCATTGCGTCAAACTCCAGATGAAATCGTTATGCTTTTAGAGTTACTGGATAGCCGTTTTAAAGTCAACCCCTGGCACGGAAAAAGCGTTATTGGCTCACGATGTGAATTAGCAAATTGTGCTGATGTAAGCCCTGTTTTGCCGAAGATCCTATTTTGGACAAAGGGAGGCGCGTCCTCATTTGTTTCATTTGAAAAAGTGCTTTGCATTCAACGCATCGCTCACGATGAACCGTGAACGAGGCGGCAAAAAAAGCTATCTGAATGAAAATATTATATTTATTTTCCTTATGAATGTATTTGCTCATTAGCGGATTATTTTTCAATGATAAGCAGTTGTTAATTTTATGAGGTTAAAAATAAAATACTTTATTATTGCTTAAGTTACAGTTAACTAGTGGTGTTGTTTTTATTTTTACGGATTATGGGTACACTCATCATCATTAAGTAACCGGTATGGTTTGAGCGGTTCATTTTCCTGGTAGTCCCGCTTTTTCACTGCCACTCATAGCCTTGATATATTCCTAAAAATCTCCTTTGCTATTTTGCAAATGTCATTTGCATGATAAATGATATTTTCGACGCTAATTATAGCGGTTTAGTAAAGGGAATTCATCGTGACGGCGGAATTAGATATGTTAATTGACACTCCAGAATATAAATCAGCCCCCGGACAGGAAGTCGTTAAACCTCAACTACGGATGGTTGATCTCAATCTGCTCACCGTTTTTGATGCGGTTATGCAAGAGCAGAATATCACCCGTGCCGCCCATACGCTCGGCATGTCTCAACCCGCGGTGAGTAACGCGGTTTCACGTCTGAAAGTGATGTTTAATGATGAGCTGTTTGTGCGCTATGGCCGCGGTATTCAGCCGACGGCGCGGGCCTATCAGCTTTTTGGTTCTGTGCGCCAGGCGCTGCAGCTGGTCCAAAACGAATTGCCGGGCTCCGGTTTTGAACCGCTAAGCAGTGAGCGCGTTTTCCATCTGTGCGTCTGCAGCCCGCTGGATAACATCCTGACGTCGGTTATTTTTAATAAAGTTGCGGAGATCGCACCCAATATTCATTTGGTCTTTAAATCCGCGCTGAATCAAAATACGGAACATCAGTTACGTTATCAGGAAACGGAATTTGTGATCGGTTATGAAGAGTTCCGTCGCCCTGAGTTTGCCTGCGTCCCGTTATTCAAAGACGAAATGGTTTTGGTGGCCAGTCGCAACCATCCCCGTATTTCCGGGCCGGTGATGGAGGCGGATATTTATCGTGAGGAGCATGCTACGGTGGCTCTCGATCGGTATGCCTCATTCAGTTTACCGTGGTATGACACGGCCGATAAACAGGCGCGTATCGCCTATCAGGGTAATGCGATGGTCAGCGTATTAAACGTGGTATCGCAAACTCAGATGGTGGCGATTGCCCCGCGCTGGCTGGCCAATGAGTTTGCCGATAAATTAGCCCTGCAAATATTACCTTTGCCGTTGAAGGTTAACAGCCGGACCTGCTATCTCTCGTGGCATGAAGCGGCTGGCCGCGATAAAGGCCATCAGTGGATGGAAGAGCTGCTGGTGGATATTTGCAAGCGCTGAGCCGATGGCAACGAGGGTAAAAGGAGCTTCGGCTCCTTTTTTTATATGATGTAAATTCGATAATGCAGAATTTTGTTCTGTTTGACCTGTTCGAGGCATTCGTTGGGTTCGTGAAAAATGGATCAATTCCTGCTATCACGCCTTTTCTCCGAGTATTTACCATTCCCTTTTCTTATCTCTGAAGCAATCCACCATATTTTCACTTCTCCGCTTTCTTTTCTTCTTATTACGGGGATAACACATTCCC
This sequence comes from Klebsiella sp. GL120222-02, assembly GCF_003097195.1. Classification (NCBI taxonomy): domain Bacteria; kingdom Pseudomonadati; phylum Pseudomonadota; class Gammaproteobacteria; order Enterobacterales; family Enterobacteriaceae; genus Klebsiella; species Klebsiella sp. GL120222-02. The sequence goes on from NZ_QEQO01000005.1 coordinate 212,192, forward strand.
TGCGGCGAATTGCCTGCCTGCTGGCGAGCAGTTATGGTAGTGGCATGCAGTCCATTCACCTCAGTGCGGAGGGTCTCTCCTCCGCATCGTGCGAGCGCGCGGAAATTGAGTTCCGCTGTCGTAAAACAATAAGCCTGGAGGCAAACCATGGAGATGTTGTCAGGAGCCGAGATGGTCGTCCAATCGCTTGTCGATCAGGGCGTCAAGCAAGTATTCGGCTATCCCGGAGGCGCAGTCCTCGATATCTATGATGCGTTACATACCCTTGGCGGTATCGATCATGTGCTGGTTCGCCACGAGCAGGCGGCAGTGCATATGGCGGATGGCCTGGCGCGGGCGACCGGCGAGGTTGGCGTCGTGCTGGTCACCTCTGGACCAGGGGCGACGAACGCCATCACCGGTATCGCGACGGCCTATATGGATTCCATTCCGCTGGTGATCCTCTCCGGGCAGGTGGCGACATCGCTGATCGGCTACGATGCCTTCCAGGAGTGCGACATGGTGGGGATTTCCCGTCCGGTGGTGAAGCACAGTTTCCTGGTGAAGCAGACCGAAGATATTCCCGGTGTCCTGAAGAAAGCCTTCTGGCTGGCGGCCAGCGGTCGCCCCGGACCGGTGGTGGTCGATCTACCGAAAGATATTCTCAATCCGGCGAAAAAGCTGCCGTACGCCTGGCCGGAGGCGGTGAGTATGCGTTCGTATAACCCGACCACCAGCGGTCATAAGGGACAGATTAAACGCGCCCTGCAGACCCTGGTGGCGGCGAGTAAGCCGGTCGTTTACGTCGGCGGCGGGGCGATCAATGCGCATTGCGAACCCCAGCTGCGTGAACTGGTGGAAAAGCTGAAGCTGCCGGTTGCTTCCTCCCTGATGGGGCTTGGCGCTTTCCCGGCGACGCACCCGCAGGCGCTGGGGATGCTGGGTATGCACGGCACCTATGAAGCCAACATGACCATGCACCATTCGGACGTCATTTTCGCCGTCGGCGTCCGCTTTGACGATCGGACCACCAACAATCTGGCCAAGTACTGTCCGAACGCGACGGTGCTGCATATTGATATCGATCCGACCTCGATCTCGAAAACCGTGCCGGCGGATGTGCCGATCGTCGGCGATGCCCGGCTGGTACTGGAGCAGATGCTGGAGCTACTGGACCAGGAAGAGACGCAGCAGCCGCTGGACGACATTCGCGACTGGTGGCAACAGATCGAGCAGTGGCGTGCCCGCCATTGTCTGCGCTACGACGACCGGAGCGATAAAATCAAACCGCAGGCGGTGATTGAAACTATCTGGCGGTTGACCCAGGGCGATGCCTACGTCACTTCCGATGTGGGCCAGCACCAGATGTTCGCCGCCCTGTATTACCCCTTCGACAAACCACGGCGCTGGATTAACTCCGGTGGTCTCGGCACCATGGGCTTTGGCCTACCGGCTGCGCTGGGGGTCAAAATGGCTCTGCCGGACGAAATGGTGGTCTGCGTGACCGGTGACGGCAGTATCCAGATGAACATTCAGGAACTCTCTACTGCGCTGCAGTATGAGTTACCGGTTCTGGTGCTTAACCTCAACAACCGCTATCTCGGGATGGTGAAGCAGTGGCAGGATATGCTCTATTCCGGGCGCCACTCCCAGTCCTATATGGAATCGCTGCCGGACTTTGTGCGTCTGGCGGAAGCCTATGGTCACGTCGGGATCCGCATCAGCGAGCCGCAGGAGCTGGAGTCAAAGCTTGCTGAAGCGCTGGAGCAGGTGCGTCAGCGCCGGCTGGTGTTTGTCGATGTCACCGTCGACGGCAGTGAGCATGTGTACCCCATGCAGATCCGCGGCGGCGGCATGGATGAGATGTGGTTGAGCAAAACGGAGAGGACCTGATTATGCGCCGGATATTATCGGTATTACTGGAAAACGAATCGGGCGCATTGTCCCGCGTTATCGGCCTCTTTTCCCAGCGCGGCTATAATATAGAAAGCCTGACTGTGGCGCCGACGGACGACCCTACGCTCTCCAGAATGACCATCCAGACCGTGGGCGATGAAAAAGCGATCGAGCAGATTGAAAAGCAGCTGCACAAGCTGGTGGATGTGCTGCGAGTCAGCGAATTGGGGCAGGGGGCCCATGTCGAACGCGAAATCATGCTGGTGAAGGTTCAGGCCAGCGGCTATGGCCGTGAAGAAGTGAAACGCAACACCGAAATCTTTCGCGGACAGATTATCGATGTGACGCCTTCTATCTATACCGTTCAGCTCGCCGGAACCAGTGATAAGCTTGATGCTTTCCTGGCTTCGCTGCGCGATGTCGCTCGGATCGTAGAAGTGGCTCGCTCCGGTGTGGTCGGCCTGTCTCGCGGTGATAAAATCATGCGCTGAGGATCGGGAACTGATGCAAAAATAGCCCGGCAGCGACTGTCGGGCTTTTTTTTTGCGAAATCAGTAGGAACTGTAAGCGAAAGCGGTTGCTGCGCTAACTATTCTGCGCTTAGATGTTATAAAAAGGGTTCCATACCTGAATAATGGTTATGTTTGGCACTTCTTACCCAAGGGGCAATTGTGAAACTGGATGAAATCGCCCGGCTGGCCGGTGTTTCAAGAACCACCGCGAGCTATGTGATTAATGGCAAAGCGAAGCAGTACCGCGTAAGCGATAAAACGGTCGAAAAGGTGATGGCTGTGGTGCGAGAGCATAACTATCATCCGAATGCGGTCGCCGCTGGCCTGCGTGCAGGACGCACACGATCTATCGGTCTGGTGATCCCGGATCTCGAAAATACCAGCTATACCCGCATTGCAAATTATCTCGAACGTCAGGCGCGTCAGCGCGGCTATCAGCTGCTGATTGCCTGTTCGGAGGATCAACCCGATAACGAGATGCGCTGCATTGAGCATCTGCTGCAGCGCCAGGTGGACGCTATCATTGTCTCTACCTCGCTGCCGCCGGAGCACCCTTTCTATCAACGCTGGGCTAACGATCCGTTTCCGATTGTCGCGCTTGACCGCGCTCTTGACCGCGAGCATTTCACCAGTGTGGTCGGCGCTGATCAGGATGACGCTGAAATGCTCGCTGCCGAGCTGCGGACCTTCCCTGGCGAAACGGTACTTTATCTCGGCGCGCTGCCGGAACTGTCGGTGAGCTTCCTGCGCGAGCAGGGCTTCCGCAAAGCCTGGCAGGACGATCCGCGCGAGGTGCATTATCTCTATGCCAACAGCTATGAGCGCGAAGCGGCGGCTCAGCTGTTTGAGAAATGGCTTGAAACCCATCCGATGCCTCAGGCGCTGTTTACTACCTCTTTCCCGTTGCTGCAGGGCGTGATGGATGTGACGCTGCGCCGTGAGGGCAAACTGCCCTCCGAACTGGCGATCGCCACCTTCGGCGATAATGAGCTGCTCGATTTTCTGCAGTGCCCGGTGCTGGCGGTGGCTCAGCGCCATCGCGATGTCGCTGAGCGGGTGCTGGAGATCGTCCTCGCCAGCCTCGATGAACCGCGCAAGCCAAAGCCGGGCCTGAGCCGTATTCGCCGTAATCTCTATCGTCGCGGTAGCCTGAATCGCCGCTAAGCGCGCACTATCGCCAGAGCCCAGGAATATTCCTGGCGGGCCTGCCGGAAAGCAGGCCTTTGGCGATTAATCAGGCAATTGACGTCCAAAATGCAAAACTGAATATATTTCAGACAAATCCTTAAACTTCTTTACGTGTTATTTTGTTTAATTCGCTGGCAATCGTTTTGTTACTCAAAACGGGACACAAAAAATGATTGCGCAGGCTTTAATTGTATTATTTTGTTACATTCACCAGGTTAATTGCTGAATTAACACTCATTTTGTACGCCCCAGCCTTTCTCTTCTGCCCTATCCCGCGTCTGGTCCGCCCCTCAGCCAGCAACAGGTACTGTTAACGACCGGCATAATGGCCTAAAATGCCGCTCGCGTCGCAAACTGACACTTTATATTTTCCCGCCGAAGATATTTTGTTGTTTATAACTGTTACGAGTTTGTTGGTTATTTTCTTACACGTATTCATAACGTTAATTTGCCTCGCCTGTTGATGATTTTTTCATCAGGGCTAATGTCGGCTGTAAATAATGGGTTTTTGAGCTCTGTTGGCATCCGTGCTGGCTTGACAAGCTTTTCCTCCGCTCCGTAAACTCCTTCTGGTGGGAATTTGTGGGATAAAGTGGCGAAAAGGGGTGAGGCTGGCATGTTCCGTGGAGCAACGTTGGTCAATCTCGACAGCAAAGGCCGCCTGGCCGTGCCAACGCGCTATCGCGATGGGCTGATCGAGGACGCTGCCGGTCAATTGGTATGCACCATTGACATTCATCACCCGTGCCTGCTGCTTTATCCATTGCCTGAATGGGAAATCATCGAGCAGAAATTGTCGCGTTTATCGAGCATGAATCCCGTTGAGCGGCGCGTACAGCGTTTGCTTCTGGGTCATGCCAGCGAATGTCAGATGGATAATGCCGGACGATTGCTCATCGCGCCGGTGTTACGGCAGCATGCCGGGCTGACAAAAGAAGTGATGCTGGTCGGGCAGTTTAATAAGTTTGAACTGTGGGATGAAACGACCTGGTATCAACGGGTCAAGGAAGATATCGACGCTGAGCAGTCCGCGACCGGTGAACTGTCGGAGCGCCTGCAGGATTTGTCCTTATAAAAATGATGGAAAATTATAAACATACTACGGTACTTCTGGATGAAGCCGTCAACGGCCTCAATATTCGTCCAGACGGTATCTATATTGATGGTACTTTTGGCCGCGGTGGTCACTCGCGCCTGATCCTCTCCCGGCTGGGAGCGGAAGGACGCTTGCTGGCAATCGATCGCGATCCACAGGCGATTGCCGTCGCGAAAACCATCGATGATCCCCGCTTTTCCATCGTACATGGTCCTTTTTCACAGCTCGCTGACTACGTCGACGAGCGTAATCTTACCGGTAAGATCGACGGTATTCTGCTCGATCTCGGCGTCTCTTCCCCGCAGCTTGACGATGCGGAACGCGGCTTTTCCTTTATGCGCGACGGGCCGCTGGACATGCGCATGGATCCGACGCGCGGTCAGTCCGCGGCCGAGTGGCTGCAGACGGCAGAAGAAGCCGATATCGCCTGGGTGATTAAAACCTTCGGCGAAGAGCGTTTCGGTAAACGTATCGCCCGCGCGATCGTCGAACGTAACCGTATTGAACCGATGACCCGCACCAAAGAGCTGGCGGAGGTCATTGCTGCGGCGATGCCGGTAAAAGATAAGCATAAACATCCCGCGACCCGTACCTTCCAGGCGGTGCGCATATGGGTAAACAGTGAACTGGAGGAGATAGAGCAGGCGCTAAAAAGCTCGCTCAGCGTGCTGGCCCCGGGTGGGCGGCTATCGATCATTAGTTTTCATTCGCTGGAAGATCGCATTGTGAAGCGCTTTATGCGTGAACAAAGCCGCGGTCCGCAGGTTCCGGCGGGAATACCGATGACCGAAGCGCAGCTCAAAAAACTGGGCGGCCGTGAGTTACGAGCACTAGGCAAGTTGATGCCGGGCGAAGAAGAGGTGGCAGAGAATCCACGTGCCCGTAGTTCAGTGCTGCGTATTGCAGAGAGGACGAACGCATGATCGGCAGAGTGACAGAGGCCTTAAGCAAGGTTAAAGGGTCGATTGGAAGCAACGAGCGCCATGCTTTGCCTGGCGTGATCGGGGACGACCTTCTGCGGTTTGGGAAACTGCCACTCTGCCTGTTCATTTGCATCATTATTACGGCGATTACCGTGGTCACCACCGCGCACCATACGCGCCTGCTGACCGCGCAGCGTGAACAACTGGTTCTGGAACGCGACGCCCTGGATATCGAGTGGCGCAACCTGATCCTCGAAGAGAACGCGCTCGGCGATCACAGTCGGGTTGAGCGGATCGCGACCGAGAAGTTGCAGATGCAACACGTCGATCCATCACAAGAAAATATCGTTGTACAGAAATAAGGATTATTGCGACGGATGAAAGCAGCGCCAAAAACGCCAAAAGCAAAGCGTCAGGAAGAACAGGCCAACTTTATCAGTTGGCGTTTTGCGTTGCTGTGCGGCTGTATTCTGCTGGCGCTGACTTTCCTGCTGGGTCGTGTCGCCTGGCTCCAGGTGGTCAGCCCCGACATGCTGGTGCGTCAGGGCGATATGCGCTCGCTGCGCGTCCAGGAAGTGTCTACCGCGCGCGGGATGATTACCGACCGCTCCGGGCGGCCGCTGGCGGTCAGCGTACCGGTGAAGGCTATCTGGGCCGATCCGAAGGAGCTGCATGATGCTGGCGGGATCACCCTGGATACGCGCTGGAAGGCGCTGGCGGACGCCCTCAATATGCCGCTGGATCAGCTGGCAACGCGCATCAATACCAATCCGCGGATGCGTTTTATCTATCTGGCGCGTCAGGTAAACCCTGACATGGCCGACTACATCAAAAAGCTAAAGCTGCCGGGCATTCATCTGCGTGAAGAGTCCCGTCGTTATTACCCTTCCGGAGAAGTGACTGCTCACCTCATTGGCTTTACCAACGTCGACAGCCAGGGGATTGAAGGGGTCGAAAAAAGCTTTGATAAATGGCTTACCGGCCAGCCGGGCGAGCGTATCGTGCGTAAAGACCGCTATGGCCGGGTCATTGAAGATATCTCTTCTACCGACAGCCAGGCGGCGCACAACCTGGCGCTGAGCATCGACGAACGTCTGCAGGCGCTGGTCTATCGCGAGCTGAACAACGCCGTGGCCTTTAACAAAGCCGAGTCGGGCAGCGCCGTGTTAGTGGACGTTAACACCGGGGAAGTGCTGGCGATGGCCAACAGCCCCTCCTATAACCCGAACAACTTCGCCGGTACGGCGAAAGACACCATGCGTAACCGCGCTATCACCGACGTATTCGAACCGGGTTCGACGGTGAAACCGATGGTGGTGATGACGGCGCTGCAGCGCGGCATCGTCAACGAAAATACCGTGCTGAATACCATTCCCTATCGAATTAACGGCCACGAAATCAAAGACGTGGCGCGTTATAGCGAATTGACCCTGACCGGGGTGCTACAGAAGTCGAGTAACGTCGGTGTTTCTAAGCTGGCGTTAGCGATGCCGTCCTCAGCGTTAGTAGATACTTACTCACGTTTTGGGCTTGGAAAGGCGACCAATTTGGGGTTGGTCGGAGAACGCAGTGGCTTATATCCTCAAAAACAACGGTGGTCTGACATAGAGAGGGCCACCTTTTCTTTCGGCTACGGGCTAATGGTAACCCCGTTACAGTTAGCGCGAGTCTACGCAACGATTGGCAGCTATGGCATCTATCGCCCGCTGTCAATTACCAAGGTTGATCCACCGGTTCCGGGCGAGCGCGTCTTCCCGGAATCACTCGTTCGTACCGTCGTTCATATGATGGAAAGCGTGGCGCTGCCCGGCGGCGGCGGCGTGAAAGCGGCGATCAAAGGCTATCGCATCGCGATTAAAACCGGTACGGCGAAAAAAGTGGGGCCGGATGGCCGCTATATCAACAAATATATTGCTTACACCGCAGGCGTTGCGCCCGCCAGCCATCCGCGCTTCGCGCTGGTGGTGGTGATCAACGACCCGCAGGCAGGTAAATACTACGGTGGCGCCGTTTCCGCGCCGGTCTTCGGTGCCATCATGGGCGGCGTATTGCGCACCATGAACATTGAGCCGGATGCGCTGGCAACGGGCGAAAAAAGTGAATTTGTAATTAATCAAGGCGAGGGAACAGGTGGCAGATCGTAATTTGCGCGACCTACTCGCTCCGTGGGTGCCAAACGCACCGGAGCGCATTCTGCGAGAGATGACGCTGGACAGCCGGGTGGCTGCTTCCGGCGATCTCTTTATCGCGGTACAGGGTCATCAGGCGGACGGGCGTCGTTATATCCCGCAGGCGATAGCGCAAGGTGTGGCTGCCATTATTGCTGAAGCGCAGGGCGAGGCTGAAGACGGTGAGATCCGTGAAATGCACGGCGTGCCGGTTATTTACCTGAGCCAGCTTAACGAACGCTTATCGGCGCTGGCCGGGCGTTTTTATCATCAGCCGTCGCAGCAGCTGCGTCTGGTGGGCGTCACCGGTACTAACGGTAAAACGACCACCACTCAACTGCTGGCGCAGTGGGCGAAGCTGCTCGGCGAAACCAGCGCAGTGATGGGGACCGTTGGCAACGGCCTGCTGGATAAAGTCGTGCCGACCGAAAATACCACCGGTTCTGCGGTAGACGTTCAGCATGTGCTCTCCAGTCTGGTCGGGCAGGGGGCAACCTTCGGCGCGATGGAAGTCTCTTCCCACGGTCTGGTGCAACACCGCGTGGCGGCGCTGCAGTTTGCCGCCTCGGTGTTTACCAATCTGAGCCGCGACCACCTCGACTACCATGGCGACATGGAGCACTACGAAGCGGCGAAATGGCTGCTGTACTCGACCCACCATTGCGGCCAGGCCATCGTCAACGCTGACGATGAAGTGGGGCGTCGCTGGCTGGCGAAGCTGCCGGATGCGGTGGCGGTGTCGATGGAAGATCATATCAATCCGAACTGCCACGGCCGCTGGCTGAAGGCCACCGCGGTCAACTATCACGACAGCGGCGCGACCATTCAGTTTGACTCCAGCTGGGGCAACGGTGAAATCGAAAGCCGCCTGATGGGCGCCTTTAACGTCAGCAACCTGCTGCTGGCGCTGGCGACGCTGCTGGCGCTGGGCTATCCGCTGGCCGATCTGCTGAAAACCGCAGCGCGTTTACAGCCGGTATGCGGCCGTATGGAAGTGTTCAGCGCGCCCGGTAAACCGGCCGTGGTGGTGGATTACGCCCATACGCCTGACGCGCTGGAAAAAGCGCTGCAGGCCGCGCGCCTGCACTGCAGCGGCAAGCTGTGGTGCGTTTTCGGCTGCGGCGGCGACCGTGACAAAGGCAAGCGTCCGCTGATGGGCGCTATCGCTGAAGAATTTGCCGACATCGTGGTGGTCACTGATGACAACCCGCGCACCGAAGAGCCGCGGGCGATTATCAACGATATTCTGGCCGGCATGCTCGATGCGGGTCATGCGAAGGTGATGGAAGGCCGCGCGGAAGCGGTCACCAACGCCGTGATGCAGGCGAAAGAGAACGACGTGGTGCTGGTGGCGGGTAAAGGCCATGAAGATTACCAGATCGTCGGCAATCGCCGTCTGGATTATTCCGACCGCGTCACCGTCGCGCGTCTGCTGGGAGCGGTAGCATGATTCGCTTTACGTTAAGCCAGCTCGCCGCGATCGCCCATGGCGAACGGCAGGGTAGCGACATCGCTATCGACGAGGTGACCTCCGATACCCGTAAAGTGACGGCGGGCTGCCTGTTTGTGGCGCTGAAAGGCGAGCGTTTCGACGCTCATGATTTTGCCGAACAGGCGAAAGCAGCTGGCGCCGGCGCGCTGCTGGTGAGCCGTCCGCTGGCCTGCGATCTCCCGCAGGTGATCGTGAAAGATACCCGCCAGGCTTTCGGCGAGTTAGCCGCCTGGGTGCGTCAGCAGGTACCGACCCGCGTCGTCGCCTTGACCGGCTCGTCCGGTAAAACCTCGGTCAAAGAGATGACCGCGGCGATCCTTAGCCAGTGCGGCAACACACTGTATACCGCTGGCAACCTGAACAACGATATCGGTGTACCGATGACGCTGCTGCGCCTGACTAAAGAGCATCAGTACGCGGTGATCGAACTCGGCGCCAACCACCAGGGCGAAATCGCCTGGACCGTCAGCCTGACGCGTCCGGAAGCCGCGCTGGTCAACAACCTTGCTGCGGCGCACCTCGAAGGTTTCGGCTCGCTGGCGGGCGTGGCGAAGGCGAAGGGCGAAATCTATACCGGTCTGCCGGAAAACGGCATCGCCATTCTCAATGCTGATAACAACGACTGGCTGAACTGGCAGGCGGTGATTGGCGATCGCAAAGTGTGGCGCTTCTCACCGAATGCGGCCAACAGCGACTTCACGGCGACCAACGTGCAGATCACCAGCCACGGTACCGAATTTACGCTGCAGACCCCAACCGGCAACGTTGACGTCCTGCTGCCGCTGCCGGGACGCCATAACATCGCTAACGCGCTGGCGGCGACCTCGCTGGCGATGGCGGTAGGCGCCGATCTGGCGGCGGTAAAAGCCGGTCTGGCGCAGCTGAAGGCCGTTCCGGGGCGTCTGTTCCCGATCCGGCTGACGGAGAGCCAGCTGCTGCTGGATGACTCCTACAACGCCAACGTTGGTTCGATGACCGCGGCGGTGCAGGTACTGTCAGAGATGCCCGGCTTCCGGGCGATGGTGGTCGGCGATATGGCGGAGCTTGGCGCGGAAAGCGCGGCCTGCCATCGCGAAGTCGGCGAGGCAGCGAAAGCGGCGGGGCTGGATTGCGTCCTCAGCGTCGGCACCTTGAGCGCGGATATCAGCCGCGCCAGCGGCGTGGGCGAACATTTTAATGATAAAGCCGCAGTAGTGGCTCGCCTGCGCGAGCTGCTGGCGGAGCACAAGATAATGACCATTTTAGTGAAGGGTTCACGTAGTGCCGCCATGGAAGAGGTAGTACGCGCATTACAGGAGACTGGGACATGTTAGTATGGCTGGCCGAACATTTGGTCAAATATTATTCCGGCTTTAACGTCTTTTCTTATCTGACGTTTCGCGCCATCGTCAGCCTGCTGACCGCGCTGTTCATCTCGTTGTGGATGGGCCCGCGCATGATCGCCCGTCTGCAAAAACTCTCCTTCGGCCAGGTCGTACGTAACGACGGTCCGGAGTCCCACTTCAGCAAACGCGGCACGCCGACCATGGGGGGGATCATGATCCTCACTGCGATCACCGTCTCCGTTCTGCTGTGGGCTTACCCCTCCAACCCGTACGTCTGGTGCGTACTGACGGTATTAATCGGCTACGGGATCATCGGCTTTGTTGATGATTACCGTAAAGTCGTGCGCAAAGATACCAAAGGCCTGATCGCCCGCTGGAAGTATTTCTGGATGTCGGTGATCGCGCTGGGCGTGGCGTTCGCGCTCTATCTGGCCGGGAAAGACACCCCGGCGACCGAGCTGGTGGTGCCATTCTTTAAAGACGTGATGCCGCAGCTGGGCCTGCTCTATATCCTGCTGGCTTACTTCGTTATCGTCGGTACCGGCAATGCGGTCAACCTGACCGATGGCCTCGACGGCCTGGCGATTATGCCGACCGTCTTCGTCGCTGCCGGCTTTGCGCTGGTGGCATGGGCCACCGGCAACATGAACTTCGCCAACTACCTGCACATTCCCTATCTGCGCCATGCTGGCGAGCTGGTGATCGTCTGTACGGCGATTGTCGGCGCGGGTCTGGGCTTCCTGTGGTTTAACACCTATCCGGCGCAGGTCTTTATGGGCGACGTCGGTTCGCTGGCGCTCGGCGGCGCGCTGGGCATTATCGCCGTGCTGCTGCGTCAGGAATTCCTGCTGGTGATTATGGGCGGTGTTTTCGTCGTGGAGACTCTGTCGGTGATCCTGCAGGTTGGCTCCTTTAAGCTGCGCGGTCAGCGCATCTTCCGTATGGCGCCGATTCACCATCACTATGAACTGAAGGGCTGGCCGGAGCCGCGCGTTATCGTGCGCTTCTGGATTATTTCGCTGATGCTGGTGCTGATTGGCCTGGCGACGCTGAAGGTACGTTAATCATGGCAGATTATCAGGGTAAAAAAGTCGTCATTATTGGGCTGGGTATGACCGGCCTGTCATGCGTGGACTTTTTCATGGCGCGCGGCGTGACGCCGCGTGTAATGGACACCCGCGTCGCGCCTCCGGGGCTGGATAAATTACCCGAATCGGTCGAATGCCATGTCGGCGGACTCAATGATACCTGGCTGCTGGCGGCGGATCTGATTGTCGCCAGTCCCGGCATCGCGCTGGCCCATCCTTCACTGAGCGCGGCAGCCGATGCAGGCGTAGAGATCGTTGGTGATATCGAGCTGTTCTGCCGCGAGGCGCAGGCGCCGATTATCGCCATTACCGGCTCTAACGGCAAAAGCACTGTCACTACTCTGGTGGGCGAGATGGCGAAAGCGGCCGGGGTTAACGTCGGCGTGGGCGGTAATATCGGCCTGCCGGCGCTGATGCTGCTGGACACCGATCGTGAGCTATATGTGCTGGAGCTCTCCAGCTTCCAGCTGGAAACGACCTCCAGTCTGCAGGCTGTGGCGGCAACCATCCTCAACGTGACTGAGGACCATATGGACCGCTACCCGCTGGGGCTGCAGCAGTATCGCGCGGCGAAGCTGCGGATTTACGAGAATGCAAAAACCTGCGTGGTGAACGCGGACGATGCGCTCACGATGCCGGTACGCGGGGCGGACGATCGCTGCATCAGCTTTGGTGTCGATGTCGGTGACTACCACCTTAACCGTCAGCAGGGCGAAACCTGGCTGCGCGTTAAAGGTGAGAAAGTCCTCAATGTGAAAGAGATGCCTCTCACCGGTCAGCATAACTACAGCAACGCCCTGGCGGCACTGGCGCTGGCCGATGCCGCGGGCCTGCCGCGGGCCAGTAGCCTCAAGGCATTAACCACCTTCACTGGTCTGGCCCATCGCTTTCAGCTGGTGCTGGATCACAACGGCGTACGCTGGATTAACGACTCGAAGGCAACCAACGTCGGCAGCACCGAGGCGGCGCTGAACGGCCTGCAGCTGGATGGCACGCTGTATCTGCTGCTGGGCGGCGACGGCAAGTCCGCTGATTTTACCCCGCTGAAGCGCTACCTCGGCGGCGATCGTATTCGCTTGTACTGTTTTGGTCGCGATGGCGCCGAGCTCGCTGAGCTGCGTCCTGACGTGGCGGTACAAACTGAGACCATGGAACAGGCGATGCGTCAAATTGCATCTCTGGTGAAAGCGGGCGACATGGTGCTCCTGTCGCCGGCGTGCGCCAGCCTGGATCAGTTTAAGAATTTTGAACAACGGGGCGATATGTTTGCCCGTCTGGCGAAGGAGTTAGGTTGATGCGTTTCTCTCTCCCACGCCTGAGAATGCCGCAGCTGAGCTTGCCTCGGTTGAGACTGCCGCGACTGCCGGGGATGTTTATCTTCGCCTGGCTGTTCGCCGCGCTAAAAGGCTGGGTGATGGGCTCGCGCCCGAAAGATAACGACAGTCTGGTGATGTATGACCGGATGCTGCTATGGCTGACCTTCGGCCTGGCGGCGATCGGCTTTATCATGGTGACCTCGGCGTCGATGCCGGTGGGGCAGCGCCTGGCGAACGATCCTTTCCTCTTTGCCAAGCGTGACGGCCTGTACATTGTGCTGGCCTTTGTCCTCGCGCTGGTGACGCTGCGCCTGCCGATGGATTTCTGGCAGCGCCACAGTACCGCGATGCTGATCGCTTCGATCGTTATGCTGCTGATCGTGCTGGTGGTGGGCAGCTCGGTAAACGGGGCATCGCGCTGGATCGCCCTTGGCCCGCTGCGTATTCAGCCGGCGGAGTTCACCAAGCTGTCGCTGTTCTGCTATATCGCCAATTATCTTGTGCGTAAAGCGGATGAAGTGCGTAACAACCTGCGCGGGTTCTTAAAACCGATGGGCGTGATTTTCGTGCTGGCGATCCTGCTGCTGGCGCAGCCTGACCTCGGTACCGTGGTAGTGCTGTTCGTCACCACGCTGGCGATGCTCTTCCTTGCTGGCGCGAAACTGTGGCAGTTCATCGCCATTATCGGCATGGGTATCTCGGCGGTGGTCCTGCTGATCCTCGCCGAACCGTACCGTATTCGCCGCGTGACCTCCTTCTGGAACCCATGGGAAGACCCGTTCGGCAGTGGTTACCAGCTGACCCAGTCGCTTATGGCCTTTGGCCGCGGCGAGATGTGGGGGCAGGGCCTCGGCAACTCAGTGCAAAAACTGGAGTATTTGCCGGAAGCGCACACTGACTTTATCTTCGCCATTATCGGCGAAGAACTCGGTTATATCGGTGTGGTACTGGCGCTTTTAATGGTATTCTTCGTCGCTTTCCGCGCCATGTCGATTGGCCGTAAAGCGCTGGAGATCGATCATCGCTTCTCCGGCTTCCTCGCCTGTGCGATTGGTATCTGGTTTAGCTTCCAGGCGTTAGTTAACGTCGGGGCGGCGGCGGGGATGCTGCCGACGAAAGGTCTGACGCTGCCGCTGATCAGTTATGGTGGTTCCAGTCTGCTGATTATGTCGACGGCCATCATGTTGTTGTTGCGAATAGATTATGAAACGCGTCTGGAAAAAGCCCAGGCGTTTACACGGGGTGTTCGATGAGCGGTCAGGAAAAGCGGTTGATGGTGATGGCGGGCGGTACCGGCGGGCATGTGTTCCCGGGGCTGGCGGTCGCGCACCATTTAATGGACCAGGGCTGGCAGGTTCGCTGGCTGGGTACCGCCGATCGTATGGAAGCGGATTTAGTGCCGAAAAACGGCATCGAGATTGATTTTATCCGTATCTCCGGCCTGCGTGGCAAAGGGATAAAAGCGCAACTGTTAGCGCCGGTGCGTATCTTCAACGCCTGGCGTCAGGCGCGAGCGATCATGAAGCGTTTCCAGCCGGATGTGGTGCTGGGCATGGGCGGCTATGTCTCCGGGCCTGGCGGTCTGGCGGCGTGGTCGTTGGGGATCCCGGTGGTCCTCCACGAACAAAACGGTATTGCCGGTCTGACCAACAAATGGCTGGCAAAGATTGCGAAGAAAGTGATGCAGGCGTTTCCCGGCGCGTTCCCGCATGCGGACGTGGTCGGAAACCCGGTGCGTACCGATGTACTGGCGCTGCCGCTGCCGGGTCAGAGACTGGTGGGGCGTCATGGACCGATTCGCGTGCTGGTGGTCGGTGGCTCTCAGGGCGCGCGCGTCCTGAACCAGACTATGCCGCAGGTGGCGGCGAAGCTCGGTGATGCGGTGACCATCTGGCATCAGAGCGGCAAAGGCGGTCAGCAAACCGTGCAACAGGCCTATGCCGCTGCGGGGCAGCCGCAGCATAAAGTGACGGAATTTATTGATGACATGGCCGCGGCCTATGCCTGGGCTGATGTCGTGGTTTGCCGTTCCGGCGCGCTGACGGTCAGCGAAATCGCGGCTGCAGGTTTACCGGCGCTGTTTGTACCCTTCCAGCACAAAGATCGTCAGCAGTACTGGAATGCGCTGCCGCTGGAGAAAGCCGGCGCGGCGAAAATTCTTGAACAGCCTGAGTTCACGGTAGAGGCGGTTGCCTCTACCCTGGCGAGCTGGGATCGGGAAACGTTGCTGGATATGGCGGAACGAGCGCGTGGCGCTTCGATTCCGGACGCTACTGAGCGAGTAGCAGAAGAGGTCAGCGCCGTAGCTTTGGCGCGCTAATTGCGGTGATTTTCACCGCCCGAATGACAGAAGTTGATGGCGTAAAGAATGAATACACAAGATTTGGCAAAACTGCGTTCCATAGTGCCCGAGATGCGTCGCGTCCGGCACATTCACTTTGTCGGCATCGGCGGTGCCGGTATGGGCGGTATTGCCGAAGTGTTGGCTAATGAAGGTTACCAGATCAGCGGCTCCGACCTGGCGCCGAATCCGGTGACCCAGCAGCTGTCGCAGCTTGGCGCCACTATTTATTTCAACCATCGCCCGGAAAACGTGCGCGATGCCAGCGTTGTGGTCGTTTCCAGCGCGATTTCCGCAGATAACCCGGAAATCGTTGCCGCACACGAAGCGCGCATTCCGGTGATCCGCCGTGCGGAAATGCTGGCGGAGCTGATGCGCTTCCGCCACGGGATTGCGATTGCCGGAACTCACGGCAAAACCACTACCACCGCGATGGTGTCCAGTATTTACGCCGAAGCCG
This sequence comes from Klebsiella sp. GL120222-02, assembly GCF_003097195.1. NCBI lineage: Bacteria > Pseudomonadati > Pseudomonadota > Gammaproteobacteria > Enterobacterales > Enterobacteriaceae > Klebsiella > Klebsiella sp. GL120222-02. The sequence goes on from NZ_QEQO01000005.1 coordinate 227,976, forward strand.
GGCTCGACCCGACCTTCGTCAACGGCGGGCTGGTGAAAGCGGCGGGCGTGCATGCCCGTCTCGGCCATAGCCGTTATCTGATTGCGGAAGCGGATGAGAGCGATGCGTCGTTCCTGCATCTGCAGCCGATGGTCGCGATTGTGACCAACATCGAAGCCGACCATATGGATACCTACCATGGCGACTTCGAAAATCTGAAGCAGACCTTTATTAACTTCCTGCACAACCTGCCGTTCTACGGACGCGCGGTGATGTGCGTGGACGATCCGGTTATTCGTGAACTGCTGCCGCGCGTAGGCCGGCAGATCACCACCTACGGTTTTAGCGACGACGCCGACGTTCGCGTCGAGGACTACCGTCAGCTTGGGGCTCAAGGCCATTTTCGCCTGGTGCGTCAGGATAAAGAGATCCTGCAGGTCACGCTCAATGCCCCGGGTCGCCATAACGCGCTGAACGCGGCGGCGGCGGTGGCCGTGGCGACGGAAGAGGGAATTGACGACCAGGCGATCCTGCGCGCGCTGGAAAGTTTCCAGGGAACCGGACGCCGCTTTGATTTTCTTGGCGAGTTTCCGCTGGCGGAAGTCAACGGCAAGCCGGGCAGCGCGATGCTGATCGATGACTACGGCCACCACCCGACGGAAGTGGACGCCACCATCAAAGCCGCGCGCGCTGGCTGGCCGGATAAAAATCTGGTGATGCTGTTCCAGCCGCACCGTTATACCCGTACCCGCGATCTGTATGACGATTTCGCCAACGTGCTGACCCAGGTCGATGCGCTGCTGATGCTGGATGTCTATCCGGCGGGCGAAGCGCCGATCCCGGGCGCCGATAGCCGCTCACTGTGCCGTACGATCCGCGGTCGCGGTAAAGTTGACCCAATCCTGGTCTCTGACCCGGCCCAGGCCGCGGAGATGCTGGCGTCGGTGCTGACCGGTAACGATTTAGTGCTGGTGCAGGGCGCGGGCAATATCGGAAAAATTGCCCGTCACCTGGCTGAAATCAAACTGGCTCCGCAAAAAACGGAGGAAGAGCGCCATGGCTGATAAAATCGCGGTGCTTTTCGGTGGAACCTCCGCTGAACGTGAAGTGTCGCTGAATTCAGGCGCCGCGGTGCTGGCCGGGCTGCGTGAAGGCGGGGTGGATGCCCATCCGGTCGACCCGCGCGACGTCGATGTTACCCAGTTAAAAAATCTGGGCTTTAAGAAAGCGTTTATTGCCCTTCATGGCCGCGGTGGGGAAGATGGCACGCTGCAGGGGCTGCTGGATCTGATCCAGGTGCCTTATACCGGCAGCGGGGTGATGGCCTCCGCGCTGTCGATGGATAAACTGCGCAGCAAATGGCTGTGGCAGGGGGCGGGATTGCCGGTCGCGCCGTGGGTCGCGCTGACCCGCGCCCAGTTTACTGCAGGACTTTCTGCTGCCGTTGAACAACAGATTGCGGCGCTGGGCCTGCCGGTCATCATCAAGCCGAGCCGTGAAGGCTCCAGCGTTGGGATGTCGAAAGTCAGCGAAAGCTGTGATTTACCGAGTGCATTGGCGCTGGCTTTTCAGCATGATGATGAAGTTTTGGTCGAAAAATGGCTTAGTGGGCCGGAATTTACCGTCGCCATCGTCGGTGAAGAAATTTTACCGTCAATACGTATCCAGGCCGCGGGAACCTTCTATGATTATGAGGCGAAGTATCTGTCTGATGAGACGCAATATTTCTGCCCTGGATTTGAAGATCCCGCGCGTGAGTCAGACATCCAGAGCCTGGTGCTTAAAGCCTGGAATGTTCTGGGTTGTAAAGGCTGGGGCCGTATTGACGTGATGCTGGACAGCGATGGCCAGTTTTATCTGCTGGAAGCAAATACTTCCCCGGGCATGACCAGCCATAGCCTTGTACCGATGGCGGCGCGTCAGGCAGGAATGAGCTTCTCCCAGCTTGTTGTACGAATTCTGGACCTGGCGGGGTGATATGTCGCAGGCTGCGCTGAATACGCGGAACCATGAAGAGGACGTTTCTTCTTCGCGTCGGAGTAATGGAACGCGGCTGGCAGGGATCGTTTTCCTGCTGGCGGTGCTGTTTACCGTGCTGGTCAGCGGGTGGATGGTTCTTGGCTGGATGGAAGATGCGCAGCGCTTGCCGCTGTCGAAGATGGTGGTGACCGGCGAGCGTCACTATACGCGCAATGATGACATCCGCCAGGCGATTCTGGCGTTGGGTTCACCGGGTACTTTCATGACTCAGGATGTGAACATTATTCAGAGTCAAATTGAACGCTTGCCGTGGATTAAGCAGGCGAGCGTCCGTAAGCAGTGGCCCGATGAATTGAAGATTCATCTGGTTGAATATGTGCCGATTGCGCGCTGGAATGATCAACATATGGTGGATGCAGAAGGAAATGCCTTCAGCGTACCGGCGGATCGCACCAGCAAACAGAATTTACCGATGTTATACGGCCCGGAAGGCAGCGAGAACGAAGTGCTGCAAGGGTATCGTGACATGGGGCAGGTGCTGGCAAAGGATAAATTCACGTTGAAAGTGGCGGCGATGACCGCCCGTCGCTCCTGGCAGTTGACGCTTAATAATGACATTAAGCTCAACCTTGGCCGTGGCGATACCATGAAACGGCTTCAGCGCTTTATGGAACTCTACCCGGTTCTCCAGCAGCAGGCGCAGACCGACGGCAAACGGATTAGCTACGTTGATTTGCGTTATGACTCGGGTGCGGCAGTGGGCTGGGTACCTGCTCCCGTAGAGGAAACTAATCAACAACAGAATCAGGCACAGGCAGAACAACAATGATCAAGGCGACGGACAGAAAACTGGTAGTTGGACTGGAGATTGGCACCGCTAAGGTGGCCGCTTTAGTAGGGGAAGTTCTGCCCGACGGCATGATTAATATCATCGGCGTGGGCAGTTGCCCATCACGTGGTATGGATAAAGGCGGTGTGAACGACCTCGAGTCGGTGGTGAAATGCGTACAGCGCGCCATCGACCAGGCCGAACTGATGGCGGATTGCCAGATTTCATCAGTTTATTTGGCACTTTCGGGTAAACATATAAGCTGTCAGAATGAAATCGGGATGGTACCGATTTCGGAAGAAGAAGTGACGCTGGATGACGTTGAGAACGTGGTCCACACCGCGAAGTCGGTTCGCGTCCGCGATGAACATCGCGTCCTGCACGTGATTCCGCAGGAATATGCCATCGACTACCAGGAAGGGATTAAAAATCCGGTAGGGCTGTCTGGTGTGCGTATGCAGGCGAAGGTGCATCTGATTACCTGCCATAACGATATGGCGAAAAACATTGTTAAAGCGGTGGAACGTTGCGGTCTGAAAGTTGACCAACTTATTTTCGCCGGGTTAGCGGCCAGTTATTCGGTATTAACAGAAGACGAACGTGAGCTGGGCGTCTGCGTCGTGGACATCGGCGGTGGTACAATGGATATCGCCGTCTACACCGGCGGCGCATTGCGTCACACCAAAGTGATCCCGTACGCCGGGAACGTGGTGACCAGCGATATCGCCTATGCCTTTGGTACGCCGCCGAGCGATGCCGAAGCGATTAAGGTTCGTCACGGTTGCGCATTAGGTTCCATCGTCGGTAAAGACGAAAACGTCGAAGTCCCGAGCGTAGGCGGACGTCCGCCGCGCAGCCTGCAGCGTCAGACGCTGGCAGAGGTGATTGAACCGCGCTATACCGAGCTGCTTAATCTGGTCAACGAAGAGATCCTGCAGCTGCAGGAACAGCTTCGCCAGCAGGGTGTCAAACATCATCTGGCGGCAGGGATTGTGTTAACCGGCGGCGCGGCGCAAATTGAAGGCCTGGCGGCCTGCGCGCAGCGGGTATTCCATACCCAGGTGCGTATTGGCGCGCCGCTGAACATTACTGGTTTAACGGATTACGCCCAGGAGCCGTATTATTCGACGGCGGTTGGGCTGCTGCACTACGGCAAAGAGTCACATTTGAGTGGTGAAGCGGAAGTCGAAAAACGCGTGACGGCGTCAGTGGGCTCGTGGATTAAACGACTCAACAGCTGGCTGCGAAAAGAGTTTTAATTTTTTAAGAGAACGCAGACAATTAGCGTTCTCAGGCGACAGGCACAAGACGGAGAGAAACTATGTTTGAACCTATGGAACTGACCAACGACGCGGTGATTAAAGTCATCGGCGTCGGTGGCGGCGGCGGTAACGCCGTTGAACACATGGTGCGCGAGCGCATTGAGGGTGTTGAATTCTTCGCGGTGAACACCGATGCGCAGGCGCTGCGTAAAACGGCTGTTGGCCAGACTATCCAGATCGGTAGCGGTATTACCAAAGGTCTGGGTGCGGGCGCGAACCCGGAAGTCGGCCGCAATGCGGCGGACGAAGACCGTGAAGCGCTGCGTGCGGCCCTTGATGGCGCAGACATGGTGTTCATCGCGGCAGGTATGGGCGGCGGTACCGGTACCGGTGCGGCGCCAGTGGTTGCGGAAGTGGCGAAGGATCTGGGTATCCTCACCGTTGCGGTGGTCACGAAGCCGTTTAATTTCGAAGGCAAGAAGCGCATGGCGTTTGCTGAGCAGGGGATCACCGAGCTGTCCAAGCACGTTGACTCACTGATCACCATCCCGAACGACAAGCTGCTGAAAGTACTCGGCCGTGGTATTTCTCTGCTCGACGCGTTCGGCGCGGCAAACGATGTACTGAAAGGCGCGGTGCAGGGTATCGCCGAACTGATTACGCGTCCGGGCCTGATGAACGTCGACTTCGCGGACGTCCGTACCGTGATGTCAGAAATGGGCTACGCGATGATGGGCTCCGGCGTGGCGAGTGGTGAAGACCGTGCGGAAGAAGCGGCTGAAATGGCTATCTCTTCTCCGCTGCTGGAAGATATCGACCTGTCCGGCGCGCGCGGCGTACTGGTTAACATTACTGCGGGCTTCGACCTGCGTCTGGATGAGTTCGAAACCGTGGGTAACACCATCCGTGCCTTTGCGTCGGATAACGCGACCGTGGTTATCGGTACTTCTCTGGACCCGGATATGAACGACGAGCTGCGCGTGACCGTGGTGGCGACTGGTATCGGCATGGACAAGCGTCCGGAAATTACCCTGGTGACCAACAAACAGGTTCAGCAGCCGGTGATGGATCGCTACCAGCAGCACGGTATGTCGCCGCTGACGCAAGAGCAGAAGCCGGCAGCAAAAGTGGTGAACGACAATACGCCGCAAACCGCGAAAGAGCCGGATTATCTGGATATCCCAGCCTTCCTGCGTAAGCAAGCCGATTAAGAATCGACTGGAAGTTGGGCATCTGCGCTCTTTGTGCTAAACTGGCCTCCCGATAGTGGTGTACACTTCGGTTGGATAGGTAAATTGGCGAGATTATACGATGATCAAACAAAGGACTCTTAAACGTATCGTTCAGGCGACTGGTGTCGGTTTGCATACCGGCAAGAAAGTCACACTGACGTTACGCCCTGCGCCGGCAAATACCGGGGTCATCTATCGTCGCACCGACTTGAATCCACCGGTAGATTTTCCGGCTGATGCCAAATCTGTGCGTGATACCATGCTCTGTACTTGCCTGGTTAATGAGCATGACGTGCGGATTTCTACGGTTGAACACCTGAACGCCGCATTGGCTGGCCTGGGTATCGACAACATTATTGTTGAAGTCGATGCGCCGGAAATCCCGATTATGGACGGCAGTGCGGCTCCGTTCGTTTATCTGTTGCTGGACGCCGGCATCGATGAACTGAACTGCGCCAAGAAATTTGTTCGTATCAAAGAGACGGTTCGCGTCGAAGATGGCGACAAATGGGCTGAATTCAAACCGTACAATGGTTTTTCGCTGGATTTCACCATCGATTTTAACCATCCGGCGATTGATGCCAGCACCCAGCGCTATACGCTGAACTTCTCGGCCGATGCGTTCATGCGTCAGATTAGCCGTGCGCGTACCTTCGGTTTTATGCGCGATATCGAATATCTGCAGTCCCGCGGCCTGTGCCTGGGCGGCAGCTTCGATTGTGCCATCGTTGTTGACGATTATCGCGTACTGAACGAAGACGGTCTGCGCTTTGAAGACGAATTTGTTCGCCACAAAATGCTGGATGCGATCGGTGACCTGTTTATGTGTGGTCACAACATTATCGGCGCATTCACGGCGTACAAATCGGGTCACGCGTTGAATAACAAACTGCTGCAGGCGGTCCTGGCAAAACAGGAAGCCTGGGAGTATGTGACCTTCGAAGACGACGCAAAACTGCCTATGGCGTTCCGCGCACCGTCGATGGTTCTGGCGTAAGCCTGACCATTCAGTAAATTCGACTGGTAACCTGGTACTCTCTCCGACCAGGGAACCAGTCGTTTTTCTTTTATAACCCCTTCCAGTTATTTTTCGCAGTGATTGTCGGGCAATAATTAGCGCGCGTTCGCTGTTTTATTAAGCGTTTTCCCCGGGCAATCGCCTTCATTCATGCTGCCTCAGCGCGGTAATAATGTTAGTATTTGAGCGCAAAATTATTTCTCCGGGTTGCTTTACCCCGTGGATGTCAGGGTGTCCTGCAAAAAACGCTAATTAAGAGGCGGCCTGAACGACGACGGGTATACCAACGAAAGGTAATGAAAGTGAGTGGATTGCTGACGCGCTGGCGACAGTTTGGCAGACGGTATTTTTGGCCGCATCTCCTGTTGGGGATGGTCGCGGCCAGCTTCGGCCTGCCCGCGCTTAGCAACAGCCACGAAACTGCGACGCCGGCGAAGGCAACGTCCAGCAACCACAATCCGAGCAAAGTTAATTTCTCTCAGCTGGCGCTGCTGGAGAGTAATCGTCGGCCGAACTTTACCGTCGACTACTGGCATCAGCACGCCATTCGCACCGTTATTCGTCATCTCTCCTTCGCGATGGCGCCACAGGCATTGCCGGTGGCGGAAGAAACTTCCCCGCTGCAGGCCCAACATCTGGCGCTGCTTGATACGCTCAGCGCGCTGCTGACCCAGGACAGCACGCCGCCGGTGGTGATCCGCCAGGTGGCTTACATCTCTTCCTCATATTCTGCCTTCCGCGTGAGCGCCTGGATTAGCCAGGTGGCGGGGATCCGCGCAGGACCTCAACGTCTCAGCTGAAAATAACCCCGGACCATCCTATTTTTTGTGACTCCGCACCGCGGGGCGTTTGAGATTTTATTATGCTTATTAAAATGTTAACTAAGGTTTTCGGCAGCCGTAATGACCGTACGCTGCGTCGTATGCGCAAAGTTGTCAATATCATCAACGGTATGGAACCGGCGATGGAAAAACTCTCTGATGACGAGCTGAAAGCGAAAACTGCTGAATTCCGCGCGCGCCTGGAAAAAGGCGAAGTGCTGGAAAACCTGATCCCGGAAGCCTTTGCCGTCGTTCGCGAAGCCAGTAAGCGTGTGTTCGGCATGCGCCACTTCGACGTCCAGCTGCTGGGCGGTATGGTGCTTAACGATCGCTGCATCGCCGAGATGCGTACTGGTGAAGGTAAAACGCTGACCGCGACCCTGCCGGCGTACCTCAACGCACTGACCGGTAAAGGCGTCCACGTGGTGACCGTCAACGACTATCTGGCGCAGCGTGACGCCGAAAACAACCGTCCGCTGTTCGAATTCCTTGGTATGAGCGTGGGCATCAATATGTCCGGTCTGCCGGCGCCGGCGAAGCGTGAAGCCTACGCTGCCGATATTACCTACGGTACCAACAACGAATACGGCTTCGACTATCTGCGCGACAACATGGCCTTCAGCCCGGAAGAGCGCGTTCAACGTAAACTGCACTATGCGCTGGTGGATGAGGTGGACTCCATCCTGATCGACGAAGCGCGTACCCCGCTGATCATTTCCGGTCCGGCGGAAGACAGCTCTGAAATGTACCGTAAGGTAAACAAAATCATCCCGCATCTGATCCGTCAGGAAAAAGAGGATTCGGATACCTTTACCGGTGAAGGCCACTTCTCTGTTGATGAGAAAGCCCGCCAGGTTAACCTGACCGAACGCGGTCTGGTGCTCATCGAAGAGCTGCTGGTGCAGGAAGGCATTATGGAAGAAGGTGAGTCGCTGTACTCCCCGACCAACATCATGCTGATGCACCACGTGACCGCCGCGCTGCGCGCCCATGCGTTGTTCACCCGCGACGTTGACTACATCGTTAAAGATGGCGAAGTTATCATCGTCGATGAGCACACTGGCCGTACGATGCAAGGCCGCCGTTGGTCCGATGGTCTGCACCAGGCGGTGGAAGCCAAAGAAGGCGTGGAGATCCAGAACGAGAACCAGACTCTGGCCTCTATCACCTTCCAGAACTACTTCCGCCTGTACGAGAAACTGGCGGGGATGACCGGTACAGCGGATACCGAAGCCTTCGAATTCAGCTCTATCTATAAGCTGGATACCGTTGTCGTGCCGACCAACCGTCCGATGATCCGTAAGGACATGGCGGATCTGGTCTATATGACCGAAGCGGAAAAAATTCAGGCGATTATCGAAGATATTAAAACCCGCACCGCTGCCGGCCAGCCGGTGCTGGTGGGGACTATCTCGATCGAAAAATCCGAAGTAGTTTCGCGCGAGCTGACCAAAGCCGGCATCAAGCACAACGTACTGAACGCCAAGTTCCACGCCAGCGAAGCGGATATCGTCGCCCAGGCGGGTTATCCGGCAGCGGTGACCATTGCCACCAACATGGCGGGTCGTGGTACCGATATTATGCTCGGCGGTAGCTGGCAGGCGGAAGTCGCCGCGCTGGAAAATCCGACGCCGGAACAGATTGAAAAAATCAAAGCGGACTGGCAGGTGCGCCATGATGCGGTTCTGGCCGCAGGCGGTCTACACATTATCGGTACTGAGCGTCATGAATCACGCCGTATCGATAACCAGCTGCGTGGCCGTGCGGGTCGTCAGGGTGATGCCGGTTCGTCTCGCTTCTACCTGTCGATGGAAGATGCTCTGATGCGTATCTTCGCCTCCGATCGTGTGTCCGGCATGATGCGCAAACTGGGGATGAAGCCGGGTGAAGCCATCGAGCACCCGTGGGTAACTAAGGCTATCGCCAACGCTCAGCGTAAAGTGGAAAGCCGTAACTTCGATATTCGTAAGCAGCTGCTGGAATATGATGATGTGGCTAACGACCAGCGCCGCGCGATCTACACTCAGCGTAACGAACTGCTGGACGTGTCTGATGTCAGCGAAACCATCAACAGCATCCGCGAAGACGTCTTTAAAGCGACTATCGATGCGCATATTCCGCCGCAGTCGCTGGAAGAGATGTGGGATATTGAAGGCCTGCAGGAGCGTCTGAAAAACGACTTCGACCTCGAGCTGCCGATCAAAGAGTGGCTGGATAAAGAGCCGGAGCTGCATGAAGAGACCCTGCGTGAACGTATTCTGCAGAGCGCGGTAGAAACTTACCAGCGTAAAGAAGAAGTGGTCGGTGCCGAGATGATGCGTCACTTTGAGAAAGGTGTGATGCTGCAGACCCTGGACTCCCTGTGGAAAGAGCACCTGGCAGCGATGGACTATCTGCGTCAGGGTATCCATCTGCGTGGCTATGCGCAGAAAGATCCAAAGCAGGAGTACAAGCGCGAATCGTTCTCTATGTTTGCTGCGATGCTGGAGTCACTGAAGTATGAAGTGATTAGCACCCTGAGCAAAGTCCAGGTGCGTATGCCGGAAGAAGTCGAAGCGATGGAGCAACAGCGTCGTGAAGAAGCCGAGCGCCTGGCGCAGATGCAGCAGCTCAGCCATCAGAGCGATGATGAGGCCGCTGCCGAGGATCTGGCGGCACAAACCGGCGAGCGTAAAGTGGGGCGTAACGATCCCTGTCCGTGCGGTTCCGGTAAAAAATATAAACAGTGCCACGGCCGTCTGAGCTAAGGCCTGATAAAAAAACAAAGGCGCAGAGTTCTGCGCCTTTTTTATGGAGCTGATCCAATGAAAAAACTGCAAATCGCCGTCGGGATAATTCGCAATCCACAAGGCGAAATCTTTATTACCCAGCGCGCCGCTGATGCCCATATGGCGAATAAGCTGGAGTTCCCGGGCGGGAAGATTGAATCTGATGAGACGCCGGAGCAGGCGCTAATTCGCGAGCTGCAGGAAGAGGTTGGAATTACGGTAAGGTCTGCAACGCTATTTGATAAGCTGGAGTATCAGTTCCCTGACCGCCATATAACGCTGTGGTTTTTCCTTGTGGAAAATTGGCAAGGCGAGCCATGGGGTAAAGAAGGGCAACCGGGACGGTGGATGGCGGGTCAGACACTGGATCCAGAGGCGTTCCCCCCGGCGAATGAACCGGTTATCAACAAACTTATCGGCCTGTGCTGAGCCTCAGGCTACAACGCTAACCCGATAATTATCGGGTTAGCGTGCCGGTAAATCAGGGCTGCTGCTCGCTCCAGTCATCGCTGTCGGAGAGATCGCCCGCACTGGGGATGCGTTTCTCTTCTGCGGCCCATTCTCCCAGATCGATCAGCTGACAGCGCTTGCTGCAGAATGGACGAAAGGGACTCTGCTCACCCCACACCACGTTTTTGCCGCAGGTCGGGCAGTTGACGATGGTCTCTTCAGACATGTTATCTCCTTAGCAGCAGGCCAGTTCAAAATCAAAGCGCTCCGGCACGATCCCATACTCACTGTCCAGCGGCAGGAAACGGATAGCGAAACGGCTCTTATGGCCGGAGATCTGCGGATACAGCTGGTGAGCCAGATCGAGACGCAGACGTAGCAGATCGGCATCTTCGCCATTATCCTGGTAAAAGCCGTTGAGGCTGGTCTGTTTGCGAAACAGCGCAGAGTTACGGATCAGGTCGAGGATCAGGTTCAGGGACTGGATCAGCGGATCGAGGCTGGCGAGCCAGCTGGCCACCTGCTCGTCCCGATGCGCCTGTGGCATATGGAGCCAGATATGCAGGGTCGGTAAATCGAAGCTGCAGCAGCCGCCAGGAATACTCAGGCGCTGACGCACCAGCGCAATCAGGCGATCTTCACGCAGAAACTGGCCAATACGCGGCGCGGCCATCAGGGTGCTGGAGGATTGCTTCAGCTGCTGGCGCAGTTCGTTAATGCGCTCCTGATCGACGCCCGGTACTTCAGCCCAGGACTGGAGCTTGCGCTGCTGGCGCTCCAGTTCTTTAACCAGGTCGGTACGCACCTCGCCACGCTCCAGCACATCCAACAGATCGCCGGCGTTACGGAAAAAATGGAGCGCATCGGCATGAGTGGCAATCATCGGATGGAAAGCCATTTGCTGGATCAGAAATTCGATGCGCAGCCAGGTACGCATTTTCTCATTAAGAGGATGTTCAAACAGAACGGGGGTATGCATTACGAGTTTTCCTGTGAGGCGGCCTGCGATGCCAGCATTAAATACTTTTCGTGCAGGCGGGCAACATCCGATGCCACTGCATCCGGCGTGCCAGTGTTTTCAATAACATCGTCCGCGGCGGCCAAGCGCTGCTCGCGCGTGGCCTGAGCGGCAAGAATATGTTCAGCATGTTCGCGGCTGACCTTGTCACGCAGCATGGTGCGTTCGATCTGCGTTTCTTTTGGCACATCGACGACCAGTACGCGATCGGCCTGACCGGACAGGCGGTTTTCGACCAGCAAAGGTACGACCCAGAGGAGATAAGGGGAGGTAGCAGCCTGCATCTGGCGGCGCGTTTCCTGCTGGATCAGCGGATGCAACAGCGCGTTAAGCCAGGCTTTATCCTCCACGTGAGCAAAAATTTTTTCCCGCAGCAGGCGGCGGTTCAGCGTGCCGTCGGGGGCAATCATCTGCGACCCAAAGTGGTCGGCGATGGCCTGGAGCGCTGGGGTGCCAGGTTCGACCACCTGGCGGGCGATAACATCGGCATCAACAACGTTAACCCCGAGCTGCGCGAAGGCGTCGGCGACCGTGCTTTTACCGCTGCCGATCCCACCTGTTAACGCGACTGTGTACCCCATATCTTCTGACCCTGAAACGGATTGCTCGTATTTTTTGCATTCAGACAGCGATGACTGGCCGCACGTCGGAGAGGTGATAGTGATCATGTCGTGATAGTCACGTGCCAACCGGGATCGCCGCCCGCTATTCTGTTTCTTTTAATCAAGCAAATCAAATGGTTAAAAATAATACGCTGGCGAGGAAAGGCATAAGCGCTTTTTTCTCCATTCACCAGGTAAATTTATACGATTGTAGCGTAAAAAAAGTGAAAATCGCAGTCTTGCGCAGGCCTGATTCGTGCGTATGATAACGTCACTGGAGTTGTGCTCTCACAATAATGCAATTAACCCCAGGAATTCGCACATGCGTATTGAAGAAGATCTGAAGCTTGGTTTCAAAGACGTTCTTATCCGCCCGAAACGCTCTACTCTCAAAAGCCGTTCTGATGTTGAGCTGGAACGTGAATTCACTTTCAAACATTCAGGCCAGACCTGGTCCGGTGTGCCAATTATTGCGGCCAACATGGATACCGTCGGCACCTTCAGTATGGCGCAAGCGCTGGCCACTTTTGGTATTCTGACCGCGGTACACAAGCACTACACCGTTGAGGAATGGCAGGCGTTTGTACAGGGCGCGTCCGCAGACGTCCTCAAGCATGTGATGGTTTCCACCGGCACTTCCGATGCGGATTTCGAAAAGACGCAACAGATCCTCTCTCAGAATCCGCAACTGAACTTTGTGTGCATCGACGTGGCTAACGGCTACTCTGAGCACTTCGTGCAGTTTGTGGCGAAAGCCCGTGAAGCCTGGCCGCAGAAAACCATTATCGCCGGAAACGTGGTCACTGGTGAAATGTGCGAAGAGCTGATCCTCTCCGGCGCCGATATTGTGAAAGTCGGGATTGGCCCGGGTTCCGTCTGCACTACCCGCGTCAAAACGGGCGTCGGCTATCCGCAGCTCTCCGCCGTGATCGAGTGCGCTGATGCGGCGCACGGCCTGGGCGGCCAGATCATCAGCGACGGGGGATGCACCATGCCGGGTGATGTGGCGAAAGCTTTCGGCGGCGGCGCCGATTTCGTGATGCTCGGCGGCATGCTGGCGGGCCATGAAGAGAGCGGCGGAACCATCGTTGAAGAGAACGGGGAAAAATTCATGCTGTTCTATGGCATGAGCTCCGAGTCGGCGATGACGCGCCATGTGGGCGGTGTCGCGAAATACCGCGCGGCGGAAGGTAAAACCGTTAAGCTACCGCTGCGTGGCCCGGTGGATAATACTGCTCGCGATATCCTTGGCGGCCTGCGTTCAGCCTGCACCTATGTTGGCGCGTCGCGTCTGAAAGAGCTGACCAAACGGACGACCTTTATCCGCGTTCAGGAACAAGAGAACCGGATATTTAATAGCCTGTAAGTGGCTTCGCTGGCGCCTGTGCTGCGCCAGCGTTTCTCATCCTCCCGCCCCGCCAATGGCATCGCCCAGATGAAAAACGGGCAAATACATCGCCACCACCAGAATGCCGACCAGTGAACCGGTTATCACCAGCATGATGGGTTCGAGATGCGCAGCCAGACTGTCGGCTCGCTGATGCGTTTGCTCCCGATGATGGTGCGCCAGATTTTCCAGCATTTGATCCAGCGCCCCCGCGCTTTCACCCGTACGGATGAGCTGCAGGCACAGCGGAGTAAAACCGCCGCACCGGCTTAACGCCTGCCAAATCGGTTCCCCCTGGGCTATCAGCGTACGGGCTTGCGCCAGGCGCTGGCGCCAGAGTGGGCACGACAGAGTTGCTTCAACACTTTGCAAACCCTGCAGAAAGCTAATACCGGCGCTTTGGGTTAACGCCAGGATGGTAAAGATCAGGCTCAGCTGTTGGCCGCCGATCAGGGGGCCGATGAGAGGGAGCGCGTTCAGCAATCGCTGGCGACGCAGCAACCAGTCGCTACGCCGCCGGACCAGCTGGTTGAGCAGCAGCGGGCTCAGGAAAAGGGCCAGCAGTAGAGGCCAGCCGCGACTTAGCATGTCGCCTGCCGCAACGACCATCCGCGTCAACAGCGGCAGCGGCGTACTGAACGTCTGGTAGATGGCGGTGAACTCGGGCAGGACAAAATAGAGCATCCCCAGCACCACCAGCAGCGCCAGGGCGAGCACAATCAGCGGGTAACGCAGCGCTTTTTTGACCTTGCCGGCGAGCCGCTGCTGCTCCTGCTGTTGGTTGGCCAGCTGCAGGCAGCAGATATCAAGCTTGCCTGTCAGTTCGCCGGTGCTAATCATCGCCAGATAAAGCGGCGGAAAGGCTTGCGGCCACTGCGCCAGCGCGGTAGAGAAAGCTACGCCCTGAGCCAGCTCGCGGCCCAGGGACTCAAGCAGCGCTTGCCATTGCGGGTGTGGTTGCTGCTGCGCCAGCAGAGATAAACCGTCCGCCAGCGGCAGGCCGGCCTGCAGCAGGGTGGCGAGCTGACGGATCGTTTCGCTACTGTAGCGTGGGTGCCAGAGATTCAGCTTCACTGCACAGCGGCGCACGGCCAGCGGCATGACGCGCTGCTGCTGAAGGTCGTGCAGCACCTCCAGACGACTGGCTTGCCATAGCATCCCCTGGCAAGGGGCGCCGTGCGCATCGATACCGCGCCAGCGCCAGAGACGCTTAGTCGCCATGGGGGATCCCCAGCACCCGCACCACCTCTTCAAGGCTGGTCAGCCCCTGTTCGATAGCCTGACAACCGCTTTCAAAAAGCGTCATCATCCCCGCGGCTCGCGCCAGAGATTCAATCTCAATGGCATTCAGCCCCTGGACTATTCCCTGGCGTAACCCGGGGGTGACAGGCATGACCTCAAACAGCGCCAGCCTGCCGTGATAACCGTGATAACAGTGATCGCAGCCAGCCGCCTGCCAGCGCGGCAGCGGGCGTGGCCACAGGCTGTGCGGCAGGTCGGCGGCGCTACCGACATTGCGCCGACAGTGGGGGCACAGCTTGCGGACCAGGCGCTGGGCGATAACCAGCGAGAGCGCTGAAGATATCATCCAGCGGGCGATGCCCATCTGCTGCAGGCGGGTGAGGGTTTCGCTGGTGGAGTTGGTGTGCAGGGTGGAAAGCACCAGATGGCCGGTCTGGGCGGCTTTCAGGGCTATTTCAGCGGTCTCGGCGTCACGAATCTCGCCTACCATGACAATATCCGGATCCTGGCGTAACAGGGCGCGGAGTACGCTGTGAAAGGTGAGCCCGGAACGCGGATTAATTTGCGTCTGATTCATCCCGGCGATGGGGATCTCCAGCGGATCCTCGACGCTACAGATGTTCACTTGCTCCCGGTTTCTGGCCTGCAGGGCGCTGTAGAGGGTCACCGTTTTACCGCTTCCGGTCGGGCCGGTGACCAGCAGTAGACCCTGCGGCTGATTAAGCGCCTGGCGAAAAGCCGCCAGCTGGGAAGAGGAGAGTCCGAGGGCCTCCAGATCCAGGGCCTGGTCAACCTGATGCAGAAGACGCAGGACAATTTTTTCGCCATAGCGGCAGGGTAGAGTGGCGATGCGAAAGGAGAGCGGTCGTCCGCCGAGGTTCAGCGCGAACTGACCATCCTGTGGTAAACGATGCTCGGCGATATCGAGACTGGCCATGACCTTGAGTCGCGCGATAATCGGTGCCGCCAGCTCGGGGGCCAGCAACGGCAGGGCATGGAGGACGCCATCGACCCGCAGGCGGATGCGTAAATGCGTTTCCGTGGGTTCGATATGAATATCGGACGCCCGCTGACGCAGAGCCTGTTCGAGGATCTGGTTGACCCGTTCGGCGATATTTTCCGGCCCCGCGTTTTGCGCCAGTTGCGCCTGCTTTTCCTGGGCCTGCAGACGCTTGTCCATCTGTTCCTGGCTCCAGCATTCAATATCGATTCGCTTTTGCGTCGCGAAGCGCAGCGCCTCCATCAGCTCTGTTGGTGGGGTATCGACCACCGCAATGGATATCGTCTGCTCGTCGCTATGCAGCAACATGGCGTGATAGCGGCGACAGAGAGGGATCAGCTGTTCTGTTTTCATGTGTTTGCCCTTACTTCACCCGGAAGACGTCTTCGCAGGCCTGCTGAAGGGCGCTGTTGCCGGTGATAGTGCAGACGCGCTGCCAGCCAGTGACGCCCTCGGCGTTATCCCAGGTCGGCGTCAGGGTGACGCCCAGTCCGTTCAGGCTTTCCTGGCCGGTGAGGGTGACGACCCCTTTGGCCACGCTCATGGCGGAGAGATAGCGAGTGGTTGTCGGCGAGGGAATGCCGTTGCTGCCGCCGTCGCATACCGTCAGGCCGCCATGATCGAGCGCGCAAAGTTCGATGGCCGTCCGATAGGGGACAAAGGTCTGCAGCAGGTCGGTGAGGGCGGCTTTACGCAGGTAGTTCTGGTAGGCCGGGATGCCGATGGCGCTGAGAATAGCGATGATCCCAATGACCACCATCAGTTCAATCAGGGTGAAACCACGTTGTTTATCCATAAGTCGCTCCTTGTTGTGACTGGAGCACTGTGACGGGATTTGGGATACCAGGCGAGGAGGCGAAAACGATCCGGGAAACCAGATTCCAGGGTTTTTACTTTGCTTACATGGTGGGCATGAACGGCTGCGAGTCGGCTCGCAAATTCAGGCCCTCACGCCTGGAAGCGTGAAGGCCAATTGCTTAGCGAAAACGCATCGACAGGTCGAGCGCCTGCACATGTTTGGTCAGGGCGCCGACGGAGATATAGTCGACGCCGGTGTCGGCAAATTCGCGGATGGTGTCGAAGGTGACGTTACCGGAGACCTCCAGAGCCGCCTGGCCTGCGGTGATTTTCACCGCCTCGCGCATCAGGTCGGTGGTGAAGTTATCGAGCATAATGATGTCCGCCCCGGCTTTTAACGCCTGCTCCAGCTCATCCAGGGTTTCCACTTCCACTTCCACCGGCACATCAGGATGTAGCCAGAACGCCTTTTCCACCGCCTGACGGATCGAGCCGGAGGCGATGATATGGTTTTCTTTAATCAGGAAAGCGTCGAACAGGCCCAGGCGGTGGTTGGCGCCGCCGCCGCAGAGTACCGCGTATTTCAGCGCGGTACGCAGCCCTGGTAGCGTTTTACGGGTATCCAGGAGTTGGGTTTTGGTGCCGGCCAGCAGGTCGACGTAGCGACGGACGACGCTGGCGACGCCGGAGAGAGTTTGCACAAAGTTCAGCGCCGTGCGTTCGCCGGTGAGCAGAATACGCGACGGGCCTTCCAGCTCGAACAGCGGCTGGTCGGCTTTGACCGCATCGCCGTCGGCCACGTGCCAGGTGATATTCACGTCGTCACCGGCGAGCTGAATAAAGACCTCTTCCACCCAGCGTTTGCCACAGAAGACGCCATCTTCGCGGGTAATGACCACCGCATGGGAGCGTGCATCCTGCGGCAATAATTGCGCGCTAATATCGTTGTTGGCGTCGACTTCGCCGCCCAAATCTTCCCGCAGGGAGTGTGCGACAACATCGGTAATATCGAGGTTAATACGTTCCAGCAGCACGTCACGGCGGCGGTCGGGGTTGTAACGACGAGGCGACATGATAAAGCTCCAGATAGATAAGATTCAGAAGTGGGAAACATGCTAACCTGAACGACGTTTCAGTACCATACACACTTCATCCTTTGGGCCGGCGTGTGGCCCGGAAGCATGAGTTCGCGAAAGGAGATCCCGCATGCAGTTGAACGAGGGATGGCTGGTCGGCGCGCGTCGGGTTCCCTCGCCGCACCATGACTGCCGTCCGGATGAAGAAGCCCCTTCCTTACTGGTGGTGCATAACATTAGCCTGCCACCGGGTGAATTTGGTGGTCCGTGGATTGATGCGCTGTTCACTGGCACCCTGGATCCCCATGCGCATCCTTTCTTTGCCGAGATTGCTCATCTGCGCGTTTCGGCACATTGTCTGATTCGCCGTGATGGCGAAATCGTGCAGTATGTGCCTTTCGATAAGCGTGCGTGGCATGCGGGGGTCTCCTGCTATCAGGGGCGAGAACGCTGCAATGACTTTTCCATTGGCATTGAGCTGGAAGGCACGGATACCCTGACGTATACCGATGCGCAGTACCAGCAGCTGGCGGCGGTGACGGAACTACTGATCACGATTTACCCGGCTATCGCCGAAAACATCGCGGGCCACAGCGATATCGCGCCCGTGCGGAAAACCGATCCAGGACCGGCCTTTGACTGGATAAAATTCCGGGCGCTACTCAGTGCGCCGTCAGATAAGGAGACATCATGACGCTGTTTACGACGCTGCTGGTGCTTATCGCCGAACGGCTGTTTAAGCTGGGCGAACACTGGCAGCTTGATCATCGGCTGGAGGTGGTGTTCCGCCGGATAAAACATTTTTCGCTGCTGGGCACGCTGCTGATGACGGTGGTGGCTGTCGCGGTGGTGTATCTCATTCAGCGCCTGCTGCAGGGGCAGCTATTTAACGTACCTCTGCTGGTGTTCTGGATCTTGCTGGGCCTGTTGTGCATCGGGGCAGGCAAGGTTCGGCTGCATTATCATGCCTATCTGAAAGCGGCGTCGCGCAATGACAGTCGCGCCTGCGATGCCATGGCCAGCGAGCTGACGCTGATCCACGGCGTACCGCCGGGCTGCGATGAGCGTGAATATCTGAGTGAGCTGCAAAATGCGCTGCTGTGGATTAACTATCGATATTACCTGGCGCCGCTTTTCTGGTTTGTGGTGGGGGGCGCGTGGGGGCCGCTGACGCTTATCGCTTATAGCGTCCTGCGTGCCTGGCAGACGTGGCTGGCGCGCTACCAGACGCCGCATCATCGTTTGCAGTCTGGAATCGATGGTCTCTTGCATATCGTGGACTGGCTGCCGGTGCGTCTGGTGGGGGTTGTCTATGCTCTGGTGGGGCATGGAGAGAAAGCGCTCCCGGCGTGGTTTGCATCGTTAGGCGACCGCCATTCATCGCAGTATCAGGTATTGACCCGCCTGGCGCAGTATTCCCTGGCTCGTGAACCGCACGTGGATAAAGTGGCGACCCCGAAGGCCGCGGTGTCGATGGCCAAGAAAACCTCGCTGGTGGTGGTGGTGATCATGGCGCTGCTGACGATTTAC
This sequence comes from Klebsiella sp. GL120222-02, assembly GCF_003097195.1. Taxonomy (NCBI): domain Bacteria; kingdom Pseudomonadati; phylum Pseudomonadota; class Gammaproteobacteria; order Enterobacterales; family Enterobacteriaceae; genus Klebsiella; species Klebsiella sp. GL120222-02. The sequence goes on from NZ_QEQO01000005.1 coordinate 246,968, forward strand.
GGCACTCTGGTTTAACGGCCTGAGCCCGCGCTCAGCCTGCCACGATACATGCACCTGCGGGACTCTTGTTGCCGGGTGGCGGCTTCGCCTGACCCGGCCTGCAGAACCCGCGTCAGCGGGCTTCATTCCGAACCGCTACAGCGTATCCGCCGGCGGGATGCCGAAGTCGGGCATCCCGTCCTCCCTCCAGCTGACGAGTTTTAACCGCGTATGGCGATTGGGGTCATACAGTGGATCGCCTTCTATCTCGGTGTAATTCCGCGCGTGATACACCAGCACATCTTCCCCTGCCGGCGTTTGGGTAAAACTATTATGGCCCGGGCCATACTGGCGGTTTTCATAGCTGGTACGAAAGACCGGCTGCGGGGCTTTATGCCAGTTCGTCGGCTGCAGCGGATCGGCCTGCCGGTCGATCCATAACAACCCCATGCAGTAGTTTTCATCGGTGGCGCTGGCGGAATAGCTGATGAACAGCTTATCGCCATGCACCAGCACCGCAGGACCTTCGTTGACCTTAAATCCCCGGCACTCCCAGTCGAACTCCGGCTTGCTCAGCATGACCGGCTCGCCTTTTAGCGTCCACGGGTTGGCCATTTCAGCAAGATATAAGTTTGAGTTGCCTTCGATATGCGGGGATTTTTGCGCCCACAGATACCAGCGTTTGCCCTGATGGATAAAAGTAGTGGCATCGAGGGCGAAGGTATCGAAAGGCGTGACCACCTGGCCTTTTTCCTGCCAGCGACCGGTCAGCGGATCGTTGTCGGCGCACTCGAGAACGAACATGCGATGCTGGAACATCCCCAGCGCATCCAGATCGTGAGTATGGGTGGCGGCAAAATAGATATACCACTTACCGTCTATTTCATGCAGCTCCGGCGCCCAAATCAGCTGGCTCATCGGCCCGCTTTGCGGCGCGCGCCAGACCACTACCGGCTCAGCATCGCGCAATCCTTCAAGGGTGGCCGCGCGCCGGATCTCCAGCCGGTCATATTCCGGTACCGAGGCAATAAAGTAGTAGTGATTAAGGTGGCGCAGAATAAAGGGGTCTGCGCGCTGTTCAATAAAGGGGTTTGGCCAGTTGTTCATCAGGCTTTCCTTACGTGTTCACTGGTTTTCAGTTCCTGGTATTCGTTCAGCTCGCTGTAGTTGCTGCGGCGCTTCTCTAAATCGCTTTGAATCTGGCGCATCAGGGTGCGGTCAACCTTCAGCAGGCGCACCACGCCGGCGGTGATCAGATAGCCGACGCCGGGGATGACCGAGAATAGGAGCACGATGCCGTTGAGGGCGGAGGCGCTTTGCGCTTTCGCGCCGGCGTCGTAGCCGTACCATGACAGCAGGAAACCTACCATTGCTCCGGCGACCGCCAGGCCGACCTTGAGGAAGAACAGATTGCCGGAGAAGCTAATGCCGGTGATGCGCTTACCGGTTTTCCACTCGCCATAGTCGTCAACGTCGGACATCAGCGACCAGTGCAGCGGAGAGGGGATCTGATGCAGGATGTTGAGCAGGAAGTAGAGCACCATAATCAGCGTGGTGGCGTGCGGATTAAAGAAATAGAAGGCGCAGGAGAAAATCGCCAGCACGATGTTGGTCCAGAAGAAAACCTGCAGTTTGCACCAGCGGTCGGTGAGGACTTTCGCCAGCATGCTGCCAATCATCATCCCGACCACGCCGAGGCTGATAAACAGGGTGGCAAAATGGGTGCTTTGTCCCATCACCCAGGTGACGTAATACATGGTGGCGGCCATGCGAATAAAGCCCGGGCAGACGTTGCACAGCGTGAGCAGCAGGATGCGCACCCACTGGTCATTTTTCCACACGTCTTTGAGGTCTTTTTTCAGTTCATCATTCGTCTGCACCGCCGGGTGTATGCGTTCACGCACGGTAGCGAAGCAGAACAGGAACATACACATGCCGATAAAGGCCAGCACGGTCATCGCCATCTGGTAGCCCTTCGCTTTATCGGCGCCGCCGAACCAGTCGGCCATTGGCAGCAGCGTCAATGACAGCAGCAGCGTGGCGATACCCACCATCACAAAACGATAGGACTGGCAGGCAACGCGTTCTTTCGGATCAGCGGTCATCACCGTTCCCAGCGAGCAGTAGGGGATGTTAATCGCGGTATAGGTCACCGACAGCAGAAAGTAGGTCACGAACGCATAGATAACTTTGCTGTTATAGCTCCACTCAGGAGTAGTGAACATCAGCACGCTGAACAGGGCGTAGGGGAAGGCAATCCACAGTAGCCATGGACGAAAGCGGCCATATTTACTGCGGGTACGGTCGGCAAGGGCGCCCATAATCGGATCGGTCACCGCATCGATGACGCGCACCGACAACAGCAGTACGCCGACCAGCGCCGGCGCCAGGCCGAAGATATCGGTATAAAAATAGTTAACAAACAGCATGATGGCGCCAAATATGATATTGCATCCGGCATCACCCATCCCGTAACCAATCTTTTCCTTTATTGATAGTCTATTGTCTGCCATGTGCGGTCTCTCCGTTGCAGTATGGAGAGAATTATTGGCTGCTATCGAGGGAAATACGTTGCAGGAACTCGTTAACGATATGGATATATCAGCTATGGAGGGGAAAGTGTGAAGCAGATAACAATGCTCTGCGCCCGTTATTCAGGGAGGGGCGCAGAGCAAAGAGAAATATTTATGAGATGTATTATTGTGCTTTTATGGTGGCGGCGGCTTTCTGTTTAAACAGATAGCCCACGCCCAGCACCGCAATCCATACCGGGATCAGCCAAACGGAAATCGCCATCCCCGGGGTCATCAGCATAATCACCAGCACTGCCGCCATAAACAGCAGGCACACCCAGTTACCCAGCGGGTAGAAGAGGGCAGGGAAGCGAGTGGTGACCCCCTGCTGCTGTTTGGCGCGACGGAATTTCATATGCGCCAGGCTGATCATCGCCCAGTTGATAACCAGGGCCGAGACCACCAGCGCCATCAACAGGCCGAAGGCGGATTCCGGCGCCAGGTAGTTGATCAGTACGCACAGCGCGGTCACCAGGGCCGAGACGAGGATGGTATTCACCGGCACGCCGCGTTTGTCGACGCTGAGCAGCGCTTTCGGCGCGTTACCCTGCTGGGCAAGGCCGAACAGCATACGGCTGTTGCAGTAGACGCAGCTGTTATAAACCGACAGAGCCGCCGTCAGCACCACGACGTTAAGGGCATTTGCCACCAGCGTATCGCCAAGCTCATGGAAAATCAGGACGAATGGGCTGGTGTCCGCGGTCACGCGGGTCCACGGCAGCAGGGAGAGCAGCACCGCCAGCGAGCCAACATAGAAGATCAGGATACGGTAGATAACCTGGTTGGTGGCTTTCGGAATGCTTTGCTCCGGATTATCCGCTTCCGCCGCGGTGATCCCCACCAGCTCCAGACCGCCGAAGGAGAACATGATGATCGCCATCATCATTACCAGTCCGGTAAAGCCGTGCGGCAGGAAGCCACCCTGATCCCACAGGTTACTTACCGTCGCCTGCGGGCCGCCGTTGCCGCTGAACAGCAGCCAGCCGCCGAACAGAATCATCGCCACCACGGCGACCACTTTGATAATCGCGAACCAGAACTCCATTTCCCCGAACACTTTCACGTTGGTCAGGTTAATGGCGTTGATAGCGATGAAGAAGACCGCCGCCGAGGCCCAGGTCGGGATTTCCGGCCACCAGAACTGGATATATTTGCCGACGGCGGTGAGTTCCGCCATGGCCACCAGGACATACAACACCCAGTAGTTCCAGCCGGAAGCGAAGCCGGCAAAGCCGCCCCAGTATTTATATGCGAAGTGGCTAAACGAACCTGCTACCGGCTCTTCCACCACCATCTCACCCAACTGACGCATGATCAGAAAGGCGATAAAGCCGGCAATCGCGTAACCAAGAATGATACCCGGGCCGGCGGACTGAATGACGGACGCGCTTCCCAGAAACAGGCCGGTGCCGATAGCCCCGCCCAGCGCGATAAGCTGAATGTGGCGGTTTTTCAGGCCGCGCTTCAGCCGATCGCCGTGCTGTTGACCTTCCATATGAAACCTCGTGTGTGGTTATTTTTTGTGTACGTCATCCGTCAGGTTGCTGCTGCTCTGCTGTCCCTGCCAGAAAGCATAGCCAGCGAAAATTTGGGCGAAGTGGCCCACTTTTTACCTGAGTGATGGCGCGCACATATTGTTGTGTTTGTGTATTTAGCGACTTCCGTTTCTGTATTGTTTTGTTTACGGAAGGCGGTGTGGTAATTCAAAAAAAGGCCTTTCGTCTGAGGGAGAATAGTGTTAAGCGCGACCGAATGCACCTGCTTTATGAAGGGATGATGACGATGTGTCTAAAAAGACATCAATAGACACATTCAGTATTATTCCATCGCATTACCCATGAGTGGTTATTTATTCTGTTAATTTGATTTTTTATTCATCTATGGCGCAGTTGAATCGGTTCAGATAGCGTAATTTTTCGTTTCCATAAAGTTAACGCTACCCCTTTGTGAGTAAACGTAACATTTGTGCAAGGTTACATTTCTGAAATGTTATTTCTGTAAGGTTGTTAAAATGTCCGCGGTTTACTGATTTCAATCAAAACCTGTATGGACAGAAGGTGAATACTTTGTTACTTTAGCGCTACGAACTTTAAATTGGTAAGACCAATTGACTCCGGGCTAATGGCAGAGACAGGGAATATGGCCTACAGCAAAATCCGCCAACCAAAATTATCCGATGTGATAGAGCAGCAGCTGGAGTTTCTGATCCTTGAGGGGACCTTGCGCCCCGGTGAAAAACTTCCGCCCGAACGCGAACTGGCTAAGCAGTTCGACGTTTCCCGCCCCTCGCTGCGTGAGGCGATTCAACGCCTCGAAGCCAAGGGCTTGTTGCTTCGTCGTCAGGGAGGTGGAACGTTTGTTCAGAGCCGCCTGTGGCAGAGCTTCAGCGATCCGCTGGTCGAGCTGCTGTCCGATCACCCTGAATCCCAATTCGATCTGCTTGAGACCCGTCACGCGCTGGAAGGCATCGCGGCTTATTACGCGGCGCTGCGCAGCAATGATGAAGATCGCGATCGTATCCGCGAGCTGCATCAGGCCATTGAACGGGCGCAGCAGTCGGGCGATCTGGACGCTGAGTCCGGCGCCGTCGTCCAGTATCAAATCGCCGTCACCGAGGCGGCACACAATGTGGTTTTGCTCCATCTGCTAAGGTGTATGGAGCCGATGCTGGCACAAAACGTTCGTCAGAACTTTGAATTGCTGTATGCCCGCCGGGAAATGCTCCCGTTGGTCAGCAACCATCGTACTCGCATTTTCGAGGCGATAATGGCCGGGGAGCCGGAGCAGGCGCGTGAGGCGTCGCACCGTCACCTGGCGTTCATTGAGGAAATTTTGCTGGACCGTAGCCGTGAGCAGAGTCGTAGAGAGCGCTCACTGCGTCGTTTACAGCAACGAAAGGACGAGAACTCCGGTTCTTAAGCGCCATTTTTAGAGCGCGGCAACTAAACGCAGAACCTGTCTTATTGAATTTTTGGTTGTTCAAAGGTGAAGAACGAAGAGTTCAATGGGACAGGTTCCAGATTAATCAACGATTAGATAGATAAGGAATACCCCCCATGTCAGAACGTTTACCAAATGACGTGGATCCGATCGAAACTCGCGACTGGCTACAGGCGATCGAATCGGTCATCCGTGAAGAAGGTGTTGAGCGTGCTCAGTATCTTATTGACCAACTCCTTTCTGAAGCCCGCAAAGGCGGGGTGAAAGTGGCTGCTGGCGCATCGACCGGCGGTTACGTCAACACTATTGCCGTTGAAGATGAACCGGAATACCCGGGTAATCTGGATCTGGAACGTCGTATCCGTTCTGCGATCCGCTGGAACGCGATCATGACCGTTCTGCGCGCATCGAAAAAAGATCTCGAACTGGGCGGCCACATGGCTTCCTTCCAGTCTTCCGCAACCTTCTACGAAGTGTGCTTCAACCACTTCTTCCGCGCACGCAACGAGCAGGATGGCGGCGATCTGGTGTACTTCCAGGGCCACATCTCTCCGGGCGTGTATGCGCGTGCTTTCCTGGAAGGTCGTCTGACTGAAGAGCAGATGAACAATTTCCGTCAGGAAGTTCACGGTAAAGGTCTGTCCTCTTATCCGCACCCGAAACTGATGCCGGAATTCTGGCAGTTCCCGACCGTTTCTATGGGTCTGGGCCCAATCGGGGCAATTTATCAGGCTAAATTCCTGAAATATCTGGAACACCGTGGTCTGAAAGACACCTCCAAACAAACCGTTTATGCTTTCCTGGGCGACGGTGAGATGGACGAGCCGGAATCTAAAGGTGCGATCACCATCGCCACCCGCGAGAAGCTGGACAACCTGGTCTTCGTTATCAACTGTAACCTGCAGCGTCTTGATGGCCCGGTAACGGGTAACGGCAAAATCATCAACGAACTGGAAGGCATCTTCGCGGGCGCAGGCTGGAACGTTATCAAGGTTATCTGGGGCGGTCGTTGGGATGAGCTGCTGCGTAAAGACACCAGCGGTAAGCTGATCCAGCTGATGGAAGAAACCGTTGACGGCGATTACCAGACCTTCAAATCCAAAGACGGCGCATATGTGCGCGAGCACTTCTTCGGTAAATATCCGGAGACTGCGGCGCTGGTTGCCGACTGGACTGACGAGCAGATTTGGGCCCTGAACCGCGGCGGCCACGATCCGAAGAAAGTTTACGCTGCACTGAAAAAAGCGCAGGAAACCAAAGGCAAAGCGACCGTAATCCTCGCCCATACCATTAAAGGTTACGGCATGGGTGACACCGCTGAAGGTAAGAACATCGCCCACCAGGTTAAGAAAATGAACATGGACGGCGTTCGTTACGTCCGCGATCGTTTCAACGTGCCGGTTGCCGATGCCGATCTCGAAAAACTGCCGTACGTCACCTTCCCGGAAGGTTCCGAAGAGCACACCTATCTGCACGCTCAGCGCCAGAAACTGCACGGCTATCTGCCGAGCCGTCAGCCGAACTTCTCTGAGAAGCTGGAGCTGCCGACGCTGGAAGATTTCGCTCCGCTGCTGGAAGAGCAGAATAAAGAGATCTCTACCACTATCGCATTCGTTCGTGCCCTGAACGTGATGCTGAAGAACAAATCCATCAAAGACCGCCTCGTGCCGATTATCGCCGACGAAGCGCGTACTTTCGGTATGGAAGGTCTGTTCCGTCAGATCGGTATTTACAGCCCGAACGGCCAGCAGTACACCCCGCAGGACCGTGAGCAGGTTGCCTACTACAAAGAAGACGAGAAAGGCCAGATCCTGCAGGAAGGGATCAACGAGCTGGGCGCAGGCGCATCCTGGCTGGCTGCGGCGACCTCTTACAGCACCAACAACCTGCCGATGATCCCGTTCTACATCTACTACTCGATGTTCGGGTTCCAGCGTATCGGCGACCTGTGCTGGCAGGCAGGCGACCAGCAGGCTCGCGGCTTCCTGATCGGTGGTACTTCCGGTCGTACAACGCTGAACGGCGAAGGTCTGCAGCACGAAGATGGCCACAGCCATATTCAGTCGCTGACTATCCCGAACTGTATCTCTTACGATCCGTCCTATGCATACGAAGTGGCGGTCATCATGCATGATGGCCTGGAGCGTATGTACGGTGAGAAACAAGAGAACGTTTACTACTACATCACTACGCTGAACGAAAACTACCACATGCCGGCCATGCCGGAAGGCGCCGAGGAAGGTATCCGTAAAGGTATCTACAAACTCGAAACCATCGAAGGTAGCAAAGGTAAAGTTCAGCTGCTGGGCTCCGGTTCTATCCTGCGTCACGTTCGTGAAGCAGCGCAGATCCTGGCGAAAGACTACGGCGTGGGCTCTGACGTGTATAGCGTCACCTCCTTCACCGAACTGGCGCGTGATGGCCAGGATTGCGAACGCTGGAACATGCTGCACCCGCTGGAAACCCCGCGCGTGCCGTATATCGCTCAGGTAATGAACGACGCTCCGGCCGTGGCATCCACTGACTATATGAAACTGTTCGCTGAGCAGGTTCGTACTTACGTACCGGCTGATGATTACCGCGTACTGGGTACCGATGGCTTCGGTCGTTCCGACAGCCGTGAAAACCTGCGTCACCACTTCGAAGTCGATGCTTCCTATGTGGTCGTTGCAGCGCTGGGCGAACTGGCTAAACGTGGTGAAATCGATAAGAAAGTGGTGGCTGATGCTATCGCGAAATTCGACATCGATGCAGAAAAAGTTAACCCGCGTCTGGCGTAAGAGGTAAAAGAATAATGGCTATCGAAATCAAAGTACCGGACATCGGGGCTGATGAAGTTGAAATCACCGAGATCCTGGTCAAAGTGGGCGACAAAGTAGAAGCTGAACAGTCGCTGATCACCGTAGAAGGCGATAAAGCCTCTATGGAAGTCCCGTCTCCGCAGGCTGGCGTCGTGAAAGAGATTAAAGTCTCCGTCGGCGACAAAACCGAGACTGGCAAACTGATTATGATTTTCGATTCCGCCGAGGGTGCAGCAGCCGCTGCACCTGCGCAGGAAGAGAAGAAAGAAGCCGCGCCGGCTGCGGCTGCGCCAGCAGCTGCAGCGGCAGCGAAAGAAGTTCACGTCCCGGATATCGGCGGCGATGAAGTTGAAGTCACCGAGATCATGGTTAAAGTGGGCGACACCATCGCCGCTGAGCAATCCCTGATCACCGTAGAAGGCGATAAAGCCTCTATGGAAGTGCCGGCGCCGTTCGCGGGTACCGTGAAAGAGATCAAAATCAACACCGGTGACAAAGTGTCCACCGGCTCCCTGATCATGATCTTCGAAGTGGCGGGCGCTGCGCCTGCCGCCGCACCTGCTCAGGCTGCTGCTCCGGCGGCGGCTGCTCCAGCTGCGGCTGGCGGTGCGAAAGACGTTAACGTACCGGACATCGGCGGCGACGAAGTTGAAGTCACCGAAGTGATGGTCAAAGTCGGCGATAAAGTGGCTGCTGAGCAGTCCCTGATCACCGTCGAAGGCGACAAAGCGTCTATGGAAGTGCCGGCGCCATTCGCAGGTACCGTCAAAGAGATCAAAATCAGCACCGGCGATAAAGTCAAAACCGGTTCCCTGATCATGGTCTTCGAAGTGGAAGGCGCTGCGCCTGCCGCCGCGCCGGCTCAGGCTGCTGCTCCGGCACCGGCTGCTGCACCGGCTCAGGCCGCTAAGCCTGCCGCTGCACCGGCTGCGAAAGCAGAAGGCAAAACTGAATTCGCTGAAAACGATGCTTACGTTCACGCGACGCCGCTGATTCGCCGCCTGGCGCGCGAGTTCGGCGTTAACCTGGCAAAAGTGAAAGGCACCGGCCGTAAAGGTCGTATCCTGCGCGAAGACGTTCAGGCTTATGTGAAAGACGCGGTTAAACGCGCTGAATCCGCACCGGCGGCTGCCGCTGGCGGCGGTATCCCGGGCATGCTGCCATGGCCGAAGGTTGACTTCAGCAAGTTTGGTGAAATCGAAGAAGTGGAACTGGGTCGTATCCAGAAAATCTCTGGGGCTAACCTGAGCCGTAACTGGGTGATGATCCCGCACGTTACCCACTTCGACAAAACCGATATCACCGATCTGGAAGCGTTCCGTAAGCAGCAGAACGCCGAAGCTGAGAAGCGTAAACTGGACGTGAAATTCACCCCAGTGGTCTTCATCATGAAAGCCGTTGCCGCTGCGCTTGAGCAGATGCCGCGCTTCAACAGCTCGCTGTCCGAAGATGGTCAGCGCCTGACGCTGAAGAAATACATCAACATCGGTGTGGCGGTTGATACCCCGAACGGTCTGGTGGTTCCGGTCTTCAAAGACGTGAATAAGAAGAGCATCACCGAGCTGTCTCGTGAACTGACCACCATCTCGAAGAAAGCGCGCGATGGCAAGCTGACGGCTGGCGAAATGCAGGGCGGTTGCTTCACCATCTCCAGCATCGGCGGCCTGGGCACTACCCACTTCGCGCCGATTGTTAACGCGCCGGAAGTGGCCATCCTGGGCGTGTCTAAGTCCGCGATGGAGCCGGTATGGAATGGTAAAGAGTTCGTTCCGCGTCTGATGATGCCGATCTCTCTGTCCTTCGACCACCGCGTCATCGACGGTGCTGATGGTGCCCGCTTCATTACCATCATTAACAACACCTTGAGCGACATTCGCCGTCTGGTGATGTAATCGAAAAAGCCGGCCTGACGGCCGGCTTTTTTCTGATAACCTCAGGCTGTTGGGGATTATCAGCAACAAAGGACAAAATCGTTTGCCGTTTGTTGTTTAAAAATTGTTAACAATTTTGTAAAATACACGCGGATAGAACGTCCCGGTGGACTTGGGCGTAAGAATAATAGCGTCAGACCCGCCGGATATAAATTACAGAGGTCATGATGAGTACTGAAATCAAAACTCAGGTCGTGGTACTTGGGGCAGGCCCCGCAGGTTACTCTGCAGCCTTCCGTTGCGCTGATTTAGGTCTGGAAACCGTCATCGTAGAACGTTACAGCACCCTCGGTGGCGTTTGCCTGAACGTGGGTTGTATCCCGTCTAAAGCGCTGCTGCACGTGGCAAAAGTTATCGAAGAAGCGAAAGCGCTGGCCGAACACGGCATCGTTTTCGGCGAACCGAAAACCGACATTGACAAGATCCGCACCTGGAAAGAAAAAGTTATCACTCAGCTGACCGGCGGCCTGGCTGGCATGGCTAAAGGCCGTAAAGTGAAAGTGGTTAACGGTCTGGGTAAATTTACCGGCGCCAACACCCTGGAAGTGGAAGGCGAAAACGGTAAAACCGTGATCAACTTCGACAACGCCATCATCGCGGCGGGCTCCCGTCCGATTCAGCTGCCGTTTATCCCGCATGAAGATCCGCGCGTATGGGACTCCACCGACGCCCTGGAACTGAAATCCGTACCGAAACGTATGCTGGTCATGGGTGGCGGTATCATCGGTCTGGAAATGGGTACCGTATACCATGCGCTGGGTTCAGAGATTGACGTGGTTGAAATGTTCGACCAGGTTATCCCGGCGGCCGATAAAGACGTGGTGAAAGTCTTCACTAAACGCATCAGCAAGAAATTCAACCTGATGCTGGAAACCAAAGTGACTGCCGTTGAAGCGAAAGAAGACGGTATTTACGTTTCCATGGAAGGCAAAAAAGCGCCGGCTGAAGCGCAGCGTTACGACGCCGTGCTGGTCGCTATCGGTCGCGTACCGAACGGCAAAAACCTCGACGCAGGTAAAGCGGGCGTGGAAGTGGACGATCGTGGCTTCATCCGCGTTGACAAACAAATGCGCACCAACGTGCCGCACATCTTTGCTATCGGCGATATCGTCGGTCAGCCGATGCTGGCGCACAAAGGCGTACACGAAGGTCACGTTGCCGCAGAAGTTATCTCCGGCCTGAAACACTACTTCGATCCGAAAGTGATCCCGTCCATCGCCTACACTGAGCCAGAAGTGGCATGGGTTGGTCTGACTGAGAAAGAAGCGAAAGAGAAAGGCATCAGCTACGAAACCGCCACCTTCCCGTGGGCTGCTTCCGGCCGTGCTATCGCTTCCGACTGCGCAGACGGTATGACCAAACTGATCTTCGACAAAGAGACCCACCGTGTTATCGGCGGCGCGATTGTCGGCACCAACGGCGGCGAGCTGCTGGGTGAGATCGGCCTGGCTATCGAAATGGGCTGCGACGCTGAAGACATCGCGCTGACCATCCATGCTCACCCGACTCTGCACGAGTCTGTTGGCCTGGCGGCAGAAGTCTTCGAAGGCAGCATCACCGATCTGCCAAACGCCAAAGCGAAGAAAAAGTAACTTTTTCTTTCAGGCTAAAAGCATAAGCGGCTCCCGGAGCCGCTTTTTTTATGCCTGATGTTTAGAACTATGTCTCCGTTCATAAACCGCTACACCTCATACATACTTTGAAAATAATCACGCCATAAACTTATAGGCAGTTAACGATATAGTTGAGGTGTGAGATGAAACGCTTTTTAACCGCAGCGCTGGTCGCTGCAACGTGCCTATCCGGTGTGGCCTGCGCGGCTGACGCCACCATCCCCTGGGCGGACAACAGCGGTGGCACGGAAACGACCCATATCGCGGCGATGGGGCAGGATCTGAATGCCCAGCATCAGCAGGTGACGAAGACGAATGAAGGGGTATGGGCGGCGAACTCCGGAAGCATCAGCGCTGATGAAGCGGCATTATCCAGCACAAAGCCGACTTTTGCTGGCGATCCGTCTCTGATGCCCCATCAGGGCTAAGCGAATAGAAACGCCAGGTTGCTTGAGGGCAACCTGGCGTTTTTTTATGGTTTGACAACCTGCCAGCCGGCGTCAGCATCGGGGGCAAAGCGCGTGATGGCCTGCGCTTTTGCGGCGCTCTCTTCGCCGAGATTAGCCTGATAAACGGTATCGTGCAGATCGATCATAAAGCTCATCACTCCGGTTTCACCCCATTCCACAGGCCAGGCGAGCAAGGCCGCATCCTGGTCATCGCGGCCTGCGATAATGCGGAAACGATAGCCATGATAACCGGCGCCGGGCTCCGTCGGGCTGAATGCCGGCCCCAGCGGGCTGGGCGTCTCACCCGGCGACGTCGGCCAGTACAACCCATCTTTTTTGCCTTCACTGCTGATGATTTTCTGCGCCCAGCGGTGATTAAGCTGGTAGTAATCCTGCTGGGCGTCAACGTAAGCGTGCATGGCGGCTATCGCTGACAGTTCATTGCGACCGATGGCGCGGGTGAGGATCTCCTCTTCGCCTGCGGCCATATCAAAGCGCCAGCCCTGAGACGTTTTTACGATAGGCACCGGCAACCGCCATGCCTCGCTGCCGACGTCGAGCCAGGCGTTATCACCCTGCTGCACGATGACATGTTTTACCTGCCAGTCGCGCTGAAAACGGTCGACGGCGCTGGGGTCGATCCCATCGGTAGGTAAAAATTGCTGCCAGTTATCGCCGAGCACCTTGCTCAGCGCCGCTTCATTTTGCTGGCTGAGCGCCTCAGCCAGCGCGCTCGCGGCCTGTTCCGGGGTAGAAAACTGCTGCTGGGCGAAGGCGGCTAACGGTGACAGTATCAATGTGAACAGGGCAATAGGTAATAGGTTTCTCATTCTGCTCATCCTCAGCGGCGGCGCAGTTCATGGTGTTCGGAAAGACGTTCTCTGGCGCCGCCACGCTCCTCGCGGTTTACAGCGGAAAACTGCCGACTTTGCAGTCCCCGTTCCTGCTGCGCTTGCCAGGAGGGGGCGCGGCTTTCGTTGCCGCTAAGAGCGCTGGCGCGTAAATGACTAACCTGCTGCTGACGCTGCGCGGGCGTGGCGGACTGGATCTGCTGCCGATGCTGTTGCTGCTGAGGTGTCAGGTTCTGCTCGCGGCTCTTAACGGTTTCCCGACGCTGCTGTTGTTGCGGCGTGGGATTTTTCAACTGCGTTTTCGCCGCCTCGCGACGCTGCTGCTGGGTCGAGGTTGGTGTGCTGTCGTAACCGCGATAGTTGCTGCGCTGGGTGGCTTGTTTCAATTGCGCCGAAGCTGCCTGACGCTGGGCATCGCGTGAGGCGTTGTTTGCCGCCAGGTTGCCCGCTGTCGCCGCCGGTACGTTATGCTGCAGCTGGGTCATCGCTGCCTGGCGCTGCGCTTCGCGATCGACTGGCGCATGTTGGGTAGCGCTCAGCCCGCCAGCAACGTTGGTCTGATGGAAGCGTTGAGCAACCGTATTATCGGGATACGGTGTGTGACCGCGATAGGCAGGATTATGCTGCCAGTTAACGTGGTTGCCCGGCAGGTTTTCTCCCGTTATATGATTGAAATTATTTATATTAATATTGATGTTATCGCCATTATGCGAGTAATCGCCGTGGTGATAGTCGTCATCGTGATGGTGGTGGTCATCATCATCATCCCAGTCGATACTGCTAAACAGCGCCCAGGTAGTGGCCACGCCCAGGCTGTAACCGAAGCCTTTGACGAAGCTATCGGTAAACTGCTCCCCGGGAGGCGGCGGCAGGTAGACCGGCGGATAGGCGCTGTTTGGCCAGGTACCATAGACGGTAGAGGGGTTATAGCTGGGAACATAGACCACCTGCGGATTGGTCGGTTCTATTTTAATGACCTGCGTGGGTGCAGGCGCCGCCGAGTGGGTGGTGGACGTTGCTGCCGTGCTGCTGGCGGAAACCGGTGCGGCAGGGGTGACAATCACTTTCTGCTGTGGCGTGGATTTCAGGGTCCCGGTCTGCTGGGCAATAGTGCGCAGGCGCTGCACTGAATCCATCACATCATGCGGCTGGGCCAAAAACGCATTGCCGAGGTTCTCCACCCAGGGCGGATTTTCGCCCATCATCGCCAGCAGGGCAGGGAAAGCGACAAGGGATTTGACGCTGGGATCCCACGGCTGACTGGCAACCGCCTGAACCGCCGCATCCCCTTTCATCGCGGGGTTATCCTGGGACCACTGTACCGCCTGCATGACGTTGTCGGGATAAGTGGAGGCCATCAACACCTGCGACAGCAGACTGTCCGGGTAGAGCGCGATGGGCGCGACCCACTGATCAATTTGCGCCTGGGTGTAGGTGGTGGTCACCGGCTGTGTCGTAGACGCTGCGGGCGCTGGCTGGGCTGGCGGTTCAGCGATCGTCGTCGGGGTTCGGCTTTGTACATAGAGTGTTCCCGCCGCCGCGAGTAAGCCAGCGCTACAGAGCAGGGCGATGATATGGGGTTTGAACGGCAGTGACATAGAAGCTCCTGACCCAAAAAGTAACCCATCTCGCTAAAGTATCGGCGAAAACGGCGCGTTTGCTGAGTATAAGTAAGCGGTATGGCTTTTTATTGATTATTGTTGGGATCGGCCCGGGGAGTTGTACGCGGAAAGGAATTTTTGTCGCGGGATTTGAACAGAAAGCCTGCAATATCCTGCCCTTAACGATTCAGCTAAATTTTAATGTTGCTTTTTTGTAAACAGATTAACACCTTTCAAAAATCCTGCTATGCTGCCGACGCGGTATCGGGCATTTACCCTACAAACTGCTGTCTCACAGGAGCGTGAAGAAAATCGCCCAGCCACTAAATCCTTCAAGATGCGTCAAGGCGGCAAACTGCCAATACCGAAGCAGATTGATTGAAGACGTGTAGGCCGCATTATGACAATGAGAAGCGAGGAGAACCGTCGTGCTAGAAGAATACCGTAAGCACGTAGCTGAGCGTGCCGCCATGGGGATTGTTGCCAAACCCTTAGATGCAACCCAAATGGCCGCGCTGGTAGAACTGCTGAAAAACCCGCCTGCGGGCGAAGAAGAATTCCTGTTAGACCTGCTGATTAACCGTGTACCGCCGGGCGTCGACGAAGCCGCCTATGTTAAAGCTGGATTCCTTGCCGCGATCGCCAAAGGCGAAGCGACCTCCCCTCTTGTAACCCCTGAAAAAGCCGTTGAACTGCTGGGCACCATGCAGGGTGGTTACAACATTCATCCGCTGATCGATGCGCTGGACGACGCGAAACTGGCGCCGATTGCCGCGAAAGCGCTGTCTCATACTCTGCTGATGTTCGATAACTTCTACGACGTAGAAGAGAAAGCGAAAGCAGGTAACGAGCACGCTAAACGGGTCATGCAATCCTGGGCTGACGCTGAGTGGTTCCTGAACCGCCCGCAGCTGGCAGAGAAAATCACCGTTACCGTCTTCAAGGTCACCGGCGAAACCAATACCGATGACCTGTCTCCGGCGCCGGATGCCTGGTCGCGCCCGGATATCCCACTGCATGCGCTGGCGATGCTGAAAAACGCCCGCGAAGGTATTGATCCGGACCAGCCGGGCGTCGTCGGCCCGATTAAACAAATCGAAGCCCTGCAGCAGAAAGGCTATCCGCTGGCCTACGTCGGCGACGTGGTCGGTACGGGTTCCTCGCGTAAATCCGCGACCAACTCGGTGCTGTGGTTTATGGGCGACGATATCCCGAACGTGCCGAACAAGCGCGGCGGCGGTCTGTGCCTGGGCGGCAAAATCGCGCCAATCTTCTTCAACACCATGGAAGATGCGGGTGCGCTGCCTATCGAAGTTGATGTGTCAAACCTGAACATGGGCGACGTGATTGACGTTTACCCGTTCAAAGGCGAAGTGCGTAATCACGAAACCAACGAACTGCTGGCCAGCTTCGAGCTGAAAACCGATGTGCTGATCGACGAAGTGCGCGCCGGTGGCCGTATTCCGCTGATCATCGGCCGCGGCTTGACCACCAAAGCGCGCGAAGCGCTGGGGCTGCCGCACAGCGACGTCTTCCGTCAGGCGAAAGACGTGGCGGAAAGCACCCGCGGCTTCTCTCTGGCGCAGAAAATGGTTGGCCGCGCCTGCGGCGTTGCCGGTATCCGTCCGGGCGCCTACTGCGAGCCGAAAATGACCTCTGTCGGTTCTCAGGACACCACCGGTCCAATGACCCGTGATGAACTGAAAGACCTGGCGTGCCTGGGCTTCTCCGCTGACCTGGTGATGCAGTCCTTCTGCCACACCGCAGCCTATCCGAAGCCGGTTGACGTGACCACGCACCATACCCTGCCGGACTTCATCATGAACCGCGGCGGTGTTTCTCTACGTCCGGGCGATGGCGTTATCCACTCCTGGCTGAACCGCATGCTGCTGCCGGATACCGTGGGTACCGGCGGCGACTCCCATACCCGTTTCCCAATCGGTATTTCCTTCCCGGCGGGCTCTGGTCTGGTGGCCTTCGCCGCTGCGACCGGCGTGATGCCGTTGGATATGCCGGAATCGGTGCTGGTGCGCTTCAAAGGGAAAATGCAGCCGGGTATCACCCTGCGCGACCTGGTTCATGCCATCCCACTGTATGCCATCAAGCAGGGCCTGCTGACCGTTGAGAAGAAAGGTAAGAAAAACATCTTCTCTGGTCGCATCCTCGAGATCGAAGGTCTGCCGGATCTGAAAGTCGAGCAGGCATTTGAACTGACCGATGCGTCCGCTGAGCGTTCTGCTGCCGGTTGCACCATCAAGCTGAACAAAGAGCCGATCGTTGAGTACCTGAACTCCAACATCGTCCTGCTGAAGTGGATGATCGCCGAAGGCTACGGCGACCGCCGTACGCTGGAACGCCGTATCCAGGGCATGGAAAAATGGCTGGCGGATCCGCAGCTGCTGGAAGCCGACGCTGACGCGGAATACGCGGCAGTGATCGACATCGATCTGGCGGATATCAAAGAGCCAATCCTGTGCGCGCCGAACGATCCGGACGATGCCCGTCTGCTGTCTGACGTGCAGGGCGAGAAGATCGACGAAGTGTTCATCGGTTCCTGCATGACCAACATCGGCCACTTCCGTGCCGCCGGTAAGCTGCTGGACAGCCACAAAGGCCAGCTGCCGACTCGCCTGTGGGTGGCGCCGCCAACCCGTATGGACGCCGCGCAGCTGACCGAAGAAGGCTACTACAGCGTGTTTGGTAAGAGCGGGGCGCGTATCGAAATCCCTGGCTGTTCCCTGTGTATGGGTAACCAGGCTCGCGTGGCCGACGGTGCGACGGTGGTCTCCACCTCCACCCGTAACTTCCCGAACCGTTTAGGTACCGGCGCTAACGTCTATCTGGCCTCTGCCGAGCTGGCAGCGGTGGCTTCTCTGCTCGGCAAATTGCCGACGCCGGAAGAGTACCAGACCTTCGTGGCGCAGGTGGATAAGACAGCGGAAGATACCTACCGTTATCTGAACTTTAACCAGCTGGATCAGTACACTGAAAAAGCTGACGGCGTGATCTTCCAGACCGCGGTGTAAAACCATTCGGTCAGCCCGGCTGACCGTTTGGCGATAAACTCCCCAATGCCCGGTGAACATTGCATCACCGGGCATTTTTATTTCCAAACCTCCTGCCCGTTACGCTTTTTTTCTTTCTGTCTGCTGCGATAATTACTGCATGGGTACAGTGCAGCGGTGACGCATTGCCCTTGCAGAGGAAAAGACTATGGACTACGAATTTCTGCGCGATATTACCGGAGTGGTAAAGGTGCGAATGTCGATGGATCACGAGGCGATTGGCCACTGGTTCAACGAAGAGGTGAAAGACAATCTTGCCCTGCTTGATGAAGTGGAGCAGGCTGCACGCACCGTGAAGGGCAGTGAACGTTCCTGGCAGCGGGCTGGCCATGAATATACGTTGTGGCTGGATGGCGAAGAGGTGATGATCCGCGCCAATCAGCTGGAGTTTTCCGGCGACGAAATCGAGGAGGGGATGAGCTACTACGACGAAGAAAGTCTCTCTCTCTGCGGCGTGGAGGATTTCCTGCAGGTCGTTGCCGCTTATCGTGAATTTATGCAGCAGCGTTAATGACGCCTTTTATGTCGGGTAGCGCAAGAGCGTAGCCCTGCTAAGCGTAGCGTGAGCAGGGGAAATCCCCGGGTAGCGGCTGGTGCCTTACCCGGGCGACCAGGCGGCGCAGAATCCCAGGCCCGGCAAGCGCAAGCGCCGCCGGGCATTTCCAATATTACACGGCAGGAATATTGCGGCCGTAGTAAATCTCGCGCATCTCTTTCCACAGCAGGTCGGTAATGACCTTGCGCTCTTCGGCGGTCAATTCTTCCGGTCGGGTATGGAACATGTAGTGCTTAAGGTCGAACTCCTTGAGCAACATTTTGGTATGGAAGATATTTTCCTGATAAACGTTCACATCGACCATGTCATACAACGACTTAATGTCATCGGACATAAAGTTCTGAATCGAATTGATTTCATGATCGATAAAATGCTTCATCCCATTGATATCGCGGGTAAAGCCGCGCACGCGGTAGTCAATGGTCACAATGTCCGATTCCAGCTGGTGGATCAGATAGTTCAGCGCTTTAAGCGGAGAAATGACCCCGCAGGTAGAGACTTCGATATCGGCGCGGAAGGTGCACAGTCCACCTTCCGGATGGCTCTCCGGGTAGGTATGCACGCAGATATGGCTCTTATCGAGATGGGCGACCACGGTTTCCGGTAACGGACCTGGATGTTCGGTCTGGTCGATAAGCTTGGGATCGACAGGCTCTTCGCTGACCAGAATGGTCACGCTGGCGCCCTGGGGTTCATAATCCTGGCGGGCGATATTCAGGATATTGGCGCCAATAATAGAACAGGTTTCTGTCAGGATCTCCGTCAGGCGATTGGCATTATAGAGTTCGTCGATATAAGCGATGTAGCCGTCACGCTCCTCTGCCGTTTTGGCGTAACAGATATCGTAGATACAAAAACTCAGGCTTTTGGTCAGGTTGTTAAAGCCATGCAGCTTCAATTTTTTCAATTTAGTTCACCCCCTTACTTCGCGTCACGGTGCGGACAGAGCATCATGCAGATATTGTGGTAAGGCGAAGGCCGCCGTATGGATTGCCGGATTGTAGTAACGGCAGGTCAGGTTGGCTTTGTGAAAGCGCGCCTGAATGATTTCGCTGGAGAGATGGCGCAACGCCTCGTTGTCGCTCGCCCAGGCAAAAGTCATGATCCCGCCGTAATAGGTTGGGATGGCCGCCTGGTAGAAGCTGACGTCGCGAAAATAGTGGCTCAGTTTGCGGTGGCTACCGACCGCTTCGTCCTGCTGCAGGAAACAAACGCCGTTTTGCGCAACGAACACGCCCCCCGGGTTCAGGCAGCGTTTGCAGCCTTCATAAAAAGCCGAGGTGAACAGGCTTTCGCCCGGACCGATAGGGTCGGTACAGTCCGAAATGATCACGTCAAACGTTTGCGTCGTCTGGTTAACAAAATTGACGCCATCATCAATCACCAGCGTGAAGCGCGGATCGTCGTAGGCCCCGGCGCTATGGTTGGGCAGGTACTGACGGCAGAATGAGACCACCCCGGCATCGATTTCCACCATGGTGATGGTTTCGATGCTACGGTGACGAGAGACTTCGCGCAGCATCGCGCCGTCGCCGCCGCCGATGATCAGGACATGCTTCGCGTTGCCGTGGGCCAGCAGCGGCACGTGGGTCATCATTTCGTGATAGATAAACTCATCGCGTTCGGTGGTTTGCACGACGCCATCCAGCGCCATCACCCGGCCAAAGGCGCGGTTGTCGAAGATGATCAAATCCTGATGATCGGTTTTTTCGTGGTACAGCACGTTATCAACGCTAAAGTACTGACCAAAATGGTCATGCAGCGTTTCATGCCACAGTGGATTATCGGCCACGGTGAGGCTCCTCCTTCGTTAACATCTGTTACACCCGTAAAACGAGTGCAACATCATAGACAACTATAGATGAGGATGCACGGCGGTTATTGCAGCAATGCGGCAGGAATAACCGCCACCGCCCGGGGAGAGCGGTGGGGGGAGGGTTATTTCGCCGGTGCGGGTTGGCTATCTACTATCCGCACGGAATAAACCATGGTGGCGCCTGGCGGGATTTTCGGCGGTAATCCTTTACTGCCATAGGCTTTTTCGGGCGGGACGACCAGCGTCAAGGAGCCATGGTTCTGCAGGCGTTGCAGCGGGCCGCGAAACACCGGGGGATAGGCATCCAGCTTCTGGGTGAGCGCCTGATCTTTCGCTTCCATATCGTTGATCACTGTCCCGTCCGTCAGCATCTCTTTGATTACTACGGTGACCAGATCGTTACCGCTTATTGTTCCTTTGCCCGGATAATCGACGCGACTGTAGACGCCATCTTTGAAGACAACATCTTTTTTGCGCGCAAACGCCTGCTGATATTTCTTACCGGCACTGATGTTTTTCTGCTCGATTTTATTCAGGTTCTGGAAAACCTGCTGCGAGACGTCAAACAGCGCCTTGTTACGCTCCTGTTCTCCGAGACGAAGCTGGCCGCTAAAAGCATCTTCGATACCCCGCAGCACCAGCCCGGCGTCGACGGTAATTCCCTGAGTGCGACGGGTGGTGAGAACGTTAAGGGCTTCTGCTCCCATCGAGGCGCCGATCGCATAAGCCTGCTGTTCTCCCGATGCGCTGAGTTTGGCGGCGGCGCTCTCGCCGCTGCGCGTTTTGGACTGTACAGAAAGCTGTGTTCTTAGCAGTTGGATTTCATCTTCTTTCATCCGTAGCTGGGCGTTGTCTTTATCCGCCTGCAGGCGGTAGGCTGCAACAACCGCCGCCATTTCCGGCGGCTCATTTTTTGGCGCTGCAGCGGTGTCAGGGCGGGTTGTTGGCGCTTTTTCCGCGGCGGCCAACCGGGCGGTTAACGACTGCTTGTCGGCGTTTAGCGCCTTGACCTGGTCGAGAGCGGCCTGCTGTGTTTTCTCCGCGGCGTCGAGCCGGATAGTCAGCGACTGCTTATCGGTGGTCAGCGCTTTGACCTGGTCGAGGGCGGACAGCTTCTCTTTTTCCGCCGCGGCCAGTCGGCTGGCCAGCGGCTGTTTATCAGCGTTCAGTGTTTTGGCCTGGTCGAGGGCGGCCTGCTGTGCCTTCTCCGCAGCGGCGAGCCGGATAGTCAGCGACTGCTTATCGGTGGTCAGCGCTTTAACCTGCTCGAGGGCAGCCAGCTTCTCTTTTTCCACCACGGCCAGTCGGGTGGCCAGCGGCTGTTTGTCGGCGTTAAGGGCTTTGGCCTGGTCGAGGGCGGCCTGTTTCTCTTTTTCCGCAGCCATCAGCCGGGCGGTGAGTGTCTGCTTGTCTGTGTCGAGGGCGGTGAGCTGGCCGAGTGCGGTCTGTTGTGCTTTTTCCGCGGCGGCCAGCCGGGAGGTCAGCGTTTGTTTATCTGTATTCAGCGTGGTGAGGCTGGTGCTGAGCCGTTTATTTTCCGCTTCGACGCTCTGAAGCTGCGACGTTAATTGTTGGATCTGCTTAAGTGCGGCAGCCTGGCTCTGTTGCAGAGTATTATTCCGGGCAACGACTTCCTTTTTAATTAACGTCTCATTTTCCGCCGTGGCGGCGGTTAAAGCGAGCTGTAATTGCTTTATTTTATTATTTAACGCCGCTTGCTCATTCGCAATGGATGTTTCCGTGGCTGGTGTGGCGGTAAGCTGTTTTTTTAATTGTTGGATAATTTTATCTTTTTGCGCAATCGTTGCCTGTTGGCTGGCGATTCTTTTTTGCAACTGTGCGTTATTGGCCGTCGTTTTTTTATTGTCCGCGTTCTGGCGAGCGTCTGACGCTTGCTTTGCTGTGGCCGCAGAGCTTTTCTCTTCTTGCGCTTGAGCTTGCTGAGTTTGCTGCTGGGCGTAATCGAGAAAAGCCGGCGTAGCACCGGCGTAGAATGAGGTTGAAAGCGCCAGCGCCGCGACGAGCATCAGCAGTGGTGCTTTAGGGGTCAGCGTGGCGGGTTTGTTCATGGCAGTTTGTTTTCACCACGCTGTACCAGGGTATCGATCAGCGTTTTCTGGATATCGGAACACAGTTTGATGGATTTAAACTGATACATGGAGTCAATGCCCAGTCGGGTGGGATCGGCCACTTTATCGCGCACATTGTTGTATTGCGATGCCGAACGCACCAGGGCATTGAACTCATTGCTGAGTTTAGTTGCCTGCTGTGGGTTCACCTCTTTAAGTGAATCCAGCGCCTTTCGGCAGGACTCAATACGCTCCTGTTCGCTGGCCGCTCGCTCCTGCTCAGCCTGCTGCTGTGATGTGAGCGGCGTGGTGATCGGTTTTACCTGCTGGCGAGAAGAGGTATTGCTACAGCCCACTAATAAAAGTGCGGCGAGCGGGATAATACGGAGAGTCGGCGAGATATTCACAATTTCAGTCCATGAAGTAGGGATATTTTCACCGGATTCTAGAAGGGTGCTTTTTATTTTGCAATATATGACTAATGATATTTTATTAGTTTTTTAGTCATTCATCATTATTAGGGGTTTAATTTATTTGGCGAATTGATAGGTTTGCAATTAAATAATGTTTGTTTATATACAATAATAAATATAGATATAAATATTTAAATGTGACAAATGAAACGGCAAAGGCGCGGAGCGTGACCGTCCGCGCCGGTCATTATTTGACGTAAGCCAACAGGCTGAGCGAATCGCGGGCCAGCGCTTTGCATTTTTTCGCCGTCGGGATGTTAATACCGCTGAGATCGCGGTAGCTATCCTCGCCAAGCGCTTTCATGTTGTAGCTGTCGTAGTTGCTCAGGTCCCACTGGTTCTGTTGGGCAAAGAACACCAGCGCGCGTCGGATCTGTGTATTGGGCAGGTTCTGGTAGCCACAGTCGTTTTTCAGAAACACAAAAACCGCGGTTAAATCAGCCATATCTTCTGCTTCTGATTCGCTGAGCGCGTAGCTGTTGGCGGAGAGAGCAAGCAGGCTGCCGAGTACCATTGTTCTGAAAAGCGTCTTCATTTTTTCTACCATTAGATCACCGACGCTTCAAATTAGCATACTTCTTTACACAGCGCCGATCTTTATTCTTACTCTTCTGCTTGACCTTCCCGTTACGGTAGGGTTTAAGCTCAAATATTCGCCCGCAGAATAAAAAGGATGTGAATATGCAACGTCGAGACTTCCTCAAACTGACCGCCGCGGTTAGCGTGGCCAGCGCATTACCGCTGTGGAGCCGTGCGGTTTTTGCGGCCAGTCGCCCGGCTCTGCCGATACCGACGCTGTTAACGGCCGATGCGCGCAACCGTATCGCCCTGACGATCCAGGCGGGCAAAACACAGTTTGGCGCTCTGCACGCCACCACCTGGGGCTATAACGGTTCACTGCTGGGTCCTGCGCTACAGTTGACGCAGGGGAAGACCATTACGGTTGACATTACCAACCAGCTGGCGGAAGAGACCACGCTGCACTGGCATGGCCTGGAGGTCCCGGGCGAGGTCGACGGCGGACCGCAGGGGGTTATCGCCCCGGGCGCCACCCGTACGGTGAGCTTCACGCCGACGCAGCGGGCGGCCACCTGCTGGTTTCATCCGCATCAACATGGGACCACCGGCCGGCAGGTGGCGATGGGGCTGGCCGGCCTGGTGCTGATCGAGGATGAAGAGAGCGGACGCCTGCTGCTGCCTAAGCAATGGGGAATCGATGATGTGCCGGTGATTGTCCAGGACAAGAAGTTCACCGCCGCCGGCGAGATCGACTACCAGCTGGATGTGATGAGCGCCGCTGTCGGCTGGTTTGGCGATACGCTGCTGACCAATGGCGCTCTCTATCCCGAACATGCCGCCCCGCGCGGCTGGCTCCGTCTGCGCTTGCTAAACGGCTGTAATGCCCGTTCCCTCAATTTTGCCACCAGCGATAAGCGTCCGCTGTACGTGGTGGCCAGTGACGGCGGTCTGTTGGCCGAGCCGGTGAAGGTCGATGAATTGCCGGTGTTGATGGGGGAACGCTTTGAGGTGCTGGTGGACACCAGCGACGGTAAACCTTTCGATCTGGTGACCCTGCCGGTGAGCCAGATGGGCATGGCCATTGCGCCTTTTGATAAACCACAGCCGGTGCTGCGCGTTCAGCCGCTGGTCATTCCCGCCTCCGGCAAACTGCTGGATACGCTGGCCACGCTGCCGGCGCTACCGTCCCTGACGGGGCTGACGCAGCGTCAGCTCCAGCTGTCGATGGATCCGATGCTCGACAGGATGGGCATGCAGGCGCTGATGGAGAAGTATGGCGACCAGGCGATGGCGGGAATGGACCACGGCATGATGGGGCATGGCGACATGAGCAATATGAGCAATATGAGCAATATGAACCACGAGGCTGGTCGGGATCATGGCATGTCGTCAGGCAAGGGGTTTGATTTCCATAACGCCAACCGCATCAACGGCAAAGCCTTCGACATGAATGTGCCGATGTTTGCTGCGGCCAGAGGCCAGTATGAGCGCTGGGTGATATCGGGTAAGGGCGACATGATGCTGCATCCGTTCCATATCCACGGCACCCAGTTCCGTATCCTCAGCGAGAACGGCAAGCCGCCAGCCGCGCACCGCAGCGGCTGGAAAGATACCGTCCGCGTGGAAGGTGACGTCAGTGAAGTGTTGGTGAAGTTTGATCATCCGGCGCCGAAGGAGTTTGCCTATATGGCCCACTGCCACCTGCTGGAGCATGAAGACACCGGGATGATGTTGGGATTCACGGTTTAGGGCTCTGCGGCCTGCTGCCATCTTCCATGGGGAGAAGGGATAAACACAAAAAAAACGGCAACTTTCGTTGCCGTTTTGCGTTTTATTTGGCGTCATCCGGGAGCGCATAGGCGACGATGTAATCGCCCATTTTGGTACCGAACGAGCCGTGACCGCCGGCAGAGATGACAACATACTGTTTGCCATTCACTTCGTAGGTCATTGGGGTGGCCTGACCGCCGGCTGGCAGACGGGCTTCCCACAGCTTCTCGCCGTTGCTCATATTGTACGCGCGCAGGTAGTTATCTGCGGTCGCGCCGATGAACAGGACGTTACCGGCCGTGGAGATCGGGCCGCCAAGCATCGGCATCCCCATGGTGAACGGCAGCTTAACCGGCATCGGGAACGGCAGGCTGTCCTGCGGAGTACCGATACGTTTTTTCCATACCACTTCGTTGGTTTTCAGATCCAGCGCGGAGATATAGCCCCAGGCCGGTTGTTTGCACGGCAGACCGAACGGCGACAGGAACGGATTCAGGGTGACGCCGTACGGGACACCGTACTGTGGCTGCACGCCGGACTCGGTGCCAGAGCCTTTCGCATCTTTCGGCGGCTCCATCGGGTTGCCCGGGCCGCGTGGGATCAGTTTAGAGACGAACGGCAGCGCCATCGGGTTGGCAATAGCCACCTGACGGTTCGGATCGACGGAGATACCGCCCCATTCAAACATCCCCAGGTTACCCGGGAAGACGAGAGTGCCCTGCTCAGATGGCGGGGTGAAGATACCTTCATAGCGCATCTGGTGGAAGATCACGCGACACACCAGCTGGTCGAACATAGTGGCGCCCCACATGTCCGCCCCGGTCAGATCTTTCTTCGGACGGAAGCTCAGATCGGAGAACGGCTGGGTTTTGGCGACGTAATCCCCTTTGGCAGCGCCCTGCGGAACCGGTTTTTCCGGGGCCGGGACCACCAGCTCGCCATTACGGCGATCCAGTACGAAGATGTTGCCGGTTTTCGCCGGGGCATAGACGACCGGTACGGTTTTACCATTAACCTCAATGTCAGCCAGCGTCGGCTGGGAGGGCATATCCATATCCCACAGATCGTGGTGGACGGTCTGGTAGCTCCAGGCCAGCTTACCGGTGGTGGCGTTCAGCGCCACAATCGAGCTGGCGTAACGCTCTTGCTCCGGCGTGCGGTTGCCGCCCCAGATATCCGGGGTGGTCACGCCCATCGGCAGATAGACCAGATCCAGCTTAGCGTCGTAGGCGGCAGGCGCCCAGGAGTTCGGTGAGTTGAGCGTGAAGTGATGTTCATCGCTCGGGATGGCGTTCGGATCTTTCGCACCCGGATCGAAGGCCCACAAGAGTTTACCGGTATTCACATCAAAGCCGCGGATGACGCCAGACGGCTCGCGGGTTGAGAAGTTATCGGTGACCGCGCCGGCAATCACGATGGTTTTATCGGTGATAATCGGCGGAGAAGTGGGTTCATACATACCCGGCGTGGTGACCGGCATGTTGGTCTGCAGGTTGAGAATACCTTTATTGGCAAAGGTTTCGCACAGCTTACCGTTGTCGGCGTTCACCGCGAACAGGCGGCCATCGTTCACCGGCAGGATAATACGGCGCGGACAGTCGGCGACGACGTCGGCAGGCGCGTTATCCGCTTTGGCTTCGTGATAAGAGACGCCGCGGCAGGTGACGTGCTGGAACGACGGATCGGCGTTCAGCTGCGGGTCAAAATGCCACTTCTCTTTACCGGTGGCCGCGTCCAGCGCGAACAGACGCTGGTGGGCGGTACACAGGAAGAGCGTGTCGCCGACTTTAATCGGCGTCACTTCGTTGGTGATTTCACCCGGGTCGTTCGGTTGCTTCAGGTCGCCGGTGCGGAATACCCAGGCTTCCTTCAGGTTCTTCACGTTGTCGGCGTTAATCTGCTTCAGCGGAGAGAAGCGCTGGCCTTCCTGGTTGCGGCCATAGGCCGGCCAGTCGCCGTCGGCAACGTTGGAGATCGGCGCGGCCGGGGTGGCGTCGGCGCTCAGGGTGCCGTTGACTTCCTGCGGGTCGTTAAAACCAGCCCAGGTCAGCATGCCGCCGCTGATCAGCAGGGCGACGACCAGCGCGCCTACGGCGCCAGCGGAAGGCACGGACAGACGACGCCAGACAAAGGGCAGGATCAGCCAGATACCAAAGAAGACGAGGATGTCGCTACGCGGCGTCAGCGCCCAGAAGTCGAAGCCGACTTCCCAGACGCCCCAGATCATCGTCGCCAGCAGCAGCGCAGCGTACAGCCACAGCGCAGCGCGTTTGCCGCGCAGCAGCATCACGGTCACGCCCAGCATCACCAGACCGGCGATAGCGTAGTACCAGGAGCCGCCAAGCACGACCAGCCATGCTCCGCCGATTAAAAGATAGAGGCCGCAGAACGCTGCAAATAGCGCAGTCAGCGTCACCAGGAGCCTTGATTGTTGAGACTTTGTTTCAGCCATAGAAAGTTACTCATGTGTTTGTTAATTTTTTAACTGCAATTAATTATAGGTTTTAACAAGTGTGATCGGAATCACAAATATGGCTTTATTAATCCCTGCACCGAAGATTTCTTTTTGCTGGTATACTGGATGGCTTGCCGGTCATCGTCGGGGCGAAAGCAGCGGCTTTGATGATTTATATTTAGAATCAAATGGTTAGTCTTATGAAACATACTGTAGAAGTGATGATCCCGGAATCCGAGATCAAAGCGCGCATCGCGGAACTGGGTCGTCAAATCAACGAACATTATCAGGACAGCGGCAGCGAAATGGTGCTGGTGGGGCTGCTTCGCGGCTCATTTATGTTCATGGCCGACCTGTGCCGTGAAGTGCAGGTGCCGCATGAAGTCGATTTTATGACCGCCTCCAGCTACGGCAGCGGCATGTCCACCACCCGTGATGTGAAAATACTCAAAGATCTGGATGAAGACATCCGTGGTAAAGATGTACTGATCGTGGAAGACATCATCGATTCCGGCAATACCCTGTCTAAAGTGCGTGAGATCCTCAGCCTGCGCGAGCCGAAATCGCTGGCCATTTGTACGCTGCTGGATAAACCAAGCCGTCGTGAAGTGAATGTCCCGGTTGAGTTCGTCGGTTTCGCCATTCCGGACGAGTTCGTGGTGGGCTACGGTATCGACTACGCCCAGCGCTACCGTCATCTGCCGTATATTGGCAAAGTTACCCTGCTGGACGAGTAAGAGATATCCCCCCAGGACAGCGCGCGCCGCGCTCTCCAGGGGGGCTAAGCCTGAAGGCTATTTGTGGTTGATGTGCTTGATCTTGAGGTTGGAGATGCCGTGGCGATAGCGCTGTTCGAGGGTTTCCCGGCTCACGGCGGTGACATCCAGATCGCGCAGCAGCCCGTCGTGAATGCCATATGCCCAGCCGTGGATGGTGACCTTCTGTCCGCGCTTCCACGCCGATTGCATAATCGTCGAATGTCCCAGGTTGTACACCTGCTCCATCACGTTGAGTTCGCAAAGGGTATCCAGACGGCGCTCCTCCGGCATTTCACCTAGCAGTGAGCTGTGCTTGAACCAAATATCGCGGATATGCAGGAGCCAGTTGTCGATAAGCCCCAGCTCCGGGTTTTCCACCGCCGCCTGCACGCCGCCGCAGCCGTAGTGGCCGCAAATAATAATGTGCTCGACTTCGAGGACATCGACGGCATACTGCACCACCGACAGGCAGTTCAGGTCGGTGTGGATCACCAGGTTAGCGACGTTACGATGGACAAACAGTTCGCCAGGTTCCAGGCCGGTAAGTCGCTCAGCGGGAACGCGGCTGTCAGAGCAGCCAATCCAAAGGAAGCGCGGTTTCTGCGTCTGCGACAGTTTCTCAAAAAAGCCGGGGTCCTCTTCCACCAGCATTTTTGACCATAGTGCATTATTGCTGATGAGTGTATCTATATCATTCATGGACGTTATCGGCCTGTAACCAAGTAAGTGCGTTGCGCTAATATAGGGTAAGCTCACCTTTTTTAAAACCATCTTAACCCGTGATACGTCAGGCTACCGATGCGTTGGCGGCGCCAGCGCCAGTAGAACGCAAACGTGAGTCAGGCGGGTTAATGACGTGTCACGACACGAGAAGAGATATTTAATGACCATTGCTCTGGAATTAAAACAGCTCAAAAAAACCTACCCCGGCGGGGTTCAGGCGCTGCGGGGAATCGACCTGCAGGTCGAGGCGGGGGATTTCTATGCCCTGCTGGGGCCGAACGGGGCCGGAAAATCCACGACTATCGGCATCATCAGTTCGCTGGTGAATAAAACCTCCGGTCAGGTCAATGTCTTTGGCTACGATCTGGAAAAAGACGTCGTCAATGCCAAGCGTCAGCTTGGCCTGGTGCCGCAGGAATTTAACTTCAACCCGTTCGAGACCGTGCAGCAGATTGTCGTTAACCAGGCGGGCTACTACGGCGTGGAACGCAAAGAAGCTGTCGCCCGCAGCGAAAAATACCTAAAACAGCTCGATCTGTGGGAAAAACGCAACGAACGCGCGCGGATGCTCTCCGGCGGGATGAAGCGTCGCCTGATGATCGCCCGCGCGCTAATGCATGAGCCGAAGCTGCTGATCCTCGACGAACCGACCGCTGGCGTCGATATTGAACTGCGTCGCTCAATGTGGGGCTTTCTTAAGGATCTGAACGATCGCGGAACCACCATTATCCTGACCACCCACTATCTCGAAGAGGCCGAAATGCTATGCCGCAACATCGGCATCATCCAGCACGGCGCGCTGGTGGAAAACACCTCGATGAAAGCATTGCTGTCGAAGCTGAAGTCAGAGACCTTTATTCTCGACCTCGCGCCAAAAAGCCCGGTACCGAAGCTCGAAGGCTACCAGTATCAACTGGTCGATACCTCGACGCTGGAAGTCGAGGTTCTGCGCGAGCAGGGGATTAACAGCGTCTTTGCCCAACTGAGCGCCCAGGGGGTGCAGGTATTGAGTATGCGTAACAAAGCTAACCGTCTGGAAGAGCTGTTTGTCACGCTGGTGCATGAGCGAAAAGGAGAGTCAGCATGATGCAGCTTTATTGGGTCGCGCTGAAAAGCATCTGGACCAAAGAGATCCACCGTTTTATGCGCATCTGGATCCAGACGCTGGTGCCGCCGGTGATCACCATGACCCTGTACTTCGTGATTTTCGGCAACCTGATCGGGTCGCGCATCGGCGAGATGCACGGCTTTACCTATATGCAGTTTATCGTGCCGGGCCTGATCATGATGGCGGTGATCACCAACGCTTATGCCAATGTCGCCTCGTCGTTCTTCAGCGCCAAGTTTCAGCGCAATATTGAAGAGCTGCTGGTGGCGCCGGTGCCGACGCATGTGATCATCGCTGGCTACGTTGGCGGCGGCGTGGCGCGCGGACTGTGCGTGGGGATCCTGGTGACGGCGGTGTCGCTGTTCTTTGTGCCGTTCCAGGTTCACTCCTGGCTGTTTGTCGCCCTGACGCTGATCCTCACCGCGGTGCTGTTCTCGCTGGCGGGTCTGTTGAACGCGGTGTTTGCCAAGACCTTTGACGACATTAGCCTGATCCCGACCTTTGTGCTGACGCCGCTGACCTACCTCGGCGGGGTGTTCTACTCGTTGACCTTGCTGCCGCCGTTCTGGCAGGGGCTGTCGCATCTGAATCCCATCGTCTACATGATCAGCGGTTTCCGCTTCGGCTTCCTGGGTATCAACGATGTGCCGCTGGTGACCACCTTTGCGGTGCTGGTGGTCTTCATCGTCGCCTTCTATCTGCTTTGCTGGTCGTTAATCCAGCGCGGCCGCGGCCTGCGCAGCTGATGCTCATCACGGTTAGCGCTTCCTGATGCCAATACGCGAAGCGCTAACCGCTTATCTTTGACCGCCATCACCGATACGCCATCCTCCCCTTGCTACATTGTTGGCTGGCTAAGGAGGGAAGCATGCTTGGTTGGGTCATTACCTGCCACGATGAGCTGGCGCAGGAGATGCTGGATCGTCTTGAACGAAAATTTGGTCCGCTGGCCCAGTGCCGGGCGGTCAATTACTGGCGCAATCTCAGCAGTAATATGTTGAGCCGGATGATGTGCGATGCGCTGCATGCCACCGACTCCGGGGACGGAGTCATTTTCCTGACCGACAGAACCGGCGCGGCGCCTTATCGGGCCGCGGCGTTGATGAGCCACAAACATACCCACTGCGAAGTGATCTCCGGCGTCAGCTATTCATTACTTGAGCGAATGTATCTGCTGCGGAACACGTTAAGCAGCGAGGCGTTTCGCCAGGCCATCGTCAGCGCGGGCGGGCCGATGGTGAGCAGCCTGTGGCATCAGCAGCAGAAGAATCCCCCGTTCCGCTTGCGCCATGATACCTTCGGAAATTAAACAGCGTGACAGATGCTGCTTTTGTTACAATAACTGCCGTTGATGGTTTACCGGTTCGATGCGCATGCTTGCCCGATTTTTTACGCTGCTTCTTTTACTGACCTCGCTCAGCGCTTCCGCCAGTCTGCTTAGCCAGCAGGGCAAGCCTGTACACTATATGCAGACCACCGAAGATGCGGTCATCTGGGCGCAGGTGGGGAATCATGTGGTCAGCGTCGGCAATGTGCGTGCCGGGCAGATCCTCGCGGTCGTCCCGACGGCGGCTGACTATTATGAATTTCGCTTCGGCTTCGGCACCGGGTTTATTGATAAAGGCCACCTCGAGCCGGTACAGGGTAAGCAGCGAGTGGAGGACCGACTGGGGGATCTCAATAAACCGTTGAGTAACCAGAATTTGCTCACCTGGAAAGATACGCCGCTCTACAACACACCCGCCGTGAGCAGCGTGCCGTTTGGTACGCTGGCCACTAACCTGCGCTATCCGATCCTCAGCAAGCTAAAAGACCGGCTCAATCAGACCTGGTTTCAGATCCGCATTGGCGACCGGCTGGCGTGGGTCAGCAGTCTGGATGCACAGGAAGATAATGGTATTCCCGTACTGACCTATCATCACATTCTGCGCGACGAAGAGAACACCCGTTTCCGCCATACCTCGACCACGACCTCGGTACGCGCCTTCAACAACCAGATGACCTGGCTGCGCGATCAGGGCTATACCACGCTGACCCTGTATCAGCTGGAAGGCTATGTGCGTAATAAAATCAACCTTCCGGCGCGGGCAGTGGTCATCACCTTCGATGACGGCCTGAAATCGGTAAACCGTTACGCCTATCCGGTACTAAAGCAGTACGGTTTTCATGCCACCGCGTTTATTATCTCCTCGCGTATTAAGCGCCATCCGCAGAAATGGGATCCGAAATCGCTGCAGTTCATGAGTATTTCTGAGCTCCGGCAGATCCAGGATGTTTTTGATATTCAGTCGCATACCCACTTCCTGCATCGGGTTGACGCCGGCCGCCGGCCGATTTTATTCAGCCGCAATTACCATAATATTCTGTTTGATTTCGCCCGCTCGCGCCGGGCGCTCAGCCAGTTTAATCCACATGTTCTCTACCTTTCCTATCCCTTCGGCGGCTATAACGCCACGGCGGTGCAGGCGGCGAATGACGCCGGGTTTCATATGGCGGTGACAACGGTGCGTGGGAAGGTGAAGCCGGGTGACAATCCGTTTCTGTTAAAGCGGTTATATATCTTACGCACGGATTCGCTGGAGACGATGTCGCGGCTGATCAGTAACCAGCCGCAGGGGTAATACCGGCGCTGCGCCTGAGCGCAGCGCCGCGGTCATCAGGCGACCTGCACCGGAATGGCTTTCGCCTGGCGCTTCATTTCATTGTCGCCTTCGAAGTAGGCGATGTTGGGCTGCCAGGTGCGCGCCTCTTCGTCCGACATGGTGACGAAGCTGGCGATGATCAGGATATCGCCGACGCTGGCGCAGTGCGCGGCGGCGCCGTTGACGGAGATGATTCTGGAACCCCGTTCGGCGGCAATCGCATAGGTGGAGAAACGATTGCCGTTGGTGACGTTCCAGAGGTGAATGGTTTCATTCTCCAGAATACCGGCCGCATCCAGGAAATCCTGGTCAATGGCGCATGAACCTTCATAGTGCAGGTCAGCCTGCGTGACTTTTACGCGGTGGAGCTTGCCCTGCAGCATATTACGCATCATAACTTCTACCCTTCAACCTTAATGTAGCAGAGCGGACAGGTCGTCCGCCCTGAGAAAAGCCCGGGCAAGTATTGCCCGATTTTTACCCGCTGTCTACTGACCGAGCGTGACGATCTGGTTGTCGATCAGGCGGGCCTGACCCAGCCAGGCGGCCATCAGGATCACCGCGCGCTGGCTGGCATCCGTCAGCTCAAGCAGGGTGTCGGCATCGCGGATCTGAATGTCGTCGGCGCGGAAGCCTTTTTCATTTAGCTCCTGTTCAGCGATAGCGATGATCTCATCGAGCTGGCGATCGCCGGCGGCCAGTTTTTCCGCCACCGCGCTCAGCACTTTGTAGAGGCCGGGAGCGATTTTGCGCTGGTCGGCGGTCAGGTAGCCGTTACGCGAGCTCAGCGCCAGGCCATCTTTCGCGCGGACGATCGGCACGCCGATAATCTCGATATCGTAGCCCATGTCGGCGACCATCTTGCGGATCAGCGCCAGCTGCTGAAAGTCTTTCTCGCCGAAGCAGGCGACGTCCGGCTGAACCAGATTGAACAGCTTACTGACGATGGTCGACACGCCGCGGAAGTGGCCCGGGCGGCTGGCGCCTTCCAGCATAGTGGACAGGCCGGGGACGTCGACGTAGGTCTGGCCTTCGGTGCCCTGGGGATAAACTTCCGCCGGCGTCGGCGCGAAGACAAAGTCGACATGGCGCTTGTTCAGCTTTTCGCAATCATCCTGCAGGGTACGCGGATAGCGCGCCAGGTCGTCGGCGCGGTCAAACTGCATCGGATTGACGAAAATACTGACCACCACCACGTCCGCGCTGGCTTTAGCCTCATCAACCAGCTTCATATGACCATCATGCAGGTTGCCCATCGTCGGAACCAGCGCGATACGCTTACCTTCCTGACGCAGACGGCGGATATGCTGACGCAGCAGCAGCACGGATTCAATAATCAGCACAACAAGACTCCTTAATGGAAACTGTGTTCTTCGCCCGGATAGACCCCGGATTCAACTTCGGCAATATACTGCCGTACCGCGGCGCGGATGTCGCCCGCTTCGGCAAGGAAATTCTTGGCGAATTTAGGGATGTGGCCGCCGGTGATCCCGAATGCGTCATGCATCACCAGGATCTGCCCGTCGGTGACGTTGCCCGCGCCGATGCCGATCACTGGAATGGTCAGGGCGTCGGTAATGCGTTTCGCCAGTTCTACCGGGACGCACTCCAGCACCAGCAGCTGCGCGCCAGCCGCTTCCAGCGCTAATGCGTCGTCAAACAGGGTCTGCGCTGCATCGCCGCGCCCCTGCACTTTATACCCGCCGAATACGTTTACCGACTGCGGCGTGAGGCCGAGGTGGCCGCAAACCGGCACCGCGCGTTCCGCCAGCATCTTCACGGTATCGGCCAGCCAGGCGCCGCCTTCGAGTTTGACCATATTGGCGCCAGCGCGCATCACGATGGCCGCATTTTCGAAGGTCTGTTCGGGGGTGGCGTAGGCCATGAACGGCAGGTCGGCAAGCAGCAGGCTGTTCGGCGCACCGCGGCGGACGGCGCGGGTGTGATAGGCGATATCTTCCACGGTGACCGGCAGGGTGGAGTCGTGACCCTGTACCGTCATTCCCAGGGAATCGCCCACCAGCAGCACATTAATGCCTTCATCGGCGAACAGCTTCGCGAAGCTATGGTCGTAGGCGGTAATGGTGGCAAAGCGCTTCTTTTCCTGTTTGCATTTCTGCAGCAGGGCAATGGTGGTCGGTTTCATAACATTTCCTGATGATGAAAGTCATATTAACCGGCATTCTAACAGCAGCATTCAGAGGGGCAATGATTTTGGGCAACCGATTACGACGATCGCCGCAAATGCTAAAAAAGGAGAGGGGATTACCAGCTCGCGGGTTTTTCCGCGCCCAGATCATCCAGCACGGCGCGCAGCGCAGGGCCGTCAGGAAAATGGAGATCCGGAGCGATCTCGAACAGCGGCCAGAGCATAAAGCCGCGGTTTTTCATATCATAGTGCGGAACGGTCAGGCGCGGGCTATTGATGACCTCATCGCCAAACAGCATGATGTCGAGGTCGAGCGTGCGCGGTCCCCAGCGTTCAGCTTTGCGCACCCGACCCTGCTGCAGCTCGATGCGCTGAGTGTGATCGAGCAGCGCATCGGGCGCCAGGGTGGTTTCCAGCGCGACGGCGGCGTTGAGATAGTCCGGCTGATCCTGCGGGCCCAGCGGCGGCGTGCGGTAGAACGAAGAGACGTTCACCACGCGGCTGTGCGGAATATCGCCCAGCGCGCGGATGGCTGCCTGCACCTGCTCCAGCGGAGAAGCAAGGTTACTGCCAAGCGCGATATAGACCAGGGTCATGCGTTACCCTGACGCGGCGCGCGTTTGCGCGGACGACGGTGGCGACGGCGTGGCGCCGGATCGTCCCCGAGGTCGTTGAGCATGTCTTTTTGTTCCGGCGGCGCGGCGACCTGGAATTCGCCCCACCATTTGGTCAGACGCTGCAGTTCGCTGTTGTTTTCCGCCCCGGCGCGCAGCTCCAGCAGATCGTAGGCGGCACGGAATTTCGGATGCTCCATCAGTTTCCAGGCGCGTTTGCCCTGGCGACGGGACATGCGCAGCTGCAGCTGCCAGATATCACGAATAAGGGTAGTGATGCGTTTAGGGATCGCCAGCGTACGGCAGGCTTCGTCCAGGACATCGTTCATCGCCAGAGCGAAGGCGTCGTAGTACGCCAGGCCGCTCTCCTGGGCGATTTTTTGCGCCGTCTCCAGCAGCGGATACCAGAACATCACCGCGAAGAGGAAGGCCGGATTGACGCGCATGTCGTTATGAATGCGGTTATCGGTGTTCTTCAGCACCTGGCTGATGATCCGCTCCATCGGGCTGTCGCCGCGCTCGGTAAAGTAGCGGGTGATGGTCGGGAACAGCGGCTGGAACAGGTTGTATTCGCGCAGCAGCATGTAGGTCTGGTAGCCATACCCGGCCTGCAGCAGCTTAAGCACCTCTTCGAACAGGCGTGCCGGCGGCACGTCGTGGAGCAGGGTGGCCAGGCGCGGCAGTGGTTCAGCCGTTTCCGGGCTGATACGCATATCCAGCTTGGCGGCAAAGCGCACCGCGCGCAGCATGCGTACCGGATCTTCGCGATAGCGGGTTTCCGGATTGCCGATCAGGCGGATCACGCCGTCCTGCAGATCCTTCATGCCGCCGACGTAGTCGCGAACGGTAAAGTCAGCCACGCTGTAATAAAGGCTATTGATGGTGAAGTCGCGACGCTGGGCATCCTCTTCGATCGAGCCGAAGATGTTATCCCGCAGCAGCATGCCATTCTGGCCCTGCTGGGAGGTCACGCGATCGGTGGTGTGCCCTTCGTGGTGGCCGCGGAAGGTGGCCACTTCAATGATTTCCGGCCCGAACATGACGTGCGCCAGGCGGAAACGTCGCCCGACCAGACGGCAGTTGCGGAACAGCTTGCGCACCTGATCCGGTGTGGCGTTGGTGGTGACGTCAAAATCTTTCGGCTTTTTGCCAAGCAGCAGGTCGCGGACACCGCCGCCGACCAGCCAGGATTCGTAGCCTGCCTTGTTGAGGCGGTACATGACCTTGAGGGCGTTTTCACTGATATCTTTGCGGGAAATAGCATGCTGCTCACGCGGGATCACCGTCATAGGCATGGGTTCGACGGCGGCTTCTGCCTCGCGCTCCTCACGGCTTAGCACCTTACGGCAAAAATTAGCGACTCGGGTAAAAATGGTGCACCTCGTAGTGTCAGACGGACTTCAGATCAACTGTACAGTATAAAAATAGCGGCTAATCATAGCTCAGCGGGAGCCATTTGAGAATGCTCGATTTTTGCGGGCTGCCAGTTGGCGACGGCCTGACTGAGTAAATCGTCCATGCTCAGGGCTTGCCAGTCCTGGGCGATGTCCTGATTAAGAAACCGGAGCGCCCGGACAATTTCGGGGCGCGGATCGCCTTCCGGCAGCGCCGGTGC
Organism: Klebsiella sp. GL120222-02; assembly: GCF_003097195.1. Lineage (NCBI taxonomy): Bacteria > Pseudomonadati > Pseudomonadota > Gammaproteobacteria > Enterobacterales > Enterobacteriaceae > Klebsiella > Klebsiella sp. GL120222-02. Next base: position 284,038 of record NZ_QEQO01000005.1, read on the forward strand.
GTGGTTTTGTTTAGAGAGTTTATTCCCGTCAGCATTGAGGGCCAGCGGCAGATGGAGGTAGTCCGGCGCCTGCCAGCCAAAATGCTGATACAGTGAAATCTGCCGGACCGTCGGCTCAATCAGGTCAGCGCCGCGGACGATCTCGGTGATCCCCTGAAAGTGGTCATCAACCACCACCGCCAGATTGTAGGCAAACAGGCCGTCGCGACGGTGGATAATAAAATCCTCGCGCGCCAGCGGCTCGTTGGCGACCAGCGTGCCGCGCAGGCGATCGGTGAACTGCAGCACCGGACGGGTCTGGCGCAGGCGCAGCGCGGCGTTTTCCGCCCCCAGCCCGAGGTCGCGGCAGTGACCATCGTAGATCCCGCCTACGGCATGGATCCGCGCGCGGGTGCAGGTGCAGTAATAGCTCAGCCCTTGTTCACCCAGCCAGGCCAGCGCCTCGCGGTAAGCTTCATGTCGTTGCGACTGCCAGAGCACCTCGCCGTCCCAGTGCAGACCGTAGTGGTCAAGCTGGCGCAGAATGGTGTCGGCGGCCCCGGGGACTTCGCGCGGCGGGTCGATATCTTCAATACGAACGCGCCAGATACCCTGGTTCGCGCGGGCTTGCAGGTAGCTGCCGAGCGCGGCAATCAAAGAGCCGAAGTGGAGTTCACCGGAGGGGGAGGGAGCAAAGCGCCCAATATAGCGTGAGTCAGTCATGTTACGGACAACAGAACCAGGCGGGAGAGACTCCCGCCAGAGAGTGAGGCAGCAGGGGATTAGCCCGCCATCTGTTTTTCGCGAATTTCCGCCAGGGTTTTGCAGTCAATGCACAGATCCGCAGTCGGACGCGCTTCCAGACGGCGAATGCCGATCTCCACGCCGCAGGATTCGCAGTAGCCGAAGTCTTCATCTTCAACTTTTTTCAGCGTTTTCTCGATCTTTTTGATCAGTTTACGTTCGCGGTCGCGGTTACGCAGTTCCAGGCTGAACTCTTCTTCCTGGGCGGCACGGTCTACCGGATCCGGGAAGTTGGCAGCTTCATCCTGCATGTGCGTTACGGTGCGATCCACTTCATCCCTGAGTTGATTACGCCATGCTTCAAGAATACGCTTGAAGTGCGCCAGCTGGGCTTCGTTCATATACTCTTCGCCCGGTTTCTCTTGGTACGGCTCCACCCCAGCGATGGCGAGAATACTCAGGGACGATGTTTTACGGTTTTGCCCTTCTTGCATGTTGCTTCTCCTTAACACGCACTATCGATCCCCATGTGGGGGAAAATCAGGCCGCTATAAATAGCAGATGCTTTTCCGGATAGCAATTATCTAAACGTTACACTTGACAACCCTGTGAAGAAAAGCGTATTCGCGCTTGCGACCCGAACACTATTTAGCCACTTATTTCCCGGGGTTTAACACCACGGCAATCGGCTTATTCAGAGTCATCTTCGTCGTAGAAAGTTCCGCCTTCCAGGCGAGAATTTCCACCCCCTTGTCGCGGGCTTCTGTTAACAGCTGTGCGTATCTGGCATCAATATGATGCGCGGGAGAGAAACGGTCAATTGCCGAATGCAAAACGGCAAATAAAATCACCGCACGGTCGCCATTTGCCGCGACGGCCATCAGCTCCCGCAGGTGCTTCTGACCGCGCGTGGTTACCGCATCGGGAAAATAACCGTATTCTTTCTCCGCCAACGTAACCGATTTCACTTCAATATAGCAGTTTTGTCGGTCATCTGCCTGTAACATAATATCGATACGGCTATTCTCTTCGCCATATTTCACTTCGCTTTTCAGCTGGTTATAGCCGGAAAGCTCAGGGATTATTCCGGCGGAAATCGCCTCTTTTGCCAGCGAATTCGCGCGCAGCGTATTGACGCAAATAACCGCGCCCTGTTGCGTTTCAGTTAATTCCCAGGTGTGGGCATATTTGCGCTTCGCATTGTCAGAAGTGGAATACCAGACGGTGTCGCCCGGGGCGGCGCAACCGGTCATTGCGCCGGTATTGGGGCAGTGAAGCGTCAGCTCACGGCCATCGGGGGTAACCACGTCAGCAAGAAATCGTTTGTAACGTTTAAGCAAAATAGCGGGCTGTAACGGCGGATCAAACTGCATCAACTTTCCTTATGAAACGGATAACGTTCCAGCGCCGTGTAGCGCGTGCGCCCCCGGCCGAAGCTGGACTCATAAAGCACGAACTCGTTCACCGGAAACGACCAGTGAAAGCCGGGAGCCGGGATCGGCACCGCCTGGCGGGCATCGCGCCACAGGGTAATATGCGGATGAAACGGCTGCGGGCTCTGATAGCAGCCGCTGCGCGCCGCCTGAGCGCGCAGCATACTGGCGAGCTGCAGCAGGCCGCGCGGCGGCTGACGGGTCCCGAGCCAGACCACCCGCGAGCGCAGCCACTGTCCGGCATCGTCCAGTGTCAGGGTAAAGCCCGGCTGGCGCAGCCGGCCAGCGAGGGCGGCCAGCGCCCGCTGTTTTTCCGCGCTCACCTCGCCGAGAAACGCCAGCGTCAGATGGAGGTTATCCGCCGCGACGGGCCTGCCGGCATCCTCGGGGAAGTGGCTTGCCCGCCACTGGACGATCTGTTTCTGGACGGCAGACGGCAGTTCAAGCGCAAAAAACAGCCTTTTCGGCTCAGACATGATAGAGACTCGGTAATGAATTAGGGGGATGCTACAATGCGAGCCCCTGAATGTTAACCCCCGGAGCCTTTTGTGTCCTCATTGCCGGTTGCCGCCGTCCTCCCAGAACTGTTATCCGCCCTGCAGCACGCGCCGCAGGTTTTGCTCAACGCGCCGACCGGCGCCGGGAAATCGACCTGGCTGCCGCTGCAGATCCTCGCCGAGGGCAACATCGCGGGACGCATTATCCTGCTGGAGCCGAGGCGCCTGGCGGCGCGTAATGTCGCGCAGCGGCTGGCTGAACTGCTTGGCGAAAAGCCGGGGGAGACCGTGGGTTACCGCATGCGCGCCGAAACCTGCGTCGGGCCGCAGACCCGCCTGGAGGTGGTTACGGAGGGGATCCTGACGCGCATGATCCAGCGCGATCCGGAGCTGGCGGGCGTGGGGCTGGTGATCCTCGATGAGTTTCACGAGCGTAGCCTGCAGGCGGATCTGGCGCTGGCCTTGCTGCTCGACGTCCAGCAGGGATTGCGTGACGATCTCAAGCTGCTGATCATGTCGGCGACCCTCGATAACGATCGCCTGCAGCGTCTGCTGCCTGAGGCGCCAGTGGTGGTCTCGGAGGGACGCGCTTATCCGGTGGAGCGCCGTTTCAACCCGCTTCCCACGCACCAGCGCTTTGATGAGGCGGTGGCGGTGGCGGCAGCGGAGCTGTTGCGACACGAGCAGGGATCGATGCTGCTGTTTCTGCCCGGCGTCGGTGAGATCCAGCGCGTTCAGGAACAGCTGACGGAGCGCGTGGCGGAGGATGTCATCCTCTGCCCGCTGTACGGCGCGCTGCCCCTAAGCGAGCAGCGCAAAGCGATCCTCCCGGCGCCGGCCGGGAAGCGCAAAGTGGTGCTGGCCACCAATATTGCCGAGACCAGTCTGACCATCGAGGGGATCCGCCTGGTGGTCGACAGCGCCCAGGAGCGGGTCGCCCGCTTTGACCCGCGCACCGGCCTGACCCGGCTGGTGACGCAGCGCATCAGCCAGGCATCGATGACGCAGCGTGCCGGACGCGCCGGTCGTCTCTCTCCGGGGATCTGCCTGCATTTGCTCGGCAAAGAACAGGCGGAACGGGCGGCGGCGCAGAGCGAGCCGGAGATCCTGCACAGCGATCTGTCGGCGCTACTGCTGGAGCTGCTGCAGTGGGGCTGCCACGATCCGGCCGCGCTGGCCTGGCTGGATCAGCCGCCCGCGGTGAACCTGGCCGCCGCGCGCCGCCTGCTGGAGGCGCTCTCGGCGCTGGACGGCGAGCGGCTGTCGGCGTTTGGCCGCAAAATGGCGACCCTCGGCAACGAGCCCCGGCTGGCGGCGATGCTGGCCGCCGCGCAGACCGATGACGAGGCGGCGACGGCGGCCAGGCTGGCGGCGATCCTTGAGGAGCCTCCGCGCGGCGGGCTGGTGGATTTGGGCGCCGTCTTTTCCCGTCAGCAGACCAACTGGCAGCAGCGGGCGCAGCAGCTGATGAAGCGTCTGGCCCGCCGCGGCGGCCAGCCCGATGCCGAAGGAATGGCGGAGTTGCTGGCGTCGGCCTTCGCCGATCGCATCGCCCGCCGCCGCGGTCAGGAGGGGCGCTACCAGCTGGCGAACGGCATGGGCGCGATGCTGGACGCCGACGACGCGCTGGGCCGCCATGAGTGGCTGATCGCTCCGCTGCTGCTGCAGGGCAGCGCCTCGCCGGATGCCCGCATGCTGTTGGCTCTGCCAGTGGATATCGGCGAGCTGATCGCCGCCCGTCCCGAGCTGGCGCAGCGTTCCGACACGGTGGAGTGGGATGAAGCGCAGGGGACGCTGAAAGCCTGGCGGCGGACGGTGATAGGCCAGTTGGTGATCAAGACCCAGCCGCTGGCGAAGCCCTCTGAGGCGGAGCTGCATCAGGCGATGCTCAACGGTATTCGTGAGAAAGGCCTCGGTGTGCTCAACTGGACGCCAGAGGCTGAGCAGCTGCGACTGCGGCTGCAGTGTGCGGCGCAGTGGTTGCCGGAAGAGGCGTGGCCCGCGGTGGATGACGCTTCGCTGTTGGCCTCGCTGGAGGCATGGCTGCTGCCGCAGATGAACGGCGTTCACTCGCTGCGGGCGCTGAAGGCACTGGAGCTGCGTCAGGCGCTACAGGACTGGCTGCCGTGGCCGCTGCGCCAGAAGCTGGATCGCGAGCTGCCGACGCACTATACCGTGCCGACCGGCAGCCGTCTGGCGATCCGTTACCATGCGGAGAACCCGCCAGCGCTGGCGGTACGTATGCAGGAGATGTTCGGCGAGGCCACGACGCCGGTTATCGCCGAGGGGCGGGTGCCGCTGGTGCTGGAGCTGCTGTCGCCCGCCCAGCGTCCGCTGCAGATCACCCGCGATCTGAGCGCCTTCTGGCAGGGAAGCTACCGCGAGGTGCAAAAAGAGATGAAGGGACGCTACCCGAAACACGTCTGGCCGGACGATCCGGCCAACACCGCCCCGACCCGGCGCAGCAAAAAATATTCGTAGCCGTCTGGCCGGGCGGTATCCTGCCCGGCCAGGCGGGCAGTAACCGCTAGACCATCTGCTGCCAGAGAAAAATGCCCCCTCCGGCCAGCGCCAGCCAGGGGCCGAAGGCCAGCGGCTGCTGCAGCGACTGCCGGGTCCACAGGCGCTGCAGCAGGGTCCACACCAGCCCGCAGGCCGAGGCGAGCAACAGCACCTGCGGCAGAACCTGCCAGCCGCACCAGGCGCCCAGCGCCGCCAGCAGCTTAAAATCGCCATAGCCCAGCGCCTCTTTCCCGGTCAGCAGGCGGAACAGCCAGTAGACCGACCACAGCGCCAGATAACCGGCCATCGCCCCGGCGACCGCGTCCGGCAGGGCAATGTACACCTCGTTAAGATTGAACAGCAGCCCGGCCCACAGCAGGGGCAGCGTCAGACGGTCGGGCAACAGCTGGGTCCGGGCGTCAATCCGCGCCAGCATCAGCAGGAACGAGAGCAGCAGCAGGCCGCCCGCCAGCGGCAGGCCCGGCGCGAGCAGCGCCCCGGCGAGGATAAACAGCAGGCCGGTGGCCAGCTCGGTCAGCGGATAGCTCCACGCGATGGGCGCCTGACAGCAGCGGGCGCGACGGCCCAGCCAGAGGAAACTGAGCAGCGGGATATTGTCCCGCCAGGCGATCGGCTGGCGGCACTGCGGGCAGGAGGAGCCCGGGGTGCTGAGGGTTATCCGCTCGTCGTCCGCGGTCTGGGTCAACATGCGCGGCAGACGATAGATCACCACGTTGTAAAAGCTGCCCAGCGCCAGGCCGAACAGCAGCAGGAAGCCATACCAGACAAGGGGAAAGTGCAGCGATAATGCCGTTAATGTCGTCATTTTTGCTCCTGGGGTAACCATTTTCCCTGAATCTGCCACGGTGTGCGACCCGGCTCGTTTTTAGAGGCGGGGCGCGTCACCAGCAGCGCCAACAGCGGCGGCATTCCCTGCCGGGGCTGTAGCGTACCGCGAAACAGATAGCGGCCATCGGGCGACAGGGTCCCCTGGCCGCTGAGGCTCAGCTGATGAGAATCCTGGCGGAGGGTCAGCGCCACGGCGCCGTCCGCCGTACAGCGGAAGGTGCCATTAACCTGGGCCAGCTCCAGGCTGCCGACCGGGGAGTGCAGTCGGGCCTGACGCCACTGCGCGCCTCCGGCGGTGATTTGTCGGCAGCGCCCCTCGCTGAAGTGCGCTTCGGCCAGGCTGAAAGTGACCTCTCCCTCGGCGCTGACGGGCATGGTCGACATCAGCCAGCGGCTGAGCAGGCTGGCGGGGGCGGTGAGCCGCCCCTCCTGCAGGCGCAGATCGCGCAGGCCCCACAGCCGGGCCTGACCCTCCACGCCGCGAGGATCGCTGAGAGAGATCTGCCAGCCCGCGAGGGTCAGCGACCACGCCAGTCGTTCAAGCCGTTCGCCATGCCAGTAGACCGGCTGCGCCGCGCCGCGCCAGACGCTGCCGCTGAGGCTGCCCACCTGTACGCCGGGCGGCAGCATCGGGACCAGCAGGCGCGCCGGGGCGGTAGCGGTGAGCCACAACAGATAGAGGACCAGCAGCAGTCCGCCCGCGATCCCTTTAGCTTTCATCGTCGCGCTCCAGCAGCAGATGGTTGACCATAACCCAGCCGGGCCGCGACGGCTGCCCGGTCACGGACAGGGAGACCGCGTTGACGCCACGCATCGCCGGGGCGTCGAGCCACGCCATCAGCGCCTGGAAGGTGCAGGGCTGTAGGGTGACCTGCAGACGTTTTCCCTGCGGCTGCAGGCGGGCGACGGCCAGCCCGTGGCTCGCCGCCTCGCGCATCACCAGGGCGGTGAGCGCCTCTTTTGCCGTCGGCGTGGGCTGCTGGCTGAGCTGCTGCAGGCGCGGGCTCTGCTGCGTCATCCAGCGCAGGCTGGCCTGCTCTTTCATCAGGGTTTGTCGCCACTGCGCCTCCCGGGCTCGCCAGGGCTGCCACAATCCGTACCAGAGGGCGCATACCACCAGCAGCCCCGCGAGTCCGAGCAGCAGGCGTTGCTCGGACGGCGTGCGCTGCCGCCACCAGATAAGCAGATTAGCCATTGTTTTCCTCCAGCGTCAGTTGTCCCTCAATGCCATCCGGTTTCGTGGTCATGTCGCCTGGCCGGACGCGAAACCGCGGCTGCGCCCGCTGGGTGAACTGCTCCAGCGCCCGGGAAGAGACCGCGGCGATATCCAGCTGCAGACGGTTGCCCGCGGCATCCCAGCTCAGCGTCCGCAGGCGGATCCCCGGCGTGTCGCTGAGGATGTTTTGCAGCGCGCTGAGGCGATCGACGAGGGGGGCATGCTGCGCCTGACGGGCGAGGGTTTGCAGGTGTTGCTGCATCTGCAGTCGCGGATTAATCACCTTTTTCTCCGTCGGAAACCAGCGGTGATAGAAAGCCCGGCTGGCCTGCTGCGCCGCCTCGGCCTGACGCGCCAGATCGAGATGGTCCAGCACGCTGTTTGTCCCCACCAGTAACGCCAGAGCCAGTGCGGCATATTGCGCCGAACGCCAGGTCGCCTGTACAGTCCGCCGCCGACGGACGGCAAACTCCCCCTGCAGCAGACTGAGCTTCTGCGCTGCCGGATAGCGTGCGGCAAGGGTCAGCAATGTCTGCGCAGGTTGCGCCCGCCAGACGCCCGGCGCCGCGGGCGGCGGTGAATAGCTGTCGATGACTGGTTCTTCCGCCTCGCTCTGCAGCAGCTCCGTCAGCCAGACGTTTTCCGCCGCCATGCCGCCCCACGGCTGGTGGCGGATCAGCCACTGCTCGTCCACCTGCACCGCGCTCCACGCTGGCGGATGCCAGGGCAGGGCCAGCACGTCGGGCGTCAACGCCAGGGGCCGAAGGGAGAGCGACTCGCAGCGGGCCAGCCAGTCGCGCATTTTCTGCCGCTGTACGGCGACGATCTCGCACTGCGCCTGCTGGCGGTGTAGCAGGGCAAAATGGGTGGCTTCGACATCGTCGGCCAGCTGCTCTTCCAGCAGGAATGGGGCGACCTGCAGCGGCGGTTTACGCAAGCCCGCCGGCAGGGTGAGCGAGTGAAACGCGCAGTCGCTGGCCGGGATCAGCACCCAGGCGGGGTAGTGCGCCGCCAGCGCCGGGAAAGGGCTGGCGTCGTCGGCCGGCCACCGGCCGCTGGCCTCGTGGTGTGGCTCGCCGGGGGCGAAGAGTTGCCAGTGCAGCGGCGCCAGCCCGGGGGCGAAGCGCACGATCAGCATGGCCTGGGGAGAAGCGTTAAACTTATTCATCGACCACCATAGAAAGTCCATATCGCCGCTGGACGACGGTAAACGTGCGCCCCTCCTGTTGCAGGACGCTGTGCAGCTGAAAGCGAAGATTGCCGGTCACCACGCTAAAGGCGGCGATAAAGCGCGTGCTGTGCACCGTCAGCCAGGGGCGGGCAAGCGTGGTATCGGTTTTCTGCAGCGTCGGCTGCGCGAGAAACGCAGCGACGCTGCTCCATCCGGTTCGCGGGCGGTTGTGCAGCAGTTGTTGCGCCTCCTGCAGCGTCAGCTCGCCGGGAAAGAGGGCCACCAGCAGAGCGGCCTGGGAGGGCCGCAGGGTGTTGACATTGACCTGCAGCGCGTCATCCGGCTGGACGCAGACGAAGGGGAGCAAGCGCTGATAGAGGGCGGCGTCCATACCCGCCAGCAGGCGCAGCTCGCTGACATCCTGCATCGGCTGGTTGGCGGCGAGATAGCCCGGGGTTTGCGCCATGTAGACCTCATCCTCTGCTCCGTTCAGCCGCGGCTGGCCGTCGCTGTCCGTCCAGTCGCCAAGGGCGGCGGCGATCTGGCTGGCGCGCAGCGGCGATTCGCCGAGCAGCGCCAACAGCCGGACGAAGACGTCGGTCGGGTAGGGCGTTCCGCCGCTGGTTTCATCCGCGCGATTGTTGATGGCATTGAGGTTAAAGCAGGCGCGCCCGTCGCGGATCGTGGCGCGGATTTCACCATCGTCGAGGGTAAAGCGGCGCCCCTCCTGCGCCCAGCTTTGCGCCAGGTTCGTTTGACTGGGCGAGTCCAGCGCGTCGCGTTGCAGCAGCGCGGCGGCCATGTTTTCCGCCGCCAGGGCGTACCATCTGGCCTGCAGATTATCGAGGGTCACGGCGGTATGCTGATACATGACCGCGGTGCGTTCGGTCATGGCGCTGGCGAGGATCATCATCAGGGCGAGGATGAACAGCACCATCAGGAGCGCGACGCCGCGTTGCCGATTTTTCACTGGCTGCCTCCCGGGGTGAGTAAAAACAGGCGGGTTATCTCCCCGCTGTTCGCCAGCGTCAGGGTGATCTCCAGCCCCTGCGGCAGCGTCTGCGAGCGATCCCAGGTCTCCTGCCAGCGTCCGTCGGCGTAGAAGCGCAGACGAAACGCCGTCACCTCGCGCAATACCACCCGAACCGTCGGCTGGCTGCCGGTCAGCGGATCCTGCTGATCGAAGCTCAGTCGCTCAAGCTGTTGCTGGCGCAGACGGTAGCTGACGTTCTGGATCTCCGAACGTGGGAGGATCCCCAGTGGGTTCGGCCAGCTGCTGCGGCTGAAGGCCAGCCCCCAGTCGTCGCTCTGCAACTGGAAACGTCCGGCGAAGAAAAGCGTGTCGCTGTTTCTGGCGCGACGGGGAATGATGTGCGTGACATCGTCGGCGATCTGGCGAAAGGCGCGCTGGAGGGCGGCGATCTGCTGGCTCTTCTCGCGGGTCAGGCCATCGGCGCGGATGACGTTCTGCAGTACCATCACGGCGGCGGCGCTAAGGACGGCGAGGATAGCCAGCGCCAGCAACGTTTCAATCAGGGTGAAACCGCGCATTTTCGTTATCATGGCGGCGTCACCCAGGTGCGCAGGGTCGCCAGCGGCGCGGGATCGCTTTTTTGCCGCCGGACCTCCACGTCCAGCGCCCGCAGCTGCGGCAGCGCGGTTTCCACTCCCTGCCAGCGGACAAACCAGCGCGTTCCGGCGGCTTCCACGGTGGTTTCGGACCAGCTGAGGGCGGGCCAGCGTTTCTCCAGCCGCAGCTGCACCAGCTGATTATCCGCCAGCCAGCTGGCGAGGATTTTCTCTTCCATACGCCCAAGCTGGCGGGTCTGCTGCAGGGTGGACTGCATCACCGCCAGACCGGCGAGGGCGAAAATCACCAGCGCGACCATCACTTCGATAAGCGTCATCCCGGCCTGGCGTTTCATGGCTGCTCCCGCGCCGCCAGCGGCTGGCTGTCACCCTGGGCGTCGATGGTGATGCCCGTCGCGGCGTCAATCCGCAGCTGAAACGGTGTGACTTCGCCGCCTGGGAAGATCAGCACGTCGGGCTGCTCGCCTGGCGTCCACGCCTGGCCGTCGGGAAAGCGCAGCGTCAGCCTGGTCCGGGGGAGGGTTTCCGCCGTGGTGACGCGTCCGGCCTGCAGCGGCAGCCACTGCGCGTTGCCCCAGCGGTCATCAGCCGCCGCCGGAGCGTCTTCGTCGGCAGGCTGCAGGCGCATAAACTGCCAGCGGTCAGGGTGGATGACGATCCCGAAGAGCTGACCGGTTTGCTGCCCGCGCTCGCGGACAAAATCCAGCTGCGCCTGAAAGCGCGCCAGGATCTGCGTAGCCTCCTGGGTGCGGGCGGAGGGAAACGCCAGCAGCACCATGCTGGCGCTGACGCCAATCAGCAGCAGGACCAGCATCATCTCAAGGAGCGTGAAACCGCGCTGAGACACTATTTCTTCCCGAGGGTCCAGTTGCCGATGTCGTCATTGGTGTCGGGCATCCCGTCCGGGCCGACGCTGAAGACGTCGATGGCGCCATGCTGACCCGGGCTTAACAGCTGATACTCATTTCCCCACGGGTCCTGCGGCAGGCGGCGGATATAGCCGCCTTCCGGGTAGTTGCGGGCGTGCGGCTCGGCGGCCGGGGCGGTCACCAGCGCCTGCAGTCCCTGCTCGGTGTTGGGGTAGCGGCTGTTGTCCAGTTTATACATATCCAGCGCCCCCTCGAGCGCCACCAGATCGCTGACGACTTTCTGGCGGTCCGCTTTCTCCTTGTTGCCCATCAGGTTGGGCACCACCAGGCTGGCGAGAATGCCGAGAATGACGATCACCACCATAATTTCCAGTAACGTGAAACCGCGTTGCCGTTGCATAGTTTTCTCCATTAATACAGTTACATACTCATAAGGGTGTTCAGTTGCAGGATCGGCTGCAGGATAGCCAGCACGATAAACAGCACCATGCCGGCCATGGTGACCACCAGCAGGGGTTCAAACAGACTGAGGGCCATCTGGATCTGCGCGCTCAGCTCCCGGTCCTGGTTCTCCGCCGCGCGCTCCAGCATCGCGGTCAACTCGCCGCTCTGCTCGCCGCTGGCGATCATGTAGCGCATCATCGGCGGGAACAGGGCGGTGGATTCCAGCGCCCGATGCAGACTGACGCCTTCGCGTACCGATTCGCTGGCCGCCGCCAGCTGGCTGCGCGCCCAGGCGTTGCTGAGGACGCCGGCGCTGATGCGCATCGACAGCAGCAGCGGCACCGCGCTGGCATTGAGAATGCTTAAGGTGCGGGCGTAGCGTGCGCTGTTCACGCTGCGGGCCACGCGGCCGATGACCGGCAGGCGCAGCAGCATCCGGTCCCAGGCGAGCCGCCGGGCGGGCTGGCGCAGCAGATAACGCAGCGTCAGCAGCGCCAGTAGCGACAGCAGCACCAGCCAGGGCCCCGCGCTGCGCACGATATCGCTCAGGCTCATCAGCAGCCGGGTGGAGAACGGCAGGGCCTGTTTCAGATGAACAAACTGCTCAACGACTTTTGGGACCACAGTGGAGAGCAGAATGGCGATCACGCTGATGGCGACCAGCGTCAGCACGATGGGATAGATCATCGCCTGCAGCAGGCGGGCGCGAAGCTGCTGGCGCTGCTCGGTATAGTCCGCCAGCCGGTTCAGCACGCCGTCGAGATGGCCGGAGGTTTCGCCGGCCGCCACCATGGCGCAGAACAGCCCGTCGAAGCAGGCGGGATAGCCGCGCATCGCCTCCGCCAGCGAATGGCCTTCGAGTACTTTGCTGCGCACCCCGGCCATTAACGTTCTTAGCGGCGCCTTTTCGCACTGCTGGGCGACGGCATCGAGCGCTTTTTCCAGCGGGATCCCGGCGGCAACCAGGGTGGCCAGCTGGCGGGTGAGCAGGGCTAAATCACCGGCGCTGGTGCGCCGGGTGAGGGATCCGCCGCGCCACAGCCGGCGCGCCGGGTCGGCGGCGGTCACTTCCAGCGCCAGCCAGCCGTTGTCCCGCAGCAGCTGGCGGGCGTGGCTGGCGGAGTCGGCCTGCTGAACGCCGCGGCGGGTTTTGCCCTGCGGGTCCAGTGCCTGATAGCGAAACAGGGCCATCTCAGACGCTTTCCGTCGTTTGCTGTTCGGTGACTCGCATCACCTCTTCCCAGCTGGTGATCCCCGCCAGCGCTTTGTCGCGTCCGGCATGGCGCAGGGTTTGCCAGGCTGGCCCCAGCTGCTGGATCAGGGTGATCTCATTCTCGCCGCGGTGGATGGCGGCGCGGATGCGGTCGTCAACCAGCAGCAGTTCATGAATACCGGTGCGTCCGCGATAGCCGATGAAATTACACTCCGGACAGCCTTTGGGCTGCCACAGCCGCGCGCCGACCGGGACCGCCATCTGCCGGGCGGTGTCGGCATCCGCCTGCGTGGGCTGACGGCAGTGCGGGCAAAGTTGGCGCACCAGCCGCTGCGACATCACCGCCAGCAGCGACGTGGAGAGTAAAAAAGGCTCCACGCCCATATCCTGCAGACGGGAAATGGCGCCCAGCGCGCTGTTGGTGTGCAGGGTCGACAGCACCAGGTGTCCGGTCAGCGAGGCCTGGACGGCGATCTGGGCGGTTTCGCCATCGCGGATTTCCCCCACCAGTACCACATCCGGATCCTGGCGCAGTATGGCGCGCAGGCCGCGGGCGAAAGTCATATCGACTTTGGCGTTGACCTGAGTCTGGCCGATGCCCTCCAGCTCATACTCCACCGGATCTTCAATGGTCATGATATTGCGTTCGTGGGCGTCGAGGCGGCTGAGGGCGGCATACAGGGTAGTGCTTTTCCCCGACCCGGTCGGCCCGGTGACCAGAATAATGCCGTGTGGCCGGGCGATCAGCGCGTCGACCCGATCGAGCAGAGCGGGGGGCATGCCCAGCGTCAGCAGATCCAGGTTGACGCTGTTTTTGTCCAGCAGGCGCAGGACGACGCGTTCGCCGTGGCTGGAGGGCAGGGTGGAGACGCGCACGTCGATCGCCCGCCCGCCGATGCGCAGCGCCATCCGCCCATCCTGAGGGATCCGTTTTTCAGCAATATCCAGGCTGGCCATCACCTTGATACGCGAAATTAACAGCGCGGCCAGCCGCCGCTGCGGGCGCAGAATTTCGCGCAGCACGCCGTCGACGCGAAAGCGAATCTGCAGATGGCGCTCATAGGTTTCGATATGAATATCCGAGGCTTTCTCTTTGATGGCCTCGGTGAGCATGGCGTTGATCAGGCGGATGATCGGCGCGTCGTCCTCGCTGTCGAGCAGATCGTCGCTGTCCGGTAGCTCTTCGGCGAGGGTATAGAGGTCGAGCTCATTGCCGATATCGGCCATCATGCGGTGCGCTTCCGCCGAGTCGCGCTGATAGCTGAGCACCAGCACTTTCTCGAACGCGTCCGGCGCCAGACGGCTGACGCTCATCGGTCCGTCCGCCAGGCGACGCGCTTCCAGCAGCGCCCGGGCGGCGGTATCGGAGCGGCACAGCGCCTCGCAGCGTTCGCCGTCGCTGAGCAGCACAAGATGATGCGCGCGGGCCCAGGCAAAGGGCAGCAGCGGACGGCGTTCGGCGGCTGGCATCATGGGCGGCCTCCGAGGTTAAAGGCGTCAATGGCGGCGCTGACCTGGCGGAAGGCCTGGGTCTCCTGCTTTGGATAGATGTGCAGCAGGTCATTACTGAGTGTCGCTTCGCTGCTGTCTTTGCCCCGCTGTTTGGTTTGCGCATTGTCGAATGCGGTGTACTGGCCGGAAGAGGCCTGACGGTACTCATCACGATCGCGAATGATGGTCGGACGGATAAACAGCATCAGGTTGCGTTTCGACACTTTCTTGCTCTCGGAGCGGAACAGGGCGCCGATCACCGGGATGTCGCCGAGCAGCGGCACTTTGTCGGCGGTATCGGTGACGCTTTTATCCAGCAGCCCGCCAACCACCACCGTTTCACCGCTGCCGACCAGCACGGCGTTATTCACCGTCCTGGTATTGAAGGTCGCGCCGAGATCGCTACTGGTGCTGGAGGCCGAGTCGGCGACGCTCGATACCTCCTGCTCAATCTCCAGCAGCACGGCATCGCCTTCGTTAATCTGCGGTTTCACCTTCAGCTTAATGCCGACGGTTTTGCGCTCGACGGTATTAAAGATGTTGTCGCCGGAGGTGGTTTGCGAGCCGGTTAATACCGGAACTTCCTGGCCGACGTTAAAGGTGGCTTGCATGTTGTCGAGGGTGACGATGCTGGGGGTGGCCAGAATATCGTTCTTGGTACTGCTGGAGAGGGCGGTGAGCAGCATCGCCCAGTTCCCCTGATAGAAGCCGGCGGCGATACCGTTAAACGAGCCCAGAGCGCTGGCCAGCGAGCTGCTGACGGTACCGTCTTTGTTGTATTGGTTGGCGCCAGCGATAACCGTGGAGATCGGCAGCCCGCTGTTGGTGAACTGGGTCATGCCGGCATTTTTATTGGCCCACTGGATACCGAGGTTGAGGCCGTCGGCATCCTGCACTTCGGCGATAATCGCCTCCACCAGCACCTGCGGGCGGCGGATATCGAGCTGGGCGATCACTCGCTCAAGATCGTTCATCACGTCCGGCGCCGCGGTGACGATCAGGGCGTTGGTCTGGCCGTGGGCTTTGATAATGATATTTTTGTCGATCGCGGCCACCGGTTTGGCGCTTTGCTTATCGTTCTGCAGTGAGCTGCTGATCCCGGTGAGGACCTCCACCAGATCGGCGGCTTTGGCGTACTTCAGGTAGATCACTTTGGTGTTGCCCTGCACCGCCTGCTGGCGGTCGAGCTGTTTGATCATGGCGATAATGCGCTGGCGCGAGTTCGGCTCGCCGCTGACCAATACCGCGTTGGTGCGCTCATCGGCCACCACGTTCGCCACCATCGAGCCCGGCAGCGCCGACTTGCTGCTGTCTTTATTGAGCTCGGTAACCAGTTTGACCACCTCCGCGGCGGAGGCCCAGGAGAGGGGAACGGTCACCACGCTGCGATCCCCGGCGTTGTCGACGCGCTCGACAATGGTCAGCAGGCGTTTGATGACCGCTGCGCGGCCGGTCATCAGCAATACGTTGGAGGGCTCATAATGGACCACGCTGCCGGCGCCGGCGTTATCGTTCAGCTGGCGAAGCAGCGGGGCGAGATCGCGGGCGGCGACGTTGGTCAGGGGCACCACCCGGGTGACCACTTCATCGCCTTCGCCCGGTGCAGCCTCGCTGGCGACCGGGACGGCCGAGGTTTTTGCATCTTTAGCCCGCACCACCTTCAGTACGCCGTTATTCATATTGATCACGGCGAAGCCATACACATCCAGCACGCTAAGAAAGAATTGATAATATTGCTCTTCATTGAGCATATCGTAACTGCGTACGGTAATGGTGCCGCGCACGCTGGGATCGATAATCACCGTTTTATTCAGGTTTTTGCTGACGGTATTGATAAATTCCTGGATATCGGTGCCTTTAAAGCTGGCGGAAAATTCTTCTGCGATGGCCGGACGAAATAGCAGCGGCGTTAATATCAGCAGCACAGTCAGCATTTTCCGCAGTCGTTTTATGGTTGGCAATTATTCATCCCCCAGCGCGAAAGCGATATCGTGTCGTTGACCTTCTCGCTCAACGGTCAGCGTTATTTCGGTCTGTTCATTCAGGTGTTGCAGCGCCTGCTGTGCTTGCGCCTGATCGCGTAAATCAATGCCATTTAGGGCAATGGCTAAATCATTTTCCTGCAGGCCGGACTGACGAAATAGCGAGGCGTCTTTGCCTGGATTAAGGCGATAGCCCTGCAGTTTGTCGCCACTGAGCACCGGCGAAATAGATAAATAAGTGAGGATATTTTGCGGCTGTTCGCGGAGTTGCTTCACAAGAGGCGGAGTGGCCGCTGTAGCGGGCGATGACGACGGCGCGCGGGTATCGTTAAATAACAAAATAGCCTCTTTGCGTCCCTGATAGTTAACGATGATCCGGTCGGGAAGAATGGCGACGATCCGCGCATCATACCCCGGGATAGTATCGCCGGCGCTAAGGCTAACCTGCTGATTTCCTTTTTCTATAATGGCGATGGATCGTGCCGGGTTACTGCTGGCGAGCAGACCCGTAAGGCGTAGTTTCAGGCTGGAAACCGGCACCTGATTGAGGTGGGTTGCATCCGTTGGCGCGGGGTTGTTTTTTGCCGCCAGACCAAACAGGGTAAATACAGGCCGTTCGGTTTTTAATTCCGACTCCGCCATTGGAGAAGCGGTTAATGGCAGGGCGGAAATATCCTCATGACTCACAGGGAATACCACGCGCCAGGTTAATTTCGCCAGCTGGGGGATAGCGGTTATTAATATGATGAGCGTCACAATTTGTGGTAATAATTTAATTATCCCTTTATTTATATTTGTTAACCCCATCACAGAAACTGGCATTTTAATTCCTTTGCTAATTTATTTTTCTGCACGTTGGCGTAATACCCTACCGAAACAGGTAGGTGATTATTGGCTTTTGAATTATTTATTGCCGGAGAGTGGCGATAAGCGTGGCGAATCATAATCAGTTTGCGGTTTCGGGTCGTCATTCCCTTTATTGATTTACTCCCCCGGCTTCCTACGCCCCCCTCTCATTTGTGGGGGATGATTGCGCCCCGGAAAGCAAAAATATCTAATTAGCGCGCTGTAAAGATATTCATCCTTTCTTACCTTTTATAATTTAATAAGCATATTAGGGACTATCGAATGCTCAGATATACCTGTCATGCCCTATTTCTTGGATCGTTAGTATTATTGAGTGGCTGTGATAACAGCTCTTCCTCTTCACCCTCTGGCTCACCGGGTTCACCAGGCAATCCTGGCAACCCAGGCACGCCCGGTACGCCCGACCCGCAGGATGTGGTCGTCCGCTTACCGGACGTTGCCGTCCCTGGCGAAGCGGCGCAGGCTTCCGCCAACCAGGCTGTCATTCACCTTGTCGATATCGCCGGCATCACCAGCAGCACGCCGGCCGACTATGCGACTAAAAACCTCTATCTATGGAATAACGAAACCTGTGATGCGCTGAGCGCGCCGGTGGCGGACTGGAATGATGTCAGCACTACGCCGACCGGCAGCGACAAATATGGCCCTTACTGGGTGATCCCGCTGACTAAAGAGAGCGGATGTATCAACGTTATCGTCCGCGATGGCACCAATAAGCTTATCGACAGCGACCTGCGCGTCTCTTTTGGCGATTTCACCGATCGCACGGTATCGGTCATCGCTGGCAACAGCGCGGTCTATGACTCCCGCGCCGACGCCTTCCGCGCCGCCTTTGGCGTGGCGCTGGCCGATGCGCACTGGGTCGATAAAACCACCCTGCTGTGGCCGGGCGGGGAAAATAAACCCATTGTGCGCCTCTATTACAGCCACAGCAGTAAGGTGGCCGCCGACAGTAACGGCGAATTTACCGATAAATATGTCAAGCTGACCCCCACTACTGTCAGCCAGCAGGTGAGCATGCGCTTCCCGCATCTCGCCAGCTATCCTGCCTTTAAGCTGCCGGATGATGTCAACGTCGATGAATTGCTGCAGGGCGAGACGGTGGCGATATCCGCCGAAAGCGACGGGATCCTTAGCTCCGCCACCCAGGTGCAGACCGCCGGCGTGCTGGACGATACCTATGCCGCTGCCGCCGAGGCGCTGAGCTATGGCGCCCAGCTAACTGATAGCGGCGTGACCTTCCGCGTCTGGGCGCCCACGGCGCAGCAGGTTGAGCTGGTGGTCTACAGCGCCGACAAGAAGGTGGTGGCCAGCCATCCGATGACCCGCGACAGCGCCTCCGGCGCCTGGTCCTGGCAGGGTGGGAGCGACCTGAAGGGCGCGTTCTACCGCTACGCGATGACCGTCTACCACCCGCAGTCGCGTAAAGTCGAGCAGTACGAAGTGACCGATCCCTACGCCCATAGTTTGTCGACCAACTCGGAGTACAGCCAGGTGGTCGATCTCAACGACAGCGCGCTGAAGCCGGAAGGCTGGGACGGGCTGACGATGCCGCACGCGCAGAAAACCAAAGCCGACCTGGCGAAAATGACGATCCACGAGTCGCATATTCGCGATCTCTCCGCCTGGGATCAAACCGTTCCCGCCGAACTGCGCGGTAAGTATCTGGCGCTCACCGCCCAGGAGAGCAATATGGTCCAGCATCTGAAACAGCTGTCGGCCTCGGGCGTGACCCATATTGAACTGCTGCCGGTCTTCGATCTGGCGACGGTCAATGAGTTCAGCGACAAAGTCGCCGATATTCAGCAGCCGTTCAGTCGCCTGTGCGAGATCAACAGCGCGGTGAAGAGCAGCGAGTTCGCGGGCTATTGCGACAGCGGTTCGACGGTCGAAGAGGTGCTGACCCAGCTGAAGCAGAACGACAGCAAGGATAACCCGCAGGTGCAGGCGTTGAATACGCTGGTGGCGCAGACCGACTCCTATAACTGGGGCTACGATCCGTTCCACTACACGGTGCCGGAAGGATCCTACGCCACCGATCCGGAAGGCACGGCGCGCATTAAAGAGTTCCGCACCATGATTCAGGCGATCAAGCAGGATCTGGGAATGAACGTCATTATGGACGTGGTGTACAACCACACCAACGCCGCCGGCCCGACCGACCGCACCTCGGTGCTGGATAAGATCGTCCCCTGGTACTATCAGCGCCTGAATGAAACCACCGGCAGCGTGGAATCGGCCACCTGTTGCTCCGACTCGGCGCCAGAGCACCGGATGTTCGCCAAGCTTATCGCCGATTCACTGGCGGTATGGACCACCGATTATAAGATCGATGGCTTCCGCTTCGACCTGATGGGCTATCATCCGAAAGCGCAGATCCTCTCGGCCTGGGAGCGCATTAAAGCGCTGAACCCGGACATTTATTTCTTTGGTGAAGGCTGGGATTCCAACCAGAGCGATCGCTTTGAAATTGCCTCGCAAATCAATCTGAAAGGCACCGGGATCGGCACGTTCTCCGATCGTCTGCGCGACGCCGTGCGCGGTGGCGGGCCGTTCGATTCCGGCGATGCATTGCGCCAGAATCAGGGGGTGGGCAGCGGCGCCGGCGTTCAGCCAAATGAGCTGACCAGCATGACCGACGATCAGGCGCGCCACCTCGCCGATCTGACCCGTCTGGGCATGGCCGGTAACCTCGCGGACTTCGTGCTGATCGACAAAGACGGCGCGGTGAAGAAAGGCAGCGAGATTGACTATAACGGCGCGCCTGGCGGCTATGCGGCTGACCCGACGGAAGTCGTGAATTATGTGTCAAAACACGACAACCAAACGCTGTGGGACATGATCAGCTATAAAGCTGCTCAGGAGGCGGATCTCGATACCCGCGTCCGGATGCAGGCGGTGTCGCTGGCGACGGTGATGCTCGGCCAGGGGATCGCCTTTGACCAGCAGGGCTCGGAGCTGCTGCGCTCTAAATCCTTTACCCGCGATTCGTATGATTCCGGTGACTGGTTTAACCGCGTGGATTACTCCCTGCAGGACAACAACTACAACGTGGGTATGCCGCGCAGCAGCGATGATGGCAGCAACTATGACATTATCGCCCGGGTAAAAGACGCGGTGGCGACCCCGGGTGAAACGGAGCTCAAGCAGATGACCGCGTTTTATCAGGAGCTGACCGCGCTGCGTAAATCGTCTCCGCTGTTTACCCTCGGTGACGGCGCGACGGTGATGAAGCGCGTGGACTTCCGCAACACCGGCGCCGATCAGCAGACGGGTCTGCTGGTGATGACCATCGATGATGGGATGCAGGCTGGCGCCAGTCTGGACAGCCGTGTCGACGGCATCGTGGTGGCGATCAACGCCGCACCGGAAAGCCGGACGCTGCAGGACTTCGCCGGCACATCGCTGCAGCTGAGCGCCATCCAGCAGGCGGCAGGCGACCGTTCGCTGGCGAGCGGCGTGCAGGTTGCCGCTGACGGCTCGGTCACGCTGCCGGCCTGGTCGGTAGCGGTTCTCGAGCTGCCACAGGGGGAATCGCAGGGCGCTGGCCTGCCGGTGAGCAGTAAATAACATAACGTGGGGCGCCCGTAAGGGCGCCTCTGGCTGATGACAAACCTGTTTCGTTATTGTGCTCGCCTTTCTGCCGGGTGGCGGCTTACGCCTTACCCGGCCTACGAAAGACTGCAATATCAAACAGTTATGCGGTTATCTGTCGGCCCGCACTAGCGTAGCGCCGCCGGGCAATCTCTGAAGAATGCACTTTGTCAGCAGTCTGGGGCGCCCGTAAGGGCGCCTTCTCTGCACCGTGAGGGAACAGGAGACGGTTGTGATTGTTCGTGATGATAGTGAAAGAGGCATCCCGCCTCTGGTGGCGCATCAGCCGCCGTCCGCGCAGGCAGACGCGCCGGTAAGTCGCGGCCGGATGGTGCAGATCCCCGGCTGGATTATCCCGCTGTACGCCGGATTATTTATCGCGCTCGGCTGGTTTGGCGGCGAGCAGTGGCGCCATCCGTCACCGCCGCAAACGCTGCCTCTGCCGGTGGCTCATGCGGCGCTTTTGCCGTTAACCGCCGCCGGGGAGACCGCGCCAAAAAACCCGCCGTCGGCGGTAAAACCCAGCGCGCCTGCGGCGCCGGTAATGGACAGCGATACGCTGCCGCCCCTGCGCTATAGCGCCCATGTCTATGCCTCGCTACCGGAAAAGCGCAGCATTGTGTTAAACGGCAAAGCGTGGTCGGAGGGTGATTCCCCGCTGCCCAATCTGGTGGTGGAGCAGATCCAGCAGGATGTGACGATCTTTAGCTTCAACGGCACAACATTTACCCTGGCGGCGCTGGATGACTGGCCAGGCGGGAAAATTGACGAGGAGCCGAAAGGGGAATAAGGGCTACGCGCAATAAAATGCGCGTTGAGAATATTTTGTTTAGTCGCTGCGCAAGCTGGCAATAAAGGGAGCGAGCTGGCGATTAAATTGACTACACTGTGTGGCTTCCGGAGTGCTGTCCTGCAAAAGTTGTTGATAAAGCCGGTCGCTATTTTGGCTTAACGTCGCCACGTCAATATTTCCCCACCCGCGCGCTTTGCCGACATTCACCGCTGCCCGATATATCGTTTCATCGGCGGGGAGATCGCTACGATTACATTTATTCTTGAGATAGCGCGTCCCGGCTGCTACCGACGAGAGCTGCTCCAGCTGCGCCTGGCTGCTGATGGCCGGGCTGAGCGTTGAGGCGGGTTTCTGTTGGCAGCCAGAGAGCACGGCGACCACGCAAAGCGAAAATATAAGCGGAATGCGCATAGTAAAGTAATCAAAATAATGAATCACTGGCCGCTAGTTTAACAAAGATTTTCCTGGTGTCATCATAAAATATTATTCTGCATAAATGTTAACAGGCTCTCATTTTTATTGGCAGAAACTCGATTAATTCCCTTTACTTCTCTCAATAATAAATGTTGTCGTCCGGGAAATATATTTTCGGTGTGAGGCGATGCCGCCGCATTTGGCATCAGGGCGAGCGTCATTTTTTATGTTATTAAAAAACATACTCTTTCCCATCTTGTTACGTGCGCAGGAGGTAAAATGCTGGTTAAGAATGTCGCATTTTAGTGCTATCCTGTATGCCCTGAACATTACGTGCTATGTTCTGACCATTTCTGCTGATGATGCGTTTAACATAATGATTTTATGGTGAATTCTTATTGTTAATATCATGTAAAACGAAGCAAACCAACCTCATGAAAGGCTGGCGGCATGTCCTGCCTGCCAGCAGGTTGTCGTCCGAAGGATAAGCAGCCTGGACGTTAATTTGAGAGATTTCTTCTTCCTCTGTGCAGGGGAAGTATTGAGAATCAGGCCCTTGCGCCTGAACGTTGCGGAGAAAAAGCATGGCGGGAGATGACCGCGAGCCTATCGGACGTAAGGGGAGACCCTCACGTCCGACAAAACAAAAAGTTACCCGTCGCCGGGTCCGGGAAGAGGACTACGACGATGAGTATGATGACGATGATTATGAGGATGAGAAACCGGTGCCGAGAAAAGGAAAAGGCAACGGTGGCAAACCTCGTCGTAAGCGCCGCTGGCTGTGGCTGCTGGTCAAGCTGGGGATTGTCTTCGCGGTGCTGATTGCCGCCTATGGCGTCTACCTCGATCAGAAAATCCGCAGCCGCATTGACGGTAAAGTCTGGGAGCTGCCGGCCGCGGTTTATGGCCGGATGGTGAACCTTGAGCCGGACATGCAGATCAGCAAAAACGAGATGGTGCATCTGCTGAACGCCACCCAGTATCGTCAGGTCAGCGCGATGACGCGCCCGGGCGAATACACCGTGCAGGCCAACAGCATCGAGATGATCCGTCGTCCGTTCGATTTCCCGGACAGTAAAGAAGGGCAGGTGCGCGCGCGTCTGACCTTCGATGGCGACCATCTGGAGACCATCGAGAATATGGATAATAACCGCCAGTTCGGTTTCTTCCGTCTCGATCCGCGTCTTATTACCATGCTGCAGTCGCCGAACGGTGAGCAGCGCCTGTTCGTGAAGCGCAGTGGCTTCCCGGATCTGCTGGTGGATACGCTGCTGGCGACCGAAGACCGCCACTTCTACGAGCACGATGGTATCAGCCTGTATTCCATCGGCCGCGCGGTGCTGGCGAACCTGACGGCAGGTCGTACGGTGCAGGGGGCGAGTACCCTGACCCAGCAGCTGGTGAAAAACCTGTTCCTCTCCAGCGAGCGCTCCTACTGGCGTAAAGCCAACGAAGCGTATATGGCGCTGATCGTCGATGCCCGTTACAGCAAGGATCGCATCCTTGAGCTGTATATGAACGAGGTGTACCTCGGCCAGAGCGGCGATAATGAAATTCGCGGCTTCCCGCTGGCCAGCCTGTACTACTTTGGCCGTCCGGTGGAAGAGCTGAGCCTCGATCAGCAGGCGCTGCTGGTGGGGATGGTGAAAGGGGCGTCGGTGTATAACCCGTGGCGCAACCCGAAACTGGCCCTTGAGCGACGCAATCTGGTGCTGCGTCTGCTGCAGCAGCAGCAGGTTATCGACCAGGAGCTGTACGATATGCTGAGCGCGCGTCCGCTGGGCGTGCAGCCGCGCGGCGGGGTGATTTCACCGCAGCCGGCCTTTATGCAGATGGTTCGTCAGGAGCTGCAGGCGAAGCTGGGCGATAAAGTGAAAGATCTCTCCGGCGTGAAGATCTTCACCACCTTCGACTCGGTGGCGCAGGATGCGGCGGAAAAAGCGGCTACTGAAGGGATCCCGGTACTGAAGAAACAGCGCAAGCTGGCAGATCTGGAAACCGCCATGGTGGTGGTGGACCGCTTTACCGGTGAAGTGCGGGCGATGGTCGGCGGCGCGGAGCCGCAGTTCGCCGGCTACAACCGCGCGATGCAGGCCCGCCGGTCGATTGGTTCTCTGGCCAAGCCGGCGACCTATCTGACCGCGCTGAGCCAGCCGAACCAGTATCGCCTGAACACCTGGATCGCCGATGCGCCGGTGACCATTCGCCTGTCCAACGGCCAGACGTGGTCCCCGCAGAACGACGATCGTCGCTTCAGCGGCCAGGTGATGCTGGTGGATGCCTTGACCCGCTCGATGAACGTCCCGACGGTTAACCTCGGGATGGCGCTGGGCTTGCCGGCGGTCGTCGATACCTGGACTAAACTGGGGGCGCCGAAGAATCAGCTCAACGCGGTGCCGGCGATGCTGCTGGGTGCGCTGAACCTGACGCCGATTGAAGTGGCGCAGGCCTTCCAGACGATTGCCAGCGGCGGCAACCGTGCGCCGCTGTCCGCCCTGCGGTCAGTGATTGCGGAAGATGGCACGGTGCTTTACCAGAGCTACCCGCAGGCGGAACGCGCCGTGCCTGCCCAGGCGGCCTACATGACGCTGTGGACCATGCAGCAGGTGGTGCAGCGCGGCACGGGGCGTCAGCTGGGCGCGAAGTATCCGGGCCTGCATCTGGCGGGGAAAACCGGGACCACCAACAATAACGTCGATACCTGGTTCGCCGGCATCGACGGTAGCCAGGTGACCATCACCTGGGTGGGCCGCGACAACAACCAGCCGACCAAACTGTACGGCGCCAGCGGCGCGATGTCGATTTACCAGCGCTATCTGGCGAACCAGACGCCAACGCCGCTGGCGTTGACGGCGCCGGAAGACGTGGTCGACATGGGCGTGGACAGCAACGGCAACCTCGTCTGCAGCGGTGGCGTCCGTTCGCTGCCGGTCTGGACGACGCAGCCGGATGCGCTGTGCCGCCAGGGCGAGATGATGCAGCAGCAGCAGTTGCAGCAGCAGGAAGCGAACAACCCGTTTAATCAGTCCGGGCAACAGCAGCCGCAGCAGCAACAGCAACAGCAACAGCAGCAGCAACAGCCGAAGCAGCAGGAAAAGAGCGACGGCGTCGCGGGCTGGATCAAGGATATGTTCGGCAGTAACTGATTTTGGTCGCACAACCCGACCCCTTAATACGAAAGTATTAAGGGGTTTTTTTATACCTGTAAAAAAGTTAACGCCTCTTTAACTCCATAATAACTATCTGGTTATTAATTCGGCCTTCGGTCTCGCCAGGCTGGCATATCGCTTGCCTTGCCTTCGGCGTTTCGCCTATTATATCGCCCGTCATAATAATAATTATCGTTTACGTTATCATTCACTTTCATCAGAGATATACCCATGGCGCGTCCAAAAACTGCTCAGCCAAATCACTCGCTGCGTAAAATCGCAGTCGTAGTAGCCACGGCGGTTAGCGGCATGTCTGTCTATGCACAGGCTGCGGAACAACCGAAACAAGAAGAGACTATCACCGTCGTTGCGGCACCGGCCGCCCAGGAAAGCGCCTGGGGACCGGCGCCGACCATCGCGGCAAAACGCTCTGCCACGGCGACGAAAACCGATACCCCGATCGAAAAAACGCCGCAGTCTGTCTCGGTGGTCACGCGCCAGGAGATGGAGATGCGCCAGCCGACCACGGTAAAAGAGGCGCTCTCCTATACGCCGAGCGTCTTCTCCACCCGCGGTAGCTCGACCACCTATGATGTGGTCACCATCCGCGGTTTCACTACCTCGACGACCGTCAATACCAACCAGTATCTGGACGGCATGAAGCTGCAGGGAAATAACTACTCTGAAGTCTCCATGGACCCGTATTTCCTCGAGCGCGTGGAAGTGATGCGCGGGCCAACCTCGGTGCTGTACGGCAACAGCAACCCTGGCGGTATCGTCAGCATGGTCAGCAAACGCCCGACCACTGAGCCGCTGAAAGAAGTGCAGTTCAAGATGGGCACCGACAACCTGTGGCAGACCGGGTTTGACTTCAGCGACGCCATTGATGATGCCGGCGTCTGGTCCTATCGCCTGACCGGCCTGGGCCGCAGCCAGGATACCCAGCAGCAGATGGCGAAGTCTACCCGCTATGCGGTGGCGCCGTCCTTTAGCTGGCGCCCGGACGATAAAACCGACTTCACCTTCCTGAGCAACTTCCAGAATGACCCGGATGCGGGTTACTACGGCTGGCTACCGCGCGAAGGCACCGTGGTGCCGTATTACGACGCCAACGGGAAGGCGCACAAGCTGCCGACTGATTTCAACGAAGGCGAGGCGGATAATAAGATCTCGCGCCGCCAGAAGATGGTGGGTTATAGCTTCTCCCATCAGTTTGATGACACCTTTACCGTGCGGCAGAACCTGCGCTATGCCGAGGTTGATACCTTGTATCGCTCGGTGTACGGGAATGGCTATGTCGCCCCGGGCTACATGAATCGCGCCTATGTGCGTTCTGATGAGCACCTGAACACCTTTACCGTCGATACCCAGCTGCAGTCTGCTTTCGCCACCGGCGCGGTCAGCCATACGCTGCTGACCGGCGTGGATTACTCGCGGATGCGCAACGATGTGGATGCCGACTACGGGACGGCGGATCCTATCAGCATGAGCAACCCGCAATACGGCAACCCGAATATTCAGGTCACTTTCCCGTACGCGGTCCTCAACCGAATGGAGCAGACGGGCCTGTACGCGCAGGATCAGATGGAGTGGGATAAGTGGGTCATGACCCTGGGCGGCCGTTACGATTACGCCACCACCTCAACGTTAACTCGCTCCAGTAACAGCCTGGCGGAGAATCACGACCAGCAGTTCACCTGGCGCGGCGGTGTCAATTACCTGTTTGATAACGGCATCTCTCCGTACTTCAGCTACAGCGAATCCTTCGAGCCGGTATCGGGCTCCGGGCTTAACGGCCAGCCGTTCGATCCGTCGCGTGGCAAGCAGTATGAAGCTGGCGTGAAATATGTGCCGAAAGACATGCCGGTGGTGGTCACCGCGGCGGTCTATCAGCTGACCAAAGATAAGAACCTGACGGCGGATCCGGCTAACCAGGCGTTCAGCATCCAGACCGGCGAGATCCGCTCCCGCGGCCTTGAACTGGAGGCGAAAGCGGCGGTGAACGCCAATATCAACGTCACCGCGGCCTACAGCTACACCGATGCGGAATACACTCACGATACGGTGTTCAACGGCAAGCGTCCGGCGGAAGTGCCGCGTAACATGGCGTCGCTGTGGGCGGATTACACCTTCCACGAAACCGCGCTCAGCGGTTTGACGGTCGGCGCCGGGGCGCGCTATATCGGTTCTACGGTCAGCTATTACAAAACTGACACCAGCACCGGTAACAAAAATGATGCCTTCAATGTGGCCGGTTATGCGCTGATGGATGCGACGGTCAAATACGATCTGGCGCGCTTTGGCCTGCCGGGCTCTTCGGTCGGCGTCAACGTCAACAACCTGTTTGACCGCGAATATGTCTCCAGCTGCTATAGCGAATACGCCTGCTACTGGGGTGCGGGACGTCAGGTTGTCGCGACCGCAACCTTCCGCTTCTAACTACTCACGGGCGCGGTTCGCCGCGCCCAACATCAGGTTGTTGCTATGCAGGAACAGACTCCTCACTCTGAGACCACCTTTGCGTTAAATGGCGTGACCTTTCGCGTACCAGGTCGCACGCTGCTTCACCCCCTTTCGTTAACCTTCCCGGCAGGAAAAGTGACTGGTCTGATAGGCCATAACGGTTCCGGCAAATCCACATTACTGAAAATGCTCGGCCGCCATCAGCCGCCTTCCGCGGGCGAGGTGCTGCTGGACGGCCAGCCGCTGGAGAGCTGGAGCAGCAAGGCGTTTGCCCGCAAAGTGGCCTATCTGCCGCAGCAGCTGCCGGCGGCGGAAGGGATGACAGTTCGCGAGCTGGTGGCGATAGGTCGCTACCCGTGGCATGGCGCGCTGGGGCGCTTCGGCGCGGCGGATCGGGAAAAGGTGGAAGAGGCGATCGCGCTGGTGGGGCTGAAGCCTTTGGCGCAGCGGCTGGTGGACAGTCTCTCCGGCGGCGAGCGTCAGCGGGCGTGGATCGCCATGCTGGTGGCGCAGGATAGCCGCTGTCTGCTGCTTGATGAACCGACCTCGGCGCTGGATATCGCCCATCAGGTCGATGTGCTCGCGCTGGTGCATCGTCTCAGCCAGCAGCGTGGCCTGACGGTGATCGCAGTCCTGCATGATATCAATATGGCTGCCCGCTACTGCGATTATCTGGTCGCGCTGCGCGGTGGGGAAATGATCGCCCAGGGGACGCCAGCAGAACTGATGCGCAGCGACACGCTGGAACAAATCTACGGCATCCCGATGGGGATCCTGCCGCACCCGGCGGGCGCGGCGCCGGTAAGTTTTGTCTATTGATGATGAACCCAACTCTGATAACCCGACGCCGCCTGCTGACCGCGATGGCGCTCTCGCCGCTGCTGTGGCAGATGCGCGGCGCGCAGGCGGCGAACATTGATCCGCAGCGCGTCGTCGCGCTGGAGTGGCTGCCGGCCGAACTGCTGCTGGCGCTTGGCGTCACGCCCTACGGCGTGGCCGACATTCCCAACTATCGCCTGTGGGTGAACGAACCCGCGCTGCCCGCGTCGGTAATCGATGTCGGCCTGCGCACCGAACCCAATCTTGAGCTGCTGACGCAGATGAAACCGTCGTTTATCGTCTGGTCGGCAGGCTATGGCCCGTCGCCAGAAAAGCTGGCGCGTATCGCGCCTGGCCGTGGTTTCACCTTCAGCGACGGCAAACGGCCGCTGGCGATGGCCCAGCGTTCGCTACTGGAAATGGCCGACCTGCTGGGTAAACAACAGCAGGCGAAGCGCCATCTGGCGGAGTTCGACGCGCTGATGGAGAACCTGCGTCCGCGATTTGCCCGGCGTGGCGATCGCCCACTGCTGATGATTTCGCTGCTCGATGCCCGCCACGTGCTGGTATTTGGTGAGAACTGCCTGTTCCAGGAGGTGCTTGACCGCTTTGGCATTCAAAACGCCTGGCGCGGCGAAGCGGCATTCTGGGGCAGCGTCACCGTCGGTATTGACCGGCTGGCGGCATTTAACGAGGCCGATGTGATCTGTTTCGATCATGGCAACGATCGGGAGATGGCCCAGCTGTTGGCGACCCCGCTGTGGCAGGCGATGCCGTTCGTGCGCGCGGGGCGTTTCCAGCGGGTTCCGGCGGTGTGGTTCTATGGCGCGACGCTGTCGGCGATGCATTTCGCCCGCGTGCTGGCCGATGCGCAGGGGAGGGCGGCGGTATGAACGCGCGTCTCTCGCCGTTAGCCATTCTCCTGCTGACCGGGCTGCTGGTTGCCGCTTTCGCGCTGAGCATCGTCAACCTCAATGTCGCTTTACCTTACGCGCAATGGCGTCAGGCGCTGTGGCAGCCGGATATCGATAATATCGCCCAGATGCTGTTCCATTACAGCCTGCTGCCGAGGCTGGCGATATCGCTGCTGGTCGGCGCCGGGCTGGGGCTGGTCGGCGTGCTGTTCCAGCAGGTGCTGCGTAACCCGCTGGCGGAGCCAACCACGCTCGGCGTCGCCACCGGCGCACAGCTGGGAATGACGGTGACGACGCTATGGGCCATCCCTGGCGTGCTGGCCTCGCAGTTTGCGGCGCTGGCTGGGGCTTGTCTGGTGGGGGCGCTGGTGTTTGGCGTCTCGTGGGGCAAACGTCTGTCGCCGGTGACGCTGATCCTGGCCGGCCTGGTAGTGAGTCTCTATTGCGGCGCGGTCAATCAGCTGATGGTGATTTTCCATCACGATCAGCTGCAAAGCATGTTCCTGTGGAGTACCGGCACCCTGACGCAGACCGACTGGAGCGTGGTGCAACGCCTGTGGCCGCAGCTGCTCGGCGGCGCGATGTTGACGCTGTTATTGCTACGCCCGTTAACCCTGATGGGACTCGATGATGGCGTGGCGCGCAACCTTGGGCTGGCGCTGTCTCTGGCGCGGCTTGGCGTGCTGACGCTGGCGATTGTCATCAGCGCGCTGCTGGTTAACGCGGTCGGCATTATCGGCTTTATCGGTCTGTTCGCGCCGCTGCTGGCGAAAATGCTCGGCGCCCGCCGCCTGCTGCCGCGATTGCTGCTGGCGGCGCTAATTGGCGCGTTGATCCTGTGGCTTTCCGATCAAATTATTCTCTGGCTCAGCCGGGTCTGGCGGGAAGTCTCGACCGGGTCAGTCACCGCGCTGATTGGCGCGCCTTTATTGCTGTGGCTGCTGCCGCGGCTGCGCAGCATCAGCGCCCCGGTGATGAATGGCGGCGATAAAGCGTTGATCGAGCGCCGCCACGTGCCGTGGTTCGCGCTGGGCGGCTTAGCGCTGCTGCTGTTGGCGATAACCGCCGCGCTGACCTTTGGTCGCGATGCCCATGGCTGGCAGTGGGCCAGCGGCGATCTGCTGGCGCAACTGATGCCCTGGCGCTGGCCACGTGTGCTCTCGGCGCTGTTCGCCGGGGTGATGCTGGCGGTCGCGGGCTGCATCATTCAACGCCTGACCGGCAACCCGATGGCCAGCCCGGAAGTACTGGGCATCAGCTCTGGCGCGGCGTTCGGTGTGGTATTGATGCTGTTCTTCGTGCCGGGCAACGCCTTTGTCTGGCTGCTGCCTGCCGGTAGCCTTGGCGCGGCGGCAACGCTGCTGGTTATTCTGATCGCCGCCGGGCGCGGCGGTTTCTCGCCGCACCGGATGCTGCTGGCGGGGATGGCGCTGAGTACCGCCTTCACCATGCTGTTGATGATGCTGCAGGCCAGCGGCGATCCGCGCATGGCGCAGATCCTGACGTGGATGTCCGGTTCGACCTATAGCGCGACGCCGGAGATGGCGCTGCGTAGTGGCGTGGTGATGCTGGCGCTGCTGGCGCTGGCGCCGCTCTGCCGCCGCTGGCTGACCATTTTGCCGCTGGGCGGCGAGGCGGCGCGGGCGGTGGGGATGGCGCTGACGCCATCGCGTATCGGGTTGCTGCTGCTGGCGGCGAGCCTGACGGCGACGGCGACGCTCACCATTGGGCCGTTAAGTTTCGTTGGCCTGATGGCGCCGCATATTGCGAGGATGCTGGGATTCCGCCGGACGATGCCGCATATGGTGATTTCCGGGTTGACGGGCGGGATGCTGCTGGTCTTTGCCGACTGGTGCGGGCGAATGATCATGTTCCCCTACCAGATCCCGGCGGGGCTGTTGTCGACCTTTATCGGCGCGCCGTACTTTATCTATTTGCTGAGAAAGCAGAGCCGCTAACGATCCCGATGGCCTCAATATCCCCGGTGGCGCTAGCGCTTACCGGGGCTACAGCGCTGTGCAATTTGGTAGCCAGGACAAGGCGCAGCGCGCCGCCTCCGGGAAAATCCCCGGTGGCGCTAGTGCTTACCGGGGCTACAGCGCTGTGCGATTTGGTAGCCCGGACAAGGTGCAATGCGCCGCCTCCGGGAAAATCCCTGCGCCACCATGCCTTCAAGTACCTTACAGTTTGGCAAACACCCGACGGGCGGCGTCGATGGTGTTGTTAATGTCCTCTTCGCTGTGAGCGATGGACATAAAGCCGGCTTCAAATGCCGACGGCGCCAGGTACACGCCTTCCTCCAGCATCAGGTGGAAGAAGCGCTTGAAGCGTTCGACATCGCACTTCACCACGTCCTGATAGCAGGTGACGGTTTCGGCATCGGTAAAGAAGATGCCGAACATGCCGCCGACGTTATTGACCACCAGCGGGATCCCGGTTTCGCGCGCCGCGTTCAGCAGGCCATCCGCCAGCTGGTTGGTCAGCTCGGTCAGGGTTTCATGCACGCCCGGCTGCGCCACTTCGCTTAAGCAGGCGAAGCCAGCGGCCATGGCGATCGGGTTACCGGAGAGCGTACCAGCCTGGTACACCGGGCCGGTCGGCGCCAGCGCGTCCATCACTTCGCGGCGGCCGCCGAAGGCGCCCACCGGCATCCCGCCGCCGATGATTTTCCCGAGACAGGTCAGATCCGGCTCCACGCCGTAATAAGCCTGGGCGCCCGCCAGCGCCACGCGGAAGCCGGTCATCACTTCGTCGATGATCAGCAGGGCGCCAAATTCGTCGCACAACGCGCGCAGGCCCGGCAGGAACTCCGGCTGCGGCGGAATGCAGTTCATATTCCCGGCGACCGGCTCGACGATGATGCAGGCGATATCCTGTGGATATTGCTCGAACGCCGCGCGTACCGAGGCGAGGTCGTTATAGGTGCAGGTCAGGGTATGTTTCGCGAAATCGGCTGGCACGCCCGGCGAGTTTGGCTGGCCGAGGGTCAGCGCGCCGGAACCGGCTTTCACCAGCAGACAGTCGGCATGGCCGTGATAGCAGCCTTCGAACTTAATGATCTTATCGCGGCCGGTGAAGCCGCGGGCCAGGCGAATGGCGCTCATGGTCGCTTCGGTGCCGGAGTTCACCATCCGCACCATATCCATGGTCGGGACCAGCTCGGTCACCAGCTCCGCCATTTTCACTTCCATTTCGGTCGGCGCGCCAAAGCTCAGGCCGCGGGACGCCGCTTCGATCACCGCATTGCGGATAGCCGGGTGGTTGTGGCCCAGCACCATCGGACCCCAGGAGCCGACATAATCGATATAGGCCTTCCCGTCCACGTCATAAAGATAGGCGCCATCCGCGCGTTCGATAAACAGCGGCGTGCCGCCGACGCCGGTGAAGGCGCGCACCGGCGAGTTAACGCCGCCGGGGATCAGTTCGCGCGCAGCATGGTATAGATTTTCAGATTTGCTCATGGCCAGGGTCCTGGTTCGTGAAAAATGTTTTATCGGCTATTCTAAGTTATTCCAGGATGGTTATGAAAGTTTTGCCCAATTGAAACAATGTGCCGCAAGGGCATTTTTTTGACGACGCAGCGCGCCGGGACGGCTAAAATGCCTCTCTCTTCATTTGTGTTACCAATAATTGATAATGGCATGAAAGCAGAAACTCCCTCTTTTGAAGCACATCAGTTCGTGCGGGTACGTCGCGGCGATGCGGTGCGCCGTTTGATTCAGCGCGATAAAACGCCGCTGGCGGTCCTGTTGATGGCGGCGGTGGTTGGCACGCTGGCCGGTCTGGTGGGCGTGGCGTTTGAAAAGAGCGTGAACTGGGTGCAGAACCAGCGGATCGGCGCGCTGGCGCAGGTGGCCGATCATTGGTATCTGGTCTGGCCGCTGGCGTTTATCTTGTCGGCGCTGCTGGCAATGGTCGGTTATTTTCTCGTGCGCCGCTTTGCGCCGGAGGCGGGCGGCTCCGGGATCCCGGAAATCGAAGGGGCGCTGGAGGAGCTGCGGCCGGTGCGCTGGTGGCGCGTGCTGCCGGTGAAATTCATCGGCGGCATGGGGACCCTGGGCGCCGGAATGGTGCTGGGACGCGAAGGGCCGATGGTGCAGCTTGGCGGCAACATTGGACGCATGGTGCTGGATATCTTCCGCATGCGCAGTCCGGAGGCGCGGCACACGCTGCTGGCGACCGGTGCGGCGTCGGGGCTCTCGGCGGCCTTTAATGCGCCGCTGGCCGGTATTCTGTTTATCATCGAAGAGATGCGCCCGCAGTTTCGCTACAACCTGATCTCCATTAAAGCGGTATTTACCGGCGTGATCATGTCGAGCATTGTGTTTCGTATTTTCAATGGCGAAGCGGCGATCATTGAGGTAGGCAAGCTGAGCAACGCCCCGGTGAATACCCTGTGGCTGTATCTGGTGCTGGGCATGCTCTTTGGTTGCTTTGGTCCGCTGTTTAACTTCCTGGTGCTACGCACCCAGGATATCTTCCAGCGCATCCACGGTGGCAATATCAAAAAATGGGTATTGATGGGCGGGGTCATCGGCGGGATCTGCGGCCTGCTGGGGCTGATGCAGCCCTCCGCGGTGGGCGGTGGCTTTAACCTGATCCCCATCGCCGCCGCCGGTAATTTCTCCGTCGGTTTGCTGCTGTTTATCTTTATTGCCCGCGTGGTGACCACGCTGATCTGCTTCTCTTCCGGCGCGCCGGGGGGGATCTTCGCGCCGATGCTGGCGCTGGGCACCTTGCTGGGCACGGCGTTCGGCATGGCGGCTATTCCGCTGTTTCCGGCCTACCATCTCGATGCCGGCACCTTCGCCATCGCCGGGATGGGGGCGCTGCTGGCCGCCTCGGTGCGCGCGCCGCTCACCGGGATTGTGCTGGTGCTGGAGATGACGGATAACTATCAGCTCATTTTGCCAATGATTATTACCTGCCTTGGCGCAACACTACTGGCGCAATTCCTCGGCGGTAAGCCTTTGTATTCGACCATTCTGCAACGTACTCTGGCGAAGCAGGAGGCCGAGCAGGCGGCAAAAGCGCAGCAGGCACCGCGGGAGAATACTTGAACGATTTACCAGGGTATTAGATAATGGCTCAAAAGGTCCGGTTATTCTTTAACCGGCCGGAAGTATCAATGGGAGCAAAAAATGAGTGATGACGTAGCGTTGCCGCTGGAGTTTACCGAAGCCGCAGCCAACAAAGTAAAACACCTGATTGCGGATGAAGATAATCCGAACCTGAAACTGCGCGTGTATATCACCGGCGGCGGTTGCAGCGGTTTCCAGTATGGCTTCACCTTTGACGATCAGGTGAACGAAGGCGATATGACCATCGAGAAACAGGGCGTCGGCCTGGTGGTTGACCCAATGAGCCTGCAGTATCTGGTCGGCGGCGCCGTCGACTATACCGAGGGTCTGGAAGGTTCGCGTTTCATCGTGACCAACCCGAACGCGAAAAGCACCTGCGGCTGCGGTTCCTCATTCAGCGTTTAAAGCGAGTGCGATCGGGCGCCTTCTCCTCCAGTGAGAGGGAGCCAACGCGAAAAACGGTAACCTTCAGGTTACCGTTTTGCTTTTACTAGCGTCCGTTATCGTCCAGGGCAAACGTCGGCAGCTTCAGGTGCCAGCGGATCGCCGCCAGACGGATCACCAGCGTCACCACCATGCCCATCATCGCCGAATTCTCCAGCGGGAGATGAAAGGTGTCGTGCGCTGTAGCGTGGACAATGCCGCCGACAATACAGGCGGTGGCGTAGATCTCGGTGCGCAGAATCATGGGAATTTCGCGCGCCAGCACGTCACGGATAATCCCGCCGCCGACGCCGGTGACCACCCCCATGCAGACCGCCACCAGCGGACCACTGCCGGCGAGAAAGGCTTTATTGACGCCGATGCCGACAAACACCGCCAGACCGACGGCATCAAGAACGGGCAGTATCCATTTCGGCAGCCGACGCGGCTGGCGGACCAGCAGGATGGTCAGCATGCTGGTGACCATCGCCACCACCAGATCGGTGGGATCTTTGACCCAGAATACCGGGCCATTCGCCAGCGCCATGTCGCGGATGGTTCCGCCGCCCACCGCCGTCACCACGCCTAACACCAGCACGCCGAATGGGTCCATGCGTAATTTTCCCGCCAGCAGAACGCCGGAGATCGCGAAGACAGCCGTGCCAATAATATCCAGCCAATAGACAAGCATCGTTGATTCCCACTGAACATCCGGTGTGCCGGATGATTATTTTACCTGGTCAAGCGCCGCACAAAGTTGTTTGGCGGCGAGGATAATACGTGGGCTTGCGCGTTCAAACCAGTCGCTGTGTAACGCAATCAACGAAATGGTGAGCTGATGTTGCCAAAAGCGCTGCGCTTCGGCAATGCGGCTGGCGTCGCCGGTCACCACGATCGCCTGCGGCTGGCGGGCCAGCACCTGTTCGCGGCTCACCTGCGGCCAGGGAACACGGCTGGTGGCAAAGATATTCTCGCCGCCGCACAGCCCCAGCACCTGATCCTGAATCGAACCGGGACCACTGGTGAATAGCGGCGCGGATCCGAACTGCAGGAAGACGCGTTTCTTCGGCGCATTGGCATAGCGCGCTTTCAGCGTATCGTATTCCTGCTGCATCGCCTGCGCCGCCTGCTGCGCTTTTTCCGGCTGCGGGCTCCACTGCGCCAGCTGACGCAAGGTGGCGATGATCTCTTCTATCGTCGAGGTCTGCACCCAGAGGACATGAATACCCAGCGACTGCAGCTGGTTAACCTGGCGTTCGGCATTGCCCCCGCGCCAGGCCAGCACCACGTCTGGCTTTAGCGCCACGATGCGCTCCAGGTTCATCCCCTGCCAGCTGGCAACCTGTTCTATGGTTTTGGCCTGCGGAGGATAATCGGAATAGCTGCTGACGCCGACCGGCGTGATCCCGGCGGCAAAGGCCAGTTCGGTATTGGCGGGGGAGAGGGTGACCACCCGCGGCGCGGCCAGTAGCCACGCCGGGGCGAGTAACAGCAGCGCGGCAAGCGCGAAGGATAGCGACTTAGCCACGTGCCAGGTTCTGTACCAGATTCTCCACCATCAGGGTGGACTGTCTGGCGGCGACCGCAAGGAACTCCTCAAAACTGAGGTGGGACTGCTGATCGGCCACGTCGGAGATGGCGCGAACCACCACGAAGGGAACCTTGAAGTTATGGCAGACGTGAGCGATGGCGGTCGCTTCCATTTCCACGGCGATTGCCTGCGGGAAATTATGGCGGATCTTCGCCAGCGCGACGGAGCCGTTAATGAAGGCATCGCCGCTGACGATCAGGCCGCGAACGGCATTGAGATCTAACGCTTTAATGCAGTCTTCGGCGGCGGCCACCAGCTTATCGTCCGCTTTAAAGCCCGCCGGGCAGCCAGGCAGCTGGCCATACTCATAACCGAAGGCGGTGACGTCGGCATCGTGGTAGCGCGCTTCATCGGAGACGACGATATCGCCGACCTTCAGCGTCGGCGCGAGGCCGCCGGCAGAACCGGTATTAATGATCACGTCAGGCTGGCAGCGCTCCAGCAGCAGGGTCGCGCCCGTCGCCGCCGCCACTTTCCCGATACCAGACTTCAGCAGAGCGACGTCAACGCCGTGAAGTTGGCCGGTATAGATTTCGCTCCCGCCAATAGTGATAGTCTGGCGGTTTTCGATTTTGTCGCGCAGGAGGGTAACTTCCTCTTCCATAGCGCCAATAATGCCAATTTTCATAGATTTACTCGCGATGTGTCAGGTTTAGTTGCATAGTCTATCATGCGCTTAAGGGGAAGCGTATTGCTCGCGCGGGAGAGGCTATGGCAAAGATTGATTTTCGCAACAAGATAAACTGGCGTCGACGCTTCCGTTCGCCGCCGCGGGTGGAGACGGAGCGCGACATCCTGCGGATCTTCGAAAGCGATCGCGGGCGGATCGTCAACTCGCCGGCCATCCGCCGCCTACAGCAAAAAACCCAGGTCTTCCCGCTGGAGCGCAACGCGGCGGTCCGTACTCGCCTGACCCACTCGCTGGAGGTGCAGCAGGTGGGGCGCTATATCGCCAAAGAAGTGCTGAGCAGGCTGAAAGAGCAGAAGCTACTGGAAGAGTATGGCCTGGAAGAGCTGACCGGGCCATTCGAGAGCGTGGTTGAAATGGCCTGCCTGATGCACGACATTGGCAACCCGCCGTTTGGCCACTTTGGCGAGGCGGCGATTAACGACTGGTTTCGCCAGCGCCTGGCCCCCGGCGATGCGCTCGGCCAGCCGTTGACCGACGATCGCTGCGAGGTGCAGGCGTTACGCCTGCACGAAGGGGAAACGGCGCTGAATGCGCTGCGGCGTAAAGTGCGCCAGGATCTCTGCAGCTTTGAGGGCAACGCGCAGGGGATTCGTCTGGTCCACACGCTGATGCGGATGAATCTGACCTGGGCGCAGGTGGGCTGTATCCTGAAATATACCCGACCGGCGTGGTGGTTCGAGGCGACGCCAGCCAGTCACAGTTATTTAATGAAGAAGCCTGGCTATTATTTAGCCGAAGAAGAGTATGTCGCGCGCCTGCGTAAAGAACTGGATCTGGCACCTTACAATCGATTCCCATTAATCTGGATTATGGAGGCCGCGGATGACATCTCATATTGCGTCGCGGATCTCGAGGACGCGGTTGAAAAACGTATTTTCAGCGCCGAGCAGCTTTATCAGCATCTTTACGACGCCTGGGGCAACCATGAAAAAGGATCGTTATTCTCTCAGGTAGTGGAAAATGCCTGGGAAAAATCGCGAGCTAATTACCTGCGACAGAGCGCGGAAGATCAGTTTTTTATGTATTTGCGGGTAAACACGCTGAATAAGCTGGTGCCCTACGCGGCGCGCCGATTTATTGATAACCTGCCGGCCATCTTCACTGGTGACTTTAATCATGCGCTGCTCGAGGACGATAGCGATTGCAGTCAGCTGTTGGAACTCTATAAAAATGTAGCGATGAAACAGGTCTTTAGCCATCCGGATGTCGAGCAGCTGGAATTGCAGGGCTACCGGGTGATTAGCGGCCTGCTGGATATCTATCAGCCGCTGCTGAAATTATCTCTGGAGGATTTCAGCGAATTAGTGGCGCAGGAGCGGGTACGGCGGTTACCCATTGCCTCCCGGCTGTATCAGAAACTTTCAACCCGTCACCGGCTGGCCTATGTTGAAGCAGTAAATAAGCTGGTGCGCACGGCGCCTGAATTTGCGCTGATGGAATACTATTATCGCTGCCGTCTGATCCAGGATTATATCAGCGGAATGACGGATTTGTATGCGTGGGATGAATATCGGCGACTGATGGCGGTGGAATAGGCTGGAGTTTTGTAAAGATGAACAATAAATTTTTACTTTTTCCAGAAACTTAATTCCGGAACTTAGCGCTATAAAATGACTCTGATAGTCACGTACACAGCAACTTTCGTTATCTGATATTGAGATTGAAACTGATGAAAAAAACCACGTTAGCAATGAGTGCACTGGCTCTGAGTTTAGGTCTGGCGTTGTCCCCGCTCTCTGCGAGCGCGGCAGAAACGGCATCTTCGGCCACTAATGCACAGCAGATGCCAAGCCTGGCCCCGATGCTGGAGAAGGTGATGCCATCGGTGGTGAGCATTAACGTTGAAGGTAGCACCACTGTTAATACCCCACGGATGCCGCGTAACTTCCAGCAGTTCTTTGGCGATAACTCGCCGTTCTGCCAGGATGGTTCGCCTTTCCAGAGTTCACCGTTTTGCCAGGGCGGTGGACAGGGCGGTCAGCCTGACGGCGGCCAGCAGCAGAAATTTATGGCGCTGGGCTCCGGCGTCATCATTGATGCGGCCAAAGGGTATGTGGTGACCAACAACCACGTTGTGGACAACGCCACCACGATTAAGGTTCAACTGAGCGATGGCCGTAAGTTTGATGCCAAAGTCGTGGGCAAAGATCCGCGCTCCGATATCGCGCTGATTCAGATTCAGGATCCGAAAAACCTGACGGCGATTAAGCTGGCTGATTCTGATGCGCTGCGCGTCGGCGACTACACCGTGGCTATCGGTAACCCGTTTGGTCTGGGCGAAACCGTGACCTCCGGGATTGTCTCCGCGCTGGGCCGTAGCGGCCTGAACGTGGAAAACTACGAAAACTTTATCCAGACCGATGCGGCGATTAACCGCGGGAACTCCGGCGGCGCGCTGGTGAACCTCAACGGTGAGCTGATCGGCATTAACACCGCCATCCTGGCGCCGGACGGCGGCAACATCGGTATCGGTTTTGCTATCCCGAGCAACATGGTGAAAAACCTGACCGAGCAGATGGTGAAATATGGCCAGGTGAAACGCGGTGAGCTGGGCATCATGGGTACCGAACTGAACTCTGAACTGGCGAAAGCGATGAAAGTCGACGCCCAGCGCGGCGCCTTTGTCAGCCAGGTGATGCCAGGTTCGGCAGCCGCCAAAGCGGGCATTAAAGCCGGCGACGTGATCACCACCCTCAATGGCAAGGCGATCAGCAGCTTCGCCGCGCTACGTGCTCAGGTCGGCACCATGCCTATCGGCAGCAAAGTTGAGCTTGGCCTGCTCCGCGACGGCAAACCGGTCACCGTTACCGTCGAACTGCAGCAGAGCAACCAGACCCAGGTGGATTCCAGCACCATCTTCAACGGGATTGAAGGGGCGGAAATGAGTAACAAGGGTCAGGATAAGGGCGTGGTGGTCAACAATGTGAAAGCCGGCACCCCGGCGGCGCAGATTGGCCTCAAGAAAGGCGATATCATTGTCGGGGCGAATCAGCAGCCGGTGAAAAACATCGCCGATCTGCGGAAAATCTTCGACGCCAAACCGTCCGTGCTGGCGCTGAACATTCAGCGCGGCGACGCCTCTATCTACCTGCTGTTGCAGTAATCGTCAGCGCAAGCGCCACAGCCCCTTCCCTCGCCGAGGGCAGGGGCTTTTTTTTCGTTCTGTGACCACTTCCACAACTCCACATATCTCGCCCCGCCTTCGGGCATATGCACAATGCAGCAGGACGGAGACTCTTTTATGCTGGTGCCCTGCATAGGGGAGGATTACATGGCTGGCTGGCATCTTGATACCAAAATGGCGCAGGATATTGTGGCGCGCACGATGCGCATCATCGATACCAACATCAACGTGATGGATGCCCGCGGGCGGATTATCGGCAGCGGCGATCGGGAAAGAATTGGTGAATTGCACGAAGGCGCGCTGCTGGTGCTTTCTCAGGGGCGGGTGGTGGATATCGACGATGCGGTCGCTCGCCATCTGCACGGCGTGCGTCAGGGGATCAACCTGCCGCTACGCCTCGAAGGTGAAATCGTCGGGGTGATCGGCCTGACCGGCGAGCCGGAGGCGCTGCGGAAATATGGCGAGCTGGTGTGCATGACAGCAGAGATGATGCTGGAGCAGTCGCGGCTGATGCATCTCCTTGCGCAGGACAGCCGCCTGCGCGAAGAGCTGGTGATGAACCTGATTCAGGCAGAAGAGCATACCCCGGCGCTGAACGAATGGGCTCAGCGGTTAGGTATCGATCTCAATCAGCCGCGGGTGGTGGCGATGATTGAGGTGGACAGCGGCCAGCTCGGCGTGGACAGCGCGATGGCGGAACTGCAGCAGTTGCAGAACGCGCTGACCACCCCCGATCGCAATAATCTGGTGGCCATTGTGTCACTCACGGAAATGGTGGTGCTGAAACCGGCGCTGAACAGCTTTGGCCGCTGGGACGCCGACGATCACGTCCGCCGCGTCGAGCAGCTTATCGCCAGGATGAAAGAGAATGGTCAGCTCCGCTTTCGCGTAGCGCTGGGCAACTTCTTCACCGGTCCCGGGAGTATCGCCCGCTCTTACCGTACCGCACGGACGACCATGATGGTGGGTAAGCAACGAATGCCGGAGAGCCGCAGCTATTTCTATCAGGATCTGATGCTGCCGGTGCTGCTCGACAGCCTGCGCGGCGGCTGGCAGGCCAATGAACTGGCCCGTCCGCTGGCGCGTCTGAAGGCTATGGATAACAACGGTTTGCTGCGGCGTACGCTGCAGGCGTGGTTTCGCCATAACGTGCAGCCGCTGGCGACATCAAAGGCGCTGTTTATTCATCGCAATACCCTGGAGTATCGGTTGAACCGTATCTCGGAGCTGACCGGTCTGGATCTCGGCAGCTTTGACGATCGGCTGCTGCTCTATATAGCCCTGCAGCTGGATGAGCAACGATAGGGAGTCGAGATAAAAATGCCGGGAGGCGGTTCGCCTTACCCGGCCTGGAGGATGCATGGCGTAAGCGGCAGATTATATTGGTTGCCCGGTCAGGCGGTGCGCCGCCGGGAACGCTGTCACTTACGGGTAAGTTTTTCCAGATCGGCTTCGATTTCGCTGATCTTATTGGTGACCACGCTTTCCAGATGGCGTAAATCGTCGAGGATTTTACGCTTGAGATCGATTTCAGTGCGATCGCGCTGGCAGATCTGATCCAGTTCGTCGATGACGTAGCGCAGATTGGGGCTGATCTCCTGGACTTCTTTGTAGCCCTGGCCGACGCCGTCGGCGACAACGGTTTTGCGCTGACGCGGGTATTTAAACTTCACGCTCTTGGCGAAGAATTCGCCTTTGTCTTTCTGAAAATAGATTTTCAGGATGTCGTTGTTAGCTTCCTGCCGCAGGCTATAGCGATCGATCTCATCAGGGTTGGTAATGCCAAGACTTTTCAGATTATCGTACATAACGGTACCTTTGATAGCATCATAACCATTGAATAATTAACGAAAAAATCCATTTTCGCCAGCATCAAATATAAAAAAAGCGGGATATCTCCCGCTTTTTATTTGCTTTAGTCGATGGTGCGCAGCAGTTCGTTAATGCCGACTTTGCCGCGGGTTTTGGCATCGACTTTCTTAACGATCACCGCGCAGTACAGGCTGTATTTACCATCCTTCGACGGCAGGTTGCCTGACACGACTACCGAGCCAGCCGGTACGCGGCCGTAGAAGACTTCACCGGTTTCGCGATCGTAGATTTTGGTGCTCTGACCCAGGTAAACGCCCATGGAGATGACGGAGCCTTCTTCGACAATCACCCCTTCAACCACTTCAGAGCGCGCGCCGATGAAGCAGTTGTCTTCGATGATGGTCGGGTTCGCCTGCAGCGGCTCCAGTACGCCACCGATGCCGACGCCGCCGGACAGGTGAACGTTTTTACCGATCTGCGCGCAGGAGCCGACGGTAGCCCAGGTATCAACCATGGTGCCTTCGTCAACGTAGGCGCCGATGTTAACGTAGGACGGCATCAGCACGGTGTTGCGGGCGATGAATGCGCCCTGACGTACCGCTGCCGGCGGCACCACGCGGAAACCTTCTTTCTGGAAACGCGCTTCGTCATAGTCAGCGAATTTCATCGGTACTTTATCGAAGTAGCGGCTTTCCGCACCATCGATAACCTGGTTATCGTTAATACGGAAAGAGAGCAGTACCGCTTTCTTCAGCCATTGATGCGTCACCCACTGACCATCGATCTTCTCAGCGACGCGCAGCGCGCCGGAATCCAGAAGGGCGATAACCTGGTTTACCGCTTCGCGGGTCACGGTATCCACATTGGCCGGCGTGATGTCGGCGCGACGCTCGAAGGCGGACTCAATAACGTTCTGTAACTGCTGCATTGTTTCTTTCCATTCACTAAAAAAAATACGTCACCCTTTATCGTTTGGATTGAGGGCCTCTGTCAACCGTTGTTGCACTTCTTGTTGTAGCTCATTATTAAGGCCACGCCGGTCGGCGGTGGCGATTATAAATAAATCTTCTACTCGCTCACCAATTGTCGTAATTCGCGCCCCGTGAAGCGAAATACCGAGGTCGGCGAACACCTGGCCGACGCGGGCGAGCAGCCCTGGCTGATCGAGCGCAATCAGCTCGAGAAACGATTTTCGATCGGTATGGGTCGGCAGGAAATTCACCTCTGTCGGCACAGAGAAGTGACGCAGTTTTGCCGCCTGACGACGCGGGGCCGGGGGTTCCCAGCTGCGCTGAGTTATCGTCTGTTCAAGACCGTGGCGAATCGCGTCGTGGCGGTCAGCGGAAAGCGGGCTGCCGTCGGGTTCGAGGACAATAAAGGTATCCATCGCCATGCCGTCGCGGGTGGTGAAGATCTGCGCGTCGTGGACGCTAAGGTTGCGACGGTCCAGTTCGCCGCACACCGCGGCAAACAGATAAGGGCGATCCGGGCTCCAGATAAAAATCTCCGTACCGCCGCGGGTGGCCTGCGAACTCAGCAGAATCATCGGCTTATTCAGATCGTGACGCAGCAGGTTGCGGGCGTGCCAGGCGAGCTGCGTCGGCGTATGCCGCACGAAATAGTTGGCGCGGCAGCGGTTCCAGATCTGATGCAGCGCCTCTTCATTAATATTGTCCATCCGCAGCAGGGCCAGCGCCTGCAGCTGATGATGACGCACCCGTTCGCGCATATCCGGGGTGCTTTGCATGCCCCGACGCAGCTGTTTCTCGGTGGCGAAATAGAGTTCGCGCAGCAGGCTCTGCTTCCAGCTGTTCCACAGCGTTTCGTTGGTGGCGCAGATGTCGGCGACGGTCAGGCACACCAGATAGCGCAGGCGATTTTCCGTTTGCACTTCCTCGGCGAACTGCTTAATCACCTCCGGATCCTGAATGTCGCGCCGCTGGGCGGTGACCGACATCAGCAGATGGTGACGCACCAGCCAGGCGACCAGCTGCGTTTCGCGAGAGTTCAGTCCGTGCAGCTCGGCAAACTTCAGCACATCCTGCGCGCCGAGGATCGAGTGGTCGCCGCCACGCCCTTTCGCAATGTCGTGGAACAGGGCGGCGATTAAAATCAGCTCCGGGTGCGTTAAGCGCGGCCATAGCTCCACGCACAGCGGGTGGCGGCTGCGGGTTTCTTCTTTGGCAAAGCTCTCCAGCTTCAGCATCACGCGGATGGTGTGTTCATCGACGGTGTAGGCGTGAAACAGATCGAACTGCATCTGGCCGACGATATGTGACCACTGCGGCATATAGGCCCACAGCACGCTATGGCGATGCATCGGCAGCAGTCCGCGGCTGACCGCCCCCTGATGGCGCAGCATGCTGAGAAAGAGCGTGCGCGCCTCCGGGATATAGCACAGCGGCTGGGTCAGATGGCGCCGGGCATGGCGCAGATGGCGCAACGTCGTGGAGTAGATGCCGGTGATGGTGCTGTTGCGTACCATCATATAAAACATGCGCAGAATGGCCTGCGGTTCGCGAATAAACAGCGTGTCGTCACGCAGATCGATAAGGGTGCCGCGCAGCTGGAAGTCATCGTCTATCGGGCGCGGTTTTTCATCCTCGGTCAGGGCGAGAATAGCCTCTTCAAACAGCTGAAGCAGCATCTGGTTCAGCTCGCTCACCCGGCGGGTGACGCGGAAGAAGTCCTTCATCATATGCTCAATCGGCTGGTTGCCGTCGCCTTCATAGCCAAGCCGGCGGGCGACGCTGAGCTGGCGGTCGAAAAGCAGACGGTTGTCATAGCGAGTGAGCTCGAGATGCAGCGCGAAACGGATGCGCCACAGCTGATGCAGACACTCGTTGAGCTCATTGCGCTCGGCTTCGGTCAGAAAGCCGAAGCCGACCATCTCATCCATCGAGGTGGCGCCAAAATGACGGCGAGCCACCCACTGTAGCGTATGGATATCCCGCAGGCCGCCGGGGCTGCTTTTCACGTCCGGCTCCAGGTTATAGCTGGTGCCGTGATAGCGTTGATGACGGACGTTCTGCTCTTCCACCTTGGCGGCGAAGAACTTTTCCGATGGCCAGAAGCCGTCGCTAAAAATATGTTTTTGAAGTTCAAGGAACAACGCGACGTCGCCGATCAGCAGGCGCGATTCAATCAAGTTAGTGGCGACGGTGAGATCCGAG
Source organism: Klebsiella sp. GL120222-02 (assembly GCF_003097195.1). Classification (NCBI taxonomy): domain Bacteria; kingdom Pseudomonadati; phylum Pseudomonadota; class Gammaproteobacteria; order Enterobacterales; family Enterobacteriaceae; genus Klebsiella; species Klebsiella sp. GL120222-02. Next base: position 328,926 of record NZ_QEQO01000005.1, read on the forward strand.
AGTCCTTCGAGCAGGCACTCTTCGAGGGTGCGCACGCTGTGGCCCACCTCCAGCTTGACGTCCCACAGCAGCGTCAGCAGTTCGCCGACCTTTTGCGCCTGGTCGTCCGGCAGCTTTTTGCGGCTGAGGATCAGCAGGTCGACGTCAGAGAGCGGGTGCAGCTCGCCGCGGCCATAGCCGCCGACGGCCACCAGCGCCAGATCGCAGACGGATTCAAAACCGTAGGCGATCCACAACCGCTGCAGCAGCTGGTCGATAAATTCGGTGCGCGCCGCAATGAGCTGCTCCGCGGCGATGCCGGAGTCAAACGCCTCGCCCAGCCAGTGCTGGAAGGTATCGATGTGCGCCTTAATTGCAGCACAGTTCAGATCGCCCTGCGGCCAGCTCACCGGATGTTCCGGCGGGACGGGCAGAAGAGGGGAGGCTGTGTCAGGTAATGAGTTGCTCATCGCGTCACCATAAGAAAAAACTATCTAATAAAAAAGCCGGCGGGCGCCGGCTTTTCATCATTCATCGTGCGAGATTATCGCCGGGATGGTGTCATCCTTGCGTAGCGTCAGAATTTCGCAGCCGTTGTCTGTCACCACAATAGTATGCTCGTACTGCGCAGACAAGCTCCGGTCTTTAGTTTTCACCGTCCAGCCGTCTTTCATGCTGCGGATCTCTTTTTTACCCGCGTTGACCATCGGCTCGATGGTGAAGGTCATGCCGGGTTTGAGCACAACGTTGGTCTCTGGTGAGTCGTAGTGCAGCACCTGCGGCTCTTCATGGAAGCCGCGGCCGATACCGTGACCACAGTATTCGCGCACCACGGAAAAACCTTCGGCTTCAACGTATTTCTGGATCGCCGCGCCGATGGTGCGCAGGTTGATCCCCGGCTTCACCATTTTCAGCGCCAGATACAGGCTTTCCTGAGTGATGCGGCACAGGCGCTCGCCGAGAATCGTCGGTTTACCGACGATAAACATTTTGGAGGTATCGCCATGGAAATCATCTTTAATGACCGTCACGTCGATGTTAACGATATCGCCATCTTTCAGCAGTTTGCCGTCGTCAGGGATACCGTGGCAAACCACTTCGTTGACCGAAATGCAGACGGACTTCGGATAGCCGTGATAGCCGAGGCAGGCGGAAATGGCCTTCTGCTCGTTAACGATATAGTCGTTACAGATGCGGTCCAGTTCGCCGGTGCTGACGCCCGGTTTAACCCAGGGTTCGATCATTTCCAGCACTTCAGCGGCCAGGCGGCCGGCAACGCGCATTTTTTCAATGTCTTCAGATGTCTTGATAGAGATAGCCATGGAGTATGTCCAGCAGTGTCGATATTTTCGACAATAATAGAGTAAGTCCTGCCAATGGTAACAGTCCGGGCAGGCTGGTGCCAAATTGAGAATCATTAACAGCACGTGACGTCAACAAGAGTTGGTGTCTGGGCGGATTTTGTGGTATAAAGCGCGCCGGACTTCCGTTCCATCTCAGATACACAAGGATGGGCGTAAGCGACATACTCATATTGTGTAAATAACACACACGTATCGACACATATTCCGGGGTGCCCTTTGGGGTCGGTAATATGGGATACGTGGAGGCATAACCCCAATTTAATCTATAGAGGTTTTAAACATGGCAACTGTTTCCATGCGCGACATGCTCAAGGCTGGTGTTCACTTTGGTCACCAGACCCGTTACTGGAACCCGAAAATGAAGCCTTTCATCTTCGGCGCGCGTAACAAAGTTCACATCATCAACCTTGAGAAAACGGTACCGATGTTCAACGAAGCTCTGGCTGAGCTGAACAAAATCTCTGCCCGTAAAGGCAAGATCCTGTTCGTGGGTACTAAGCGCGCTGCAAGCGAAGCGGTAAAAGAAGCTGCTAACAGCTGCGACCAGTTCTTCGTGAACCATCGCTGGCTGGGCGGTATGCTGACTAACTGGAAAACCGTTCGTCAGTCCATCAAACGTCTGAAAGACCTGGAAACTCAGTCCCAGGACGGTACTTTCGACAAGCTGACCAAGAAAGAAGCGCTGATGCGCACTCGTGAGCTGGACAAGCTGGAAAACAGCCTGGGCGGTATCAAAGACATGGGCGGCCTGCCGGACGCACTGTTCGTTATCGACGCTGACCACGAGCACATCGCTATCAAAGAAGCAAACAACCTGGGTATCCCGGTATTTGCTATCGTTGATACCAACTCTGATCCGGACGGCGTAGACTTCGTTATCCCGGGTAACGACGATGCAATCCGCGCAGTAAGCCTGTACCTGGGCGCTGTTGCTGCTACCGTTCGTGAAGGTCGCTCTCAGGACCTGGCTTCTCAGGCGGAAGAAAGCTTCGTAGAAGCTGAATAATAAGGTTTAAGCCCTTATTAGTACCGTGTATGAATAGGGGCCCATTACAGGCCCCTTTTTTCAATTTACGCTGTTTGGCCGTTGGCCGGGCAGTATCCACATCTCCCGAGGATTTTAGAATGGCTGAAATTACCGCTTCCCTGGTAAAAGAACTGCGCGAACGTACTGGCGCAGGCATGATGGATTGCAAAAAAGCGCTGACTGAAGCGAATGGCGACATCGAGCTGGCAATCGAAAACATGCGTAAATCCGGCGCGATCAAAGCGGCGAAGAAAGCAGGCAACGTGGCTGCTGACGGCGTGATCAAAACCAAAATCGAAGGCAACTACGGTTACATTCTGGAAGTTAACTGCCAGACTGACTTCGTTGCTAAAGATGGTGGTTTCCAGGCATTTGCTGACAAAGTACTGGACGCTGCTGTTGCGGGTAAAATCTCCGACGTTGAAGTTCTGAAAGCGCAGTTCGAAGAAGAACGCGTTGCGCTGGTTGCTAAAATCGGTGAGAACATCAACATCCGTCGTATCGCTGTTCTGGAAGGCGACGTTCTGGGTAGCTACCAGCACGGTGCGCGCATTGGTGTTCTGGTTGCCGCTAAAGGCGCTGACGAAGAGCTGGTTAAGCAGCTGGCAATGCACGTTGCTGCAAGCAAGCCGGAATTCGTTAAGCCGGAAGACGTGTCTGCTGAAGTGGTAGAGAAAGAGTACCAGGTTCAGCTGGACATCGCGATGCAGTCCGGTAAGCCGAAAGAAATCGCAGAGAAAATGGTTGAAGGCCGCATGAAGAAATTCACCGGCGAAGTTTCTCTGACGGGTCAGCCTTTCGTTATGGAGCCGAGCAAATCTGTTGGTCAGCTGCTGAAAGAGCACAACGCTGACGTGACTGGCTTCATCCGCTTTGAAGTGGGCGAAGGCATCGAGAAAGTTGAGACTGACTTTGCAGCAGAAGTTGCTGCGATGTCCAAGCAGTCTTAATTTTTACAAGGAGCCGCCTGAGGGCGGCTTCTTTTTGCGCCCATTTTGTAAATTCAGCCAACTGCGTATAGTGACCGCGCTGAAATGCGACATACAATGTCGCCAGAATTCTCATATCTCATTCGTTGACAGTCTCAGGAAAGAAACATGGCTACCAATGCAAAACCCGTCTACAAACGTATTCTGCTGAAATTAAGTGGCGAAGCGCTGCAGGGCTCAGAAGGCTTCGGTATTGATGCAAGCATACTTGACCGCATGGCTCAGGAGATCAAAGAGCTGGTCGAGCTGGGTATTCAGGTTGGCGTAGTAATTGGTGGTGGTAACCTGTTCCGTGGTGCTGGTCTGGCGAAAGCGGGTATGAACCGCGTTGTGGGCGACCACATGGGCATGCTGGCAACGGTCATGAACGGCCTGGCAATGCGTGATGCGCTCCACCGCGCCTATGTGAACGCTCGTCTGATGTCCGCCATCCCGCTGAACGGCGTGTGCGACAACTACAGCTGGGCAGAGGCGATCAGCCTGCTGCGCAACAACCGCGTGGTGATCCTCTCCGCAGGCACCGGCAACCCGTTCTTTACCACCGATTCCGCAGCCTGCCTGCGTGGTATTGAAATTGAAGCCGACGTGGTGCTGAAAGCGACCAAGGTTGACGGTGTGTTTACCGCGGATCCGGCAAAAGATCCTTCTGCCACCATGTACGATCAGCTGACCTACAGCGAAGTGCTGGATAAAGAGCTGAAAGTCATGGATCTGGCGGCCTTCACCCTGGCGCGTGACCACAAATTGCCGATTCGCGTCTTCAACATGAACAAACCCGGCGCCCTGCGTCGCGTGGTCATGGGCGAAAAAGAAGGCACATTGATCACGGAATAATTCCCGTCAGCGCCAAATCCGGGTAATATTCCGCTTTACTTTCGCGGGGATATTGCCCGGTGATTTTCATTAAATCTGACTATACTTAGCTCATTTTCCGACGGGTGTCCCGTCTGGTCTGACTGAGACAAGCTTTCAAGGATTCGTAACGTGATTAGCGATATCAGAAAAGATGCTGAAATCCGCATGGAAAAATGCGTCGAAGCATTCAAAAACCAAATCAGCAAAATTCGCACGGGTCGTGCTTCTCCGAGCCTGCTGGACGGGATTGTTGTTGAATACTACGGTACGCCGACTCCGCTGCGCCAGCTGGCCAGCGTCACCGTCGAAGACTCCCGTACCCTGAAAATCAACGTCTTTGACCGTTCTATGTCTGCGGCTGTTGAAAAAGCGATCATGGCGTCTGACCTCGGTCTGAACCCAAGCTCCGCCGGCAGCGATATTCGTGTTCCGCTGCCGCCGCTGACCGAAGAGCGTCGTAAAGATCTGACCAAGATCGTCCGTGGCGAAGCTGAGCAGGCGCGTGTCGCCGTGCGTAACGTTCGCCGTGACGCGAACGACAAAGTTAAAGCGCTGCTGAAAGAGAAAGAGATCAGCGAAGATGACGATCGCCGTTCTCAGGACGACGTGCAGAAAATGACTGACGCCGCCATCAAGAAAGTTGACGCGGCGCTGGCAGATAAAGAAGCGGAACTGATGCAGTTCTGATGCTCTGCTGTTGCTCGGGCCGATACTTCCTGGCCTGAGTAAAATCTGAAACGCCGTACAGAAGACTGTACGCTCAATTCTCGGGATTGCGTTGAGCCGGCTGGCCTTGTAGCCTTTAGCGCTAAGTTGAAGGCCTGATGCCGCCGCCTTATCCCCGATAGTTGTTGCGTAGGGGCTTGCTGGCGGCGTTTTGCTTTTTATTCTGTTTCCTTTCTTCTGGACGTCTCATGAAGCAATTAACCGTTCTCGGTTCGACCGGCTCCATTGGCTGTAGCACGCTGGACGTGGTACGCCATAACCCTGGTTGCTTTTCCGTCGCCGCGCTGGTCGCGGGGAAAAACGTTGACCGCATGGTTGAACAATGCCTGGAATTTACTCCGCGTTACGCCGTGATGGATGATGCGCAAAGCGCTGAGCGGTTGCGCATCCGTCTGCATGAGCATGGCTGCCGTACCGAGGTGCTGAGCGGCCAGCAGGCGGCGGCTGAGGTCGCGGCGCTGGATGAGGTCGATCAGGTGATGGCGGCAATCGTCGGCGCGGCGGGGCTGGTACCGACGCTTGCGGCGATCCGCGCCGGGAAAACCGTGTTGTTGGCGAATAAAGAATCGCTGGTGACCTGCGGTCGCTTGTTCATGGAGGCCGTTCAGCGGTCGGGGGCGCGATTGCTGCCGGTCGATAGCGAACATAACGCGATTTTTCAGAGTATGCCGGAGACAATTCAACAGCATCTGGGATACGCTGACCTCACCCGGAATGGCGTCTCGTCCATTCTGTTAACCGGTTCCGGGGGGCCTTTCCGCGAGACGGACGTGGCTGAACTATCGGCGATGACCCCGGATCAGGCCTGCCGCCATCCCAACTGGTCGATGGGACGTAAGATCTCCGTCGATTCAGCCACGATGATGAACAAAGGTCTGGAATATATTGAAGCCCGCTGGCTGTTCAATGCTTCGGCGCAGCAGATGGAAGTGCTGATCCACCCGCAGTCGGTGATCCACTCGATGGTTCGCTATCAGGACGGCAGCGTGCTGGCCCAGCTTGGGGAGCCGGATATGCGCACGCCGATTGCTCATACCATGGGCTGGCCACAGCGCCTGAGCTCCGGGGTCAAACCACTGGACTTCTGCCAGCTGAGCAACCTGAGCTTCTCCGCGCCGGACTACGCCCGCTATCCCTGCCTGAAGCTGGCGATGGACGCGTTTGAGGTCGGCCAGGCGGCCACCACGGCGCTGAATGCGGCCAATGAAGAGTCGGTTGCCGCGTTTCTGCATGGCGATATCCGCTTTACCGATATTGCGGCGGTGAATCTGGCGGTGCTGGATAAGATGAACCTGCAGGAGCCGCAAAGCATTGATGATGTTCTGGTTATCGACGCTGACGCTCGTGCGGTAGCTCACCAGCAGCTTAATCGTTTGGGCGCGCAGGCGTAACGCGGTGGTATTTGTGGGCGAAAGGCTTCGGTGATATAGTCTGCGCCACCCGATCGTTGCATTTTGTTGTTAAAGATTACGGTGGCCGTGGCAAAACACGGCTTTTTTGCGTAAAGCTTTTGGTTGTTCTCTGCGATTGGCTGCAGCCCCGGCATCGGATAAAAATGCGTATCCAGCGCGGCCCGGTGGCCTCTGTTTGGTGGCTAGTTAATCCTTATTATGGACTTAAAACGCGTGATGTTGTCTGCTAATCAAACTGTCAGCGAAATATCGCCAACACATGGCTGCCGTCATGTCGCCATTATTATGGATGGCAACGGCCGTTGGGCGAAACGGCAAGGTAAAATTCGCGCTTTCGGGCACAAGGCCGGTGCGAAATCCGTGCGTCGCGCGGTCTCCTTCGCGGCGAATAATGGAATTGAGGCGTTAACGTTATACGCGTTCAGCAGCGAAAACTGGAACCGTCCAGCCCAGGAAGTCAGCGCGCTGATGGAACTGTTCGTCTGGGCGCTGGATAGCGAAGTCAAAAGTCTGCACCGACACAATGTGCGTTTGCGGGTCATTGGCGACACCACGCGCTTCAATGCGCGCCTGCAGGAACGCATCCGCAAAGCGGAAGCGTTGACCGCAAACAATACCGGCTTAACGCTGAACATTGCGGCAAATTACGGCGGTCGCTGGGATATTACCCAGGGCGTTCGTCTGCTGGCGAAACAAGTACAGGACGGGACGCTGCTGCCTGAAGAGATCACGGAAGAGATGCTGAGTCAGCAGGTCTGCATGCATGAACTGGCTCCCGTTGATTTAGTTATTAGGACCGGGGGAGAGCACCGAATAAGTAACTTTTTGATTTGGCAAATTGCCTATGCCGAACTTTACTTTACGGATGTTCTTTGGCCCGATTTTGCTGAACAGGACTTTGAAGGTGCACTCCATGCCTTTGTTAATCGAGAGCGTCGTTTCGGCGGCACTGAGCCGGGTGGCAGTCATGCCTGATGGGGGTCACTTTTGCTGAAGTATCGCCTGATATCTGCTTTCGTCTTAATTCCCGTCGTCATTGCGGCGCTGTTCTTATTGCCGCCGATGGGATTTGCTATCGTGACCCTCGTGGTCTGCATGCTCGCCGCGTGGGAGTGGGGGCAACTGAGCGGTTTCACCTCAACGTCGCAGCGGGTCTGGCTGGCGGTGCTGTGCGGCCTTCTGCTGGCTGCCATGCTTTTTCTGCTGCCTGAATACCATTATGACGTTCATCAACCGATGGTGGAAGGTTCACTATGGGCCTCATTTGCCTGGTGGATCGTCGCGCTGTTGCTGGTGTTATCGTACCCGGCGTCGGCGGCATTCTGGCGCCATTCCAAAGTGCTGCGCCTTATCTTCGGCATATTGACCATTGTTCCGTTTTTCTGGGGCATGCTGGCGCTGCGCGCCTGGCACTATACCGATAACCACTACAGCGGTGCGGTGTGGCTGCTGTACGTCATGATCCTGGTCTGGGGAGCCGACTCTGGCGCCTACATGTTTGGCAAAATGTTCGGCAAGCATAAGCTGGCGCCGAAGGTTTCACCGGGAAAAACCTGGCAGGGTTTTTTTGGCGGTTTGCTGACGGCGGCCGTGATCTCCTGGGCTTACGGGGTGTGGGCGCATCTTGACGTCACGCCGACGGTGCTGCTGGTCTGTTCCGTGGTGGCGGCCCTGGCTTCCGTGCTGGGCGATCTGACGGAAAGTATGTTTAAGCGCGAGGCCGGCATTAAGGATAGCGGGCACTTGATTCCCGGACACGGCGGTATTCTCGATCGTATCGACAGCCTGACGGCGGCGGTACCGGTCTTCGCCTGTCTGCTACTGTTGGTCTTCAGGACGATTTGACGGAAGGTTATATGCTGAGCGTGCTCTGGAATCTGGCAGCTTTTATCATTGCGCTTGGCGTACTGATTACGGTGCATGAGTTTGGCCATTTTTGGGTGGCGCGCCGCTGCGGCATCCGGGTTGAGCGTTTTTCTATCGGCTTTGGCAAAGCGCTGTGGCGGCGGATGGATAAGCAGGGCACGGAGTTCGTGATTGCCCTGATCCCGCTGGGCGGCTACGTCAAGATGCTGGACGAGCGCGTCGAGGCGGTGGCGCCGGAGATGCGCCACTACGCCTTCAACAATAAAACCGTCGGCCAGCGTGCGGCGGTGATTGCCGCCGGCCCCATCGCTAACTTCATTTTCGCTATCTTTGCTTACTGGCTGGTCTTTATTATCGGTGTTCCTGGCGTGCGGCCGGTGGTGGGTGAAATAACGCCCAATTCGGTTGCCGCGCAAGCACAAATTGCAAAAGGAACGGAACTTAAAGCGATAGATGGTATCGAAACGCCTGATTGGGATGCGGTGCGTATGCAGCTGGTCGCCAAAATCGGCAACCCGCAAACAATACTTACCGTCGCCCCTTTCGGGACCAATCAGCGCCAGGATAAAATCGTCGATCTGCGGCACTGGGCGTTTGAGCCAGACAAGCAAGATCCCGTGACCTCGCTGGGGATCCAGCCGCGCAGCGCGCAGATTGATACGGTGCTGGCGGAGGTCCAGACGGGCTCGGCAGCCCAGAAAGCGGGTTTGCAAGCGGGCGATCGGATCGTTAAAGTCGATGGTCAACCGTTAACGCAGTGGATGACGTTTGTTAATCTGGTGCGCGATAATCCGGGCAAAGCGCTGGCGCTGGAGATTGAACGGCAGGGGAGTGCGCTGCCGTTAACCCTGACGCCGGATGCGAAAACGGTAAAAGGTAAGGCAGAAGGGTTCGCAGGGGTGGTGCCAAAGGTCATCCCGCTACCTGAGGAATACAAGACAGTACGTCAGTACGGACCGTTTGCCGCCATCGCTGAAGCCACGGATAAAACCTGGCAGCTGATGTCACTGACGGTCAGGATGCTGGGTAAATTGATAACCGGTGATGTCAAACTGAACAACCTCAGTGGGCCGATCTCTATCGCTCAGGGGGCTGGAATGTCAGCGGAGTTTGGGTTGATTTATTATCTGATGTTCCTTGCGCTGATTAGCGTGAACCTCGGAATCATCAACCTGTTCCCACTGCCCGTACTGGATGGGGGACATCTGCTGTTTTTAGCGATCGAAAAGCTGAAGGGCGGGCCGGTATCCGAGCGAGTTCAAGACTTTAGTTATCGCATTGGCTCAATACTGCTGGTGCTGTTAATGGGGCTTGCACTTTTCAATGATTTCTCTCGGTTATAAGAGAGTTTGTTAGGAAGAACGCATAATAACGATGGCGATGAAAAAGTTGCTCATAGCGTCGCTGCTGTTTAGCAGCGCGACTGTATACGGTGCTGAAGGGTTCGTGGTGAAGGACATTCATTTCGAAGGCTTGCAGCGTGTCGCTGTTGGTGCGGCCCTCCTCAGTATGCCAGTGCGTCCTGGCGATACGGTGACCGACGATGATATCAGTAACACTATTCGCGCGCTGTTTGCCACTGGCAACTTTGAGGACGTCCGCGTCCTGCGCGATGGTGATACCCTGCTGGTGCAGGTGAAAGAGCGTCCGACGATCGCCAGCATCACCTTCTCCGGCAATAAGTCGGTGAAAGATGACATGCTCAAGCAGAACCTTGAGGCCTCTGGCGTTCGGGTGGGCGAGTCGCTTGACCGCACGACCATCGCGGATATCGAGAAGGGTCTGGAGGATTTCTACTACAGCGTTGGTAAATACAGCGCCAGCGTCAAAGCGGTTGTGACGCCGCTGCCGCGTAACCGTGTCGATCTGAAGCTGGTCTTTCAGGAAGGCGTCTCCGCAAAAATTCAGCAGATCAATATCGTCGGCAACCATGCGTTTTCGACCGATGAACTGATCTCCCACTTCCAGCTGCGCGATGAGGTACCGTGGTGGAACGTGGTCGGCGACCGTAAATACCAGAAGCAGAAGCTGGCGGGCGACCTTGAAACCCTGCGCAGCTACTATCTGGATCGCGGTTATGCCCGTTTCAACATCGATTCTACTCAGGTTAGCCTGACGCCGGACAAGAAAGGGATCTACATTACCGTCAACATCACCGAAGGCGATCAGTACAAGCTTTCCGGGGTGCAGGTAACGGGCGATCTGGCGGGCCATTCGGCCGAAATCGAAGCGCTGACCAAAGTCGAGCCGGGCGAACTGTACAACGGCGCGAAAGTAACCAAGATGGAAAACGACATCAAGAAACTGTTGGGTCGTTATGGTTACGCCTACCCGCGCGTTCAGTCGCAGCCGGAAATCAACGACAGCGATAAGACCGTCAAACTGCACGTCAACGTCGATGCGGGTAACCGCTATTACGTGCGTAAAATTCGCTTCGAAGGTAACGACACCTCCAAAGATGCCGTACTGCGCCGCGAAATGCGCCAGATGGAAGGCGCATGGCTGGGGAGCGATCTCGTCGATCAGGGTAAAGACCGCCTCAACCGTTTAGGCTTCTTCGAAACGGTGGATACCGATACCCAACGCGTGCCGGGCAGCCCGGACCAGGTCGACGTTGTCTACAAGGTGAAAGAGCGTAACACCGGTAGCTTCAACTTCGGTATCGGCTACGGTACCGAAAGCGGCGTCAGCTTCCAGGCGGGCGTCCAGCAGGATAACTGGTTAGGTACCGGTTATGCGGTCGGGATCAACGGCACCAAAAACGATTACCAGACCTATACCGAACTGTCGGTGACCAACCCGTACTTCACCGTTGACGGTGTGAGCCTCGGCGGCCGTATCTTCTATAATGACTTCGATGCGAACGATGCGGATCTGTCTGACTATACCAATAAAAGTTATGGTACAGACGTCACGCTGGGCTTCCCGGTCAACGAATACAACACGCTGCGCGCCGGGGTCGGTTATGTTCATAACTCCCTGTCCAATATGCAGCCGCAGGTGGCGATGTGGCGTTACCTGAACTCGATGGGCCAGTATCCGGACAACACCAACGACCGGAACTCGTTCAGTGCGAATGACTTCACCTTCAACTACGGTTGGACCTACAACAAGCTTGACCGCGGCTTCTTCCCAACGGAAGGTTCGCGCGTCAACCTGAACGGTAAGGTGACCATTCCGGGCTCAGACAACGAATACTACAAAGCGACGCTGGATACCGCCACCTATGTGCCGATCGACAACGATCACCAGTGGGTAGTGTTGGGTCGTACCCGCTTTGGCTATGGCGATGGTATCGGCGGCAAAGAGATGCCGTTCTATGAGAACTTCTATGCCGGTGGTTCCAGCACCGTGCGTGGCTTCCAGTCGAACACCATTGGTCCGAAGGCGGTGTACTTCCCGTCGAGCAGCCGTCATGATGGCGATAGCGGTTATACCAATGACTGTAAGAGCACCGAATCCGCGCCGTGTAAATCCGATGATGCGGTGGGCGGTAACGCGATGGCGGTGGCCAGCCTGGAGCTGATTACCCCGACGCCGTTTATTAGTGACAAATATGCGAACTCGGTCCGTACTTCCGTCTTCTGGGATATGGGTACCGTATGGGATACTCACTGGGATTCGAACGCCTATGGCGGTTACCCGGATTACAGTGATCCGAGCAACATCCGTATGTCTGCGGGTATTGCCGTGCAGTGGATGTCGCCGTTGGGGCCGTTGGTCTTCTCCTACGCCCAACCGTTCAAAAAGTACGATGGAGACAAAGCCGAACAGTTCCAGTTTAACATTGGTAAAACCTGGTAATTGTTGGCGGCAACGGAATGCAAGTGCAGTATAGCGCTGACTGTAGGCGATAACGCGGTTATCGCCTCGCCACGCAAATAACGGTACCCCTGGGTACTCATGGGATGGTAAGGAGTTTATTGTGAAAAAGTGGTTATTAGCTGCAGGTCTGGGTTTGGCAATGGTAACTTCCGCTCAGGCGGCAGATAAAATTGCCCTGGTGAACATGAACAGCCTGTTCCAACAGGTTGCCCAGAAAACTGGCGTTTCCAACACGCTGGAAAACGAGTTCAAAGGCCGCGCTAGCGAACTGCAGCGTATGGAAGGCGACCTGCAGTCTAAAATGCAGCGTCTGCAGTCCATGAAGCCGGGCGCCGATCGTACCAAACTGGAAAAAGACGTGATGGCTCAGCGCCAGACCTTCTCCCAGAAAGCGCAGGCGTTTGAACAGGATCGCGCACGTCGTTCCAACGAAGAGCGTGGCAAACTGGTTACCCGCATCCAGACTGCTGTACAGAGCGTAGCGAAAGATCAGAGCATCGATCTGGTGGTTGACGCAAATGCCGTTGCATACAACAGCAGCGATGTAAAAGACATCACCGCTGATGTGCTGAAACAGGTTAAATAAGTAATGCCTTCAATTCGACTGGCTGATCTCGCGCAGCAGTTGGATGCAGAATTACACGGTGATGGCGATATCGTCATCACCGGCGTTGCGTCCATGCAGAGCGCGAAAACGGGCCAAATCACTTTCATGGTCAACCCTAAGTACCGTGAACACCTGGCCGCTTGTCAGGCTTCTGCCGTTGTCATGACGCAGGATGATTTGCCTTTTGCCCATAGCGCCGCGCTGGTAGTGCGTAATCCCTACCTGACCTACGCGCGCATGGCTCAAATTCTTGATACCACGCCGCAGCCGGCACAGGATATCGCGCCGAGCGCGGTCATCGATCCGTCGGCGAAGCTGGGTAACAACGTGGCGATCGGCGCTAACGCGGTTATCGAATCCGGTGTTGTACTGGGCGATAACGTGGTGATCGGCGCAGGCTGCTTCGTTGGGAAAAATACGAAAATCGGTGCCGGCTCGCGTTTGTGGGCCAATGTGACCATTTACCATGAGATTGAGATCGGCGAGAATTGCCTGATCCAGTCCAGCACGGTGATCGGCGCGGATGGCTTCGGTTATGCTAACGATCGCGGTAACTGGGTCAAGATCCCGCAACTGGGTCGCGTCATTATTGGCGATCGCGTGGAGATTGGCGCCTGCACCACCATCGATCGCGGCGCGCTGGACGATACCCTTATCGGTAACGGCGTTATCATTGATAACCAGTGTCAGATTGCGCATAACGTGGTGATTGGCGACAATACCGCGGTTGCCGGCGGCGTAATCATGGCGGGCAGCCTGAAAATTGGCCGCTACTGCATGATTGGCGGCGCCAGCGTGATTAACGGCCATATGGAAATCTGCGATAAAGTCACCGTCACGGGGATGGGGATGGTGATGCGTCCTATCTCTGAACCTGGCGTATACTCCTCCGGTATTCCGCTGCAGCCGAACAAGGCGTGGCGTAAAACTGCGGCGCTGGTGATGAATATTGACGAGATGAGCAAGCGCCTGAAAGCGATTGAGCGCAAGGTTAATCAACAAGACTAATTCATCATTTGGTCACATGACATTTCCGGCCTGTTGCATTCGCTAAAAGATTGCCGCAGGCCGTGTTATTATTGCCTTTTAGTACATTTAGACAGGAAGAGTATTTTGACTACTGACACTCATACTCTGCACATTGAAGAGATTCTGGAACTTCTGCCTCACCGTTACCCGTTCCTGCTGGTAGACCGCGTGCTGGATTTTGAAGAAGGTCGTTTTCTGCGCGCAGTAAAAAATGTTTCTGTAAACGAGCCGTTTTTCCAGGGGCACTTCCCTGGTAAGCCGATTTTGCCTGGCGTGCTGATTCTGGAAGCGATGGCGCAGGCCACCGGGATTCTGGCATTTAAAAGCGTCGGAAAACTGGAGCCAGGCGAGCTGTATTATTTCGCAGGCATCGACGAAGCGCGCTTCAAACGTCCGGTAGTACCAGGCGATCAGATGATTATGGAAGTCACTTTCGAGAAAACCCGCCGCGGCCTGACCCGTTTCAAAGGCGTCGCGCTGGTTGACGGTAAAGTGGTTTGCGAAGCGACGATGATGTGTGCGCGTAGCCGGGAGGCCTGATACGTGATTGATAAAACCGCTTTTGTTCATCCTACCGCCATTGTAGAAGAAGGCGCCGTCATTGGTGCTAACGTTCACATTGGTCCGTTTTGTATTGTTGGCGCTAACGTCGAAATTGGCGAAGGCACCGTACTGAAGTCTCATGTCGTCGTTAACGGCCATACCAAAATCGGCCGTGACAATGAGATCTATCAGTTCGCTTCCATCGGCGAAGTTAACCAGGATCTGAAATATGCTGGCGAACCGACCCGGGTGGAAATTGGCGATCGCAACCGCATCCGCGAAAGCGTCACCATTCATCGCGGCACAGTACAGGGCGGTGGATTAACAAAGGTGGGCAACGATAACCTGCTGATGATCAACGCCCATGTGGCGCACGATTGTACGCTTGGCGATCGCTGCATTCTGGCCAATAACGCAACCTTGGCCGGTCACGTATCTCTGGATGATTTCGTCATCATCGGCGGCATGACCGCAGTACACCAGTTCTGCATCATCGGCGCACACGTCATGGTAGGCGGATGCTCCGGCGTGGCGCAGGACGTTCCGCCATTCGTGATTGCCCAGGGTAACCACGCGACGCCGTTTGGCGTCAACATCGAAGGGCTGAAACGCCGCGGCTTTAGCCGTGAGGCGATTACCGCGATTCGTAACGCGTATAAACTGCTGTACCGCAGCGGCAAAACGCTGGACGAAGCCAAACCGGAAATCGCCGAACTGGCGACTCAGCATCCTGAAGTTCAGCCGTTTGTTGATTTCTTTGCCCGTTCCACTCGCGGCTTGATTCGTTAATGGCTGAACCGCGTCCCCTGACGATTGCCCTGGTCGCCGGAGAAACCTCCGGCGATATTCTTGGTGCAGGCCTCATCCGGGCTCTCAAAGCGCGCATCCCTGACGCGCGCTTTGTCGGCGTGGCGGGGCCGCTGATGCAGGCGGAAGGGTGCGAAGCCTGGTACGAAATGGAAGAGCTGGCGGTGATGGGCATTGTTGAGGTGCTCGGTCGCTTACGCCGCCTCCTGCATATTCGCGCCGATCTTACCCGCCGCTTTGGCGAGCTGCGCCCCGATGTCTTCGTCGGCATCGACGCCCCTGACTTCAATATTACCCTCGAAGGGAATCTGAAAAAGCAGGGCATCAAAACGATTCACTACGTCAGCCCGTCGGTCTGGGCCTGGCGACAAAAACGCGTTTTCAAAATCGGCAGAGCGACCGACCTGGTGCTGGCTTTTCTGCCTTTCGAAAAAGCGTTTTATGACAAATTTAACGTCCCTTGCCGCTTTATCGGCCATACCATGGCGGATGCGATGCCGCTGGATCCTGACAAAGGCGCTGCGCGCGACCGGTTAGGGATCCCGCACAATGTGCGCTGTCTGGCGTTGCTGCCCGGCAGCCGCGGCGCGGAAGTCGAAATGCTCAGCGCGGACTTTCTGAAAACCGCGCAGTTGTTACGCGTCACTTATCCCGATTTGCAGGTGGTAGTGCCGCTGGTCAATGCCAAACGGCGGGAGCAGTTTGAGCGAATCAAAGCTGAGACGGCGCCGGATATGATCGTGCATATGCTGGACGGTCAGGCGCGCGATGCGATGATCGCCAGCGACGCCGCGCTGCTGGCCTCCGGGACGGCGGCGCTGGAGTGCATGCTGGCGAAGTGCCCGATGGTGGTTGGCTACCGCATGAAGCCGTTCACCTTCTGGCTGGCAAAGCGTCTGGTGAAAACCGACTACGTCTCCTTGCCGAATCTGCTGGCCGGTCGCGAGCTGGTCAAAGAGCTACTGCAGGATGAGTGCGAGCCGCAGGCGCTGGCCGCCGCCCTGCAGCCGCTGCTGGCCGATGGCAAAACCAGCCACGAGATGCATGAGACGTTCCGCGCGCTGCATCAGCAGATCCGCTGCAACGCCGATGAGCAGGCCGCGGACGCCGTACTGGAGTTAGCAAAACAATGATGGAGTTCGTCTATCCGCATACCCATCTGGTTGCCGGCGTTGATGAGGTTGGCCGCGGGCCGCTGGTTGGCGCGGTCGTGACCGCGGCGGTGATCCTCGATCCGGCGAAGCCGATTGTGGGTCTGAATGATTCCAAAAAACTCAGCGAAAAGCGTCGCCTGGCGCTGTGCGATGAGATTAAAGAGAAAGCGCTGTGCTGGAGCCTGGGGCGTGCCGAGCCGCACGAAATCGACGAGCTGAATATTCTGCATGCCACTATGCTGGCGATGCAGCGCGCCGTCGCCGGCCTGAGCATTGTTCCTGAGTTGGTCCTGATCGATGGCAACCGCTGTCCGTCGCTGCCGATGCCCTCTCTGGCGGTGGTGAAAGGCGACAGCCGGGTGGCAGAAATCAGCGCAGCGTCTATTCTGGCAAAAGTCACTCGTGACGCCGAAATGGCCACGCTGGACCTCGCATTTCCCCACTACGGATTTGCCCAGCATAAAGGCTATCCCACCGCTGTTCACCTGCAGAAGCTGCAGGAACACGGCGCAACAGAGCATCACCGGCGCAGTTTTGGTCCGGTGAAGCGTGCCCTGGGCCTGGCGTCCAACTAAGTCACCGGGATCTAAAGATGGCTGAACCACGTTTCGTACACCTGCGGGTGCACAGCGACTATTCCATGATCGATGGGCTGGCAAAGACCGGGCCACTGGTCAAGAAGGCGGCCTCGCTTGGCATGCCGGCGCTGGCGATCACCGATTTCACCAACCTGTGCGGGCTGGTGAAGTTCTACGGGACGGGACACGGCGCGGGTATTAAGCCGATTGTCGGCGCCGATTTTCACGTGCAGTGCGACCTGCTCGGCGATGAGTTTACCGAGCTGACCGTGCTGGCGGCGAACAACACCGGTTACCAGAACCTGACGCTGCTCATTTCCCGCGCCTATCAGCGCGGCTACGGCGCGCTGGGGCCGTGGATTGACCGCGACTGGCTGGTAGAACACCAGGAAGGGCTGATTCTGCTTTCCGGCGGCCGTAAAGGCGACGTCGGCGTTAGCCTGATCCGCGGCAATATGCCGTTAGTGGAACAGTGCGTCGCGTTCTATGAAGAGCATTTCCCGGACCGTTATTTTCTTGAGCTGATCCGCACCGGTCGTCAGGATGAAGAGGCCTATCTCCACGCCGCCGTGGCGCTGGCGGAAGCGCGCGGCCTGCCGGTGGTGGCGACCAACGATGTCCGCTTTCTCGACACCAGCGATTTCGACGCCCATGAAATCCGCGTCGCGATCCACGACGGCTTTACGCTCGACGACCCGAAACGGCCGCGCAACTACTCGCCGCAGCAATATATGCGCAGTGAGGAGGAGATGTGCGAGCTGTTCGCCGATATCCCGGAAGCGCTGGAGAACAGCGTCGAGATCGCCAAACGCTGCAACGTCACCGTGCGGCTTGGCGAATATTTCCTGCCGCAGTTCCCGACCGGCGATATGACCACGGAAGATTTCCTGGTCATGAAATCGAAAGAGGGTCTGGAAGAGCGGCTGGAATTTCTCTTCCCGGATCCTGCCGTCCGTGCTGAAAAGCGCCCGGAGTATGACCAGCGTCTGGATATTGAACTGCAGGTTATCAACCAGATGGGGTTCCCGGGCTACTTCCTGATCGTCATGGAGTTTATCCAGTGGTCGAAGGATAACGGCGTGCCGGTTGGCCCGGGCCGCGGTTCCGGCGCCGGCTCGCTGGTGGCCTACGCGCTGAAGATCACCGATCTTGATCCGCTGGAATTCGACCTGCTGTTCGAACGTTTCCTTAACCCGGAACGTGTCTCGATGCCCGACTTCGACGTCGATTTCTGCATGGAGAAACGCGACCAGGTTATTGAGCACGTGGCGGACATGTACGGCCGCGATGCGGTATCGCAGATCATCACCTTCGGTACCATGGCGGCGAAAGCGGTCATCCGCGATGTGGGCCGCGTGCTGGGTCATCCGTACGGCTTTGTCGACCGTATCTCCAAGCTGGTGCCGCCCGATCCGGGCATGACGCTGGCGAAAGCGTTTGAAGCCGAACCGCAGCTGCCGGAAATCTATGAGGCGGACGAAGAAGTTAAAGCGCTGATCGACATGGCGCGTAAGCTGGAAGGGGTGACGCGAAACGCCGGTAAACACGCCGGTGGGGTGGTTATCGCTCCCACTAAAATCACCGACTTTGCGCCGCTGTATTGCGATGAGCAGGGGCTGCATCCGGTTACCCAGTTTGACAAAAACGACGTGGAATACGCCGGGCTGGTAAAATTCGACTTCCTCGGTCTGCGTACGCTCACTATCATTAACTGGGCGCTGGAGATGATCAACAAGCGGCGGGCGAAAAACGGCGAAGGGCCGTTGGATATCGCCGCTATCCCGTTGGATGACAAGAAAAGCTTCGACATGCTGCAGCGCTCGGAAACCACCGCGGTCTTCCAGCTTGAATCGCGCGGCATGAAAGATCTGATTAAGCGTCTGCAGCCTGACTGCTTCGAAGATATGATCGCGCTGGTGGCCCTGTTCCGCCCGGGTCCGCTGCAGTCGGGGATGGTAGATAACTTTATCGACCGTAAGCACGGCCGCGAAGAGATTTCCTACCCGGACGTGCAGTGGCAGCATGAGAGCCTGAAACCGGTGCTGGAGCCGACCTACGGCATTATCCTGTATCAGGAACAGGTCATGCAGATTGCCCAGGTGCTCTCCGGTTATACCCTCGGCGGCGCGGATATGCTGCGCCGTGCGATGGGTAAGAAAAAACCGGAGGAGATGGCCAAGCAGCGTTCTATCTTTGAAGATGGGGCGAAGAAAAACGGCGTTGACGGCGAACTGGCGATGAAAATCTTCGACCTGGTGGAGAAATTCGCCGGTTACGGATTTAACAAGTCGCACTCCGCCGCCTACGCGCTGGTCTCCTACCAGACGCTGTGGCTTAAGGCGCACTATCCGGCTGAGTTTATGGCGGCGGTAATGACCGCCGATATGGACAACACCGAGAAGGTCGTTGGCCTGGTGGACGAGTGCTGGCGCATGGGGCTGAAAATTTTGCCCCCGGATATTAACTCCGGCCTGTACCATTTCCACGTTAACGACGACGGCGAGATTGTCTACGGCATCGGCGCCATCAAAGGCGTTGGCGAAGGGCCGATCGAAGCGATCATTGAGGCGCGCAACAACGGCGGTTATTTCCGCGAGCTGTTCGACCTCTGCGCGCGGACCGATATTAAAAAGCTCAACCGCCGGGTGCTGGAAAAACTGATTATGTCCGGGGCGTTCGATCGTCTCGGTCCGCATCGCGCGGCGCTGATGAACTCGCTGGGCGATGCGTTGAAAGCCGCCGACCAGCACGCGAAAGCGGAGGCTATTGGCCAGGCCGATATGTTCGGCGTACTGGCGGAAGAGCCTGAACAAATAGAACAGTCCTACGCCAGCTGCCAGCCATGGCCTGAGCAGGTGGTGCTGGATGGTGAAAGGGAAACCCTGGGGCTATACCTGACCGGGCACCCGATTAACCAGTACCTGAAAGAGATTGAGCGCTACGTCGGCGGCGTGCGGCTCAAAGACATGCATCCGACCGATCGTGGTAAAGTGACCACGGCGGCGGGGCTGGTGATTGCGGCGCGGGTAATGGTCACCAAGCGCGGCAATCGTATCGGCATCTGTACCCTGGATGACCGTTCCGGGCGTCTGGAGGTGATGTTGTTCACCGACGCGCTGGATAAATATCAGCAGTTGCTGGAAAAAGACCGCATACTTATCGTCAGCGGACAGGTCAGCTTTGATGACTTTAGCGGGGGGCTTAAAATGACCGCCCGCGAAGTCATGGACATTGACGAAGCCCGGGAAAAATATGCTCGCGGGCTTGCTATCTCGCTGACGGACAGGCAAATTGATGACCAGCTTTTAAACCGACTCCGTCAGTCTCTGGAACCCCACCGTTCGGGAACCATTCCAGTGCACCTCTACTATCAGAGGGCGGATGCACGCGCGCGGTTGCGTTTCGGCGCAACATGGCGCGTCTCTCCGAGCGATCGTTTACTTAACGATCTGCGTGGCCTTATCGGCTCGGAGCAGGTGGAACTGGAGTTTGACTAATACAGGAATACTATGAGTCTGAATTTCCTAGATTTTGAACAGCCGATTGCAGAGCTGGAAGCGAAAATCGATTCCCTGACTGCGGTAAGCCGTCAGGATGAGAAACTGGATATTAACATCGACGAAGAAGTGCATCGTCTGCGCGAGAAAAGCGTAGAGCTGACGCGCAAAATCTTCGCCGATCTCGGTGCATGGCAGGTTGCGCAACTGGCGCGCCACCCGCGCCGTCCTTATACCCTGGATTATGTCCGCCTGGCGTTCGACGAATTTGACGAACTGGCCGGTGACCGCGCCTACGCTGACGATAAAGCGATTGTCGGCGGTATCGCGCGTCTTGATGGTCGTCCGGTGATGATTATCGGCCACCAGAAAGGTCGCGAAACCAAAGAGAAGATCCGTCGCAACTTTGGTATGCCGGCCCCGGAAGGCTACCGCAAAGCGCTGCGCCTGATGGAAATGGCCGAGCGGTTTAAAATGCCGATCATCACCTTCATCGACACCCCTGGCGCCTACCCGGGCGTCGGCGCGGAAGAGCGTGGCCAGTCGGAAGCGATTGCCCGCAACCTGCGTGAGATGTCGCGTCTGAGCGTGCCGGTTATCTGCACCGTGATCGGCGAAGGCGGCTCCGGCGGCGCGCTGGCGATTGGCGTGGGCGACAAGGTCAATATGCTGCAGTACAGCACCTATTCGGTGATTTCGCCGGAAGGCTGCGCGTCCATTCTGTGGAAAAGCGCGGATAAAGCACCGCTGGCCGCGGAAGCGATGGGTATCGTCGCACCGCGTCTGAAAGAGCTGAAGCTGATTGATTCTATCGTTCAGGAACCGTTGGGCGGCGCGCACCGCAACCCGGAAGCAATGGCAGCGAGCCTGAAAGCGCAGCTGCTGGCAGACCTGGCCGATCTCGATCTGCTCAGCGAAGAAGAGCTGCTGAACCGCCGCTATCAGCGTCTGATGAGCTACGGTTACGCCTAAGTTTTCCGCTAGCGAAAAACACTAAGGGCCGGATTTTCCGGCCCTTTTTTTGTGTGCGATGCGCCCAGGGGATTGCTATGATGCTTGACTTAGGTGAATACCAGGAGGAAAGCGTGAATATTATCGCCATCATGGGGCCTCACGGCGTCTACCACAAAGACGAGCCGATCAAAGAACTGGAAGCGGCGCTGCAGCGCCAGGGCTTCCAGACCATCTGGCCGCAAAACAGCGCCGACCTGCTGCAGTTTATTGAGCACAACCCGCGCATCTGCGGGGTGATCTTCGACTGGGATGAATACAGCGTCGATCTGTGCAGCGATATCAATCAGCTCAATGAATATCTGCCCCTGTACGCCTTTATTAATGCCCACTCGACGATGGACGTCAGCAGTCAGGATCTGCGTATGACGCTGTGGTTCTTCGAATATGCGCTGGGACTCTCCGAAGAGATCGCCACCCGCATTGGGCAGTATACCCGCGAGTACCTGGACAATATCACCCCGCCGTTTACCCGCGCGCTGTTTAACTATGTACAGGAGGGGAAGTATACCTTTTGTACACCGGGCCATATGGGCGGTAGCGCCTATCAGAAAAGCCCGGTGGGCTGCCTGTTCTATGATTTCTTTGGCGGAAATACGCTGAAGGCGGATGTCTCGATTTCGGTCACCGAGCTGGGCTCCCTGCTGGATCATACCGGCCCGCATCTGGAGGCGGAGGAGTATATTGCCCGCGCCTTTGGCGCTGAACAGAGCTACATGGTGACCAATGGCACCTCGACGTCCAACAAAATTGTCGGTATGTACTCGGCGCCCGCCGGCAGCACGCTGCTGATTGACCGTAACTGTCACAAATCACTGGCCCACCTGCTGATGATGAGCGATGTGGTTCCCTTGTGGCTGAAGCCGACCCGCAACGCGTTGGGGATCCTCGGCGGTATCCCCCGGCGCGAATTTACCCGCGACAGCATTCAGCAGAAAGTGCGCGACACGGGCGGGGCGCAGTGGCCCGTGCATGCGGTGATCACCAACTCCACCTACGATGGTCTGCTCTATAACACCACCTGGCTTAAGGAGACGCTCGACGTCCCGTCGATCCATTTCGATTCCGCCTGGGTGCCCTATACCCATTTCCATCCGATATATCAGGGGAAAAGCGGCATGAGCGGTGAGCGGATCCCCGGAAAAGTCATCTTCGAGACGCAGTCCACGCATAAGATGCTGGCCGCGCTGTCGCAGGCCTCGCTGATCCACATTAAGGGCAACTATGATGAAGAGACCTTTAATGAAGCCTTTATGATGCATACCTCGACGTCGCCGAGCTATCCCATCGTCGCGTCAATTGAGACCGCGGCGGCGATGTTGCGCGGTAACTCCGGTAAGCGCCTGATTCAGCGCTCCATTGAGCGGGCGCTGGACTTCCGCAAAGAGGTGCAGCGACTGCGCGAGGAGTCGGACGGCTGGTTCTTTGATATCTGGCAGCCGGAAGCGGTGGATAAAGCCGAGTGCTGGCCGGTGGCGCCTGGCGAAGACTGGCACGGTTTCAAAGATGCCGATGCGGATCATATGTATCTCGATCCGGTGAAGGTCACCATTCTGACGCCGGGCATGGACGAGCAGGGGAATATGGATGAAGAGGGGATCCCGGCGGCGCTGGTGGCGAAGTTCCTCGACGAGCGGGGCGTGGTGGTGGAAAAAACGGGCCCCTACAACCTGCTGTTCCTGTTCAGCATCGGTATTGATAAAACCCGGGCGATGGGGCTGCTGCGCGGTCTGACCGAGTTCAAACGCGCCTACGATCTTAATCTGCGGGTGAAAAATATGTTGCCGGATCTGTACGCGGAAGATCCCGACTTCTACCGCAACATGCGGATCCAGGATCTGGCACAGGGGATCCACCGCTTGATCCGTCAGCACCAGCTGCCGCAGCTGATGCTCAGCGCCTTTGACGTCCTGCCGGAAATGAAAATGACGCCGCATCACGCCTGGCAGCGCCAGATTAAGGGTGAGGTGGAAACCATTGAACTGGAGAACCTGGTCGGCCGGATTTCGGCCAACATGATCCTCCCTTATCCGCCGGGCGTACCGCTGCTGATGCCGGGAGAGATGATCACGGAGGAGAGCCGGGCAGTGCTCGATTTCCTGCTGATGCTCTGCTCTATCGGCCGTCATTATCCGGGGTTTGAGA
Source organism: Klebsiella sp. GL120222-02 (assembly GCF_003097195.1). NCBI lineage: Bacteria > Pseudomonadati > Pseudomonadota > Gammaproteobacteria > Enterobacterales > Enterobacteriaceae > Klebsiella > Klebsiella sp. GL120222-02. The sequence goes on from NZ_QEQO01000005.1 coordinate 352,340, forward strand.
CCGATATTCACGGGGCGAAGCGCGATGAGGACGGCGTGTATCGGGTACGAGTCTTAAAAAATGACGAAAGGCTTGCGCGTTAACGGCGCGCACGAGTAACGTGGCTGGCTTAACAGAAGGAGTTTGACCATGCTGGGTTTGAAACGGGTTCACCATATTGCCATCATTGCGACTGACTACGCCCGCAGTAAAGCGTTCTATTGCGATATTCTGGGGTTTACGCTGCAAAGTGAGTTCTATCGCGCCGAGCGCGACTCCTGGAAGGGCGATCTGGCGCTCAATGGCGAGTACGTGATTGAGCTGTTCTCGTTCCCCTTTCCCCCGGCCCGCCCCAGTCGCCCCGAAGCCTGCGGGCTGCGTCATCTGGCCTTTAGCGTGGATGATATCGACGCCGCGGTAGCGCATCTGACGGCGCATGGCGTCGAGTGCGAAGCGATTCGCGTCGATCCCTTTACCGGCAAACGCTTTACCTTCTTTAGCGATCCGGACGACCTGCCGCTGGAAATATATCAGCAGTAAACCTTGCCAGCGCGACCCTGGCCCGGTAACGTGCCGGGCCATCACTTCTCGGTATGTTCGTGGATATGACGGCTGATATTGCGCATACGCTTCATCCCCATCGCCAGCTGCTGGTGGCCTTCAGCGGCGGTCTGGATTCGACGGTTCTCCTGCACCAGCTGGTGCTGCTGCGGGAACAGGATCCCTCGCTGACGCTGCGGGCGGTGCATGTTCACCACGGCCTGAGCGCCCATGCAGACGACTGGGTGGCGCATTGTCGGCAGATTTGCCAGCAGTGGCAGGTGCCGCTGGTGGTGCATCATGTGACGTTAGCCAGGGGCGGTCTCGGCGTGGAGGCCCATGCCCGTGCGGCGCGCTATCAGGCCTTTCAGGATACGCTCAATGCCGGCGAGGTGTTAGTGACCGCTCAGCACCAGGATGACCAGTGCGAAACGCTGCTGCTGGCGTTAAAACGCGGCAGCGGTCCTACTGGTCTGTCGGCGATGGCGCCATCCTCTGCCTTTGCCGACAGTCGACTACTGCGTCCTCTCCTCAATGAAACCCGCGAATCGCTACGCCAGTGGGCGCTCGCCCATCAGCTGTCGTGGATTGAAGATGAGAGTAATCAGGACGATACCTATGACCGCAACTTTCTGCGCCTGCGGGTGATCCCGGTCCTGCGCGAGCGCTGGCCGCACTTTAGCGAGGCCGTTGCCCGCAGCGCCAGCCTGTGCGCCGAGCAGGAACAACTGCTGGACGAAATGCTGGCGGCGGAGCTGGCGTCGCTGGTGGCCGAAGATGGCTCGCTGTCTATCACGCCGCTGACGTCGATGAGCCCACCCCGTCGCGCGGCGCTGCTGCGTCGCTGGCTCGCCGGGCATCAGGCGCCGATGCCGGCCCGGGAGGTGCCAGAGCGCCTCTGGCATGAGGTGGCGCTGGCGCGGGAAGATGCCAGCCCTTGTCTGCGGCTCGGGGATTTTACCGTCCGCCGTTTTCAACAGCGTTTGTACTGGGTGAAGTATCTTCCCGGCCAGACGGAAAGTGTCCAGCACTGGCCCGACTGGCGCCAGCCGCTGCGGCTGGCAGACGGTCTCGGCGAGCTGATGCTGCAGCCCGGCGGCAGGCTGCGCCCGCCGTCTGCGGATGAGCCGGTCACTGTCCGCTTTCGCGCCAGCGGCCATCTGCATATCGTCGGACGCCACGGCGGACGTAAGCTGAAGAAGATCTGGCAGGAGCTGGGCGTTCCTCCCTGGCGACGAGACACTACGCCGCTGCTGTTTTACGGCGAAACGCCGATCGCTGCAGCGGACGATCTGTTTGTGACCACCGAAGGTGAAGTGAAGGACGGGGAAGGGGTCAGGCTGTCATGGAGGAAAACGGGCGGTTAAGCCCGTTTTGATTCAGGATTCGCTCACCACCACGGTGCCGATTTCCGGGTGACTGAAGCTGGCGATTTTATCCAGGCGCAGCTCGCGGACGTTGCCGGCGAGTTCGACCACCAGATACTCGATATTTTTACGCGAGATTAGATCGCTGGCCTTTGCCTGCAGCTGTTCGCCATCCTTCAGCGCCAGCGTCAGCACCAGGTGATGCTGGCAAGCCAGTTCCAGGTTGTCGTAATCATCGCAGTTAATGGGTTGATAAGTATCATTCATTGACATAATCGCTCACCAGTAAGTTTGCTGCCGCATAAGCGGCCTTTTCCCTGACTGACTCCGAAAGGGCCTCATCCGCCGCAATCTCATTCAATACTTTCAACACGCAACCCAGCGCATCCGGGATATACCCTAAGTCTCCGCTGGCTATTTCCGCATACCGCTTGCGTATTAACTCACAATAGTGGTCCACATGCCCTCCTGTCAGCGTTCTGACTCAACCGTGGGATGCAAGTTTAAGCCTACGAAGATAAACTCTGTTTAGCAAGGGAACTATATCATAGTCATTTAAGCAATTTCAGCAGGATGAAACAGGTTGCTGCGATTGACGACAGCCTTTTGCCGCCAGTTTCGCTACAATGTCCGCCATTCTTTTCAGGAGTTTATTCATGGCGCTGAAAGCGACAATATATAAAGCTGCGGTAAATGTAGCCGATCTGGATCGCAACCAGTTTCTGGATGCTAACCTGACGCTGGCGCAGCACCCCTCGGAAACCCAGGAGCGCATGATGCTGCGCCTGCTGGCGTGGATCAAATATGCCGATGAACGGCTGCAGTTTACCCGCGGCCTGTCGTCGGACGACGAGCCGGAGCTGTGGCTGCTTAACGATCATCTCGGGGTCGATCTGTGGATCGAACTGGGTCTGCCGGATGAGCGGCGGATTAAGAAAGCCTGCTCACGGGCGCAGGCGGTAGCGCTGTTTGCCTATAATAGCCGGGCCGCTGAAATCTGGTGGCAGCAGAATCAGAACAAGCTTGCGGCGTACCCGAAGTTGACCATCTGGTATCTTGATGACGCGCAACTGGCGCAGCTTAGCGCCTTTGCCGACCGTACCATGACACTGCAGGCCACTCTGCAGGACGGTAGTATCTGGTTATCCGATGCTCGGAATAATCTGGAAATTCATTTGACGTCCTGGCAAGCACCGGCATGATTACCATTAGCCGCAGCGTGACCCTTGCCGATAACGAGGTCACGCTGGAAGGTATTCGTGCCCAGGGGGCCGGGGGCCAGCATGTGAACAAAGCGTCGACGGCAATCCATCTGCGCTTTGATATTAAAGCTTCAAGCCTGCCGGAGTTTTACAAAGAGCGCCTGCTCGCCGCCAGGCACCACTTAATTTCTGCTGACGGTGTGGTTATCATTAAGGCTCAGGAATACCGCAGCCAGGAGATGAACCGCGAAGCGGCGATTGCCCGGCTGGTGGCCCTCATAAAAGAATTAACCGCAGTGCAAAAAAGTCGCCGGGAGACGCGACCGACTCGGGCATCCAAAGAGCGACGCCTTGCTTCCAAGGCACAGAAGTCCTCAGTCAAGGCGCTGCGTGGGAAAGTTCGCCAGTGAAGACGTCGGCGAACGGGTGAAATGGATGATAAGGAAAGCAAAGTGAAGAAAATCGTATTCTCCGTGATAGCGGCCTGCTCGCTGTTCGCGCTGTTTGGTTGTAACCATCGCGCCGAGACTGACACCGTACAGCCAGCGGCGATGGAAGAGCTCAAACCGATGCAGCAAAGCTGGCGTGGGGTGCTGCCTTGCGCGGATTGTGAAGGTATCGACACCTCGCTGTTCCTGGAAAAAGACGGTACCTGGGTGATGAACGAGCACTACCAGGGCGCTCGTCGTGAACCGTCATCTTTTGCCTCTTATGGCACCTGGGCTCGCACAGCGGATAAACTGGTGCTGACCGACAGCAAAGGCGAGAAATCATATTTTCGCGCGAAGGGCGACAAGCTTGAGATGCTTGACCGCAACGGGAGCCCCGTTCAGTCTCCTCTCAATTATACCCTGGAGCCGGTGAAGGCCAGCCTGCCGACCACCCCGATGGCGATGCGCGGCATGTATTTCTATATGGCCGATGCGGCAACCTTTACCGATTGCGCGACCGGTAAACGCGTCGCGGTGGCGAACAATGCCCAGCTTGAGCGGGATTATGCCGCCGCGCGCGGAACCGATACGCGCCCGGTGCTGCTGGTGGTTGAAGGACATTTCACCCTTGAAGCGAACCCCGATACCGGCGAGATGATGAAAACGCTAATGACGGATAAAGACAGTAAATTTATTCCGGGTAAAGACTGCGGTAATTAATTTGTCGTCCCCCTGCCCGCGGTATCGGGCAGGGGGCGATGGTTATCGTCCCCTGCGAGCAATGTAAAATCCGCCTAAATGACTATCAGCATCTTCTGTTGGAATATATTGGGAGATGACATAGTCTTCATTATCGTAGCGGAGGTAATAAGGGTACTTCAGCCCTTCGACAGGTAAAATGCGCTCCGTTGTTTTCTGGCTAATGTCGGTTTTCCAGATGCAAGCCAACCCGCCATCATTGTCAAAAAAGAAACTATTTTTGTCTCCCCAGGCGTAGTTGCGAGAGTAACTCCAACCGTCTTCTTTACCTTCGACGGTTGATAAAAATACGTTCACGCTAAGGTCTGGACGATCGTATGGGAAGTAATAAACACCGTCATATTGATGTGGAATGGTCCCTTCACCTGAGGCTAACCGCCAATGTCCGTCTGGAGAACGTAACTCGCTGTCACAGGAGAATTGACCGCAGTATCCTGTCCAGGTTTTTTCTTTATCCATATTCGCGGGTGGTGAAATGGGGATGGGGTTAGATATTTCGCTGCCATTGACTTCAATTTTATAATATTCGGAGATAAATTTTTGATGAGTGGTATCGTATATATTAGAAACTTGATAGGTAAAACCATTGCTATCACGCTTAACGAGGGTGATTTCTGGTGTTGACTCTGAATCTCCGTTGTAAGAGTCAATGATATAAGATCTTGCGGTCATATCGGATATTAATACGAGATAGGTACCATAATCGCCTCTAATGGTAAATATAAGCGCAAGATTATTATTGACAATCAAGTGCGTTAATATATTCCAGTCACCGCTATCGATATCGAAACTACGTTCTTTTTGCGCAAAGTCGAAGAGTTTTTTTACCTGCCAAGGGTTATCCCGAATAACAAAGCCATTTTTATTTTTCATTTCACCTTCAAATGGCTTATCGAGCAGAGACGCTGGAAAAACTTCAGGTAAAGAGTGAAAGGCTTCAATGCTGCTGAGTTCCGAGTTACGCAACAGATATTTCTGCTTAATACATTCAACGTCGGCCTTGCAGGAGTTGCGTTCCTTGAGCCATTTTGTTTGCCCTGACTGCACCGTTTCTTTGGACAAGGTGTTATTGATCGCATTTATGAACAGCTGATTGGCAACGTTATCTATACCGCTCAGATAGGGGGTCTGGCAGATCGTTTTTTCCGTTTCATTTAGCGTATCCAGTGCGCAGTTAAAACCCGCAGCGTGAACGCTAACCTGAAGAGACAGTAGCGTTAATGCACATAATGTGAATCTGCTTTTCATAAATCAATATAATCCTTTATATTGTATTGCTTATGTAATTTGATGGTGAATGTAATTATTGCCATCTATTATTTAATAATTAAGCGAGGCTAATTATTTACTACTTTATATAATATTAATGTACAAATTACGCGATAGTCTTGCAATATGACTTTTGATGACAGCGAGAAAAAAAGGCCCTGATATTTATCAGGGCCTTGCGGTGATTAACCTTTAATTTGCTGCACCAGGTAGTTCACGATATCCCCGGTCTTAATCAGCTGCTTCTCGCCGTTGCGACGATGTTTGTATTCAATATCATCGTTATCGAGGTTCCGATCGCCCAACACGATGGTGTGCGGAATACCGATCAGTTCCATATCGGCGAACATCACGCCCGGACGCTCTTTACGGTCGTCCATCAGCACATCGATGCCGTGCGCACGCAGCTCGGCGTACAGCTTCTCGGCCAGCTCCTGCACGCGATAGGACTTGTGCATATTCATCGGCAGAATTGCCACCTGGAACGGCGCGATGGCGTCTGGCCAGATAATCCCGCGATCGTCAAAGTTCTGCTCGATAGCGGCGGCCACCACACGGGTCACCCCAATACCGTAGCAACCCATGGTCAGGATCTGGTTACGGCCATCTTCGCCCTGAACTGCGGCATTCATCGCCTGAGAGTACTTAGTACCCAGCTGGAAGATGTGGCCCACTTCGATACCGCGCTTGATAAGCAGAGTACCCTTGCCGTCCGGGCTCGGATCGCCGGCAACGACGTTACGAATATCAGCAACTTCCGGAGTCGCGACGTCGCGATCCCAGTTGATGCCGAAGTAGTGTTTGCCATCGATGTTAGCGCCAGCGGCGAAATCGCTCATTACCGCGACGGTACGGTCGATAACCACCGGGATCGGCAGGTTCACCGGACCCAGGGAGCCCGGACCCGCTTTCACCAGAGCGCGGATCTCTTCTTCGGTGGCGAAGGTCAGCGGGCTGGCGACCTGCGGCAGTTTTTCCGCTTTCACTTCGTTCAGCTCGTGATCGCCGCGCACCAGCAGGGCAACCAGCGGGGAGGCGCTACCTTCAACCGCTTTCACCAGCAGGGTCTTCACGGTTTTTTCGATCGGCAGGTCGAACTGCTCAACCAGCTCGGCGATGGTTTTGGCGTTCGGCGTATCAACCAGGGTCATCTCCTGGGTGGCGGCTGCGCGCGGCTCTTTTGGCGCAACGGCTTCCGCAAACTCGATGTTTGCCGCGTAGTCGGAGCTGTCGGAGAAGATCACATCGTCTTCGCCGCTCTGCGCCAGCACCTGGAATTCATGAGAGGCGCTGCCGCCGATAGAACCGGTGTCAGCCTGTACCGCACGGAAATCCAGCCCCATACGACTGAAGATTTTGCTGTAAGCGGTATACATCGCGTCGTAGGTTTCCTGCAGCGATTCCTGAGAGGTATGGAAAGAGTAAGCATCTTTCATCAGGAATTCACGGGAGCGCATCACGCCGAAACGCGGGCGCACTTCGTCGCGGAATTTGGTCTGGATCTGATAGAAGTTCAGCGGCAGCTGCTTATAGGAGTTCAGCTCGTTGCGGATCAGATCGGTAATGACCTCTTCGTGGGTTGGTCCGAGGACGAACGGGCGATCGCCGCGATCGGCAATGCGCAGCAGTTCCGGGCCATATTGCTCCCAGCGACCGCTCTCCTGCCACAGTTCAGAAGGCTGAACGACCGGCATTAACACCTCGATCGCACCGGCATTATTCATTTCTTCACGCACGATGTTTTCGACTTTTTTCAGGACGCGCACGCCGGTCGGCAGCCAGGTGTATAACCCGGAGGCCAGCTTGCGGATCATCCCGGCGCGCAGCATCAGCTGGTGGCTGATTACCTCGGCGTCGGCAGGTGTCTCCTTCAGAGTGGAGAGCAGATATTGGCTAGTACGCATGTTGTAACGGTTCCAGTTAAACGAGCGGAACAGGCTGGTTGCCCAGCCTGAAACAAAAAAAGTGGTTTAGTTTACCAGTGTGGCAAAGATGCCAAAAGAGAGGAAAAATAAAATTAGCGCGCTTCGAGGGCAAAGACTTCAAAACCAGAGGCAATCACCCGCCAGCGGACGTTGAAATCCAGCAACCAGACGGCATAATTTTTTCCTGCTTCTTCCTCTTTACGGTAGGCCGGGCGCGGATCCTGCGCCAATACTTCGCGGATAAACGCTTTGATATGCGGGTAGCGTTTTTCCAGGGTCAGTAACTGTGCTTCTGTTTCCGGTGTAAAACTGACGTTCATACCCGCCAGCGGCGCCTGTTGCGCATAGCTGGCGCTGGCGTTCGGCAGGGCTTCGGCGAAGGGAAGATACGGTTTGATGTCGACTACCGGGGTTCCGTCAACGAGATCGAGGCTACCGAGTTCCAGGATCACCTGATCCTTCTGACAACGAATGCCTTTCAGCTCAACCAGCGACATGCCGATGGGGTTGGGGCGAAACGTCGAACGGGTGGCGAAGACGCCCATCCGCGCATTGCCTCCCAGTCGGGGAGGGCGCACCGTCGGACGCCAACCGCCTTCCATGGTCTGATGAAACACAAACAGGATCCACAGATGGCTGAAGTTTTCCAGGCCTCGCACGGCGTCGGCCTGGTTGTAGGGCGCAACCAGATGCAGTTCTCCGCCGCCGTGTTTCACCAGACCAGGCTGGCGAGGAACGGCAAATTTCTCTTTATACGGCGAGCGGATAACGCCTATCTGCGCGAACTGGAATGCACTCATTGTGCCGAAACGTTAAGCGCCGAGCCCAGACAAACCGCCTGACGGTAGCAGCCTGGCGTGCCGCTGGTCACTTCGCAGCGGTGAAGCAGGACGGCATTGGCTTTCATGCGTGCCGCATTCACCTGCAGACGCTTGCGGGCGGTTGGGATGTTCGGCGGAGAATCCTGATTTGAGGCCTGGCATGACTCACCAGTCACTTCACCCAGATCGCGGAACGGTTTTCCCACCAGCTCTGACGCATCGGTATAAATACGTACCGGCGCCGGACGGGTTGCGCGTGGTTTGCTCGGCTCAGATTTAACCGGGGGGGTTGCAGTGCTTTGAACAGGTTCAACGGGGGATCTGCTTAGCATGGAACAACCGCTTAACATGAGTGCTAACAAACAGACCGGTAAAGCACGCATAGTATTTCCTCAATGAATAAAAAACAGGGCGTTATTGAATCAGGTGCTTGCATAAATGACAAGACGGGCGTGAAGCCCGTCCTGAATGATATTACGGTGAGAAAAGATTACCAGCCTTTCACTGCGCCGCCGTTAAAGATCTTGTTCGCCGCTTCGTAAACTTCATCGCTCTGGTAAGCCTGAACGAATTTCTTCACATTCTCAGCATCTTTATTGTCTTCACGCGCCACAATCAGGTTCACGTAAGGAGACTCTTTGCCTTCAACAAAGATACCGTCTTTCGCCGGGGTCAGGCCAATCTGGCTGGCGTAAGTGGTGTTGATGACGGCCAGCGCAATCTGTGCGTCGTCCAGCGAACGCGGCAGCTGTGGCGCTTCCAGTTCAACAATTTTCAGGTTTTTCGGGTTCTCGACGATATCCAGCGAGGTCGGCAGCAGGCCCACGCCGTCTTTCAGTTTGATCAGACCCACCTGCTGCAGCAGCAGCAGGGAACGGCCGAGGTTAGTCGGATCGTTCGGGACGGCGATCTGCGAGCCCGGCTGCAGTTCGTCCAGCGATTTGATTTTCTTCGAGTAACCCGCGATCGGATAGACGAAGGTGTTGCCAACGGAGACCAGCTTATAGCCACGGTCTTTAATCTGCTGGTCGAGATACGGTTTATGCTGGAAGGCGTTCACGTCGATATCGCCTTTGCTTAGCGCTTCGTTTGGCAGCACGTAATCGTTGAAGGTCACCAGCTCAACATCGAGACCATACTTCTCTTTTGCCACTTTCTGCGCAACTTCAGCGACCTGCTGTTCCGCCCCGACGATAACGCCGACTTTAATATGATTCGGATCTTTTTCATCCTGACCGCAACCCACCAGCGCCAGAGAACCGATTAACGCGCCAACTGCCGCAAAGGTTTTGAAATTAAAGGCCATGTTATTTCCTTCCTGTAAGAATGAGTGTTGTCTGCCAATAACGTTATTTATGAGTCACAGCCCGGACGATACGATCGCCAGAGAATTGAATTAAATAAACCAGAATAACCAGTAACACCAGTACGGTATTCATCACCGTTGCGTTGTAGCCGATATAACCGTACTGATAACCAATCTGCCCCAGACCACCGGCGCCCACCGCGCCGCCCATGGCGGAGTAGCCTACCAGGGTAATAAGAGTGATGGTGGCGGCGTTGACCAGCCCCGGCAGCGCTTCAGGCAGCAGAACCTTGCGGACGATCTGCAGCGGTGTGGCGCCCATCGCGCGGGAAGCTTCGATGAGCCCGGTCGGGATCTCCAGCAGGGCGTTCTCCACCATGCGGGCGATAAACGGCGCGGCGCCCACCGTCAGCGGAACGATTGCCGCCTGCAGGCCGATCGAGGTGCCGACGATTACGCGGGTAAACGGGATCATCCAGACCAGCAGGATAATGAACGGGATGGAACGGAAAATGTTCACCAGCGCCGACAGAGTACGGTACAGTTTGGCATTGGCGACGATTTGCCCCGGCCGGGTCACATACAGCAGCACGCCCACCGGCAGACCAAGGACAAAACCGAAGAAGCCGGAGACAAAGGTCATTGCCAGCGTTTCCCATACGCCGCGCAACAGCAGCCACATCATTGCCTCAGACATAACCCAATACCTCTACTTTTACATGATGTTCCTGCAGCCAGGCGATGGCCGCCTGAGTGTCTTCCTGTGTACCGTGCATTTCGGTGAGCATGATGCCGAACTTCACCCCGCCGGCATAATCCATCTGCGCGCTGATAATGTTGTTATTCACATTGAAGCGACGCGCGGTTTCAGAGAGCAGCGGCGCATCGACGGAGTGGCCGGTAAATTCCATACGCAGCATCGGCACGCTATCCGCTGCGGCGGTAGATTTCAGGCGCGCCTGGTAGTCATCCGGAATATCGAGGTGCAGCGTGGACTGAATAAACTGCTGGGCCAGCGGCGTCTTCGGATGGGAGAAGACTTCGCTCACCGTATCCTGCTCGATCAGTTGACCGTTGCTAATGACCGCCACGCAGTCGCAGATGCGTTTCACCACATCCATTTCGTGGGTGATCAGCAGAATGGTCAGTCCCAGACGCCGGTTAATGTCTTTCAGCAGTTCGAGAATGGAACGGGTGGTGGCCGGGTCGAGGGCGCTGGTGGCTTCATCGCACAGCAATACCTTCGGGTTGCTGGCCAGCGCGCGGGCAATAGCGACGCGCTGTTTCTGGCCACCGGAGAGATTAGCCGGGTAGCTGTCGTGCTTATCACCCAGGCCGACGAGATCCAGCAGCTCCGTCACACGACGTTTGATTTCTGCCTGCGGGGTGTTATCCAGTTCCAGGGGCAACGCGACGTTGCCGAAAACGGTCCGGGAGGCCAGCAGGTTAAAATGCTGGAAAATCATGCCAATCTGACGGCGCGCACGGGTTAGCTCTTTTTCCGACAGTGCAGTCAATTCCTGACCGTCAACCTGTACGCTGCCCTCGGTCGGGCGCTCCAGCAGGTTGACGCAGCGAATCAGCGTACTTTTACCGGCGCCGGAGGCACCGATGACGCCATAAATTTGTCCGGCAGGGACATGCAGGCTGACGTTATTCAGCGCCTGAATGCTGCGATTCCCCTGCTGGAACACTTTGGTGATATTGGAAAGTTTAATCATCAGTTATTTATTATCGTTTAGCCGTTTGCCGTGGCATTTTCTTCTGCCGTATCCAGGCGATGCCTGTCAATGAAATGGATGTTAAGGCATCCAGACGTCTAAATCAATCTGACTCTTTATAATGAGCACTTTCTTGCATGCTGAAACATGCGATACTAACGGCACTAGCCTTTTTCAGGAGCAAACCGGTGGCAAAGTCAGTACCCGCAATTTTTCTCGACCGTGACGGCACTATTAATGTCGATCATGGCTACGTCCACGAAATCGACAATTTTGAATTTATCGATGGCGTCATTGACGCGATGCGCGAACTAAAAGAGATGGGCTATGCGCTGGTGCTGGTCACTAACCAGTCCGGTATTGCTCGCGGTAAATTTACCGAAGCCCAGTTTGAAACGCTGACCGAGTGGATGGACTGGTCTCTGGCCGATCGTGGCGTCGACCTGGACGGTATCTACTATTGCCCGCATCACCCGCAGGGTGCGGTGGAAGAGTACCGTCAGACCTGTGATTGTCGTAAACCGCATCCGGGGATGCTGATCTCCGCCCGCGATTATCTGCATATCGATATGGCTTCTTCCTATATGGTAGGGGACAAACTGGAAGATATGCAGGCTGCTGCGGCGGCAGATGTCGGTACTAAAGTGCTGGTGCGTACCGGTAAGCCCCTGACTGAAGAAGCGGAAAAAGCGGCTGACTGGGTGCTAAATAGCCTGGCAGAGCTGCCTGCGGCGATTAAAAAGCAGCAAAAATAAGCGTTGCGTTTAAAAGATGAGCGGTTGAAATAAAATTGTATTTTTCCGCTTGTCATTCCCGGAGAGCTCCCTATAATGCGCCTCCATCGACACGGCGGATGTGAATCACTTCACACAAACAGCCGGTTCGGTTGAAGAGAAAAATCCTGAAATTCAGGGTTGACTCTGAAAGAGGAAAGCGTAATATACGCCACCTCGCGACAGAGCGCTAAAGCGCGTCGCAACTGCTCTTTAACAATTTATCAGACAATCTGTGTGGGCACTCAAAGTGACATGGATTCTTAACGTCCTCGGACGAAAAATGAATACCAAGTCTCTGAGTGAACATACGTAATTCATTACGAAGTTTAATTCACGAGCATCAAACTTAAATTGAAGAGTTTGATCATGGCTCAGATTGAACGCTGGCG
>NZ_QEQO01000006.1:0-352159 GCF_003097195.1 Klebsiella sp. GL120222-02
GTAGCCCGGATAAGGCGCTACGCGCCGCCATCCGGAGTATTCCCTGCTCGCGCTGCGCTTAGCAGGGCTACGATTCCGGACCGTCGGGTAGCCCGAATAAGGCGCTACGCGCCGCTATCCGGGAAAAGCTCAGTGGCTTTTGCGGATCAGATAGCGGTACGGCAGGGCTTCGGTTTCCTGGGCCACCAGCTCATGCTCCATAAAGCGGCAGAATCCCGGGATATCGCGGGTGGTGGCCGGATCGTCAGCAATAATCAGCAGCGTCTCGCCGACCGGCATCGTCCGCACGGTTTTACGCACCATCATGACCGGCTCCGGGCAGCGGAGCCCCAGGGCATCCAGGGTATGGTCAGGAGTGGAGAAAAGTTCGCTCATTTTAGTCTCACGTTAACAAAACGGCCCTAGTTTACCCCCAGTTCGCCAGTACGCAAGCCAGGTTAACGTTTGCGCGAAAAACAACCATTGCATTACGCCGACAACGCAGTATCATGCAGCCGTTTTTTATTGGGTTCCCTCACCCCAACGTTCCGCTGCCGATTGCTCATTCACCTGAAGCATGACGGGCATAAAAAGGTCACAATATGAATCCGTTTACTACCGTACAGCGCAAAAAAGCGCTCGTCTGGCTTTCGCTATTTCATCTGCTGGTCATCACCTCCAGCAACTATCTGGTTCAGCTGCCGATCTCCATTTTTGGTTTCCATACCACCTGGGGTGCGTTTAGTTTTCCGTTTATCTTTCTCGCCACCGATCTGACGGTACGCATTTTTGGCGCACCGCTGGCGCGACGCATCATTTTCGCGGTGATGGTCCCGGCGCTGGTTATCTCTTACGGCATCTCTGCGCTGTTCTACATGGGCGAGTGGCAGGGCTTTGCCGCGCTGGGCACCTTTAATCTCTTCGTCGCGCGCATCGCCATCGCCAGCTTTATGGCCTATGCACTGGGGCAGATCCTCGACGTCCACGTCTTCAACCGCCTGCGGCAGAGTCGCCGCTGGTGGCTGGCCCCCACCGCCTCGACGCTGTTCGGCAACATCAGCGATACCGTCGCGTTCTTCTTTATCGCTTTCTGGCGCAGCCCGGACCCGTTTATGGCCGCCCACTGGGGGGAAATCGCCCTCGTCGACTACAGCTTTAAAGTGCTTATCAGCATTATTTTCTTCCTGCCGATGTACGGCGTGCTGTTAAATATGCTGTTGAAAAGACTGGCGGATAAATCTGATTTGTCGGCATTACAGCCGAGTTAAAGGTACTCGCGGGCCGATGTGTTAAGATAGCCGGATGAGCCATTAGTGGCCGTTTATCGAAAGGAAGATGTCAATGCGCAATTTGGTTAAATATGTCGGTATTGGCCTGCTGGTAATGGGGCTTGCTGCCTGCGATAACAGCGATTCAAAAGCGCCAACCGTTGGCGCAGCAGCGGAGAGCAATGCCAGCGGCCAGGCAATCAGCCTGCTGGATGGCAAACTGAGCTTCACCCTGCCTGCGGGCATGGCCGACCAGAGCGGCAAACTGGGTACCCAGGCGAACAACATGCACGTCTACTCTGACGCTACCGGCCAGAAAGCGGTCATCGTCATCGTCGGCGACAGCACCAATGAAGATCTGGCGGTACTGGCGAAACGACTGGAAGATCAGCAGCGTAGCCGCGACCCGCAGCTGCAGGTGGTGAGCAATAAATCGCTGGAGATGAAAGGCCATACCCTGCAGCAGCTGGACAGCATCATCTCTGCCAAGGGGCAGACCGCCTGGTCTTCAGTGATCCTCGGCAAAGTGGATGACAAACTGCTGACCCTGCAGGTGACCCTGCCGGCGGACAACCAGCAGCAGGCGCAGACCGAAGCAGAAAGCATCATCAACACCCTCACCATCCAGTAATTACTGGCCTGGTGCGATGGCCTCCGGTTCGCTAACCGGGGGCCGTTTTTTTAGCCGCCAGCCCAACAGCAGCGCCGCCATCACCAGCCCAGCCGCGGCGAGATAAATCATCGAGATCCCGGTCCACGCCATCAACAATCCGGCCAGCGGCCCGGTGACCCCCAACGACAAATCCATAAACACGGTATAGGTCGCCAGCGCCGACCCCTGATTGTGCTGCGGCACCGCTTTGACCGCCACCACCCCCAGCGCCGGGAAGACCAGCGAGAACCCCGCCCCGGTAAGGAAGGTACCGATTTTCGCCAGCAACGGCGTATCGGCAAAGCCGACCAGCAGTAGTCCGATAATCTCCACGCTAAAGCAGAGCATCGCCACGTTCAGTCCACCGAGGCGATTAATGCCGTTAGGAAACAGCAGCCGCGTGCCAACGAACGCGCAGCTGAATAACGTCAGAGCGAAAGCCGCGCCGTCCCAGCCTTTGGCGTCATAAAACAGCGTGATAAAGGTGGCGATCACCCCGAAGCCGGCGGAGGCCAGCGCCAGCGCCATACCGTAAGGCCAGACCCGGCCAAGCACCGCGCGAAACGACATCGCTTTCCCTTTGGTAGCCTTCACCGCCGCGCGGGGCAGCGCACAGAGGATCGCCACCAGCGCCACCGCCATAATGACTACCGCCAGGCCGCTGAGGCCAATGTGTGAATAGCACAGCACGCCGAGCGGCGCGCCCATCGCCATCGCCCCGTAGGTCACAATCCCGTTCCACGAGATCACCCGCCCAATATGCAGCGAACCGACCACGCCGACGCCCCACAGCGTCGAGCCGGTGCCGGCGAAGCTCTGGCCGATACCAAGGATCACCCGTCCGAGGCATAACAGCAGCAGGCTAACCAGAGGCCAGCCGCTGCTCCAGGCCGCCAACAGATAGCTCAAACCGCTCAAAAAACAGCCGCAGAGACCGAAGACGACAATCTTTTTAGGCCCCAGCAGGTCGGCGTAGCGCCCGGCATGCGGGCGGCTGAGCAGCGTGGCGAAATATTGCAGACTAATCACCAGCCCGGCCCAGAAAGCGCTAAAGCCCATGACATCATGCACATAGCCGGGCAGCACCGCCAGCGGCAGGCCGATGGTGAGATAGCTGGCAAAGTTAAAGATAACGACAGAGACAATCCGCAGATTGAGGCGCAGTCCATTGAGCGCCGGCTCGGCGACGGGTTCGGGCATCAGGTTCCACCAGATTTCGACAATCAGCTTTCACTATTACCACGCTGTCGGCGGAAAAGCAGCCCTCCTTTCAGAATATTGGCAGTCGGCGAACCGCTACACTTATCTGGCGCGACTCATAAAAAGGAATACCTATGTCCTCTCCGCAGGCTGATAAAGCCGGGCTCCATATTTTACTTAAGCTGGCAGCGCTGGTGATTATCCTCGCCGGGATCCACGCCGCCGCCGATATTCTGGTGCAGCTGCTGCTGGCGCTGTTTTTCGCTATTGTCCTCAACCCGCTGGTCACCTGGTTCATTCGCCGCGGGGTGCGGCGTCCGTTCGCCATTACCCTGGTGGTAACGGCGATGCTGGTGATGCTCACCGCGCTGCTTGGCGTACTGGCGGCGTCGCTCAATGACTTTGTCGCCATGCTGCCCGATTTCAACCGCGCGCTGACGCGCAAGATCCTCCAGCTCCAGGAGTATCTCCCCTTCCTTAACCTGCATATCAATCCGGAGCGCATGCTGCGGCGCATGGATTCAGAACGGCTGATGACCTGGGCCACGACGCTAATGACCCAGCTTTCCGGGGCGATGGCCAGCATCGTGCTGCTGGTGATGACGGTGATCTTTATGCTGTTTGAGGTTCGCCACCTGCCCTACAAACTGCGTTTTGCCCTCAATAACCCTCGCCTGCATATCGCCGGCTTGCACCGGGCGCTGAAAGGCGTCACCCATTATCTGGCGCTGAAGACGCTGATTAGCCTGTGGACCGGGCTGATTGTCTGGCTGGGGCTGCTGGCGATGGGGGTACAGTTCGCCCTGATGTGGGGGGTGCTGGCGTTTCTGCTGAACTATGTGCCGAACATTGGCTCCGCTATCTCCGCTATCCCCCCGATGCTGCAGGCGCTGCTGTTTAGCGGCATTTATGAGTGCCTGTTGGTCGGGGCGCTGTTTCTGGTGGTGCATATGGTACTGGGCAACATGGTGGAGCCGCGCATGATGGGCCATCGGCTGGGAATGTCGACCCTGGTGGTGTTCCTGTCGTTGCTGGTCTGGGGCTGGCTGCTGGGGCCGGTGGGGATGCTGCTCTCGGTACCGTTAACCAGCGTCTGTAAAATCTGGATGGAGACCACCGTCGGAGGCAGCAAGCTGGCGATCCTGCTCGGCCCGGGCCGTCCCAAAAGCCGGCTCCCCGGCTAGCGGCGTTTGACCGGCCAGAAGATGGTCAACACGCCGGCGACAATGATCGTCACGCCCAGCAGCGATTGCCAGTAGAACGGCTCATGCCAGCCGGGCAACCAGATGGCGGCGGCCCACACGAGGATATAGCTCAGGCTCAGCAGGGCATACGCTTTCGACAGCGGCAGGCGATGCAGGGCAAAGTACCAGCAGACCATCGACAGCAGGTAGCCCAGCAGGCCGAAAAACAGGCCGAAGGTCCCGGGCTGGAAATGCAGCAGATGCTGGAGAAATGCCACAATATCGGTCAGCGGCGGCAAGGCCACCATGGCGCTGCGCAGCAGCAACTGCGCGGCGCTGACGAGGCCGACGCTGAATAATGCCCAGAGAAAGCCCATCAGACGCTGGTCCCCAGAATGACAATGCCCACGACGATCAACCCGACGCCAAGCCAGTGACGGCGAGCGACCGGCTCATGCCAGATGCCCCAGCCCGCGAGGGTAACCCAGACGAAATTCAGGCTCAGCATCGGATAGGCGATGCTGACCGGAATAGACTGCAGCACGCTCAGCCACAGCAGCATGCCGCAGCCCAGGCATAACAGCGCCATCCCCAGCCAGAAGAGTATATGGCGACTCCGCCGTCCGCGACGGGACGGGCGGGTCGCCTGTTTCTGGCAGAGTTGCCCGGCGCAGCTCAGCAGGCTGGCGAACACCAGACAGATCCAGACGCTCATTGCGGCAGATACTGAAGGAAGACCACCCGACCCAGCTCGTAGGCGTTATCTGGCTTCGGTAACGGTAAGTCAACCATACTCTCTCCTTTATCCATCAACAGCACCAGCGAGACCGGCCCCTGCTGACGGTGCGTGGCCAGCCAGTCGGCAAAACCGGCCTGGCTGACAAAGCTTCCCTGAGCATCCGGCCAGTCGAGACCGTACTTCAGCTCACCCTGTTTGTCGAACATAATAATATCGCTGCGCTTCAGCTCCCAGGCCAGGCCGCCGGCGATCCCAACGTTGTTGGTCAGGACGTAACGGCTGGGCTGCAGGGATTCACTGACGATATCCACGAGGAACTGCGGCTGTTTGCTGTCGATAACCCGGTCCGGGATGGCGAAGCCCACCAGCAGCGCCAGGCCGAGCGGACAGAGCGCGGCGAGGCTCCAGCGGCGGCCAGGGTTTTTCATCGCCAGCCAGCCCATCAGCGCCCAGACGGCGAAGGCGATCGCCGCCAGCAGACATTTATACAGCTCAATCTTGGTCCACACCGGCTTGTGCATCACGCCCCAGGGTGAGACCACCAGCACGGCGATCAGCCCCAGCAGGCCAACGCCCAGGTTGATCATCCCGTTGATGCGCAGCGCTTTTGCGCCGGTCTTTGCGGCCTCCAGCGCGTAGCGGGCCATCAGAATCGACAGCGGCGCAAAGCACGGCAGGATATAGGTCGGCAGTTTGCCTTTGGCGATACTGAAGAACAGGAACGGCATCGCCACCCAACCCAGCAGATACAGCGCGCCGCGAGCCTCATCGCGCTCAAGCCAGCCGCGCTTCAGCGCCCCCGGCAGCAGGGCCAGCCACGGCAGGCTGCCGGCGATCAGGAACGGAATGTAGTACCAGAACGGCGCTTTGTGCTGGGCATCTTTTTCGGCAAAACGCTGAATATGCTCGACCCAGAAGAAGTAGCGCCAGAAGTCCGGCTCGCGCTGGGCGATAGCCAGCCCCCAGGGCAGCACCACCAGCGTACAGACGATCACCGCCAGCCAGCCGTAGGTCAGCACTTCACGCCAGCGTTTACGGGCGATCACCCACGGCAGCACGCCCACCACCGGCACCGCCAGCGCCAGGAAGCCCTTGGTCATCACCCCCATACCGCAGGCGACGCCCAGCAGCGCGTAGCCCAGTATTTTGCCGCTGCGGCTCTGCGCCTGCGCCGCGCCCCAGAAGCTGCACATCGCCAGCGCCAGCCACAGGGTGATCATCGGGTCCAGCACCGCATAGGTGCCAATCGCATACACCAGCATCGCGGTAAGGAAAATCACCGGCGACAGGACAGCCACCTTTTTGTCGCGAAAGACGCGCCACGCCAGCCAGGCCACCAGCAGGGCAGTCATGGTGATAGCGAAGACCGACCCAAAGCGTACGCCGAAGTTATTATGGCCAAACAGCCACTGACCGATACTGTTGATCCAGTAACCGGCAATCGGCTTTTCGAAATAGCGCAATCCGAGAAAATGCGGCACCACCCAGTCACCGGTGGCCAGCATTTCACGGCTGATCTCCGCATAGCGGGTTTCATCGGGTTGCCAGAGCAAACGAAAATTAAGCGGCAGCAGGTAATACAGCGCAAACAGCGCAATCAGAGAGACGCCATAGCGAATGCTTTTCATCAAACACCCGAAGTCAGTAATTGTTCACGTCCGAGCCAGCCTTCCCGGCCAGCCAGTTCACCCCGAACCACTTTGCCAGACGGCAGCTCGCTAAAGTCAGCGGGCAGCAGCTGGCTCAGTGGGCAAAACTGAATTTCCTCTTCCGCCGCCATGGTCAGCAGTTCATTGAACTGATCGGCGTAAGCAATACCTTCCACTTCGGCGTGAATGGTATAGACCGGCACGCCCGGGTCGCGATGGATGCAGTCGAGCAGGTAGCGGTTAAAGCCGGCGATATCGACCGCCGTGCCCACCGCCTCATCCCAGGTCGGCAGCGTGACCGGGATCTGCACCGTACCAAACGTGCCGCTACCGAGCTGGGGCAGGAACGGCCGCGTGCCGCGACAGTCGCTGTTGTAGAGAAAATCGAAGGATTCTTTGGCTTTGACCACCCGCTGATCGGCGCGCCAGCCGGCGACAGCCGAACAGGTGACCGGCCGGCCGATGATGCGTTCCAGTTCGAGCAGGCCGCGCTCAACCTCCAGCGCCAGCCGTTCCTGCGGCCAGACGCCGCTCCACGCCTGCCAGCTGTAGTGATCCCAGGCGTGCAGCCCGACTTCATGAGACTCGGCGGCCGCGCGGATCACCGCTTCGTTCCCCGCGCCGATGCGGCGTCCCGGCCACGCGGTGCCAGCCAGCAGAATATCCCAGCCGTACAGCGAAGCCGCTCTGGAACGCAGCATCTTCCACAGAAACTTCGGTTTTACCAGGCGCCACAGATGGCGCCCCATATTGTCCGGCCCGACGCTGAAGAAGAAGCTTGCCTGGATCCCGTGCTGGCCCAGCAGGTCCAGCAGCCGCGGAACGCCGTCCCGCGTTCCGCGAAAGGTATCGACATCTATGCGTAAGCCGACCTGTTTCATGGATTTTTATCGTCCACCAGTTCAACTGTACGCAGGAAGAAGTCCAGCGTGTGTTCGACCGTTTCTTCCATCTCCACCTTCGGTTCCCAGTTCAGGCAGCGTTTGGCGTTGCGAATGCTCGGCTTACGATGCTCAACGTCCTGGTAGCCCTTCCCGTAGTAATCGCTGCTTTCCACTTCACGGAAGCCGGCAAACGGCGGGAAGCGATCGCGCAGCGGATGGCGTTCGAAGCAGGCGAGCAGCATTTCGGCCAGCTCTTTGATGCTCGCTTCGTTTTCCGGGTTGCCGATGTTGATGATCTGCCCGTCGCAGCGGCCGTCTTTGTTCTCGATGATGCGGAACAGCGCTTCGATACCGTCGCTGATATCGGTGAAGCAGCGCTTCTGCTTGCCGCCCTCGATGAGCTTGATCGGCGACCCTTCCACCAGGTTGAGGATCAGCTGGGTGATGGCGCGGGAACTACCGATACGCGCGGCGTTGAGGTTATCCAGGCGCGGTCCCATCCAGTTGAACGGACGGAACAGGGTGAACTTAAGATCGTACTTATCGCCGTAGGCCCAAATCACGCGGTCCAGCAGCTGTTTAGAAACCGAGTAGATCCAACGCTGTTTGTTGATCGGCCCGACCACCAGATTGGAGGTATCTTCGTCGAAGTTTTTGTCGGTGCACATGCCGTACACTTCAGAGGTCGACGGGAAGATGATGCGCTTATTGTATTTCACGCAATCGCGGATGATCTTCAGGTTCTCTTCGAAATCCAGCTCGAACACGCGCAGCGGGTTGCGGGTGTATTCGATAGGGGTGGCGATGGCCACCAGCGGCAACACCACGTCGCATTTCTTAATGTGATACTCGATCCACTCGGAGTGAATGCTGATATCGCCTTCCACGAAGTGGAAACGCGGGCTCTCAAGGAAACGGCTGATGGCGTCGGAGCCGATATCCAGGCCGTAAATTTCATAGTTGTCGTCCTGCAGCAGGCGCTCGGTCAAATGGTTACCGATAAAGCCATTGACGCCAAGGATCAGCACGCGGGTGCGACGCTTAATCGCCACCACCGGTTTGCTGCTGATCACCGCCCCGGACACCAGGCCCAGCGCCTGCGCCAGCTGAGCGCCCTGCATGTACACACCGCGTTCGGTCTGGCCGGTGACAATTTCCAGCGCCCCGTCCTGGCACGCCACGATCAGCGGCGCAACGGAGATAACGGTACCCGGTTTGGCTGCCGGCAGATCGTGGCGGACGCGGGATTTCCAGACGATAAACTTGTTCGCGCCAGCGTAGCCGAAGGCGCCCGGCCACGGATCCGAGACGGCACGCACCAGATTGTGCAGGGTCTGCGCCGGCTGCTCCCAGTCGAGGCGGCCATCCTCAGGGGTACGACGCCCCACGTAGGTCGCCTGGCTGTGATCCTGCGGGCGCTCTGCGGTTTTTCCTTCAAGGATCGCCGGCAACGCCTGGCCCAGCAGCTCAGTGGCGGCGGCGCACAGCTTACGATGCAGCGTCAGGGCCGCGTCATCCGGGCCAATCGCCACGGTTTGCTGGGCGACGATATCGCCGGCATCCGCGCGGTTCACCATGCGGTGCAGGGTGACGCCGGTTTCGCTTTCGCCATTGACCAGCACCCAGTTCAGCGGCGCACGGCCACGATATTTCGGCAGCAGCGAACCGTGCAGGTTGAACGCCCCTTTCGGCGCCAGATTGAGGATCTCATCGCCCAGCAGGTTGCGGTAGTAGAAGGAGAACAGCACGTCCGGCTTCATCTCGCGGATACGCTCAATCCACAGCGGATGGTTCACGTCTTCCGGCGCCCACACTGGAATGCCCTGCTCGGCGGCAAGGCGCGCCACGGAGCCAAAGAAATGGTTTTCGCCAGGGTTATCCGGGTGGGTGAAAATAGCAGCGATATCATACCCGGCGTCCAGCAGGGACTGGATACCGGTGCAGCCCATATCGTGATAAGCGAAGACTACGGCTTTCATGAACGATCTTCCTCTTTAGATGCCGTTTCCGGCTGGCGAACAACACGTTGAATAAAGTAGCGGGGACGAGCGCGAACGTCGTTATAGATGCGTCCGATATACTCGCCGAGCAGGCCCATACCGATAAACTGGGCGCCGATGAACATAAACAGCACGGCGAAGAGCATGAACACCCCTTCCGCCGCCCACTGCGGGCCAAAGGCCAGGCGCAGCACCACCAGCAGCAGGCCGAAGGCGAAGCCCAGGAGGGCAATCACGCTGCCGAAAATGCTGAGCAGACGCAGCGGCGTGGTGGTCAGACAGGTCACCAGGTCGTACATCAGGTTGATCAGGCGCATGAAGCTGTATTTGGAGTCGCCGAATTCGCGCTCGGCATGCATCACCGGGATCTCGACCGCGCGACGGGCGAAGGTATTCGCCAGGATCGGGATAAAGGTGCTGCGCTCGTGGCAGTTGAGCATCGCGTCGATAATATGGCGGCGGTAAGCGCGCAGCATGCAGCCGTAGTCGCCCATCGCTTTGCCGGTGGTGCGCTGGATCAGGCGGTTGATCATCTTCGAGGCGCTTTTGCGGAAGATGCTGTCCTGACGGTTCTGGCGGACGGTGCCCACCACGTCGTAGCCTTCATCAGCCTTCTCTACTAACCGCGGAATTTCCTCCGGTGGGTTTTGCAGATCGGCATCAAGGGTAATAATCAGATCGCCCGTCACATGGCTAAAGCCGGCCATGATCGCCGAGTGCTGGCCGTAGTTACGGTTTAACAGCACGGCGACGACGTGACTGCCTTCCGCCTCGGCGGCTTCGGTCAGCATGCGCGCGGAATCGTCGCTGCTGCCATCGTCGATCAGCAGAATTTCATATTGCCGCCCCAGCGTGGCGCAGGCGGTATCCGTACGACGAAGCAGTTCCGGCAGACTATCCTGTTCGTTATAAACCGGGATAACCACCGAGACCTTCTTCACGGGAGGGTAAGTAAGCATATCAACGTCCTGACAGCTGGCGCAGTGCGGAAATGACGCGAGTGACATCGTCATCGGTCATGTCCGGGAACAACGGGAGAGAACAGATGCGGGCGCTGTTCCATTCGGTATTTGGCAGGGAAACCTCAGGGAAGCGCTCGCGGTAATATTTTTGCGTATGAGCCGCACGGAAATGCAGACCCGTGCCGATACCCATCGCCTTCAGCTTTTCCATCAGCGCGTCGCGGCTGATGCCGCATGCGGCCTCATCGACGCGGATGATAAACAAGTGCCAGGCGTGCTGGTGATCCCATGCCGGGACGGTCAGCGGTTTAAACGGCGTGTCCGCCAGCTCGCGCAGGTAGCGCTGGGCAATCTCGGTCCGGCGCTGATTGGCGTGGCTCAGTTTTTCCAGTTGGACCAGCGCCAGAGCGGCGTTGATATCGGCAAGGTTGTACTTAAAGCCCGGGGTGATCACCTCCGCCTGCGGCGCGCGGCCGTGGGTCTGACGATCATAAGCGTCCACGCCCAGACCATGGAATTTCAGACTGCGGATACGGGAGGCCAGCTCGTCGTCGTCGGTGACAATCAGCCCGCCTTCGGCGCAGGTCATGTTCTTGATCGCGTGGAACGAGAAAATGGCGGTCCCCTGCCAGCCAATGTGGCGGCCTTTATAATGGGTACCCGCCGCATGGGCGGCATCTTCAATCACCGGAATGCCGTGGCGCTCGCCCACCGCGCGAATGGCGTCGATGTCGGCTGGCGCGCCCGCGTAGTGCACGGGAATTATCGCTTTGGTACGCGAAGTGATCGCCGCTTCCACCGCGTCAGGGGTAATCATCAGATTGTCGTTATCGACATCGATCATCACCGGCGTAGCGCCCAGCAGGCAGATCATATTGAGAGTGGAGACCCAGGTCTGGGACGGCGTAATGACTTCATCGCCGGGGCCAATACCCAGCGCCATCAGGGTCACATGCATCCCGCCGGTCGCTGAACTGACGGCAATCGCGTGGCGATTGCCGGTCAGCTGGCAGAATGCCGCTTCGAGTGCCTGATTCTTCGGTCCGGTGGTGATCCAGCCCGACGCTAAAACTTCACGCAGCGCAGCCAGCTCTGCGTCGCCCATCGACGGGCGCGAAAACGGCAAAAAATCGCTCATCATCATCCTGTTCTGTAGTTGACCCACGCACAAATCAGGGTCGTTAGAATAAAATATCCTGCGCCTGCGGACTTAAACGAAATTAAAATGAAGTGAGTTCAGCGCGGCATTCCATTTCAGGGTATTTCGACCACTATTAATGTAGTCGACCTTGCTTAGGATAATATTAAGAAATTAATATTTTCTCAGAATAAGTAATAACTCATTACTAAACAGTATGATAGGAATTTTTTATGGCAGGGGCATGACAGGAAAGCGTTCCTGTTAAGCGGCAAGAAACAGGAACGCAATAGCAAAAAGTAAACGGGAATTAAACCAATACACAATACTTTAATTAGCGATCGTCACGCTTAATGACAAAATGTTAGCGCAGATCACAAAGTTATTTCTGCTGAATTACAAGTTTGCAGGAAAATCCGCAGGTAATTCGCTCGCCGGGCAATTAATGACCTCGTCATTATCGGCGCCACAGTCGCGAATGAAGGTGATAGTGGCGAACTCGTCAATCACTTCCGTTGGATAGGCCGGGCCGGCATCACGGTACGAATTCATCAGCGGAATATGGTCGTTCTGGAAGCAGACGGTTTTTTCCGGGTTATTCATGATCCAGCGCGGGAAGAAAATGGTGCCGTGGAACAGTTTGTCGCCCAGGTTGACGATCAGGCTGACGTCGGTGCCGGTCGGTTCGGTCCAGGAGATTTTGTAGATACTTTCCCCCACCCGCACGATGTACGCTTCCTGATCTTTCGCCCAGCGATTGCCGACGATGCCGCTGTGAATACGGTAGTCGAGGGTGTGGCCATTTTTGACGTAAATCTCGTAGTTCCAGCCGTTGTCGTAGGTATAGACCAGATGTTTACCGATAAAGCCGCTGAGGTCATGTTTGTCGAAAGTGCTCATCATTTATTCTCCTCTGTTTTGTTGAGGACAGCATACGTCTTTAAAAAATGAATGAATAACGCTATGTTTGGATTAAATACATCCAAATTTTAGATTGATTATGCACAAGACAACCCTGGAGCAATGGGCGTTACTCGAAAAGGTAGTGGAATTGGGGAGCTTTGCCAGAGCGGCGGAGGAGACCAACCGCAGTCAGTCTTCGGTGAGCTATAATCTCGCGCTGCTGCAGGAGCGCTTAGGCGTGGCGCTGCTGGCGCCGTCCGGCCGGCGGGCGGTACTCACCCCCGCGGGTGAACTACTGCTAAATCAGGTCAAACCGCTGCTGCAGGCCTTTGCCTACGTCGAGACCCACGCCGCCACCTTACGCAACGGGGCGCGTACCCGCCTGGATCTGGTGGTCGACAGCATTTTCCCGCGCCAGCGGCTGTTCGCGATTTTACGCCAGTTTCAGCAGCGCTATCCCCAGACCCAGGTCAGACTCACCGAAGTGCTGGAAAACGTTGATGACGAGAGCGCGGCGCGGACAGAAGCTGATGTGATGGTGCTGACCCGCCGCCAGGATATTACCGGCCGCGGAGAGTGGCTGATGAATATTGATTTTATCGCCGTCGCCCACCGCGACCACCCTCTCGCCACGCTCGACGGGCCGCTGGAGGACAGCACGCTGGCGCCGTGGCCGCTGGTGCGCATTGCCGATCAGACCGGCGATGGCCAGGCGACGCGTGACGCCTGGACCTTCTCCACCATTGACGCCGCCATTGATGCGGTGATGTATCAGGTCGGGTTCGGCTGGCTGCCGGAAGAGCGCATTCGCCCCCATCTCGACCAGGGCGTGCTGAAGCGGCTGCCCCTCAGCCACGGCGCGCGCCGCGCGACGCCGCTGCACCTGATCGTTAAGCGGGACCTGGCGCCGATCGACGAGCAGGTAGCCACGCTGCTGGGCTTATTCCGGGCGCCCTGAGAAGCGCAGGCGGTGTTTACCGCCCGCGTGTAATGATACGATTTTCTTATACTTTCCGGCGCAATATTGATCCAGGTTACTCCCAAAGTATGATGAATCACTAAAATCGTCATACTTTCCTGTCGCTGAGATCGCCGTCTTGTCTATTATCCGCCTCACCCTGCTGGCGCTGGTTGCCTGCGTCCCTCTGCTGGCTCAGGCCGCGCCGCACCAGCTCACCACCGCCTGGCCGGTTAACGTCGGCCCGCTGAATCCCCATCTCTATACACCCAACCAGATGTTTGCCCAAAGCATGGTCTATGAACCGCTGGTGAAGTATCAGGCTGACGGCAGCGTACAGCCCTGGCTGGCGACCCGCTGGCGTCACGCCGCCGATGGTAAAACCTGGTGGTTCACCCTGCGCGACGATGTGACCTTCTCCAATGGCGAACCGTTTAACGCCCAGGCCGCGGCGGCCAATTTCCAGGCGGTGCTGGCCAACCGCCAACGCCATGCCTGGCTTGAGCTCGCCAACCAGATCACCGACGTGCGGGCGCTCAGCGCCACTGAGTTGCAGATCACTCTGAAAAGCGCCTACGCGCCCTTACTCCAAGAGCTGGCCCTGCCCCGCCCGTTCCGCTTCATCGCGCCCTCGCAGTTTATCGATGGCGGCACCGCCAGGGGCATTAAAGCCCCGATCGGCACCGGTCCGTGGCGACTGGCGAGCTCGCAGCTCAATCAGCGCGATGTGCTGGTACGCAATGAGCGCTACTGGGGTCGTAAACCGGCACTGCAGCAAATCACCATCAAGGTGATCCCCGACGCCACCAGCCGGGCGGTGGCGTTCGAAACCGGGGAAATCGATATGCTCTACGGTGACGAAGGGCTGCTGCCGCTGGACACCTTCGAACGTTTTCGCCATCACCCCGGCTACGTGGCGCGCCTGTCCGCCCCGGTGGAAACGGTGATGCTGGCGCTGAACGCCAGCCAGGGCCCGACCCGCGAGCAGGCGGTTCGTGAGGCGCTCAACTACGCCGTCGATAAACAGACCCTTGTCGATAGCGTGTTGTATGGCACCCAGCAGGTTGCCGACACCCTGTTTGCCCCCTCGGTCCCCTACGCGCCGCAGGATCTGACGCCGCGCCGTTACGATCCGGCAAAAGCCCGCGCCCTGCTGGAGCAGGCTGGCTGGCAGCAGCCAGAGGGCCAGCCCTGGCGACAAAAAGCCGGGCAACCGCTGGCGATTGAGCTGGCGTTTATCGGCACCGACGCGCTGGCTAAATCAATGGCCGAAATTATTCAGGCCAATCTGCGGCAGGTCGGCGTCCAGGTCACCCTGGTGGGTGAGGAGGAGAGCAGCATTTACGCCCGCCAGCGCGAAGGCCGCTTCGGTATGATCTTCAATCGCACCTGGGGCGCGCCCTACGATCCGCATGCCTTTTTAAGCTCGATGCGCGTCCCGTCGCATGCGGATTACCAGGCCCAGCGAGGCCTGCCGGACAAAGCGCTGATTGATAAAGAGATTAACGAAGTACTGACCACGGGGGACGAGGCGCTGCGGAGAAAACGGTACCACGATGTGCTGACCCGCCTGCATCAGGACGCGGTGTACCTGCCCATCAGCTATGTCTCGCTGATGTCGGTTGCGCACCAGGAGGTCGGGGAGATCCCGTTCGCCCCGGTGACCACCGAGATCCCTTTCGATCAGATTAACCCGGTAACGCCATAATGCTACGCTATATTTTACGCCGCCTGCTGCTGCTGATCCCGCTGCTGCTCGCCGCCTCCGCCATCATCTTTCTGCTGCTGCGGCTCGGCACCGGCGACCCGGCGCTGGATTATTTACGCCTGTCGAACCTGCCGCCCACTGAAGAGATGGTTGCCTCGACCCGCGAGCTGCTGGGGCTCAACCAGCCGCTGGCGATGCAGTATCTGCACTGGCTGTGGCGGGCGCTGCACCTGGATTTCGGTCTCTCCTATGCCACCCAGCGCCCGGTGCTGGATGACCTGCTGCACTTCCTGCCAGCCACCCTGCTGCTCACCGGCGCGGCGCTGGCGCTGATCCTCGTCACCTCCCTGCCGCTGGGCATCTGGGCGGCGCGCCATCGCGATCGCCTGCCGGACTATGTGGTACGGCTGATTGCCTTTCTTGGCGTCTCAATGCCGAACTTCTGGCTGGCCTTTCTGCTGGTGATGCTCTTTTCCGTGCATCTGCAGTGGCTCCCGGCGATGGGGTATGGCGACTGGCAGCACCTGATTTTGCCCGCCGTCTCCATCGCCTTTATGTCGCTGGCGATCAACGCCCGCCTGCTGCGCGCCAGCATGCTGGACGCCGCCAGCCAGCGTCACGTGATATGGGCGCGGCTACGCGGATTGAGCGCGCGCCAGGTGGAGCGCCGACATATCCTGCGCAATGCCACCCTGCCGGTGGTGACCGCCCTGGGCATGCACATTGGCGAGCTGATCGGCGGCACCATGATTATCGAAAATATCTTTGCCTGGCCCGGGGTCGGCCGCTACGCGGTTTCCGCCATTTTCAATCGCGATTACCCGGTGATCCAGTGCTTTACCCTGATGATGGTGACGGTGTTCGTGCTGGCTAATCTGGCGGTGGATGTGCTTAACGCGGCGCTCGACCCGCGCCTGCGCCGCCACGAGGAGGTGAGCGCATGAGATGGCTACAAAGCTTTCGCTGGCCGGTAAAACTGGCCATGCTGGTTATCGCGCTGTTGGCAGTCATCGCCATCGGCAGCGGCTGGTGGCTGCCCTGGGATCCAGCGGCGATTGACCTTCAGCAGCGGCTGCTACCGCCGGGCGCAGCGCACTGGCTCGGCACCGATCATCTCGGCCGGGATATTTTCTCACGCCTGCTGGCCGCCACCCGCGTTTCGCTGGGGGCGGTGATGGCTTGTCTGCTGCTGGTGCTGCTGATCGGTCTGGCGGTCGGCGGCAGCGCCGGGCTGCTGGGCGGCCGCGCCGACCGCGGCCTGATGCGCCTCGCCGAACTGTTTATGACCTTTCCGACCTCGATCCTGTCTTTTTTTATGGTGGGGGTGCTGGGTACCGGGTTGACCAACGTGATCCTCGCCATTGCGCTGTCGCACTGGGCCTGGTATGCCAGAATGGTGCGTAACCTGGTGGTTTCCCTGCGCCAGCGCGAATTTATCCTCGCCGCCCGACTGAGCGGCGCCAGCCAGTGGCGGCTGTTCAGCGACCATCTGGCCGGGGCGGTGATCCCCTCGCTGCTGGTGCTCGCCTCGCTGGATATCGGCCATATGATGCTTCACGTGGCCGGCATGTCGTTCCTCGGTCTCGGCGTCAGCGCGCCGACGGCGGAATGGGGGGTAATGATCAACGACGCCCGACAGTATATCTGGACCCAGCCGCTGCAAATGGTCTGGCCGGGGCTGGCGCTGTTCATCAGCGTGATGGCTTTTAACCTGCTGGGCGACGCGCTGCGCGATCGTCTCGATCCCCACCTGATCGCGGAGCATAGCCACTGATGCCGCAGAAGATCCAACTGGAACAGATCTCGCTTGCCGCTGACCGACCGCTGGTCAGCGACGTTTCCTTCACCCTGCGCCGCGGGCAGGTGCTGGCGCTGCTCGGCAGCAGTGGCTGCGGAAAATCGCTGACCTGCGCCGCCGCGCTGGGCATGTTGCCGCCTGGCGTCAGGCAAACCGCCGGCCGGGTGCTGCTCGACGGCATTCCGGTGCACGGCGAACAACTGCGCGGCACGACTATTGCCACCATCATGCAAAACCCACGCAGCGCCTTTAATCCACTGCAGACCATGGCCGCGCACGCCCGGGAAACCTGCCGGGCAGCGGGTCGTGAAACAAATGACGCCGTGCTGCTGGCAGCGATGGAGGAGGTCGGTCTGGACAATCCGCGGGCGTTGCTGAAGCGCTACCCCTTTGAGATGAGCGGCGGCATGCTGCAGCGGATGATGGTCGCTCTCGCCCTGCTCAGCCGCGCGCCCTTTATCATCGCCGACGAGCCGACGACCGATCTCGATGCCATCGCCCAGGCGCGCATTCTCGATCTGCTGGCGGATATCGTCGCCAGGCGCGGTCTGGGGCTGCTGCTGGTGACGCATGATATGGGCGTCGTGGCGCGGCTGGCGCATCACGTGACGGTCATGGAGAACGGTCGCCTCGTTGAACACTGCGATGTGAATACGCTATTTAGCGCCCCGCGGCACCCGCTCAGCCAGCGCCTGCTGGCCGCGCATCTGGCGCTGTACGGCCTGGAGAAAACACCATGAATTTACTCAGCGTCACCGGAGTGAGTCACGATTATCCTCACCACGGCAGGGTCCTACATGCGATCCATCTCGCCATCGCCCCCGGCGAAACGGTGGCCCTGCTCGGACGCAGCGGCTGTGGGAAAAGCACCCTGGCGCGGATGCTGGTGGGTCTGGAAACGCCGCAGCACGGTGATATTGCCTGGCGCGGCACGCCGCTGACTGCCCTCAAGGGCGAGGCCATCGGCGCCTTCCGCCGTGATATTCAGCTGGTATTTCAGGATGCCTTCAGCGCGGTGAATCCGCGCAAAACGGTGCGCGAGATCGTCAGCGAGCCGCTACGCCATCTGTTACGCTTGTCGCGTGAGGCGCGTTCGCGGCGGGTGGAAGAGATGCTGCTGGCCGTCGACCTCGCGCCGTCGCTGCTCGATAAGCGCCCGGCGCAGCTCAGCGGCGGACAGCTGCAGCGCGTCTGCCTGGCACGCGCCCTGGCGGTACGGCCGCAGCTGTTGATCCTGGATGAAGCGGTTTCAAATCTCGATCTGCTGCTGCAGGCGGAGATTATCGCCCTGCTGAAGCGTCTGCAGGCGCAGTTTGACACCGCCTGCCTGTTCATCACCCACGACCTGCGGCTGGTGGAGCGCTTTTGCCAGCGAGTGCTGGTGATGGAGCACGGGCGCATCGTCGAAACCGCGACGGTCAGCTTACCGCTGCGCCTGCACTCCCCTGCCGGACAGGCGCTCCAGCAAGCGGTGCTCCCCCCTTTTCCTGCCACTCTGCTAAACGAGGCCATGCCATGCAGCGCGTAACCCTGACCCTTGATGATGACCTGCTGGCCGCCCTCGATGCGCTCAGCGCCCGCCGTGGCTACCACAATCGCTCGGAGGCGGTACGCGATATTCTGCGCGACGCCCTCAACCAGGATCCTCCGTCGCCGGAATCACAGCGCGGGTATGCCGTCCTGTCGTACGTGTATGAACATGAGAAACGCGAACTGGCGAGCCGGCTGGTGGCCACCCAGCATCATCATCACGATCTCTCCGTCGCCACGCTGCATGTACATATCAGTCATGACGACTGCCTGGAGATTGCGGTGCTGAAAGGAGACATGGCCGAAGTACAGCATTTTGCCGACGAGGTGATTGCCCAGCGCGGCGTGCGCCATGGGCATTTGCAGTGTTTAGCGGATGAAAATTAAAACGATGGCGATCTGCTGCAGACTGTTTTAAGCCTGTTTGAGACGTTCATTGAGCGTCTCGAGGATCCAGGTGTTTACGGAAACCTGTTCCTCCGCAGCGGCGGAGCTAAGACGCTCACCAAATGACTCAGGATAGCGCAGCGTGAAGGTTTTCAGCTTTTCCGGGTGAGCATAAGGCTCAATCCCCGCTTCATGACAATCTGCGAGATATTCCTGTAATGATATCTCGCCCTCCTGTTGTAACCCTTGAATGCTATCGGAAACAAAATCGCAATATCCTGATAATCCCAGGAACTTACCACGGAATGCATTGAGCTCAGGCACGTAGTTGATAACGGCGGGTTGCCCGGCAATCTCCATTGAGTTTGGCGTTTTAGGTTTGATCATGGTTTTACCCCTATAGTGATTAACCAATCGCGCACGCTCTCCACGGCGCCTTTGTCAGTATCCGGCGAAGGATGAGGCCTGTGAAAGCTGGCAATGCTGTGGTTCAACAAAAATTTACAGCGCGAGCCGCGTCCTTCTTTAATCTCCCCGCCTAACGCTTTAATTAGCGATTCAATGTCGGCCCATTTAATGCCCTGTGGCACAGGGATTTTAAACAGTTGCTCCAGCGTGTGGTGCTGTTTATTACGTAAAGATAAAACCTGCTGCTCCATCGCCCTGCCCCATGACTTCATCCATTGAAGTCAAGCCAATGATAGCACAAGATGAAGTCAAGCCAAATTCTGATGAAGTTTGTTTATCAACAGTTGATAAACCACATAAACTATACGCTTTGTGAATTATCCCGCTTCACCAATAATGGCGCCTCATTTAACGATCTCGTTATGGCGAGGCTCCTGCATAAATACAAGTTACCGCCCTGTTGGTATCGAGAGAGACCACTCAGGGAAATACAGGCTTCCATCGAATCAAGGTGTTGCCAAGGTAACTTCTGGCGGTCATGACCGTTCAGATACGTTATGCAGTGCTAAAACCAGGACGTAGGGATCTGCCTGCGCTAACCCTGTCTTGTTCGCCCCTATGAGTGATTTTTTATAGGGATTTTAATCATGTCTTCCATTCAACTCTGCGCCGCCCATCAGGCGACCTCTGGCTTCGACGGCGATGCGATCGCCCAGTACATGCGTACCGATTTTATTACGCTGCAGGAACATCTCAGCGTCCATGAGGCGCGCGAACACTTTATCTCCCAGCTGGACAGCGATGATATTCCCGGCCAGGTGTTTGTCGTCGCCGGCAGGAAACTGCGCGGCAGCCTGTCGGTCAAAAAGCTCCTGCAGGAAGGGGATGTCGGGCAGTCTATCCGCTACCTGATGGACAGCTGCCTGTTTCGCGTCAAACCTGACGACGAGCGCCCGCAGGTGATTGCCGAACTCACCGAGCGCGGCCTCGATCTGGTACCGGTTGTCGATAAAGGCGAGCTGGTCGGCTGCCTGATGGAAAAGGAGATCGCCCATCTGCTGGAGGATGACGTCACCGAAGACGCCCAGCTGCAGGGGGCGACGCTGCCGCTGGAAAAACCGTACCTCGAGATCAGCCCGTGGACGCTGTGGAAGAAGCGCTCGGTGTGGCTGCTGCTGCTGTTCGTGGCCGAAGCCTATACCAGCAGCGTGCTGCAGCATTTCGAAGAGGCGCTGGAATCGGCCATCGCCCTCGCCTTCTTTATTCCGCTGCTCATCGGCACCGGCGGCAATAGCGGAACGCAGATCACCTCGACGCTGGTGCGCTCGATGGCGCTGGGGGAAGTGCGGCTGCGCGATATGGGGCGGGTGATCCGCAAAGAGGTGTCGACCTCGTTTCTGATTGCCCTGACCCTGGGTCTGGCGGGCTGCCTGCGCGCCTGGATGATGGGGATTGGCATGGAAATCACGCTGATCGTCAGCCTGACGCTGGTATGTATTACCCTGTGGAGCGCGATTGTCTCGTCGATCATTCCGATGGTGCTTAAGCGGATCGGCATCGACCCGGCGGTAGTTTCCGCGCCGTTTATCGCTACGCTGATTGATGGCACCGGGCTGATTATCTATTTCAAAATCGCCCAGTATTTTCTTGGGTTGAACTGATCAAGTAAGCCCGGGTGCCACAGTACCCGGGCCCTTGGATTACCCTTCCACCAGCGCCTGCGCGCAGGCCCAGGCGCTTGACCACGCCCACTGGAAGTTATAGCCGCCGAGCCAGCCGGTGACGTCCATCACTTCGCCGATAAAGTAGAGACCCGACGCCTTACGCGCCTCCATGGTACGTGACGAAAGTTCGTTGGTATCCACGCCGCCGAGGGTCACCTCCGCCGTCCGGTAGCCTTCGGTGCCGTTCGGCTGCACGCGCCAGGCGGTCAGTGTCTCCACCAGCGTCTGCTGATCGCGAACGTTCAGTTGCTTCAGTGTCACATCAGGTATCTGTCCCAGCTGCTGCAAACACTCCACCAGCCGCTTCGGCAGCTGCATCGCCAGGGTATTTTTCAGGCTCTGGTTGGGATGCGCGCTGCGCTGCTCGTTAAGGAAGTCCTCAAGATTGCAGTCCGGCAACAAGTTAACAGTGACGAACTCGCCGGGCTGCCAGTAGCTGGATATCTGCAGCACCGCCGGCCCGGAAAGGCCACGATGGGTAAACAGCAGATTTTCGCGGAACAGGGTGCCGTTCTCGGCGGTAATGGTAGAAGGCACCGAAACACCGGAGAGCACCTGAAGCTGCTCGAGCAGCGGCTTATGCAGGGTAAACGGCACCAGCCCGGCGCGGGTCGGCAGCACCTTCAGGCCGAACTGCTCGGCCACCTTGTAGCCAAACGGCGAGGCGCCGAGCCCCGGCATCGACAGACCGCCGGAGGCAATCACCAGCTTTTTGGTCATCAGCGTTTCGCCGTTCACCTGTAGCCGGTAGCCTTGTTCATCTCGCTCGACGCTGAGGATTTCGCTGCGCAGGCGGATCTGCACGTCGCCCTTTTCGCATTCCGCGAGCAGCAGATTGACGATCTGCTCCGCCGAATCATCACAAAACAGCTGGCCGAGCGTCTTCTCATGCCAGGCGATGCCATATTTGCCGACCAGCTCGATAAAGTCCCACTGGGTGTAGCGCGCCAGGGCAGATTTGCAAAAATGCGGGTTTTGGCTCAAATAGGCCGCCGGCTCAACATACATGTTGGTAAAGTTGCAGCGGCCGCCGCCGGACATCAGAATTTTTCGTCCCGGCTTTTTGCCGTTATCGAGCAGCAGGACGCGGCAGCCGAGCTGGCCCGCCTGCGCTGCGCAAAACATTCCCGCCGCTCCGGCGCCAACGACAATGGCATCAAACCTTTCCACACCGCGTTCCTCGTTCCCCAATTGTCGGGTTTTGT
This sequence comes from Klebsiella sp. GL120222-02, assembly GCF_003097195.1. Lineage (NCBI taxonomy): Bacteria > Pseudomonadati > Pseudomonadota > Gammaproteobacteria > Enterobacterales > Enterobacteriaceae > Klebsiella > Klebsiella sp. GL120222-02. Next base: position 22,277 of record NZ_QEQO01000006.1, read on the forward strand.
AAATATTTCACTCTGGTCACACCAGCGGGAAAAATCCCGCATTAGATACATCATTGAAAGATATAGGATTACTCCCAACAGGGTAAAACCTAAACAGGAAGAAAATCAAAAAAAGTCTATATTTCACTTTGCCCGCGCCGCTAAAGTCACTGATAATGCGCCGCGTTCATGTCCTCAAAATGGCGTAACGTCCTATGCTACATTTATTTGCCGGTCTGGATTTACATACCGGACTATTATTATTGCTTGCTTTAGCTTTTGTACTGTTTTACGAAGCGATTAACGGTTTCCATGATACCGCAAACGCGGTGGCTACGGTTATCTACACTCGCGCAATGCGGTCGCAGCTTGCTGTGGCGATGGCGGCGCTCTTCAACTTCTTCGGCGTTCTGCTGGGCGGTCTCAGCGTAGCCTATGCCATTGTGCATATGCTGCCCACCGATCTGCTGCTTAACATGGGTTCCGCACATGGCCTCGCCATGGTGTTCTCTATGCTGCTGGCGGCGATCATCTGGAACCTCGGCACCTGGTATTTCGGCCTCCCGGCCTCCAGTTCTCACACCCTGATTGGCGCCATCATCGGTATTGGTTTAACCAATGCGCTGATGACCGGTACTTCAGTGGTTGATGCGCTGAATATCCCGAAAGTCATCGGCATTTTTGCTTCGCTTATCATCTCGCCGATCGTCGGTCTGGTGATTGCGGGCGGCCTGATTTTCATTCTCCGTCGCTACTGGAGCGGTACCAAAAAACGCGCGCGTATCCACCTGACCCCCGCAGAGCGTGAAAAGAAAGACGGTAAGAAAAAACCGCCGTTCTGGACCCGTATTGCCCTGATCCTGTCCGCTATCGGCGTGTCGTTCTCCCACGGCGCCAACGATGGGCAGAAAGGCATTGGTCTGGTGATGCTGGTGCTGATTGGCGTCGCCCCGGCAGGCTTCGTGGTGAATATGAACGCCTCCGGTTACGAAATCACTCGTACCCGCGATGCGGTCAACAACGTGGAAACCTTCTTCCAGCAGCGCCCTGACCTGCTGAAGAAAGCCACCGGTGTTGACCAACTGGTTCCGTCTCCGGATACCAATACCGCGGCCAACGGTGAGTTTCATTGCCATCCAGCAAATACTATCAACGCGCTTGACCGCGTGAAGACTATGCTGACCGGCGTTGAAACCTACGATTCACTGTCACCGGATCAGCGCGGTCAGCTGCGTCGCATTATGCTCTGCATCTCCGACACCACTGATAAAGTGGCGAAGCTGCCGGACGTCAGCGCTGACGACCAGCGTCTCCTGAAGAAACTGAAAACCGATATGCTGAGCACCATCGAGTACGCGCCAATCTGGATTATTATGGCGGTCGCGCTGGCGTTAGGTATCGGCACCATGATCGGCTGGCGCCGCGTGGCGACCACCATCGGCGAGAAGATTGGTAAGAAGGGCATGACCTACGCTCAGGGGATGTCGGCACAGATGACCGCAGCGGTTTCTATCGGTCTGGCGAGCTACACCGGAATGCCGGTTTCCACCACCCACGTGCTCTCCTCCTCGGTAGCGGGGACAATGCTGGTGGATGGCGGTGGTCTGCAGAAAAAGACCGTGACCAGCATCCTGATGGCCTGGGTGTTGACCCTTCCGGCAGCGATTATCCTTTCAGGCGTCCTTTACTGGCTCTCCCTGAAACTGATTTAAACGTCATTCGATCAAAACGGGTCAGCTTGCTGGCCCGTTTTTTTATCCCGAAGATGTCGTTAGTGCCAGATCATCAGCGCAATCAGGCTCACCACCACCAGACCGCACAGCGCGCTGGTCAGGATAAACTGACGACGGACACGTTCGCAGCGACGAATAAATTCATCATCGTGATGGTCACGGTAACGCTGGGCGTAGATATACCACACCAGCCGCATCTGTTTGCTGGGCTGCCCATGCGAGGTAAAAAAGCCGCCGCCATCAACATACTGATAGAGCAAGGGATCGCAACCACGTAGCACCACCAATAATGCACGCAACGATGAGAAGTAGCGTGCCATATTCACCACACAAACGACACACAGGGCCCAAAACAGCGCAATAGTGCTGATCATACCTCCTCCCCGGCGACCCGCCCACGGAGAAATCCTCCGCGGCTACCGCTCCCCAAATAACCCACGACGATACCGTAAAGAGTGCGATTCCGATCACATTTATTTTTCCGACCGGCTCATTAAATAGTGTAGGAGATCCATTAATTTTTTTACCACAAGGTTATTCGTTATCAATACGTAAGACGGATAAATTTGTTTAACTTTTAGGTGAACCCAGTGCATTGACGGAGTGCGGGGGGCGCTATAAGGTAGGAAATATCTTCTACAATGAAGTCCTTAAAGGCTACCCTCCCGCGAATGTAGCACGCAGGACGCGGGCGAAACGGCAGCGCCAGCTGTCAGGTCCAATGGTCATCGACAAACTTATGGAAGGAGTAACACTATGGCTTACAAACATATTCTTATTGCAGTAGACCTGTCCCCGGAGAGTAAAGTACTGGTTGAAAAAGCCGTTTCTATGGCCCGCCCGTATAACGCAAAAGTGTCCCTGATCCACGTGGATGTGAATTACTCCGACCTCTACACCGGGCTGATTGACGTTAACCTCGGCGACATGCAAAAACGCATCTCCGAAGAGACCCATCACGCGCTGACCGAGCTCTCCACCAACGCGGGCTACCCGATCACCGAGACCCTGAGCGGCAGCGGCGACCTCGGCCAGGTGCTGGTCGATGCGATTAAAAAATATGATATGGATCTGGTGGTCTGCGGCCACCATCAGGACTTCTGGAGCAAGCTGATGTCCTCTGCCCGCCAGCTGATCAACACCGTCCATGTCGACATGCTGATCGTCCCGCTGCGCGACGAAGAAGACGAATAACCGTCCCGTTTTATCCGCGTAAGACGCCCGCCGATGCGGGCGTCTTTATTTTCGCTTTCCCCTCACCGCATGGCAGAGATTAAAGCCATAAAATCGCCATTCAATTAGTGCGATCAACCAGTTATTAGCCAAAAAATCTATATAATAATCTATTCATTAAGCCAATAACCGCAGCATGGCGAGTTATCAGACATTTTCGGCGCGTTCTGGCATACGCGTTCATACTTTTTGGGAAAGTAAAACAAGGCGAAGGAATATGAATACAACTGCACCTACGGGCTTGCTGCAGCAACCTCGTCCGTTCTTCATGATCTTCTTTGTGGAGCTCTGGGAACGTTTTGGCTATTACGGCGTTCAGGGGATCCTGGCGGTCTTCTTTGTCAAACAGCTGGGCTTCTCTCAGGAACAGGCCTTTATCACCTTCGGCGCCTTCGCGGCGCTGGTTTACGGGCTGATCTCCATCGGCGGCTACGTGGGCGACCATTTGCTGGGGACTAAACGCACGCTGGTGCTCGGCGCCATTGTGCTGGCTATCGGCTACTTTATGACCGGGATGTCGCTGCTGAAACCGCAGCTGATCTTTATCGCTCTCGGCACCATCGCCGTCGGCAACGGTTTGTTTAAAGCCAACCCGGCGAGCCTGTTGTCAAAATGCTATCCGCCTAAAGACGCCCGTCTCGACGGGGCGTTTACCCTGTTTTATATGTCGATAAACATCGGTTCACTGCTGTCGCTCTCGCTGGCGCCGGTGATCGCCGAAAAGTTTGGCTATGCCGTGACCTATAACCTGTGCGGCGCGGGGCTGATTATCGCGCTGCTGGTCTACTTCGCCTGCCGCGGGATGGTGAAAGATATTGGCTCCGAGCCGGATCATCGCCCCCTCAGCCTGCGCAATCTGGCGCTGGTGCTGGCCGGGACGGTGGTAATGATTTTTCTCTGCGCCTGGCTGATGCATAACGTGATGGTCGCCAACCTGGTGCTGATTGTCCTGTCGATCGTGGTCATTGCGTTCTTTTTCCGCGAAGCGTTTCGCCTCGATAAAACCGGACGCAACAAAATGTTCGTCGCCTTTATCCTGATGATCGAGGCGGTACTGTTCTACATTCTGTATGCCCAGATGCCGACCTCGCTGAACTTCTTCGCTATCAACAACGTCCATCATGAGATCCTGGGCTTTACCATCAACCCGGTCAGCTTCCAGGCGCTCAATCCCTTCTGGGTGGTTGTCGCCAGCCCGGTGCTGGCGGCGATCTACACCCATCTCGGTCACAAAGGGAAAGACCTGACCATGCCGGTGAAGTTTACCCTCGGGATGTTGCTCTGCGCGCTGGGCTTCCTGACCGCCGCAGCCGCCGGGATGTGGTTTGCCGACGCCCAGGGATTAACCTCGCCGTGGTTTATTGTGCTGGTCTATCTGTTCCAGAGCCTGGGCGAACTGCTGATCAGCGCCCTGGGGCTGGCGATGGTTGCCGCGCTGGTGCCGCAGCATCTGATGGGCTTTATTCTGGGGATGTGGTTTCTGACCCAGGCCGCCGCGTTCCTTCTGGGCGGCTACGTAGCGACCTTCACCGCGGTGCCGGAAAACATCACCGATCCGCTGCAGACCTTGCCGGTCTATACCAATGTGTTCAGTAAAATTGGCCTGGTGACGCTGGGCGTCACGGTGGTGATGGCGCTGATGGTGCCGTGGCTGAACCGGATGATTAATACCCCGGCCAGCGCCGAGTAACCGTTTAAGACGGCCGATCCGCGCTGGCGCCGTTTGTTCAGATATTGCGGTTCCCGGCTTACGCTACACTCAGCCGGGCGACAATTCGGTAGCCCGGATAAGGCGCGTTGCGCCGCTATCCGGGAGATACCACCACGGCGTAATATTACTCCGGCGTACCGGCGTAAATATCAAACCGATGCCCTTTGGTCACCACCGCGTTCGGCGTGGCGACCTCCGCCAGCGGCGGCGAGTAATCCGGGCGCTTCACCACCACCCGTTTGGTCGCCAGCTGGCGCGCCGGGGCCAGCAGGCCATCGGCGTCTAAATCGGGCCCCACCAGCGACTGAAAGACGCGCATCTCTTTCTTCACCAGCGCGCTTTTCTGCTTATGCGGGAACATCGGATCGAGGTACACCACCTGCGGACGCGGGGTGATATCGGTCAGCGCCGTCAGGCTGGAGGCGTGGATCAGCTGCAGCCGCTCCTGCAGCCAGCCGCCAATTTCCGCATCGGCATAGCCGCGCGCCAGGCCATCGTCGAGCAGCGCGGCGACCACCGGATTACGCTCCAGCATTCGCACGCGACAACCGACCGACGCCAGCACGAAGGCATCGCGTCCCAGCCCGGCGGTGGCGTCGACGACATCCGGCAGGTAATCACCTTTAATACCCACCGCTTTGGCGACCGCTTCACCGCGGCCGCCGCCAAACTTGCGCCGGTGGGCCATCGCGCCGCCGACAAAGTCGACGAAGATGCCGCCAAGTTTGGGCTCATCGCGCTTACGCAGCTCCAGATGCTCCGTCGTCAGCACCAGCGCCATCGGGTTATCTTCATCCTGCTCCAGCCCCCAGCGGGCGGCTAAAACAGATAAGGCGCCGTCTCCGGCGCCTGTTTCATCAATTAAGCAGATCTTCACCGCAGACTTAACCCTTGATCCCGTAGTGCTCCAGCATCGCGTCCAGCTGCGGCTCACGGCCGCGGAAGCGTTTGAACAGCACCATCGGCTCTTCGGAACCGCCGCGGCTCAGGATATTGTCGAGGAACGACTGACCGGTTTCGCGGTTGAAAATCCCCTCTTCTTCGAAGCGTGAGAAGGCGTCTGCCGCCAGCACGTCGGCCCACAGGTAGCTGTAGTAACCTGCCGCATAGCCGCCGGCGAAGATGTGGCTGAACGCATGCGGGAAACGGCCCCAGGTCGGGCCCGGCACCACAGCGACCTGCTTTTTAATCTCGGCCAGGGTCTCAAGAATTTTCGCCCCCTGCTCCGGCTTGTACTCCGCGTGCAGGCGGAAATCGAACAGGCCGAACTCCAGCTGGCGCAGAATAAACATCGCCGCCTGGTAGTTTTTCGCCGCCAGCATTTTCTCCAGCAGCTCCTGCGGCAGCGGTTCACCGGTTTCATAATGACCGGAGATAAACGCCAGCGCTTCCGGCTCCCAGCACCAGTTTTCCATAAACTGGCTCGGCAGTTCGACTGCATCCCACGGCACCCCGCTGATGCCGGAAACGCCGGCGGTATCAATGCGGGTCAGCATGTGGTGCAGACCGTGGCCGAACTCGTGGAACAAGGTAATCACTTCGTCGTGGGTGAACAGCGCCGGTTTGCCGTTGACCGGGCGGTTGAAGTTACAGGTCAGGTAGGCGACCGGCTTCTGCAGGGAACCATCCAGTTTACGCATTTGGCCGACGCAGTCGTCCATCCACGCCCCGCCGCGTTTATGTTCGCGGGCATACAGGTCAAGATAGAAGCTGCCGCGCAGCTCGTTGTGTTCGTCATACAGCTCGAAGAAGCGCACTTCCGGATGCCACACATCGACATCGGTACGCTCTTTAGCGGTAATGCCGTAAATGCGCTTAACCACTTCGAACAGGCCGTTAACGGCTTTGTTTTCCGGGAAATAAGGGCGGAGCTGCTCATCGCTGATGCTGTAGAGGTGCTGCTTCTGTTTTTCGCTGTAGTAGGCGATATCCCACGGCTGCAGTTCATCGACGCCAAACTCGGCTTTGGCGAAGGCGCGCAGCTGGGCCAGCTCTTTTTCGCCCTGCGGACGGGCGCGTTTGGCCAGGTCGGTGAGGAAGTCGAGCACCTGCTGCGGATCCTCCGCCATTTTGGTGGCGAGGGATTTAAAGGCATAGCTGTCAAAGCCCAGCAGCTGCGCCAGCTCATGGCGCAGGGCGAGGATCTCCGCCATCACCGGGCTGTTATCCCATTTACCGGCGTTCGGCCCCTGATCGGAGGCACGCGTGGAGTAGGCGCGGTACATCTCTTCGCGCAGCGCCTGGTTGTCGCAGTAGGTCATCACCGGCAGGTAGCTCGGGATATCCAGGGTCAGCAGATACCCTTCCTGCTCTTTCGCCTGGGCCTGAGCCTGAGCGGCGGCCAGCGCGCTTTCCGGCATACCGGCCAGATCGGCGACGTCGGTCACCAGCTTGTTCCAGCCCATGGTGGCGTCGAGGACGTTGTTGCTGTACTGGTTGCCCAGCTCAGAGAGGCGCGCGGCGATTTCACCGTAGCGTTTCTGCGCCTCCGGCGGCAGGCCAATACCGGATAATTCAAAATCGCGCAGCGCATTATCAACCGCTTTTTTCTGCGCAGTATTCAGCGTGGCGTAGTTATCGCCATCGCGCAGGTCGCGGTAGGCTTTATACAGCCCTTCATGCTGGCCAACCCAGGTACTGTACTCGGAGAGCAGCGGCAGGGTCTGTTCGTAAGCTTCGCGCAGTTCCGGGCTGTTTTTTACCGAATTCAGATGGCTGACTGGCGAGAAGATGCGTCCCAGCACATCGTCCACTTCCGCCAGCGGCTGGCAAAGATTTTCCCAGCTATACGGCGCGCCGTGCGCCACCGCGCTTTCCACCGCGGCCCGGCAATCATCCAGCGCTTTGGTGACCGCAGGGACCACGTGTTCCGGTTTGATCGCAGAAAAAGGCGGCAGGGAAAAAGGCGTCAGTAATGGATTGGTCATATGCGCTGTCCTGTTGAAAAGGGTGAATGAAGCGCGCGTCCGGCGCTTATGCATGAGATCTAGAATGGGGGATAGTTGGGGGAATTTCAATGACGGGCGGTGCGTCATCCTGGGTATTGCTGCGATAAGTCCGCCCGTTGCGGGAAAAGGCCGACACGCGGTGCAGCGTGCCGGAAACCGCATTAATGCCTTTTTTGCGCCATCTCCCAGGCCGCCGACAGATTCAACCGCTGCCAGAACTGCTGTTCGGGGGTGGTGCCGGAAAGGGGGTAACCCGCCGGCAGCGCGGTGTTGACCATCAACGCCCGACGCTGGACCGCTGACAGCTGCGGCAGGGCAGCCTCCAGCAGCACTTCCGCCCCCTCAGGCACCTGCAGACGTGGCTGCGGCCCCTTCTGCTGCGGCAGATCGTAGGTCATGGTGAAACGAGAGAAATCACGCATCGCCGGATCGCGCCAGGGATCGTCTTTCACGCTGCTCTTCGCGCACTCAGCAAGCGATGTGCCGCAGGCTTTCGCCAGCGCGGCGCGCAGCTGATCGCGAGCTTCGTTAAATAATACCCGGTAGTGCGGATCGTTAAGATAATGGGCCACGTTGCGCTCAGCCACCATCCGCGAGCCGATCACGTCCAGCGGATAGTGGACGCCCAGCACGATGCGCGAGTAGCCATAGCGGGCGCCGCGCGCCACCAGCGCGTCGTAGCGCTCCGGGATCATCGCCGCCAGCAGCAGCGCATCGGTATAGCCGGTGTTGGTGTGGCCGCTGGGGAACGAGCCGCCGTCGGCGGTATAGGGCTGGTTATCCTTCACCACCACGTCGTCAGGCACCAGGTGAATGGTGTTGCCCTGAACCAGAAACGGCCGCGGATTGTTGAAGTGCTTTTTCGCCTCGCCGGTGCTGACTTCCGAGGCTTTGATCAATGCTGCCGCTTTCCCCAGCGCGCCCTGGTCATAGGCGGTCAGAAACGCTTTGCCCAGCCGCGGCCCCAGCGCATCGCTGAGGAAGTAGAGGTAGCTAATCCCTTCCGCATCTACCAGCGCCTGACGGCGTGTCGTCTGCACGGCATCGCGATTGATGCTAGTCACCGTCGCCAGATTCTGCTTCACGACGGTCTCCGGCAGGGTGCTGAACGCCGACAACAGCGCAATACCCGCCTGCTGGTTGGCCCGGGTCTGGAAGTCATAGCCGCTGGCCTTCAGCCAGGCGGTATCGGCCTGAGTTTTGTTTTGTTTCGTGTGCGCCAGCCGATCGCGGGTCAGCGTGGCGGCATCCCCCTGCAGAGCGCGACGTAGCTGCGTCAGCCCCTGTTGCTCAAGATCGTCATACGCCTGGCTGGAGGCAGCCGGCGTCACGCTATTGGCGAGGGCCGCCGCCCTGTCCAGCGGGATGTCTTTGGCCAGAACCGGTTGCGCCAGCAGCAGCGCGACGGCCAGCAGTGAGAGTTGCCTTTTCATTATTTTTCCTTTTATTCAGATAATTACCTTGCCTGCACCCGACGCTAGCGCGGCCGTTTGACGTTTTTATGACAGCGTTATGTTTTGCAACGCTTTTGGCAGAAATGAAACAGCGCGGCGGCGCAGCGGTAATCTCGGCCGATCTGCGGTAAACTATCGGTTAACTTGTTTACTTCCCGGAATCTCTGTATCCATGCTCAGTTATCGCCACAGCTTTCACGCAGGCAACCACGCCGACGTCCTCAAACACACCGTTCAGAGCCTGATCATCGAAGCGCTGAAAGAGAAAGAAAAACCGTTTCTCTACCTGGACACCCACGCTGGCGCGGGCCGCTATCAGCTGAGCGGCGAGCACGCCGAGCGTACGGGCGAGTATCTCGAAGGCATCGCCCGCATCTGGCAGCAGGACGACCTGCCGGCAGAGCTGGAGCCGTATATTTCCGTGGTCGAACACTTCAACCGTAACGGCCAGCTGCGCTACTACCCGGGCTCGCCGCTGATTGCCCGCCAGCTGCTGCGCGAGCAGGACAGCCTGCAGATGACCGAGCTGCACCCGAGCGACTTCCCGCTGCTGCGCGCTGAATTCCAGAAAGACCGCCGCGCGCGCGTCGATAAAGCCGATGGCTACCAGCAGCTGAAAGCCAAGCTGCCGCCGGTATCGCGCCGCGGTTTGATTCTGATCGACCCGCCGTACGAAATTAAAACCGACTATCAGGCGGTGGTGACCGGGATCCACGAAGGCTACAAACGCTTCGCCACCGGCACCTACGCCCTGTGGTATCCGGTCGTGCTGCGCGCACAGATCAAACGCATGATCAAAGAGTTAGAAGCCACCGGCATTCGCAAAATTCTGCAAATCGAGCTGGCGGTGCGTCCGGACAGCGACCAGCGCGGCATGACCGCCTCCGGGATGATCGTCATCAACCCGCCGTGGAAGCTGGAGCAGCAGATGAACAATGTGCTGCCGTGGCTGCACAGCAAGCTGGTTCCGGCCGGCACCGGCCACGCCACCGTCAGTTGGATCGTACCGGAGTAATCGCAACCATCGGTGGAACCTTTTAAGCCTCGCGCTACAATCGCGGCAATCAACGATTAAGGACATATAGGCATGAGCAAACATTATGATTACCTCGCCATCGGCGGCGGTAGCGGCGGTATCGCCTCGATTAACCGCGCGGCCATGTACGGCCAGAAGTGCGCGCTGATTGAAGCCAAAGAACTGGGCGGCACCTGCGTCAACGTCGGCTGCGTGCCGAAAAAAGTAATGTGGCATGCGGCGCAGATCCGCGAAGCGATTCATCTTTACGGCCCGGACTACGGTTTCGATACCACCATCAACCATTTCGACTGGGAGAAGCTGGTCGCCAGCCGTAGCGCCTACATCGACCGCATCCATACCTCCTACGACAACGTACTGGGTAAGAACAACGTCGACGTGATCAAAGGCTTCGCGCGCTTTGTCGATGCCCATACCGTGGAAGTGAACGGCGAGACGATCACCGCTGACCATATCCTGATCGCCACCGGCGGCCGGCCGAGCCACCCGAATATTCCGGGTGTGGAATACGGTATTGATTCCGACGGTTTCTTTGAACTGCCGGCGCTGCCGAAGCGCGTGGCGGTGGTCGGCGCGGGCTATATCGCCGTTGAGCTGGCGGGGGTGATTAACGGCCTCGGCGCCGAAACGCACCTGTTCGTGCGTAAACACGCGCCGCTGCGCAGCTTCGATCCGCTGATCGTGGAGACCCTGGTGGAAGTGATGAACGCCGAAGGCCCGCAGCTCCACACCAACGCGATCCCGAAAGCGGTAGTCAAGAATGCCGACGGCAGCCTGACGCTGGAGCTGGAAGATGGCCGCAGCCAGACCGTAGATTGCCTGATTTGGGCGATTGGCCGCGAACCGGCGACCGATAACTTCAACCTGGCGGCTACTGGCGTCAAAACCAACGAAAAAGGCTACATCGTCGTTGATAAGTTCCAGAACACCAACGTGCCGGGCATCTACGCGGTGGGCGATAACACTGGCGCCGTCGAGCTGACCCCGGTGGCCGTGGCCGCAGGCCGTCGCCTCTCCGAACGCCTGTTTAACAACAAGCCGGAAGAGCATCTGGACTACAGCAACATCCCGACCGTGGTCTTCAGCCACCCGCCTATCGGCACCGTCGGCTTAACCGAGCCGCAGGCGCGCGAGCAGTACGGCGACGACGCCGTGAAGGTCTACAAATCCTCTTTCACCGCGATGTACACCGCCGTCACCTCGCACCGCCAGCCGTGCCGCATGAAGCTGGTGTGCGTCGGCCCGGAAGAGAAGATTGTCGGGATCCACGGCATTGGCTTCGGGATGGATGAGATGCTGCAAGGCTTTGCGGTGGCCCTGAAGATGGGCGCCACCAAAAAAGACTTCGACAACACGGTTGCCATTCACCCGACGGCGGCAGAAGAGTTCGTCACCATGCGCTAAGACGCGATCGCCGGATGATAAAAAGAAGCCCCAGGGGCTTCTTTTTTTATGTTCAGGCCACGCCGTTATTGCCGTGGCGCATAAACGCCGGGCGCTGGTTGAGCGCCATATACCAGCGTTCCACGGCCGGCATCTCCGGATGGGCAAAAGGGGTCATCTTCCAGCGATGCACCGACAGCCCCAGCACGATATCGGCGAGGGTGAAGCGCTCGCCGGCTATCCACGCCCCGGTTCGCTGCAGTTGCGCTTCGACAATGCGCACGCAGTGGGTCCAGGTGGCAATACTCTCTTTAATCGCCGCCGGATCCTGAAAGCGCGGATCTTTACGCACCAGCCCCATAAAGGCATGGCGCCAGGCAGTGTTAAACTCGGTCGCCTGCCAGTCCATCCAGTGCTCCACCTCGGCGGCGGGCTGTGGCTCGGCGGGCAGCAGATCCCAGCGCTCCGCTTTCCGCGCCAGATAGCGGCAGATACTGTTCGACTCCCAGAGCACGAAGTCACCGTCCAGCAGCACCGGCACCAGGCTGTTAGGATTCAGGCGCTGAAACTCAGGCGTATCCAGAGGCTTAAATCCGCTACCGTAATCCTCCTGCTGGTACGCCAGCCCGGCTTCCTCGCAGGTCCACAACACTTTCCGTACATTGATTGAAGAGCGTTTGCCCAGAATTGTTAGCATTGTCAGCGATTCCTCAGCCATAAAAGAGAGATCTTTCACTCTACTCTATTGTCAGCCTTGCCAGCCAGCAACAAGGCAGAGTAGTGGATAATGTGTATAGTTGATTCCAGCCTGTTTGCCGAAAAGGAACCCGACATGTTGACCCCTTTTTCCGTTTTGATGCCCGCAAATATTCGTTTTGGCCGTGGTCAGGCCCTGAGCGCTGCCCCCTGGCTGGCGCAGCAGGGCGGCCCCATTCTGCTGGTGCATGGCGCCAGCCCGCAGCGGGCGGCGTTTCTGCGCCATCAGCTGGAGGCGCTGCAGCTGGAGGTCACGATGCTGGCGATAAGCCGCGAACCCTGGCTTATCGATATCGAGCAGGGCGTCCAGCTGGCGCGCGAGAAAGGCGTCCGGGCAGTGGTCAGCCTCGGCGGCGGCGCGGTGATTGACGCCGGTAAGGCGATTGCGGCGCTGGTCCCCGCCGCCGGCCCGCTGGTCGACTATCTGGAGGTGGTGGGAACGGGTCGTCAGCTGGAAGCCAGTCCGCTGCCGTTCGTGGCGATCCCGACCACCGCCGGGACGGGCGCGGAGGTCACCAAAAATGCGGTGATCAACGTCCCGGAACAACAGCGGAAAGTGAGCCTGCGCGACGACCGAATGCTGCCTGACCTGGCGATTGTCGACCCGGCGCTGACCGACAACGCGCCGCGGAGCATCACCCTGAGCTCCGGCCTCGATGCCCTGACCCAGGTGATCGAGCCCTGGCTCTGCAGCCGGGCCACTCCCTTCACCGATGCCCTCTGCCAGCAGGCGATCCCGCGGGGCATCCGCGCGCTGAAAATTCTGATGGAACAAGAGTGTCCGACCAGCCGCGACGAGATGGCCTGGGTCAGCCTGTGCGGCGGACTGGCGCTGGCGAACGCCGGGCTGGGAGTGATCCACGGCCTCGCCGGCCCGCTGGGCGGCCTGAGCCGCGCCTCGCACGGTGCTTTATGCGGCAGCCTGCTGCCGTTTGGCCTGGCGCTCAATGAGTCGCAGATAAGCGACCCTGCCCTGCGCCAGCGCTTCAACGACGTTCGCCGCTGGCTGGCCGACGGGCTGGACGTCCCTGTGGATCGTGTCTGGGACAGTCTGCGGGAATGGAGCCATCGCGCCGGCCTTGGCACCCTGCGCGACCTCGGCGTAGCGCGCGATGCGCTGGAACCGGCGGCGCTGGCCGCCAGCACCTCCTCATCAATGAAGGCCAATCCGGTCAGCCTGAGCGGCGAACAGCTGCTGGAGATGCTGGAGGCGGCGTGGGAGTGAGCGCCCCGGGATAAAATTTTGTTGCATAATGAATGCTCCGAATTTCATCTGTGCCAGGATGTACAATTTTTAATTACTTATCAACAGCATACTTTAAAATGACAGCTTTTCTTCTCGGCGGAAAAGCGTGATCTCACGCACAGTTTGCTTCACACTCACCGAAGCGACTGTCTACGCTTAATAGACAAGGCCGGGTATGCCCGGCCCCGAACTCACGCTATCCGGAGGTCCGTATCGCTATGTTCAGCCAGAAATTACGCCACGTTGAAGACGACGAGTTAAGGATCGACATCGATCCCTGCTACGAAGCCGATCCGTACGAATTAAAGCTGGATGAGATGATAGACGCTGAACCGGAGCCTGAGGTGATCGAGGGGCTTCCGGCGTCCGATGCCCTTACCCCGGCGGATCGCTATCTTGAGCTGTTTACCAACGTGCAGAAATCACGCATCTTTGCCGACAGCAAAACCTTCCCCGACTGCGCGCCGAAACACGATCCGCTGGACATCCTGCGCAACTACCGCAAGGTCAAACGTCAGCCCGACTTCGACCTGCGACAGTTCGTGGAAGACAACTTCTGGCTGCCGGAGAACCAGACCGACGTCTACACCTCGGACCCCAGCCTGACGCTGAAAGAGCACATCGATAAGCTGTGGCCGGTGCTGACCCGCGAGCCTCAGGATCATATCCCCTGGTCGTCGCTACTGGCGCTGCCGCAGGCCTATATTGTGCCTGGCGGTCGCTTTAGCGAAACCTATTACTGGGACTCTTATTTCACCATGCTGGGGCTGGCGGAGAGCGGCCGGGAAGATCTGCTGAAATGCATGGCCGATAACTTTGCCTGGCTGATTGAAACCTACGGTCACATTCCGAACGGCAACCGCACCTACTACCTCAGCCGATCGCAGCCGCCGGTGTTTGCCCTGATGGTCGAACTCTTTGAAGAGGATGGCGTGCGCGGCGCGAAGCGCTATCTGGACCATCTGAAGATGGAGCACGCCTTCTGGATGGACGGCGCCGAGTCGTTGATCCCGCACCAGGCGTATCGCCACGTGGTGCGTATGCCGGATGGCTCCCTGCTCAATCGCTACTGGGACGACCGGGACACGCCGCGGGATGAGTCCTGGCGCGAGGACGTGGAGACCGCCCGACACTCCGGGCGGCCCGCCAATGAAGTGTACCGCGACCTGCGGGCGGGCGCCGCGTCCGGCTGGGACTACTCCAGCCGCTGGCTGCGGGATATCACGCGGCTGGCCAGCATCCGCACGACGCAGTTTATCCCCATCGACCTGAACGCCTTCCTGTTCAAGCTGGAGACGACCATCGCCAATCTCTCCGGCCTGAAGGGCGATCGCGAGACAGAGGCGGCCTTCCGCCAGAAGGCTCAGGATCGGCGGGCGGCGGTCAACCGCTATCTGTGGGATGATGAGAACGGCTGTTTCCGCGATTATGACTGGCGCCGTGAACAGCTGGCGCTGTTTTCCGCGGCCAGCATCGTCACTCTTTACGTCGGCCTGGCGACTCACGAGCAGGCAGAACGCCTTGCCGATGCGGTGCGGGCCCGCCTGCTCACCCCCGGGGGGATCATGGCCACCGAATATGAAAGCGGTGAGCAGTGGGATAAACCTAACGGCTGGGCGCCGCTGCAGTGGATGGCGATCCAGGGATTTAAACGTTACGGCCAGGATCCGCTGGGGGATGAGATTGCCTGGAGCTGGCTGCAGACGGTCAATCACTTTTACAAGCAGCATCACAAGCTGATTGAGAAATACCATATTGCCACCGGCGTCCCGCATGAGGGTGGCGGCGGGGAGTATCCCCTGCAGGATGGCTTTGGCTGGACCAACGGCGTGGTGCGCCGACTGATTGGCCTGTACGGTGAGCCAACCTAGTCGGGCTGTTCCCGGCGGCTTTCTCCTGCTATGTTCAGAGGATTCGCCCTGCCCGGAATGACGCTTATGCCTGAACTCCTGACGCCGCGCCTGCGCTGCTCACCGCTGCAGCTTGACGACTGGTCGTTTTTTCTTTCCCTGCAGCAGGATCCGCAGGTCATGCTTTACGTCGCCGATCCCCGGCCGCAGGCGGCCATCCGCGAGGCGTTCGATTCGCGGCTGCCGCCGTGGGCGCCGGGGGATGAACACTGGCTGTGCCTGGTGGTGCGCGACAGGCTCACCCATACCCCGCTCGGCCTGACCGGTTACCAGCATCATCAGCGCGAGATTGCCGAGGTCGGCTTTCTCTTCGCTCCGGCGGCGCAGGGCCGGGGCTACGGCTACGAATCGCTGCGCGCGCTGTGCGACTACGCCTTTACCACCGGCGGCGTCCGCCGCCTGACCGCCAGCGTCACCGCCGGCAACGAGGCGTCTAAGCAGTTGTTGCTCAAAGCCGGCTTCCGGCTGGAGGGGGAGCTGCGGGAGAACTACTGGCTGAACGGGCGCTGGCACAATGACTGGCTGTTCGGTCGGCTGCGTGGGGAGGGCGATGCGCCGTAGCGCACCGCCCGGCGTCAGTCTGGCTCAGAGGAACATCCCGCCCGAGACTTCCACGCGCTGCGCGTTCATCCACGCCAGCTCATCGCTGAGCAGGGCGGCGATGGCGTCGCCGATATCATCCGGCAGCCCGACGCGCCCCAGCGCGGTCTGGGCGGCGATATGCCGATTCACCTCGGCGTTATCGCGCACCACGCCGCCGCCAAAGTCGGTCTCGATGGCTCCCGGCGCAATGATATTCACCGAAATACCGCGCCCGCCCAGCTCTTTCGCCTGATAGCGGGTCAGGACCTCCATCGCCCCCTTCATCGCGGCGTAGGCCGCATAGCCCGGCAGGGCAAAGCGCGCCAGGCCGCTGGAAACGTTGAGGATCCGTCCCCCGTCCTGCAGGAGGGGCAGCAGCCGCTGGGTCAGGAAAAATGGCCCTTTGAACTGGATGTTCATCAGCTCGTCAAACTGCGCTTCGCTGGTCTCGGCGAAGGGGACGTTAAGGCCGATCCCGGCGTTGTTCAGTAAATAATCAAAGGTGGTTCGCCCCCACTTCTGCGCCAGCACCTGCGCCACCTCGCTGGCGAAAGCGTCAAAACTTGAGATATCCCCGACGTTCAGCGCTAATGCTGCCGCTTTGACCCCTTTTTGCTCAATCTCCGCTACCACGTCGAGGGCCGCCTGGCGGTTGCTGTGGTAAGTCAGAAGAATATCGGTTCCCTTCGCCGCCAGCTTCAACGCGGCGTTTTTACCCAGACCGCGGCTGCCGCCGGTCACTAAAGCGATACGTTGTGTCATCAGAAAACCCCTTTCAGGTTGCGTTGTGATTGTGTTCTAGCTTATTAACTGCCAGTGAAACAATAAATACGCTACATTACGTTTTACTGTTTCATTCATAACAACAATAGGCGATCGGCATGGATAAAATTCATGCAATGCAGTTATTCATTCGCGTAGCGGATCTGGAGAGTTTTTCCCGCGCCGCCGAGACCCTGGCGCTGCCGAAAGGCAGCGTCTCGCGGCAGATTCAGGCCCTGGAAAGCCATCTTGGCGTGCGGCTCCTGCACCGCACTACCCGCCGGGTTCAGCTCACCCAGGATGGGATGGTCTACTATGAACGGGCAAAGGATCTGCTGAGCAACCTCGATGAACTGGACGGCATGTTCCAGCACGATCCGGCGAGCATCAGCGGCCGGCTGCGGGTGGATATGCCGGTCGGTTTTGCTAAAAAACTGGTGATCCCTCATCTGCCGACTTTTTTACAGCAGTATCCGGGCATCGAACTGGAGCTGAGCAGCAGCGACCGGCTGGTGGACGTGATCCGCGAGGGGTTTGACTGCGTGGTACGCGTCGGCGCGCTCAAAGACTCAGGGCTTATCGCCCGCCCACTGGGCAAGCTGACGCAAATTAACTGCGCCAGCCCGGACTACCTTGCGCGATTTGGCTATCCGCAATCCCTTGAGGATCTGGCGGATCATGCCCTGATCCACTACGCCAGCACCCTCGGGGTCCGTCCCCCCGGCTTTGAGGTGGTGATCGATGGCGCGGTGCGCTGGGTAAAAACCGGCGGCATATTGACAGTCAACAGTACGGAAACCTATCAGGCAGCCTGTATCGCCGGGCTGGGGATCATTCAGGTGCCGCGTACCGGCGTGCGCGAGGCGTTACGCGCCGGCGACCTGACGGAGATCCTGCCCCAGTACCGCGCCGAGCCGCTGCCGGTCTCGCTTATCTACCCCCATCGGCGCAATCTCTCCCGTCGCGTACATCTGTTTATGGAGTGGCTGGGCGGGTTGATGAAAGATTATGTCGATTGATCCCCGCGGATGGTGAACGGGTGGCGGGTAGATGCGTTCCTGCAGGATACGCCTTTTAAGGTATACTTTTTGCTGAATCTCGCGGTAAAAAAGGAAGAAATCACGTATGACGCCGGAAAACGACGATCGACGCCCACCACAGGAACCGGACACGCAGCCGGAGAAAAACAAAAGCCCCCTCGACGCTCTCAATGACACGGCCGTCGGGCAAAAAGCCAGCCAGGCGCTGAAGACCGTCACCGGAACGGCGGCCAAAGTGCAGCGCAATCCGGTGATCGCCCACTTACTGCGCGCCGCAGAACGTTTCAATGACCGGCTGGGCAATCAGTTCGGCGCGGCCATCACCTACTTCTCGTTCCTGTCGATGATCCCAATCCTGATGGTCTCTTTTGCCGCCGCCGGTTTCGTGCTGGCCTGGCACCCGACCCTGCTGCAGGACATTTTCGACAAGATTCTGCAAAACGTCAGCGACCCGACGCTGGCGGCGACGTTGAAAAACACCATCAACACCGCGGTGCAGCAGCGCACCGCCGTCGGTCTGGTCGGCCTGCTGGTCGCCCTCTATTCCGGTATTAACTGGATGGGCAATTTGCGCGAAGCGATCCGCGCCCAGTCGCGCGACGTCTGGGAGCGCCGGCCGCAGGACGAAGAGAAAATCTGGATAAAATACTTCCGCGATCTTATCTCGCTGATCGGTCTGCTGGTGGCGCTGATTATTACGCTGTCCATCACTTCTGTCGCGGGTTCCGCCCAGCAGTTGATTATCTCCGCGCTGTATCTCGACAACATTGAATGGCTGAAGCCCGCCTGGCGGCTGATCGGCCTCGCCATCTCGATTTTTGCCAACTATCTGCTCTTTTTCTGGATCTTCTGGCGGCTGCCGCGCCATCGTCCGCGGCGCAAAGCCCTGTTTCGCGGCACGCTTATCGCGGCGATTGGCTTTGAAATCATCAAAATCGTCATGACCTGGACGCTGCCGGCGCTGGTGAAATCCCCCTCCGGGGCGGCGTTCGGTTCGGTGCTGGGGCTGATGGCTTTTTTCTATTTCTTTGCCCGCCTGACGCTATTCTGCGCCGCATGGATCGCCACCGCGGAGTATAAAGACGACCGGCGGATGCCTGGCAAAACCCACCGTTAACGCATTGCGAGGATGAATTGAAGAGGCAAAATTCATCCTCGCGCTTTATTTCAGTAGATAAATCCACCCATTAACTTTTATTTAACCAAAAACTGGTTTTATCCTCTATCTTTTTAATTGTGTGAAGCATTTCATAGAACCATTTTTACTGGTGTAAAAATTATCCGCTTTTTGCCTGTTTTTTGCCCACTTTCCACGTTTGTTACAGATTGAAATGTCCCTGTGGCTGTGGCTATATGGCTTTTCGTTCGCGCAAAAATAAGAAAGATCTATGCAAGCCACAGCCACCACACTCGAAAACTCGCAGGAAACCGCCCCGGTCAATTCACGCAACAAAGTCGTTGTCGCCTCGCTCATTGGCACCGCCATTGAGTTTTTCGACTTCTACATCTATGCCACTGCCGCGGTCATCGTCTTCCCGCATATCTTTTTCCCGCAGGGCGATGCCGCCGCGGCCACCCTGCAGTCGCTGGCCACCTTCGCCATCGCCTTCGTCGCCCGGCCGATCGGCTCCGCGCTGTTTGGCCACTTTGGCGATCGCGTCGGCCGCAAGGTCACTCTCGTGGCCTCGCTGTTAACCATGGGGATCTCCACCGTGGTGATCGGCCTGCTGCCCGGCTATGAAAGCATTGGCATTGTCGCGCCGATGCTGCTGGCGCTGGCGCGCTTCGGTCAGGGGCTTGGCCTCGGAGGGGAATGGGGCGGCGCAGCGCTGCTGGCAACGGAAAACGCCCCGGCGCGCAAGCGCGCCCTGTACGGCTCCTTCCCGCAGCTGGGCGCGCCGATCGGCTTCTTCTTCGCCAACGGCACCTTCCTGCTGCTCTCCTGGCTGTTAACCGATCAGCAGTTTATGGAGTGGGGCTGGCGCGTGCCGTTTATCTTCTCCGCGGTGCTGGTGATCATCGGTCTGTACGTGCGCGTCTCGCTGCACGAAACGCCGGTCTTCGCCAAAGTGGCAGCGGCGAAAAAACAGGTCAAAATCCCACTGGGTACCCTGTTGACCAAACACGTCCGCGTGACGGTGCTGGGCACCTTCATCATGCTGGCAACCTATACCCTGTTCTACATCATGACCGTCTACTCGATGACCTTCAGCACCGGCGCCGCGCCGAATGGCCTGGGCCTGCCGCGTAACGAAGTGCTGTGGATGCTGATGATGGCGGTGATTGGCTTCGGCGTGATGGTGCCTGTCGCCGGCCTGCTGGCGGACGCCTTTGGCCGTCGCAAGAGCATGATTGTCATCACCACGATGATTATTTTTTTCGCCCTGTTCGCTTTTAAACCGCTGCTGGGTTCCGGTAACCCGCTGCTGGTCTTCGCCTTCCTGCTGCTGGGCTTAAGCCTGATGGGACTGACTTTTGGCCCGATGGGCGCGCTGCTCCCGGAGCTGTTCCCGACGGAGGTGCGCTACACCGGCGCGTCGTTCTCCTATAACGTGTCGTCGATTCTCGGCGCCTCGGTCGCGCCGTACATTGCCGCCTGGCTGCAGGGCAACTACGGCCTGGCGGCGGTCGGCACCTATCTGGCGGCGATGGCGGCGCTGACGCTGATCGCCCTGCTGCTGACCCACGAGACCCGCCACCAGTCGTTGTGATCCTTCGCCCTGACGCCGCTGGCGTCAGGGCTCTCCCCTACTTTTTCATCTGCGACAAAATGGTCCGGCACTGGTTGCTATCGCCCTCCGCCGGGGAGATCAGCGCCAGCAGCGCGGCAGCCGGCGTCACCAGGGTCGCCAGCGCCGCCGCTACCGCGCCGCGGACAATTAGCGGCCCGGCCTTCACTCCCGCCTGCGGCGATTTAAAGGTGCCCCGTACATACAGCGGTGAACGCAGGGTGATCACCCGGAAGCCTTTGCTTTCCGGATCGATGGTCAGGTCCAGCTGCTCGGAGGCGAAGCTGGCGGTTCCGGTCACATTGATCAGCGCGTTTTCCGTATCGAAGGCAAAAATCTGCGGCCGGGCGACGCCGTTGGTCACGTCGATATTGGCCGCCGCACAGTTCACCCGAACTTCCTCATCACCAAAAATCTGGCCGATCAGGTAGTTGCCGACGTTAAGACCGAGAATTTCCATCAGGTTACGACTGATCAGGCCGTCGTTCATCAGCAGTTTCAGGTTGCCATTACTGTTGCCGAGCAGGGCCGCCACCGAGTTGCCGCTGCCGCGCAGCTGAACATCGCCATTCATCTCGCCGAGGGTTTTCTGCATCATCTCGACGTTCGGCATCAGCGCCTTCAGCTTCAGGCGTCGCGCCTGCAGATTGGCCTCACCCTGTAGCGGCTTTTTATCGCCCTGCAAGTGTACGCTGCCGGCAATCGACCCGTTGGCCAGGCCAAAGCGCACCGGCTGCAGGCGCAGGTCGCCATCTTCCAGGATCACATGGGTCGACAGATCGCTGATCGGCAGGGTGCCGCCGTGCTCAATTCTCCGGCCCTTAAAGCGTACATCGGCATCCATCACCTGCCATTTATCGGTTTCAAAACGGTCTGCCGGCAGCACTTTACCCGCCGGCTGCGGTCGGTCGCCCGCCTGGCGCGCAGCGCCTTTCTTCGTCCCTTTGCCGGAATCGACGCCGATTAACGGCCCGAGATCCGCCAGCCGCAGCTGCTTCGACTCCATATCGCCGCTGAGTTTCGGCCGCGGTTTGCCGGTGGTATAGGTGAGGGAGCCATGAATGTCGCTATCGCCGATCCGACCATTAAAATCCTGGTAGTCAAAACGCATGCGGTTTTTCTGCTTAAAGTCGGCGCGCAGGCGGCCATCGGTAGAGAACGATGGCGTCTCCGGCAGCAGCACACCGGTCAGGTCGTAGAGATCGCGCAGCGAGTCGCCGGCGAATTTCAGCCGCAGGTCAATACCGCCGACGTTGAGCGGGTCGCTGACCGTGCCGCTGAATGCCACCCGGGTGTTGCCGGAGTGGAAGTCGCCCTGCAGCGGGAAAGGCGTGCTTGCGCTGCGCAGGGCCAGCATGCCGCCGATTTTACCGTTACCGGTGACCGGCTGGTCCTTGTAGCGGCCCTTCAGCGACAGGCCAAAGACGTAATCGCCCACTTTCGCCGCGCTATGCTGATCCTTCGTGCCGGTCACTTCGCTGAACGGCAGCGGTTTGCCGAGGGGATCGACAAGGATGGTGATATCGCTGCGGGTGATCTTGTCATCAATGGCGATAGTCCCGCGGTCAAAGAGAATATTATCGAGGCGAAAGGACCAGCTGGAGGGCGCGCTGTCGCCCGACGTACGCTGATCGCCAGCCAGCTGAAAGGTCCAGTTATTATTGTCTTCCGCCAGGCGGATCAGCCGCACGTCGGGCTGTTCCAGCTTGATCCACGGCAGGTACACCGTTTTGCTCAGCAGCGCCAGCGGGGCGAGGGTCGCCTCCACCCGCGGCAGGTGGATCATGGTCACCTGGGGGATGGCCGGCGGGTTGCCCAGCACGATATCTTCCGCGTGCACATGGGGCCACGGGATCCAGCTGCGCCAGCCGCGCTCGTCCGGCTGCCGCTCCCAGACCACGCCGAGATCGCCGCGGATGGCGAACGGGCGGTTAAGTTCGGCGGACACTTTCTGATTGATCGTCGGCTTCAGCCGGTTCCAGTCAAAGGTGGCCAGCACGATAAAGAAGAGAACGATCAGCAACAGTATCGTTCCTGTGATGATAACCAACGTTTTACGGGTTCTGCTCATCCCTACTCCGCTCCTTTTGCATCACGTCAGTCCTGAATATAGTCAAAACGCGGCGTTTATCCTGGAAATGCGCTTTTCGTCACATTACGCGCGTCAGGTCAAAAAAATAATGGAACGATGTTTTAATATGATTGACCAGCAAAACAGCGCAGCGCACACTAGCGCTTATATCGATTCCATTGCAGGTTCTGGCTATGTCTAAAAAAATTGCCGTTATTGGCGAATGCATGATTGAGCTGTCAGAGAAGAACGGGGCCGTTAACCGCGGCTTTGGCGGCGATACCTTAAACACCTCGGTCTATATCGCGCGGCAGACCGATGCCAGCGCACTGAGCGTCCACTATGTCACCGCGCTGGGAACCGATGCGTTCAGCCAGCAGATGCTCGACAGCTGGCAGCAGGAAAACGTCAACACCGATCTTATCCAGCGGATGGCCGACCGCCTGCCGGGGCTGTATTACATTGAAACCGATGACACCGGCGAGCGCACCTTCTACTACTGGCGCAACGAGGCGGCGGCAAAGTTCTGGCTGGAGAGCGATCGCGCGGCGGCGATTTGCGAAGAGCTGGCCACTTTCGACTATCTCTATCTGAGCGGCATCAGTCTCGCCATTCTCAGCCCAGCCAGCCGCGACAAGCTGTTCACGCTGCTGCGTGAGTGCCGCGCCAACGGCGGCAAGGTGATCTTCGACAACAACTATCGTCCACGCCTGTGGGCCAGCCAGGCGGAGACGCAGCAGGTCTATCAGGAGATGCTTGCCTGCACCGATATCGCGTTTCTGACGCTCGATGATGAAGACGCGCTGTGGGGGGAAAAACCGGTTGCTGAGGTGATCGCCCGCACGCATGCCGCCGGCGTGGAAGAGGTGGTGGTGAAGCGCGGGGCGGATGCCTGCCTGGTCTCGGTTAGCGGGCAACCGCTACAGGAAGTGCCGGCTGTCAGGCTGGCCAAAGAGAAGGTGGTGGATACCACCGCCGCCGGAGACTCCTTCAGCGCCGGCTACCTGGCCGTTCGCCTGACCGGCGGCGATGCAGAATCCGCCGCCAAACGCGGACACCTGACCGCCAGCACGGTGATCCAGTATCGCGGGGCGATCATCCCGCGGGAAGCGATGCCGCAGTAATTCTCCGCAGGAAGCGCTCTCCGGCCGCCGCTGGCGCGCCGGAGAGGCGTTAGTTACTGCCCTGGCGGGATGTCGCTGGCCTCGCTGTGGGCATCAACTGTATCAGCGCTGCCGCTGACCGCCGCGGCCGCCGGATTCGGCGCCATCAGTTTTTCCCACGTGGCCTGCAGCTCCTTCATGTTGTATTCCGGTTCGCCTTTCGGCTGCTGTAGCACCAGCGCCATATCCTGGGACAGCTGCTGACGCAGGTACTGATTCAGCATGTCTACCGTCAGGGAGTTGAGGAACTCCTGGCGCAGCTTCTGATACTGCTCCGGCGCGATATCCACCACCTGATTCTGCAGGGAGCGCATGCGCTGGCTCATCAGAATATCGGTGTCAGTGCGCGCATAGGTGGCAAACAGCCTCTGCAGCTCGAGGCTTTTCTGGGCGATAAGCGCGTCAAACTCCTCCTGCGGCAGGCCGTTGTCCCGCACTTTCGCCAGCTCGCGCGAGACCACGCTCAGGTTGTTGTTCAGACGCTCGCCCGGCGATTCGATGTTGATCGCGCACTGCGCGCGCTGATAGAGCACCCGGCAGTCAAAGCCAAGACCAATATCCTTCACGTTATTTTTGCTCAGGCTCTGCTGCACGTGCCAGAACAGCGCTTCGCGGGCGAGGTCGTCGCGCCAGTAGCGCTGCAGCGCCGCGGAGTCGCGGATTGGCTGCCAGGGCGCATCCCACATGATGGACAGTTTGTCCTGACGCACCGCGCTGGTCATGATGCTGACCGGCACGGTAGGCAGTGGCGATAAGGTCGGCACCGCCGCGGGCGTTTCCCGCTTGCCCTTCAGATCGCCGAAGGTTTTGCTGATTTGCTCAGCGACGCTGCGGCTGTCGACGTTACCGACCACAATCAGCGTCATGGCGTCGGGGGTGTACCATTTATGATAAAAGTCTTTCAGCTGCGCCACGTCTATCGGCTGCTTCAGCGGCGCGGCAGGATCATGGCCCAGCATGGTGGACCCTTTCAGGCGGTAGCGCCACCAGCCCTCTTTGGTATCCAGCGGCCACGTCGCCACCATGTCGCTGCCCTGCAGCGCATGATTGATCGATTCAGGCGTAATGGTCAGCTTACCGCTGGCGTCCGCCAGCCAGCTCAGCGCCTCTTTCAGCAGATCGTTGCGGTTATTGGGCAGACTGAGATTAAACATTGTGTAATCGTAGGAGACGATGGCCGGCGGCAGAGGACGCTTCGGGTCAATACTCTGCTGCCATAAAGAGCGCGCCTGCATCGTCGGCAGGCTGCCGCTTTGCGTCAACGCCAGGCGAGGAACAAAGCGGCTGAAACCACTCTGCTGAGTGCTTTCGCTCAGCGAGCCAATATTCACGGACAGACGGACTTCAATACGGTCGCTGGGACGCTGCGGCGTGGCCAGCACCTGCCACGTCAAACCATTCGCTAAGGTCCCTTGTTGCCAGGCCGGATCAGGCTGGAGCGCTTCTGCCTGCACATAACCGGCCGCCGCTACCATCAGCAAACCGCCCGTTAAGAGTTTAATTGTTGTGCCCTGCATGTGAACCCCTGATGAACATTCCTGGTTACAACAGCACCCCACTGACGGGCTGCCGAAAAAAAGTGAGAGTGAAATACGTCGGTTAGACCACACGGAGACGAAAATGTCGCATGACAACGCAAAATAATCATTTCGTGTCATTTCCGCCAAGCGGAAATGACCTCTAATTATGCGCAGGAGCCCGTACTCCAGCAAGGGAGTACGGGCCTAAGAGGAGGATTTAAGAGGATAATTCGTGCGATTTGTTCGCTGGAACACGGTTATTCAGAACATCATCCATCTGTTTGGCATCGAGTTCTTTGACCCATTTAGCCACCACCACCGTAGCGACGCCGTTACCCACCAGGTTGGTCAGCGCACGGGCTTCGGACATAAAGCGGTCGATACCGAGGATCAGCGCCAGGCCCGCCACCGGCAAATGCCCGACGGCGGAGATGGTCGCCGCCAGCACGATGAAGCCGCTGCCGGTCACCCCCGCCGCCCCTTTCGAGGAGAGCAGCAGCACCACCAGCAGGGTGATCTGATGGAAAATATCCATATGGCTGTTGGTCGCCTGGGCGATAAAGACCGCGGCCATCGTCAGGTAGATGGAGGTGCCATCGAGGTTGAACGAATAGCCGGTCGGGATCACGAGGCCCACCACCGATTTGCGGCAGCCCAGCTTCTCCATCTTGTCGAGCATTCTCGGCAGCGCTGATTCTGACGAGGAGGTTCCCAGCACAATCAGCAGCTCCTCACGGATATAGCGGATAAATTTGAAGATGCTGAAGCCGGTAGCCCGGGCGATACTCCCCAGCACCACCACCACGAACAGAATACAGGTGATGTAGAAGCAGATGATCAGCTGCCCCAACTGCACCAGGGTGCCGACGCCATATTTACCGATGGTAAAGGCCATGGCCCCGAAAGCGCCAATCGGCGCCAGGCGCATGATCATATTGATGATGCCGAAGATAACCTGGGAGAAGCTTTCAATGACGTTGAAAATCAGCTGGCCCTTGCTGCCCAGACGGTGCAGGGCAAAACCAAACAGGACGGCGAACAGCAGCACCTGCAGAATGTTGCCGCTGGCGAAGGCGCCAATGACGCTGCCCGGGATCACATCCAGTAAAAAGGCCACCACCCCCTGGTCTTTCGCCTGCTCAGCGTACACCGCCACCGCTTTCGCATCGAGCGTTGACGGGTCGACGTTCATCCCGGCGCCAGGCTGCACCACGTTGACGATAATCAGACCGATAATCAGCGCGATGGTGCTGACCACTTCGAAATAGAGCAGCGCCACCGCCCCGGTACGGCCGACGGCTTTCATGCTTTCCATCCCGGCGATCCCCGTCACGACGGTACAGAAGATAACCGGAGCAATCACCATTTTAATCAGCTTAACGAAGGCGTCGCCGAAGGGTTTCATTTGCGCGCCCAGTTCCGGGTAAAAATGGCCCAGCAGAATACCGATCGCTATGGCCGTCAGAACCTGGACATAGAGGCTTTTAAAGATAGAGGTTTTCATAGGGTGTCCTTTGGGAATAACCACAGAGCAAGAAGGGATATTTGACGTCTGTGGCTTAAAAATAACACCCTGGAAACATTTCAGAAATAACTAACGCCGAAAGTGCAACGCAATTGTTAAAATCTTTGAGCTGACTCGCACAAGTCAACAAAACATTTACAAATTTTCATCCTCACGAACCGGGGAGAGATAGCGCGCGCTGAATGCCTCCAGCGGCAAAGCGCAACCGAACAGATGGCCCTGGAGCACCTCGACGCCCGCGGCTTGCAACCAGCGGTACTGGGCGTCGTTCTCCACCCCTTCCGCCACGATACGCAGCGACAGGCCGCGCGCGAGCTGGATCATCGCCGGCACCATGCTGACATCCTCCGGCAGCATATCGATGAATACTTTATCGATTTTCAGAATATCCACCGGCAGAGCTTTCATCTGCTGCAGCTGGTGCAACCCGGCATAACCCATGCCAAAATCATCCAGCGCAATCTGTACCCCGGCCTCGCGCAGCGGTCGCAACCGCGCCATCACATCCTGCGGATCGTCCATCCGGCAGCTCTCCGTCACCTCGAGGATGAGGGTGCCAGGGGCGATACGGTAGCGGGCGATCAGCTTTAGCATCTCCTCGCCACGGTCGTGTTCCAGCAGCTGGAGCAGGGAAACATTGACCGACAGCGGCAGCATAATCCCCTGGCTTTGCCAGGCCGCCAGCTGGCGGCAGGCCTCTTCCATCACCCAGTAGCCGACCGGGATAATCAGCCCGCAGGACTCAATGCGCTCAATCAGCGACGGCGGTAGCGACCAGCTGCCATCCGCCTGCCGCTGGCGCAGCAGCACTTCGGCGCCGCAGATCTCGCCGCTGGCGCAGGCCACCTGCGGCTGCAGCCAGATAGCGAACTGCTGGTTGTCGAGGGCGGTAATAATGTCGTGCTCTTCCATCAGACGGCGCTGAGCCTTTTCCATCTGCTCGGGATCGAAGAACTCAATCTGGTTTTTGCCTTTACGTCGTGCGGTGACGGCAGCCGACACCGCGCGCCGGTAAAACTGCTCGGCGCTGAGCCCGGCGTGGAACATGGCGATCCCGACGCTGGCGTAGGGCCGCAGCTGCAGCCCATGCAGCGGCAAACGCTCATTAATAATAGTGAGCACTTGCTTACTTAACGTCACCGCCTGCCACGGTTCGGCAAGGCCATCGGCGAGAATCGCGAAGTCATACCCGCTCACCTGAGCCAGCACCATTTGCGGCGGAATGGCGGCTCGCAGCTTCTCCACCAGCGTCAGGAGCAGCATTTCGCGCTGGCTCTCCTTGAGGACCCCGGCGGCATCCTGCAGGGTTTCGCAGGCGACGACGATTAGCGCGGCGCTCTGGGGGCGGGCCACCGTCTGCTCCAGCATCGCCAGCAAAAAGGCTTTATTCGGCAGCTCTGAGACCGGGAAGCGGGTCGACTGGATGGACAGTTCATCATGCTGGCGCACCAGGCTCTGCTGGTTGCGGTTATAGCTGCGCACCAGCATACCGATCTCGTCGTCATGGTGCAGGCGCGGGAGCGTTAGCTGATGGCCGAGACGATCCTGCTGGGAGAGATCGTTCAGCTCGCGGGCGATACGCCGCAGGGGGCGCACCATCAGCCGGTTGATGCACCAGGTAAGCGCCACCGTCAGCATCAGCACCAAAAGTAAGTAAGCCGTCACTAACGTAGCAAGGGCGCTCATGACGAATTTATACATGCGGTATGAATCCGCCTGCAGCACGAGATAGGCCAGCGGCTGGGGGTTAGCCGGCCGTTCCAGTGAATAAATAGGCAGCGAAATCTGCACCGGCAGCTCAAACAGCCGGGTGACGGTCACCGGCACCGGCCGCTCGGGGATAAATCGCATCCGCAGCGCCTGGAACTGGTTCGGCAACACCACATCCGCCCGGCTGACGATGCCAGCAGGCTGGATACGGCTTAAAATGGCTTCCGCTTCCGGAATATCGGCTTTCAGAATAGCCGCAGACAGCGGTTCGCGAACGGATCGCGCGATACTTTCTAACTGCGTGGCCGTGGTAAAGCGACTCTGTTGCACAAAGTGAAACAGCAAAATAGTGCAAAAAACCAATACAAAGGCCATGGACACGCTCGCGACCATCGCCATCTGTTTGATTGTAAGTGAACGGCTGACGCGCAACGGTGTTCTCCACTGATACTGAATGCATACCCGGTATCAATCCTTCAATGCCGGTCGTTTCAGGCTGATTATATACTCAAATCCTTCGCCCACGCCCGCGAGGGATGAAGTGACGGGATATTTCCGCGCGGTGGCGCAGAAGCCGGGGAAATCGCCCCGGCGGCCGACGGTGGGCAATGCCTCACGAGTATACGCGAAGCGCGTCGTGGAGTGGCGCTCTGTGACGTAATTCAGCCTATTCTGCTACCAGTCGGCGTAGGGCACCAGCGGCTGGGGCGGCATATCCAGATCCCCCTGCCAGCCGGCCGCCGAGTAGCGGACGTAAAGCAGCGCATGGCTCGGGGTGTAATCCTTCGCCTGCTGAATATCGACCGCGGCGCCGACGAACCAGTTGCTGGTCACCCGCCGCTCCACCAGCGCTCTGGCGGTGTAACCGAATCCCTGACTGCTGCTCCCCTCCTCCGTCAGCTCGCTGGCGCGCTGGCGGTAGTCGGACGGGATCAGGTTCAGCAGCGGATAACGGGCTTGCGTCTGGGTGCGCGAATGGGACCATGACACCGACCCGCCGAGCTCCCAGGACCAGTTCTCGGTACGCTGACGCCAGGTCACCGGCACGGCGAATGAGAGATACTCCTGCGGGCTGTAATAGCCGCCCTGGCCGAGGGTGTAACCGCTGAGATCTTTGTCGTAGTGCCAGATCATATTGTTGAGGCCGACGGTGACGCGACGATTATTCTCGTTGATGACCTTGTAGTAGTACCCGGTCATCCAGCGCACGCGCCAGTTATCCGCCACGTTTTTACCGGTCAGCGAATCGGCCCCCAGCGAGGACCAGATGCCGTGCGCTTCGCCCCGGTCATAGCTGAGGCTCAGGCCGCCGCCGTCGGCGCGGACGCCGCCCCAGGTGGTGCCGGTATGGCTGCTGCTGTCTTTCTGCCCGCCAAAGGAGAGCAGCGAGCTGGAGATGGGGCGCCGGTGGACGTTGACCGTGTACCCCACCGGCCCGACGTCGCTGCTGTAGCTCAGCCCCCCCACCACATCGACGACATTGAAGCCCATCGGGGTGGTGCCGATATCGCCGCTCCAGGTGTCATTCTTCCAGCCGACCGCCACGCTGGCCCCGCTGTCGGTCTGGTTTTTACTGCCGCTGGTACAGGCGATCTCCCCGCAGGTGCCCCAGCTGGGCGAGTAGCTCCCGTCGCTGTGGGTGGAAAAGCTGCCGGCATCCATATTGACCAGATCGGTGCGGAAGAACATCCGGCCATCCGCCAGCGGAGCATCCACCTGCAGCATGGTGGTATGCGCCTTCAGGTCGGAATAGCCGCCGGTGCCGCTGGAACCCCAGAAGTCGTGTTCCAGGGTGACGTTCAGATCCTGCTGGCGATAAAGATCGGCGGCATCGCTACGGATCCCGCGCTTCAGCCAGTCATCCCGGCTGTCGTTGCGCGTCAGCCGCGTAAAGGTATCGTTATCCTGCGGCTGCGCGGGGGTGATGCCGGAGGCCACCATCGCCTCCCGGTAGTGCGTCAGCGCCTGCTGCGGCGCCCCGGTCTGGGTGGCAAAGCGCGCGGCATCGCGCAGCACCAACGCGCTCTCCATCGAGGGCGGCTGCGCCTTCGCCTGCGGCACAATCTGGTTAAAAATCTGTTGGGCATCAGCGGTATCGCCAAGGCCGGCTCGCGCCAGCGCGACCCGACGCTGCATATTCATGGATTCGGTCTCTGCGCCTTTCAACTGCATGACCTGCGCCCGGGCGGCCTGTTTATCGCCCTCGGCCAGGTAGACTTCCGCAAGGCCGAGGCGCGCATCGCCATTGTCGGCCTCCTGGCGCAGCACCCGCTGATAGTCGGCAATCGCCGTCTGGCTGTCGCCGCGCTGCTGCGCCCAGTCGGCCAGCGTCAGGTCATAGCGCACCGAGGCGGGCTGCTGTTGGATAAGGGCGATCGCCTGCGCTTCGTTACCGCTGTCGCGCAGCTGGTTGGCCTGGCGCAGCACCCGGTCGCTTTGCAAACGCGCTTCGAGCTCACGAATATTATCCGTCCACGCGCTGCGCGGCAGAGCGGCGATTTGCGCCAGGGCCAGATCGTCCTGGTCGTTCCCCGACAGGTACAGCCCCGAGGCGTAGACCCGTTCAGCATCCTGCGGCTGGCGGTTGACCATCGCCCGCATCAGCGCGTCGGCCTCCTGGCGTTCACCGGCGCTAACCAGATCGCGCGCCAGACGGTAGGTTATCCACACGCTGTCCGGATCCAGCGCCAGGCGCCGACGCTGGACTTCCGCCGCCTGCGCCCAGTTGCCCTGACTTTCCAGGGCCTGCGCCTGTTTCTCCAGCCGGTCGTTGGTCAGACTGCGCTCAATATCATCGATGCTCCGCCGCTGAGCGGGAGGGAGGCCGGCGATCCAGGCGCTGGCTTTCTCCGGCGATTCGGCGCGATAGAGGTTGGCCAGACCGCGCACCGCCAGATTATTACCGCGATCCAGGCGCAACGCCTGCTGGTAATAGCGCTCCGCCGCTGCCGACTCTTTGCGCGCCGCCGCGACGTCCCCCAATCCCAGCACGGCATAACTGTCGGTGCGATCGACCCGCTGCGCCTGGGCATAATAGTTCTGCGCCTGCGAAAGCTGGCCGGCTTTCAGGGCGTTATCCCCCTGCTTGATCAGCAGCCAGTAACGGTTGGTTTGCAGCAGGCTGTCCCATTTGCCGCGGTTCGGGCTGTCGGGGTCCATGGCAATCGCTTTATTGAGCTGCGCCACTGCCCGCGCGCGATCGCCGCGCTGGGAATAGGCCTGGCCGAGGGCGCCCACCGCATCGCTGTCGCGGCTGTCGGCCTGAACGGCTTTCTGAAGATCCGCGACCGCCTGCGAGGCATTCCCGGACTTGACCGCCGCCAGCCCTTCCGAGCGGGCGCGGAAGGTCGGATCCTGCAGCTGCGCCTGCTGCTGGTCGAGCAGAACGCGGGCGTTCGCCGCCACCGAGCCGGTGGGAAACTGCAGGAGAAATTGCTGCAACGCCTGCACGCTGGCCTTGCTCACCGGCATGCTTTTCACTTCACTGAACCACATGTCGGCGGCGATGCCGCGTCCTGAGGCCGAGCGGGCCATCTCCGCCAGATAGGCAAACCCTTCCTGCGGTTTGTTATCGGCAAACATCTGCTTCGCCAGCGAAGTCAGCAGGCTGACGTTGCCCGGCGCGCTGGCGTTCAGCTTTTTCAACTGGCTGACGCCTTCGCTATGGCGAGCGGGCAGGCGCGCCACCAGCGTCCAGTATTCAATGGCGACGTCAACGTCATCCGGCACCCCGCCGTACAGTTTTTCATAGGCGGCGATGGCTTCATCGACCTTCCCGGCCACACCCAGCAGTCGCGCCTGCTGCAGCGCCTGCCGGCCCTCGCCGGTGTTGCTTTTCATCTCATTGCGCGACGCCTTCAGCTCCGGGGAGTCCGGCGCCAGCTTTGTCAGTCGTTCCAGCTCTTTTTGCGCCCCGGCGGCATCCCCCTGACGCAGCAGGTAGCGCATCCGCGCGGCAATCAGATCCGGGTTGTTGGGATCAATCAGCTCCAGGCGGTACAGCGACTGGCGCACCAGGTCTTCACGATTACTGGCCTCGCCAAGGCGGACCTGCTCCAGCAGATGCTCCTGGGCAGGCGTCGTCGCCGCCTGCGCTAACGGCAGCAGCGCCACGCCGAGGGACAGCGTGAGTAAACTTAGTGAGAGCTTGCGCATTCCTGGTTCCAGTCAGGTTGTAATTCGCCACCCGCAGTGAAACGAAAACGGTGTTGATCCCAACCCTGGCCGAACAGCGTCAGAACTGCGCTGTAGTAGGCATCCGCGCCGGGATAGTTATCGGCGACGCGCTGGCGTTGCACCGACCGGGCCTCGTCGTCCTGTAAAAACGGTAGCATCACCGCGGAGAAGCCCACGGGCCCCTGGCCGCTGGTTTTGCCGGTGGCGATATTCACTTTCTCCGGCGGTACCCCCTGCTCCGTGGTCTGCGCCGCCATCGGCGCGAAGCGTTGCAGCAGGCGCGCTTTCTGCTTATCGCCATCATGGAGCATGCCCACCCACAGGTAGACGCGAATCGCGTCATAGCTGCCGATCAGCGGCTTTTCGGTTTTCAGCTGCCAGCCTTTCCCTTTCTCATAACGCACCCAGTCCGGGGTAAAGCCTTTCGGCGCGGTTTCCAGCAGCAGGCGCAGGTTACTGTCGCGCAGGGCAGGCCACGGCGCGCCAAAACGCACAAAGTAGGTGGCCAGCTGCGGCGGAAGATAGCTGGGGTTAAACCGCCAGCCGCTGTCATCGGCAAAACCGACTTTTCCCGGCAGCAGCATCGTGCCAAGACCGGGCACCGCCACCGTCTCTTCCTCGACAATCCGCGCCAGCAGTGCTTTGCCGGTCTCGGTGTACTGCGGCTGCTGCCACAGGCGGCCCGCCTCCAGCAGCGCCCAGGCTATCCACAGATCCGAGTCGGAGGCCGAGTTGCTGTCCAGCAACGTCCACTGCTCATCGTCCTTTTTGCCCCACAGCCAGCCCGGCAGATGTTGCCGCAGGTCGCCTTCCGCCAGGTTGTTCTGCGTCCAGGTCAGCAGTTTGTCGAACCCCGCGCGATCGTTGGCGGCCAGGGCGAAAAACAGGCCATAGCTCTGTCCTTCCGAGGTGGAGATTTTGCGCGCATCGCTGGGGTCAATCACCCGTCCCTCAGGGCTGACGTACGCTTTTTTAAACTGCTCCCAGGCGGGCCACTGGCAGGCGGCGCTCACCGGGCCCGCCGCCAGCAGCAGCGCGGAGAGCACCGCGCCACAAAGTACTTTCATCATGGTTTATTCATCATCCAGGCTAAGACGGCGGCGACTGATGATGCGCAGCATGCGCCACAGCACCCACGCCAGCAGCACAATACTGATAGCGGCGAAGATCGCCAGCAGTATCGGGTGGTTAGAGAGCGCGAACCAGATGCGCTCGAACCAGGGCAGATGACCCACGTAGTAGATATCCCCTACCCGCAGACTGTTGACGCCGGACTCGCGGATCACCGCTACCGACCCAAACATTGCTGCCCGCTTACCGCTGTCGTTGAGGGCGTTGGTCAGCAGTTCATTACCGCGCGGGCTGTCGGCCAGCAGGGCCACCACGCTGCGCTGATCGTTATACGGCGACTGGAAGCCAATCACCGCCGCCATCGGCCCGGAAGAGGTAATGTCGGTGCGGGTATTGGGCGTGCGGGCATCGTCATCGGGATAAATGCTCGCCAGGTCATAGTGGCGCATCGGCATTTTCACCCAGCTTTTGGTCGCCTCGACCAGCAGGTTGATTTTGGTGTCGTCCTTGAGGGACGACGGGATCGCGCCGATCAGCAGCAGATCCGCATCTTTGTTCTTGATCTGGTTGCCATCGTCGGTCATCTGCAGATTAATCGCCGCCAGACCGGTCTGCGAACCGATACCGCCCAGCGCCTGCAGCAGCGTCGCCACCTGGCCCTGGGTCGGCGCTTTCGGCACCACCACCAGCGTGTCGGAGAGGTCGGCCATACGGCTGTAAGGGAAGCCCGCATTGGCAAAGACGCGCAGGTCCGGCAGGGCGATAAAGTGATAATACTTCGAGAAGTCGATGGTCGAATCGTCGCCAATCACCACATGGTTCTGCACCGGCTGGAAGGTAATACAGTTGTCGATGGAGCCGCCCGGCATCGGGTTCATGTACTGGAAGTCAAAGCGCAGCTGGTTGACCGCCCCGAGACGCAGCGCGGGGATGGTGACCTCTGATTTGCCGTCCAGCAGCCCCTGCAGCACCGGCAGGCGCAGGATCAGTTTGTTCACGTCCTGAGCGCTGTTCAGGCTGAACGACTGCAGGAACTGGTCGTTGAGGCTGATATCCATCCGCGAACTGTCCTTCACCGGCGGCATGGTGTAGCGATATTTCAGATCCATATCGATGCCGTTGGCCCGCAGCAGATAGAGATCCGGCGGCAGGTTAAGCGCCACGGTGATGGCATCCGGCACCAGCCCGCTGGACTGCAGCTGTTGCTCATAGGTTTTCAGCTCAGCGAAGGTGACCGAGCGGTCGGTGCGCACCCAGTTCGGCGCGTCGTAAGGCTGACGCGGCTGCAGGGTTTTGATGCCGTCCACGGTGACACTGCTGCCGCGGAACAGAATATTGCCCTGGGCAATCCCCTTCGCCGCCAGCAGCAGGTCGTTATCATCGCGGCCGAAAATTACCAGCAGCTTGACGTAAGGATCGTTCGGGTTGTCGATCATTTCGATGGTCGGCGCCTTGACCGGCGGATGATCGCGCAGGAAGTCCGGGCGCTTGTCGTTGGTGGCGAAGACAATGGCGTTACGATCCGGCAGTTCGTTGAAATAGACCGGGAACTGCTGGCCGCGCCAGCCGGCCTTGCTGCCGAACCAGGAGGCGACAATCGCCGCCGCCTGCTGCTGGGCCACCGCTGGCGAGCCCGGGAAAATCATCGGTAGCGTCAGCGGGCGGTTATCGCGCGGATCGTAGAACGGCACCGGGAAGTGTGACAGATCGTTATGCACCTTCAGCGACTGGTAGGTGAGATCCAGATAGCTTTCGCGCCCGACGTCCAGCCACAGCGTGCTGCTGGCGGGGTTTTCGCAGACATCGCGGTAGTGACCGACAAACTCCAGCCGTACGCGGTTGAAGTCGGTGATGTACAGCGGGTCAATCGGCAACTGCGCGCGGATCTTTTTCCCCAGCTGCTCTTTGGTCACGGGCAGGACGCCCATCAGCTCATCGTTGAGATAGACTTTCAGCTGCGACTGCACGGGCAGCAGCGAAGGCGATGGGGTGTATTCCAGGTTGAGCAGCGCGTTGGCGACCAGCTCATCGCTGCGCATGCCGAATTCGACCGACGCGTCAGGCCGTGAGCCGCGCAGCACGATGCTGCCGGGCGGCGGCGCGATGGTGGCAAAAGTCAGCTTCACCTCCCGCTGCGGGACGTTCTCGGCCACCGCCGCCGGGGCGGTCGGTTCGGCAAGGGCCGCCGTTGGCTCGCCCACCACGATCGGCGCGCCCGGGGTCGCTACCTGCGGCTGAACGCCAGGGGCGGCGTTCGCCACGACGGCCGGCGCCGCATAAGAGGCCAGCGGATACCAGCTGCACATGCCCACCGCTACTGCACACATCCAGGAAAGTTTTCTTTTCATCGCATTATCATCATTGTTGAGCCATTGCCGGGTCTGCGGAGAGCGTCGGCGCGGCGCGTTCAGGGCGTCGGGGTACAAACGACACTATCCAGGCCACCAGCGAAGTGAGCGCGCGGAAAACTACCTTCACCGACGGCGGCGAAAACTCCGCCAGGTGACGATAGCCACGGAAGCCCAGCTTGAGGATATCCAGCAGGCTTTCCATCGGCTTGTCTTCCGGGAAGCTATCCTGCCAAAGCGCCCACGTATCAGCGCGGGCAAACGTACACTGCACAAAATCGATATGCTGTTGGTTGGTCAACGGCAGTAGCTGGAGCCCCACCTCGCTGCCGTTGACCCGCGCGACCCTAACCGGGAAGGCATATTCCTGCTGTCCCCGTTTGAGCAACAGCCTGGCGTTCTGGCCTTCCAGCACCTGCGCGTCGCCGTGAATTTTGATCCCCAGCCCGCCGTCGGAATAGTCGTGAACCGTGCAGGAGAACAGATGGCCATCTTCGCGGGCAATCGCCGCCGGCATGCTCATTTCGACACGATGCGAACGGCGAACCTGCTTGCTTTCGACCGAGACCGCCACCGCGCCGCCAAGAATAATCAGGTTGTAGAACACCCAGACAATACTCACCCAGACGGTGAGAATTTCGTTTTCCGGGCCATACATAAATCGCCAGATCCCCACCGCGACGCCGACCAGATTGAGCAGTACAAGGTAGATATAGGGCCGGGAGATCACCCAGTCGACATACTCTTCTTCCACCAGCCCGCCCTTCGCGGTGACGTTGAACTTACCTTTATGCGGGTTAATCAGCGCCACAAAGGTGGGCGGCGCGATATACCAGGCCAGCACCGTCTCGTAGATTTCACTCCAGAACGAATGGCGGTATTTGCCCTGAATCTTCGAGTTGGTCAGGCTGGCGTGGATCATGTGCGGCAGCACGAACAGCGCGATCATCAGCGCAGGCGCATAAATGATATAGGCATGGAGCAGCAAAAAGGCCAGCGGCGCCGTGAGGAAGATGAGGCGCGGAATACCGGAGAGGAAGTGGAGCATGGCGTTAGCGTAGCAGACGCGCTGCGCCAGCTTCAGGCCTTTGCCAAACAGCGGGTTATCGAGCCGGAAAATCTGCACCATCCCGCGCGCCCAGCGGATGCGCTGGCCGATATGCGCGGACAAACTCTCCGTCGCCAGCCCCGCCGCCTGCGGGATCCGCATATAGGCTGAGGTGTGTCCCCGCCGGTGCAGACGCAGAGAGGTATGGGCATCTTCGGTTACCGTTTCGACGGCTATCCCGCCAATCTCATCCAGCGGGCCGCGACGGATAACGGCGCAGGAGCCGCAGAAGAAGGTGGCGTCCCACATGTCGTTCCCGTCCTGCACCAGGCCGTAGAACAACGTCCCTTCGTTCGGCGTTTTGCGAAAGCGGCCAAGGTTGCGCTCAAAGGGATCGGGCGAGAAGAAGTGGTGCGGGGTCTGCATCATCGCCAGCTCTTTCTCTTTCAGGAACCAGCCCATGGTCATCTGCAGAAACGAGCGCGTTGGCACATGGTCGCAGTCAAAGATCGAGACGAACTCCCCTTTAGCGTATTTCAGCGCATTGTTGATGTTACCGGCCTTGGCGTGCTCGTGGCTGGTACGGGCGATATAGTGCACCCCGACATCTTTGGCAAACTGGCGAAACGCTTCCCGTCCGCCGTCGTCGAGGATCCAGATGTTCAGCTTGTCCTTCGGCCAGTCGATGCCCTGCGAGGCGTAAATAGTGTTTTTCACCACGTTGAGATCTTCGTTATAGGTGGGGACGAAGATGTCCACGGTTGGCCACAGATCCATATCCTCCGGCAGCGGCACCGGCTGGCGGTTCAGCGGCCAGACCACCTGGAAGTAGCCCAGCACCAGCACCACCCAGGCGTAGGTCTCTGCGAACAGCAGAATGATCCCGCACACCAGGCTTACCGGGTCGTTCCAGTTCAGCGTCGAGGTGTAGCGCCACCAGATATAGCGGCACGACACCGTCAGCGACAGCACGATAAGCATCAGCGCCGAGAAACGCCCCGGGATGCGCCGCACCAGCAGCGCCACGCCCCACAGCAGCATCAGGAAGATAAACTGCGACAGCGGGTTAAAGGGCTGCGTAATACACATTAGCGCCAGCACCAGCGAGCAGAAGGTCACCCCCCCAAGGATTGCCCGGCGCAGCTTCGGATTAAGGTGCGCCAGCTCTTTCTGTTTATCCAGATGGCCGGTGCGGGCGTTCACCTGTTCAGGCAGTTTCTCCAGCCATTGCGTATAGCGACCGTGCACCCCTTCCAGGGCCGCCAGCGAGCGCCAGTTGACCTTTTTTTCCGGCTCCGGCACGCGCGTCGCCAGCAACCACAGGGATTGCAGCAGGTAGCGCAGCGGATCCAGCGGACGCGGGCGATGCGGATTAATATGGGGAAAATAGGTTTCATGGTGGGCCAGAATCGCCTGCCAGCGCGGCGTCTCCAGCGGCATCAGCGCCCAGACCAGCGACGCCCACAGACAGCCAAGCGACGCCGAAAGCCAGGAGGCCCCGTGCTGCCGATAGTCGTCATAGCGCGCGCGCAGCCGTTCCTCCACCGGCGGAGCCAGCAGCAGCGTGCTGAGGCGGATCATGCCGGCCTCCCGCCGGAATAGTGGATCAGGCACCAGTTCGCCAGGGTCAGCACCTCTTCCGCCGCCAGGGAGTCCTGACGATACTCCCCAAGAGGCTGTTTCGCCGCCAGGCACTCGGCCATCGCCTCGTCGCGGTGAATCGTCACCGGCAGGATGCGCGGCTGGCTCTCCAGCCACAGCTGGTAGAGATCTTCCTGTAGCTGGCTGCCGACCCGCAGATCGTTAATCAGAATGTCGCTGTTGGCCGGGAGGGGCTGCTGGTGTAGACGGATATGGCTATTGGCGTCGGGATGAACCACCACCAGTGTGCGATCGCACAGCGTCAGCAGCTCGCGGGTTAATGGCGAATAACCGTTCGGCAGATCCAGCAGCAGCCAGCGGTACTGGCTCTGCAGCCGCTGCACAGCCTCCGCCATCGCCCCCAGCGCGGGCTGCAGCTGGTCAGCATTTTCTCTTTCGCCGGCGCTGAGCTGGCCAAACGGCAGCAGATCGATATGTTGCGTATAGCGCAGACCCGCGTCGCGCCAGTCCCGACCGTCGAGCAGCGCCCGCGCCCAGCCGTCCTGATGATGGACGTCGGTATTGAAAAAAAAGCGCAGCATATTATCCGGGCTGGCGTCGATCGCCAGCACCGTTTCACCGAGCAATTGCAGCGCCCAGGCGAGTGCAGCCGTAATGGACGTGACGCCAGTCCCCCCGCGCACGCCCTGTAATCCCAGAATAGCCATCTCCGGCTTCCTTATTTTTTCTCTGCAAACTCTGCCAGTAACGGCCAGCGCTTCAGCGCCGCATTCAGCTGCTCGCGCCGGGAAATATCATGATAATCAATATCCGGCAGGGAAAATGCCCGGCTTAGCGCCAGAAAATCATTTTGAAAGGTGTACCCCAGCGTGGCGTCCGTGGGTACTGCAGGATCTTTTGCTGGCATATCTCTGTCCGTTTGAAATTTATTATTAAACCAGAGGACGAATACAGCGCATCCTTAAAAGCAGGTGTACATGCTAAAACTGATGACCTTTAATTTCAATGTTAGGTTTACTCTGCCGGTTTCGCTAGTAAACTTATCCAGTGTCAATCAGGGCGCACGAGGGATGCCGTGGATAGTGTATTTACTTTGGGTATTTCATCATTATGGGATGAAGTGTGCCATATGCCGGTCGGTGGGGTATGGTGGCTCAACGTTGACCGTTATACCGATGCCGTCAGTCTGTTTAATCAGACGCTGGCCGCGCAGGCGAAAAACAGCAAGATCGCCGCGCTGGTAATGGGAGACAAACCTAATAATATCATTTCATTAGATAATGAAGGTGGCCCGGATAATATCGCGCTGTTCACCCTGCCGAATCGTCCGGAAGCCCTGGAAGAAATACATCGTGATTTAGTCTGCTCCCTCGAACCTGGCAATTACTTGTTTATTCTGCTATGCGCTGAAAATACCTGGCAAAATATAAATAAAGATAAGCTATGCGCGTGGGTGGAAAAGACCAGCCGCTGGGCGCAATATCACCGTTGCGCTTTCCTGGCGATCAATTCCGCCCAGGATATCGATCGACAGCTCACCCCATTATTACGCGAGTACCGTTCCCTTTCCGGCCTGGCAAGTATTCGTTACCAGGGCGACCGGCATCTCTTTGATATTGCCTGGTGGGGAAGCGACAAAGGCATCAGCGCTCAGCAGCAGCTGATGGTGCAACGCGATGATGCCGGCTGGCGGCTGGCGCAGGAGACGGAAACCAACGTTCAGCCACGTAGTGATGAGAAGGTGATCCTCAGCAATATGCGCGTGCTGGAAGGCGCCCCACCGCTGTCGGAATACTGGACCCTGTTCGATACCAACGACGAGGTCTTCAACGCCGGGCGCACCGCACAAGCGGCCACGGTACTTTTCTCCATCACCCAGAATACGCAAATTGAACAGCTGGGCCGCTATATTCATACCCTGCGTCGCCAGCGCGGTACGGCGCTGAAAATTATTGTCCGTGAACAAACGCCCAGCCTGCGCGCGACAGATGAGCGGCTACTGCTTAGCAGCGGCGCCAGTCTGGTGATCCCCAGCAGCGCGTCGCTCTCCCGCTGTCTGACGTTGATCGAAAGCGTGCAGAACCAAAAATTCTCCCGCCATATTCCGGAGGATTTCGCCACGCTGTTGACCTGGAGCCAGCCGTTAAAGCTGCGCGGCTACCAGAAGTGGGATGCTTTCTGCGAGGCGGTACAGAACGTGATGGCCAATACCCTGCTGCCCGCCGACAGCAAAGGCGTAATGGTGGCCCTGCGCCCGGCGCCAGGGCTGCGCGTTGAGCAGGCGCTGACGTTATGCAAACCCAACCGGATGGGCGATATCATGACCATCGGCAATAACCGGCTGGTGCTGTTTTTGTCGTTTTGCCGGATCAATGACCTCGATACCGCGCTAAACCACATTTTCCCGCTGCCGACCGGCGATATTTTTTCTAACCGCATGGTGTGGTTTGAAGACAAGCAGATCCTCTCGGAAATCGTGATCATGCGCGGCGTCGAGCCCGCGCACTGGAACACGCCGCTGCCCTTGTCGATAGATAAAAACGAAACCATCAACGCCACCCACGATGGACGCCACTGGCGACGCTACCCCGAGCCGCACCGGTTAACCACCCGCGAGGAACAAGCCTGATGATGTCTATCGCCGATATTCTGCAACTGGTGGTGCTCTGCGCCCTGCTGTTTTTCCCGCTGGGTTACCTGACGCGCCATTACCAGCGCCGTATTCGCACGACGTTAAGATTGATGTTCTTTAAACCCCGTTACGTGAAACCGGCAGGCGTATTACGCCGGGGAGCCACGGTTAAGCAAGGCAAAGCGAACAAATGACAAACACTAAACCGACCGCGACACCGCTTCCGCTCTGGCAGTACTGGCGCGGCCTTGGCGGCTGGAATTTATATTTTCTGGTCAAATTTGCCCTGCTGTGGGCCGGGTATCTCAATTTCCACCCGATGCTGAACCTGGTGTTTCTCGCCTTTCTGCTGGTGCCGATCCCGCGCGAAAAGCTGCACCGTATCCGCCACTGGATCGCTATTCCGCTCGGCTTCGCGCTGTTCTGGCACGATACCTGGCTGCCCGGTCCGGAGACGCTTCTTAGCCAGGGTTCGCAAATCGCCGGCTTCAGCGCCAGCTATATCTGGGATCTGATCGTCCGGTTTATTAACTGGAGCATGGTCGGCGCCTTCTTTGTTTTACTGGTCCTGTGGCTGTTTATCAGTCAGTGGCTGCGCGTCACTGTGTTTGTCTCCGCGATGGTCGTCTGGCTGGCGGTCAGCCCGCTGCTGCCGGCCTTTACCCTGTGGCCCGCCGGTCAGCCCACCACGGCCGCCGCCACGACCGCGCCGGCCAATACCGGGGCCAACGCCGCCGCTGGCACCGCGACCAGCCCCGCCAGCAGCGATATTCCACCGCAGACCGAGCCGCCGACGTCAGCCAATCTCACCAACTGGCTGAACGGTTTCTATGCCGCCGAGCAGAAGCGCAAAACGCCGTTCCCGGACCAGCTGCCGGCGGATGCCCAGCCGTTTGACCTGCTGGTGATCAATATCTGCTCGCTCTCCTGGTCGGATATTGAAGCCGCCGGTCTGATGGACCATCCGCTGTGGAAGCATTTCGATATTGTCTTCAAAAACTTTAACTCCGCGACCTCCTACAGCGGCCCGGCGGCGGTGCGCCTGCTGCGCGCCAGCTGCGGCCAGCTGTCGCATACCAACCTGTATCAGCCGTCCGGCGCCGATTGCTACCTGTTTGAAAACCTGGCGAAACTCGGCTTCAACCAGCAG
Source organism: Klebsiella sp. GL120222-02 (assembly GCF_003097195.1). Taxonomy (NCBI): domain Bacteria; kingdom Pseudomonadati; phylum Pseudomonadota; class Gammaproteobacteria; order Enterobacterales; family Enterobacteriaceae; genus Klebsiella; species Klebsiella sp. GL120222-02. Next base: position 64,795 of record NZ_QEQO01000006.1, read on the forward strand.
CTGATGCTCGGCCATAACGGTCTGTTCGGCGACTTCCTGAAAGAACTGCGTTCGCTGGGCGGCATGCAGAGCCCGCTGATGGACCAGACCGGATTGCCGGTCAGCCTGCAGGCGTTTGACGGCTCCCCGGTGTATGAGGATCTGGCGGTCCTCAACCGCTGGCTGAAGACCGAAGAGGCCAGCAGCAATCCGCGGAGCGCCACCTTCTATAACACCCTGCCGCTGCATGACGGCAACCACTTCCCGGGACAAAGCAAAACCGCAGACTACAAAGTGCGGGCGCAGAAGCTGTTTGATGACCTGGATAACTTCTTCACCGAGCTGGAGAAATCGGGGCGGAAAGTGATGGTGGTGGTGGTGCCGGAACACGGCGGCGCGCTGAAGGGCGATAAGATGCAGGTCTCTGGCCTGCGCGATATCCCGAGCCCGTCGATCACGAACGTCCCGACGGCGGTAAAATTCTTCGGCATGAAGGCGCCGCATGAAGGGGCGCCGATTATCATCGATCAGCCCAGCAGTTACCTGGCGGTGTCGGAGCTGGTGGTGCGTGCCCTCGACGGCAAAATGTTCAGCGAGGACAGCGTCAACTGGCAGCAGTATGTCGCAAACCTGCCGCAGAGCGCAGCGGTGTCCGAAAACGCCAACGCCATCGTCATCCAGTATCAGGGCAAGCCTTATGTCCAGCTGAATGGCGGTAGCTGGGTGCCTTATCCGCAATAAGCGACAAGGCCGCCCAAACTGGCGGCCTTACATCGTGAGACGTTCCCATTCTCCCTTCCCCACCCTCATGCCTACGGGCGGGGAAGGCGGCAAATCAATCACCGTCTCTAACGCTGATCCTGTTTCGCCAGCCAGACCAACTGCTTGAGGCTGGCAGAGTAATAATCATCCTTGTCGTCAATCTGCGGCGCCTCCTGCGGTTCACCCAGCGTCAGATCGCGCACCGCCAGCAGGCCGCCGGCCATATACCAGGGTGCCACCTCGTTGGTGCTGACGTTGATCCACGCCGGGGTTTGCAGGCGCGGGTAACTCTGCATCCAGGCCTTCCACGGCGCGAGCAAAGCGCTTTGCGGATCGGCCCATGAGAGATACAGCGGGATACGAATCGCATCGAAACTCATCCGCGGCGGCCACTCTTTGGCTGGCAGCATCTTGCCATCCGCCCGCAGCGCCACCCAGTCGCTGGGCAGGTGTGATTTCCCCCACCCCATCTGCCCCAGCAGCGCCTGTCCGTCGGTCTGCAATGTCCGCCAGGCGGTCAGATGCGTCCGCTCCGCGAAGGCGCGCCAGGCCGGGAAGATGAAATAGGAGGGATTAAGATTCAGATGGTCGTTGAGATTGAACCCTTTCACGCCCGGGAGCATCACCTGACGACCGGCGAAGGTCACCACCGTATATTTCAGCAGGGAGGCGGTGATGGCATCCGAGGCAATCGCGTAGCGCTTGTCCTGCCACTGCTTTTGCGCACGCAACAGCGCCCAGGCGATGAGAGTATCACCATCAGAGGCGTTGTTTTTATCGGCGATAGGGTCCGGCGCCACCGGGTTATAACGCCAGTAAAACAGCCCGTTAGACTTATCGCGCAGGGTGCTGTCCGTCCACTGCCACAGCTTGTCGAACGCCGGGCGATCGTTATTCGCCACCGCCAGGAGCATGGCAAAGCCCTGACCTTCCGTATGCGACACATTGCCATTGGCGGTATCAATGATACGGCCGTCCGGCATCATAAAACGGGCCTTATAGCGCTCCCAGGCCGTATCCGCCCACGCCCGGGGCACCAGCATCACTGCCGTTGTCACTATCACCGCCACTAAAGCACGCAGGGGCATACATTCACTCATTATGGATGGTAGTAAAGAAACTGAACGTCAGAGACAGAGAACACCCGCTCACGTTGTAAAACGACATGAGCACTGCCTCCCTGACTCTGCAGCCAGCGAGAATATAACCCCTCCAGTATGGCACAGAACGCGTTGCACCAGCGCACGCGTCCCGCGTCGTCCCGGCTGACCGGCAACGCCTGATGGCGCAGGCGCAGGCCATCCTCACCGACATCAATCGTCACCACGCCCCAGTGGAAATGGGTCAGCAGCCGGTTGATATTCGCCTCCAGCTCTCCCACCGTCTCCGACGCCGGCAGCGGATGGGTCTCCGCCAGCGAGGCGCCCATCTGACGCAGGAAGGGCTGGCTTTCCAGCTCGCCGGCATTATTTAACATACCTTCGACCATAATAACCAACAGATCGAACCATCCGGCAGGCGTCTGCTGTTGCTGGAACCAGGTCGTGACCACCGGGTTATTGTTCTCCGTCATCATCAATGATCTCCCAACATATAGCGGATATAGAGCCCGGCGGTGCTTTCGTTATAATCCCCGAAGGTGTCATAGCCAATCTGGCCCCCCAGCGTCATCTGTTTGTTAACCTTGTAGTCCGCCCCGGCGCGCAGGGTATAGCCGATGCCGCTCTTCGAGGTCGCGGAATAGTAGGCTTCCTTGGCAAACCCATTGCTCACCGCCGTCTCCAGGGTCTGCTGCCACTCCGAATTGGTCGGGAAATAGGCGCTCTTATCCTGACTGTAAGACTGGTAGCCCACCGAGCCGCCAAGCTTCATGGTCCAGTTATCATATTTCTCCGTCAGACTGACCGGCAGCGACACGCTGACATAGTTTTGCGGGCTAAAGTAGCCCCCCTGACCATAGGTGAAGTAGCTGAGGTTCTTGGAATAATCCATATAGCTCATGCTCAACCCGGTCTGTAACTGGCGATATTCGTCATGATAGGGCCGCAGATAGACCCCGGCATTGGCGTTAATGCTGGTGTTGCTGGCGACGTTCTGCCCCAGGTAGCTGTATCCGCCACCGCCGACATAGAAGCCCGCGTCGCCGTCGTCATAGCTCAGCTGCAGGGTGCCGCCGTTTTTCGTCACCTGCCCCCAGGTTTTACCGGAATAGGCGTCTTTCAGACCAACGTAAGAAAGCAGGCTGTCGGTCAGTGAGCGGCGTTCGCCGGTCAGGATCAGCGACAGGTAGTTGCTCAGCTTAGGCGACCATTTCACCCCGCCGACAACGGTATTGAGATCCTGGCCCAGCGGCGTGCTGCCAATATCGACGCGATAATCGTCACCGCTTAACGCCAGCGCCAGCTCGACGCCGTTAGCCTTCTGCGAATCGGTTGAGCCGCTGGTCTGGTCAACGTTCGGCTTACGGCTGGAAGAGGCCAGATAGCTGGCGACCTGTCCCGAATCATAGCTCCCGAGCTTCGCCAGATTTTCCATCCCGCTGCTGGTGGTCGGATTGAAATCTGCCGCATTCAGGGTGCCCAGGCCGCTTAAGGCTTCGGCCCCCGGATTGCTGGCAAAATAGGCCGTCCGCTCCGCCTCGGTCATCGAGGCGATCGCCGCCTGCTCGCTGGTGGCGGTACTCACCATATTGGAGACCGCGTTAGCCAGCGGGTTGGCGCCGTAGCGACGCCAGGCGTCGCCGCTGGCGGTTCCGGCGTTCAACGACACCGGGGTGACGGTAAAATCAAAGCGCGAATCGCCAAATGGCGAAGAAGACCAGGTCAGCGGCGTCCGGAGCTCCGTCAGCTTGCTGGTACCCGATTCGCCGTCGCGCCCGCGCACGTCCATACCGCCCTGCAGCCAGCTGCCGGTTTTCTCCTGCAGAGACTCCATCATGGTGTCAACCTGGCGCAGCATCCGCGTCTCGGCGGTGTCCACTGGCAGATCGGGGCGCTGGATCCCCGGCAGCGTGGAACCGGGCGCGGCGGCCGACTGGGCGACCTGCCACGGCATATACTGTCCGTAGGTGGAAGCGGTCCGCGTCGGCGCCGACGTTTGCGACACGCCGATAAAGGGGTTGTCTGCCGCCAGCACCCCGCCGACGGTTGGCGTTTCGCTGCTGTTGGTGCTTTGCATACCCAGCAGTTTGCCGCGGGCGCTACGCAGGTAGGTCATCGCCTGCTGATGATGGCCCTGCGCCTCTGCGACTCTCGCCAGCAGCAGTAAGCGATCCGGGGAGTTATCCTGGCGCAAACCGCCGGCCAGCTGTTCGGCACGATCGTTGTTCCCCGCCGACAGCGCCACGTCGATGGCCCCGGCGCGCGCGTCCTGGTTCGGCGTATCGCGCGTCATCAGGTAGTCATAGACCACCCCGGCCTCTTTGTTCATTTTGCCGCTCTGGTACAACCGCGCCATCGCGAACATCAGATCGGTATTCTGCGGATCGCTCTGCATGGCGCGGATCAGCTTGTCATACGCCGCAGCGTAATTGCCCTGCTCGCGCAGGCGATCGGCTTCGTTGATCACATAGCCATTGCGAATACTCGCCAGCTGCGTCGGCGTACTGCTGGCCTGCAGCTGCGGATTGCTGAGCAGGTTCTGCGCCTCGCCGGTCAGCCCGGCCTGATTCAGCACCGCAATCTGATCGGCGTAATCACCGGCGTTGCCGGACACCCCGCTGCTGATATTGTTGCGCACCAGCGAGACCGCGGTAGTCAGATCGCCGCTCTCGGCCAGCAGCCGCGCCAGCTTGCCGGCGTCCGCCGGGGCTTTCGGCGGCGTGGAGGCCATCGCCCGCAGGGTATTGCTGGCGGCAGTGCGGTTGCCCTGCGCCAGATAGTTTTCGGCGGTCGCCAGCTGCAGGTTGTAGTTCACCCGCTGGCGTAAATCGCGCATGTCGCTGGTCTGGCTGCCGCCGGGAATGCGCGCCAGCAGCGTCTGCGCCTGCTGCCAGGCGCCGTTTTCGCTGGCAAACAGGGCGGCGGCATACAGCGCATTGTTGCTGGCGCCGGGGCGATAGGCCGCCGACATCAGCGAAGAGGCCTCGCTGCCGTTACCCGATTTTTGCAACAGCCGGGCCAGATCAAGGCGCAGCCAGGGATCGTCCGGATAGCGGGCGACGCCTTCGCGCAGAGTGGCAATCGCGCCGCCTGGGTTACCGCTGCTGACCTGCGCCTGGGCCTGGCGGCGCACGGCATCGCCCGGCATACCGGCCACCACCCGCGGCTGCAGTTTTTGCTGCAGGCTCTGCGGGAGCGTCTGCAGCATCGCCTGCGCCTCGGCGGATTTATTCTGCTCGCGCAGCACGTAATAGAGGTTTTCCCGCCCCGCCGCGTTCTGCGGATCGTCGCTTAACAGCGAACGTAGCGTTTGCTCCGCCTGGGGCAAATCTTTGTTATGCCGCAGCACATCGGCGCGGAACAGCTTCGCCGAGGCGCCCCGCGCCCCGCTCTGCTGCGCCAGCGGCGCGGAGAGCGCCAGCGCCTGGCTAATATTGCCCTGCTTATAAGCCTGCTGAGCCTGCGCCAGCTGGCCGTAGAACAGCGCATCGGCCGCCTGCTGACGACGGGTCGCCGAGGCGTCGCCGCCGAGATCCGCCGCCCGGCTCAAATACTGTGACGCGGCCTGGTAGTCGCCGCTGCGCTGCGCGATATAACCCATGCCCGCCAGCGCATCGGCATCCTGCGGGTTGGTCTGCAGCACCTCTTCAAATTGCTGCTTCGCGGCGGCGGTATTGCCGCTGTTCAGATTGGCGTAGCCCTGGCCACGCGCCTGACCACTGCGCCGTTCGCGAAAGTAATTCTGAACTTCGCTATCCTGCGGATGCCGCTGCATCCAGGTATCATAATACTGCTCATCGCCGGCCTGCGGGCCCAGCCAGAGCAGCGCCTGACGCAAGCCGCTGTCCGCCTCTTTGTTGCCGCTGGCCATCGGCTCAAGCAGAGCGATCCCTTCCCGGCGGGTCTCTTCCCGCCAGGTTAAGGCTTTGCCCAGCGCCACCCGCGGGGCATTTTCCTGCGGATGCTGGGCCACGTACTGGCGCAGTTCGCTGATGGCCTGCGGATAGAGCGATTTGTCGCTGGCCATGGTCAGGTAATATTCCGCCGCCAGCCCGGCAGGCGGCGTATTGCCATTAAACATGCTGCGCCAGGTCGCCAGCGCCCCGGGAATATTGCCGCCGCGCGCCTGCTGGCGGGCCAGACTGAGCTGCCCCTGCGGCACCTGCGACATCTTTTTAGCGTTGTCTAAATCCTGCAGCCCCGGGCTGTCCGGCGCCGCTTTCGCCAGCCGGGCGCGCCACTGCGCCGCCGCCTGCATATCGCCACCCTGCTGCGACCAGAGCGCCATCAGATACAGCGCCTGGGTGTTATTGGCATCGACCGAAAGCACCTTCTGCAGGGACTCCATCGCCAGTTCGTCATGGGATTTCTCATGCCAGTAGTTGGCCTGGGCGAACAGCGCCTGCAGCGCCGCGTCGTTGCCTGCCGCCAGCGCGCCGCCAGAAGCACCGAGAGTCAACGCGCCGGTGAGGCAGAACGTCGTGAGCCGGCGGGAGGTTTTCATCGTTATTGTTATCTTTCTTTTCATTAGTTATCCCCCGAACCCAGACGCTTACGGGCATGACGTTTAAACATCGCGGTCAGCGCCAGTCCCATTATCGAGGTGGCAATCAGCCCCAGCACCGCCAGGAAACCGGAATGCTGGCTGGCATACCAGACGGCCATCATGTACCACGGCATCTGACCGCTGGGGAACGGCGTGCTGACCTGGAAGCTGCGCACCCCGTTATCACTGGTGATCACCGCGGTATCGCCACGGATCCCGGCGTTGATACGCGGCGAGTCCAGATCGGTCTTCAATCGCGCCAGCTGGTCATCATTGCTGGCCATCGCCACCACCACCAGGCGAGTCGCGTTCCACGGCGAACGATAGCTGATGAACCCGCGCCAGGCGCTGCTGGACGAGAAGTAGCGATCGGCATCGAGGCTGGCCGAGGTCCAGTCGCCGGTTAGCCGACGCTGCACTTTTTGCCACAGGTCAGGCTCGCGGACGCTCAGTGTGTTATCCACCGGACGATACGGTGAATCAGCCAGCAGGCTCTGGTTAAAGGCCTGCTGATCGAGAGCGGTGACTGCCAGCACGTCACGTTCGCGCAGCGACTGCAGATCCGCGCCGCCGGTCGGCATCCCGAGCACGACGCGGTTATTCGCCAGCGCAGTGCCGGTCGCATTTCCGGAGCGCGCCGCCAGATTCAGCAGGGTGGCCACCTGGGTCTCAGACGGGTCCGCCGGCAGCATGAGCGTCGTTTGCGAATAGTCCGCCAGTCGCGAGAAAGGGAATGAGGCGCCAACGAAATAGGAGAGGTTTGGCAGCAGCGAGAAGTGTCGCGTTTTGCTCAAATCAATCCAGGAATCGTCAGTGATCCGGCTCTTGATATTGTTATTCAGCAGTACCGAGCACGGAACATCGTCCTTCGGCACCACATTGAAGTACATCGACAGCTGGTTATCGCCGTAGATCAGGTAAGGTGCCAGCGGGATGGTAAAGCGCTCCTGGCGCGCATCGCCCCCGAGGTGGCGCCAGACTTTCTCCAGCGGCCCCTGCTTGTTCATCGCCAGGTTATTGAGGAAAGTGCCGTTGAGCGTGACGCTCAGCAGGGACTTGTCCTCATTAATCCAGCTTTCCGACGGGAAGCGGTAGCCAACCTGCAGCGGGATCGTCTCGCCATCCCAGAGATAGAGGTCGGGCGCGGCGCGAAAGGCGATACGTAAAGGCTCATGCCAGACACCGCTGACGGTCGGGCTTTGATCCTTACGCAACAGTTCGCTGAGCCTGACCGGACGATCGGTGGGGATCCAGCGCGGCGCATCGTACGCTTTACCAACCGGGATGGTCTGCGATTCGACATCCAGCGTCGCGGTTTGCGGGGCGAAGTTGCCGCGGGTCAACCGCCAGGCGGCCATGCGCAGCGCGGTATCGTTTTTACCGACAATCAGCAGCAGTTTGTAGGCCGGATTGGCGGGGTTGGCGATGATGCGCAGCAGCGGTTTATCGGTTTCCGGCAGCGTCATGCCGCCCACCTGCTCGCCCGGATGGCCAATCACAATACCATGGCGTTCCGGCAGGCGATCGCGCAGGGCGCTGAAGGCGATGCCACGATAGTCCGCCTGGATACCCAGCCATGAAGAGACCAGCGCCGCGGCGCTGAAGACGTCAGCCGACGGCTTCGCCCCATAGGCGACCGCGATGTCCGCCGGGGTCATCTGCATACTGTCAAAGAAGGGGCGTGGGAAGTGGCTCAGGTCGTCGCTGATGTTCAGTTGCTGGCTTTCCCAGCTGAAATGCGACGTGGGCAGCACCGTCACCCGCGACGAATCATGGATGTCACGCTGGCACTGCAGGATATCGCCATCGTTGATCTTCACGCTCAGGTTATTGCTGGAGACCATCAGCGCGGGCGGAATATCCAACTGATAATGGGAGACATCCTCGCCATCGGCACCCAGCGGCAGAGTGCCGAGGGGCTGACCGTTGAGCATCAGCTGCAGGGTGGCGTTGCGGCTCGCCATTTCCGGCGATACGCGGACGGCAAGGCTGAGCTGGGAATGGATCACCACCTGGTCGGAAGGCAGCGTAAAGCTAACGCCCCCCTGCCGCTGGCCGCCGCTGAGGATAATGCCATCCGGCATCCCCATTTGCGCCAGATTCAGATCGCCTCCCCAAACCGGGGCGACGGGGATGACATCGGGCGCAACCGTGTCGCTCACCGGCGGGGTTACTGCGGGCATCTCAGGCACAGGCGTTGTCAACGCCGCATCGCCTGCGGGGGCGGGCGCTACCGCTGGCGTGGCCTCTTCCGGAGCGGCCGCCGGAGGTTCGTCACCGGGCTCATTGTCCGCCGCGCCGTTGAGCTGCGGAAAACTCAGCGGGGCTGAAGCGCCAGTAGCCGGCTCTTCACTGTGCAGCGCAGGCGCAGAGAACATCCCTGCCAGCAGCGCCAGCGTCGTTAATCGCTTCATAACGTCCCATCCTCCTGCGCCGTTTTCGCCACAGCCGTCCGGCTGCGCTGGCTGCGACGGGTTTTCCACGTCAACCAGAACAGTTCGAACACGCAGCGCAAAATGGTGAAGAAGGAGCGGAACGGGTTATCCTGCGGGCGCGGCGGATTAATCCAGGCATCCGCGCGGGCCAGCACCACCCGCACCAGTTCACGGCGGCGTGAGAGAGGAATATCTTCATCAAACTTGAGGCGCAGGAAGCGCTCATCCGAGGTGACCAGCTGAGCCGGGATGGAGATAGCCCCGGACTGCAGGATCAGCTCAATCTCTTCGATATCATCCTCCAGATGGCGCATATCCGGCGCGGCCACGCGGCAGCCGCCCATCGACAGGTCCGCGGTATGGCTGCGGGAAACGATACCGCTGGCGTAATGGATCACCACCGGAATGTCGACATCGATACGAATGGTTTTTCGCACCTGCCGCGTTTCGCGCGCTACGGCAATCGCCGCCAGCAGGAAGATCAGACTGTAGATCCCCCACCCGACGTTGAGGGCGATAACGTTGGGATCCGAGCCAAAGTAGTCATGGCCAATCGCCCGGACGATGCCGACCACCACCCCCAGGGCCAGCAGGCAGGCCACCACCAGGTGCGGCCGCACCACGGTGAAATCGAAGTAACCGACGTCAAGCAGCCCACCCTTATCGGTAACGTTGAATTTGCCGCGTTTGGGGAAAATCATCGTCACCAGTGTCGGCAGCACCAGGTGGAAGGCCAGCACAATATCGTAGATCTCCCCCCAGAAGCTGTAGCGATAGCGGCCGTTCATTCGCGAACCAACGTAAATAGCGAGGAACAGATGCGGCAGGGCATAGGAGACAATCAGGCTCGCTGAAGAGTAAATAATATTGAGGTTAAACAGCAGATAAGCCAGCGGGGCGGTGACAAACACCACCCTCGGGAGCGCGAACTGGTAGTAGAGCATGGCGCTCAGGTAGCACAAGCGCTGCTGGAAGGTCAGGCCGCGACCAAACAGGGGATTATCGACGCGAAAGATCTGCGTCATCCCGCGCGCCCAGCGGGTTCGCTGGATGACGTGCACCACCAGACGTTCGGTGGCGAGACCAGCCGCCAGCGGAATATCGAGAAAGGCCGACTTCCATCCCAGACGCTGAAACTTCAGCGCCGTATGGGCATCTTCGGTCACCGTTTCGACAGCGAAACCGCCGATCTGCGCCAGCGCCTCGCGGCGGATCACCGCGCAGGAGCCGCAGAAAAAGGTGGCGTTCCAGTTGTCGTTCCCCTGCTGAATCGGGCCATAGAACAACATCCCTTCGTTCGGGATGTTGCGCCCGACGGAGAGGTTACGTTCAAACGGGTCCGGGGAATAGAAATAGTGCGGCGTCTGCACCAGAGCCAGCATCGGATCTTTCAGGAAACCGCCGACGGTGGCCTGCAGGAAGACGCGCGTGGCGACGTGGTCGCAGTCGAAAACGCAGATAAGCTCCCCGTGGGTCAGGGTCAGCGCATGGTTAAGGTTCCCCGCTTTGGCGTGCTTGTTGTCGTTACGGGTGATATAGCCCACGCCGACGTCGGCGGCGAACACGGCAAACTCACTGCGTTTGCCATCATCCAGAAGATAGATCTTCATTTTATCTTTTGGATAATCAATGCATTGTGCCGCCAGGACGGTATCGCGCACCACCTCTAACGGTTCGTTATAGCTCGGAATATAGATATCGACCGTCGGCCACTTGCTCATATCATCCGGCAGTGGAACAATGCCGCGCTTCAGCGGCCAGACCGTCTGCAGGTAGTTAAGCAGCAGCATCACCCAGATATAGACCTCCGCCAGAAAGAGTCCCATTCCGAGAATGGCTTCAATGGACGAGTTGAAGTGCAGGGTCTGCGTGAGGCGAAAATACATGTAACGCGTGGACATCAGCAGCGACGTGACGACCATAATGACCGATACGCTGCGGCGCTTGCTGAAGCCCATCAGAAAGAGAATACCGATACTTAGCAGACCAAAAATATACTGCTTTTGGCTGTCCATCGGCGTGATCACCACCAGCACGGCGACGGGAGACAGCACCAGCGCCAGCAACCAAAAAAGAGATTTTTTCATTCAGCAGCCCTGCAATAAGTTAAAGCCCTGACATGCGTGGCTGGCTGTGCACCGTGCCATCGCCAATGTGGATACCCAACAGCGAAGATATTTTTTTAGCCATGATTTCAATATCAAAGGCCGCTGCGGAGGAGGCGTTGAAGTCCAGGATCGACTTCTGCGAGGCATTAGCCTCTACCACGCTTTCATCACGATGGATCACGCCAAGCAGTCGCTCGCCCAGTTTCTCTTCCATCAGGCTGGTGACGTCCCGGCTGACCTGGCGACGGCTATCGCTTTGGTTTATGACGAAATAGTGCCCGTGCTTGTGATTCAGCGCCCCGCCGGTCAGGCGCTGCTTTTCCACGTGCGCCAGGGTCGACATTGAGGCGGTATCCGCCAGCAGCGGGATCAGATGCAGATCCGCCAGCCCCGTCAGGGCCTTCAGCGCCGGTGAAGGCCCTGGCGGCATATCGGCGATGGTGATAAGCCCGGGATAGTTGAGCAGCGCCGACAGACCGCGCTGGAGAAAATGGTCATTGTGGGTCAGTTGCTCATCAAACGCCTGACGCTGCGCTTCGCTCACTTCGCCGTAAGGCAGGACGAAAATATTGCTGCCGGCGCTCAGCACACACTGGCTCCAGTCATGCAGTTCCAGCGCCTTCGCCACGTAGCCCCGCTCATCGCTCAACGGCACGCCAAAATGCAAACGCAGCGCATTCTGGACGTCAAAATCCAGCGCCAGGACTTTGCTGCCGGTCCGCGCCAGCGAATAAGCTAAATTGGCCGCAAGGGTCGTTTTCCCCACGCCACCTTTCGGTGAACAGACGCAAATCAACGGCATGTAGCGATCCTTTCCAGAAGAGATTTCAAAGGCTGGTCTTTATTTTTCGCCACCGGCTCCGCGGTTTTTGCCGCGAACAGGTGGGCATAGTTGTCGGCGCCCGGCGCAGGCCGCGGGGCCATCCTCGGCGGCGGGGACATCACCGGTTCAGGTACTGGCGTCGCTGCCAAGGGCTCTGACGTCATCGCCGGCGCCGGAGCGACAGGTTCCGGCATTGCAGGTTCTGCGACCGGCAGTGGGATCGCGGCAATAACTGGGGGGACTGGCGCAACCGGAGGTGATGCTGGCGCGGCGACCACAGGGTCGACACGCTGGAAGAGATCCGCAGGCACGGGCTGCGGCAGCGGCGCGGAGACCGACCCTCCCAGCGCCAGAGAAGCGGGTTTCCCGGCGTCGGGATTCAGCTGATTGAGGATCGCCCAATCCCCATGTTCCCGCGTGGCGGCTTGCGAAGAAAGATCCTGAAATTTGAGGTTTTGCGTCCGCGTTTTTTCTTGAAAGCGCTGCAGATCATCATAATGGTTCATTGATAACCTCATGATTTTAAAAATTTCATATTAAGTTTGTTGTTATTTTCTGGGTATATTAAAAATATCGTGACGCTTCTGGTATGGCAGATAAAGCGCCGGTGGTGACGTACCAATACACACGATTGACAGGGTTATAATAGTTTAGAATTTGATTTTTGGGATGATTCCACGGCAGAAGTATCGCTACACTAACACTTCCCTTTCAGAAGGATAGCCCCATTTTTTAGGTATGCGTACATCCTTAACCCCCGCAACCATCGCGCTTCCCAGTCGTTTTTATATAAAAGTATTACGCCATGATGAAATCATAGCGTCAGTTGAGCGAAAGAATAAACCTGAACCATTTTAATTTCTCTTTAATTCTATAAAAATGGACTGAAAGGCTTATTTTTTCGGATAATCGACGAAGAATGCTCCGAGAGTATGGCAGAAACTGCGGTAATAAACGGTGTTGCCAGGTTTCCTCTCCGGCGGAAGAGAAACTCCCGGTCCTGGGACCGGGAGTGTGCCATCAGGCGTGGGGTTTTTGCGGATTCTCATCCTGATCGACGGCAAAGCAGGCTACCAGCTGGCCGCCGTAATCCTTAAGCTGCGGCTGAAGCTGGGTGCAGGGACCAAAGCGTCGACGGCAGCGCGCGTTAAAGGCGCAGCCCGGCGGTGGGTTCAGCGGGCTCGGCAGTTCGCCGGTCAGCTTGATCCGCTCGCGCCGATCGTCCGGATTCAGACGCGGCGTCGCCGACAACAGCGCCTGGGTGTACGGATGACGCGGATTGTTGAAGATCTGGTCCTTGGTGCCCTTCTCCACGCAGCGGCCGAGATACATCACCATCACTTCATCAGCGATGTGCTCGACGACCGACAGGTCGTGGGAGATAAACACGTAGGACAGCCCTAAATCCTGCTGCAGATCCATCATCAGGTTCAGCACCTGGGCACGTACCGAAACGTCCAGCGCGGAAACCGGCTCATCGGCAATCACCACGTCCGGATCCAGCATCAGCCCGCGGGCAATAGCGATACGCTGGCGCTGACCGCCGGAAAACATATGCGGGTAGCGATCGTAATGCTCGGTTTTCAGGCCGACCTTCGCCATCATCGCCAGCGCTTTTTCACGGCGCTGCTCTTTACTCAGGCTGCTGTTAATCAACAGCGGCTCTTCCAGAATCTGCCCCACTTTTTTACGCGGGTTTAGCGAACCATACGGGTTCTGGAACACAATCTGGATTTTCTGCCGCCGCAGCTTCTGCGCCTGCGGGTCGTGCTTAAGCAGATCCTGCCCCTGATAATACAGCTCACCGCCGGTGGGGATCTCAATCATTGTCAGCAGACGACCGAGGGTCGATTTGCCGCAGCCCGACTCCCCCACCACCGCCAGCGTTTTACCACGCTCAAGGGTAAAGGAGACGCCGTCCAGTGCTTTCACCAGTCGTTCCGGGGCGAATATTCCCTTCTTCACCGGGTAGTGTTTTTTCAGATCAATGGCCTGCAACAGCGGTTGTTGCGCGGCGGCCTTTTGCGTACTCATAATCCAGGCCTCCCGGCATCATCGAGTGGGTAGTGACATTTAGACTGACGGCCGCCGGTAAGATCCGCGAGCGCGGGCTCTTCGCTCCGGCATTTATCCGTGGCATAGGGGCAGCGCGGGTTCAGCAGACAGCCGACAGGACGGTCATATTTCCCCGGCACCACGCCCGGCAGCGACGCCAGACGCGCCTTATCCTGGGCGAACTCCGGCAGCGCGCGCAGCAGCGCCTGGGTGTACGGATGACGCGGCGCGCGGAAGATATCCTTCGCATCACCGGTCTCCACCACCTGACCCGCATACATGACGATAATTTTATGCGCCGCCTCGGCCACCAGCGCCAGGTCGTGGGTGATCAGCACCAGCGCCATATTCTCTTGCTGCTGCAACTCCAGCAGCAGCTCGATGATCTGCGCCTGAATAGTCACGTCCAGCGCGGTGGTCGGTTCATCGGCAATCAGCAGTTTTGGCCGACAGGCAATCGCCATCGCGATCATCACGCGCTGACTCATCCCGCCGGAAAGCTGGTGCGGGTAAACGTCGAGCCGCGACGCCGGATCGGGAATGCCCACCAGGTTCAGCAGGTCGATGGCCCGCTGACGGCGAGTTTGCTTATTGCCGCCCTGATGAACTTTGATCGCTTCCATAATCTGGTAGCCGACGGTATAGCACGGATTGAGGCTGGTCATCGGATCCTGGAAGATCATCGCCACTTCCGCCCCCACCAGCTGACGCCGCTCTTTTTCAGAGATGCGCTGCAGGTCGCGGCCATTGAACTCCAGTTTGTCCGCCATCACCCGGCCGGGATAGTCAATCAGGCCCATAATCGCCAGCGAACTGACGGATTTACCGGAACCGGACTCCCCCACAATACCGACCACTTCACCCTGATTCACGCTATAGCTGATGCGGTCTACGGCGCGGAACGGCGCGTTCTCATCGCCGAAATGCACCGATAATTTATCTACATTTAATAACGCCATCTCGAACCTCTTACTGCTTCAGTTTGGGATCGAGCGCGTCACGCAGACCGTCACCCATCAGGTTAAATGCCAGCACCGTCAGCAGGATCGCCACGCCCGGGAAGGTCACCACCCACCAGGCGCTTTGCGCGAACTGCAATACGTCGGAGAGCATGGTGCCCCACTCAGGCGTCGGCGGCTGCGCGCCCATGCCGAGGAACCCCAGCGCTGCCATGTCGAGAATGGCGTTAGAAAAGCCCAGCGACGCCTGAACGATCAGCGGCGCGAGACAGTTGGGAAGAATATTGACGAACATCTGGCGCATCGCGCCGGCGCCCGCTACGCGGGAAGCGGTCACGTAGTCGCGGTTGACCTCCACCAGCACCGCGGCGCGCGTCAGACGCACATAGTGCGGGAGCGCCACGAAGGTTAGCGCCAGCGACGCGTTGACGATAGATGGCCCGAAGATAGCCACCAGCACCAGCGCCAGCAGCAGGCTCGGCAGCGCCAGCATAATATCGACGACGCGCATGATGATGGAATCCACCGCCCCGCCGAAATAGCCCGCCACCAGACCGAGCACCACGCCAAGGATCAGCGACAGGACCACCACCAGGCAGCCCACCAGCAGCGACAGGCGGGCGCCGTACATCAGACGCGACAGAATATCGCGGCCCACGTCGTCGGTGCCGAGCAGATGCGCCAGGCTGCCGCCATCCTGCCAGAACGGCGGCGCCAGCAGCGAATCACGGAACTGATCCGCCGGGTTATACGGGGCGAGGAAGTTGGCGAACACCGCGATGATAATCATCACCGCCACGTACACCAGACCGACGACCGCGCCTTTGTTGCGTTTGAAATAGTGCCAGAACTCCTGCAGCGGGGTCATTGGCACCGGTGCAGCAATCGCTTTATTCTCAGTAACTTGTGACATGATGGCCCCTTACTTCTTATGCCGGATACGCGGGTTCACCACGCCATACAGCAGGTCGACCAGCAGGTTGACGAGGATAATCATCGTCGCCACCAGCAGCACCCCGCCCTGCACCACCGGGTAATCACGACGCTGCAGCGCGTCGATCAGCCAGCGGCCTAAACCAGGCCATGAGAAAATGGTTTCCGTCAGGATGGCGCCCGCCAGCAGCGTGCCCACCTGCAGGCCAATGACCGTAACCACTGGCAGCATCGCGTTGCGCAGCGCGTGGACCACAATCACTCGCATCCGGGTCAGCCCTTTGGCGCGCGCGGTACGAATATAGTCTTCGCCGAGCACTTCCAGCATCGACGAACGGGTCATACGCACAATCACCGCCAGCGGGATGGTGCCCAGCACGATAGCCGGCAGGATCATATGCATTAAGGCGTCAATAAAGTCGCCCTGCTCGCCCCAGATGGCGGTGTCGATCAGCATGAAGCCGGTCAGCGGCAGGGTATCGTCAAGGAACACCGTATCGCTGATACGCCCGGAGACCGGCGTCAGGTTCAGCTGCACCGAAACCAGCATAATCAGCATCATGCCCCACCAGAAGATAGGCATGGAGTAGCCGGTCAGCGCCAGACCCACGGCGGTGTGGTCAAAGATGGATCCGCGTTTTACCGCAGCCAGCACGCCCACCGGAATACCGACGGCGACAGCGAAAATCATCGCGCAAACGCCCAGCTCAAGGGTGGCTTTAAAGCGCGGGACAAACTCTTGCCACACAGGAATGCGGCTTTTCAGCGAGATGCCTAAATCACCGTGCAGTACGCCCCAAATGTAATGGGCATATTGCTGCCACAGCGGCTTATCAAGGCCCATTTCGGCCAGCAGCTGCGCGTGACGCTCGGGGGAAATACCACGTTCACCTGCCATAATCATCACCGGATCGCCGGGGATCATATGGACGAAGGCAAAGGTGAGAAGGGTGATACCGATAAATGTCGGGATGACGAGTCCCAGACGTCGGAGAATAAACTGCAACATAACCCGGATTCTCTCTAGTGACGCCCCGCCTGGCGACAGGGCGTCTGTATTGCTCACAAAAGCATTCCCCGGAATAGCGGGAATACGCCCCCTACCTCTCCCGCAAGGGGAGAGGAGGTCAGGCATCGTGCTTATTATTCGACGGAGACGTTATCGAAGTGGTGTTTGCCCAGCGGATCCACCACATAGCCTTTGACTTCTTTACGCACCGGCTCATAGACGGTGGAGTGGGCGATGATCAGCGCTGGAGCCTGGTCATGCATCACTACCTGAGCCTGTTTGTACAGTTCAATACGCTTGTTGTGGTCGTCGGTAGCGCGGGCCGGCTGAATCAAATCTTCAAACGGCTTATAGCACCAGCGCGAGTAGTTGGAGCCGTCTTTCGCTGCGGCGCAGCTGAACAGGGTCGCGAAGAAGTTATCCGGATCCCCGTTGTCGCCGGTCCAGCCCATCATTACGGTCTGGTGCTCGCCCGCTTTCGCCCGCTTCAGATATTCACCCCACTCATAGGTAACAATCTTGGCCTGGACCCCGACTTTCGCCCAGTCGGCCTGGATCATTTCAGCCATACGGCGGGCATTCGGGTTGTACGGACGCTGTACTGGCATTGCCCACAGGTCGATGGTGAAGCCTTTTTCCAGGCCCGCTTCTTTCAGCAGCTGTTTCGCCTTCTCCGGATCGTAGGTGTAGTCCTTAACGTCGTCGTTATAGCCCCACATGGTCGGCGGGATCAGGTTCTTCGCCGCCTGGCCTGCGCCCTGGTAAACGGCTTTGATGATCGCTTCTTTGTTCACCGCGTAGGTCAGCGCCTGACGAACTTTGACGTCGTCCAGCGGTTTCTTCTCGGTGTTGAAGGAGAGATAACCGACGTTCAGGCCCGGCTGTTCCAGCAGGGTAATGTTCTTATCTTCCTTCATGCGCGCGATATCCGCCGGGTTCGGGTACGGCATCACCTGGCACTCATTTTTCTGCAGCTTGGCATAGCGCACGGAAGCGTCCGGGGTGATGGAGAAGACCAGACGATCGATCTTCGGCTTGGTACCCCAGTAGCCCGGGAAGGCTTTATACAGAATGCGGGAATCTTTCTGGTACTGCAGCAGCTGGAATGGGCCGGTACCGATAGGATTGAGGTCCACTTTTTCCGGCGTGCCGGCTTTCAGCATGTTATCGGCATACTCTTTCGACAGGATAGAGGCGAAGTCCATGGCCAGGTCAGCGAGGAACGGCGCTTCCGGGCGAGTCAGGACGAACTGGACGGTTTTATCGTCCACTTTCTTCACTTCGCTAATCAGGTCCGGTAACCCCATCCCTTCAAAGTATTCATAGCTGCCGCCAGAAACTTTATGGTACGGGTTATTGGTATTCTTCTGGCGATCGAAGGAGAACACGATGTCATCGGCGTTCAGGTCACGGGTGGGTTTGAAGTCTTTATTATCTTGCCACTTCACGCCCTGGCGCAGATGGAAAGTATAGGTTTTGCCATCAGGACTGACTTCCCATTTCTCAGCAAGCCCTGGAATAACTTCCGTGGTACCGGTTTTAAATTCGACCAGGCGGTTATAGATCGGTACGGAACTGGCGTCATAGGTGGTGCCAGAGGTGAAGAGCTGTGGGTTAAAGCCTTCCGGCGAGCCTTCAGAACAATAAACCAGGGTTTTCGCTTGCACGCTGGCGGCAACGGTCATGGCGACCAGGCTCAGACCAAGCTTCAGCATCCCTGATTTCTTCAAGGAAATACTCATTATTCTGCTCCAAAACTGTGATGTTGTTTGCATATATCCGCCGGACCTTTATTTATTTTTATTCGTCCTATTTCAAACAATGGATGCGTTGGCTGCGCTCGATCATCCCAGTCACATCGTTATCTATGCTCAGGGGAGCTCGTACACTTGCCGCCTTTCCGCAGCTCGAACTATTTAGAATATACCCGGTCCAGTCGGTGGTGCCCGAAGGCGTAGAGAGAGATGGGGATTCCTTTCGCAAAAACGACTGAGTTGCAGTACGGATTCTCCATGAAATGCCCCTCATGCCCTACAATCTGTCAACAGAATGGGGAAACGTCAATACAGCCAGCCGGGTTTTACATCCAGCGTGAGAAACGGCAGGCAAAGATTAAAAAAACTTCAAGGCGCTATTTTCAGCAGAGAAATTTATGCTACGGGTCAATAAGCAGAATAATGGCCTTAATAATTTGCAACACGCAGAGGGAAACAATTCCAACAAATGAGAAAAATTTCTTGCCGTGTGACCAATATGTGAGCGATTAATAGCGCGAACGTTAAAGCGCACAGCGGAAAATGCTACATTTAGCCATAAGCTTCGCGAAAAAAGATCTGTTCATCGATAAAAAAATGCAATGGAAGATGTCACAAAATAGCGAATAGCTGGCTGGAAACGTGGGTAAAGTCGTTTATTGTGATTTTGGTGGTAATTTTGGCCAGTGGCGCACTGATGATGCCCGGCGGCGCTGCGCTTGCGCGGGCCTACGGAACACAAGTCGAACTCTGCCCCCGGAGGTTCTCATCCTCACAGGCCTCAGATGCAAAAAAGCCTGCTCATTGAGCAGGCTTTTCGAATTTGGTCGGTGATAGAGGATTCGAACCTCCGACCCCTTCGTCCCGAACGAAGTGCGCTACCAGGCTGCGCCAATCACCGAATGCGGGGCGCATCTTACTGCTGGGATGCCTACCCGTCAATGCCTTATTTTCAAAAAATCGCTCAACCGGCGAGAAACTCAGCAGCCTGAGCAGCGAATCGCCGGTTGGTTATCGTTTTCAGCGGCAGGTCACCTCAAACGCTTTGCGATACTCGGATACCTTACAGGTCACCGGCTCACCGAGATAGGTCGAGCCCGCCGGGTTGAATTTAAATTCCCCCAGCAGCATCGTCAGTTCCCCCAGCTCCGGGCAGGATTGCTGATGACGCATAATATCCGGGCGGGTATCGTTATTCACCGCGCGGGCGATGTCGCTGTATGCCAGCTTGTCGGCAAAGGCATTAGCACAAAACTGCAGTTCGCTTTGCGCCATATGCGCGGCCTGCCCCTTCAGCTCGGCATGCTGCGCCAGCAGCAGCTGGCGAACCTCGCCGGCCCGGCTGTAGCCGATCGCCGTATAGCCGGCCTTATTGCTGAGGTTGACGCTGGCGCCAGCCTCAAGCAGCGCCTCGACATTGGCTTTATTATTCATTTTGACCGCCAGCATCAGCGGGCTAAGGTCGTTGGCGGAGAGCTGGTCCACCTTTGCGCCGCGCTGCACCAGCGCCGCGATCACCGCAGGCGACCCCTGACCCGCCGCCACCTGCAGCGCCGTGAGTCCTTCACGGTTCGGCTTATCCACCTCCACACCGGAGGCCGACAGCGCCAGCACCAGATTGGGATCATCCCCCGCCGCCGCCAGCATCAGCGGGGTGGTGCCGGATTTATCCGCCAGGCTGGTGTCCGCCCCGGCGTTGGCCAGCGTCGTGATGGTTTCCGCCGAACGCGCGTGATCGACCGCGAGGAAAAAGGCCGATTCCCCTGACGCATTGACGGCCTTCACGTCCGCTCCGTGCCTGATCAGCAGCGCCACGATCTCGTCGACGTTCTTCTTAAACGCGCCGGGCGCCAGTTGTAACGCCATGTCTTCGGTCATCAGCGCACGGTTACCCGTCGCCAGCGATTTCGCCGCCGTTGCGCCGACAATTTTATCCAGCGCGCTCTCCTTCTCGACAGGCGCATCGGGCTTTTTCATCGCCAGAATATGCTGATAGTCGTTTCTGACGTCCCCGCCGTCGGCAATGGCGGACATCAATGCCGTACTCTTCTCGACGCTGGTCTGATTTACCGACGCGCCGGCCTGGAGAAGATCGCCGATAATCGCGGCATCGCTGCCGCGCGCCGCCGCCAGCATCAGCGCCGTGACGCCCTGGCGCGTCTGGAGATTCGGCTTCGCCTGACGCTTAAGCAGTAACGCTACCACATCACGACGATTTTCCGCGGCAGCGACCATCAGGCCACTTAAGCCGGTTTTATCCTGACCATCCACATCGATGCCATTATTCAGCATGGCTTCGATCGTCGCTGGCGCATCGTATTTACAGGCCAGCAGGAACTGGCTGGTCTCTTCCTCAGACTGGCAGCCCGCGAGCATCAACAGGCACAGTAAGGCCAACCCCTTTATCACCTTCATCCTTTCTCTCCATGAAAAGTTCGTGCACAGGGGGAGCGAGAAAACTGGAGGGTAATCAAAGAAGAAGAGGCAACCTGCCAGACACATCCACTGTGCGAAAAAAATCCCTCGCGCGGCGTCTGCCGGCGAGGGATTAGCTTATCCTGGGCTCAGGAAGGGAGAACAGACCCGAGAATCTGAAAATAAACCCCGAGCCTTACTTTTTCCACCGGCACCAGTTGTTATTCTCATTGATCCCGCCATCCGGCGAGGTATAGCCGAGACAGCCCATAATGGTGTCATACAGCTCGACGTGACGGCGCGGCACCTTCATCGCAGCCTGCTGCTGCAGATGGGCAAACGCGGCGGCATGATCGGGGTTCTCCAGGTATTTATCCGACATCCACACCATCATCGGCACGCGGAACTGCTCCGGCGGCGCCATCTTGCGCGGCGTTCCGTGCAGGTGTTCGCGTTCATTAATCGACTCCCCATGATCGGCGGCATAGAACACAATCGCTTTCTTATCCCGCAGCTGGTCGAGGACGCTGACGATAAAGTGATCGACGTAGGTCACGCTGTTATCGTAGGAGTTAATCAGCTCCGCTTTCGAGCACTTGTTGTCGACGCCGACGCACTCCGGCTTCCACTGGGCGAAGCTGCGCGGGTAGCGTTGGGTGTAGTTAAAGTGGGAGCCTTTGGTGTGGAGAATGATCAGATGCTTACCGGAGGCGTTGCCCTGCGCCATACCGCGTTTCATCTCCTCCACCAGCAGCATATCGTCAACGCTCTTACCGCGGTTGCGCGGCTCGGCGCCAATTTGCTCGCGGTAGGCGATATTGTTGGCCATCGTGTTGCTGTAGAACCACATCTCGCTCTGCATGGCATAGAGATTGCCGTTGAAGCCCAACTGATGAAGCACGGCAAAGACGTTCTGCTCTTTGAGCGTTCGCTGCGGGTTATCCTCCGCCCCGCCCTGACGCACAAACATACAGCGTAACGACAGCTTGGTGGCGGTATCGCAGGAGTAGCCGCGGAAAGCGACCAGATTCTTCTCTTTCTCCAGCTCTGGCGTGGTATTGCGGCTATAGCCAAGGATGCCCATATGGTCCCAGCGGGTCGTTTCGCCAATGATAAACACCACGTAGGTGTCATCCAGGCCTTCCGGCGCGACGTAGGTAAACTTCTTCGCCGGGTTAATCAGCGATTTATTATCCGAGGATTCATCCACCTGCGCCCAGGCGTACAGCCCCAGCGCCGACAGCCAGTTAGATGGCAGATAGGAGTTGGCGATCACCCCGCCATAGCTCGGCATATCCACTTCCGAATGGCGCTCCACATCATGCTGACGCAGCTCAAGCAGACGGATGGGACCCCAGACAATGAGTCCGGCCAGCACGACGATCAATACGTTTTTAACCCGCTGACCCGGGGTGCGCAGTTGGCGCAGCAGCGTATGGCGGCAGCGGTTGCTCCAGATGAACAGCAGCGGCGGCGCGCTCACCACCACCAGCCAGAGGATCAGGTGCCAGCCAATGACCTCTTTCGACAGGTCGATATCGGTGGTCATCACCGAAGCGATAATTCCGTAGCCAATCACCACATTGAGGAACGTCATGTAGTAACTGGCGGCGGCGGAAAACAGGACAATCAGCGTCGCCAGAATGCGCCAGATGCGGCGACCAAACAGTGACAGCAGACGTAACAGGAAGAAGGTGACAAAGACCGTGGCGACCAGTTCAACGACACCGGAAAGCCCTTTCCAGAAAGTGAACTCTTGAGCATAACCATCGAAACGCCGGAAAAAAACGGCGATGTTCATAAACCAGCCGATGTACAGCGCCAGCCAAAAACTAAGCTTCTGCTGTGTCATCGTTCTAATATATTTCATGCAAGCAAACCTGGAAAAAGAAGAATAAAACACCGCCTGACGCTGTGGCACGAGTCAGTAGGCTAATAGGGTGCGTTAGGGTTGGTTATCAGAAACCTCTACAAAGCGCGATAAGTAGACCACAGGGAACGGGAAAAGTATCAGGAGGGAATGTGATCCAGCCAAACATTTACAAAACATTTGGCTGGATTGGCACTATTTGCTTAGGGGATTAACCAGGGGCACGTTTCACGCTGCAGGTTTCAGGCGTGCGCCTCGCTATAAACACTGCCTTTCGGCTGACGGATGGTGGTGGACAGCGCCAGCGACAGAATCAGCAGGGCGAAGATCACGTAGAAGGTCACGTAGAAGCCGCCGAACAGCGAAGCGATGAGAGAGCCGCAGATGCTGCCGATACCAAAGCCCAGATAAATCACGCCGTAGTTTTTCGCCAGATTGTTCAGGCCAAAGAACTCACTCACCAGCGACGGGAAGACGGTGATGGTGCCGCCGAAGTTAAAGGCGACGCAGGCGATGGCGGCGAAGAAAGTCATGGCATTCAGCGGGGCGAACAGCAGCGCGGCCATCCCTACCAGCGACACGAGCTGACCGAGGGTAATCACACGAATGCGGGAGATCTTGTCGGACAGGATGCCTAACACCAGGCGGCCGCTAAGGTTAGCAATCGAGATAACGGTTACCGCGTTTGCCGCCGTGGCGACATCCAGGTGGACCATCCCCTGGGCAATATCTTTCGCCACGCCAATCACGTACAGTCCGCTCATGCAGGCCGTCAGGAACATCACCGCCAGCATCCAGTACTGCGGTTTGCGCATCGATTCGGCGAGAGTAAAGTCATTTTCCACGACGCCGTTGGCCGCGGTGGTCGCCGTATGATTCGGCGCATCTTTCATCAGGGTCGCGCCAAAGACGATCATCACCAGCACGATAGCGCCCCAGATGACGAAGGTTTTTTCCAGGCCGACGGTGGCCAGCAGATGGGAATCAATGAATTTGAACCCCAGGCTGCCGAGCCCATAGGAACCAATGGAGAAAGCAGAGATCAGCCCTTTACGCTCCGGGAACCACTTCACGCAGTTCGACAGGGTCAGCAGATAGCCGGCGCCGTCCGCCAGCCCCACCAGCACGCCCGCGCTCAGCCACAGCATCATCAGGCTGTTGGAGTGCGCGGTCAGGAAGAAGCCCAAACCGAGCAGTATCCCGGAGGCCATGGTCACACGCTTAACGCCAAAGCGTTCCTGCAACTTCCCGGCGACCGACGAGGAGAGCGCCAGCCCGAGGCTCAGCAGGCCAAAGGAGAAAGCCACCTGGCTGACCGGCTCGCCCAGTTTGTCAGACAGCGAACTATTAAACAGGCTCCAGGTATAGACCGAACCGAGAGCAAATTGGGTGATGATGGTGCCGATTAGCGTAAGCCAGCGGGTCGATTGACGGTTTGCAGCGTTCATAGCAGTTGTCCTGATAAATTAACTGCCGCCACAATAGCGAAGGCCCCTCATCCTGTGGGGAAAAAGGCATGAACTGCCACCAGCAGGGAATGAAATGCATTAATGGCGGAACGAATGACATTGCAAAACATTCATTCCGCGAATTTCAGGAAAAAAGTTAGTGTGCGCTATCTCACAGAAATGCGCCATTACTGAGATTTAACAATAACCGCGTCGTTTCAAACGCGTAACAATATCGGTCAAAAGTTGGCGCTGACGCCCATCAGATAGAGCGTATTTTCCCCGGATGGGACATTGTCCGCCTGCGACAGCGTCGCCCATGCCGCAACATGGGATCCCAACCGCATATCGGCGCCCAGGGTGACATCACTCCAGCCGCCCTCTCTGGCGCGGGTCGTCGGCGACCAGGCATCGCTGGTAAGCGACTGGTTATAGCTCACCTGAGCCCAGGGATGCACGCCCCACAGCGACTGATAATCCATGCGCCAGCCGAGCGTGTTGACATACCCCGTCTCGCCAGCGCTTCTCGTCACTGGCGCGGTGACGTCACTGCGCAGGCTGGCCACCGGCCCGGAGGTCATGCCATTTGCCAGCAGATAATTCCAGCCAACGCTCTGACCACGGCTGCTGTCCGGTGGCGCCAGCGCCTGGTTTAATGCCAGCCCGCCAGGCGTCTCTGAGGACTTCATCCGCTCAGCGAGAATATCTTCGTAACGTGGTTGGTGATCGCTATCCCATGTATAGCGTTCCGGCGTATTACTTTTTGTATCGATAGCGATATATTCCTGTTGCCAGGCATTCGCTCCAGAGACACACGTCATCCAGACGGATACGCTCGCCGGGAACAAGAAGCCCCGGAGGCCATTGCATTTCTTTATTATCATTAATGCGACTCCAGAAAAGAGCCGAATCGGCAATATTGCTGTGTTTTTTTTGGGGATACGATTTCCCTGTATTAACTATTATCTTTATCTTTCAGCCGTCAAGCCGGGGCGTCCACTTTTTTAGCGCAGAGGGAGAAATAGCTATGCAACGTTGCGGATGGGTGAGTCAGGATCCGTTATATATCGAATATCACGATACCGAATGGGGTGTGGCGCAAAAAGAGGGCCGCCAGCTGTTTGAAATGATCTGCCTGGAGGGCCAGCAGGCCGGTTTGTCATGGATCACGGTGTTAAAAAAACGGCAGAACTACCGTCAGGCTTTTCACCAGTTCGACCCGGTGCGCGTGGCAGCGATGGGGGAAGACGATGTCGAGCAGTTGCTGCAGAATGCCGGCATCATTCGCCATCGGGGAAAAATCCAGGCCATTATCGGCAACGCCCGCGCCTATCTGGCGATGGAAGAAAATGGCGAGTCGTTCACTGATTTTGTCTGGTCCTTCGTCAACAATGAGCCGCAGGTGACCTGCGCCGCGACGCTGGCGGAGATCCCCACCACGACGCCGGCCTCCGATGCGCTGTCGAAGGCATTGAAAAAACGCGGCTTTAAATTTGTCGGCTCGACAATCTGTTATTCCTTTATGCAGGCCTGTGGGCTGGTCAACGACCATATCACCGGCTGCTTCTGTCACCCTGGAGGTCAGGATGATCCGCAAGTGGGACACTAAAGATACCGCGCCGCTGCTGGCCCTGTGGCTGGACAGCACGATTCATGCCCACCCTTTTATCGGCGAAAGTTACTGGCGCGACAGCGTCGCGGTGGTACGGGATGTCTATCTTCCCGCCGCCAGCACCTGGGTCTGGGAACGCGATGGGGAATTAAAAGGCTTTATTAGCGTGCTGGACTCCCGCTTCGTCGGCGCGCTGTTTGTCGCGCCGGACGCCATCCGCCAGGGCATTGGCCGGGCGCTGCTGGATGAAGTCAAACAGCACTACGCCTGGCTTAGTCTCGAGGTTTACCAGAAGAACGAATCGGCGGTCAGTTTCTACCATGCGCAGGGCTTCCGGATTGAAGACTGCGCATGGCAGGACGACACTCAGCACCCGACGTGGATTATGCGTTGGCCGGCGGATCAAATGCTGTAAGCGGCAGCGTCGGGCCGGTATATTTCTCCAGCCACGCCAGGGCGGTGTTCCCGGCACAGCCGTTGCCCAGCCGGGATGTCGGGATATCTTTGGTTAAGACATTCACCGCCCCGTTTTTGCAGATACCCACCCGCGGATCCAGGTCGGGCCATGCCCCTTCATGCAGGCAAATCACCCCCGGGCGGATCCCCTCCGTCACCACCGCGCCGGCCAGCACCTGACCACGGGCGTTCCACACCCGCACCAGATCGCCATCGGCAATCCCCCGGGCCCGGGCATCCTGCGGATGAATAGTCACCGGTTCGCGTCCGGCGACAGCATAGCGTTCGCGCAGCGTGGTGTGGTTCAGTTGACTGTGCAGACGGTGGGCCGGATGGGCCGACAGCAGCTGCAGCTGCCCAGCCTCAGCGTTGCCATGCCACTCGTCGGGCTCCAGCCACATCGGGTGCGGCGGGCAATCGGCGTAGCCAAAGGCGGCGATGGTTGGCGAGTGGATCTCAATTTTACCGCTCGCCGTTTTCAGCGGATTAGCCTGCGGATCGGCGCGGAAGGCGGCGAAGCGCGCAAAACGGGCATTCTCCGGCTCCTCTGGCATCTCAATCAGCTGGTTAGCCTGCCAGAATTCGGCAAACGGCGGCAGCGTCACCTGCTGGTGAGCCCCGCGCTGGGCGGCGATCTGATAGAAGGTCTCCAGCCACTGCAAATCACTCTTCCCTTCGGTGAAGCGCTCGCGGCCGCCCACCTCCCAGCGTTCGCTGAGGTCGGCAAAGACCGCGAAATCGTCGCGCGCTTCATCTCGCGGGGCGACCACCTGCTTCATCGGCACCAGATGCTGATTGCTGTAATCTCCAGTCATGGTCAGATCGTTGCGCTCAAACGAGGTGGTCGCCGGCAGGACGATATCGGCATGGCGCGCGGCGGCGGTCCAGAAGCATTCGGAGATGACGATCAGCTCCGGCTTCTGCCAGGCCTGAATCAGGCGGTTGGTGTCCTGATGATGAGTAAAGTTGGCCCCGCCGGCCCACCAGATAAAGCGAATATCGGGGAAGCGACGCGCCATGCCGTTGTGCTGATACTCTGCCCCCGGATTCTCCAGCGCCTCGACGATCCGTGCGACCGGGATCTTCTCCACCGCGTCCACGCCCCCGGCGACGCTTCCCTGCATCGAGCCCAGTACCGCCGCGCGGCGCGTCGGGTTGCCGCCGTTGGCGAAATGATAGGAAAGACCAAACCCGCCTCCCGGGGTGCCAATCTGCCCCAGCATGGCGGCCAGGGTGACCAGCATCCAGTGCTTCTGCTCGCCATACTGCTGGCGCTGCATGCCCCAGCCAGACATCAGCATGGTGGTATTTTCATGGAAAATTTTCGCCAGTTCACGGATCTTATCCGCTTTCACGCCGCAGATCGCCGCCGCCCAGTCAGCGGTTTTCGCTACGCCGTCGCTTTCGCCGGTCAGATAGCGGGCAAAAATATCGTAGCCGCTGGTGCAGCGGGTAAGAAACGCATCATCCTGCCAGCTATTCTCCACCAGCGTATGGGCGATCCCCAGCATCAGCGCGACATCGGTGCCCATATGCGGCGCGATCCATTCCATCGAATCGCCAAAGAAATCGACGGTTTCCGATCGCATCGGATCGATGCAGATCAGGCGCTTACCGCTCTGGCGCAGCCGGTCGAACCACGGGATCCCCTGCTCGTCGGAGGCGTTCCAGGCAATTTTCAGGGTGTTCAGCGGGTTGGCGCTCCACAGCACCACCACTTCGCTGTGCTCGAGCACCAGCGGCCAGCTGGTCTGCTGCTGATACACCTCATTCCCGCCCACGACGTAAGGCATGATCGCCTGCGCCGCGCCAGTGGAGTAATCGCCAAGATGGCCGGTATAGCCGCCCGCCAGGCTCATGTAGCGCTGCAGCAGGGTGGCCGCCTTATGCAGGACGCCGTTAGAGCGCCAGCCGTAGGAGCCGGCGAAAATCGACTGCGGACCGTAGCTTTCGCGGATCCGCCGATGCTGGGCGTCAATTAAATCCAGCGCCTGATCCCAGCTCACCCGCACGAATTCATCCTGACCGCGGACCCCCTGGGGCTTGTCCGGTGAAGCAAGGAAGCCTTTGCGCACCATCGGATAGCGCACGCGGGTTTTGCTGTGGACCTGATCGCGCACCGCCGTTTGCAGCGAGTTGGCAAACGGTGTCGCCAGCGCGCCGCGGGAAGAGAGGACGTTTTCACCGTCCGTTTCCACCAGCATCGGTCCCCAGTGGGCGGCGGTTAAGATGGTTTTGGTTGCAGATGAGGTCGGCAAGGGCGGCTCCTGGTCAGCGAATGCAGGTGTCATGACGGCGTGATGGGCAACCGTTCAATGTTATTTACAAAATGAGATGGTATCCGGGGAATTTTCTACGTAATCACGCGTCATAATCAACCGTCACGTTCGCTGTGACAAAGAATAAAAAGGATTAAGGACATTAAATGAAAAAACGCGTACTTATGATTGCGGCGCTGGTCAGCGGCACTCTGGCCATTTCTGGCTGCACCACCAACCCCTATACCGGTGAACGTGAAGCAGGTAAATCCGGTATTGGCGCAGGTATTGGCTCCTTAGTGGGCGCTGGCGTCGGCGCGCTCTCCTCTTCCAAACATGACCGCGGCAAAGGCGCGCTGATTGGCGCAGCGGCCGGCGCGGCGCTCGGCGGCGGCATTGGTTACTATATGGACGTGCAGGAAGCGAAGCTGCGCGACAAAATGCAGGGAACCGGGGTCAGCGTGACGCGAAATGGCGACAATATCGTGCTGAACATGCCGAATAACGTCACCTTCGACAGCAATAGCGCCAACCTGAAGCCGGCCGGCGCCAACACCCTGACCGGCGTGGCCATGGTGCTGAAAGAGTACGAGAAAACCGCTGTTAACGTCGTCGGCTACACCGACAGCACCGGCAGCAAGGATCTGAATATGCGTCTGTCGCAACAGCGTGCAGACAGCGTCGCCAGCGCGCTGATCACTCAGGGCGTGGCGGCCAATCGCATTCGCACCACCGGCATGGGGCCGGCGAATCCTATCGCCAGCAACAGCACGGCGGAAGGCAAAGCGCAGAACCGTCGCGTGGAAATTACCCTCAGCCCGCTGCAATAAGCGCATCCTCATGTCGCCCGGCAGCCGCTCTGCCGGGCAAAATGCTTGATATCGCTATTTTTCGCGCTAAGGTGTTGGCAGATTTTCAGCAAAGGAAGCCACCATGGCGAAAGCGGCGCGTGCAACTATCAGCGATGTGGCGAAAGCCGCAAAGACCGGCAAAACCAGCATTTCACGTTATCTTAACGGCGAGAAGCATCTGCTTTCCGACGATCTGTTATCACGTATTGAAAAAGCCATTGCCGAACTCGACTACCGCCCCAGCCTGATGGCCCGCGGCCTCAAGCACGGCCGAACCCGCCTTATTGGCCTGATCATCGCCGATATCACCAACCCCTACTCGGTCAATGTCATGAGCGGCATTGAAGCGGCCTGCCGGGAAAAAGGCTTCACCCTGCTGGTGTGTAATACCAATAACGAGCTGGATCAGGAACTGCACTACCTGGACCTGCTGCGCAGCTACCAAGTGGAAGGCATCGTGGTCAACGCAGTCGGTATGCGGGAGGATGGCCTGAACCGCCTGCAGCAGTCGGCCCTGCCGATGGTGCTGATTGACCGTAAAATCCCCGACTTCGCCTGCGATGTGGTCGGGCTTGATAACGCCCAGGCCGCCACCACCGCCACCGAACACCTGGTGGAGAAAGGGTTTGAGGCCATCCTGTTTCTCAGCGAACCGCTGGGCTCGGTGAATACCCGCCGCGAGCGTCTGAGCGCTTTTCGCGCTACCCTCACTCGTCACCACGGCGTGGTGGCTGAAAACGCCGAAGTGCAGCTCAACGACGGCGCGATGATGGACAACGTCCTGCGCCAGTTCCACGCCCGTCACCGCGGGATGCGCAAAGCGGTCATCTCTGCCAACGGCGCCCTGACGCTGCAGGTGGCCCGCGCTCTGAAGCGCGTCGGCCTGATCTGGGGGAGCGATATCGGCCTGCTGGGCTTCGACGAACTGGAGTGGGCGGAGCTGGCTGGCGTCGGTATTACCACCCTCAAACAGCCGACGTGGCAGATCGGCTACGCGGCGGTCGAACAGGTTATTCGGCGCATTGCCGGCACTAACGACCCCATCCGCGAACGGGTATTTTCCGGCGAGCTTATCGTCCGCGGATCAACCTCCCGTTAACGATCCTTCGTGATGCCGATCATAAATTAAACATCTCGCCCTTTCTTATGGAACCGATACCATCTAGCGTATTAAGGAGATTAAGCAACAAACGCCGGGAGTAAGAGCGCGATGGCCAGAAAAATTATTGTCGTTACCGCTGCGTATGGTAATGACCATGTTAAATCCTTAGGCGGGCAGGCCGCCGTCCTGCCGTTTATCGCCAACGCCGGCGCGGACGGCGTCGAAATCCGCCGCGAGCTGTGCAGCGCGGAAGAGCTCAACGCTCTGCCGTCGCTGGCGGCCACCATTGAGCGCCACGGCCTGCTGGCCTGCTACTCCGCGCCGCAGGCGCTGTTCACCGACAACGGCGAGCTTAACCCGGATCTCCCGACGCTGCTCGCGGAAGCGCAAACTCTGAACGCTCTGTGGCTGAAGCTCTCCCTTGGCCATTTCCTCCACAATCAGCAGTTGGATGAGCTGCGCGATATCCTCAGCGACAGCGGCATGGCGTTGGTGGTAGAGAATGACCAGACCGACTGCGGCCAGCTGGCGCCGATGCAGCGCTTCAAAGCCGCCTGCCGGGTCCATCAGCTGCCGATCACCTTAACATTTGATATGGGCAACTGGCTGTGGGTTGGCGATTCGCCGGAAGAGGCGGCACGTCATCTTGCGCCGGCGGTCAGCTATATTCATGTTAAAGCGGCGGAGCCTCATCATGAGAAATTCCGCGCTGTACCGCCGGATCAGGCCGCCGAACGCTGGCTGGCCCTGCTCGATAATCTTCCCGCCGACGCGCCGCGTGGAATCGAGTTTCCGCTGACTGGCCATGACCTGACGGCCGTGACCCGCCGCTACGTCAACCTGTTACGCGAGGATTAAGTCGTGGAAAATTTAGATGTCATCACCATCGGCGAAGCTATGGCCATGTTTGTCGCCACCGAAACCGGGGATCTGGCCGAGGTGGAGCATTTCATGAAACGTGTCGCCGGCGCCGAGCTGAACGTCGCCACCGGCCTGGCGCGCCTGGGTCTGAAGGTCGGCTGGGTCAGCCGCGTCGGCAACGACAGCTTTGGCCGCTTCGTACTGCAATCGCTGGCGAAAGAGGGGATCGATAGCCACGCTGTCGCCATCGACAACCGCTTCGCTACCGGTTTCCAGATGAAATCGAAAGTCGAAAATGGAACCGATCCCATTGTGGAGTATTTCCGCAAAGGCTCTGCCGCCAGCCATCTGTCGCCGGACGATTTTCGCGCCGACTACTTCACCAGCGCCCGCCATCTGCACCTGAGCGGCGTGGCCGCCGCGCTCTCTGAAAGCTCATATGCGCTGCTGGAGCATGCGGCGAAGGTGATGAAAGCCGAGGGAAAAACCCTCTCTTTCGACCCTAATCTGCGCCCGGTGCTGTGGAAAAGCGAAGCCGAGATGGTGGAGAAACTCAACCGTCTCGCCTTCCAGGCTGACTGGGTTTTGCCAGGCTTAAAAGAGGGCGTGATTCTCACCGGCCAGCAGACCCCGGAAGGGATCGCCGATTTTTATCTCTCCCGCGGCGTCAAGGCGGTAGTCATTAAAACCGGCTGCGACGGCGCCTGGTTCAAGAGCGCCAGCGGCGAACAGGGAACGGTTGATGCCATTAAAGTCGAAAACGTCGTCGATACCGTCGGCGCCGGCGACGGCTTTGCCGTCGGGGTGATTAGCGCCCTGCTGGAAGGCAAAACCCTGCTTCAGGCGGTGAACCGCGGCAATAAAATCGGTTCGCTGGCGATTCAGGTCCAGGGCGACAGCGAGGGGCTCCCCACCCGCGATGCGCTGGGCGAATAACATTTATACGCAAAAATAACAGCCGTCCTGTACCCTACCTGCAGCGCGGCACAGCAGCGTCCGTTTCGACGGACGGATGTCACCTCATTGACAGAGGCAAGCCTATGAATAGCTCAACAAATGCAACGAAACGCTGGTGGTACATCATGCCTATCGTGTTTATCACGTATAGCCTGGCGTACCTCGACCGTGCCAACTTCAGCTTCGCCTCCGCGGCAGGCATTACCGAAGACCTGGGCATCACCAAGGGGATCTCCTCCCTGCTGGGGGCCCTGTTCTTCCTCGGCTACTTCTTCTTCCAGATCCCCGGCGCTATCTATGCGGAGCGCCGCAGCGTTCGCAAACTGATCTTTATCTGCCTGATCCTCTGGGGCGGCTGCGCCTCGCTGACCGGTGTTGTGCATAATATCCCGGCGCTGGCGGCCATTCGCTTTATCCTCGGCGTCGTCGAAGCGGCGGTGATGCCGGCGATGCTGATCTATATCAGCAACTGGTTCACCAAATCAGAGCGCTCTCGCGCCAACACCTTCCTGATCCTCGGTAACCCGGTGACGGTCCTGTGGATGTCGGTGGTCTCCGGCTACCTGATTCAGGCCTTCGGCTGGCGGGAAATGTTCATCATCGAAGGGGTGCCGGCAGTAATCTGGGCCTTCTGCTGGTGGGTGCTGGTAAAAGACAAACCGTCGCAGGTTAACTGGCTGGCGGAGAGTGAAAAAGCCGCGCTGCAGGAACAACTGGATCGTGAACAGCAGGGCATCAAAGCGGTACGTAACTATGGCGAAGCCTTCCGCTCCCGCAACGTGATCCTGCTCTGCGCGCAGTACTTTGCCTGGAGTATCGGCGTGTACGGTTTTGTACTGTGGCTGCCGTCGATTATCCGCAGCGGCGGCGAAAATATGGGGATGGTGGAAGTGGGCTGGCTCTCTTCGGTTCCGTACCTGGCGGCGACTATCGCCATGATCGTAGTCTCCTGGGCCTCCGATAAAATGCAGAACCGTAAGCTGTTCGTCTGGCCGCTGCTGCTGATTGGCGGACTGGCCTTCATCGGCTCCTGGGCGGTCGGCGCCAACCACTTCTGGGTGTCTTATACCCTGCTGGTGGTGGCCGGTGCGGCAATGTATGCGCCTTACGGCCCCTTCTTCGCCATTATTCCGGAAATGCTGCCGCGCAACGTCGCCGGGGGCGCCATGGCGCTGATCAACAGTATGGGCGCCCTGGGCTCCTTCTGCGGCTCGTGGTTTGTCGGCTACCTGAACGGTGCCACCGGCAGCCCCGCAGCCTCCTATATTTTTATGGGGGTGGCGCTTTTCGCCTCAGTATTGCTGACTTTGATTGTTAAGCCTGCTAATAATCAAAACATTCCGCTTGGCGCTCACCACGCCTGAACTATTTCTACTACGGAGATTCGCATGAAGCCGTCTGTCATTCTCTATAAAACGCTTCCCGACGACCTGCTACAGCGCCTGGAGGAGCACTTTTCCGTCACTCAGGTAAAAAACCTGCGGCCGGAGACCGTTTCGCAGCATGCAGAGGCCTTCGCCCAGGCTGAAGGCCTCCTGGGCTCCAGCGAAAAGGTTGACGCCGCGCTGCTGGAGAAGATGCCGAAGCTGCGTGCGACCTCTACCGTTTCCGTTGGCTATGACAACTTTGACGTCGAGGCGCTGAACGCTCGCCGGGTGCTGCTGATGCATACCCCGACCGTACTGACCGAGACCGTCGCCGATACGGTCATGGCGCTGGTGCTGAGCACCGCGCGCCGGGTAGTGGAAGTGGCGGAGCGCGTCAAAGCGGGCGAGTGGACGAAGAGCATTGGCCCGGACTGGTTCGGCAGCGACGTGCACCATAAAACCTTAGGTATCGTCGGCATGGGCCGCATCGGTATGGCGCTGGCGCAGCGCGCCCACTTCGGGTTCGGCATGCCGATCCTGTATAACGCGCGCCGCCAGCATCCGCAGGCGGAAGAGCGCTTCAACGCCCGCTATTGCGATCTCGATACCCTGCTGCAGGAAGCCGATTTCGTCTGCTTGATCCTGCCCCTGAGCGAAGAGACCCACCATCTGTTCGGTCAGGCGCAGTTTGCCAAAATGAAATCTTCCGCCATCTTCATTAACGCCGGACGTGGCTCGGTGGTGGACGAGCAGGCGCTGATCGCTGCTCTGCAGGCGGGTGAAATTCATGCTGCCGGCCTTGATGTCTTCGAACACGAACCGCTGGCAAAAGACTCGCCGCTGTTAACCCTACCAAACGTTGTCGCGCTGCCGCATATCGGCTCTGCCACCCATGAGACGCGCTACAACATGGCGGCCTGCGCGGTGGACAACCTGATCGATGCCCTGAACGGTAATGTAGAGAAAAACTGCGTTAACCCGCAGGTCAAATAAGCCATAAAAAAACCCGGGTAGCGGCGGCAATCGCCCTCCCCGGGTTCTTTTTGCATCTTATCCATCATCCTGCTCGTTCGCCGCAGCCAACGTCAGCCAGATGAGACATTAACGGGTGGCGTTCACCGCTGCCGTCCATGCCTGATTAAACGCCTGATGCTGCGCCGCCAGCGGCCCAATCAGCGCATTGTACTGGCTGGCCTGCTGCGAGGTGGGGAACTGAATGCCGTTGGCCACAAAGCTCACCTGGGTCCCCTGCTGAGCGACAAAATCCCCCACCTGAACCAGCTGCTGGGTAAAGATTTGCGCGGCCGGGATCAGCGGCTGCAGCGCGTCAGCTGGCGCGGTCACGACCTTGGCGTAAACCTGATCGAAGACCGGCTTAAGATCGTCAGCCTGCTTCAGAGCGCTATGCGCGGCATCGGCCTGCATTTTCGCATTCTGCAGCTGCTGGCTGAGCACGCCCAGCGCGCCGTTCGCCTGACGCAGCGGCTCACGCTGGGTCATATAGTCCTGCGGGACGCGGATAGCATTGACGCTGTCCACCACCGGGCGCAGACCAGCGTCCATCGCCTGGCTCACCTGCTGCGAGTAACCGTAGATCACCGCGTAGTCAGAGACAAAAGGCCCAAACTGTTTTTTCTGATCGGCGGTCAGCGTCGGCAGACGTTCACCGCTACGCATCGCCGTATTCTGCAGGAAGTCGATAAACGCTTTGCGCTGATCGCCTTCTTTATCAAAACACCCACTCAGGCTAACCACCATCAATAAGGCCGCCATAGCCGCAAACCAGCGAGAGCAGGACTTTCCTGTCGCCATTTTTTTACTCCTTTCAGCCAAAAAAAGCGCACAACGACACACACGTGCCAGACGCTGACAAGGATAGTCCAGCTCGGCCTCGCAGGATACCCTTTACTGCTAATCTTACGCAGGAAAAACACCATTTCGCACGCCATCGTCGCGGTGTAGAACGTCTGTTATGCACATCACAAATATAGTCATCACATTCTGCGAGCGAAGTTTATATAACCATCTGATTTTTATGGCAATAAAAAAGTTTCCGTACGACGTGGCGTCCTAAAACGGACGATAATCGCACGCTTTGGCGCGCGCCTGCATTGCCTGCCCCCCACTTCAATGATTTGATGAATGAGCGATTAACGGCGATACGTTCGATTATCGCACAAATCAAACTCAATGACGCGAGGACGACGATAAAAACAGACCTCTGTCCCTCGCTCAGTCTGCCAGGAAAGCCGTATGACTAAGACAACCATCGACATTCAGGCCTTTATCAACGAGCACCCCTTCACCCGCTACCAGTGGATGATCCTTGCGCTCTGCTTTATCACCGTCGCGATGGACGGATTCGACACCGCGATCATCGGATTTATCGCCTCCGACCTGGTACAGGAATGGGGCGTGGAAAAATCGGCGCTCGGCCCGGTGATGAGCGCCGCGCTGGTGGGCCTGGCGGTCGGCGCCTTAACCGCGGGGCCGCTGGCTGACCGCATCGGCCGCAAAAAAGTGCTGATTATGTCGATCGTGGTGTTCGGCGGATTCAGCCTGCTTACCGCCTTCGCCACCAGCCTTAATCAGCTGACGCTGCTGCGTTTCCTGACCGGTCTCGGGCTCGGCGCGGCGATGCCGAATGCGGCCACCCTGATGAGCGAATATGCGCCGGAGCGCCGTCGGGCGCTGCTGGTGAACCTGATGTTCGTCGGCTTTCCGATGGGATCATCGCTGGGTGGCTTTTTATCCGCCTGGATGATCCCGCACTATGGCTGGCAGAGTGTGCTGGTGCTGGGCGGCGTGATGCCCCTCCTGCTGGCCGTAGCGTTAATTTTTCTGCTGCCGGAGTCTGCCCGCTATCTGGTGGTGAAGCAGCAGCCGGCGCAGCGCATTGCCGCCATCCTGAAACGCATCGCGCCGCTGCCGGAGGCGGTGGAATTTGAGCTGCGCGAAGCAGGCCAGGTGAAAGAGAAATCGGCCATCGGCGTCATTTTCTCCCCACGCTACGCGGTGGGTACCGTGATGTTGTGCCTGACCTACTTTATGGGCCTGCTGATTTTCTACCTCCTGACCAGCTGGCTGCCGCTGCTGATCCGCGAAACCGGCGCCTCGATGAGTCAGGCCTCCATCATCACCGCCCTGTTCCCGCTGGGCGGCGGGATTGGCGTACTGATCCTTGGCGCCCTGATGGACAAGATCAATCCCAACAAGGTGGTGGCCGTCGGCTGGTTGCTGACCGGCGTTTGCGTCTGCCTGGTGGGTTTCTCCACCAGCAGCCTGGTGCTGATGGGGGTGATGGTGTTTATCGCCGGTAGTATTATGAATGGCGCGCAGTCGTCGATGCCCGCGCTGGCGGCAGGCTTCTACCCGACGCAGGGGCGCGCCACCGGCGTCGCCTGGATGCTGGGTATCGGCCGCTTCGGCGGGATCCTCGGCGCATTCAGCGGCGCCTTCCTGATGCAGGCGCAGCTCTCCTTTGAAACCATCTTCACTCTGCTGGCCATCCCGGCGTTCCTGTCAGCCCTCGCGCTGCTGATCAAATACCGGGTCAGTAAATCCGCGCCGGCGACGAAAGACGACGCGAGAGGTCTGCAGAAAGCCTGATTGTTAAGCCGGCGGCCCGCGCCGGCTTTGCCGCTTTTTTCTTATCCGTTTACAAAAATTTTCGAAGCCATCTCATCGCGTTAGTAATCATTCTCTTAGGCTCCACTGCCGTTTGGCTGCCGGGGCCGATTCGATAGCCTGTTGGCAAATAATCACGGACGTTACCATCCGCTGCACGATTTTCTGACTATTCTTAAAGAGCTTTATAAAAAATCTCTTCCGCTGTGTGATAAAAGGAGTTCTCAATGGAATATAAAGATCCCGTGTTTGAACTGCTGAGCAGCCTGGAACACATCGTATTTAAGGATGATAATCAGAAACTTACCTCAAACCGTAAGTCCACTGTGTTTAGTGAATTTGAGCAACTGCGTAAAGGCACTGGACTTAAGATTGACGACTTTGCCAACGTCATGGGCGTGAGCGTCGCCATGGTAAGAGAGTGGGAGTCGAGACGGGTTAGACCGTCTCCCACCGAGCTGAAATTGATGCGCCTGATTCAGGCCAATCCACAGCTTTCACGACAGTTACTCGATTAATCCAGCGCGCAGCGGCATGGGTCAGTAAGGGGGCTTTTGCCGCTGCACCGTAAAAAAAAGTTTGCTATCAGGTGCTGAACGTGCGTTAATGCTCGCAGGTTTGATGTACAGACCACAGAGCAGTCGAATAGAGCAGTCCTTCTAAGGTTATCCAAAGATACCCCCGTAGTGAACTTTCCCTTTATCGCTTTAAATCTGTAGTCCAGACCGCTACGCCGCAAGGCTCACTTATTTTTTTAAAGGTAATTCACTATGTCCGGTAAAATGACTGGTATCGTAAAATGGTTCAACGCTGACAAAGGCTTCGGCTTCATCACTCCTGACGATGGCTCTAAAGACGTGTTCGTACACTTCTCTGCTATCCAGAACGATGGCTACAAATCCCTGGACGAAGGTCAGAAAGTTTCCTTCACCATCGAAAGCGGCGCTAAAGGCCCGGCAGCTGGCAACGTAACTTCTCTGTAAGTTCAAGCCGCTAAGAATCGAGAATCCCTGCCTGATGGCGGGGATTTTTTTTATCTGTCGCCAACAGCCGCCAGCATACGATGGCGGCTGTTGGGCATTCAGAGCAGGGAAAAGTGCCAGCCCGTCTCCCGCCACGCCAGGCTATGGGTCAGCTTCAGACCGTGTAAAAATGCCTCGTCATGTGACACCACCAGCATCGCGCCGGGAAACGCCGCCAGCGCGCTTTCAATAGCCTGTGTCGATGCTAAATCGAGATGGTTGGTCGGCTCATCCAGCAAAAGCAGCTGAGCGGGATCGCGTCGCCAGAGCACGCACGCCAGGGCCGCTTTCAGACGCTCGCCGCCGCTGAGCGTCGCCAGCGGCAGAGTGACCTTATCCGCGCCAAGCTGGAGCTGCGCCAGTCGGGTGCGCAGAAGGCCCTCATCCAGCGGGGTATCGTCCAGGCTCAGGTGCGCCATGACCGATAACGACAGATCCAGCTGCGTCAGATGTTGATCCAGATAAGCCGCGCTCACCGACAGCCGGACATCGCCTGAGACGGCCTGCTCCAGCCCCAGCAGCGTTTTCAGCAAAGTGGTTTTGCCACAGCCGTTCGGTCCCTTTAGCGCAATACGCATCGGACCATCTATACGCCAGTCCAGCGGCGCAGCGGGTGAATGGGCGAGCTGCAATGCTTCCACCACCAGAACCTGCTTGCCGGCGGCCACTTCGCTACCCGGCAGGGTGAACATCACCGGATTGTCGTCTTCTACCCGCTCCCGTGCCTGCTGCACGGCGGCATTCAGACTGCTGTTCTGTTCACGATGCTGACGGCGCAGCGTTCCCGGGCGCTCTTTTGCCGCACCTTTGTACTTCACACGTTCAAACGAGGCAATATTTAGCGTATCAACGGTCCGCAGCGTCTGAGCCGAGCGCCGCTGCGCGGCGTCATGCTCCTTTTGCATTCGCGCGCGGGTGCGCCGTCGCTCGGTCACAGCATGCTCCAGCGCCGCGCGCGCAGCCTGCTGCTCCGCCATACGCTGGCGCTGATATTCATCATAGTTGCCGCCGTAGCTGTGCAGCGCCGTCGGCGTCAGCTCAATAATCCTCGGCATCCGCGTCAGTAACTCGCGGTCGTGGCTGGCGATCAGAGCCCCACCCTGCCAGCTTTCCAGTTGGTGATAGAGCCACTCCCGCCCCTGGCGGTCCAGATGGTTGGTGGGCTCATCCAGCAGCAGATAATCGGCGCCGGAGACAAAGGCGCCGCACAGCAGAGCCTTCATCCGCTCGCCGCCGCTGAGTGAAAAAGCGGGACGATCGGCAGAGAACGGCGGGAGATCGGCTTCACGGAAAGCTAAACTCAGGCGATCGGGGAGATCCCAGTGGCCATCCAATAGATCGAAATCGGCAGCCAGCACTTGACCCTGTTCAAGGCGAGACAAGGCATCAAATATCGGCGCATAGCCCAGCAGCGTAGCGAGGGTGGTCTCCGGCGTAAGCGTCGGCTGCTGCGCCACCCAGGCAATAGAAGCCCCGCGCTCGATATAGCCTTCGGCGGGGGAATCCAGACCGGCCAGCAGACGTAGCAGACGCGTCTTACCGACGCCGTTACGGCCGACCAGGCCGCAAAGCGACGATTCCAGCGATAAATTCAGCGGACCAAAAAGCGTATCTCCCGTCGCAAACTGACAGGTGACCTGATGTAAAACAAAAGCGGGGATATGGGCGCAATGAGCCATAAGCACTCCTGAATGAAATCAATACTCCCCTACCCGCAACATCTGCGAGGTAAGGCGTGAAATTCATCAGTCGTGTTTGTTCATTTGTGGGGCGCGCTCCGGTGAGACGAGGAATTCGTCGGGACATAGGATAGCCACACTCCGGTATGCGTTGCAAGCCTGTTTTATTCAACGATCGTGTAAAAATAAAAAGGCCTCCTGATATCAGGAGGCAAATGATTTATTTGGTGAACAATGAAAGGGTGCATTGAGAATGCCTGACACTGCAAGCATGGTGGGGATAGATCCCCACCAGATGCTCTTACTGTTTAATATCACAGGCTAAGAATGCCACCAGCTCAATATTTCCCTGTCTGAGCTGTAATTCACATAGCGAATCACGAACCATCCAGGTCAATAATAAAATAGTGAAGCAAATCACTACTAAGCCAAACAACAGATACTTTTGCGGCATTCCTCGCCTCCAGTGTTGATTTTCAACAAGTAAGAGGCTACTCTTATGGTGTTCATGCATAGGGGAGCCTCACTTTGATTACTATCAGGTGGGGCTTTTCTCTGTCTATCTCCCGCTGAATACCTGAGACACACAGTCTCAAGCACCCGCCGCCATTCTAGCGTAAATACCTCACGGAATTATGTTTATATATTCCTAAAACATTTCTTATCGATGAATGTAAATAATGGAGATATCAATGACAGAATTATTAACGGTTCATCTATTTATATTTCCCGTATAAAAAAACCTGCCCTGAGGCAGGTCTTTTATTATTACCGATACGCTTACTGCAGCAGAGAAATATCCGCGACCTGCAGGAACAGTTCACGCAGTTTGGACAGCAGCGTCAGACGGTTGATGCGAACATCTTTGTCTTCAGCGTTAACCATCACGTTCTCGAAGAATTCATCCACCGGCTCGCGCAGCGCAGCCAGCTCAATCAGCGCATCCTGATAACGGCCTGCGGCGAAATACGGCTGCAGTTTGTCGCGCAGCACCACCAGATTGCCCGCCAGCTTGATTTCCGCCGCTTCTTTCAGCACTGAAGCGTGAACGATGTCGTTCAGCGTCTCGTCGGATTTCGCGAGGATGTTGGAGACACGTTTGTTTGCCGCCGCCAGCGCGGAGGACTCTTCCAGGGTACGGAAGTGCGATACGGCTTTCATGCGCGCATCAAAATCCGCCGGGCGGGTTGGACGACGCGCCAGTACCGCCTGGATCGTGTCGACGCCATAACCTTCGTCCTGATACCAGGCGCGGAAGCGGCCCAGCATAAAGTCGATCACATCATCAACCACGTTGGCGTTGGTCAGCTTCTCACCGTACAGACGCACCGCTTCTTCGGTCAGCGTTTGCAGATCGAGATTCAGGTTCTTCTCAACGATGATACGCAGCACGCCCAGCGCGGCGCGGCGCAGCGCAAACGGGTCTTTATCGCCTTTCGGATGCTGCCCGATACCAAAGATACCCGCCAGGGTGTCCATCTTATCGGCAATCGCCACCGCGCAGGCAACCGGGTTAGACGGCAGCGCGTCGCCGGCAAAGCGTGGTTGATACTGCTCGTTCAGCGCTACGGCCACGTCTTCCGCTTCGCCGTCATGGCGCGCGTAGTGCATCCCCATCACGCCCTGGGTGTCGGTGAACTCGAAGACCATGTTGGTCATCAGGTCGCACTTGGACAGCAGGCCCGCGCGGGTCGCATGGTTCACATCAGCGCCAATCTGCCCGGCAATCCAGCCAGCCAGCGCCTGGATGCGATCGGTCTTATCGCGCAGGGTCCCAAGTTGCTGTTGGAACAGCACGGTTTCCAGACGCGGCAGGTTATCTTCCAAACGTTTTTTACGGTCGGTGTTGAAGAAGAATTCAGCATCGGCCAGACGCGGACGAACCACCTTCTCGTTACCGGAGATAATCTGCTGCGGATCTTTGGACTCGATGTTCGCCACGAAGATAAAGTTCGGCAGCAGTTTGCCGGCATTGTCGTAGACCGGGAAGTACTTCTGGTCGCCCTTCATGGTGTAAACCAGCGCTTCGGACGGCACCGCGAGGAATTTTTCTTCGAACTTCGCCGTCAGCACCACCGGCCATTCCACCAGCGAGGTGACTTCTTCCAGCAGGCTTTCGCTCAGATCGGCTTGACCGCCAATCTTACGCGCCGCTTCTTCCGCATCGGCTTTGATTTTGGCTTTACGCTGTTCGTAATCGGCGATGACTTTACCGCGCTCCAGCAGGATCTGCGGGTACTGGTCGGCATGATCGATAGTGAACTCCGGCTCACCCATAAAGCGATGCCCGCGAATCACGCGATCGGACGGAATACCGAGGATAGTGGCCGGGATCACTTTGTCACCCAGCAGCAAAGTCACCGTGTGAACCGGACGCACGAAGTGGACGTCAGACGCGCCCCAGCGCATCAGTTTCGGGATCGGCAGCTTCGCCAGCGAGCTGGCAATCATGTTCGGCAGCAGCGCTTCAGTGCTTTCGCCCTTTACATGGGCGCGATACAGCAGCCACTCGCCTTTGTCGGTGGTCAGACGTTCGGCCTGATCGACGGTGATACCGCAGCCGCGCGCCCAGCCTTCGGCCGC
Source organism: Klebsiella sp. GL120222-02 (assembly GCF_003097195.1). NCBI lineage: Bacteria > Pseudomonadati > Pseudomonadota > Gammaproteobacteria > Enterobacterales > Enterobacteriaceae > Klebsiella > Klebsiella sp. GL120222-02. The sequence continues at coordinate 107,366 of NZ_QEQO01000006.1, forward strand.
TTTGCTTGGCTTGCCTTCGGCATCGAACGCCTGGGCAATAGCCGGGCCGCGTTTTTCCACTTCGCGATCGGCTTGCGCCGCCGCCAGGTTGGCTACCTTCAGCGCCAGACGACGCGGGGCGGCAAACCATTCCACTTTACCGTGTGCGAGGCCGGCATTATCCAGCTCCGCGGTCACGTTCGCAGCAAAAGATTCCGCCAGGCTGCGCAGCGCTTTTGGTGGCAGCTCTTCAGTGCCGATTTCCACCAGAAAAGTATTCTCAGACATGGCCGCCTCTTATTTATTCTTGTTGCACATCGGGAAGCCGAGCGCTTCACGGGAAGCGTAGTACGCTTCCGCCACTGCTTTAGTCAGGGTGCGAATGCGCAGAATATAGCGCTGACGCTCGGTGACGGAGATGGCTTTACGCGCATCCAGCAGGTTAAAGCTGTGAGCCGCTTTCAGGATACGTTCATAGGCCGGCAGCGGCAGCGGAGTCTCCAGCGCCAGCAGCTGCTGGGCCTCTTTCTCATACTGCTCAAAGCAGGAGAACAGGAAGTCGACGTCGGCGTGTTCGAAGTTATAGGTGGACTGCTCCACTTCATTCTGGTGGAACACGTCGCCGTAAGTGGTTTTACCCAGCGGGCCATCGCTCCAGACCAGGTCATAAACGCTGTCCACGCCCTGGATGTACATCGCCAGACGCTCCAGACCGTAGGTGATCTCGCCGGTCACCGGCTTACACTCGAGGCCGCCCACCTGCTGGAAGTAGGTGAACTGCGTCACTTCCATGCCGTTGAGCCACACTTCCCAACCCAGACCCCAGGCGCCCAGCGTCGGGTTTTCCCAGTTGTCTTCGACAAAACGAATATCGTGAATGGTCGGGTCCATACCCAGCTCTTTCAGCGATCCGAGGTACAGCTCCTGAATGTTGTCCGGCGAGGGCTTAATCACCACCTGGAACTGATAGTAGTGCTGTAAACGGTTCGGGTTTTCGCCATAGCGGCCATCGGTTGGACGACGGGAAGGCTGCACGTAGGCGGTCGCCATTGGCTCCGGCCCTAACGCGCGCAGGCAGGTCATCGGGTGAGAGGTGCCGGCGCCGACTTCCATGTCCAGTGGTTGAACAATGGTGCAGCCCTGACGAGCCCAGTAATCCTGTAAGGTCAGGATCAGGCCCTGGAAGGTCCTGGTATCAAACTTTTGCATATGATTTCGTGCTGGATACGTGTGGATTTAAAGGAAGGAGTCAGTATACCCGCTGGCTGCGAGATATACAGTACGAAACGGCGTTGTTTCAGGAAAACGGACGAAATTTACGCCAGCCGGGGTCGATTCAGCGCATCGAAAGATGCATAAACTGGCCGTCCGGGTCAAAGGAACAGATGAAACGCTCATTCTTGCCGGTCCGCCCCGAAAGCTCATAGCTCGCCTGGAATTGTTCAAAATGGTTCACGTCAACGAGCTGCGTTTGCGTGTTGTAGCGAATAGCGGCCTGATCCTTGCAAAGCTGGGCCATATTGAGCGTCGTTTGCGGAGTAATGCGTGCGCGCTGCGCTTTTTGCGCCGGGGGAGAAATGGTCTCGCTGCAGCCCGCGAGGAGCAGCACCAGCATAACGGAAACAACACCTTTCACCACGTACTCCTCCACCGCCTTGTTAGCAAGTTGTTATCGTAAAGATTCAGTATTACAGGTATTTTGCGAATATCATAAAACCGCGACAAGTCTGTGACCGAAAACTCAGACTAATCTATTGCGACACCGGGACATAAGGCGGGTCAGACCTTATTTCGCCAGCAGACTTTGAGGGACTGATGCAAGAAAAGATACACTGGATCACCAACCTGCGCGGTATCGCCTGCATGATGGTGGTGATGATCCACAGTACCAGTTGGTATATCACTCATCCGCATGCCATCACCCTTATGGAATGGGACATCGCCAATCTGCTCAATTCCGCCTCCCGCGTCAGCGTGCCGCTGTTTTTTATGATCTCGGGATACCTGTTTTTTGGCGAGCGCAGCGCCCAGCCGCGCCATTTCTGGCGAATTGGTTTGTGCATTGCGTTCTATAGCGCGCTGTCTCTGCTGTATATCGCGCTGTTTACCCATATCAACGTCGAGCTATCGTTAAAGAATTTGCTGCAGAAGCCCGTCTTCTACCACCTGTGGTTTTTCTTTGCTATCGCCGTCATCTACCTGCTCTCGCCGCTGATTCAGGTTAAGTCCGTCAGTGGCAAAATGCTGCTGGCGCTGATGGCGATCCTCGGTATTCTGGCCAACCCCAATATGGTCAGCGTCAAAGCCGCCGGGATTGAGTGGCTGCCAGTCAACCTCTATATCAACGGCGATACCTTCTACTACGTGCTCTACGGCGTGCTGGGCAGAGCCATTGGCACCCTGGACACCGATAAAAAATGGCTGACCCCGCTCTGCGCCGCGCTGTTCATCGCCGCCGTGTGGGTTATCTCCCGCGGCACGTTGCATGAGCTGCGCTGGCGCGGAGACTTTGGCGACACCTGGTATCTCTACTGCGGGCCGGCGGTGTTCGTTTGCGCGGTCGCCCTGCTGACGCTGGCCAAAAACTGGCTTAACGCACGTCCCCTGCCCGGTATCGCCTGCATTGCGCGACATTCACTGGGGATCTACGGTTTCCATGCCCTGATAGTGCATGCGCTGCGCGCCAGCCATCTGGAGCTGTCCCGCTGGCCGCTGCTGGACATTGTGTGGATATTTAGCGCCGCCCTGCTCGGCAGCCTGCTGCTGTCAGGCCTGGTGCAGCGGATTGATAGCCGCCGGCTGGTCAGCTAACGGTCCGCCACCCGGAGGGGCCCGACTTACGACTCAGGCCCCTCTTCCGTCACGCTGAGAGGTTCCCGTAAGCGCGTCGGGTCCCAGGCATCACGCACGTTTTTCTGCACCGCAACAGCGCCAAACAGGCTCAAAAAGTACGCCAGCCCATAGAACCCTTTCTCGCTGAGCAGCAGAGTGGCATTCCACAGTCCGATAACCAGCAGACCTACAGCGATAACGAAGACCACCAGGCAGGTGGTGTAGTACAGCGCGGTGGTCGGAATGGCTTCATACTTATCGCGCACCGTCTTTTGATAAGATGCCGCGGCAAACAGCCCCAGTACCAGGACAGCAAAATAATAGCCTTTCTCATTCAACTGCATATCGGCATTCCACAGCCCCACCAGATAGGTGACGATGCCGCCGATCAGGGCAATCCAGGAGATCAAATGAAACGCCGGAGAATACGTCGCGTGCTTGTTTTCCATCACTTTTTACCTTTTACGCGCCTCGGAGCGGCGCTTATTCCGTTTTTTGCATCGCCCGGGCGACGCGGGTCCGTTCGGGGGTTGCCGATGCGCCATATAAGCAGACAAACCACGCCGCGATATAGACGGCTTTTTCATGCCAGTCTGCCGGCACATACCAGGCGCCAACCAGCAGCAGGCCGACCGATAGCAGCAGCACCAGCCGACATAAGGCAATAAAGCCGTCGTCCTGTTCCTGCCACTGGCTGGCGCGCTGATGGGCGAGGACGGCAAACATCCCCATCACCAGTACGCCGAGAAAATAACCTTTACCGCTAAACAACGGGCAGGTTCGCCAGATACCGAGCAGATAAACCAGCGATCCTGCTGCCATCATCACCCTGGCAATGTTGCGTTTTGTGTTCATCTCACCTCCCTGGTCGACAGGGGCTGATTATGACCGACTCCCCCGGCGATGCCGCAGGTTACGCACCGGAAAGCGGAGATTTCGGAATAAACAAATACGCTTTTTTGGATGGATGTAGCCGGGACATTCAGGGAGGGAATCCGCCCGGCGCTGCCGGACGGACTGAGGCTAAGACATCAGCGGTTTCAGCTGCTGATAAATCTGGCGGAAGGTTTCCCGCTGTGGCGCATAGTGGGCCACACGGCGATCGTCCGGGCGATGCGCTTGTTCAAGCGGCAGCGGCTTCAGCAGCCCGGCGCGGTCTGCCTCGTCGTGCACCGCCAGCTGCGCCAGCCGGGCCGCCCCCAGCGCCGGGCCGACATCGCCCCCGGTACGGTAATCGAGCTGCAGGCCGCTAATATCCGCCAGCATTTGCCGCCAGTAAGCGCTGCGCGCCCCGCCGCCGATAAGCGTGATGCTCTGCGGCTTGATGCCGCAGGCGTGTACCACGTCCATGCCATCCGCCAGCGCATAGCCCACGCCCTCCAGCACCGCCCGCGCCAGCTCTGCCGGCCCATGCTGATGCGTCAGGCCAAAAAAGACGCCCTTGGCCTGCGGGTTGTTGTGCGGCGTGCGTTCGCCCGACAGATAGGGCAGGAACCACACCGGACCGGCGCTTTCATCCGCCGTCTGCGCCGCCGCGATCAGCGCCGGCACGCTGGCCAGGCCGGTTAATTTCGCCGCCCAGTCCAGGCAGGAGGCCGCGCTGAGCATCACCGACATCAGATGCCAGCGGCCCGGCAGCGCATGGCAGAAGCTGTGCACCGCGCTTTCGGGTTTGCTGAGGAACCCTTCGCTGACGGCGAAGTAGACGCCTGAGGTGCCCAGCGACAGCATTGCCTGGCCGGCGTCGGCCATTCCGACCCCGACCGCGCCTGCGGCGTTGTCGCCGCCGCCGCCCACCACCAGCGCCTGCGGCATATTCCACGCCTGCGCCACCTCAGGTCGCAGTTGCCCGGTGACGTCGCTGCCTTCAAACAGCGCCGGCATCGCATCCCGACTGAGATCGCAGGCGGCGAGCATCTCATCGCTCCAGTCACGCCGGGCGACGTCCAGCCACATCGTACCGGCGGCGTCAGACATGTCGCTGGCAAGCTCGCCGGTCATGCGCAGGCGCAGATAGTCCTTCGGCAGCAGCACTTTATCGACCTGGTTGAACACCGCCGCCTCGTGGCGCTGCACCCAGAGTAACTTCGGCGCCGTAAAGCCCGGCATCATCAGGTTGCCGGTGATCTGCCGGGAAGCGCTGACTTTTTCCTCCAGCAGCTGGCACTCTTCGGCGCAGCGGCCGTCATTCCATAAAATGGCCGGACGCAGCACCTGTAACGATTTATCCAGCAACGTGGCGCCGTGCATCTGACCAGCGATGCCCAGCGCCTTCACGTCGCGCAGGCTATACTGCGCGCCCAGGGCTTTCATCGCCGTGTCTGTCGCCAGCCACCACTGTTCGGGATCTTGTTCCGACCACAGCGGATGAGGACGCGAGACGGTGAGTTTTTCGGTATGCGATGCCACTACCTCACCCTGCTCATTCAGCAGAATGGCTTTGACGCCCGATGTTCCCAGATCGATGCCGATATACATACTACCTCTCCTTAAACGCGCGCCACGGCTAAGCGTGGCGCGAACAGAGCATCCTGGTTGCGACGCCGGTCACGCCGGGCGCCGCCGCATGATTACTTATCAAACAGATAATGGTTGACCAGGTTTTCCAGTTGTTCCTGCTGGCCGCTGCGATGCTGCGGCGCCAGCTGATGCTGAGTGGCATACTGGGCTATGTCGCTGAGGGTCATCTGCCCGTTAAGGATCTGCTGCCCCAGCTCACCGTTCCAGCCGGCGTAGCGTCTGGCCACGCGTTTATCCAGCTCACCGTCCTCAATCATCCGCGCCGCAACTTTCAGCGACAGCGCCATGGTATCCATCGCGCCAATATGACCATAGAACAGGTCGTATTTGTCGGTACTCTGCCGGCGCACTTTCGCATCAAAGTTGAGGCCACCGGTGGTGAAGCCGCCCGCTTTAAGAATTTCATACATCACCAGCGCATTCTCTTCGACGCTGTTCGGGAACTGGTCGGTATCCCAGCCCAGCTGCGGATCGCCGCGGTTGGCGTCGACGGAGCCGAACAGCCCCAGCGCGATGGCCGTCGCGATTTCATGATGGAACGAATGGCCGGCGAGCGTGGCATGGTTAGCTTCAATATTCAGTTTAATCTCTTTTTCCAGACCAAACTGTTTGAGGAAGCCGTAAACGGTAGAGGCATCATAGTCATACTGATGCTTGGTCGGTTCCTGCGGTTTGGGCTCAATCAGCAGCGTGCCTTTAAAGCCAATTTTATGCTTATGCTCCACCACCAGTTGCATGAAGCGGCCAATCTGTTCACGCTCCTGGCGCAGGTCGGTATTCAGCAGGGTTTCATAGCCCTCGCGACCGCCCCACAGCACATAGTTTTCGCCTCCCAGCTGATGAGTGGCATTCATGGCGGTGACCACCTGGGTGGCCGCCCAGCTAAACACTTCCGGATCCGGGTTGGTGGCCGCGCCAGCGCCGTAGCGCGGGTTGGTAAAACAGTTTGCGGTCCCCCACAAAAGCTTCACGCCGCTCTGCTGCTGTTTCTCTGCCAGCACCTCGACCATGCGGGCGAAGTTATTGCTGTACTCCTTGAGCGAAGCGCCTTCCGGCGAGACGTCAACGTCGTGGAAGCAGTAGTAAGGCACGTTGAGTTTGTGGAAGAATTCAAACGCCACATCGGCTTTACGTTTGGCCATCTCCAGGGCGTCGCCAGGCTGCTGCCATGGACGGTCGAAGGAGCCCACGCCAAACATATCGGCGCCATTCCAGCAGAAGGTATGCCAGTAACAGGCCGCAAAACGCAGATGATCTTCCATCCGTTTGCCCAGCACCAGTTCATCCGGGTTGTAGTGACGGAAAGCCAGCGGGTTAGTGGATTTCGGGCCTTCGTAACGAACGCGATCGAGTTGATCGAAATAGGTCTGCATAGAGAACTCCATATTCAGAGATGCGGCGAATAACCAATCAGATACCCTAAATAATTCGAGTTGCAGGAAGGCGGCAAGAGCGTGAACCTCCAGGCGCTGGTACCAGCAAGAGGTCGGAGCAACGAATGTCACCAACCCACCTACAACTTGAAGTATGACGGGTTTAAGCCAATATAGAATTTCACTTTCCATCTCCTCAATTACGTTATTTCACACCGCCATTGAGAGAATCCACAAACGTGCGCCAGCTCGCAAAAAATAATATACTTCCGCCTTCTCCGTGCCTTGTCGGACAAGTCCAGTGCAATAATAAGAGTGTGCATGAATAAAATACGATCGCCGTCATAATTTGCACATTAAACGAAATTTCATAACGGCAAAATAAGAACCGGTAATTGCCAGCCCTGCTTTCCGCGTTAAGAATCTGTAACGTATCCGCAACCTCATGTATCAAACATTATTTTTCCGTTCGTCTTATCTACCCTTACAAAAAAGGTATCATTATTATGAAGATAAAGAACCTTTGCCTTACACTTTGCGCCAGCTCCCTCCTGCTCGCCAGCATGGCGGGGATGGCGAAAGAAGTGAAGATTGGCATGGCCATCGACGATCTGCGTCTGGAGCGCTGGCAGAAAGACCGTGATATTTTCGTCAATAAAGCGGAATCCTTAGGCGCCAAAGTTTTTGTCCAATCCGCCAACGGCAATGAAGAAACGCAGATGTCGCAAATTGAAAATATGATCAACCGCGGCGTCGATGTGTTAGTCATTATTCCTTATAACGGTCAGGTACTCAGCAACGTGATTAAAGAAGCCAAGCAGGAAGGTATTAAAGTCCTGGCCTATGACCGTATGATTAATAATGCTGATATTGATTTCTATATTTCTTTCGACAATGAAAAAGTTGGTGAAATGCAGGCGCAAAGTCTGGTCGACAAAGTGCCGCAGGGTAATTATTTCCTGATGGGCGGCTCGCCGGTGGATAATAACGCCAAACTGTTCCGCGCCGGGCAGATGAAGGTCCTCAAACCGTATGTGGATGAAGGCAAAATTAAGATTGTCGGCGATCAGTGGGTTGACGGCTGGCTGCCGGAGAACGCGCTGAAAATAATGGAAAACGCGCTGACGGCGAATAATAACAAGATCGATGCCGTGGTCGCCTCCAATGACGCCACCGCCGGCGGCGCCATCCAGGCCTTAACCGCCCAGGGGCTGGCCGGTAAAGTGGCGATCTCCGGTCAGGATGCTGACCTGGCGGGTGTGAAGCGCATTATTTCCGGTACTCAGACGATGACCGTCTATAAACCGATTACCACCCTGGCCACCAACGCCGCTGAAATCGCCGTTGAGCTGGGTAACGATAAGCAGCCGAAGGCCGATACCACGCTGAATAACGGCTTAAAAGATGTCCCTTCGCGCCTGTTAACGCCCATTGAGGTGAATAAAGAGAATATTGACGCCACGGTGATTAAAGACGGTTTCCATAAAAAGAGTGAATTGTAATGGCTGACGCCCCGCTCCGGGGCGTCATTTTCATCCCGCCGGATATCACTTTTGCGGAGTCTTTATGGCCTGGCTACTCGAAATGAAGAACATCACCAAAACCTTCGGCGCCGTTAAAGCCGTGGATAACGTCAGCCTGCGTCTGAACGCTGGCGAAGTGGTCTCGTTATGCGGTGAAAATGGGTCGGGGAAATCGACGCTGATGAAGGTGTTGTGCGGTATCTATCCGCACGGAAGCTATGAGGGCGAGATTATTTTTGCCGGCGAAACGCTGCAGGCAAACCATATTCGCGATACCGAACGCAAAGGCATCGCCATTATTCACCAGGAGCTGGCGCTGGTGAAACATCTCACCGTGCTGGAGAATATTTTCCTCGGCGCCGAGATCTCCCGCCACGGTCTGCTGGATTATGAAACCATGACGCTGCGCTGTCAGAAGCTGTTGGCGCAGGTCAATCTGCCCATATCGCCCGACACCCGCGTCGGCGACCTCGGCCTTGGCCAGCAGCAGCTGGTGGAGATAGCCAAGGCGCTGAATAAACAGGTTCGTCTGCTGATCCTCGACGAACCGACCGCTTCCTTAACCGAACAAGAGACCGCGACGCTGCTGACGATCATTCGCGATCTGCAAAACCACGGTATCGCCTGCATTTATATTTCTCACAAGCTCAATGAGGTCAAAGCGATCTCCGACACGATCTGCGTGATCCGCGATGGCCAGCACATCGGCACCCGCGACGCCAGCGGCATGAGCGAAGACGATATCATCACCATGATGGTCGGCCGCGAGCTCACCGCGCTCTATCCCAGCGAGCCGCACGCCCACGGCGAGGAGATCCTGCGGGTCGAACATTTAACCGCCTGGCACCCGGTAAACCGCCATATTAAACGCGTCAATGACGTCTCGTTTTCCCTGCGTCGCGGGGAAATCCTCGGCATCGCCGGGTTGGTCGGCGCCGGACGTACCGAGGCGGTACAGTGCCTGTTCGGCGTCTGGCCGGGGCGCTGGCAAGGGGAGATCTTTATTGATGGCCAGCCGGTGAGCATTTCTAACTGCCAGCAGGCCATTGCCCACGGCATCGCCATGGTGCCGGAAGACCGCAAAAAAGACGGCATCGTGCCGGTGATGGCGGTGGGCAAAAACATTACCCTGGCGGCGCTCAACCAGTTCACCGGCGCGATGAGCAGCCTGGACGACGCCGCCGAGCAGCACTGCATTCAGCAGTCCATTCAGCGTTTGAAAATTAAAACCTCCTCGCCGGAACTGGCGATTGGCCGTCTGAGCGGCGGCAACCAGCAAAAGGCGATACTCGCGCGCTGTCTGCTGCTCAATCCGCGCATTCTGATCCTCGACGAACCCACCCGTGGCATCGATATCGGGGCGAAGTATGAAATTTATAAACTGATTAACCAGCTGGTGCAGCAGGGCATCGCGGTCATTGTCATTTCATCAGAACTGCCCGAGGTGCTCGGTCTCAGCGATCGGGTGCTGGTCATGCACGAAGGTAGACTAAAAGCCAATTTGGTTAATCAACATCTGACCCAGGAACAGGTGATGGAAGCCGCGCTGAGGAGCGAACGCCATGTCGAAGAACACGTCGTCTGAAATCAAACTCACCCCAACCGCCCCCGCCGCCTTGCCGGCGCTGAAGGGGCTGAATCTCCAGGTCTTTGTGATGATCGCCGCCATCGTCGTCATTATGCTGTTTTTCACCTGGGTTACCGATGGCGCCTACCTGAGCGCACGCAATATCTCCAACCTGCTGCGCCAGACGGCCATCACCGGCATCCTCGCCGTTGGCATGGTGTTTGTGATTATTTCGGCAGAAATCGACCTGTCCGTCGGCTCGATGATGGGGCTGCTGGGCGGCGCCGCGGCAATCTTTGACGTCTGGCTCGGCTGGCCGCTGCCGCTCACCATCCTGGTGACGCTGGTGATGGGCCTGCTGCTCGGGGCGTGGAACGGATGGTGGGTGGCCTATCGCAAGGTTCCCTCGTTTATCGTCACCCTCGCCGGGATGCTGGCGTTTCGCGGCATTCTGATCGGCATCACCAACGGGACCACCGTCTCGCCCACCAGCCCGGCGATGGCGCAGATCGGCCAAAGCTATCTGCCAGACGGTATTGGGTTTGGCATCGGCGTTGTCGGCATGGCGGCGTTTATCGTCTGGCAGTGGCGCGGGCGGATGCGCCGTCAGGCGTTAGGTCTGGCGACCTCGTCCTCCACCGCCGCCGTTGGCCGTCAGGCCATTACCGCGGTGATTGTGCTGGGCGCAATCTGGCTGCTCAATGACTATCGTGGCGTGCCGACCCCGGTGCTGATCCTCGCTGCCCTGCTGCTGGCAGGTCTGTTTATGGCCACCCGCACCGCCTTTGGTCGTCGCATCTATGCCATCGGCGGCAACCTGGAGGCGGCCCGCCTCTCAGGGATCAACGTCGAGCGTACCAAGCTGGCGGTGTTTGCCATTAACGGCCTGATGGTCGCCATTGCCGGGCTGATCCTCAGCTCGCGCCTCGGCGCCGGGTCGCCCTCGGCGGGCAATATCGCCGAACTGGACGCCATCGCCGCCTGCGTCATCGGCGGCACCAGCCTGGCGGGCGGCATCGGCAGCGTCGCCGGAGCGGTAATGGGGGCGTTTATTATGTCAGCCCTGGATAACGGCATGAGCATGATGGACGTCGCCACCTTCTGGCAATATATCGTTAAAGGCGCCATTTTGCTGCTGGCGGTGTGGATGGACTCCGCCACCAAGCGGCGCGCGTGAGGAGAGACTCTCTGGAGAATGTCTGAATTCTTTGCGCTACCGCCAAACTTCGCCACAAGGCGCTTGAAATATCTCGGGCATTAGCCGGTAGTGTATACCCAACAGCATTCGGGTTGCAGACGGCGCCCACGGGCTGCGTACCGGCGTACGTGGCCCGGGTGAGTGAGGAAGCCAGGCCATCGGCAACATCATGAATGAAGGGGTATGACCGGGGTTAGAGCAGGAACATTATCTATGTTTGAAAAGCGTCACCGTATTACGCTGTTATTCAATGCCAACAAAGCTTATGACCGCCAGGTGGTTGAGGGCGTCGGCGAGTATCTGCAAGCCTCCCAGCTGGAGTGGGATATCTTTATTGAAGAGGATTTTCGGGCACGAATCGAAAACATCAAAGAGTGGTTGGGCGATGGCGTTATCGCCGACTATGACGATCCCGAAATTGAAAAGCTGCTGGCCGATGTCCACGTGCCCATCGTCGGCGTCGGCGGCTCTTATCATCAGCCAGAGCAGTACCCGCCGGTCCACTATATTGCCACGGACAACGCCGCGCTGGTGGAAAGCGCCTTTCTTCATTTGAAGGAAAAAGGGGTGCACCGCTTCGCGTTTTACGGACTCCCCACCTCCAGCGGTAAACGCTGGGCGGTAGAGCGCGAGTATGCCTTCTGCCAGCTGGTCGCGAAGGAGAAGTATCGCGGCGTGGTCTACCAGGGGCTGGAGACGGCGCCGGAAAACTGGCAGCACGCGCAAAACCGGCTCGCCGACTGGCTGCAAACCCTGCCGCCGCAAACCGGCATCATCGCCGTCACCGACGCCCGCGCCCGCCACGTCCTGCAGGCCTGCGAGCTGCTGCATATCCCGGTGCCAGAGAAACTCTGCGTTATTGGCATCGATAACGAGGAGCTGACCCGCTATCTCTCTCGCGTCGCCCTCTCCTCCGTCGCCCAGGGCACCCGCCAGATGGGTTATCAGGCGGCAAAATTACTCCACCGGCTGCTGAATAACGAGGTGCTCCCGCTGCAGCGCCAGCTGATCCCGCCGATGCGCGTCGTTGAGCGACGCTCCACCGACTACCGGTCGTTAAACGATCCCTCCGTGATACAGGCGATGCATTACATTCGCAACAATGCCTGCAAAGGCATCAAGGTGGAACAGGTGCTCGACGCCGTGGGCATCTCTCGCTCTAATCTGGAAAAACGCTTCAAAGAGGAGGTCGGGGAGACCATCCACACGGTGATCCACAGCGAAAAACTGGAAAAGGCGCGCAGCCTGCTGGTGTCCACCAGTCTGTCGATCAATGAGATTTCACAGATGTGCGGCTACCCGTCGCTGCAATATTTTTATTCGGTGTTTAAGAAGGAGTACGACGTGACGCCGAAAGAGTACCGTGACCGGCACAGCGAGGTGATGCTGTAGGGCAAAAAAATGCCCGGCGACAAGGCCGGGCATCCGGATTACAGATGGGCGGCGATGAGCCGCTGATTGTCCTGATACATCGCGAAGAGATAGTTGTTGTAGCTCGACCCTTTGGTCGAATAACCCTTCAGCTTATGAATCATCGTACTGGCCGTCACTTCCTGATCCGCCTTGCGCAGCTGCAGGCGCGATTTGCGGAATGAAGAATAAGCCGGGTGGGTGTTCAGGTTGGTGACATAAGCCTGCACCGACTGCTCCACTGATTCGAACTGCGAGTAGCCTTTCATCGCCCCGCGGCAGCGACCGGCGCCGCACTTCATGCCAAACAGGTTGTTGTTCTCACGCGCCAGCTTGGAGGTACCCCAGCCACTTTCCGCCGCCGCCATGGTTGCTACCATACTGTTCGGAATAATGTCGACACGCTCAAGCAGCGCGTTCCAGGGCACATGACGCGTATTGCCTGACCACTTCACCTTATAACGGGCAGCGATATCTTTCAGGCGCGCCTTCTCAGTCGGCGACCAGCGAGCATCGTACTGCTTGGAGACAAGCCAGTTACGATCCGCAGTAATCGCCTGATTCTGCTTGGTAATATAAGGCATGACCGTCCGGAGAAACGCTTTTTTCCTTGGTGTTCCGGAAGGGTATTTTCGCAAGTCAGGAAGTGAACTGCTCTTTACACTATTGCGAGAATACTCTTGTTTACTGCTTACCTTAGTACTACTGATCTTCTTAACCGTTGGGGCTTTATGACTCTTTGTTGCTGTGTGCGTTGTTGCCAACACACTACCTGAAAATACACAGGTTAGTAACATAAGTATGGCGGCCCCATATCGTCGTATGGGATTCGATATCATCAGGTCTCCTGGTCGGATATATGCATTCCAACACCTTGTTTTTCACAAAAAAACGATAGCTGAATCGCTAATAGTATCAAAAATACGCAATGAGAGCATCAACAGAAATAGTCCAATTCCGAATTGGTGTCATCTGAAATCGGTTTCTGCGACGCATCGCCAGTGCGAAAATGCTAGCTTCGTCTCATTTTTAGCCTATTTTTTGAGCGGTGTCACTCACCCCTTTTCATCCTCCTGGTAAAACGCCCGCCAGGAGGAGTTCACCCGTGCGGCAACAAGGCACACTAGATAAAAACCGCTCAAGGATCCCGCAATGAAACTCGCTGCGCTTGCCACGTTATTCGTGCCTGGGATGGCCTTTGCCGCCTGGACTACTACCGACTTCCCTGCCTTTACCGAAGAAGGGACGGGCCGATTCATCAGCCAGAAAGTGGTTGAGAAGGGTACACGTCCTCTGCAGCTAAATTTTGACCAGCAGTGCTGGCAGCCTTCCGGCGGCATTAAGCTCAACCAGATGCTGTCCATGGAGCCCTGCCGTGGCACCCCGCCGCAATGGCGTATCTTCCGCCAGGGGTTGTATACCCTGGAGGTGGATACCCGCTCCGGCACACCGACAATGATGATTTCGCTGGAGGAAAAAGAGGCCAGCGCCGCGGCGCCGCAAATCCGTCAGTGTCCGAAGTGGGATGGAAAACCGCTGACCATCGACGTCAGCAAAACCTTCGCCGAGGGCAGCAAGGTCCGCGATTTCTACAGCGGCAATGTCGCGACCGTCAGCGGCGGCAAAATCACCCTGCAGCCCGCCTTCGGCAGCAATGGCCTGCTGCTGCTCGAGCGCGCCGAGACCGCCGCCCCGGCGCCGTTTGACTGGCACAACGCCACTGTCTACTTCGTCCTGACCGATCGCTTTGTAAATGGCAACCCGGCCAACGACAACAGCTATGGCCGTCATAAAGACGGCATGCAGGAGATCGGCACCTTCCACGGCGGCGACCTGCAGGGATTAACCAGCAAGCTGGATTATCTGCAGCAGATGGGGGTTAACGCCCTGTGGATCAGCTCCCCGCTCGAGCAGATCCACGGCTGGGTCGGCGGCGGCACGAAGGGCGATTTCCCGCACTACGCCTACCACGGCTATTACACCCAGGACTGGTCGAAACTGGACGCCAACATGGGGACCGAAGCGGATCTCCGCCGACTGGTGGATGAAGCGCATAAGCGCGGCATACGCATCCTGTTTGACGTGGTGATGAACCATACCGGTTACGCTACCCTGGCCGACATGCAGGAGTTCCAGTTCGGCGCCCTGTATCTGCAAGGCGATGAGCTGAAAAAAACCCTTGGCGAGCGCTGGACGGACTGGAAACCGGGCGCGGGCCAGACCTGGCATAGCTTTAACGACTACATCAACTTCAGCGACAAAGCCGGCTGGGAGAAATGGTGGGGCAAGAAGTGGATCCGCACCGATATCGGCGATTATGACAACCCAGGCTATGACGATCTCACCATGTCGCTGGCCTTCCTGCCGGATCTGAAAACCGAATCGAAGGAAGCCTCAGGCCTGCCGAACTTCTATAGCCATAAACCAGACACCGCAGCGAAAGCGATCCCGGGCTATACGCCGCGCGACTACCTGACACACTGGCTGAGCCAGTGGGTACGCGACTACGGCATCGATGGCTTCCGCGTCGATACCGCCAAACATGTGGAGATGGACGCCTGGCAGCAGTTAAAAACCCAGGCCACCGCCGCGCTGGCGGAGTGGAAGAAAGCCAATCCGGATAAAGCGCTGGATGCGGCGCCGTTCTGGATGACCGGCGAAGCCTGGGGACATGGAGTGATGCAGAGCGATTATTATCGCCACGGTTTTGATGCGATGATCAATTTCGACTATCAGGATCAGGCGGCGAAAGCGGCGACCTGTATGGCTAATATTGACCTCACCTGGCAGCAAATGGCGGACAAGCTGCAGAGCTTTAACGTCCTGAGTTACCTCTCCTCGCACGATACGCGCCTGTTCCGCGAAGGCGGCACCACCGCGGCGGAGCTGTTGCTGCTGGCCCCTGGCGCCGTGCAGATTTTCTATGGTGACGAATCATCACGTCCGTTCGGCCCCACCGGCTCGGACCCGCTACAGGGCACCCGTTCGCAGATGAACTGGCAGGATGTTAACGGCAAGGCGGCCCGCAGCGTCACTCACTGGCAGAAGATCGGTCAGTTCCGCGCTCGCCATCCGGCAATCGGCATGGGCAAACAGACAACGCTGTCGATGCCGCGTGGTTACGGGTTCGTGCGTGAGAGCGGTGAAGACAAAGTGATGGTCATCTGGGCCGGACAACAGCAGTAATCCACAGGTGGCTCTCCGCCCTGGCGGGGAGCCATTCAGAACAAAACGCTAACAAAATAGTAATTTACAGGATAAAGATAAAAAGCCGTCTCCTCCCGCCGATTTGCACCACGCTAGCGCTGGCGTTATGGTTAGCCACTTTCCAGAACCACCGATAGACTATTCGCGATGACATTTTCCCTTTTCGGCGACAAATTCACCCGTCATTCAGGCATCACCCGCTTGATGGAAGACCTTAATGACGGTCTGCGCACGCCGGGCGCTATTATGCTGGGCGGCGGCAACCCCGCTCAGATCCCGGAAATGAATGACTACTTCCAGCAGCTGCTGTCCGACATGCTGGATAATGGCAAAGCCCTTGATGCGCTTTGTAATTATGATGGTCCGCAGGGCAAAAGCGAGCTGCTGAGCCTGCTGGCGAACATGCTGCGCGACGAGCTGGGCTGGGAGATCGAACCACAGAATATTGCGCTAACAAACGGCAGTCAGAGCGCATTTTTCTACTTATTTAATCTGTTTGCAGGCCGTCGGGCAGATGGCACCACGCGTAAGGTACTGTTCCCACTGACGCCGGAATATATTGGTTACGCCGATGCCGGTCTGGAAGAGGATCTGTTCGTTGCCACCCGGCCGAACATCGAACTGCTGCCGGAAGGCCAGTTCAAATACCACGTTGATTTTGAACATCTGCAGGTGACGGAAGAGACCGGGATGATCTGCGTCTCGCGCCCCACCAACCCGACCGGCAACGTCATCACTGATGAAGAGCTGATCAAACTGGATGCGCTGGCGAATCAGCACGGGGTCCCGCTGGTGATTGATAATGCCTACGGCGTGCCGTTCCCGGGCATTATCTTTAGCGACGCCCGACCGCTGTGGAATCCAAACATCGTGCTGTGTATGAGCCTGTCCAAACTGGGCCTGCCGGGCAGCCGCTGCGGGATTATCATCGCCAACGAGAAAATCATCACCGCCATCAGCAACATGAACGGCATTATCAGCCTCGCCCCTGGCGGCATCGGGCCGGCAATGATGTGCGAAATGATTAAACGACAGGATCTGCTGCGCCTGTCAGAGACGGTGATCAAGCCCTTCTATTACCAGCGGGTGCAGGAAACCATCGCCATTATTCGCCGTTATTTACCGGAGGAGCGCTGCCTGATCCACAAACCGGAGGGAGCCATTTTCCTCTGGCTATGGTTTAAGGACCTGCCGGTCTCCACCGAGCTGCTGTATCAGCGGCTGAAAAAGCGCGGCGTGCTGATGGTGCCGGGGGATTACTTCTTCCCGGGTCTGGATAAGCCGTGGCCGCACACTCACCAGTGTATGCG
This sequence comes from Klebsiella sp. GL120222-02, assembly GCF_003097195.1. NCBI lineage: Bacteria > Pseudomonadati > Pseudomonadota > Gammaproteobacteria > Enterobacterales > Enterobacteriaceae > Klebsiella > Klebsiella sp. GL120222-02. Next base: position 124,285 of record NZ_QEQO01000006.1, read on the forward strand.
CATGAACTATGTGCCAGACCCGCAAAAAATTGAGGCCGGGGTGAAAATTCTCGCCGAAGAGATTGAATTCGCCTGGCGCGAACAGGAAGCATAGCCGCTGACGCCACGGGCGGGTAACGCCCGTCAGCGCCCCCACTCACGCCAGCGCCAGCCGCTGGCGTTTTTGCGCACATAGCGCCTCCAGCTCCGCGGGAACCATCACCCGCAGCGCCTGCGTCGGGCAGGCGGCCACGCAGGCCGGTCCTTCAGCGCGGTGATGGCATAAATCGCATTTCAGCGCCTGCGCCTGCTCGTTCACTACCGTAACGGTCATCGCGCCGTACGGGCAGGCCACCATGCAACTTTTGCAGCCGATGCAGCGCCGCTGATCGACCCACCAGACGTCATTGTCGCGCTGAATCGCCCCTTGCGGGCAAACGCTGGCGCAGGGCGCATCCTCGCATTGCCGGCACGCCGTCGCCGTCGATATGTCACCGCTTTTCACCACCCGGATACGCGGCGCGAAATGGTTCGTCGACAGGGCGGCGACATCCTGCGCCTGCTGGTGCGCCACCGCACAAGCCACTTCACAGGTACGACAGCCAATACACCGCTGGGCATTGGCAATAAGAAACTGGTTCATCCTCTGCTCCCTGGGGATAAAACCGCAGGGTGCCAGAATAGTCCCTGCCCGCGCTTTGATCCTGAATGGAATCAGCGCTGTTTTTTGTCAGATGGCCTGCAGGATGTGGTCATTTGCCTGACGCTTCACGCACCGTGAAACCCAGCTCACGCGAAATTGCTTCGGCGGTCTCACGCAGCGGTTTTAACAAGTTCTTTTCGCCAGCTCCCCTGCACGAAGTCCGCCGGGGAGCTGGCGTGAATGATTACAGAAACAACGCCTTATCGCGCAGGATATGATCGTTACCGCGACGGCGGGTGAAGCCAATCCGATCGAAATACTCCAGGATCTGGATCGCCAGCTTGCGCCCGACGTTTAAGGTATCGCGGAAATCCGCGGCGCAGGTTGATCCGCGCAGCTGATCCAGCTCGCGCACCCGCTGGGCGAACTGCACAATGCGATCGTTGCGGTAGTAACGATCCTTGACGATCGCAGTAATCATCCCCTGCTGCGCCGCCTGGCGCAGCACCGCGCGCATCAGCGACTCTTCGACATGGACTTCGCGCGCGAGATCGCGCACCCACCAGGGGTCATCGCCGAACAGGGCCTCCACCTTCTGCCAGACCGCCTGCTGCTCGTCGGTAAACCCGGCTTTATGCTCCGGCAAATGCAGCCAGCCGTGATGGCTGTGGACTAAGCCACTCTCGCGCATCTGCTCAATCAGCAGCAGCACCAGCGCTTCATCTTCCATCGGCAGCGCGATGCGGCGCAGGCGCTCCCGGCCAGGGCCCGGCTCGTCGCGATGCTGCTCATGGTAGCGCGCCAGGGCATCCAGCAATTTTCGCTGCCAGCGGGCGGCAAGCGGCGCACTGAGCAGGCGCTGTCCGGCCTGCAGATAGTCCGGTCGTTGGATCAGGGCCGCCATTCCGGCTTCGCTGAGCTGCCGCGCCCAGGCGAAGCGCTCAAGCCGGACGGCATCCCGCTGCAGATGCAGCTCAAGCGCCGGCGCATCGTCAGCGCCAACTGCCGCCAGGGCGTGCAGCCACTGCAGATACTCCGGTTTACGTTTGCCGCGGCGCGGGGGATCCAGCGTCACCACCCGTGCGCCGGCCAGCGTCAAGCGAGCAGAGATATCGCGGAGCACCAGCCGGTCGTTATCCGCCAGCCACAGCGGGGTATCCAGCACCAGCTCCGCCAGGTTGCCCTCGAGGAGCGACACCCGACCGGTAATGTGGCTGGCAGCATGGTGAATATGCAGCGGTTGCCACTGGCTGAGCGGCGTATGGCACTGCAGCTCGACAATCACCCGTTCCGCAGGCTCCGGCGGCGGTGAGGACAACAGCCAGTCGCCGCGGTGCACTGCCTCTTTCTGTGCATCGCCGACAATATTCAGCGCAATGCGCTGCCCGGCGTGCGCCTGCTCAACCGCTTGATTCTGGGCATGCAGGCCGCGGACGCGCATCGGCGTGTTGACGCCGGTGAGCCACAGAGTATCCCCGACCCGTACTTCGCCGGAGAGCGCCGTCCCGGTGACCACCAGCCCCGCGCCTTTGACGGTAAAAGCGCGGTCCAGCGCCAGGCGAAACCGCTGCTGCTGCGGGTGGGGGCGCTCCGCAAGCTGCAACAGATGGCTGCGCAATTCGGCAATACCGATGTTTTCTGCCGCCGCGGTGGGAAAGAAAGCGACGGCGTCAAAGCCCAGCTCGCGCAGAGTCTGCTCGACCTCCGCCCGGACCTCCTCCACCCTGGCGGCCGCCACGCGGTCCGTTTTGGTGAGCGCCACGGTCAGCGTCGGCTTTCCGGTCAACTGCAGGATCGCCAGGTGTTCGCGGGTTTGCGCCATCACCCCGTCATCGCAGGCCACCACCAGCAGCGCATGGTCAATACCCCCCACCCCCGCCAGCATGTTGGACAAAAACTTTTCGTGCCCGGGAACGTCAATAAATCCCAGCACCCGCCCGTCCGGCTGCGGCCAGTAGGCATAGCCGAGATCGATCGTCATTCCCCGCGCTTTCTCTTCCGGCAGACGATCGGCATTTACGCCGGTTATCGCCTGCAGCAGCGTCGTTTTGCCGTGGTCAACATGTCCAGCGGTGGCAATAATCATCGTAACAACATCTCCATAAACCGGGTTTCATCTTCCAGACAGCGCAGGTCCAGCCAGAGCCGACCATCATCAATGCGGCCAATCACCGGACACGGCAGCGCGCGCCAGCGGGCAGCCAGCGCCTCCAGCCGGCTGCCGCGGCCGTCATGCGGGGTAAAGGTCAACGCCGCGCTGGGCAGGCGGTCAACGGGTAACGAACCGCTGCCAATCTGCGACTGGCAGGCTGCCACGCTGACGGCAAAGTCAGCATAGTGTGCCGCCAGGTCAGGCAGCAGGCGTTCAGCCAGCCGGCGGATCTCTTCCGCCGGACGGGTGAGCAAGCGCAGCGTCGGTAATCTCTCCGTCAGCACCTCCGGGTGCTGATAGAGGCGCAGCGTGGCTTCCAGCGCCGCGAGGGTCATTTTATCCGCGCGCAGGGCCCGCTTCAGCGGATGGCTTTGCAGCCGGGCAATCAGCGCGCGTTTGCCGACGATAATTCCGGCCTGCGGGCCGCCGAGCAGCTTGTCGCCAGAGAAACTGACCAGGCTCACCCCGGCGGCGATCATCTCCTGCGGCATCGGCTCCTTCGGCAGGCCATACTGGCTGAGATCCACCAGCGACCCGCTGCCCAGGTCGGCCACCACCGGGATGTCCAGTTCGCGGCCAATGGCCGCCAGCTCCGCTTCGTCGACGGCTTTAGTAAAGCCTTCAATGCTGTAGTTGCTGGTGTGAACCTTCATCAGCAGCGCGGTATTGTCATTCACCGCCTGACGATAGTCTTTGGCATGGGTGCGGTTGGTGGTACCCACTTCGTGCAGCTGACAACCCGCCTGACGCATCACATCAGGAATGCGAAATGCGCCGCCGATCTCCACCAGTTCGCCGCGGGAAACCACCACTTCGCGGCCGCTGGCGGTGGCCGCCAGCATCAGCAGAACGGCCGCCGCGTTGTTGTTCACGATACAGGCATCTTCCGCGCCGGTGATCTGGCACAGCAGATCGGCAATGGCGCGATCGCGATGGCCGCGCCCGGCGTCGTTGAGATCATATTCGAGCGTCACCGGCGCGCGCATCGCGCTGGCAACCGCCTCCACAGCCGACTCCGCCTGGATGGCGCGCCCCAGATTGGTATGCAATACCGTACCGGTGAGATTAAACACCGGACGCAGGGCGCTCCGCTGGCCGGCGGTGAGCCGCTGCTCACAGGCGTGCAGCCAGTCATGGCTCCAGTCAGGGAGCGTCTGCCGTTGGCTAATCTGTTCCCGCGCCTCATCCAGCATCTGGCGCAGCTGCGCCACCACCTGCGAATGGCCGTGCTGCGCCAGCAGGGGAGAAAAAGCGGGGTCGCGTAGTAAGCGGTCAATGGCCGGAAGCCGGGTATAAAGCGCACGAATATCGGTAGTCATGAATGGGCCTGGCGGTAAGTTATTTTCCCCCCTCCCGACGGGAGAGGGAGTCAACAATCAGCGGCGATTGTAACGCCTCCTTGCGCAAACTGTTACCTGCCTGGGTCAAGTCCGCGGCGGTTCGGTACGCGCAAAGCTGGCGCGCTGGAACAACGCATCCACCAGCTTCACCAGTTGCGGCCGGGTGGCGCACCAGCCGGGCGCGACCCGGCGAAAGTTCAGATAAGCAATGGCGCAGGCCGTTGAAATGGTCGCCAGATTAACCTCGTCGCCGCGCAGCGTTCCGTCTGCCGCGCAGGCTTCCAGCCGGTCGAGGCCGCGAGCCACTTTCTCCCGCTGGCGGAGCAGCTCTTGCTCTGACTGTTGCGCGCCCGGGCGAGCCTTTTCACGCACCAGCGCCTGGGCGGCCTCCATCACCCCATCCGCCAGTGCTTCAAGCTGACGCATCCTGAGAGCGGCTCTGGGGTCGGCGGGGATCATCGGCGGCGCCACGCCCAGCAGCTCCAGATACTGGGCGATGACCGGGGAGTCAAACCAGCACTCACCGTCGTCCGTCACCAGCGCCGGCACTTTGCCCAGCGGGTTATAGCGCGCCACACCGTTGCTTTCGCTGTAGGGGGATTCGTTGACAAACTCAAAAGGGATGCGCTTTTCCAGCAGGATCACGGAGATTTTGCGCACAAAGGGACTGGTGTAGCTGCCGATCAGTTTCATAGCCTGCTCCTTATCGCCAACAAATTATCGCCAACAAAGATATGAGTATGGCTCAGGGCAGGACAAAAGGCAGGTGAGCGTCCCGCTCAACCTGCCGCCGATCGCATTAATGATCGAGATAGAGGTAGTGCATCCAGCTGGTCATCCGCAGCAGCACTTTACGCATCACCGAGACGTGGGCGAAATGGTCGGAGTAGACCGCCACCTGCGCGTAGATGCCATCGGGCAGCGCATCAATTTCGGCATTGGGGTCGAGCTCGATGGTCGCCAGCACGCCATCGCTGCCCGGCGTCACGGTCAGCGACTGTAACGCCCCTTGCGCCTGATAACTTCCTCCCGGCACCACCGGTAAAATACTCACCAGTTTGCCGTGGAACACCTGCCCGGGCAGGGCGTTAAACACCGCTTCCGCGTCGTCGCCTTTCTCCAGCCTTAACAGGGAATTTTGCCGAAACTGGGCGACGATCAGCCGTTTTTGCTCGGGGATAAACACCATCACCGGACGCAGCGGCAGCGAAGCGGCATAGGTCCCCGGACGGATCAGCACCTGGGTGATATACCCATCGCTGGGCGCCCGCACGGTGGTCTGGTCGAGATTATATTTCGCCTCCGCCAGCTGGGCGCGCAGGCTGGCCACTTGCGACTGCTCGCCGTTGATCATGCTGTCCAGCTGGCTCTGGATCTGCGCCTGCTCCGCCACCGACGCCTTGACCAGCGCGTCCTGGGCAAGGTAATTCTGCCTGGCGTTATCGATGTCACTTTCCGAGAACGGGTTCACCCGCGCCTGGCTCCCTTTCAGGTAGCGCTGATAGTCCTTGTATAAGCGATCGCGCTCCGCCGACACGCGGGTGGTGTTGGCCTGGGCTTCAGAGAGCTGCGCCTTGAGGGTGTTAATACTGTGCAGCGCCGTCACCAGGTCGGCCTGCAGACGGTCGACCCGCGCCTGATAGCGTGCCGGGTCAATGGTAAAAAGCACCTCACCCTTTTTGACGCGCTGATTCGCTTTGTCGGTGACGCTGTTAACCACTCCGGTAACCTGCGGCGTAATAGGAATAGATATCACCGCCTTTTGCGCCAGAAAGGTGTAAGGGTGGTTATAGTTCATTAATAAAATAAGCGCGCTAACAATAAATACGCCCCCCAGCGCCGCGGTAGGTACCGTCCATTTATTTACCGGTATTTTGAAGATTTTAAATATCGACCAGGCGATGGCCACGTAGGTCAAAATTATCAACAGATCCATAGATTATTTCTCCGCCGCAGAGATGGACTGCGGCCGCTGGATGGCCGCCACCTGGTGTTCAAGGTCGCTCAGTCGTTGGCGAAGCTGTTGTATATCGGTCTCTTTTTCAGGTTCATCAGGGGCCGTATTCGCCTTATGCTGCATGCCCCAGCCGCGCTCAGGCTGGTACAACGTGGCCCAAATCCATAAAAACGGCCAGATGACGTGGAGAGTAAAAAGACTGACCCATCCGGCGACATGAATAGCATCGGAATGAGGGTGGTTGCGTTTTTTGGCGATCAAATAAGGAATATCGTGAATAATGATAATCCCATAAAAAATGACCAGAAAAACGAAGATCAGAACGCCCAGCGCAAAATAATTGAGAAACATAATTCCCTCGGCTTTACGCTAATAATTTATATGAATTTTATTCACGACCCACTGACATTCGGGCCGCTATTTTGAGCATAATTCACGCCTTTCATTTTTGCCATCCGGCGTAAAAAAGTTATTCGGCAGTTAAGGTTGCTTAGTTACAGAGCCATCTCGCCCTGGCCGCAAAACCGGGCCGAGATCACAGCGGCAAAAATCCACCGTGAAATTCTTTGTGATCAAAATCACAAACAAACAACAAAACCACGAAACAAAATTGTGACAAATATCACACAAAAAGGCAGATCAGCGGCTAAAAAGGCGCTGTGTTGTTTTTTTACACAGTAATTATGTGATCAACATCACTACAAAAAGCGCTTTGCCCCCTATATTCATGTGATCCGTATCACACAAAAGGGCGCTAGCTGGACAGCTAAACGATTCAGTGCCAGATTTCGCACTATCAATCAGGGCCCGGCTACCTCTGCCGCCACATTAACAACAAACCTCGGGCTTTAAGCCTGCGCGATACGCAAAACAGAAGAAGGGGTGTTTTATGTCATCCGATATCAAGATCAAGGTGCAAAGCTTTGGTCGTTTCCTCAGCAATATGGTGATGCCGAATATCGGCGCGTTTATCGCGTGGGGTATCATCACCGCGCTTTTCATTCCGACAGGGTGGTTGCCAAACGAAACGCTGGCGAAGCTGGTCGGTCCGATGATCACCTACCTGCTGCCGCTGCTGATCGGTTACACCGGCGGTAAATTAGTCGGCGGCGAACGTGGTGGCGTGGTCGGGGCGATCACCACCATGGGCGTTATCGTCGGCGCGGATATGCCGATGTTCCTCGGCTCAATGATTGCCGGCCCGCTGGGCGGCTACTGCATCAAGAAGTTCGATAACTGGGTAGACGGTAAGATCAAATCCGGTTTTGAAATGCTGGTGAATAACTTCTCCGCTGGCATCATCGGGATGATCCTCGCCATTCTGGCCTTCCTCGGCATTGGCCCGGCGGTTGAAGTTCTGTCGAAAATTCTGGCGGCTGGCGTTAACTTTATGGTGGCGCACGACATGCTGCCGCTGGCGTCTATCTTCGTGGAACCGGCAAAAATCCTGTTCCTCAATAACGCCATTAACCACGGTATCTTCTCGCCGCTGGGTATTCAGCAGTCCCACGAGCTGGGTAAATCTATCTTCTTCCTGATTGAAGCTAACCCGGGTCCGGGGATGGGCGTTCTGCTGGCGTACATGTTCTTTGGTCGCGGCAGCGCAAAACAGTCAGCAGGCGGGGCGGCTATCATCCACTTCCTGGGGGGTATCCATGAAATCTACTTCCCGTACGTGCTGATGAACCCACGTCTGATCCTGGCCGTTATCCTCGGCGGGATGACCGGTGTCTTCACCCTGACCATCCTCAATGGCGGTCTGGTCTCTCCGGCTTCCCCAGGCTCTATCCTGGCGGTGCTGGCGATGACGCCGAAAGGCGCCTACTTCGCTAACATCGCCGCGATTATCGCAGCGATGGCGGTCTCCTTCGTGGTCTCTGCGGTTCTGCTGAAGACCAGCAAGGTAAAAGAAGAAGACGATATCGAAGCCGCAACGCGTCGTATGCATGACATGAAAGCGGAATCCAAAGGCGCCAGCCCGCTGGCGGCCGGTAATGTCACCAACGACCTGAGCCATGTGCGTAAAATCATCGTCGCCTGCGACGCCGGGATGGGTTCCAGCGCCATGGGCGCCGGGGTACTGCGCAAGAAAGTGCAGGATGCCGGACTGAGTAACATCTCGGTTACCAACAGCGCGATCAATAACCTGCCGCCGGATGTTGACCTGGTTATCACTCACCGTGACCTGACCGAGCGGGCGATGCGCCAGGTACCACAGGCGCAGCATATTTCGCTGACCAACTTCCTCGACAGCGGTCTGTACACCAGCCTGACTGAGCGTCTGGTCGCGGCCCAGCGCCACATCGAGAATGAAGTGAAAGTTACCGATAGCCTGAAAGACAGCTTTGATGATGGCGACAAAAACCTGTTCCAGTTGGGTGCGGATAACATCTTCCTCGGGCGCAAAGCAGCCACCAAAGAAGAAGCCATTCGCTTCGCCGGCGAGCAGCTGGTGAAAGGCGGCTACGTCGAGCCGGAATATGTGCAGGCGATGCTGGACCGCGAAAAACTGACCTCGACCTATCTCGGCGAGTCCATCGCGGTACCGCACGGCACCATCGAAGCGAAAGACCGTGTGCTGAAAACCGGCGTCGTCTTCTGCCAGTACCCGGAAGGCGTGCGCTTTGGGGAAGATGAAGACGATGTCGCCCGTCTGGTCATCGGCATCGCGGCCCGCAACAACGAGCATATTCAGGTTATCACCAGCCTGACTAACGCCCTGGATGACGAAACCGTGATTGAGCGCCTGGCGAAAACCACCAGCGTCGACGAAGTTCTGGCACTGTTGAATAAATAACCAAAGCGGTCCATTCCCTCTCCCTTTGGGAGAGGGTTTGGGTGAGGGGCAAAGCCTCACCCCAGCCCTCTCAGGTAAAAACATTAATTGAAGGTTAATACTATGAAAGCATTACATTTTGGCGCAGGTAATATCGGACGTGGCTTTATCGGTAAATTGCTGGCCGACGCGGGCATTGAACTGACGTTCGCCGATGTCAATCAGACCGTACTTGATGCCCTGAATGCCCGTCATAGCTATCAGGTTCACGTCGTCGGTGAGAATGAGCAGGTGGATACTGTCTCCGGCGTCAATGCCGTCAGCAGCATCGGCGATGAGGTTGTGGACCTGATCGCTGAGGTGGATCTGGTCACCACCGCCGTCGGTCCCGTCGTACTTGAGCGCATCGCCCCGGCCATCGCCAAAGGACTGGCGAAGCGCAAAGCGCAGGGCAGCGAACGTCCGCTGAACATTATCGCCTGCGAAAATATGGTGCGCGGCACCACGCAGTTAAAAGGCCACGTGTTTAACGCGCTGGCGGAAGAAGATAAAGCGTGGGTTGAAGCCCATATCGGCTTTGTCGACTCTGCCGTTGACCGTATTGTGCCGCCATCGGCTTCCGCCACCCATGACCCGCTGGAAGTCACCGTGGAAACCTTCAGCGAGTGGATTGTCGATAAGACGCAGTTCAAAGGAGCGCTGCCGACTATCCCGGGAATGGAATTAACTGATAACCTGATGGCATTTGTCGAACGCAAGCTCTTCACCTTGAACACCGGGCATGCTATAACCGCCTACCTCGGAAAACTGGCGGGCCACCAGACGATTCGCGACGCGATCCTCGACGAGAAAATTCGTGCCGTCGTGCAGGGCGCGATGGAAGAGAGCGGCGCGGTGCTGATCAAACGTTACGCCTTTGACCCGCAGAAACACGCGGCTTATATCCAGAAAATTCTTGGACGTTTCGAGAACCCGTACCTGAAAGACGATGTTGAGCGCGTTGGCCGTCAGCCGCTGCGCAAACTGAGCGCTGGCGACCGTTTAATTAAGCCGCTGCTGGGTACCCTGGAATACGGTCTGCCGCACCGCAACCTGGTGAAAGGGATTGCAGCGGCGATGCATTTCCGTAGCGAAGACGATCCGCAGGCGCAGGAGCTGGCGGCACTGATCGCCGACAAGGGGCCGCAGGCCGCGCTGGCGCAGATTTCCGGCCTGGATGCCGCAAGTGATGTCGTCGCGGAGGCCGTTAACGACTACAACGCGGAAAAATGATGCACAACCTGGCGCGACCAACGTCGCGCCCATTACGACTCCTGTCAGATATGCAGGCAATGATGGAAGAAACACAAGCATTTGAAAACCGTGTGCTTGAGCGTCTGAATGCTGGCAAAACCGTACGAAGCTTCCTGATCGCCACCGTCGAACTGTTAACGGAAGCGGTCAATATTCTGGTGCTTCAGGTGTTCCGTAAAGACGACTACGCGGTGAAATACGCCGTCGAGCCCTTGCTGGAGGGCAGCGGGCCGCTCGGCGATCTCTCTGTACGCCTGAAGCTGATTTATGGCCTTGGGGTGATAAGTCGTGCCGAATATGAAGACGCCGAACTGCTGATGGCCCTGCGCGAAGAGCTTAACCACGACGGCAATGAGTACAGCTTTACCGACGACGAAATTATCGGGCCGTTCGGCGAGCTGCACTGCGTCGCCGCCCTGCCGCCAACGCCGCAGTTTGATGATAGCGATGCCGAACTGCTGGCAATGCAGAAGCTGCGTTACCAGCAGATGGTGCGCTCAACAATGGTGTTGTCCCTGACTGAGCTGATTTCGCGAATCAGCTTAAAAAAAGCCTTCCAGAAATCAACGCTCTGACTCCGGCTCCGTCTGGTCGCAGGTCGGCCGGTAAAGCTGACGATAATATTCCAGACGCTGCAGAAACAACGCTTCCTTATCCTGGGGAATATCTCGCGGTATATGCTGCAGACGCGGAGATTTTTTCAAATACTCCATAAACGCCTGACTGGAAGCCATAAAATCAACCGCTTTATCGATTAAACGTGGTACGCCGTCGCCGATCTTTGCCATCACGTCCTCCTTTTGGGAATAATCTGATTAAGCATTAGCCAAATCACCGGCGCGGGTTAAGGAAAACGTGCTTATCTTCCGACGGGCTTCACAGAAATGAAATTAGAACGGGTATTAGGCGGAATATTAATAAAATTCAAATTATTAGCGAGCGCTGGTATAGCATTCTGCGGGCGATAAACGGCGAATTTTTGATAAATAACTATCAACAATGGCGGTCACGGCACATACTATAGGCGAATGAAGCCCCTTTATTAACAGATTAAGTCACCATGAAAGAAGTCGAAAAGAATGAAATCAAGCGCCTGAGCGACCGTCTCGACGCCATCCGCCATCAGCAGGCCGAACTGTCGCTGGTGGAAGCCGCCGACAAATACGCCGAGCTGGAAAAAGAAAAAGCCACCCTGGAAGCGGAGATTGAACGTCTGCGTTCCGTCCAGAGCCAGAAGCTGAGCAAAGAGGCGCAAAAACTAATGAGCCTGCCGTTCCGCCGCGCGATCACCAAAAAAGAGCAGGCCGATATGGGCAAGCTGAAGAAAAGCGTTCGCGGTCTGGTGGTCGTCCATCCGATGACCGCTCTGGGCCGGGAAATGGGTCTGAAAGAGATGACCGGTTTCGCCCGCAGCGAATTCTGATCCCCTGCCCTCTCCGCCCGGAGAGGGTCATTCTGTCTTCACTTCCCACATTTTTACCCTCAGCCAGGTCGATTGGTCCAACCAATAATTTCATCTACCCCCCAGCAGTTCACAAATCCATCAAAATACATCACAAACACGTTGCTTAAGAGCAACATCTGATTAACCATTCGTTGTCATCAACCCTGATACCCTTAATTGGCCGGGCCAATTTTACCTACGATGGGATCGGCAATGAGCGCAGACTCAGCCCTCCTCTCCTGGCGGCCCGATGGAGACCCTGCATGAATCTCTGGCAACAAAACTACGATCCCGCCGGTAATATCTGGTTATCCAGTCTTATCGCATCGCTACCGATTCTGTTTTTCTTTTTTGCGCTGATTAAGCTCAAACTGAAAGGCTACCTCGCAGCCACCTGGACCGTCGCTATTGCGCTGGCCGTCGCCTTGCTGTTCTATAAAATGCCGGTGGACCGCGCCTTAGCCTCGGTGGTCTACGGCTTCTTCTACGGCCTGTGGCCTATCGCGTGGATTATTATCGCCGCGGTCTTCGTCTATAAAATCTCGGTGAAGACCGGGCAGTTCGACATCATCCGCTCATCGATTCTGTCGATTACGCCGGACCAGCGCCTGCAGATGCTGATCGTCGGCTTCTCGTTCGGCGCCTTTCTCGAAGGGGCGGCGGGTTTCGGCGCGCCGGTGGCGATTACCGCCGCGCTGCTGGTCGGCCTTGGGTTTAACCCGCTGTATGCGGCTGGCCTGTGCCTGATCGTCAACACCGCGCCGGTGGCCTTCGGCGCGATGGGCATCCCGATCCTGGTCGCCGGCCAGGTGACCGGTATCGACAGCTTTGCTATCGGCCAGATGGTGGGCCGTCAGCTGCCGTTCCTGACCATTATCGTCCTGTTCTGGATCATGGCCATCATGGATGGCTGGCGCGGCATCAAAGAGACCTGGCCGGCGGTGATGGTGGCAGGCGGTTCGTTCGCTATTGCCCAGTACCTCAGCTCTAACTTCCTTGGCCCGGAGCTGCCGGACATCATCTCGTCGCTGGTCTCCCTGGTCTGTCTGACCCTGTTCCTCAAACGCTGGCAGCCGGTACGCATCTTCCGCTTCGGCGATATCGGCGCCTCGCAGGTGGATATGACGCTGGCCCGCACCCGCTACACGGCGGGACAAGTGATCCGCGCCTGGTCGCCGTTCCTGTTCCTGACCGCCACCGTGACCCTGTGGAGCGTGCCGCCGTTTAAAGCGCTGTTCGCACCGGGCGGCGCAATGTATGACTTCGTCATCAATATTTCGGTGCCGTTCCTCGACAAAATGGTTGCCCGTATGCCGCCGGTAGTTAGCGCCGCGACGCCATACGCCGCGGTGTATAAATTCGACTGGCTGTCGGCAACCGGCACCGCCATTCTGTTCGCCGCCCTGCTGTCCATCGTCTGGCTGCGCATGAAGCCAAAAGACGCGCTGACCACCTTCGCCGGGACGCTGAAGGATCTGGCGCTGCCGATCTACTCTATCGGCATGGTGCTGGCGTTCGCCTTTATCTCCAACTACTCCGGGCTGTCGTCGACCCTGGCCCTGGCGCTGGCGCATACCGGCCACGCGTTTACCTTCTTCTCGCCGTTCCTTGGCTGGCTGGGGGTATTCCTGACCGGTTCGGACACCTCGTCTAACGCCCTGTTCGCCGCACTACAGGCAACGGCCGCGCAGCAGATTGGCGTCTCCGATATTCTGCTGGTCGCGGCCAACACCACCGGCGGCGTCACCGGCAAGATGATTTCCCCGCAGTCGATCGCCATCGCCTGCGCCGCGGTAGGCCTGGTGGGTAAAGAGTCGGATCTGTTCCGCTTTACCGTCAAACACAGCCTGATCTTCACCTGCATGGTGGGCCTGATCACCACGCTGCAGGCCTACGTTTTAACCTGGATGATCCCGTGATAGTGATGCCTAAACGCCTGGCCGACGACGTGGCGCGTCGCGTCCGGGCGCTGATTGAAGAACAACAGCTGGAGGCGGGCATGCGACTGCCCGCTGAACGCCAGCTCGCCGCCCAGCTCGGCGTCTCGCGCAATTCCCTGCGCGAAGCGCTGGCGATGCTGGTCAATGAAGGCGTGCTGCTGAGCCGTCGCGGCGGCGGCACCTTCGTCCGCTGGCAGCATGAACCGTGGTCGGAGCAAAACATCGTCCAGCCGCTGAAGACGCTGCTGGCCGATGACCCGGACTACAGCTTCGACATCCTCGAAGCCCGCCACGCCATCGAGGCCAGCACCGCGTGGCACGCAGCGATGCGGGCCACCGACGCCGATAAAGAAAAAATTCGTCTGTGCTTTGAAGCGACCCAGAGTGAAGACCCGGATATCGCCTCGCAGGCGGATGTCCGCTTCCATCTGGCCATCGCCGAAGCCTCGCATAACGTGGTGCTCCTGCAAACCATGCGCGGTTTTTTCGACCTGCTGCACTCCTCCGTTAAGCAGAGCCGCCAGCGCATGTATCTGGTGCCGCCGGTGTTTGCCCGCCTGACTGAACAGCACCAGGCCGTTATGGAGGCTATTGTTGCCGGTGACGCCGAGGCGGCGCGCCAGGCGATGATGGGCCACTTAGGTTTTGTCCACGCCACGATTAAACGTTTTGATGAAGACCAGGCCCGCCAGGCGCGAATTACCCGCCTGCCCGGTGACCACAATGAAAATTCCAGGGAGAACTCGTGATGATTATTTCCGCCGCCAGCGACTATCGCGCCGCCGCACAGCGTATCCTGCCGCCGTTTCTGTTCCACTATATCGACGGCGGCGCCTACGCCGAACATACCCTGCGCCGTAACGTCGAGGACCTGTCCGATGTGGCCTTGCGCCAGCGTATTTTGCGCAATATGTCGGATCTGAGTCTCGAGACCACTCTGTTCAATGAGAAGCTGGCGATGCCGACGGCGCTGGCGCCGGTCGGGCTGTGCGGAATGTACGCTCGCCGCGGCGAAGTGCAGGCCGCCGGCGCGGCGGACGACAAAGGCATTCCGTTCACCCTCTCTACCGTTTCCGTTTGCCCGATTGAAGAGGTCGCCCCGACCATCAAACGCCCGATGTGGTTCCAGTTATACGTCCTGCGCGACCGCGGCTTTATGCGCAATGCGCTGGAGCGCGCCAAGGCCGCCGGCTGCTCGACGCTGGTCTTTACCGTCGATATGCCGACCCCTGGCGCCCGCTACCGCGACGCCCATTCCGGCATGAGCGGCCCGAACGCCGCCCTGCGCCGCTACTGGCAGGCGGTGACTCATCCGCAGTGGGCGTGGGACGTCGGCCTTAACGGTCGCCCGCACGATCTGGGCAATATCTCCGCCTATCTCGGCCAACCGACCGGTCTGGAGGATTACATCGGCTGGCTGGCGAATAACTTCGATCCGTCGATTTCATGGAAAGACCTCGAGTGGATCCGCGATTTCTGGGACGGTCCGATGGTGATCAAAGGGATCCTCGATCCGGAGGACGCCCGCGACGCGGTGCGCTTCGGCGCTGACGGCATTGTGGTCTCTAACCACGGCGGCCGCCAGCTCGATGGCGTGCTCTCCTCGGCCCGCGCCCTGCCGGCCATTGCCGACGCGGTGAAAGGCGACATCACTATTCTCGCCGACAGCGGCATCCGCAACGGTCTCGACGTGGTGCGGATGATTGCCCTGGGCGCCGACAGCGTACTGCTGGGCCGCGCGTATCTGTACGCCCTGGCGACCCACGGTAAGCAGGGCGTGGCGAATCTGCTGAACCTGATCGAAAAAGAAATGAAAGTGGCGATGACCCTGACCGGGGCGAAAACCATCCGTGAAATCAGCCGTGATTCGCTGGTGCAGAATGCCGAAGCGCTGCAGACCTTCGATGCGCTGAAGCAGAATAACGCCGCGTAGGCGGCGGCGTCATTCTCTCCCCTCACCCTAACCCTCTCCCAAAGGGAGAGGGTCGGACCTTTACCCGCGCCCTCCGGTCCACCGACCGGCGCCGGTTTTCCCCCTCTCCCTCAGGGAGAGGGTCGGGGTGAGGGTTCGCCAAATATCTGCTATTCTGCCCCCCGCAATTAAGGGGGCAGTATGCTGAACATCGTGTTATTCGAACCAGAGATCCCGCCGAACACCGGGAATATTATCCGCCTGTGCGCCAACACGGGCTTCAGTCTGCATATCATTGAGCCGATGGGCTTTACCTGGGACGATAAACGCCTGAGACGCGCCGGACTGGACTATCACGAGTTCACTGCCGTGCAGCGCCATGCGGATTACGCGGCGTTTCTCGCCAGCGCGCAGCCACAGCGGTTGTTCGCCCTGACCACCAAAGGCACGCCGGCGCACAGCGCAGTGAGCTATCAGGATGGCGATTTCTTGATGTTTGGCCCGGAAACCCGCGGTCTGCCGGCCAGCATCCTCGATGCCCTGCCGCCAGAGCAGAAAATCCGTATTCCGATGATGCCGGACAGCCGCAGCATGAACCTGTCCAACGCGGTGTCGGTGGTGGTGTATGAGGCCTGGCGCCAGCTGGGGTATCCGGGCGCCGTGTTGCGCAGCTAACCTGAGCCATTCCCGGATGGCGGCGCACCGCGCCTTATCCGGGCTACATATCTAAGCTTAACAGCGGCAAATGGCAATACATCAAATCCCGTCGCCGTACTCGAAGGTGTGGTGGATGCCGTTGAAATGCTGATCCATGTCCATCGCCGGCTTGTCGCTCTCCGGCTTGCCAACGATGCGCGCCGGTACGCCCGCCGCGGTGGTGTGCGGCGGAACCGGCTGCAATACCACCGAACCGGCGCCAATCTTCGCCCCACGTCCCACTTCGATATTACCGAGGATCTTCGCCCCGGCGCCAATCATCACGCCTTCGCGAATTTTCGGGTGACGGTCGCCGCTGGTTTTACCGGTACCGCCGAGGGTGACCGACTGCAGGATAGAGACGTCATCTTCAATCACCGCCGTTTCGCCGACCACAATGCCGGTGGCGTGGTCGAGCATGATCCCGCGGCCGATTTTCGCCGCCGGGTGGATATCCACCTGGAAGGAGACGGAGACCTGATTTTGCAGGAAAATCGCCAGCGCACGTCGGCCCTGAGTCCACAGCCAGTGGCCGATACGGTAGGCCTGCAGCGCATGGAAACCCTTCAGGTAGAGCAGCGGCGTGGAGTATTTATCCACCGCCGGGTCGCGCGTGCGCACCGCCTGAATATCGCAGGCGGCGGAGGCGATCATTTCCGGATCGGCGGCATAGGCCTCTTCCACCACTTCGCGAATGGCGATCGCTGGCATAATCGGCGAGGCCAGCTTGTTGGCCAGCATATAGCTCAGCGCACTGCCCAGATTTTCATGCTTGAGTAGCGTAGCGTGGTAAAAACTGGCGAGCATCGGCTCACAGTCAGCCAGAGCCCGGGCTTCGGCTTTAATATTATTCCAGACGATATCCAGTTCTTCACACGGCATTGCATACTCCAGACGATATGATAATGACCTGCCAGTTCTGCGCTGGCAGGGTCATTCAGGTGACAAAGGAAAGCTAATTGCTGCTGCGCTCGTCCTTGCGGGCGCGACCCAATAAGGTCAATGCTGCCTCGCGCGCAATTTTTCCGCAATACAATACCTGATAAATTTCCTCGGTTATTGGCATTTCGACACCTAAACGCTGTGCCAGAACGCGAACTTCCTTGGTATTGCGGTAGCCTTCGACCACCTGGCCAATCTTGTCCTGGGCGCTCTGCACGTCCATACCCTGGCCGAGCATCATGCCGAAGCGACGGTTACGGGACTGGTTGTCGGTGCAGGTGAGCACCAGGTCACCGAGACCGGCCATGCCCATAAAGGTTTCCGGATCGGCGCCCAGCGCCGCGCCGAGACGGGACATTTCCACCAGCCCACGGGTAATCAGCGCCGTACGCGCATTGGCGCCGAAGCCGATGCCATCCGACATACCGGCCCCGATGGCAATGACGTTTTTCACCGCGCCGCCGAGCTGCACGCCGATAAAGTCCGGATTGATGTAGACGCGGAAACTTTTGCCGCAGTGCAGCAGGTGCTGCAGAGCCTCGGCAAACTGCGGATCCGTCGCTGCCAGCGAAATCGCCGTCGGCAGACCGGCGGCCAGCTCTTTGGCGAAGGTTGGCCCCGAGATCACCGCCAGCGGGATATCATCGCCCAGCGCTTCACGCGCTACGTCCTGCAGCAGGCGGCCGGTTTCAGCCTCGAGGCCTTTGGTCGCCCACACCAGACGTGCGTCAGGACGCATCAGCGGTTTAATCTGACGTAATACCTGGCCGAACACATGGCTTGGCACCACGACAAGGATGTCGCGGCTGGCGGCCAGCGCGGTGGCCAGGTCGCTCTCAAGATGCAGCGTATCCGGGAAAGGCACATCGGGAAGGAACGCGGCGTTGCAGCGATCGTGTTGCAGCGTCGCGATATGTTTCGGGTCATGGCCCCAGAGCACAACGTGGTGGCCATTTCTTGCCAGGGTGATGGCAAGAGCGGTGCCGTAAGAGCCGGCACCGATCACAGTCATTGCAGCATTAAGTGCGTTCATCAGGCATCCTGATGTTGTTCAGCACCTTCGCCAGCCTGCTGCTGCAGATAGTTCATAAACAGCGCGTCGAAGTTCACTGGCGCAAGGTTAAGTTGCGGGAAGGTGCCGCGGGAAACCAGGCTGGTGATGCACTCACGCGCGTACGGGAACAGAATGTTCGGGCAGTATGCGCCGAGGCAGTGCGCCATCTGGGTGCCTTCGATGCCGTCGATGGAGAAAATACCGCCCTGCTGTACTTCACAGAGGAACGCGGTTTCTTCGCCCAGCGCGGCGGTCACGGTCACACGCAGCACCACTTCATAAACGCCTTCAGCCAGCTGGGTGGAGGCGGTATCCAGATCAAGTTTAACTTCCGGCTGCCAGTCTTTCTGGAAAACTTGCGGCGCGTTCGGCGCTTCAAAAGAGATATCTTTGGTATAGATACGCTGGATCTGGAAGGTCATTTCGGTGCTGTTTTGTTCTGACATAGTAAAACCCTTTCGTGTTGTCCTTAAATACGCGCTTCCACCAGGGAAAGCGCGCAAAAATTAGCGCAAGAGGGGATCAAGTCCACCACGTGAATCAAGCGCATACAAGTCGTCACAGCCGCCAATGTGCTGCGCATCAATAAAAATCTGCGGAACCGTCGTCCGTCCGCTGCGCTGGATCATCTCCTCACGCTTCGCGGCATCGCCATCGATCGGCAACTCATGGAACGTTACGCCTTTGCTGTTCAACAGCGCTTTCGCGCGTACGCAGAACGGGCAGGTCGCTTTGGTGTAGATCTCAATATTGGCCATGACTTTACTCCTGTTTTTACCCTGGGGTTTTACGCCGCAGCCTGAGCTTCCCCTCACGTCAGGCATGAAGGGGAAAGCGCGGCGGCATTACCACGCGAGGTAAGTTATTTGCCGCGTACCAGAGGAAGGTTTTCGCCGCTCCAGCCTGCGATGCCCTCTTTCAGTACAAAGACTTTTTCAAACCCGGCTTTGTTCAGCGCGCTGGCTGGCTCTTGCGCCTGCATGCCGGAACCGTCTACCACAATAATGGGTTGCGATTTGTGTTTTTCCAACTCGCCGACGTTATTGGCTTTGATATCGGCAGGCAGCAGGTTGATGGCGCCGGCAATATGGCCTTTACGGAAATCGTCACGCTGACGCAGGTCGACCACCACCGCATCTTCTTTATTGATAAGACGCGTCGCTTCACCACGGGTGATGACTTTAACTTTCGACATCAACCCTTTAAAGGTGGTGAAGAGTACCGCACCCAGCAGCGCGATCCACGCGATGCTCAGGACCGGGTGACGGCCGATGAATTGCATAATTTCTTGCATGGGGGGTTACAACTCCCGACTAAGTGATAAAAAACCAGGGAAGGAGTATACCTGTGCATTGCGGCAAATACAGCCAGTGAGCGCGATGTAATGTATTTTCTGCGGGCGGTCACGAAAAAAAAGCCGCCTTCATCATCGCCTCTGACGCCGCCCCTTCCCTTTCTTTGATCTTTCACGGGGATTTAAACGATTCAGCTGTAGTAAAATTACGCAAAATTTCTGTCTTTGAGCATGAGGTTGTCGCAATGTCGGTTTCTAAAAAACCTATGGTACTGGTGATTCTGGATGGCTACGGCTATCGCGAAGACCAACAGGATAACGCCATTTACAGCGCTAAAACGCCGGTAATGGACGCCCTGTGGGCCAAACGTCCGCATACCCTGATCGATGCATCTGGCCTGGAAGTCGGCCTGCCGGACCGTCAGATGGGGAACTCCGAAGTAGGCCACGTCAACCTGGGCGCCGGTCGTATCGTCTACCAGGACCTGACCCGTCTCGATGTTGAAATTAAAGAACGCACCTTCTTCGCCAACCCGGTACTCACCGCCGCGGTCGACAAAGCGGTTGCCGCCGGTAAAGCGGTCCACATCATGGGCCTGATGTCTCCGGGTGGCGTCCACAGCCACGAAGATCACATCATGGCGATGGTGGAGCTGGCAGCAGAGCGCGGCGCTGAGAAAATCTATCTGCACGCCTTCCTTGATGGCCGTGATACGCCGCCGCGCAGCGCGGAAAAAACGCTGGCGACATTCGAAGCCAAATTTGCCGCGCTGGGCAAAGGCCGCATCGCGTCTATTATTGGCCGCTACTATGCCATGGATCGCGATAACCGCTGGGATCGCGTGGAACAAGCTTATGATCTGATGACCCTGGCGAAAGGCGAATTCCAGGCCGATACCGCCGTCGCGGGTCTGCAGGCCGCCTACGCCCGTGACGAAAACGACGAATTCGTCAAAGCCACCGTTATCCGCGCCGCCGGCCAGGCCGATGCCGCGATGGAAGACGGCGACGCGCTGATCTTCATGAACTTCCGTGCTGACCGCGCGCGTGAAATCACCCGCGCCTTCGTCAACGCCGACTTCGACGGCTTCGCGCGTAAAAAAGTGGTTAACCTCGATTTCGTGATGCTGACCGAATACGCCGCCGACATCAAAGTCGCCTGCGCTTATCCACCCGCCTCACTGGCTAACACCTTCGGCGAGTGGATGGCGAAGCACGATAAAACCCAGCTGCGCATCTCCGAAACCGAGAAATACGCTCACGTGACTTTCTTCTTCAACGGCGGCGTAGAAGAGCCGTTTAAAGGCGAAGAGCGTATTCTGATTAACTCACCAAAAGTGGCAACCTACGATCTGCAGCCAGAAATGAGCTCCGCCGAGCTGACCGAGAAACTGGTCGCCGCCATCAAAGGTGGCAAATACGACACCATCATCTGTAACTACCCGAACGGCGATATGGTTGGCCATACCGGGGTGATGGAAGCGGCAGTGAAAGCGGTTGAAGCGCTGGATCACTGCATCGACCAGGTGACTCAGGCAGTGGAATCCGTTGGCGGCCAGTTGCTGATCACCGCCGACCACGGCAACGCCGAGCAGATGCGCGACCCGGCCACCGGTCAGGCGCACACCGCCCATACCAACCTGCCGGTTCCGCTGATCTACGTCGGTAACAAAGCGGTCAAAGCGGTCAATGGCGGTAAACTTTCCGACATCGCCCCGACCATGCTGTCGCTGATGGGAATGGAAATCCCGCAAGAGATGACTGGCAAGCCGCTGTTCATCGTGGAATAATCCTTCCCCATGAGGGGAAAGGCGACGTATTCAACTACATGGATCGCAACGGCAGTTCGATCCGTCCTTTACGCCAGCGCGCTCAGCGCTGGCGTATTGCTGTGCGCGTCATCTGCGCACGCCGACGATCGCGATCAGCTAAAGTCCATCCAGGCCGACATCGCCGCCAGGCAGCGGGCGATTAAGCAACAGCAGCAGCAGCGCGCAAGCCTGCTCGCCCAGCTCAAAGCGCAGGAAGAGGCGATCGCCGCCGCGGCCCGCAAACTGCGTGAAACCCAGGACAGCCTGAACCAGCTCAATAAGCAGATTGACGAGATGAACGCTTCTCTCGCGAAGCTGGAGCGTCAGCGCGCGTCTCAGGAGCGTAACCTCGCTGCGCAGCTTGACGCCGCGTTCCGCCAGGGACCGCATACCGGCATCCAGATGGTGCTGAGCGGTGAAGAGGGCCAGCGCAATCAGCGGATGCAGGTCTACTTCAGCTATTTCAACCAGGCCCGTCAGGAGACTATTGCGGAGCTGAAGAAAACGCGCGAAGAGATGGCGGTGCAAAAGTCGATGCTCGAAGAGAAGCAGAGCCAGCAGCAGACGCTGGTCTACGAGCAAAAAGCCCAGCAGGCGAAGCTGGAGCAGGCGCGTAACGAACGGAAAAAGACCCTTTCCGGTCTGGAGTCCGCCATTCAGCAGGGTCAGCAACAGTTGAGTGAATTGCGGGCTAACGAATCGCGCCTACGCGGTCGTATCGCCCAGGCGGAGGCTGCCGCCAAAGCCCGAGCCGATCGGGAAGCTCGCGATGCGCAGGCGGTGCGCGACCGCCAGCAGGAAGCATCGCGCAAAGGCACCACCTATAAACCAACGGAAAGCGAGCGTTCGCTGATGTCACGCACCGGCGGGCTGGGCTCGCCGCGCGGCCAGGCGTTCTGGCCGGTTCGCGGTCCGCTCCTTCATCGATATGGCGAACAGCTGCAAGGTGAACTACGTTGGAAAGGGATGGTTATCGCCGCGTCTGAAGGCACCGAAGTCAGAGCCATTGCCGATGGTCGGGTCATTCTGGCCGACTGGCTGCAGGGCTATGGTCTGGTGGTGGTGGTCGAACATGGCAAAGGCGACATGAGCCTGTATGGCTATAACCAAAGCGCGCTGGTCAGCGTCGGTACGCAGGTTCGTGCCGGTCAGCCTATCGCGCTCGTAGGCAGCAGCGGCGGTCAGGGCCGTCCGTCGCTCTATTTCGAAATTCGCCGCCAGGGTCAGGCGGTCAATCCACAGCCGTGGTTGGGAAGATAAGTTTTGCTTCAATTTCGCGCAATTGCTCTTGCCGTAGCCGGTTCGCTGGCTCTGGCGGCGCCAGCGTTCGCTGGCAAACTCTCCATCGTTATTGACGATTTTGGCTACCGCCCGCAGACCGAGAATCAGGTGCTGGCGCTGCCGTCAACTATCTCCGTCGCCGTGCTGCCGAACGCGCCGCACGCCCGGGAAATGGCCACGAAAGCGCATAATCTGGGCCATGAAGTGCTCATCCACCTGCCGATGGCGCCGCTCAGCAAACAGCCGCTGGAAAAAGACACCCTGCGTCCCGAAATGAGCAGCGAGGAGATCGAGCGCATCATTCGCGAGGCTTACGGCAAAGTTCCCTACGCCGTCGGGCTGAATAACCATATGGGCAGCGCGATGACCTCCAACCTGTTTGGTATGCAGAAGGTGATGCAGGCCCTGGAGCGCTACAATCTCTATTTTCTCGATAGCGTCACCATCGGCAACACCCAGGCCATGCGCGCCGCGCAGGGCACCGGGGTGAAGGTGATTAAGCGCAAGGTGTTTCTTGACGATACGCAGAATGAAGCCGATATCCGCACCCAGTTCAATCGCGCCATCGCCCTGGCGCGGCGCAACGGTTCGGCAATAGCCATTGGCCATCCGCATCCGACGACGGTGCGGGTGCTGCAGCAGATGGTCTATAACCTGCCGCCGGATATCACGCTGGTGCGCCCGAGCAGCCTGCTCAACGAGCCGCAGGTCGACAACTCGACGCCAAACTACGCTCAGCCGCCCGCGCAACAAACGCCGCCGCAGCAGCAGAAGCCGCGTAATCCGTTCCACGGCGTGAAGTATTGCAAGCCGAAGCGCCCGCTGGAGCCCGTGAACGCCAGCCGCTTCTTCACTATCCTCAGCGACAGCATCAGCCAGAGCGCGCTGGTCCAGTACTATCGCCTCAAATGGCAAGGCTGGGACAATCCCGGCAACTAGACCACTCAGGGGTCCGTTCGCTTTTGCGCGACGGGCGCCTGGTTATCTTCGTGGGCGTACCACGCCTTAAAATATTTGAGAAAGCTGTAAAACGTGGCGTACAGGCCGGTGACCACGCCGACTTTGCCATAGCGCCACGCTCCGCTAAAGAGATACCACTTAAAGAAAGCGCCAATGGCGCTGACGATCCCCCGCATCAGCGAAGGTTTGATCTGCTGGTACTTCACCAGCCGGGTGGTATAGCTGTTCAGCTTATTAAACACTTCATGCAGCGAATAAAAGGTGTCATGGCGTACAAAGCCCGGCAGCCTGACGGAGCGTGCGTGTCCGACCACCTGGTCATCCACCGGCCGGTCGTTAAACCGCGCCTGCTGGCGGTTAAAGAGACGCACCGGGTAATCCGGCGAAGAAATAGGGTAGATCGTTCGCACCTGCGTGCCGAGCACAAACCAGTAGCGCGGCAAACGCCAGGCGCAGGTTGGGTCTGGCTCCTCGCCCGCTTTTAACGCCTGAATTGCCGCCACCACGTCGTTATCAAGAATCTCATCGCTATCCATACACAGCACCCAGTCATGGCTGGCCAGCCCGATGGCATAGTTCATCTGGGCGCCGTGGGCTTTATAGGCATGATGATGGACGGTGAGACCAAACTGCTGACAAATAGAGACCGTTTCGTCGGTGCTGCCGGAGTCGACGATGATACATTCATCGGCCACCTTCAGCAGCGGCGGCAGCACCTCCATCAGCAGGCGCGCAGAGTTACAGGTCAGTAAGCATACGGAGAGTTTAAGCATGATAGTTACAAAGTTAAACCGCGACTAAACACACTGTATAAGCGAATAACCGTAAAATCGATGTAGAAATTGTGCGCTTAATATTAAGCAGGCTAAAAATGTTATCCAAATCTAAATTAAGGCGCCCGCAGGCGCCTTTTTTGCTGATTTTTACAACAGCCCGGAGGCGTTATTCCCAGCTCAGAACCACTTTACCGGACTGGCCGGAGCGCATCGCGTCAAAACCTTTCTGGAAGTCATCAATGCCGAAGCGGTGGGTGATGATCGGTGAAAGATCCAGACCAGACTGGATCAGCGCCGCCATTTTGTACCAGGTTTCGAACATTTCGCGACCATAGATCCCTTTAATAAACAGCCCTTTGAAGATGACCTTGGTCCAGTCGATGGACATATCCGACGGCGGGATACCCAGCATCGCGATACGGCCGCCGTGGTTCATGGTATCGAGCATGCTGCGAAACGCCGGCGGCGCGCCGGACATCTCCAGGCCCACGTCGAAACCTTCGGTCATGCCCAGCTCGGCCATCACGTCGTTGAGGTTCTCTTTCGCCACGTTCACCGCGCGGGTAACGCCCATTTTGCGCGCCAGCTCCAGACGGTACTCGTTGACGTCGGTGATCACCACGTTACGCGCGCCGACGTGTTTCGCCACCGCCGCCGCCATCACGCCGATCGGACCGGCGCCGGAAACCAGTACATCTTCCCCGACCAGATCGAAGGAGAGCGCGGTGTGCACCGCGTTGCCGAACGGGTCGAAGATAGACGCCAGGTCATCAGAGATATTGTCGGGGATTTTAAAGGCGTTAAAAGCCGGGATCACCAGATACTCGGCAAAGCAGCCCGGGCGGTTGACGCCCACGCCGATGGTGTTGCGGCACAAATGGGTGCGGCCCGCGCGGCAGTTGCGGCAGTGGCCGCAGGTGATATGCCCTTCGCCGGAGACGCGGTCGCCAATCTTAAAGCCGCGCACTTCCTGACCAATCCCCACCACTTCGCCGACGTATTCGTGACCGACCACCATCGGCACCGGAATGGTCTTCTGCGACCACTCATCCCAGTTGTAGATGTGCACGTCGGTTCCGCAAATGGCGGTTTTGCGGATTTTAATCAGCAGATCGTTATGGCCGACTTCCGGTTCCGGTACGTCGGTCATCCAGATGCCTTCTTCCGCTTTCAGTTTGGATAACGCTTTCATCTCACACCCTTATTAGGCGATGACGCCCAGTTGTTTGCCGATGCGGGTAAAGGCTTCCACCGCACGCTCAATTTGTTCAGGGGTATGCGCCGCCGACATCTGGGTGCGAATACGCGCCTGGCCTTTCGGTACCACCGGATAGAAGAAGCCGGTGACATAGATCCCTTCTTTCTGCAGCTCGCGGGCAAAGTTCTGCGCCACCACCGCTTCACCCAGCATCACCGGAATGATGGCGTGGTCGGCGCCCGCTAGCGTGAAACCTGCCGCGGTCATTTTTTCGCGGAACAGACGCGCGTTAGCCCACAGCCGATCGCGCAGGTCTGCCCCCTCTTCAACCATCTCCAGCACTTTGATGGAGGCGGCCACAATGGCCGGCGCCAGAGAGTTGGAGAACAGATACGGACGGGAACGCTGGCGCAGCCACTCAACCACCTCTTTGCGTGCGGCGGTGTAGCCCCCGGAGGCGCCGCCCAGCGCTTTACCCAGCGTGCCGGTGATGATGTCGACGCGACCCATCACGTCGCAATATTCATGAGAGCCGCGGCCGTTTTCGCCGACGAAGCCGACGGCGTGGGAGTCATCGACCATCACCAACGCATCGTATTTATCCGCCAGGTCGCAAACGCCTTTCAGGTTGGCGATCACGCCATCCATCGAGAAGACGCCATCGGTGGCGATCAGCACGTGACGCGCGCCGGCCTCGCGCGCTTCTTTCAGACACGCTTCCAGCTCCTGCATGTCGTTGTTGGCATAGCGGAAGCGCTTCGCTTTACACAGGCGCACGCCGTCGATGATCGAGGCATGGTTCAGGGCGTCGGAGATAATGGCGTCTTCCGGCCCGAGCAGCGTTTCAAACAGGCCGCCGTTGGCGTCAAAGCAGGAGGAGTAGAGGATCGCGTCTTCCATACCGAGGAAATCGGCCAGCTTCTTCTCCAGCTGCTTATGCGTGTCCTGGGTACCGCAGATGAAGCGCACCGAGGCCATCCCGAAGCCGTGGCTGTCCATACCGGATTTCGCTGCGGCAATCAGTTCCGGGTGGTTCGCCAGACCCAGATAATTATTGGCGCAGAAGTTAATCACATGGCTGTCGCCGACGGTAATGTCCGCCTGCTGCGCCGAGGTGATGATCCGCTCTTCTTTGAACAAGCCTTCGGCCCGAGCGGTTTCCAGATTACTCGTTAACTGTTTGTAGAAATCACCACGCATTGCA
This sequence comes from Klebsiella sp. GL120222-02, assembly GCF_003097195.1. Lineage (NCBI taxonomy): Bacteria > Pseudomonadati > Pseudomonadota > Gammaproteobacteria > Enterobacterales > Enterobacteriaceae > Klebsiella > Klebsiella sp. GL120222-02. Next base: position 150,937 of record NZ_QEQO01000006.1, read on the forward strand.
ACTCTCCAGATTCGGCAAAATTTGGCACATATTACCCAAAGCTATACGCTGATACGAGATGATGCAGGCCTGAATGAATTATTTGCAGCATAAATCACGTCAGCCCAGCACCTTATTCTGCGAATGGCTGTAGGCTTGCTCATGTGGTGATATGATATGAGCATTCATGCCCGGATTGTCTTCGGGCTCCCAACTTCAAAGGTACAGTTATGATCATCGTTACCGGCGGCGCAGGCTTTATCGGCAGCAACATCGTTAAAGCGCTGAATGACAAAGGCATCACCGACATTCTGGTTGTCGACAATCTGAAAGACGGCACCAAGTTTGTGAATCTGGTTGACCTGAACATCGCTGACTACATGGATAAAGAAGACTTTCTGATCCAGATAATGGCGGGTGAAGAGTTCGGTGAAATCGAAGCGATCTTCCACGAAGGCGCGTGCTCTTCCACCACAGAGTGGGATGGCAAGTACATGATGGATAACAACTATCAGTACTCTAAAGAGCTGCTGCACTACTGCCTGGAGCGCGAAATCCCGTTCCTGTACGCCTCTTCCGCCGCCACCTACGGCGGGCGCACCAGCGACTTCATCGAGTCCCGTGAGTACGAACAGCCGCTGAACGTCTACGGCTACTCCAAATTCCTGTTCGACGAATACGTCCGCCAGATCCTGCCGGAAGCCAATTCGCAGATCGTCGGCTTCCGCTACTTCAACGTCTACGGGCCGCGCGAAGGCCACAAAGGCAGCATGGCGAGCGTCGCTTTCCACCTCAACACCCAGCTGAATAATGGCGAAAGTCCGAAACTGTTCGAAGGCAGCGACGGCTTCAAGCGCGACTTCGTCTACGTGGGCGACGTGGCAGACGTCAACCTGTGGTTCTGGGAAAACGGCGTGTCCGGGATCTTCAACCTTGGCACCGGCCGCGCGGAATCCTTCCAGGCGGTTGCCGATGCGACCCTGGCTTTCCATAAAAAAGGCAGCATTGAGTACATCCCGTTCCCGGACAAACTGAAAGGCCGCTACCAGGCATTCACCCAGGCCGATCTGACTAACCTGCGCAAAGCGGGCTATGACAAACCGTTCAAAACCGTTGCCGAAGGCGTAACGGAATATATGGCCTGGCTGAATCGGGATGCGTAAGAGATAACATGAAAATTCTGGTGGTAGGCCCGTCTTGGGTGGGCGACATGATGATGTCGCAAAGTCTTTATCGTACGCTCAGGGCGCGCTATCCCCAGGCGATTATCGACGTGATGGCGCCAGCCTGGTGCCGTCCGTTGCTATCGCGCATGCCGGAAGTGAATGAAGCGATCCCGATGCCGTTGGGCCACGGCGCGCTGGCTATCGGCGAACGCCGCAAGCTCGGCCATAGCCTGCGCGAGCGTCGCTACGATCGCGCTTACGTGCTGCCGAACTCGTTTAAATCGGCATTAGTCCCCTTCTTTGCCAACATCCCGCTGCGCACCGGCTGGCGCGGCGAGATGCGCTACGGTCTGCTCAACGACGCCCGGGTACTGGACAAAGACGCCTGGCCGCTGATGGTGGAACGCTACGTGGCGCTGGCCTACGACAACGGCGTGATGCGCTGCGCCAACGATCTGCCGCAGCCGCTGCTGTGGCCGCAGCTGCAGGTCAACGATGGCGAAAAATCACAGGCCTGCAACGCCTTTAATCTCTCAAACGAGCGGCCGATCATCGGCTTCTGCCCCGGCGCGGAATTCGGTCCGGCCAAACGCTGGCCGCACTATCACTACGCCGCGCTGGCTAAAAAGCTTATCGACGATGGCTATCAGATTGCGTTATTCGGCTCGGCGAAAGATAACGAGGCCGGCAAAGAGATCATCGCCGCCCTCAGCAGCGAGCAGCAGGCCTGGTGCCGTAATCTGGCGGGTGAAACCCAGCTGGAGCAGGCGGTCATTCTGATCGCCGCCTGTAAAGCTGTAGTGACTAACGATTCGGGGCTGATGCACGTCGCCGCCGCGCTGGACCGCCCGCTGGTGGCGCTGTATGGCCCGAGCAGCCCGGACTTCACCCCGCCGCTGTCGCATAAAGCGCGGGTTATCCGCCTGATTAGCGGCTACCACAAGGTGCGCAAAGGCGATGCCGCGGAAGGCTATCATCAGAGCCTGATCGACATCACCCCAGAACGCGTCCTGCAAGAGCTGAACGAACTGTTAGCGGAAAAAACCGAGCACGAGGAAGCGTAACGGATGCGGGTATTGATCGTAAAAACCTCGTCCATGGGCGACGTGCTACACACGCTGCCCGCGCTAACCGACGCTGCGCAGGCCATCCCCGGCATTCGCTTCGACTGGGTGGTTGAAGAGGGTTTCGCGCAGATCCCCTCCTGGCATGAAAGCGTCGAGCGGGTGATCCCGGTGGCGATTCGCCGCTGGCGTAAAGCCTGGTTTTCCGCGCCGATTAAAGCGGAGCGTCAAGCCTTCCGCGAGGCCGTTCAGGCGGTAAAGTATGACGCCATCATCGACGCCCAGGGGCTGGTGAAAAGCGCCGCGCTGGTTACTCGCCTGGCGCACGGCGTCAAGCACGGTATGGACTGGCAAACGGCCCGCGAGCCGCTGGCGAGCCTGTTTTACAACCGCCGCCACCATATCGCGAAACAGCAGCACGCAGTGGAGCGTACCCGTGAGCTGTTCGCCAAAAGCCTTGGCTACGCGAAACCCCAGACTCAGGGGGATTACGCCATTGCGCGCCATTTCCTGCAGCACGAGGCTAGCGCTGCCGCGCCCTATCTGGTGTTTCTGCACGCCACCACCCGCGATGATAAGCACTGGCCGGAAACCCGCTGGCAGGAGCTTCTCGATCTGCTGGCCGACAGCGGCGTCCGCATTAAGCTGCCGTGGGGCGCCCCGCACGAAGAGGCGCGGGCAAAACGACTGGCGGAAGGCCGGGAGTATGTTGAAGTGCTGCCGCGCATGAGCCTTGAGCAGGTGGCGCAGGTTCTGGCCAGCGCCCGGGCTGTCGTCTCGGTCGATACCGGACTGAGTCATTTGACCGCCGCGCTGGATAAACCGAACTTCACGCTCTACGGCCCGACCGATCCGGGGCTGATTGGCGGATACGGTAAAAACCAGCATATCGTCAGGCCGGAAAACAGCACCAGCACCAGCGATATTCCGGCCAGCCGGGTTCATCTTCTCCTGCAAAATCAGGGGCTGCTCTGATGGGATCCCTGTTTAAACAGATCTACCGCTATACGCGCCCTCGCGCTTATCGCCACAATGAAAATCTGTGGCCTTTTACCCGTATTACGCGCGCGCCAAGCGGCGAAATCAGCGCGTTACGCTATAAAGGGAAAACGGTGCCGCTGGTCAGCCTGAGCGCGCTGAAAAACAGCATGCAGGGCGAAGTCCTGCTGACCGCCACCGGCCCCTCAACCCGCAATATCGATTTTTCCCTGTTGTCGAAAACGATCCCGGTGATGGGCGTCAATGGCGCCTGGCATCTTGCCGACCGGCTACACTTTTCGCTCTATACCATCGTCGACATGGAATTTTTCGATAAGAAGCCTGATATTATCCGCGCCATTGTCAGCCAGCCGGAGATTCTGCTGTTCACCACCATGCACGGGATCGCCAAAATCCTCGATCGCTATGGGGACGCACTACGCTGCCGTTTGGCGTTGATTGAGGACGGTTGCTATAAGATTTACCAGCCGAAAGTCGCCAGCGAAGCGATAAAGCGCACTTACCAGCAGAATGCGGCGATGTGCTTTCATCCTCAGCGCCCGGATATCTGTTTTAGCACCGATATTCGCCAGGGCATCTTTGATGCCGGCACGGTGGTCTACTGGGCGCTGCAAATTCTCGCCTGGCTGGGCTTCAATACTATCCTGGTGAGCGGCCTGGATATGACCAACTTTAACCAGCCGCGATTCTACGAAACACAACAAGAAAAATTGCCTTCTTACCTGGCAACAAAAGTGGATACCCTCGTCATGCCCTCCTTTGCGCATGCCGCGCAGGTACTGCAGCAACGTCAGATTCGGGTGATTAATTTTTCCCCAGAAAGCGCTGTGCCGGATACTATCTTCGAAAAGGTTGCGTTTAATGAGTACTTTAAAAGTGAGTAACTTCGCCAGACAGGGTTACTCGATTGTCTTTCCTTTGTTTTTATTTTTCAGCGCGATTTTTTGCATGTCCACCCGGACCAATAATCTGCTGCATTTATCGATCCTGCTGCTATTGCTGTCGCTGGTACGCCAGGAAAACCGCCAGGCGCTGGCCGGGGTGTTACGCGAGCAGTGGCAGACCTGGACGCTGCTGGCGGCTTTCTTTATCTATTACGCCCTCAGTAACCTGTGGGGACATACGCCGCAGCATATTGACTCGCCGATCACCCACGGCGTGTATCTGACGGGGTATCTGTTGCTGATGACGATGCTGCTTAGCGACGAACGAACCCGCCGCCTGGCCATGCTGGCGGTGGTTGGCGGGATCACCGTGCTCTCCCTGTGGACGCTGATTATCGACCACACGCTGGTCCTCACCGAACGAGCGGTCTCCCCCGAGAACCCCGGACCAACGAACGTTATCGACCTTGCCGGTTACTGCGGCATCGGCATTTTAATCTGCGGCATGCTACTGAAAGAAAAAGCCAGCCACTGGCTCTATCTGCCGGTGGTCATCATGCTGGTGATGCTGCTGCTCACCCAAAGCCGTGGGCCGATCATCGCCCTGGTGCTGGCGGTCGGCTGCACGTTGCACCTGCACGTCTTCACCCGCCGCAATCTGCTGATCGCCGCGGCGCTGGCTGTGCTGGTAGCGCTGCTTTTGGTCATGACGCCGGTGGGCGACATGCTGCTCGCCCGTTTCGAGGAGCTTGGCACCCAAAGCGGGCTGCGCCTGAGCATCTGGCACCATACGCTGTCGGAGATGGCCAGCCAGCCGTGGCTGGGGCGCGGTTTCAGCTATGAACTGGATTTCATCAACTACAGCGGCGAGCACATCACCACCACCCACAGCGTGTATATGGGCGCCCTGCTGAAAGGCGGCATCCTGGGGTTACTGCTGCTGCTGGCGGTCATTGCCTGCGGGCTATGGCAGGCGTGGCGCAAGCGCCACACCGACAGCCGCTACAGTCTGGCGATCCTGTTTTACGCGCTGGTGTTTATGGCCTCGCAGGGGATGTTTATCATCAGCAACCCCCGGGAAACCTGGGTGCTGTTCTGGCTGCCGCTGGGCATCGCGCTCAGCAAAGGGCTGGCGGAAAAACGCTAACAAAAAGGGCCGTCAGCGGCCCTTTTTTATATTCACTTTTAAATCAACTGCGGGCGGCGACCAGCCGGTCGGCCTGCTCTTTAATCACGGGCCACACCGACTCAATCGCCACATCGGCGACATTCGCTTCTTCACAGACGATCTGTTTCGCCTTGTCATAGCCCGGCGCCCAGATGTGATAGCCGGGCAGCCCGGTATCCTTGAGTTTGCGCTTGTTATAGACCGCCACCATCGGTTTATCGAAGGCCCGGGCGATATGCACGATCGAGGTGTCTGGCGTAATGACTAAATCACAGCTGCGGATCACTTCGACGGCGGAGTTGATGGTACTGTCGGCGATATACAGCGCCATATCCAGCCCCAGCTGGCGGATTTTCTCACTACGCCCCACCATCACGATACAGACCCGGTAAGGTAGGGCGCGTAACCGCTCGACCAGGGTCGCCACCTGGTGACGACAGAAGTCTTTATCCTCAGACGCGGTAAAAGGGTTAATGGCGATACGCAGTTCGACCTCTCCGGCCTGGGAAAGCAAGCGAGCCACTTTCTCCCGCTCATGGCGGCAGCCGGGGAGATGATAGTGATACGGGTGGTCGTCAACGATGCCAAACAGTTTCACCACCTGTTTATAGCGCTGGGAAATATGGCTGTTGCTGTCAAAAAAAGCGATCGAATGATCGTAAAGTTTATATTGATCTTTATTAAAACCAATCACGCTGGCCGCCCGTAAATCGGCGAGTAATTTAAAGCGTTCATAGCTGGTGACGTCATCAAAATCGATAACTGCATCAAAACCTACCGCCCGCAACGTATTTAAGGACATGCGCGGCCGATATAAATATACTTGCTGAATGAATTCTGAGCCTGCTAATATTTCGCAGCATATTGGTCCGGTTAACACCGAAACCTGATATCCCCGTTCGGCCAGTATTCTGGCGCAGCCGGTCGTGACCACCATATCCCCGACTTTATCGTCCAGGCGCAATAGCAGTACGCGGCGGACAGCCGCTGGGTCGAAGGCTTTACGCGCCGGCTTATTTCTGTATCGATAGTTAATTAAATTAAATTTAATGCCGCGGAAAAAAGCATTCTTTTTCCGCGTTAATTGTTTAAGGATACGCATACGGTACCTTGAGCTGTGTTAGCGCTGTGTGATTTTCCGCTGGTAATATTCTGCCAACGTCATGCCCTTCACCTGCGGCGCCAGCCAGCTAAAAAAGGCTTCAAGGTCAGCGTATAAACGCTCAATATCCCGTTCATTCTGGAACGTGGGGCTGCCGCCGGGCATATACTCTGAAGAGTGGAGCATATATTCCACGTAGTCATTGCCCTGCGTCAACGTTTGTTCGACGACTTTTTTCATCGTCTCCACGTTGCCGCCCATCGGACGCAGCCAGTGTACGGAGGGGGAACGCACTTTACCCCGCAGGCGATCGTAGCCCTGCTTCACGCTGTTCATCCACGCTGAGTGCTTGTACTGAATGCTCATCGGCACTTCCAGCAGCGGAGAGTGGCCTTCGCGGCTGATATCATTTTCATCGAGAAAATAGGCATGCTGCGGGAAGCGGCGATAATCGGTCCCGCCATCGCCCTGCGGCGCTCCCTTGGCGGTCTTCCAGTTCACCCGCGGGGTCACCGAGCAATCCACCTGATAACCGTGCTCCACCAGCAGACGCGCATAGCGCTCGTCAAAGGCCCAGCGCCCGGCGCGATGGCTGACCATTTTAGTCTGGAAAGTATCCTCCAGCAGATGCGTCATATAGTCGACCTTCTCACGCATCATGGCATCGCTGTATTCAATGAGATAAGGCTTATGCCGCCAGTCATCGGCGGTCAGCGGCTCGGTCGGCGGGCTGTTCCACGCATGCAGATGCATGCCGACTTCCGCGGTGCCGCGGGCAATCACGTCTCTGGCGAATTCGATATAAAAGGGGTCGATGGCCATTTCATAGTTGGTCAAATAGACCGGTTTAAAGCCATACTTTTCGCAAAGCTGCTGAAAACGCGGGAGATAACGCGCATTCTCGGTGGTGATGCTGTCATGTTTTTGCCAGAGGTTATCGCCCTCTGTATCAATCGTGATGAGAAATGCGGGATTGTGCACGAAAACGTCCTCAGGCCATACGTATCGGGTCATGGTAGAGCAATACAACGCTTCTCTCAATCTGTCTGATCCCCTAGAATCGGAACCCTTATCCTGGATGAAGAACAGAGTATGACGCCTGAAACCCTCTCCCGCGGCCCGTTGAACCCGGCGCGGATCCTGGTCATTAAGCTGCGCCATCATGGCGACATGCTGCTGATCACGCCGCTTATTCACGCGCTGAAACAGCAGTATCCCGCCGCCAGCGTGGATGTGCTGCTGTATGAAGAGACCCGGGATATGCTCGCCGCCAACCCCGATATCCATCATATTTATGGTCTCGATCGCCGCTGGAAAAAGCAGGGAAAAAGGCATCAGTTGAAGATGCAATGGCAGCTCATTCAGACGCTGCGTCAGCAGCGATACGATATGGTGCTTAACCTTGCTGACCAGTGGCCGAGCGCGATTATCAGCAAACTGACCGGCGCCGCGACGCGGATTGGTTTTGATTTTCCGAAGCGCCGCCACCCGGTCTGGCGCTATTGCCACACCGCGCTGGCCTCCACCCAACAGCACAACCAGCTGCATACGGTACAGCAGAATCTCTCTATTCTCGCTCCGCTCGGTCTCCCGTTGAACGACGCGCCGGCGCGGATGGGCTACAGCGAAGCAGACTGGGCCACCAGCCGCGCCCTGCTGCCGGAGGAGTTCCGGGAAAACTACATCGTCATCCAGCCAACGTCGCGCTGGTTCTTTAAATGCTGGCGCGAAGATCGTATGAGTGCGCTGATCAACGCGCTGTCTGCCGAGGGGTACGCGGTGGTGCTCACCTCCGGCCCCGACGATCGAGAGAAGAAGATGGTGGACACCATCATCGCCGGTTGCCCGCAGGCGCGTCTGCACTCTTTAGCCGGCCAGTTAACGCTGCGCCAGCTGGCGGCGGTGATCGATCACGCCCGCCTGTTTATCGGCGTCGACTCGGTGCCGATGCATATGGCTGCGGCGCTCGGCACTCCGCTGGTCGCCCTGTTCGGCCCCTCGAAGCTGACCTTCTGGCGTCCGTGGCAGGCGAAAGGCGAGGTGATCTGGGCCGGCGACTTCGGTCCGCTACCCGACCCGGATGACATCAACACCAACACCGAAGAACGTTATCTCGATTTAATTCCTACCGACGCCGTGATCGCGGCGGCGAAAAAGGTACTGGCATGAGTAAATTCAGGCTGGCTCTGGTGCGGCAGAAGTACCGCCCGGACGGCGGCGCAGAACGGTTTGTCTCCCGCGCGCTGGAAGCCCTCGACAGCAGTCATCTGCAGCTGAACGTCATCACCCGCGAATGGCAGGGGCCGGTGAAACCGGACTGGCAGATCCATATCTGTAATCCGCGCAAATGGGGGCGCATCAGCCGCGAGCGCGGCTTTGCCAACGCCGCGCGCGCGCTCTGGCAGCGCGAGTCTTTCGACCTGGTGCAGAGCCATGAACGTATTCCCGGCTGCGATCTCTACCGCGCTGGCGATGGCGTTCATCGCCGCTGGCTGCAGCAGCGCTCGCGCATTTTACCGGCCTGGAAAAGCCGCCTGCTGTTCGCCGACCGTTATCATCGCTACGTCATGCAGGCGGAGCGCGAGATGTATGAAGACTCACACCTGCGCGGGGTGATCTGCAACGCCGAGATGATCAAGCGCGAAATTATCGAAGACTTTGGCCTGCCGGCGGAGAAGATCCACGTTATTTATAACGCCATTGATAACCAGCGTTTTCTACCGCCGGGCGAAGACACCTTTGCCGCCTTACGCGCCAAATGGCAGCTACCGCTGCAGGCAACCTGCCTGATTTACGTCGGCTCCGGCTTTGAGCGCAAGGGACTGGCGGCGGCAATCCGCGCCATCGCCCCCACCGATCGCTATCTGCTGGTGGTTGGCAAAGATAAGGATCAGCCGCGCTATCAGGCGCTGGCGAAGAGTCTCGGCTGCGAAGCGCGGGTGCGCTTCTTCGGCATGCAGTCGGAGACGCTGCCCTTCTATCAGATGGCCGATGGTCTGCTGCTGCCCACCCTCTACGATCCGTTCCCCAACGTCATTCTCGAAGCGATGGCCTGCGGTCTGCCGGTGATCACCACCACCGGCTGCGGCGGGGCGGAGTTTATCGTCGACGGCCACAACGGTTACGTCTGCGACGCCCTGGATATCCCGGCGCTGCAGCAAGCGGTGATGGCCCTGCCTGCCCGCGCGCTGGGCTCCGCGCAAGGCGGTCGCGCCCGCGAGCGCATCATGGCCTGCACCAGCGAGCGACTCTCAACCCAGCTGCTTTCTCTTTATCAGGATCTGGTGAAATAACGATGCGCATCTTATTTGTGATTGACGGTTTACCCGGCGGCGGCGCGGAAAAAGTGGTCCTGACCCTGGCAGCACAGTTCCTGCGCGACGGCGATCGGGTGTCGCTCATTTCGCTGCGCGATGTCTGCGAGTATCCGTTGCCCGAGGGTCTCGACTATCAGGTGGTGGCCGATCGCTGCCGTAAACCGTGGCGCAAGCTGACCGAGCTGTCCCGCCGCGCCCGCCAGCTGGACGCCGCGGTCATCCGGGCCGAACAGCAGGGGCAATTTGACCTCGTGCTTTCCAACCTGCACAAAACCGACCGCATCGTCGCCCGCAGCCGGGCGCTGCGCGAGCGTAACGTCTGGTTCTGCCTGCACGGCGTATTCTCTGCCTCCTATCTCGGGCACCGCACCGGCTTTGACCGCTGGATGAAGCAGCAGAAAATTAAGCGAATTTACCAGGGTCGCAACGTGGTGGCGGTTTCCGACGCCGTGGGACGCGATCTGGTGGAAGCCTTCGCCCTGCGTCCGGCACAGCTGAAAACTATCTACAACCCCTTCGATATCGCCACTCTGCGCGCCGAGGCGGAAGCCGACAGTGAGCGACCGGCCGGTGACTATCTGATTCACGTCGGCCGCTTCCATCCGGGCAAACGCCACGACCGCCTGCTCGAAGCCTATGCGCAAAGCGGCATTGACGCGCCGCTGGTGCTGTTAGGCCAGGGAAAACCGGAGCAAGAGCAGCGCCTGCGCCAGCTGGCCAAAACGCTGCAGGTTGACGATCGGGTGTGGTTCAAGGGTTTTCAGAAAAACCCCTTACCGTGGATCAAAGGCGCACGGATGCTGGTTTTAAGCTCCGATAGCGAAGGATTCGGCAATGTGGTGGTGGAAGCGCTGCTGTTGCATACGCCGGTTGCCAGCACCCGCTGCCCCGGCGGCGTCACCGAGATCCTCACCGGCGAACTTGCCCGCGGTCTGGCGGATCTGACCAGTCCGGCGCTGGCTCAGACGATGCAAAGCATTTACCATAACCCGCCGACTATCGACGACGCCGCGCTGGAAAAATTCAGCGTCGTGTCCATTTGTCAGCAGTACCGTCAGCTGCAGCGCACCTGACGCCGTTAGTTAACCAGGATCGAAGATTTATGAGTCAAACGCCTTTATTGAGCATCGTGGCTGCCGTCTACAACGGTGAGAAATTTCTTGCGCAGTTCTTTGAGTGCCTTGAACAGCAGCAGCTGGAAAGCTATGAACTGATCCTGGTGAACGATGGTTCGACGGACAACAGCCTGGCGGTGATCGCCGAATGGCGGGATCGGCTGCAGAACGTCCAGGTACTGGAGCAGGAAAACCAGGGCGTCTCGGTCGCGCGCAATACCGGCCTCGCCGCCGCCAGCGGCAAATATCTGGCGTTTCCGGATATCGACGACAAACTCTATCCGGGCATGTATCGCACGCTGCTGGAGATGGCCGAGAAAGAACATCTCGATATCGCGACCTGCAACGGCACCTACGTGTATGAAAAGCGCCGCGAGAGCCACCCGATCTTCCCGCTGGATCGCCTGCCCTCGACCGGCGTGCTGCCGGGCCATGTCTGGCTCAAGCAGGCCCTGGACTCGCGGAAGTTTCTGCACGTCACCTGGCTCAACATCTATCACCACGACTTTATCCGCCAGCACCACTTCCATTTCGAGCCCGGCCTGCGCCATCAGGATATCCCGTGGACAACAGAGGCGCTGCTGGCCGCGGAGCGCGTGCAGTACACCAGCCAGCAGTTCTATGATTACTACATCCACTCTGAGTCGGTGTCGCATAAGCCGGACAACGACGACACGCTGATGCGTTCGGCGCGCCACTATATGAAGATTCTGGAGATGCTGGAGGCGATCAACCAGCGCTACCCGGATAAAGTGCGCCATATCGCCGCCTGTCGCTGGCAGATCGCCAAAGAAGGCCTGGGGATCATCCACACCTTCGACAGCATGAAAGATGAGTCGAAAAAGCATGTTATTATTAACGAATTCTTCGACCGCGGTATCTGGCGGTTAATCTGGAAAAACGCCTGTACTTTCCGTTTACGCTGGCGCCTGGGACGCCGTTATCTGCGTATTAAGCGTTATCGCCACGCGGTATAGACCAAAAACCCGCTGTTTCCGCCAAAGAGATAGCTTTACGCGGGCTAAATGCTTAGAATTTGCCCGCCAAAACAGAGAACGGATAAATAGTTTGGAATTGCTTTATACCACCCTACTTTACCTTATTCAGCCGCTGGTGTGGCTGCGGCTGCTGCTGCGCAGTCGTAAGGCTCCTGCCTATCGTAAACGCTGGGCGGAACGCTATGGCTTCTGTCAGAACAAGGTAGAGCCGGATGGCATTCTGCTGCACTCCGTTTCCGTCGGAGAAACCCTGGCCGCCATTCCGCTGGTTCGCGCTCTGCGCCACCGCTACCCTTCGATGCCGATCACCGTCACCACCATGACGCCGACCGGCTCCGAGCGCGCCATGTCGGCGTTCGGCAAAGATGTCCATCACGTCTATCTGCCCTACGATCTGCCCGGCGCCATGAACCGCTTCCTGAATACCGTTCAGCCGAAGCTGGTTATCGTGATGGAAACCGAGCTATGGCCGAATATGGTGGCCGCGCTGCATAAGCGTAAGATCCCGCTGGTGATCGCCAACGCCCGCCTTTCTGAACGTTCCGCCAAAGGCTATGCCAAACTGGGCGGTTTTATGCGCCGCCTGTTAAGCCGTATTACGCTTATCGCCGCGCAGAATGAAGAGGATGGCAACCGCTTCCTTGCTCTCGGACTGAAGCGCAACCAGCTGGCGGTCACCGGAAGTCTGAAATTCGATATCTCCGTCACCCCGGAGCTGGCGGCCCGCGCGATTACGTTGCGCCGCCAATGGGCGCCACACCGCAAGGTCTGGATTGCCACCAGCACTCACGACGGCGAAGAACAAATCATCCTGCAGGCGCATAAAAAACTGCTGGAGACCTTCCCGAACCTGCTGCTGATCCTCGTTCCCCGGCATCCGGAGCGCTTCCCCGACGCGCGTGAGATGGTGCAAAAGGCCGGAATGAGCTTTACTCTGCGCAGCACCGGCGAGATCCCCTCCTCCAGTACCCAGGTGGTGATTGGCGATACCATGGGTGAACTGATGCTGCTCTACGGCATTGCCGACCTCGCCTTCGTTGGCGGCAGCCTGGTGGAGCGCGGCGGCCATAACCCGCTCGAGCCGGCGGCGCATGCCATTCCGGTGCTGATGGGGCCGCATACCTTCAACTTCAAAGATATCTGCGCCAAGCTGCAGCAGGATGATGGCCTGATCACGGTCACCGACGCCGACTCGCTGGTCAGGGAAGTGTCCACGCTCCTGACCGATGAAGACTACCGCCTGTGGTATGGCCGTCACGCGGTGGAAGTGCTGCACCAGAACCAGGGCGCGCTGTCGCGTCTGCTCAAGTTACTGCAACCTTACATGCCGCAACGGAGTCATTAATGTCGAACCGGCTTTCCGTGGTGATGATCGCCAAAGATGCAGCGGACCTGCTGCCGGATTGTCTGGACTCCGTTAGCTGGGCAGATGAAATCATCGTCCTCGACTCTGGCAGTACCGACAACACCGTCGAGCTGGCCCGCCGCCTCGGCGCCCAGGTCTATACCCATACCGACTGGCGAGGCTATGGTATTCAGCGCCAGCGCGCGCAGGACTATGCCACCGGCGACTGGGTGTTGATGATCGATACCGATGAGCGCGTCACGCCAGAACTCAGGCAGGCTATTCTTAAGGTGCTGGCAGCGCCGCAGCGCGGCGCTATCTACAGCATCGCTCGTCGCAACTACTTTCTCGGACGCTTTATGCGCCACAGCGGTTGGTATCCCGATCGCGTGCTGCGCCTGTACGAACGCGCCCGTTACCGCTATAACGATAATCTGGTCCATGAATCGCTGGATAGCCTGGGCGCTGAGGTCATTCCGCTAACCGGCGATCTCCTGCATCTGACCTGCCGCGACTTCGCTGGCTTCCAGCAAAAACAGCTGGCGTATGCTGCAGCGTGGGCGCTTGAGCGCCACCGCAAGGGCAAGAAGACCTCGATGGCGGGCATTTTCAGCCATACCCTGGGCGCGTTCCTGAAAACGCTGCTGCTGCGCGGTGGGGTGCTGGACGGTAAGCAGGGCTGGTTACTGGCGATGGTCAACGCGCAGTATACGTTTACGAAATATACCGAGCTGTGGGCGCTGAGCCACGGCTACTCGGAGAAAGGGTAATCATGAGCACAAAAGCGATCTATCCGGGTACCTTTGATCCCATCACCAACGGTCATATCGACATTGTCACCCGCGCGGCGAGCATGTTCGATAAAGTGGTGCTGGCTATCGCCGCGAGCCCGAGCAAAAAGCCGATGTTTACCCTCGACGAGCGTATCGCGCTGGCCACTCAGGCAACAGCGCATCTGGTTAACGTGGAGGTTATCGGCTTTAGCGACCTGATGGCCAGTTTCGCCCGCGCGCAGCAGGCCAATATTTTAATTCGCGGCCTGCGGGCGGTGGCGGATTTCGAGTATGAGATGCAGCTGGCCCACATGAACCGCCACCTGATGCCAACGCTGGAGAGCGTGTTCCTGATGCCGTGCAAAGAGTGGTCGTTTATCTCTTCCTCACTGGTGAAGGAAGTGGCGCGTCACCAGGGCGACGTTTCTCATTTCCTGCCAGCTAACGTCCACCAGGCGCTGTTGAATAAGCTGAAGTAACGCATCTATCTGCTGGGGCATGAGCCACGCAGGCTGGCGCTGCACTGCGCCGCCCATCCACACCGGCTCTGTCCCGGTCTTTGTGCCAGGTGGCGCTACGCTGACCTGGCCTACAAACCTTCCTGTTCCTGAGAACTACTTCTGGCACTGACGGCAATAAAAGGTCGCCCGCTGGGCATGTTTGGTCCCGACAACCGGCGTGCCGCAGATCCGGCACGGTTCGCCCTTGCGGCCATAGACCTGCAGCTCCTGGGCAAAGTAGCCCGGCTTGCCATCGCTTTGCAGGAAATCCTTCAGCGTGGTGCCGCCCTGCTCTATCGAACGCAGCAGGACCAGCTTAATCACTTTCACCAGCTGCTCACACTCTTCCCGCGACAGTGAAGAAGCCAACCTGTCGGGATGGATCCCGGCCGAGAACAGCGACTCGCTGGCGTAGATATTGCCGACCCCTACCACCAGCTTGTTATCCATCAGCCAGGGTTTGATCGCAGTTTTTTTCTTCGCGCATTTCTGCTGAAGATAGTCGGCGTTAAATTCATCGCTGAGCGGCTCCGGGCCAAGGTGGGCCAGTACCGGATGGTCTTCCAGCGTTTTGGTCCACAGCCAGGCGCCAAAGCGGCGCGGATCGGTATAGCGCAGCACCTTGCCATTACTCATGACCAGGTCAACGTGATCGTGTTTTTCGGCCGGTAGCTCTTCGCTCAGGATACGCAGGCTTCCCGACATCCCGAGATGAACGATGATCCAGCCGTCCGGCAGTTCCAGAAGCAGGTATTTGGCACGACGCCGCACGCTGAGTACCGGAACGTCGCTCAGGCGATAAATCTCTTCGGAAACCGGCCAGCGCAGCCGTCCATTGCGCACAATGGCGTGCAGAATAGTTGCGCCAACCAGGTGCGGCTCGATGCCGCGGCGGCTGGTTTCAACCTCTGGTAATTCAGGCATGATTTTCCTCCATTTACCCGACGTATTGTGCTTCACGGACAGGTGACTGAAAAGGGAGTATGTGAAAGCAATATGGGGGAGTTTTAAAAACAAAAAACCCCGCCGAAGCGGGGTTTTTATACAAGGAGGCTAAAATTATTTGATTTTAGCTTCTTTGTAGATAACGTGCTGACGTACAACCGGATCGTACTTTTTCAGTTCCATTTTTTCCGGTTTGGTACGCTTGTTCTTCGTGGTGGTATAGAAGTGACCAGTACCAGCGGAAGAAACCAGCTTGATTTTCTCACGAATACCTTTAGCCATGATTTATTTCCTCTAAGTACTTAGTACTTTTCGCCACGGGCACGCAGTTCAGACAGAACTGTATCGATGCCTTTCTTATCGATTACACGCATACCTTTAGCAGATACGCGCAGGGTGACAAAACGCTTCTCGCTCTCAACCCAGAAACGGTGAGAGTGCAGGTTCGGCAGGAAACGGCGTTTAGTCGCGTTCAGTGCGTGGGAACGGTTGTTACCGGTCACCGGACGCTTGCCAGTAACTTGGCAGACTCGGGACATGTCTATTCTCCAAAAATCAAATTAGCTCGAGCTTCGTATGGGGTATTGGCGCCTCGTCAGGCTTTACAGCCTGGTCATCGCAGTTCAATGTGAACTCTCGACTGCCAGGCCCAAATGCCAAACCCGAGATTCTCAAAGGTGGCGTAGTATACGCTGACTCGGCGATGTGCTCAAGTCCCGAACAGACAAAGATCCCGAAGGATCGCCAGTTCGGGGCTAAATCCAGCCACGCTCGGCAAAAGATACATACGCACCGCGGCCGATAACCAGATGGTCAAGCACGCGTATCTCCATGAATCGACAACATTTTACCACCCTTTCGGTAATCAGCCTGTCTGCCTGGCTCGGCTCCGGACTACCGGAGGGATGATTATGCGCAAGGATCACGGCGGCAGCGTTCACTTTGATGGCTTCGCGTACAATTTCTCGCGGATGCACCTCAACGTGGCTAAGAGTACCAGAAAAAAGGCGACTATGTTTCAACACCCGGTTCTGATTATCTAAAAAGATCACCATAAAGATCTCGCGCTCTTCTTCCGTAAGCTGGCTTTGTAAAAATTCCCGCGTCGTCGAGGGACTGACCAGCGCAGCCTCCTCGACCAGCTGTGAGCTAAAATAGCGTCGCGCCAGCTCGGCAATACCCTTCAGTTGCGCATATTTCGCCAGCCCCAGTCCATCCACGGCAATCAGCTGCGCTTTATCCGCGGAAAGCAGAGCGTAGAGCGAGCCAAAACGCTGCAGTAACGCCTGCGCATAGCCGAGCACATCCTGACGACGCGTGCCGACGCGCAGAAACAGCGCCAGCAGCTCAACATCCGTTAGCGCTTCGATGCCGTACTGCAACATCTTTTCTCGTGGCATCAGATTTTCCGTTTCGTCCATGCGCCCTCCTGGGTGAATTTGCCTATCCTGGCACAGCCTGACGGCGCTGCCGACCCACTGCTTTTCACCCTGCGTAGCCGCTCGCAAAGTGAATGCCCACCAGAGGCACGACGACGACAGGATTGTGATAAGATGCGCGGATTCTGGTCTACGGCAACAGGAAGACATCATGATGACTCTGGCGGGTAAAAAAATCGTCCTGGGCGTCAGCGGCGGTATCGCGGCGTATAAAACCCCGGAACTGGTGCGCCGACTGCGCGAACGCGGCGCGGAGGTGCGTGTCGCGATGACGGAGGCGGCAAAAGCGTTCATCACCCCACTCAGCCTGCAGGCGGTATCCGGCTATCCGGTTTCCGACAGCCTGCTCGATCCGGCGGCGGAAGCGGCCATGGGCCATATTGAGCTCGGGAAATGGGCCGACCTGGTGATCCTCGCCCCGGCAACCGCTGATTTAATCGCCCGCGTGGCGGCCGGCATGGCCAACGACCTGGTGTCGACGATCTGTCTTGCCACCCCTTCCCCGGTTGCCGTGGTGCCCGCCATGAACCAGCAGATGTATCGCGCGCAGGCCACCCAGCAGAATCTGCAGACGCTGGCTTCCCGCGGCCTGCTGCTGTGGGGACCGGACAGCGGCAGCCAGGCCTGCGGCGACGTCGGCCCGGGGAGAATGCTCGATCCGTTAACCATCGTGGAGATGGCCGCGCAGCATTTCGCCTCCCCTGTCAAAGATTTGCAACATCTCAACCTCATGATTACCGCGGGCCCGACCCGTGAGCCGTTGGATCCGGTGCGTTACATCAGCAACCACAGCTCAGGCAAAATGGGCTTCGCGATTGCCGCCGCCGCCGCGCAGCGGGGCGCGAACGTGACCCTGGTCAGCGGCCCGGTATCACTACCGACACCGCCGTTTGTGCAGCGCATTGATGTCACTACCGCACTGGAAATGGAAGCCGCCGTCCAGGCCGGCGCTCAGCAGCAGCATATTTTTATTGGCTGCGCCGCGGTGGCGGATTACCGCGCCGCCGTCATCGCCGAAGATAAAATTAAAAAACAAGGTGATGAATTAACAATAAAAATGATTAAAAACCCGGATATCGTGGCCGGGGTTGCGGCGCTAAAAGCCCATCGCCCTTACGTCGTTGGGTTTGCCGCCGAAACGAATAATGTGGAAGAATATGCGCGGCAAAAACGTGCCCGCAAAAACCTCGACCTGATTTGCGCTAACGATGTTTCTCAGCCTGATCAGGGCTTTAATAGCGATAACAACGCATTACACCTTTTCTGGCAGGATGGGGAAAAGCGCTTACCACTTGAGCGCAAGGAACTCCTGGGCCAATTATTACTCGACGAGATCGTGACCCGTTATGATGAAAAAAATCGACGTTAAGATTCTGGACCCGCGTGTCGGCCAGCAATTTCCGCTGCCGACCTATGCCACCTCCGGCTCCGCCGGACTTGACCTGCGAGCCTGTCTCGACGACGCCGTAGAGCTGGCGCCGGGTGCAACCACGCTGTTGCCGACGGGCCTTGCGATTCATATCGCCGATCCCTCTCTGGCGGCGGTAATTCTGCCACGCTCCGGCCTGGGCCATAAGCATGGCGTAGTACTGGGCAATCTGGTGGGCCTCATCGACTCCGATTACCAGGGGCAACTGATGGTGTCCGTCTGGAACCGCGGTCAGCAGAGCTTTATTATCGAGCCGGGCGAACGTATCGCGCAGATGGTCTTTGTGCCGGTCGTGCAGGCGGAATTTAACCTGGTGGAAGAGTTTGACGCCACCGACCGCGGCGAAGGCGGCTTCGGTCACTCAGGGCGTAAATAAGCCCAGCAACACGGAACCTGCATCCCAACGCGCATAACGCAATAACATCACCGCAAACTCCGGTTTGCGGTCGCGTTGTGGATGTCTGCCTGACAAGTGCTTATTTTCAGGGGTATTTTAAAACATGGCAGAAAAGCAAACTGCGAAACGGAATCGTCGCGAAGAAATACTTCAATCTCTGGCGCTCATGCTGGAATCCAGCGATGGTAGTCAACGTATTACCACCGCGAAACTGGCGGCTTCCGTCGGCGTCTCCGAAGCCGCGCTGTATCGCCATTTTCCCAGCAAAACCCGCATGTTTGACAGCCTGATCGAGTTCATTGAAGACAGTCTGATTACGCGCATCAATTTGATTTTGAAAGATGAAAAGGACACCACCGCGCGCCTGCGCCTGATCGTTCTGTTGATTCTTGGGTTTGGCGAGCGTAATCCTGGGCTGACGCGTATCCTCACCGGGCACGCGCTGATGTTCGAACAGGACCGGCTACAGGGCCGCATCAACCAGCTTTTTGAGCGCATCGAAGTGCAGCTGCGTCAGGTGATGCGCGAGAAAAAAATGCGTGAAGGCGAAGGCTACACCCTCGACGAAACCCTGCTGGCCAGCCAGCTGCTGGCCTTCTGCGAGGGCATGCTGTCGCGCTTTGTGCGCAGCGAGTTCAAATATCGTCCGACGGATGATTTCGAGGCCCGCTGGCCGCTGGTCGCCGCACAGCTGCAGTAATCTGCTTCTGAGATGCCCGGTAGCGTGACGCTTACCGGGCGTATGTCTTAGATGCCGTAGGCTTCACGATAGGCGCGAACTGACGCCAGATATTCCGCCATCTCGGGTTTCTCTTCCAGATAAGCAATCAGCTCTTTCAGAGTGATGATTGAGATAACCTGGCAGCCGTAATCCCGCTCCACTTCCTGAATAGCTGAAATCTCGCCGCGGCCGCGCTCCTGACGATCCAGGGAGATCAGTACGCCCGCCAGCTGGGCGCCCTGGGCCTGGATAATCTCCATGGATTCGCGGATCGCCGTACCGGCGGTGATCACGTCATCCACCAGCATCACACGCCCCTGCAGCGGGCTACCGACCAGGTTGCCGCCTTCGCCGTGGGTTTTTGCCTCTTTGCGGTTAAAGCAGTAAGGCAGATCGCGGTCATGATGTTCGGCTAACGCCACCGCGGTGGTGGTGGCGATCGGAATACCTTTATAGGCCGGGCCAAACAGCAGGTCGAACTCAATCCCGGAATCCACCAGCGCCTCGGCATAAAAACGGCCCAGCAGTGCCAGATCGCGCCCGGTGTTAAACAGGCCGGCGTTGAAGAAATAGGGGCTCTTGCGCCCGGATTTCAGCGTGAACTCGCCAAACTTAAGAACCTGCTTGCTAAGCGCAAACTCAATAAACTGGCGCTGATACGGCTTCATGGATTCGCTCCTTTTGGTACTTTCATCATTGTCAGACTACGCGCTCATCCTTCGCAGGTGTAATGAAGGATGAAGCGCAAAAAAAAGGCGACTTCTCAGTCGCCTTAATCATTAATTTTCTAACGCCGCCTTCTGCGTCGTGATAATGGATTCGATCCCCCCTCGGGCTAACGCCAGGAGAGTGAGGAGCTCTTCATGGGTGAACGGCTCGCCTTCTGCCGTCCCCTGCACCTCAATAATGCGGCCATCTTCGGTCATCACCACGTTCATGTCGGTTTCCGCTGCGGAATCTTCGATGTACTCCAGATCGCAAATGGCTTCGCCGTTAACGATACCAACGGACACCGCGGCAACCATCCCCTTCATTGGGTTGGTTTTCAGCTTGCCGGCTGCCACCAGTTTGTTCAGCGCATCGGCCAGCGCCACGCAGGCCCCGGTAATCGACGCCGTACGGGTGCCGCCATCGGCCTGCAGCACATCGCAGTCGAGTGTGATGGTGAATTCACCCAGCGCTTTCAGGTCAACCGCCGCGCGCAGCGCGCGAGCGATCAGACGCTGAATTTCCATCGTCCGGCCGCCCTGCTTGCCTTTTGCTGCTTCACGCGCGTTACGCGTGTGCGTTGAGCGCGGCAGCATGCCATATTCAGCGGTGATCCAGCCCTGCCCCTGTCCTTTCAGGAAACGCGGAACGCCTTCGTCAATGGAAGCGGTGCACAACACTTTGGTATCACCGAATTCGACCAGCACGGAGCCTTCAGCGTGTTTTGTGTAATTACGGGTCAGGGTGACGGGACGCACCTGATTAGCGCTACGGCCTGCTGGACGCATGATAGAAATCTCCGGCTTGAAACGAATGTGGGGCGCATTATACGAATTTCATGGCGAAAAGCCTATGCCAACACGTGCCGGGCACGCACATAATGTCAGTCCAGTGTTTTACGATAAGATTTCAACCCCACGCCAATCACTATCACCGCCAGGCCGATCAGTGGCAAAAGGTCGGGTAATAATGCCATCGCAGAATAGCCTTTCAGCATGATGCCCTTAACCAGTCGGATGAAATAGGTCAGCGGTAAACAGGAGCCAATGGCTTTCGCCCAGTCAGGCATACTAATAAAGGGGCTGATAAAGCCGGAAAGCATAATGGAAGGAATAAAGTAAAATGACGACATTTGCAGCGCCTGCAGTTGGTTTTGTGCCAGGCCAGAAATACCAATGCCAATTGACAGGCAGAGGAAAACATATATTAACAGCACAAAAAAAAGCAGAAAAACGCTACCATGAAGGGGAATATCGAACAATAGCACAGCGGCAATCAGAATTAACGTCGCCTGGAACAAACCGATGACAACAAAAGGCGTTATCTTCCCGACAATGACCTCAAACCCGGTCAAAGGAGAGACCAGTAAATTTTCTAACGCCCCGTTTTCTCGCTCACGGGTAATAGACAGGGCGGTCATCAGGATCAAGGTGGTACTGAGTATCGATCCCATAATACCTGGAATAGTATTAAACTGGGTAATCCCCTCAGGGTTAAACATCCGATGGATAATAAGCTCGAAATCATCCTCTTTTTGCGAGACACGCATGTCGCCCGGCAAATCGTGTTGAAACATCGATTTCGCCACCTGTACAAGGGCACTTAGCGCATTCCCCGTGGTTATCGGATCGATGGCATCCCCCTGAATTAACAGCTGAGGCTTTTCTCCACGCAGCATCTTGCGCGTAAACCCCTCAGGAATCGTCACGATAAAAGTGACATCTCCCCGAACGAACGCTTTCTGCGCCGCCTCTTCTGAATCGACAGGAATCATTGAAAAATACCCTGTATTTTGCGCTTCCGTCACAAAAATATGACTCATGCGTTCGGTATCGTAATTTAATAACGCGGTAGGAAGATTATGGGGATCCATATTGATCGCATAGCCAAGAATGATCAGCTGAAAAATAGGTGTCAGGAGCACCATACTAATGCTGACTTTATCACGACGTAATTCGTGGATTTCCTTAATAACCACGCCGATCCAACGGGTAAAGGAGAAGCTTAAATTAATTTTTTTCACAATCGTTTTTCATCAAGTAGGTAAATGCATCTTCCAGATTGGTAGCCACCTGACAGAACTCATAGCCCTGTTGTGTAAATGCAAAAAGCGTGGACTTTAATTTGGCTTCATCTCTGGAAGTAATATAAAGCTGATTGCCAAAAATGACCGTTTGCTCAATATCCGGCAAGCGTTGTAGCTGGTTTTCAAGCAGCGTCAGACCGGTGCCACTGGTTCGCATGGTGATCAGATTCTGGGACGCGATAATCGACGAAATAGTGCCATTCGCCAACAGACGGCCATAATACAGATAGGCAACCTTATGGCAGCGCTCGGCCTCATCCATATAATGCGTGCTCACCAGGATTGAGATCCCTCTGTCCGATAACTGATGCAGCATTTGCCAGAACTCTCGCCGCGCTTTCGGATCCACGCCAGCGGTTGGTTCATCGAGAAACAACAAAACGGGTTCATGCAACATGCAAGCGGCGAGGGCCATTCTTTGCTTCCAGCCTCCAGAAAGCTCCCTGGCCTGCTGATGCTGTCGGGTAGTGAGGCCTAACTCTGAAAGCGCGCGTTCAACCCGGGCTTTACGTTGGTCGAGGCTATACAACCGCGCGATAAAAAGTAAGTTTTCCCGGATGGTTAAATTTCCCCACATTGAGAAATACTGGGTCATATAACCTATCTTTTTTTTTATTTTTTCCCGCTGCGTAAAGATGTCCATGCCCAGACAAGAGCCTTCACCTGAATCCGGGGTAATCAAACCACACATCATCCGAATCGATGTTGTTTTCCCGCTACCGTTCGGCCCAAGAAAACCATAAATTTCGCCTTTGGCCACCTGCAAAGAGAAATCCTTTACGACGTGATGCTCACCAAAATACTTATTGAGATTTTTTACATCAATACAAAGATTATTCATTACCAATAACCTCCACATCAAACGGCTGGCCGATTTTCATCCGCTCAGCCTGCTTCCGGGCAGGAACAGCCTCAGCCATAAAAATGAGTTTCTCCCGGCGTTTCGTACTATAAATAACCGGAGGCGTAAATTCCGCTTCAGGACTGATGTAGTTAATCACGCCAGCAATGGGCTCAGCGCAACCATCGCATATCAGTTTTACCTTAGTTCCGATTTTAAATTTACCAAGCATCGCCTCGGGTATAAAAAAGCGTACTTTTATATTCTCAGGAGGTAACAGACTAATTATTGGTCTGCCGGCAGTGGGCCGTTCCCCGGCACGATAAATAATATCGAAGACTTTAGCATTGACCGGAGAAACAATCGTCGTTTGCTGGACATCCCAAAGCGCCTTATCACGTTCGAGTTTTGCCGCGGCCACCATCGAGAGCTGTTTGCTAATCTCATCCTGACGGGCAGGCAGTTGCCGCGCTTTGAGTTGATTAATTAACTCTTCAACCTGCGCGCCTTTTTGCGTTAACTCATCCCGGATATCCTCCCATTCTGCGAGCGAGATGGCGCGACTGGCGTAAAGATTACGATACCGCTCAAGCTGACGCTTTACCTGGGATTCCGCCGATCGTGCTTTTTTAATCTGGGCACGAATAATATCCAGCTCTTCAGGCCGCTCTCCCGACTCCAGATTTCGCAATAATGCGCTCTCTGCAGAAAGTTTTTCCTCAGCTCGCAGGAAAATATTTTGCGCATCAAAGGACTCAATCTTCACTAACTCTTGTCCAGGCGTGACATTATCTCCTTTCTTAATGAATAGCTGTTCAATTTTTGCAGTGGAAGAATAAGAAAGATAGACAAATTCGCCATGTGAATAACCAGATAACCTGTTCTCCGGTTTGTTATCACACCCCGTTATCATCAGCATCGCTATCACAACAATAAATATATTTACTGGCTTTTGCATTAAAACGCATCCGTACGCATAGAGTTTTTCATTACTGATGTCTGGATTGAATTATTCTCATTCCAAACCCTAACGTTATCGTCAGTTTAATCCTTTAAATAATGCTTAAAGTATATTTCATTCAATTTATCGAGAGCACTCAGGTTTAAACCAGCGATCGAGTGAAAAGCATCATCTTTTGTGAATGCAAGAATCGACGATCCGCCTGGAGAAAACCATTTAGCGCTCTGTTTAAAAGGCCATGGTAGTTCATAACCTTTTTCTCTCAGTAAATCGTTAAGCACACGCCAGTCGTCTCTAAAATCATTTCCGGAAAATGGGCTATCACTTTGTGCACCTTCTGCAGTGAATAATTGAATTGGCGTACAAAAGTTAACCGAACTGGGAAAGTACATATTATAAAAGCTTACAATGAGTTTCTGCACCTCTTCAGGAAAAGAGCCGGGAATCGTCAACACACCTAACAAATATTTATAGTCTGGATATCTTTTTATAAAATCAAATATCCCCCGCCATAAATAATCAAGAACATTACTTTTTTGATAAGGCTTCTGGATAAATCCACGGCCGATTTCCACACACTGGCTTAAACAGGAATAGGCATTATTATGGTATTTGAACAGGCTGTTGCTGTAGAGGCCTGTTATTCCATGTTGCGCTAACTGCTCACCAACGGGTATTAGACGATAGGCACCCAGTATTTCTTCATCAGAAGGATCCCATAAAATGACATGGTAATAGGTTTCATCAAAAACATCATTATCTCTGTCTTTACCGGATCCAGCGCCAATATCGCGATAACAGCGCTCGCGTAAGCGCCCTAGCTCATCAATAATGGGTGAGTCTCCGAGGGTATTACAGCGAAATATCAATAATTTTCTACCATCATCAAATTGTCTTAATACTTCGCACTCTTCTATTGCGTTTATTAAACTCTCTCGACTACCTGTTAATTGTTGCGGAGAAACCGTATCTACCAGCGCCGGGCCATTCTCTCCGATGCTCTGGAGATGCATCAAGCATACACTTGACGCGGCAGACAGATCTTTATTAAATCGATTAAACGAAGATAAGGCTATTTGCTGCCCTACTTTGATTTTCATGGTCTTACCACGATGGCGTAGCGCTTCACGAATAATCATTATATTTGACAGTTGCCGCCAGACCGTCGCAGCTAAATAATAAGTTTTGCTGTTTGATCCCGTAATATGAACAGGTACCAGCGCCGCGTTGTTTCTCATCGCCAGTTGTAAAAAACCGGGATTCCATTGATGTTCCTGTAAACCTGAAAGAGACCAGCTAGCCAACTTACCTGCAGGACAAATAATCAACACACCACCGTTCTTCAGGTGATCGTTCATTTCCCTGAATTTCTTATGGCTCATCTTACCAGCCATATTCTCAATACCAATGGTAAGTTCTGCCACCTGTGGGAATATCATTGGCAAAATATGGTTAGCCACTATTTTTATATCTTTCCTGACCTGAGCGATAGTATGTATTAAAGCAATACCATCCATTACCGTCGGATGATTTGAAATAACAACTGTAGCACCCTGTCGGGGTATATTATTAAAGTCAGAGCATTCCGTTTCACATCGGACGTTAAAAAAATCAATGACCGAACTAACCCAATGCACACCATTTTTATCAATTAACCGTTCGTCGTTTATTAAACGAGAGAATATCTTATTGCCAAATGCGGCTCTGAAAACCCATTTTTTCCAGTGTGGAATATTGGTATCCGGGAAAAACTCTCTAATGACTCTGTCAAAGATAGCGTTCATATTAAAATCCTTTTTATAGAACTAATCTAAAACGACTATACTCGTGATCCTTCTGTCGGACAATACCGCCCAAAATGAAAACCCACTAATACAAAATTAATGAATATAGTTGAAGTGATAATATTCATGAAGACAATATAAACAATAGCAGGTTTAATATATTCGCCGCAACAAATTCAAAAAAAGCATACATAATACTTAAAGATAATACACCGTAGTATTTCCTGTGGTTATATTTGGCACAAAATCATCACTCTAATCATATTTTCTATCAAGAAACCAGCTCGTATAGCACTATCTGTATTTGATGTTCACGCCAAATAACATAAAACCATTAACTACAGCAAAAAGTAATATCTCCCCGCGGTCAACAAAGCGCAGAAAAACCATTTCTTCAGTAAGCCCAAATAATTAACCACATATAACTTAACAGCGTCATTGACGTAAAGTCGCTAATACAAAACGTCTTATTTTACCCACAACAGAAGCATACCGCTCGCTTAACTTAGTAATTGCATGAAATAGATTGTGGCTATGCCCCTCAAAACAATCGCCATCCAGGTATTTCATCACTATTCCTGTTAAGTCACCGCCCGCATAGCTATAATCCTTGCATTCATTATTACGAAAACAGGAACGTCTATGATCCGCAGTATGACCGCCTATGCCCGCCGTGAAATCAAGGGTGACTGGGGTAGCGCCGCATGGGAGCTGCGCTCGGTAAACCAGCGCTATCTGGAAACGTACTTCCGCCTGCCGGAGCAGTTCCGTAGTCTGGAGCCCGTGGTACGCGAGCGCATTCGCGCCCGCCTGACTCGCGGTAAAGTCGAATGCACCCTGCGTTTTGAACAAGATCCCAGCGCTCAGGGTGAACTTATCCTCAACGAAAAGCTGGCTAAACAGCTGGTCAACGCTGCCAACTGGGTGAAAATGCAGAGCGATGAAGGGGAAATCAACCCGGTTGATATCCTGCGCTGGCCGGGCGTGATGGCCGCCAAAGAGCAGGATCTCGACGCCATCGCCGCCGACATTCTGGCCGCTCTTGATGGCGCGCTGGACGACTTCATCGTCGCCCGCGAAACGGAAGGCCAGGCCCTGAAAGCGCTTATCGAGCAGCGGCTTGAAGGGGTGAGCGGCGAAGTGGCGAAAGTTCGAGCTCATATGCCGGAAATTCTCCAGTGGCAGCGCGAGCGTCTGGTTGCCAAACTGGAAGACGCGGAAGTGCAGCTGGAAAATAACCGTCTTGAGCAAGAGCTGGTGCTGATGGCGCAGCGTATCGACGTTGCCGAAGAGCTGGACCGCCTCGAAGCGCACGTTAAAGAGACCTACAACATTCTGAAAAAGAAAGAGGCTGTGGGTCGCCGTCTCGACTTTATGATGCAGGAGTTCAACCGTGAGTCGAACACCCTGGCGTCAAAATCGATTAACGCCGAGGTCACCAACTCCGCGATTGAGCTGAAGGTACTGATCGAGCAAATGCGCGAACAGATCCAGAATATCGAGTAACGCTTTCTCACCCATCCAGGCACTACCGTATAAAAGGTCATGATCAATCATGGCCTTTTTATTTATCTCTCCCGCCGGCTGACGATAAGAATCTACGTATAAAAATAGTCGTCCAGTTTTCGGTTGTGGCAAATGAGCCCAACGCGGCACAGTCTGGGGACACACCACCGCGGGAGAAAAGAATGAACTTCAACGCGCTTCACCAGCAAAACCAACCGTTGTTGCTTGCCAACGTCTGGGATGCCAGCAGCGCTCAGGCCGCTCAGCAGGCCGGTTATCAGGCGCTGGGCTCCTCCAGCGCTGCTATCGCCGCAATGTTAGGGTATGAAGATGGCGAAGAGATGAGTTTTGACGAGCTGTTATATATCGTCTCACGCATCAAAGCTGTTAGCGAACTGCCGTTAAGCGTCGATTTAGAGGCGGGCTACAGCGCCACAACCAGCCACATCATTGACAATATCCAGCGTCTGGCGCATCTCGGCGTGAGCGGAATAAACCTCGAGGATAGTCATGTGGTGAATAATACGCGTCGTCTTGACGATGCCGTGGTCTTTGCCGCCAAAATCCAGGAAATCACCCACGCTTGTCCCGATATGTTTGTTAATGTCCGCACCGATACCTTTCTTCTCAACATACCAAATGCACTGGATGAGACGCTCTATCGCGGTCAGTTATACGCTAACCATGGTGGATGCGGTTTTTTTGTGCCTTGCGTCACCCGCGCGGAAGATATTACCGCCATTGTCCGCCACGTGCCTTTACCCTTAAACGTAATGTGTATGCCTGAGCTGGCAGACTTCAGTACCTTATCGGCACTGGGCGTAAAACGAATTTCGATGGGCAATTTTATTCATGCTGCCACACAGGCCAGACTGAAAGACTTATTATGTCAGGTGCAAGCTAACTACTCTTTCTCGGGTGTTTTTTGACCATGAAAATTACCGACAGCATCCAGTGCGATATCTGGTATCAGGCGCTGCTTGAACGCGCTGTGGAGTTTACCGGCGTCTTTTTCGTTGGCGTGAAAACCACCGGCGTTTTTTGTATCTCGGTCTGTCGGGCGCGAAAACCCAGGCGGGAAAACGTCGAATTCTATAATGACGTTAAATCCGCGCTGGATGCCGGGTTCCGGCCATGCAAAGTCTGTCGCCCGACGGAGAATGCCCGGACAGCCCCCGCCTTTGTTGAGCAAGCGCTCCGCCTGCTGCGAGAAGACCCGAAGGTTCGTCTCAGTGATAGCGAACTACGTCAGCACGATATTAGCCCGGAACGCGTTCGCCGCTGGTTCCTGCAAAACCACGGGATCACCTTTCAGGCTTTTCAACGGATGCAGCGCGTTAATATGGCGCTTCAGGAGCTGAAAGCAGGCCGATCAACCACCGATGTCGCTTTCGATAGCGGCTATGAGTCCTTAAGCGGTTTCGGCTATACCTGCAAAAAATTGACCGGTTCCGCACCCAGCGCGCAACGCCAGGTTGTTTTAATTCATCGTTTTACCACCCCGTTAGGGCCAATGTTTGTTTGTGCAACGCAGCGGGGGATTTGTCTGCTGGAGTTTGTCGACAGACGAGCGCTGGAGACAGAATTCAGCGACCTGCAGCGACGGTTCGACGCCAGCATCATCGCCGGTGAAAACGCCCACACCCGGCAGGCGCAACAGGAAATAACGGAGTATTTTGCCGGGCGGCGTCAATCGTTCGAGGTGGCGCTTGATACCCCAGGCAGCGAATTCCAGCGAGCGGTCTGGCGCCATTTACAGTACGTTAGCTTCGGTGAGACGACGCATTATCAATCGATTGCGATGGATATAGGTAAACCAACGGCCACGCGCGCGGTGGCTGCAGCAAACGGCGCTAACCGCGTCGCGATTATCATCCCCTGCCATCGAATTATCGGCAAAGATGGTTCGATGACCGGTTACGGCGGCGGCGTTGCACGTAAAAAATGGCTTATTAACCATGAGGCAACCATCAGGGAAAAATGCGGCTGATTTTACTTCCCGGATGAAGGGCCCCTCCCTGTTCACTTTCACTGCGGCTCGGTAAACCTATTTTTTGTCCAGCGCCCGGCAGGTTAAAAACGCCCCTGCCGCGCACAGCAGCGCCGGAGCCAGATAGCTGTGATCCATGTGGGTGAACTCCATCACCAGCACCACCGCAGTCAGCGGCATCTGCATGGAGGCGGCGAGAAACGCGGCCGCCCCCACCAGAGCGAAGCTGCTTTTATCTCCACCAGGGAAGCCGAGCTGCCAGAGCGCGCAGAGCAGCAGACTGACCAGTCCGCCTACCGCCAGCCCCGGGGTTAACAATCCACCCTCCGCGCCGCCGCGCAGCACCGCCAGGATCACCACCATCTTCAACACTAACAGGATAGCGACCATAGAGAGAGGCAGCCCGTCGCTGAGCGCCAGCTGCATTGGTCCCTTGCCGTTGCCCGGAAGTTCCGGGAAATAAAGGCTCAGGATGGCAAGAAGGGAAAACCCCAGCAGACAGAACACCGGCATCTGCCAGTTACTTCGGACGCGTGAACGCGCTGCGCTGGTCGCTTTACGAAAGAGCCAGGCGCCGGTGCCAAGAATCGGGCCCGCCAGAATCGCCCACCAGAGAAAGGAATGCGGAAGCGTGCTGGAAACAAAATGGTATTGCGATTCATCCCCTAACCCCAGGGTAGCCGTCCACGCGGCAATCGCCGAGGTCATTATCGCCGCCAGCGTTTTTTCCCAGCTAAACGACAGCAGCATGACCTCAAGGCTGAACAACGCCCCTGCCAGCGGGACGTTATAGACCGCCGCCAGACCGGCGCCCGCCCCACAGGCGATCAGGGTGCGGGTTTCATCTTCCAGCAGGCCCAGCTTACGCGCCACCATCCCCGCCCCCAGCGCGCCCATTTCCCGGGGCGCCACTTCGCGGCCAAGCGGGGAACCCAGCGCTACGGTGACGATCTGCAGCAGCGCGTGGATCGTCGTGGTGCCTGCTGGCATGGGTACGGAAGGGTTGGCCACCGCCGCCGCAATGGAAACCCGCTTCTGCCCATAGCGACCAAGCAGCCACCAGCCAAATCCGGCGACGCCACCGCCGGCCACGATTGCCGCGATGCGGCGTGGCCAGGACGACTCCGTGACGCCCTGTAAAAATGACACCGAACCGACGATCTGCCCGGCACTGTAGCCAAAAGCCAGGTGCTGTATCGCATGTAAAATCAGCGCCAGCACCATGCCGGCCAGGCCAGCCAGAATCCCGGTTAATACCACGGCTATCAGGCGGGTCAGATTGTTTTTATTCCCGGCGGCGACGCTCATTTTCTCAGGCCTTGAAAAGGAAAAATAAAAGAATAAAGGACGAGACTTAAACATTGCGTAATCATAGTGTCTTCGATAGTGATACCCGTCGCTTCACTTAGCATTACTTTTTCTAATCAATAAAAATACCTAAAAAATCAATAAACCTTTAAATCAAGCCATCACAGATACTACTTCCATTAATTTTTCCTGGCGTAAATGATTCGCTTTAGAAAATCTCAATCGTGATCCTGCGCACAAATCGTTAACCTGCCCGCCATTATCTGGGGGGATCTATGCTGCTTCATGTTCTGTATTTAATCGGTATCACCGCGGAAGCCATGACCGGCGCGCTGGCTGCCGGGCGCCGGCGGATGGACACGTTTGGCGTCATCATTATCGCCACCGCGACCGCGCTGGGCGGGGGTTCCGTTCGCGATATCCTGCTGGGACATTATCCTCTCGGCTGGGTGAAACATCCGGAATATGTCATTATTGTCGCTGTCGCCGCCGTCCTCACCACCATTGCCGCTCCAGTGATGCCTCACCTTCGCCGGCTGTTTCTGGTGCTGGACGCGCTGGGGCTGATCGTGTTTTCCATCATCGGCGCGCAGATCGCCCTGGATATGGGCGAAGGTCCGATCATCGCCTCTATCGCCGCGGTCATCACCGGCGTTTTTGGCGGCGTACTGCGCGATATGTTCTGCAAACGCATTCCGCTGGTCTTCCAGAAAGAGCTCTATGCCGGGATCTCGTTTGCCGCAGCCGTACTCTATATTGCCCTGCAACATTACGTCAGCAGCCACGATGTGGTGGTGCTGGCTACGCTGCTGTTCGGCTTTACCGCCCGCATGCTGGCACTGCGCTGGAAACTGGGGCTACCGGTCTTCCACTACACCCATGATAGCCACTAACCGCCTCAAAATCCGGGGATGCGCTGACCACTGAGCCATTGCGCCAGCGCCACCACATCCGGATGGTGCAGGAAGGCCACCAGCTGGCGGGCTCTGATCTCCCCCACGCCCGGCAGCGCGCGCCATTGCGCTTCACTTTTTGCCGCCAGCAGATGCCAGTTCTCGCTTTCGAGCTGCGCCAGCGCCCCCTGAGGCACCGGGAGCCCCATCGCCAGCACCCAGCGGATAAAAGGCCGTTTGCGAACGAGATCAAATTGATGCCAGAGGTGCTGCCCGCGGGCGGCGGAGATCCCTGGCACCGTCTGCAGCTGCTCCACCGTAAGCGCCAGCCAGGAAAAAATATGCGTCATCGGGTTTTGCTGCTGAATGGCGCGCCATAAATGTTCCCCCACGCCATCGACATCCAGCGCGGACTTTGATGACAGCCAGATCAGCCGGGAAAGAAACTGTTCGCTGCACTCAGGGGTGGCGAAATAGCAGGTTAGCGCATTGAATTTTGCCGCCGGCGGCGTCGGTTTATGGCGCTCGGCCGTCCGCCAGACAACGGCGTCGATCCGAGGAATACCCTGCCCTGCCAGACTGATCTGCAGCTGATCGCCAACCCCAATATCCAGCGCCTGCCAGCGGGCCACAGAGCCAACATTAACCCGCTGCACGCGTTTATCATCCAGCCGCTGGGGCTCAAGCTGGGCCACGACGTTGAGCCTGCCGCTGCGGCCAGTGCTGAAATGGATCGCCCGTACCTCTATCACTTGCGAGGCCGGAGGATACTTCCAGGCCGCCAGCCACTCTCCCTTTCCGGGAGACCAGACACGTCCCGGCGGTTCGCGCCCTTCGCGCACAATCACGCCATCGCTGACGAAGGGGAGCGGCGAGCGATACCAGCGCTGGCGCCACTCCGCCACCTGCTCAACGCGCGTTACCGAATGGGTGTATTGTCCGCTGTAGCCAAACCCCGCCTGCGCCAGCAGCTGCTGTCGACGGCGCATATCCGAGGGACCGTCTGGCCAGGCCCAGATAAAAACGTCCAGCTGGCTGAGCGGCGCCGCCGCCGCGTCGGCTCGCATCATCAACCCGGCGACTTTCGCCCGCGCGTTCATTCCGCCAGCCTGCTGCTGAATATGCCCCTCCCGACGCAGAAATAGCTCCCCCTGCAGCACGCTGTTGGCCAGTTCGCCGGTCGTCAGCTTCGCCAGCGCCGGGATCTGCCGCGCTCGGGCGGTCCACAACTCACCGCGCAGGCCATCCCCGCGGCTGATAGCCTGAACCAGATGCCCCTGGCGATAGACCAGGGTGACCGCCACGCCGTCCACTTTAGGCTGTACCCACAGGTCGGCTTTATTTTTCATCCAGTGGGCCACGCTGGCCTCATCCGCCAGCTTGCGCACGCCGGTATGGGCCACCGGATGACGCGTATCGCCGGTCGGCGGAGGCAGATCGTCATCTTCAGGCGTCGCGCCCGGAAAGCATTGTCGCCACTGCGCCAGGCGCAGGGTGAGCTGGTCGTAAACCTCATCGCTCACTTCGCTGGCGCCTTGTCGCCAGTAGTCCTCTTTCCAGGCGACAATTTGCTGATGAAGGCGTGAAATCTCCTGCCTTCCTCTGGCCGGCGGCCACTCCGGACACGTCGCCAGCGCGCTGGCAGAGAACATCCCTAGCGCCAGCCACCACCCTCCTTTACGCATTGCAGTCCCTCCTTCATCACCTGGCGGAGAGTCTGCTGTAGAACACCGCGAGCCGCGACGGGTACTTTTTCGCCTTGCGAAGCGTCTTCCAGGATTTACGCTTCATTGCAGCAACGGCTAGCGAATTCAGGAAAACGGCAGGCAAAATGAAAGAAACAGCGGCAAAAAGTGTGACAATGACTGCGTCACGCCGCGGCGACGTGTATAATAGGCTCGTATGTAGGACCTCTTTCGATAACCACATACAAAAGACACTCATGGCTCAAGGCACGCTTTATATTGTTTCCGCCCCTAGCGGCGCGGGTAAATCCAGCCTGATTCAGGCTTTATTAAAAACCCAACCGTTGTATGACACCCAGGTATCGGTCTCCCATACCACGCGGGCGCCGCGTCCGGGTGAAGTGCACGGCGAACACTATTTCTTCGTGAATCACGACGAATTCCGCTCGATGATTGGCGAAAACGCGTTTCTGGAACATGCAGAGGTCTTTGGCAACTATTACGGCACGTCGCGTAAAGCGATCGAGCAGGTGCTGGCGACTGGCGTCGATGTCTTCCTCGATATCGACTGGCAAGGTGCGCAGCAGATCCGTAAAAGCATGCCCGGCGCACGCAGCATTTTTATTCTGCCGCCGTCAAAAGATGAACTGGACCGTCGCCTGCGCGGCCGCGGCCAGGACAGCGAAGAGGTGATCGCGAAACGGATGGCCCAGGCCGTTGCGGAAATGAGCCATTACGCGGAATATGATTACCTGATTGTGAACGATGATTTTGACACCGCCCTGAGCGACCTGAAAAATATCATCCGCGCTGAACGTCTGCGCATGAGCCGCCAAAAGCAGCGACATGGCGCTTTAATCACCAAACTATTGGCAGACTGAACCCACATTCAGTATCATGCCCAGTCATTTCTTCACCTGTGGAGCATTTTAAGTATGGCACGCGTAACTGTTCAGGACGCTGTAGAGAAAATTGGTAACCGTTTTGACCTGGTACTGGTCGCCGCGCGTCGCGCTCGTCAGATGCAGGTAGGCGGAAAGGATCCGCTGGTACCGGAAGAAAACGATAAAACCACCGTTATCGCACTGCGCGAAATCGAAGAAGGTCTGATCAACAACCAGATCCTCGACGTACGTGAGCGCCAGGAACAGCAAGAGCAGGAAGCCGCTGAATTACAAGCCGTTACCGCGATTGCTGAAGGTCGTCGTTAATCACACAGCGGGTCGCCCTTGTATCTGTTTGAAAGCCTGAATCAGCTGATTCAAAACTACCTGCCGGAAGAGCAAATCAAGCGCCTTCGGCAGGCGTATCTCGTTGCACGTGACGCTCACGAGGGTCAGACACGTTCAAGCGGTGAACCCTATATCACGCACCCGGTCGCGGTAGCCTGCATTCTGGCCGAGATGAAGCTCGACTATGAAACGCTGATGGCCGCGCTGCTGCATGATGTGATTGAAGATACCCCCGCCACCTACCAGGACATGGAACAGCTTTTTGGTAAAAGCGTTGCCGAACTGGTAGAGGGGGTGTCGAAACTTGATAAGCTCAAGTTTCGCGATAAGAAAGAGGCGCAGGCCGAAAACTTTCGCAAAATGATCATGGCGATGGTGCAGGACATCCGCGTCATCCTCATCAAGCTTGCCGACCGCACCCACAACATGCGTACTCTGGGCTCGTTACGCCCGGATAAACGCCGCCGCATCGCCCGCGAAACGCTGGAAATTTACAGCCCGCTGGCGCACCGTTTAGGTATCCATCACATCAAGACCGAGCTCGAAGAGCTGGGCTTTGAAGCGCTGTACCCTAACCGCTACCGCGTCATTAAAGAGGTGGTCAAAGCGGCGCGCGGCAACCGTAAAGAGATGATCCAAAAAATCCTCTCCGAAATCGAAGGACGGTTGCAGGAAGCGGGGATCCCCTGCCGCGTCAGCGGTCGCGAAAAGCATCTGTACTCCATCTACTGCAAAATGGTGCTTAAAGAGCAGCGTTTTCACTCGATCATGGATATCTACGCCTTCCGCGTTATCGTCCATGATGCCGATATCTGCTATCGCGTGCTCGGCCAGATGCACAGCCTCTACAAACCGCGTCCAGGTCGTTTCAAAGATTACATCGCCATTCCGAAAGCGAACGGCTATCAGTCTTTGCATACCTCGATGATCGGCCCCCACGGCGTCCCGGTCGAGGTACAAATTCGTACCGAAGACATGGACCAGATGGCGGAGATGGGGGTTGCGGCGCACTGGGCTTATAAAGAGCACGGCGGCGAAAGCAGCACCACCGCGCAAATCCGCGCTCAGCGCTGGATGCAAAGCCTGCTGGAGCTGCAGCAGAGCGCCGGCAGCTCGTTTGAATTTATCGAGAGCGTAAAATCCGATCTGTTCCCCGATGAGATTTACGTTTTCACCCCGGAAGGTCGCATTGTCGAACTGCCCGCCGGCGCCACGCCGGTGGACTTCGCCTACGCGGTGCATACCGATATCGGCCATGCCTGCGTTGGCGCGCGCGTCGATCGCCAGCCTTATCCGCTGTCGCAGCCGCTCTCCAGCGGCCAGACTGTCGAAATTATCACCGCGCCGGGCGCACGCCCGAATGCCGCCTGGCTGAACTTTGTCGTCAGCTCGAAAGCGCGCGCCAAGATCCGTCAGCTGCTGAAAAACCTTAAGCGCGACGATTCGGTCAGCCTTGGCCGTCGTCTGCTCAATCACGCGCTGGGCGGAAGCCGCAAACTCGCCGAGATCCCGCCGGAGAATATCCAGCGCGAACTCGATCGCATGAAGCTGGCCACGCTTGACGATCTGCTGGCGGAAATCGGTCTGGGCAACGCCATGAGCGTCGTGGTGGCGAAAAACCTGCAGCAGGGCGAAGCCGCTGCGGCGCCGGTACCGGCTAACGCGTCGAACCACGGCCATCTGCCGATCAAAGGCGCCGATGGCGTGTTGATCACCTTCGCCAAGTGCTGTCGCCCGATCCCAGGTGACCCGATTATCGCCCACGTCAGTCCGGGTAAAGGGCTGGTTATCCACCATGAATCCTGTCGTAACATTCGCGGCTACCAGAAAGAGCCGGAGAAATTTATGGCGGTTGAGTGGGATAAAGAGACCGCTCAGGAGTTCATCACCGAAATTAAGGTGGACATGTTTAACCACCAGGGTGCGCTGGCTAACCTGACGGCGGCGATCAACACCGCGTCTTCCAATATCCAGAGCCTGAATACGGAAGAGAAAGATGGCCGCGTATACAGCGCCTTTATCCGCCTGACCGCGCGTGACCGCGTGCATCTGGCGAATATCATGCGCAAAATCCGCGTCATGCCGGACGTGATTAAAGTCACCCGTAACCGAAACTAGCTTTATGAACTCAAAGCGCTACGAGCGTATCTGCGAGATGCTCGCCAGGCGTCAGCCTGACCTGACGGTCTGCATGGAGCAGGTCCATAAGCCTCATAACGTCTCTGCGGTCATTCGGACCGCAGATGCCGTTGGCGTACATGAAGTGCATGCCGTCTGGCCAAGCAGCCGGATGCGTACCATGGCCTCCGCCGCCGCGGGCAGCAACAGCTGGGTGCAGGTGAAAACCCACCGCACCATCGCAGATGCCGTCGGCCACCTGAAAGGCCAGGGCATGCAAATTCTCGCCACTCACCTTTCCGACAAAGCCATCGATTTTCGTGAAATCGACTATACGCGCCCTACCTGCATCCTGATGGGTCAGGAGAAAACCGGCATCACCCAGGAAGCGCTGGCGCTGGCCGACCGGGACATCATTATCCCGATGATCGGCATGGTGCAGTCGCTGAACGTCTCCGTCGCCTCGGCGCTGATCCTGTATGAAGCCCAGCGCCAGCGGCAAAACGCCGGGATGTACCAACGCGCCAACAGCATGCTGCCGCCGGAAGAGCAGCAGCGCCTGCTGTTCGAAGGCGGATATCCGGTGCTGGCCCGCGTCGCCAGACAAAAAGGTCTGCCTTACCCCCACGTCAACGAGCAGGGCGAAGTGGAAGCCGATGACGCATGGTGGGCTACCATGCAGGCAACGAGGTAAACCTGATGTCAGGCCGCCTGCTCGATGCCGTTCCGCTTAGCTCACTCACCGGTGTGGGCGCTGCGCAAAGCAGTAAACTGGCGAAGATCGGCCTGCATACGGTTCAGGACCTGCTGCTGCACCTGCCGCTGCGTTACGAAGATCGCACCCATCTTTACCCGATAGCCGAGCTGCTTCCCGGGGTTTATGCCACCGTGGAAGGCGAAGTGCTCAACAGCAATATCACCTTCGGCGGCCGGCGGATGTTGACCTGCCAGATCAGCGACGGCACCGGCATCCTCACCATGCGCTTTTTCAACTTTAACGCGGCGATGAAAAACAGCCTCGCGACTGGTCGTCGGGTGCTGGCCTACGGTGAAGCCAAACGCGGGAAGTACGGCGCCGAGATGATCCACCCGGAATACCGCGTCCAGGGCGATATGAGCACCCCGGAGCTTCAGGAAACGTTAACTCCGGTCTATCCGACCACCGAAGGCATCAAGCAGGCGACCCTGCGCAAGCTCACCGATCAGGCGCTTGAGCTCCTGGAAACCTGCGCGATTAGCGAACTCCTGCCACCGGAGCTGGCGCAGGGGATGATGAGCCTGCCGGAAGCGCTGCGTACGCTGCACCGTCCGCCTCCCTCCTTGCAACTTAGCGAGCTGGAAAGCGGCAAGCACCCGGCGCAGCAGCGTCTGATTCTGGAAGAGCTGCTGGCGCATAACCTCAGCATGCTGGCGCTGCGGGCAGGCGCCCAGCGCTATCACGCCCTGCCGCTCGGCGCCAACGATACCCTGAAAAACCAGCTGCTGGCCTCCCTGCCCTTTAAGCCCACCGGCGCGCAGGCGCGGGTTACCGCCGAGATCGAACACGATATGGCGCTGGACGTGCCGATGATGCGCCTGGTGCAGGGCGATGTTGGCTCCGGTAAAACGCTGGTCGCCGCGCTGGCCGCCGTGCGCGCTATCGCCCACGGCAAACAGGTGGCGCTGATGGCGCCCACCGAACTGCTTGCCGAACAGCACGCCAATAACTTCCGCAGCTGGTTTGAACCGCTGGGCATAGAAGTCGGCTGGCTGGCGGGCAAACAGAAAGGCAAAGCCCGTCAGGCGCAGCAGGAGGCTATCGCCAGCGGCGAAGTGCAGATGATTGTCGGCACTCACGCCATCTTCCAGGAGCAGGTGCAGTTTAACGGCCTGGCGCTGGTGATTATCGACGAACAACACCGCTTCGGCGTGCATCAGCGGCTGGCGCTGTGGGAAAAAGGTCAGCAGCAGGGGTTCCACCCGCATCAGCTGATCATGACCGCCACGCCTATCCCCCGCACCCTGGCAATGACCGCCTACGCCGATCTGGACACCTCGATTATCGACGAGCTGCCGCCGGGCCGAACCCCGGTGACCACCGTCGCCATCCCGGACACCCGGCGCAGCGATATTATCGACCGCGTACGCAACGCCTGCACCCACGAAGGGCGCCAGGCCTATTGGGTTTGTACGCTAATTGAAGAGTCCGATCTGCTGGAAGCCCAGGCGGCGGAAGCGACCTGGGAAGAGCTCAAACTGGCGCTGCCGGAACTTAATATCGGCCTCGTCCACGGGCGGATGAAACCGGCCGAGAAGCAGGCGGTGATGCAGGCCTTCAAGCAGGGCGAGATGCATCTGCTGGTGGCCACCACGGTGATTGAAGTCGGTGTTGACGTGCCTAACTCAAGCCTGATGATTATCGAAAACCCGGAACGTCTGGGTCTGGCGCAGCTGCACCAGCTCAGAGGGCGCGTCGGGCGCGGTGCGGTCGCTTCCCACTGCGTGCTACTCTATAAATCGCCGCTCTCCAAAACGGCTCAGAAACGCCTGCAGGTCCTGCGCGACAGCAACGACGGTTTCGTCATCGCCCAGAAAGACCTCGAAATCCGCGGTCCCGGCGAGCTGCTCGGCACCCGCCAGACCGGCAACGCCGAATTTAAAGTAGCGGACTTGCTGCGCGATCAGGCGATGATCCCCGACGTTCAACGCATTGCTCGCCATATTCATGAACGCTATCCGCTGCAGGCCCAGGCGCTTATCGAGCGCTGGATGCCGGAAACCGAACGCTATTCCAACGCGTAGCGCGCGCTTTTGCCGCGCTGCGGGCAATTTTTCTACACAACGAGTGGATTATGAAACGAGAACTGGCCATCGAATTTTCGCGTGTCACCGAAGCCGCCGCGCTGGCGGGCTATAAATGGCTGGGCCGCGGCGATAAGAATACCGCCGACGGCGCAGCGGTTAACGCCATGCGCATTATGCTTAACCTCGTCAATATCGACGGCACCATCGTCATCGGCGAGGGCGAAATCGATGAAGCGCCGATGCTCTATATCGGCGAAAAAGTGGGTACCGGCAAGGGCGATGCGGTAGATATCGCTGTCGATCCCATCGAAGGCACCCGCATGACGGCGATGGGCCAGGCCAACGCCCTGGCGGTGATGGCGGTCGGCGATAAGGGCTGCTTCCTCAACGCGCCGGATATGTATATGGAAAAGCTGATCGTCGGCCCGGGTGCTAAAGGCGCTATCGATCTCAATCTGCCGCTGGAAGAGAACCTGCACAATATCGCCCGCGCCCTGAACAAGCCGCTGGGCGAGCTGACCGTCACCGTGCTGGCGAAACCGCGCCACGACGCGGTCATTGCCCAGCTGCAGCAGCTGGGCGTGCGTGTATTCGCGATTCCCGATGGCGACGTCGCGGCCTCTATTCTCACCTGCATGCCGGATAGCGAAGTCGACGTACTGTACGGCATCGGCGGCGCGCCGGAAGGGGTGGTTTCCGCCGCAGTGATCCGCGCCCTCGACGGTGATATGCAGGGGCGTCTGCTGGCTCGCCACCACGTGAAGGGCGATAACGAAGAGAACCGCCGCATCGGTGAAAACGAGCTGGCGCGCTGCAAAACCATGGGCATTGAAGCAGGCAAAGTGCTGCGTCTGGATGAAATGGCGCGCAGCGATAACGTCGTCTTCTCCGCCACCGGGATCACCAAAGGCGATCTGCTGGACGGCATCACCCGCAAGGGCAACATGGCCACCACCGAGACGCTGCTGATCCGCGGCAAGTCGCGCACTATCCGTCGTATTCAGTCGATTCATTACCTCGACCGTAAAGATCCGGACATCCAGCAGCACATCCTGTAATACCGCTTTTTCTCTCCCAGGCAACCGTCCGCAGGCGGTTGCCCTGTTCTTCGTTTATATTTGATCAATAGAGCTTTCTTGTGCCTTCGGGGTGGAAATCTTACTCGTCTGGACCGAAGATAAGGCATCGCTTGGCAACAGGAGAAGACGATGGCGGACTGGGTTAGCGGCAAAGTGACAAAAGTGGAGTACTGGACGGATGCCTTGTTCAGTTTATACGTGCGGGCGCCTGTTCATCCGTTTACCGCCGGGCAGTTTACCAAGCTCGGACTGGAAATCGACGGAGAACGCGTGCAGCGCGCCTACTCCTACGTCAATGCCCCCGGCAATCCCGATCTCGAGTTCTATCTGGTCACCGTCCCGGAAGGCAAGCTGAGCCCGCGTCTGGCGGCGCTGAAGCCGGGCGATGAAGTCCTGGTGGTGAGTGAAGCGGCAGGTTTCTTCGTCCTCGAGGAGGTACCGGATTGCGATACCCTGTGGATGCTGGCGACCGGCACTGCCCTCGGGCCGTACCTGTCAATTTTGCAGGAAGGCAAAGATCTTGAACGCTTTAACAACCTGGTGCTGGTTCACGCCGTCCGCTACGCCGCGGACCTGAGCTATCTGCCGCTGATGCGCGAGCTTGAGCAGCGCTACGCCGGTAAATTACGCATCCAGACCGTGGTCAGCCGCGAAACTGTGGAAGGCTCGCTGACCGGCCGGGTGCCGTTCCTGATTGAAACCGGCGCGCTGGAAGAGGCGGTCGGGCTGGCGATGAACACCGACACCAGCCACGTAATGCTGTGCGGCAACCCGCAAATGGTGCGCGATACCCAACAGCTGTTAAAAGAGACCCGGCAGATGACCAAACATCTGCGTCGCCGGCCGGGCCATATGACAGCGGAGCACTACTGGTAATCAGGCGTCCGCTTTCCAGCGCACGTCCTGGGTCTCCTTGCCGAACTTATTCTCGCCCTGGGTGCCGACAAACGCCCCCAGGTCGATCAACATCATGACGATAATCAACGTCGGCACAAAGCGCCCGACGCCCCACTGCCAGACCTGCGGCAGCATCGCCCAGTTCCCCGCCAGCAGCATCCACGCCAGAATCATCAGCAGCGCCCACAGTCCGGATTTGCCGCGATCGTGCAGCCGCTTGACCACCACCGCCGCCGTCGGCCACAGCAGGCAGACGATAATAAACGCCGCCGTCTGCAGGTTGAGAAGATTGCTGCCTGCCAGGGTAAACAGGGCGCTCATGGTCACCAGCCAAATGGCAATCCAGATCCAGAAATCGCGGCGGCCAATGCGCCCTTTAATTGAGAATAACCACTGCTGTAGGGTCATGCGTTTTTCCTTATCATCATCGTCTGCGTAGTTTACCCTGGCGTCGTGACTTTTTGACAAGCGCCGCGCTTCCCGATTTAATCGTCAGCAGGCAAAAAAAGGAACGACGGGCATGAAGAAGTGGACAATCTTGTGTTTAAGTGGGCTGATGGGCCTGACCGTCGGCCCGCACGCGTTGTCCGCAGAAAGCGAATCGGCGACAGCGGCGCCCTATCTGCTCTCTGGCGCCCCGAGTTTTGACCTGTCGATCAGCCAGTTCCGGGAAAAATTTAACGCCGATAACCCGAAGCTGCCCCTGAACGAATTCCGTTCCATCGCCACCAGCCGGGATCAGGCTAATCTGACCCGCGCCGCCAGCAAAATTAATGAAAATCTCTATGCCTCGACCGCGCTGGAGCGCGGCACGCTGAAGATCAAATCCATGCAGATCACCTGGCTGCCGATCCAGGGGCCGGAGCAAAAGGCGGCGAAAGCCAAAGCGCTGGAGTATATGAGCGCCATGATCCGCGCCTTTGTCCCCACCCTTAGCCCGGCGCAAAGCCAGCAAAAGCTGCAGAAACTGCTGACCGCCGGCAAGGGCAAACGCTACTTTGCCGATACCGAAGGCGCTGTACGCTATGTGGTGGCAGATCATGGCGAAAAGGGTCTGACCTTCGCCATTGAACCGATTAAGCTGGCGTTATCTGAAACGCTGGAAGGCAACAATAAATGACAAAAAGCAAAGCCTTTCCAGTGACGAGTCTCTATACTGTTTCACAGACCATGCTGCCCTCTGGGGCGGCTATATTCCTTAATTCGCTTAAGTAGCGTGGAGAATTAAAATGCGACATCCTTTAGTGATGGGTAACTGGAAACTGAACGGCAGCCGCCACATGGTAAACGAACTGGTTGCGAACCTGCGTACCGAACTGGCTGGCGTAAGCGGCTGTGCAGTTGCCATCGCCCCGCCGGAAATGTATCTGGACCTGGCTAAACGTGCGGCAGAAGGCAGCCACATTCACCTGGGCGCGCAGAACGTTGACGTGAACCTGTCCGGCGCATTCACCGGTGAAACCTCCGCCGAAATGCTGAAAGATATCGGTGCACAGTACATCATCATCGGCCACTCCGAGCGTCGTACCTACCACAAAGAATCCGACGAGCTGATCGCGAAGAAATTCGCTGTGCTGAAAGAGCAGGGTCTGACCCCGGTACTGTGCATCGGTGAAACCGAAGCCGAAAACGAAGCGGGCAAAACCGAAGAAGTTTGCGCACGTCAGATCGACGCCGTGCTGAAAACGCAGGGCGCTGCCGCTTTCGAAGGCGTGGTTATCGCTTACGAACCGGTATGGGCTATCGGTACCGGCAAATCCGCGACCCCGGCTCAGGCTCAGGCGGTGCACAAATTCATCCGTGACCACATTGCTAAAGCTGACGCGAAAATCGCTGAGCAAGTGATCATCCAGTACGGTGGTTCCGTTAACGCTGGCAACGCAGCAGAGCTGTTCACCCAGCCGGACATCGACGGCGCGCTGGTTGGCGGCGCCTCCCTGAAAGCTGACGCTTTCGCGGTGATCGTTAAAGCAGCAGAAGCAGCGAAAAAAGCGTAATTCGCTTTTCCCGGTAGCGAAACGCGACCGGGGTGACTGACAAAACGTGGGAGCCCGGCTTAGCACAGCGCAAGCCGGGCTTTCTTTTGCCGTTACAGTTTCCCCAACAGCTGATACCACGCGTAG
Source organism: Klebsiella sp. GL120222-02 (assembly GCF_003097195.1). Classification (NCBI taxonomy): domain Bacteria; kingdom Pseudomonadati; phylum Pseudomonadota; class Gammaproteobacteria; order Enterobacterales; family Enterobacteriaceae; genus Klebsiella; species Klebsiella sp. GL120222-02. The sequence continues at coordinate 194,273 of NZ_QEQO01000006.1, forward strand.
TCCAGCGGCAGTAAAATCAGATAACTCACCGCCGCCAGCGCCAGACACAGTTGCATCCCCGCCCTCGCCGGGACCTTGCCTAACCCCATCGCCACCACGATCGGCGACGCCTGATAGGGCAGCAGCGGCGTGGAATACCCCAGCACCTGAATCATGATCACGCTGAGCAGCGGAAAGCCGGTCGCGTCGGCAAAGCTCTGCGCAAAAGTGGTATACAGCGCCGGCACGCCGTTGGCGGTCATAATAAAGTTCAGCGCGCTGGTTATCCCGGTCAGGGCGAGGAAGCTGGTGAACGGATTGTCTTTATCCAGCGGCATCACCTGCAGCAGCGCATTGCCCACCGCACCGCCAATTCCGGTTTGGGTAACGGCGATCGCCAGTCCCAGAATCCCGGCAACATAAATGCAGGTGCGCATATTCACCCCGCTGGCAAACTCCTCACCGTTGATAAAGCCCACCCGCGGCAGCAGCGTGACCACTGCCGCCGCCAGGCCGGTCCACGCCGGGCCGACGCCGTGCCAGCTCTCGGTCACCCATAGCGTGAGGACGACCGCCAGCAGCCACGCCAGACGCTTCTCGTCGCGGCTCATCGGCGGCAGCGGCGCCAGGTCACGCGGTGGATGCGGCTTGCCGGGAAACAGCCAGCAAATCAGCGCCACCAGCACCGCCCCTTTCAGCCAGCCAAGCACCGGCGTATGCAGCAGTAAATAGGGAACATAATTCAGATGGATACCGTACGAGCCTTCCGCCGCCCCGCTCATCACCAGATTTGGCACGTTAGCGGGCAAAATCGTCGCCGAAAGCTGAAAGGTGCCGAACCCCACCGCCAGCGCCAGGCCGAACCAGCCGCGGCTGCCATCGACAATGCCCGCGCGGCGGGCCATCGCCGCCACGATCGGCATCAGCAGCGCGATACGCCCCATGTTGGAAGGCATCACAAACGCCAGCGCGTAGCTCAGCAACACCACGCTGCCGACCATCCGCGGCCAGGAGTCAGTGAGCCGCGCAGACAGCGCCTGCGCCGCCCGGTCCGCCAGCCCGGTTTTACGGATCGCGATACCGAGCACAAAGCCGCTGAACACCAGCCAGAACGCCGAGGAGGCAAAGCCGCCAAAGATCACCTCCGGCGGAGCGATTTTCGCCATCATCGCCGCCGCGAAGAACAGCAGCGCGGTGATAAATTCCGGCAGCAGCGACGTCGCCCAGAGCACAATGGTGACGCCGACAATCAATGAAGGAAGGAACAGCGGGTGGGTAAGCCAGAGCGACATGCCTGTCTCCTGTCGTTTTTTTCAGCAAGAATACGACGACAGGTAAGACAGGTAAACGCCAGAACTAGTGGTTTGCGTTAAGGATGGCGCAACGATGATCCTGAATTTCTTCCGCTGAAGCCCGGTTCAGGGTCAGCAGGTTACGCTCCGTCGCCAGCAGCACCAGCGAGCCGTCGCTCTGCTGCGCCATCGCCAGCGCGAAGCGTCCCATATGTTCACGCGCCTCCGGCACCTCTTCCGCCAGCATCAGGAACGGGCTGCGCTGGGCCAGTTCGGCCTCCGTCACCCGGCGCGCCAGGTATTCATGGCCCTGAAGCCCGCCCGGCAGCGGCAGCCAGCGGCTGCTGACCGCCGCCGCATCCTTATCTAACTGCGCGCGCACATCGGGGCGCAGGCAGGAGATATGAATATGGAAATGGTTTTGCGTGCGTCCGCTGCGCGAGTTAATCGCCAGCGATATCGCGTTATCAGGAACCGGCGCGCCGTGACGCTGACTCATGATTTCACGTCCCTGCCAGGCCTGCCAGAAGAAGTTCGGCGTCAGCGGATCCAGCAGCAGCGGGCTTTCGGTGCCGTTAATGCGGTAGGTCGGCATCAGCAAATACTGCAGCGGGCCGTTACGGTCTTTAAACAGCACATAGCCGCCCTTGAGGTTCACTTCCGCGCACGGCGACGGATTTTGCTGCTGTTGCTGATGGGGGACGCACTGCTGCAGGACAATCTTGCGTAATGCGTCCGGGTTGCCGGAGTGCAGCCAGTAGTAGCCGCCCGCCAGCGCCGCGAGGATCGCCACCAGCAGCGCCAGCAAAAAGTATCTTACTCTTCTCATTTTCATTCCCTGTTAAGCCTGAAGCGGAAGAGTAACGTAATTTGATGACTAAATGAAAACAGATGGCGGGCGGGGCGTTATCCCGGGTAGCGGCTGGCGCCTTACCCGGGCTACGGACGGTGCAAATAGTAGCCCGGCTAAGCGCAGAGAAAGCCGGGGATTCCCCGGGTCGCGGCGTTCCACCTTACCCGGGCTACCAGACGAAGCAGAACTGTAGCCCTGCTAAGCGTAGCGCAAGCAGGGACAAGAGGATTAACGCTGGCTAATCTGGTCGAAGGTGCCGCCGTTGGAGAAGTGCTCTTTCTGCGCTTTCGTCCAGCCGCCGAACTCCTGATCGATAGTAAACAGCTTCAGTTTCGGGAACTCGTTAGCATATTTCTTCGCCACATTCGGATCGCGCGGGCGGTAGAAGTTCTTCGCCGCAATCTCCTGGCCTTCCGGCGAGTAGAGATACTTCAGGTACGCTTCCGCCACCTGGCGCGTGCCTTTTTTATCCACCACTTTGTCGACCACCGAGACGGTCGGCTCAGCCAGAATCGACTCACTCGGGGTCACGATTTCAAACTTGTCTTTGCCCAGTTCGTTGGTCGCCAGCAGCGCTTCGTTTTCCCAGGCAATCAGCACATCGCCGATGCCGCGTTCTACGAAGGTATTGGTCGAACCACGCGCGCCGGAGTCCAGCACTTCCACGTTTTTATACAGCGCCTTGACGAATTCCTGGGCTTTGGCCTGGTCGCCGTGATTCTGATGCAGAGCATAGCCCCAGGCTGCCAGATAGTTCCAGCGGGCGCCGCCGGAGCTTTTCGGGTTCGGGGTAATGACCGACACGCCCGGTTTGATCAGGTCGTTCCAGTCATGGATCTGTTTCGGGTTGCCCTTGCGGACGAGGAACACGATGGTTGAGGTATACGGTGCGGAGTTATCCGGCAGGCGTTTCAGCCAGTTTTTATCGATACGGCCGCGTTCAGCAATGGCGTCTACGTCGTAGGCCAGCGCCAGCGTGACCACATCCGCTTCAATACCGTTAATCACTGAGGTCGCCTGTTTGCCAGAACCACCGTGCGACTGGCGGATCACCACGTTGTCGCCGGTCTCCTGCTTCCAGTGCGCGCTAAACGCTTTGTTGTACTGTTCGTACAGCTCGCGCGTTGGATCATAAGAAACGTTTAAAAGCTGAATGTCTTTTGCCAGAACGCTGGCGGATGCCAGCAACAGAGTTAACCCTACGCCCCACTTATTCATCGCACCGCTCTCTTTATGTGTGTTGTGATGGGCTAAGCGTGCCAGAAAGCGATTCAATGATTAAAGAATAAAAAAAGATTGGCTATAACTTGTGGATATAAAGAGGTGAATAAGGATTGCCCCCTCCCGGCCGGGAGAGGGCGCGAAGCGATTAGACTTCTTCCATACGGCCCAGCAGCGCCTGCAGGCGATCCTGCCAGCCCTGCTGTTGCTCTTTCAGCTGGCTGTTTTCGCGCTCCAGCTCTTCACGACCGTGCTGCGCGCTCTGAACTTCCTGAACCAGGGTGTTGTTCTTTTCTTTCAGCTCTTCGATTTCCATCTGCAACAGAGTGATGGTATCAATCGCCTGCTGAACTTTAGATTCTAATTTCTCAAACACTTCTAATGACATCGTCATACCTCTCCTGAACTTGCAAGGCGTTGATAGAAACTCGTGTTTCGTATACGCGGTCCCGCCTTAACGAAAATTAGCGCACATAGCGGTGTTATCGTCGATTGTATGAATCCCCGCCGCCCCTGTCCAGCGGCAAGCCGCGCAGATTGCGGTTTGCAACACTTTTCAGTCTTTACCTGGTGCTTTCAGCGCAGTTCGCTCGTACTTCATGGGTCATTGTTAATTTTATGGTTAACAAAATGCGAGGTGAAACGCTCCGGCACCGGTCTCAATGCGCGCGGATGGCGCGAAAACGCTCATTTTCTTGACGCGGTACACACATTTGAAGTTCGATATTTCTCGTTTTTGCTCGTTAACGATAAATTAACACTATGCCTACATGGCAATATGGTCGTCTGTGACCACCCTACATACAATAATCATCACCACGCTTCAGGATTCGATTATGAGCCAAACATCAACCTTAAAAGGCCAGTGCATCGCAGAGTTCCTCGGTACCGGGTTGTTGATCTTTTTCGGCGTTGGGTGCGTGGCTGCGCTCAAGGTCGCGGGAGCCAGCTTCGGGCAATGGGAAATCAGCATCATCTGGGGTCTGGGCGTCGCCATGGCGATCTACCTGACCGCTGGGGTCTCCGGTGCGCACCTTAACCCTGCGGTAACTATCGCACTGTGGCTGTTCGCCTGCTTCGATGGCCGCAAAGTGGTCCCTTTTATCATTTCGCAATTCGCTGGCGCCTTTTGCGCTGCGGCATTAGTTTACGGGCTTTACTACAATCTTTTCCTCGATTATGAAACTACCCACCATATGGTCCGCGGCAGCGTAGAAAGCCTCGATCTGGCCGGCATCTTCTCCACCTATCCGAACCCGCATATCAATTTTGTGCAGGCCTTCGCGGTAGAGATGGTGATTACCGCTATCCTGATGGGCGTCATCCTGGCGCTGACCGACGATGGCAACGGCGTGCCGCGCGGCCCGCTTGCTCCGCTGCTGATCGGCCTGCTGATTGCGGTGATTGGCGCCTCCATGGGACCGCTGACCGGCTTCGCCATGAACCCGGCGCGTGATATCGGCCCGAAAGCTTTCGCCTGGCTGGCCGGCTGGGGCGACGTCGCCTTCACCGGCGGCAAAGATATTCCTTATTTCCTGGTGCCGCTGTGCGCACCGGTGGTCGGCGCGGCGCTGGGCGCATTCAGCTATCGTAAGCTGATTGGCCGTCACCTGCCTTGCGACACCTGCGTGGATGAAGAGCAACAGAGCCCCTCCTCTTCCACCACTCAACATAAAGCTTCGCTGTAATCTGACTACGGGACACCGACTATGACCGACAAAAAATATATCGTTGCGCTTGACCAGGGCACTACCAGCTCCCGGGCCGTTGTGATGGATCATGATGCCAATATCGTCAGCGTCTCCCAGCGAGAATTTGAACAAATTTATCCTAAGCCAGGCTGGGTCGAACATGACCCGATGGAAATCTGGGCTTCCCAAAGCTCGACGCTGGTCGAAGCGCTGGCCAAAGCGGATATCAACTCCGATCAGATCGCGGCCATCGGCATCACCAACCAACGTGAGACCGTGGTGGTGTGGGAGCGTGAGACCGGTAAACCCATCTACAACGCCATCGTCTGGCAGTGCCGCCGTACCGCGGAGATCTGCGAGCAGCTCAAGCGTGACGGGATGGAAGAGTATATCCGCAAGGCCACAGGCCTGGTGGTGGACCCCTACTTCTCCGGCACCAAGGTAAAATGGATCCTCGACCATGTCGAAGGTTCCCGTGAACGTGCGAAACGCGGCGAGCTGCTGTTCGGCACCGTTGACACCTGGCTTATCTGGAAGATGACCCAGGGCCGCGTGCACGTTACCGACTACACCAACGCCTCACGTACCATGCTATTCAACATCCACGAGCTGGACTGGGACGACAAAATGCTCGACGCGCTGGACATTCCGCGCGCCATGCTGCCGGAAGTGCGCAAGTCTTCCGAAGTGTACGGCCAGACCAACATCGGTGGTAAAGGCGGGACCCGTATTCCTATCGCCGGGATCGCCGGTGACCAGCAGGCGGCCCTGTTCGGCCAGCTGTGCGTCAAAGAAGGGATGGCGAAAAACACCTACGGCACCGGCTGCTTTATGCTGATGAATACCGGCGAAAAAGCGGTCACCTCCACCCACGGTCTGCTGACCACCATCGCCTGCGGCCCGCGCGGCGAGGTGAACTACGCTCTGGAAGGGGCGGTGTTTATGGCCGGCGCGTCTATTCAGTGGCTGCGCGACGAGATGAAGCTCATCAGCGATGCCTTCGATTCCGAGTACTTCGCCACCAAAGTGAAGGATACCAACGGCGTATACGTGGTACCCGCGTTCACTGGTCTTGGCGCACCATACTGGGACCCGTATGCCCGCGGCGCGATTTTCGGCCTCACCCGCGGCGTGAACTCCAACCACATTATCCGTGCGACGCTGGAGTCCATCGCCTATCAGACCCGCGATGTGCTGGAGGCGATGCAGGCAGACTCTGGCATTCGTCTGCACGCCCTGCGCGTGGACGGCGGCGCGGTGGCTAACAACTTCCTGATGCAGTTCCAGTCCGATATCCTCGGCACCCGTGTCGAGCGTCCGGAAGTACGCGAAGTGACGGCGCTGGGCGCAGCCTATCTGGCGGGTCTGGCGGTCGGTTTCTGGCAGAATCTGGACGAGCTGCAGGAGAAAGCGGTGATTGAGCGCGAATTCCGCCCGGGGATTGAAACCACTGAGCGTAACTATCGTTACAGCGGCTGGAAGAAAGCGGTGAAACGCGCGTTAGCGTGGGAAGAGCACGACGAAGCGTAAGATTGTGGAGGTATTCCCGGCTTGCGGCGTAAACGCCTTAGCCGGGCTACAAAACCCCAAACAGCACGATCTTGTAGCCCGGACAGGTGCGCAGCACCGCTTCCGGGTTTTTTATCAGCCAAACATCGGCAGCAGCAGGTATAGCTTAATCACCAGTGCGTTGACGATGTCGATAAAGAACGCTCCCACCATCGGCACCACCAGGAAGGCCATATGTGACGGGCCAAAGCGGTCGGTAATCGCCTGCATATTAGCAATCGCCGTCGGCGTTGCGCCCAGACCAAACCCGCAGTGGCCCGCCGCCAGCACCGCGGCATCGTAATTCTTGCCCATCATCCGGTAGGTAACGAACACCGCATACAGCGCCATCGCCAGCGCCTGCACCGCCAGGATAATAATCATCGGCAGCGCCAGCGAGGCCAGCTCCCACAGCTTGAGGCTCATCAGCGCCATGGCGAGGAACAGCGACAGGCTGACGTTGCCCAGCACCGATACCGCGCGATCGAACACCCGGTACAACCCCGCCAGCGCCAGGCTGTTGCTAAGGATCACACCGATAAACAGCACGCAGACGAAGGTCGGCAGCTCGAAGACGCTGCCCGCCAGCAGTTGCGCAACCACCTTGCCCACCGTCAGACAGATAGCGATCAGGGCGATACTTTCGATCAGCACCAGCGAGGTGATCACCCGCCCCACGTCCGGTTTTTCAAAGGCGGTTGGCGCCACCTGATCGTCCGGTGTGCCGTCCGGAGAGGAAGAGTGCTTCACCAGGTAGCGAGCCACCGGACCGCCGATCAGGCCGCCCAGCACCAGGCCGAAAGTCGCGCAGGCCATCGCCACTTCGGTGGCGTTGGCAAAACCGTAGCGTTCAACGAACAGCTTGCTCCACGCCGCCCCGGTGCCGTGGCCGCCGGATAAGGTAATCGACCCGGCCAGCAGGCCCATCAGCGGATCCAGCCCCAGCAGCGTCGCCATGCCGATACCGAGGGCATTCTGCAGCAGCAGCAGGCCAACCACCACGATCAGGAAAGTGCCCAGCACCTTGCCGCCGGCCCGCAGGCTGGCGAGGTTGGCGTTAAGACCGATGGTGGCGAAGAACGCCAGCATCAGCGGGTCTTTCAGACTCATATCGAAATCAATTTCGATATCCATGCTTTTCTTCAGCACCAGCAGCGCCAGCGCTACCAGCAAACCGCCGGCAACAGGTTCAGGAATGGTGTATTTCTTGAGGAAGGGAACGGTTTGCACGAGTTTTCTGCCGAGCAATAGCACAAGCGTTGCGGCAACGAGCGTCGATAAGGTATCGAGGTGAAACATAAAAAGCTCCTTATGGGCGCATGATCCATTCACACGCGACGTAATTCCTGGTGTCTTTAGCTTCTCATCATGAGGAGTCAGAAGGGGATTTTACGCAGAACGGCGGAAAAAATGACAGAAAAAGATATTTTGTATCCTTAATGATGCGATTTAGCATACAAAATGTTAATAACCTCGTTGCGCATATTCACGGCATAAATTTTTATGACCAAATGCTGGCAAACGTTTGCTTTTGGTCTACAGTCCGATAAAATTCCCGCTTTGCCACCTTGGGATTGCTTGTGATGTCCGTTAACACCGCAGAGTCAGAAAATGCGCAACCGGTTGCGCATAAATCAGCTAGCGAATTAATCTACCGCCTCGAAGATCGCCCACCGCTACCGCAAACCCTGTTCGCCGCCTTCCAGCACCTGCTGGCGATGTTTGTCGCGGTGATCACTCCAGCGCTGTTAATCTGCCAGGCTCTCGGTCTCCCGGCGCAAGATACCCAACATATCATCAGCATGTCGCTGTTCGCTTCCGGTGTCGCCTCTATTATTCAGATCAAAGCCTGGGGCCCGGTCGGCTCCGGATTGCTCTCCATCCAGGGCACCAGCTTTAACTTTGTCGCCCCGCTGATCATGGGCGGTACCGCATTGAAAACCGGCGGCGCCGACGTCCCCACCATGATGGCCGCCCTGTTCGGCACCCTGATGCTGGCCAGCTGCACGGAAATGGTGCTCTCCCGCGTCCTGCACCTGGCGCGCCGCATCATTACCCCGCTGGTCTCCGGCGTGGTGGTGATGATTATCGGCCTGTCGCTGATTCAGGTCGGACTGACTTCCATCGGCGGCGGCTACGCGGCGATGGCCGACCACACCTTCGGCGCGCCGAAGAACCTGCTGTTGGCGGGCATCGTGCTGGCGCTGATCATTATTCTCAACCGCCAGCGTAATCCCTATTTGCGCATTGCTTCGCTGGTGATTGCCATGGCGGCGGGCTATCTGGCGGCATGGTTCCTCGATATGCTGCCAGCCAATACCGCCCCGACCAACAGCAGCCTCATCACCGTGCCAACGCCGCTCTACTATGGTCTCGGCATCGACTGGAGCCTGCTGCTGCCGCTGATGCTGGTGTTTATGATCACCTCTCTGGAAACCATCGGCGATATCACCGCCACCTCGGACGTCTCCGAACAGCCGGTTTCCGGTCCGCTGTATATGAAGCGCCTGAAAGGCGGCGTGCTGGCTAACGGCCTGAACTCCTTTGTTTCCGCGGTCTTCAACACTTTCCCGAACTCCTGCTTCGGCCAGAACAACGGCGTGATCCAGCTGACCGGCGTTGCCAGCCGCTACGTCGGTTTCGTGGTCGCCCTGATGCTGATCGTCCTCGGTCTGTTCCCGGCGGTGAGCGGCTTCGTGCAGCACATCCCTGAGCCGGTGCTCGGCGGCGCCACGCTGGTGATGTTCGGCACCATTGCCGCGTCCGGCGTGCGCATCGTCTCCCGTGAGCCGCTGAACCGTCGGGCGATCCTGATTATCGCCCTGTCGCTGGCAGTGGGCCTCGGCGTGTCGCAGCAGCCGTTAATCCTGCAGTTCGCCCCAGACTGGCTGAAAAACCTGCTCTCTTCGGGAATTGCCGCCGGTGGTATCACAGCGATTGTTCTGAATTTAATTTTCCCGCCAGAAAAAGCCTGATCTGACGCGCTCCCGGTCGCGCCATTGGCCGGGACGCTTTCCACGACCTGCCTCATCACGGAAATAAACCACGCCCGCCTTGAGAAGTGCGCCTAAATCGGGCATAACACGGTGATGTGCATCTCACAGAATGGAAGACCATGAAATTTCTTGGAAAGCTGATTCTCTGGCTGCTAGTCGCTCTGCTGCTCGTCATTGTTGGCGCGTGGTTCCTGCTGCAAACCCACTGGGGCGCCCGCCAGGCCAGCGCCTGGCTCAGCAATGGCACCGGCTGGCAGGTCTCCTTCGATGCGATGGAACACGATTTCTCCTCCCCTCTTCATGTGCAGTTGCAAAACGTCACCTTTGGCCGGGAAGGCAAGCCGGCCACCCTGGTGGCAAAAACGGTCGATATTGGCTTCAGCACCCGCCAGTTTAGCGATCCGCTGCATGCGGATGAGATAGTCCTTAACGACGGCACTCTGAATCTGTCACCCCACTCTGCAGACCTGCCGTTCGCTGCCGACCGGCTGATGTTGCGCAACATGGCTTTCAACAGCCCGGAAACCGGCTGGGCGCTCAGCGCGCAGCGCGTCACCGGCGGCGTCAGTCCATGGACGCCGGAAGCGGGCAATGTGCTGGGGAAAACGGCGCAGATCCAGATGAGCGCGGGCTCGATGACGCTCAATGGCGTCGAAGCCAGCAACGTTCTGATTCAGGGCAGGATTGATCAGGGTGAAGTGACCCTCTCCACCCTCGGCGCCGATGTCGCCCGCGGCACCTTAACCGGCAATGCGAAACGCAGCGCCGACGGCAGCTGGCTGGTGGATAACCTCCAGCTCAATGAGATTCGACTGCAGAGCCCCGCCTCGCTGGCCGAGTTTTTCGCGCCGTTAACCACGGTCCCCTCTCTGCAGATTGGCCGCCTGGATATCACCGACGCCCGCCTGCAGGGGCCGGACTGGGCGGTAACCGACCTCGACCTGAGCCTGCGCAACCTGACGCTCAGCCACGGCGGCTGGCAGAGCCAGGACGGCACGCTGTCGATGAACGCCAGCGAATTTATCTACGGCTCGCTGCACTTCTTCGACCCGATTCTGAATGCTGAATTCTCTCCCCAGGGCATTGCGCTGCGCCAGTTCTCCTCGCGCTGGGAGGGCGGCATGGTGCGCACCTCCGGCAACTGGCTGCGCGCTGGTAACGCGCTGGTGCTCGACGACACCGCCTTCGCCGGACTGGAGTACACGCTGCCGGCGAACTGGAAACAGCTGTGGATGGCGCCGATGCCAGCCTGGCTGCAAAGCCTGACGCTGAAAAAATTCAGCGCCAGCCGTAACCTGATCATCGATGTGGATCCTGCCTTCCCGTGGCAAATTACCGCCCTCGATGGCTATGGCGGCGAGCTACAGCTGGTGAAAAACGGCAACTGGGGAGTATGGAACGGCAGCGCGACGCTGAACGCCGCGGCGGCGACTTTTAACCGGATCGACGTGCGCCGCCCGTCACTCAAGCTGAGCGCGACAGCGTCGATGGTCAATATCACTGAGCTTAGCGCCTTCACCGAGCGCGGCATTCTGCAGGCCACTGCCGCGGTATCCCAGCTGCCGCAGCGCCAGGTCAATCTGAGCTTTACCGGCCGCGGCGTGCCGCTGAATATTCTGCAGGCCTGGGGCTGGCCGTCGCTACCGATAAGCGGGGATGGCAATCTCCAACTGACCGCCAGCGGCAGCGTGCAGGCCGATGCCCCGCTCAAGCCGACGGTCAACGGGCAGCTCAGCGCCGTGAATATGGAGAAACAGCAGGTGGCGCAAATCATGCGCAACGGCGAGGTCAGCCCCGCCCCCGCCGCGCCGCAGTAAAATCCCCCTCATCTGGCCCTCTCCCCACGGTGAGAGGGCATGCTTTCCGACAAACTCCGCTCTGGCCACTCCCTCTCCCTTTCAGGGAGGGGGTTGGGGTGCGAGTCCTGAAACCTGTGTGCAATACGCGGCTATCTGTACCTATTTAGCGCAACTGGTTCCTTTCAAATATCAGAATTGCTATAACCAAATTACTGGAAGTCGATAAAAGACCGCTCCCTGTACCTACAAAAATATAAAAGGATCAATCATGCCTGAAATACGTCAGCGTATTCTGGAGAATATGCAAAAATTCTCTCGGGCCATGATCGGCGCCGTATTGTTCTTGCCGGTCATTGGCTTAATTCTGGCCCTCAGTTCAGTATTAACTAATCCGACATTAATTGCTGAAACCAGTTTCTTACATCAGCTTGGGCAAATGCTCGGCGACACCTTTTGGCCCTTATTTGGCAACCTCGGCTTATTATTTTGCGTCGGCATTAGCTATGGCCTGGCAAAGGATAAAAAAACCGAAGTCGCGCTGGTTGCAGTGATGTGCTTCATTATGTTTCTTGGCGCCAACCACTCCTGGCTGGAACACACCCACGGACTCGCCGAAAAAATTAACGGTGAATATTATGGCACCGGGCAAACCCAGCTGCTGGGCTTTGTGGTGGTGGATATGGGCGTTTTCCTGGGCATTATTCTCGGCTGCACGATTGCGTGGGTGCACAATAAAGTCTCTGCCATTGAGCTGCCTGGCGCGCTGTCGATGTACGGCGGCGCCAAGCTGACGCTGGTGGCGATGACGCCGGTGGTTATCTTCTACGCCATCGCCTTTACCTGGATTTGGCCCTTTATGACCCACGGCATCTCCGCGCTCACCGGTTTTATGAAAAATGCCGGGGTCGCCGGGGTCTTTGTCTATGGTTTCTTTGAAAAATTCCTTATCCCCACCGGCCTGCACCATTTCGTCTGGTCCCCCTTCCAGCTCACCCAGATTGGCGGCACCCTGAACGTGGACGGTCAGGTGGTCTCCGGGACCCAGGCCATTTTCCTCGCTTATATGCGCCATCCCGACCTGACGCCGGTCATGAACGACGCATTACGTTTTTCGCAGCAGGGGATGACCACCATCTTCGGCCTGGCGGGCGCCTCGCTGGCGTTCTACCACACCGCGAAACCGGAGAAGAAAGTGATGGCGAAGGCGATTCTGCTGCCGGCGATCATCACCTCGATGCTGACCGGTATCACCGAACCGATCGAGTTCACCTTCTTGTTTGTCTCGCCGCTGCTGTGGGTGATCCACGCGACGTTAACCGCCGCCTCGCAAGCCATTTGCGACATTTTCACCGTACGTCCCTGGGGAGCATCGGGCCTGATCGAGTTTCTGATCTATAACCTGCCGCTGCCGGTCTCCTTAACGCGCTGGCCGGGCTATGTCCTTATTGGTATCGGCCAGTTCGCCGTCTACTACGTGATTTTCCGCACCCTGGTGGTGAAGCTGAATCTGAAAACGCCGGGCCGGGAAGATGACGAGAACGTGAAGCTTTACAGCAAAGCAGAGTACCGCCAGAAAGTCGCGCAACCGCAGTCGGTCACCGATGACATTATCCGCGGCCTCGGGGGCAAGGAGAATATTCTCTCCGTCGATAATTGTTTTACTCGTCTGCGCGTGGCTGTGCGCGATATGGCGCTGGTTGATGACGCGCAATTAAAAAATACTGGCGCCAACGGCGTCGTACGAAATCGTAATGAAGTTCAGGTTATTTATGGCGTAAAAGTGGGACAGGTACGTTCCCGGGTTGATAACTGGTTAGCAGAAAATTAATGAGGAGTTTGTATGAAATTAACCGTATTAGGCGGGGGCGGCGTTCGCTCTGCATTTTTAGCGAAATCTCTGGCCTATAACGCTCACCGCATTGGTTTAACAGAAGTGGTTTTTCTCGATAACTCTGCTGATAATCTGGCGATATTTGGCGAAATTGCCCGCTATGTATTTAATACTATTCGCCCGGATATTCAGTTTAGTACCACTACCGACCCGGTCGCGGCGCTGCAGGATGCCAACTATATCATTACCACCCTACGGGTTGGCGGTGACGAAAGCCGCATTCGCGACGAACGCATTGCGCTACAGCATAACACCCTCGGCCAGGAGACCACCGGCGCCGGCGGTTTCGCGATGGCCATGCGTTCGATCCCGGCGATCCTTCGCTATTGCCGGCTGATCGAAGAACATGCCGCCGAAGACGCTATTCTGTTTAACTTTACCAACCCGTCAGGCCTGGTGACGGAAGCGATCATCAAGTCCGGTTTTAAGCGCCGGGTCTATGGGATCTGCGATGCTCCCTCCGAGCTGATTCGTGAACTGCCGGCGATCCTTGGTTGTGAAGAACGCGACCTCAGCGTGGAATGCTATGGGCTGAACCATTTCTCATGGTTTACCCACTTCACCGTACGCGGGGAAGAGGTAACCGAACGGCTGATCGCCAGCCCGGAACTGTACCAGAAGACGGCGATGCAGTACTTCTCCCCGGAGTTGGTGCGGCTTTGCGATAATCAGCTCCTCAATGAATATCTCTATTATTACTACTATCGAGAGGTGGCGCTGAAGGCGATTCAGGATGCCGGCGAGACGCGCGGAGAGCAGATCGCCCGTATCAATCAGGAGATGCGCGAAGCGCTGCGCACTGTGGATGCCAGAACGCAACCGGAAGCCGCTTTCACCATCTGGATGCAGCATTACCTGCGCCGGGAAAACAGCTATATGCAGAATGAGTCGCAGCAGGAAAAATTCCACACCCGCGAACCGCTGACGCTGCGCCAGTTTATCGAAGAGCCGGACACCGGCGGCTATGCCGGGGTGGCGCTGGATATCCTGGAAGCGGTGAACAGCACCACCACCAAGCGTATCGTGGTATCGATCCAGAATCACGACACGCTCGACTTTTTGCGCCCTGACGACGTGATCGAGATCAGCTGCGACCTGAGCCGGGATGGCCTCAAGCCGGTGACGCCGGTGAAGGTACCGACGGCGCAGAAGAATATGATTTCCTGCGTGAAGGAGTATGAGCGGCTGGCGGTGGCGGCAATCCTGCAGCAGGATAAATCGCTGGCGGTGCGGGCGCTGATGGCGCACCCGCTGATCGGTTCCTATTCGCTGGCGAAAACCCTGGTCGAAGCCTATCTCGACGATGAGCAATTCGCCGCCTGGCAGTAACCCGCATTGCCGATGGGATTCCCCCCCGCTCGCGCTGCGCTTAGCGGGGCTACGAACGGAGCGGTTTGTGTTTTATGTAGGCCGGGTCAGGCGTAAGCCGCCTCCCGGCAAAATAGCCGCATCACCCGGTAGCCCGGATAAGGCGCCAGCCGCCATCCGGCAAAATAGCCGTATCACCCGGTAGCCCGGATAAGGCGCCAGCCGCCATCTGGGAGTTCCTCCGCTCGCGCCGCGCTTAGCGGGGCTACAAACGGAGCTGTTAGTGTTTTATGTAGGTCGGGTCAGGCGTAAGCCGCCACCCGGCAAAATAGCCGTATCACCCGGTAGCCCGGATAAGGCGCCAGCCGCCATCCGGGAGTTCCTCCGCTCGCGCCGCGCTTAGCGGGGCTACAAACGGAGCTGTTAGTGTTTTATGTAGGTCGGGTCAGGCGTAAGCCGCCACCCGGCAAAATAGCCGTATCACCCGGTAGCCCGGATAAGGCGCCAGCCGCCATCCGGGAGTTCCTCCGCTCGCGCCGCGCTTAGCGGGGCTACAAACGGAGCGGTTTGTATTTGATGTAGGCCGGGTCAGGCGTAAGCCGACACCCGGCAAAATTGCCGTATCACCCGGTAGCCCGGATAAGGCGCCAGCCGCCATCCGGGAGCACCCCCCGCCCGCACCGCGCTTAGCGGGGCTACGAACGGAGCGGTTTGTGTTTTATGTAGGCCGGGTCAGGCGTAAGCCGCCTCCCGGCAAAATTGCCGCATCACCCGGTAGCCCGGATAAGGCGCCAGCCGCCATCCGGGAACTCCCCCGCTCGCGCCGCGCTTAGCGGGCTACAAACGGAGCGGTTTGTATTTGATGTAGGCCGGGTCAGGCGTAAGCCGACACCCGGCAAAATTGCCGTATCACCCGGTAGCCCGGATAAGGCGCCAGCCGCCATCCGGGAGCTCCCACACTCGCGCTACGCTTAGCGGGGGCTAACTATTGCTGCGTAGGCTGGTAAACCACATCTTCAACAGTCGCTCAAAGCCTAAGATGCAGTAGCCGAAAAACGGGTTGCTCCAGTAAATATCATCGTCGAACTTCTGCGGGTCGTGAATAATAAACGCCGTATCCGCAGCCTGCGCCAGCGGGCTTTGATAGTCGCCGGTAAAGCAGACCAGATTAATCTCCTTCCCCTCCAGGGCCTTCACCCAGTTAAGCGCCGAGCTGCTGCGCCCGGATTTAGAAACGATCCAGATGGAGTCGAAGCGGGCGGCGTTTTTCTGTTCGAGGATTTCATAATCCGGCCACAGCGCCAGGCTGGCATTCACGCCGGTGACGAGGAACTTGTTGTAAATATACTGGGCGATTAGCTGCGAAAAGCCGCTGCCGTGGATCAGGATGCGCTGCTGTTTAAGGCTTGCCAGCAGCAGCGTCAGCGCTTCTTCCGGCTGAACGCTCATGTAGTCGATATCGTTGGTGACATCGAGCTTCGGCATGGTGATATTGAACTTGATGAAATAGACCAGCTCCAGCCAGCCGCTGAACTTCAGTTTCTTCGCCAGCCGGACCAGCGAAGAGGGGTTGCTGTAGCACTGTTCGGCCACAGCGCGGACTCCCTGGCGGATACACTGCTCCGGGTCGTTCTGAATAAAGCGCAGCACGGTCATTTCCGTTTTGCTTAGCTTCACGTCACGAAAGATATTTTCTAAGTCCATGGCGGGCTCCTCTCAACGGCAGAATACGCTAACACCGTTCGGCGACAGCGTCTGCGGCCTGAGTCACCACTATGAAATGAACGTTACTTTTTGTACAAAAATGGAATAAAAAACCCTCTCCGCCGGGCGAAGAGGGCTGCAGCCGTTAAGATGGTGTTTTACAGGGTAATCGTCAGCGTATTGCCCTCGGCGCTCACTACCATACCCCATTCGCTGCCGGCCTGAGTCCCGCCCTGCACGCCCGCGGCCTGCGGGATATTGCGCAGGCACAACGTCCAGCCGCGGGCCTCGCCTTCGCCGCTCACGGCGATGGTGTTGCCCTGGCGCCTGGCCTTCAGGGTGAAAATCGTCGAGCCGTCTGCCGCCGGAACGTCACAACGTGCCTCGCGTCCATCTTCGAGCTGGAACAGCTGGAAGGCGGTGCCCTCATGCCAGGCATAGTCCGGCTTCTGGTCATTGTTGCCCAGCGCCAGCAGGGTGTTGTCGCGAACGTAGACCGGCAGGCTCAGCGCATCGTGATGCTGCTTATGCCAGCGGCTACCCGGTAATTCATCGTTATGCCACAGGTGCGTCCAGCGCCCATCCGGCAGATAAAATTGCACCTCGCCCGCTTCGGAGAACACCGGCGCCACCAGGACCGAATCACCGAGCATATACTGGCGGTCAAGATAGTCGCAGGCCGGATCGTCCGGAAACTCGAGCATCATCGCACGCAACATCGGCGTGCCGAACTCATTGGCCAGCGCCGCCTGGCGATAGAGATACGGCATCATGCGGCATTTCAGCTGCGTGAAGTGGCGCACCACATCACAGGACTCTTCGTCGTAGGCCCATGGCACCCGATAGGATTTGCTGCCGTGCAGCCGGCTGTGGCTGGAGAGCAGGCCGAAGGCGCACCAGCGCTTGTAGACGTGGGCCGGCGCGGTGTTTTCGAAACCGCCGATATCGTGACTCCAGAAACCGAAGCCGGACATGCCGATCGACAGCCCGCCGCGCAGGCTTTCCGCCATCGATTCGTAGTTGGCGTAGCAGTCGCCGCCCCAGTGCACCGGGAACTGCTGCGCGCCCACCGAGGCGGAACGGGCGAACAGCACCGCCTCCTGCTCGCCGACGGTCTCTTTCAGCATCTTCCACACCAGCTCGTTATAGATGAAGGCGTAGTGGTTGTGCATTTTCTGCGGATCGGAACCGTCAAACCACTGGACGTCGGTCGGGATACGCTCGCCGAAGTCGGTCTTGAAGCAATCGACCCCTATCGCCACCAGACCTTTTAACTTGTCGGCGTACCACTGGCAGGCTTCCGGGTTGGTGAAGTCATAAATCGCCAGCCCCGGCTGCCACTTATCCCACTGCCACAGCGAACCGTCCGGGCGCTTCAGCAGGTAGCCCTTCTCTTTCAGCTCCTTGAACACCGGCGAGCGCTGGCCGATGTACGGGTTGATCCACACGCAGACCTTCAGCCCTTTCGCCTTCAGGCGTTTGATCATCCCTTCCGGGTCCGGGAAAGTTAGCGGATCCCATTCAAAATCGCACCACTGGAAGGCCTTCATCCAGAAGCAGTCGAAGTGGAAGACGTGCAGCGGCAGATGGCGCTCAGCCATGCCGTCAATAAAACTATTCACCGTCGCTTCGTCATAGTTGGTGGTGAACGAAGTCGTCAGCCACAGACCGAACGACCATGCCGGCGGCAGCGCCGGGCGGCCGGTGAACTGCGTATAGCGGTTAAGCACCGCTTTCGGCGTCGGGCCGTCGATCACGAAGTACTCAAGGTATTCGCCTTCAACGCTGAACTGGACTTTAGAGACCTTCTCCGAGCCCACCTCGAAGGAGACGCGCTGCGGATGGTTGACCAGCACGCCGTAGCCGCGGTTGGTCAGATAGAAGGGGATATTTTTGTAGGATTGCTCGGTGCTGGTGCCGCCGTCTTCGTTCCAGGTTTCTACCGTCTGGCCGTTGCGCACCAGCGCGGTAAAGCGCTCGCCGAGGCCGTAGACGGTTTCGCCGACGCCGAGGTCGAGGCGCTCAAACATGTAGTTGCGCTGGGTCTTACTATCCTGCACGTAGCCGTTGTTTTTCAACTGGCTACCGGTGATGCGCACGCCGTCGCGCAGAAAATCCAGCGCCCAGAATTCACCTTTAGTGACGCGCACGCTGAGGTTGCCGCTTTTCAGCTCGGCGAACCCGGCCGTATTTTCTATTTCGACATGGATGTCTTTCTGCACGTTCAGCGGATAGTGCGGGCCGTTATCCAGCGCGCCCTGGAAGTGCGCCATGCGCACGCCGATTATCCCTTCCTGAGGCGAGAAAAAGCGCAGGGTGAACAATGGCGTATCCAGCTGCCAGGCACGTTCGCGAACATCGCGCGGCGCGGCATAGACCACCATTTCATTCCCCTGCTGTTCCACCTCGTAAACCTGTACGGGTTGGATCAGGTTGAGCCCTGGTTGAATGAGCCAGTTTCCATCACTGATTTTCATTAAAACGTCCTCTTAGTTTTGCCATTCTTTATCGATCGGGGCTGCGGTGAAATCTTGTTCGTTTCGACGCGCGCCCTCGGCCAGCTCGGCCATCATTTTTTTCAGGAACGGCGTTTTCAGCGTGTAGTAGCGTTTGGCGATCACCGCGCTCAGCAGGTAGCACACCGCCGGAACGAGGGTGAACAAGGCGATAATGATGGTGAGGGTGGCGCTGTTCTGGGTTTTAGCGGCGGCGTCATAGCCGCCGCCGGCCAGCATCCAGCCGATCAGCGCGCCGCCCAGCGCCAGCCCCAGCTTGAGCACAAACAGGGTGCCGGCGAAGCTGATGCCGGTCAGACGTTTGCCGTTGCACCATTCGCCGTAGTCGACGGTATCGGACATCATCACCCACTGGATTGGCGTCACCAGCTGGTGCAGTACGCCAATGATGAAGATAAAGGTGAACATAGTGATTTCGGCGTCCATCGGTACGAAGAACATCGCCACGCTGAGCACCGCCAGGAGGGCGTTGGTCCACCAGAAGACGCTGACTTTGCATTTCCAGTCGGTCAGCGGTTTCGCCAGCGCCGAGCCAATCAGGTTGCCGACGCAGTAGGTGGTGAGGAAGACGGTGAACAGCGCCGCCGAGCCCATGATCCAGGTGGTGTAGTACATCATCGCGCCGCCGCGAACGCAGACCGCGAGGATATTGAGGATGGTGAGCACGCCAACCACCCGCCACTGGTCATTGCGCCAGATATCGCGCAAGTCTTCACGCATCGAAGTGCTGCTCGGCGGCGCTTCGACACGCTCTTTGGTGGTGAAAAAACAGAAGGCCAGCATCAGGAAGGCGACCACCGACAGCACCGCAATGCCGCCCTGGAAGCCCAGCGCTTTATCTTCGCCGCCGATAAAGTTGACCAGCGGCATCATCAGCACGGTGGAGAGCATGCCCCCCGCCGTCGCCAGCACGAAGCGCCAGGACTGCAGCGAGATGCGCTGTGTGGGGTTGTCGGTGATCACGCCGCCCAGCGCGCAGTAGGGGATATTCACCACGGTGTAGAGCAGGGTCAGCAGCGTGTAGGTCACGGCGGCGTAGATCAGCTTGCCGTTGTGGCTTAAATCCGGCGAGCTGTAGGCCAGCACGCAGACGAGGCCGAACGGGATAGCGCCGAAGAGGATCCACGGGCGGAACTTACCCCAGCGGCTACGGGTGCGGTCGGCAAGCAGGCCCATGCACGGGTCGGAAATCGCGTCCAGCGCGCGCGCCAGCAGGAACATGGTGCCGACAAAGCCGGCGGGGATACCGAAAATATCGGTGTAGAAAAACATCATGTACAACATGACGTTATCAAAAATAATGTGGCTGGCGGCATCACCCATGCCGTAACCAATTTTCTCTTTGACGGACAAAATGTGATCTTTCATATGCGCACTATTCCCTTAGCGGCACCGCGGATTGGTACCGGTTACGATTTTTGTAAACCTTTGCCGCAGTAAGATGAATTGCGATATCTCGTTATCAGATTACGTTTCTTGTTTTCTGTGATCGTGGTAGGGAATCAGGGAGTGAAAAAGTGTAACTCACGGATTTTGTGAGGATTTGTCCAGGACTGTTCTGTAAAGTCCAGTTTTAACAGTAAAAAAGTGCGTTTAGGTATGTGGTAAACGGCTGAAAGTAGCTATAATGCGCCCCGCCTCCATGTAGCAATCGAGGCGCGGAAGATCGTCATCTCCGGTGAGGTGGCTGGACTTCAAATCCAGTTGGGGCCGCCAGCGGTCCCGGGCAGGTTCAACTCCTGTGATCTTCCGCCAGTTTGCCTCTGCTCCCCCAAAGCCACGCCATACCAACCTGAGCTCCCCCCCCAAACCCATCATCCCAGCCAATCATTTTCATCCAAACCCTGCGTTATTTTGTCTCTCGCAAACCCGTTACACTGGCGCGGTGGCCGCGTGCCGTTACCAACCGAAACAGGAGAGCCATAATGACCCCCGAACTCAGACACTGTTTTTCCATTACCATCCAGGTTGATAAACCGATAATTGTCTCCCGCAGCCCGCAGACCGGTAAGCGCCAGCTGATCCCGATTATCGGCGGCAGCGTCTCGGGTCAACTTCGCGGCCACGTGCTGCCCGGCGGCGTCGACAGCCAGATAATCGACCCCGACGGCACCTGCAGGCTGTCCGCCCGCTATGCCCTGCAGGTGGCGGAAGGGACAGTCTATGTGGAAAACAACGGCATCCGCCGGGTGCCGGCCCAGTATCATGACCAGCTGTTCGCCGATGATATGCGCTTTTTTAGCGATATTCCGCCAGAAGCCATCTATTTTCGCACAGTTCCCTCCTTCGAGGTGGATACCCCCGCGCTCAGCTGGCTAACCACCTCGCTGTTTATCTGCGCCGGTGGCCGGACCCAGGATGGAGTAATGCTCGATTTCTATCAGGTGGGCTGATTTTCACTTTCTGCATATAACTGTTATTGCCGTTAGCCCATTTTTCCCCTCCCGGCAGCGGTCTACTATCGCGTCATCTTTTCATTCACCCGAATCACAGACCGGAGCAGTTATGAAAGCTATCGCCATTACTCAAGCCGCCGCTGACGGCAACAACATCCCTTCTTTAACTGAGATCGACCTGCCGGTCCCCACCGCCCACGGGCGTGACCTGCTGGTCGCCGTGAAAGCCATCTCGGTCAACCCGGTGGACACCAAAGTGCGCGCCGGCTTCCAGGGCGACACACCGCGGGTGCTGGGCTGGGACGCCGTTGGCGTGGTGCAGTCCGTCGGTGCGGAGGTGACGTTGTTCGCCCCGGGTGATGAGGTCTGGTACGCCGGCGCGCTGGGCCGGGCCGGCAGCAACAGTGAATATCAGCTGGTGGACGAGCGCCTGGTGGCGCACAAACCACGCACCCTCGATAACGCCGCTGCCGCCGCGCTGCCGCTGACGGCGATCACCGCCTGGGAGCTGCTGTTTCACCGTCTCGGCGTTAAGGAAGGCGGCAATGCGGGCGACACGCTGCTGATCGTCGGCGCGGCGGGCGGCGTGGGGTCAATCCTGACCCAGCTGGCCAGCAAACTGACCGCCATGACGGTGATCGGCACCGCCTCGCGTCCGGAGAGCCAGCAGTGGGTCCGCGAGGCGGGCGCGCACCATGTAATCGATCACAGCAAGCCGCTCGCCGACGAGCTGGCGCGCATTGGCATCACCTCGGTGACTCATGTCGCCAGCCTGACCAACACCGAGCAGCACTTCAACGCGCTGATCGACGCCCTCGCCCCGCAGGGCAAGCTGGCGCTGATTGATGACCCGGAGACCCTGGACGTGGTGCCGCTGAAAGCGAAAAGCCTGTCCCTGTACTGGGAATTTATGTTCACCCGTTCAATGTTTGAGACGGATGATATGATCGCCCAGCATCAGTTGCTCACCCGCGTGGCGGCGCTGATCGACAGCCACACCATCAAAACCACCCTCGGCGAACACTACGGCGCCATCACCGCCGCCAATCTGCAGAAAGCGCATCGCCAGCTGGAAACCGGACGCGCCGTCGGCAAGATTGTGCTCGAGGGGTTTTAAGATGATATCGCTTATCGCCGTGCTCAAGGCGAAACCGGGCCAGACGGACGCCCTGCGCCAGGCCCTGCAGGCGCTGCTCCTGCCGACGAGACAGGAGCCGGGCAATCTCGACTACGCCCTGTTTCAGCTGCGCGACGCGCCGGACACCTTCTACATGCGCGAGGCGTGGCAGGGACAGGACGCCCTCGATGCGCATGTCGCGATGCCCTATTTTCAGGCGTTTATGACGCAGATGGAGTCCCTGCTGGCTGAGCCGCTGCGGCTGGACTACCTGACGGCGATTGAGCCTTAGCAGGTTCGATTCACGAGGGGTGGGAAAATCACGCCCCTCCGCCGCACGGGCTTAAAAGTGGGCGGGAAGCGGGTGAGCGATGGTCCTCAGCACACCGCGATGGATCGTAATATAGTCACCTTTACGCAGCTCCGACAGAATCGACATAATGCGGCTACGCGACAAGTTGGTACGGCGCTGAATAAAACTCAGGACGTTGATTTGGCGACGATATGCCTCCGGATAGTCCGCCAGCTCTGTTAGCAGGGTTCGCACCATCAGATAAGAATCCACCCCCATCAGCTCTTGCTCACGTATGCTCAACACCATCAACCGCTGCGCCAGGATATGCGTGACATGGCGCCACAGGTTTTGCTCATTCAGGATATCAACAGCAGCCTGGTGTGATATCCAGCGCCCACGCAAATCCGTCTCGGCAAACAGCACGTAGTGCCGTTTTTGTGGGATATCATCAAATAGCCCATAACCATCCATAAATCCTAATATCGACGGAGAAAAAAGCGGGGTTACCACCATCTGTTTTTCCCCATGACAAATTGAAGCAATCCCCTCTTCAAGCATAATGACCCCAGGCTCGGCCTGATCTGGACGAAAATCATAATTGCTCTCTCGCGCCAGTTCAAAGGGCGCACTGGCGGGACGAAATGCCGTGAATAAGGACTCCAACGCCAATAATGGTTTTGTCCGGCTTCCGTAATAAAAAGACGGTAACGCCTGGTCAGTAGAGAGGCTGGCTGCAGGTATCGACATGGTTTTTATGCCATCGGTCAGGTTGAAAAAGTGATTCGTTGAGAATCATAGTATCAACAGGTGAAATAACGAATAAAAGACAAGACGTTACGGAGATAAAAAGAGTGTAAGCATCATTATCTGCAATAACTATTTATCTCTATTCTACAGGAATAAATAATACTATTTGCCGTAAATACCTATAAGGCTTAGCGGCTATAAAGATAAGGCCACCTTATTATTTACTGCGCTGGCTAACGCCGCGCCTGAGGGTTTCTCAACCGCTTTCCCCCTCGCATCTCGGCCAGTCCAGGCTACGCTTATCGATGCCACTGACCACCCGCATTCCCCTCCCGTTCTATTGAGTCCATTCATCAAGAAGAGGTTTCGCTATGCTGATCAATGCTATTGGTACCTACTCCGCCAGCCAGCCGCTGGAATCAATGGCCATCACCCGCCGCGAGCCGGGGCCACAGGATGTACAGATCGCCATCGCTTACTGCGGCGTCTGCCACTCCGATCTCCACCAGGCGCGATCGGAATGGGCGGGAACGCACTATCCCTGCGTGCCGGGGCATGAAATTGTGGGTCGGGTGACCGCGGTCGGCAACGCCGTCTCGCGCTACGCCGTCGGCGATCTGGTGGGCGTCGGCTGTATGGTCGATAGCTGTCAACAGTGCGAAGAGTGCGCTGAGGGGCTGGAAAACTACTGCGACCATATGGTGCTGACCTATAACGGGCCGACCCAGGACGCGCCGGGACACACGCTTGGCGGTTATTCACAGCAGATCGTGGTCAATGAACGCTACGTGCTGCGGATAACCCATCCCGAAGCGCAGCTGGCCGCCGTCGCGCCGCTGCTGTGCGCCGGGATCACGACATACTCGCCGCTGCGCCACTGGCACGTCGGGCCGGGTAAAAAAGTCGGCGTCGTCGGCATCGGCGGCCTCGGGCATATGGGGATCAAGTTGGCCCACGCCATGGGGGCCCACGTGGTGGCCTTTACCACCTCGGAATCCAAGCGTAATGCGGCCAGAGCGCTGGGCGCCGATGACGTAGTGGTGTCGCGCAATGAAGACGAAATGGCGGCCCACGTCAAAAGCTTCGATTTTATCCTCAACACCGTGGCGGCGCCGCACAATCTCGATGCCTTCACCACGCTGCTGAAACGCGATGGCACCATGACCCTCGTGGGTGCTCCGGCCACGCCGCATCCGTCGCCGGAAGTGTTCAATCTGATCTTCCGCCGCCGGTCGATTGCCGGCTCGATGATCGGCGGTATACCGGAAACTCAGGAGATGCTCGACTTCTGCGCCGAACACGGCATCGTCGCCGATATCGAGCTGATCCGCGGCGATGAGATCAACGAAGCCTGGGAAAGAATGGTCAAGGGTGACGTGAAATACCGCTTCGTGATCGACAGTGCGACCCTCGCCGGCTAAGCGCCGCGACGAAAGGTGCGCCGCCATTCCGTCGGGCTGACGCCAAAGCGCGCTTTAAACTGCTGGCGCCAGGTGACCGCTGAAAGATAGCCCACCGCCTCCGCCACCTGCTCGACCGGCAGATCGCCCGCCTCAAGCAGAGTCTGGCTGCGGCGCAGACGTTCGGCGATCAGCCAGTCGGTAATGCTCATCCCGGTCGCCCTGGCGAAGTGGCGGGTCAGGGTACGGCGGCTCATCGCCACCACCCGGGCCAGCGAATCGAGACTGTGCGGCTCGGCAATATGCTGCTGCAGATAATCCAGCAGGCAGTTGATTCGCGCATCGCGGGTGTTTTTCGGCACCGGCTGGGCGATAAACTGCGCCTGGCCGCCTTCGCGGTGCGGCGAAACAATCATCCGCCGGGCGATCTGGTTGGCCGCGAGGCTGCCGAAACGCTGGCGGATGAGGTACAGGCAACAGTCCAGCGCCGCCGCGGTGCCCGCCGAGGTGATCACCCGCTGGTCATCGACATACAGGGCATTGATATCCAGTTGCACCTGCGGAAACAGGCGCTGGAAATCCTGCTCGAACTCCCAGTGGGTCGCCGCTCGCCTGCCGTCCAGCAGCCCGGCGTAGCCGAGGACAAACGCGCCGAGACACAGGCCGACAATCTCCGCGCCGTTATCCCGCGCCCGCACCAGGCTATCAAGCAGTGCCTGCGGCGGACGCCGATCGACCTCGCCCCAGTAAGGCACCACCACGATATCCGCCTGTTCCAGCGCGGCGAAATCGCCGGTGGCGTACAGCGCAAAACCATCGCGGGCGCGCAGCAGCCCCGGCCGCTCGGCGCAAATGTGCAGATGAAAGCGTTTGATTTCCGAAACCGAATCGCCAAACAGCATGCAGGGGACGGCGTAGTGAAACGGGCTAAAGCCCTCTACAGCGACAATCGCCACGTCGGTGAGTTTCATCGTCCTTTCCCCTTGCGCATGTTAATAAACCACGGTTTCCCCATCCTGCGGGATACTCACCACATCGGCAATCTGATTATCCAGCGCATACTGGCGCATCTCTTCCCGGCTCACCAGACAGTGGTTGACCGCCTCGAGGTGGATAGCCATGATTTTCGCTTCCGGCAGGGTGAAGTGCACATTCAGGAGATCTTCCTTGCCCATGATAATCGGGCCAAAGCCGATGACGTGGGCGTAGCCGGCGTTCAACACCACCACGTCCGGGCGCAGCTTCAGCAGATCAGCTTCAATTTCATCACGCCAGATGGTATCCCCCATCAGCCACAGCGTCTTCTCCTGCGGATGGCGAAACACCACGCCGCAGGCTTCTCCCAGGCGATCAGCCATCGCCGGCACCGCGTAGGTCCGGTCGCTGCCGTGTTGGCCGGAGGTGGTTTTCTGCAGGCGCACGCCGGCAAATTCGCTGTCTGCCGACAGCAGGCGCAGATCCTGAAATCCCTGGCTGCGCAGCAGCGCGGCGTCGGCCTCATGCTGGACGAACACCGGCAGGGTTTTCGGGATCGCGGCGATCGCCGCCGCGTCCCAGTGATCGTCATGGGTATGGGTGACGATCACCGCATCAACGTCGATAATTTTATCGCGGGAAAACGGCAGCTCAACCAGCGGATTGCGCAGCTCGCTGCGCGCAGTGCCAGGAAAACCTGGCCAGGCGCCCTTGTCAGCCAGCATCGGGTCGATGAGAAATCTTTTCCCGGCGTAGTCAATCCTCTGGGTCGCATTACGGATGTGGGTGATGTTCATGTTGGTGTTCCTCAGTGGGGTCATCTGACGAACATCGTACTGAGTACTAGCCTGGCTCAACAGGGGCATTTGGACAATGATCGATGAAATCGGGCCAACCTGCGGCAGTTGCCATCCGCCTCCGGCTATGTTGTTCTTAAGGCTCAATTTTTGACAGGAGTGGCACGATGAAAAAGAAACTGACCGCCGCCGATATGCACGACCCGCAGGTCATCGCCGAGACGCCGTGGTTCAGCATGCGTAAGGTGGGGATTGATGTCGCCTCCGGCGAGCGCCGCGACTTTTATTCCATTCATTACCCGCGCCCGGCGGTGGGGATTGTGGCTATCCAGGATGAGAAAGTACTGCTGATTCGCCACTACCGCTATCTGATCGATCAGGTGGTGTGGGCCATTCCCTCTGGCGGCGTCGATGAAGGGGAAGATCCGGCGGTCGCCGCGCTGCGCGAGCTGCGGGAAGAGACCGGCTGGCAGGCGCAACGCGTCGAGGAGATCATTCGCTTCAACCCCTCCTACGGCAGCAGCGATCAGCTGTTTATCACCTGGCTGGCCACCGGTTTACGCTGGGTGGGGATGGATGCAGATCAGGATGAGGTGATGGAGACCGGCTGGTTTACCTTCGACGAGATAAACCAGCTGATCGCCCGCGGCGAGATGCCGGACGGGCTGTCGCTGGTGCCGCTGCTGCAGCTGATGGCGCAGCGGCGAAGCGGCCCGCTTACGGCTTAAGCATCCGCCAGCGGAACCACAGCTGCACGCCGCCGATAATCTTCTGTAGCGGCAGCTGTTCGCCGTACCACAGCGCGGCGGCAATGACCGTCAGCAGCGGTTCGAGCACCATGATGATCGCGGCGCTGGCCACCGCCGCGTACTTCTGCCCCTTCATCTGCAGACCGAAGCGCAGGCTGGTGGCGATGACAATGCTGGCCACCAGCCAGCCGAGAGTCGGCAGGGTCATCGGCTGGTCCCAGCGTTCAACGGCAGCGGAGATGGTCAACCCGACGATACCGGTGATCGCCAGCTGCACGGTGGTCAGGGGGATCAGCGGTACTTCACGCGCGCAGCGGCTGGTGTAACAGAACCAGATCGACTGCACCAGCGCCGTCAGCAAAAACCAGCCCTGGCTGGGGTGGAAGGCTATCGGCATATGCAGACTGAGCAGCCCCAGGCCTACCACCGCGATCGGCAGGCACTCCCACCAGGCGCGAGGCGGGCGCACCTTTATCATCACCCACGCGGTTAGCGGGACGAACATCATCGACAGGCTCATGATAAACGCCCCTTCGCCGAGCGACGCCGTCGTGGAGACCGAATAGATCCACAGGCAGAGGTTGAGCGCAAACCAGAGTCCGCTGATGATGAGTTTTGGCCAGTGCTGCTTTTGCGGGCGAAAACCGCGGCAGAACGGCAGCAGAAGCAGCGCGGCGAAGAAAAAGCGCAGCCCAAGGAACGCGAATACCGGCATGCCGGCGATCGCCTCGCGGGAAAAAATCCAGCCGCAGGCGGCAATCACCGTCGCGGCAATCAGCAGCAGGTCAGCCTGCCGTTGGCGTACCATACGCGCCTCTCCCTGTGTGTAGGCTTACCAGCCCGGCACCGCGCCGCCGTTGAAGATAGTCTCTGCCGCCTTCGCCACCTCCGGCGACTGGTACGACTGCATAAACTCCTTCACGTTTTCCGCGTCTTTATTGTCTTCCCGGGTCACGATGATGTTCACGTAGGGCGAGTTTTTATCTTCGATAAAGATGCCGTCACGAACCGGCGACAGCCCGGTTTGCTGCAGGTAGGTGGTGCTGATGATAGCCACGTCGACTTTGGGATCGTCGAGCACGCGCGGCAGTTGCGCCCCTTCCAGCTCCATAATTTTCAGGTTACGCGGGTTATCGGTGATATCCACCGCCGTCGGCAGCAGGCCGGTCCCGGCTTTGAGGGTAATCAGCTTCTCTTTTTGCAGCAGCAGCAGCGCCCGCCCGAGATTGGTCGGGTCGTTGGGGATGGCGATCGTCGCGCCGTCTTGCAGTTCGGCGACTGACTTGATCTTGCGCGAATAGCCGGCCATCGGGAAGACGAAGGTATTGCCGACCGCCACCAGATGATAGTTATGCGCTTTGTTGTCCTGCTCAAGGAAAGGCCGATGCTGGAAGACGTTGGCGTCCAGATCGCCGGCGTTGGTCGATTCGTTAGGCAGCAGCGAGCCGCTGAATCCCACCAGTTCGACGTCCAGACCGTACTTCTCTTTGGCCACCTTCTTCGCCACTTCCGCCACATCCTGCTCGGCGCCGTTAATCACGCCGACCTTAATGTGCTTCGCTTCATTACCCTTTTGGTCGCAGCCGACCAGCGCCAGACCCGCCAGCATCACTGCGGCGGCGGCCCGTAAACGTAATCTCATCCTCTTCACCCTGTCTGTCCTGACTGTCATTGTTTTTTTCGTGCAAAACTATAGCGACTTTCGGGTCGGGTAATAAACAGCAAACCACGCAACTGGAAATAAAATCATCTTCGCGAAACGCGAGGCGCTAGCCCCGTCGCCACTCACCCGGCGTCACGCCATAGCGCATTTTGAAGCGCTTCGAGAAGGACGCCAGCGACTGAAAGCCGCAGCGTTCGGCAATGACCTCGAGGTTGGTCTGACGCTCCAGGCGCAGCAGCCGGGCGGCCAGCGCCATTCGCAGCTGCGACAGCCACGCCTGCGGCGTCAGGTGATAAACGCGGGCAAAATGACGGGCAAAGGTGGCCCGCGAAAGAAAGGCACGGGCGGCCATGGTTTCCAGCGTCCACGGCTGCTCCGGGGTCGCCATCACCGCCAGCACCGCCGGCATCAGGCGTTCATCGCTCATCAGACGCAGCAGTCCACCGGGCGGCTGTTGCTCACCAAGCAGCATGCGCAGCAGGAGCACCAGCAGCGTATCGCCGAGGCTGCGCACGATAGCGCTGCCGCCGGGACGCTGCGCCAGGCTCTCGCGCACCAGTATATTAAGCAGCGCGTCCAGCTCCGGGCAGTCTTCACGCGCATCGGTATGGAGATGGATCAGCGTCGATGCTTCACTGAACAGCCAGCTGACGTGCGGACCAAAATAGAATTCGCCGCACAGCATCTCCAGCGCCCCCTCCGCCGGGCCGACGCGCATTTCCGTCACCGTGCCGTTAAACCGGTGCGCTACCGGCAGCACCTGGCCCCACTCCACCAGGCTCTCCATCAGATGCGGCGAACCGTACGGCAGGAGGACCACATCTCCCGCGCGCAGGTGATGAGTCTGGCCGCCGACGTTGAGCCGCCCCTCGCCGCGCAGCACCACGTGCCAGGGCACCACGCCGCTGCGCATTTGCTGGTGCCCGGCCTGCCAGCGGCCGCCGAAGCGACAGTGCAGGTTCACTTCGCAGCGCGGCGCCAGCAGCGCCAGCAGATGACTGAGACTGTCCATGCTTCTCCTGAGACGATAAGACAAAAAGGTGAGACGAAGACCGCCAGTCTAGCATGCGGCAAGCGCCTAAGATGACCCCATTGCCAACACCCCCTCGATAACAACAGGAGTTAACCATGAGCCGTTTAGCAGATATCCGTGAACAAGACGCCACCGGCAAAGCCGCCGATATTTTCGCCGGGATCAAAAAAGCGATGGGCAAAGTGCCGAACGCCTATCTCACCATCGGCGGCCACTCGCCGGCAGCACTGCAGCAGGCGCTGGCGCACAATGCGATGCTCCATAAAGGCAGCCTCAGCGCCCAACAGCTGGAAGCGATTAACCTGTCGGTCAGCGAAGCCACCGGCTGTGACTACTGTCTGGCCGCGCATACCCTGATGGCGAAAAAAGCCGGCTTCAGCAGCGAACAAATCCACGCCCTGCGCCGCGGGGAGTATGCGGAAGAGGCGCAGCTTGATGCGCTGGTGAAATTCGCGCAGACCCTGGTGACCACCACCGGTACGCTGCCGGAAGCCGACGTCGCCGCGCTGCGCAACGCCGGTTTTAGCGACCAGCAGGTGATTGAGATCATCAGCGCCGTCAGCGCCATCCTGTTCACCAACATGGTGAACCGGGTTAACGACACAGTGGTCGACTTCCCGAAAGCCGATTAACCCGTCGTCGCGCGCCTGTTTACAGTCCCAATTCGCTTAGCCCCGGATGATCGTCCGGGCGGCGCCCCTGGGGCCAGTGGAACAGGCGCTCGCTTTCGGCGATCGGCAGGTCGTTGATGCAGGCGTAGCGCGTCTGCATCAGCCCGTGCTTATCAAACTCCCAGTTCTCATTGCCATACGAGCGAAACCAGTTGCCGCTGTCGTCGCACCACTCATAGGCGAAGCGCACGGCAATGCGATTCTCCTGCCATGCCCACAGCTCCTTAATCAGCCGGTATTGCTGCTCCTTGCGCCATTTTCGCTGCAGGAACTCAACAATTTGCCCCCTGCCGTGGACAAATTCGCTGCGGTTGCGCCATTCGCTATCGACGGTGTAGGCCAGAGCGACTTTTTCGGCATCGCGACTGTTCCAGCCATCTTCCGCGGCGCGGACCTTCTGGATAGCGCTGTCGCGGGTAAACGGCGGTAACGGGGGACGTTGCTCATTCATCAGGAGTCTCCTTTTGAGGCTAATTGCTGCTGCAGGCGCTGATTCTCCTGCTCCAGGTCATGAATACGTTGCTGCAGGTTCTGGCTGTACTCCGCCACCTGCTGCGCGCTGTAGCGCGGCGTAATGTGCTGCGGGCAGTTCCAGTCAAACGCCTGCAAATGAAAAAGAAACAGACGTTCGATGCGGGCGCGATAGTTTACCGGCGCCACCTGCGCCAGCAGCTGCGGATGGTCCTCTGCCGCCACGACTTCGACGGTGGCGTAGATTTTCAGCCTGGCACGGCGCGGATAATCCATCAAAAACAGGCAGGCCCGGTCGCTGCCACGCAGATTGCCGGTGGTGATGTACTGGCGGTTGCCGCCGAAATCGGCCATCGCCAGGGTGGTGTCATCCAGCAGATGCAGAAACCCCGGCGGGCCGCCGCGATGCTGAATGTAGGGCCAGCCGCTCTGCGACACCGTCGCCAGATAAAAGCTGTCGCGGGTGGCGATCATCCCCGCTTCGCTGTCGCCGAAGCGGTCGGCCTGGCGGCGACTGTGCGGCGTTTGCCACAGCGAGTCGCTGCCCATTTCATGCTGCACATCCATCACGTCCGGGGTGATGGCGATATCGAGAAAGGTTGCTGCCATAGCGCCTCCTGTTGTCTGGCGCCATCATGGACTGTACTGTGAAGAATGATAATACGGGTAAAGTGGCAATCATCTTTCCGAAAAACGGGAGAATAATGGATCGATTAAGCGCGATGGCGCTACTGGTGAAAGTGACCGAGCTGGGGAGCATGTCGGCGGCGGCGCGGGCGCTGAATATGCCGTTGACCACCGTCAGCCGCCATATTGGTGAACTGGAGAGCGCGCTGGGCGTGCGCCTGCTGGCGCGAACCACCCGCAAACTGACGCTCACCGACGCCGGGGTCGATTATGTCGCTGCCGCCCGGCGGATCCTTGAGGAGGTGGAAAACGCCGAACGCCAGGCGACGGGCGAATATCAGGAACCGAAGGGCGAGCTGGTGATCTCCGCGCCAACGATGTTTGGACGCCAGCACGTTCTTCCGGTAATCAGTGAATTTATCGCCCGCTACCCGCAAATTCGCGTCCGTTTGCTGCTCAGCGATCGCAATGCCGACCTGGTGAGCGACCATGTCGATCTGGCGGTGCGGATTGGCGACCTGGCGGACAGCAGCATGGTGGCCACCCGCCTCGGCACCATGCGGATTGTGGCCTGCGCCCATCCGGCGCTGCTGGCGAAATACGGCGAGCCGCAGCGGCCGCGCGATCTGGCGGCGTTGCCGATCATCCGCATTGAATCGCCGATGCCCTATCGCGGCTGGCGCTTTCGCGCCGCTGAGCGCGAGGACCAGCTGATTAACCTGCCGCCGGTGCTATCCGTCACCACGCCAGAGAGCGCCGCCGATGCCGCGCGGCTGGGGGTGGGGGTGGCCCGCTTACTGCATTATCAGGCGCTGGATGGCCTGCGCCACGGGGAGCTCCGTCTGCTGCTGGAAAACGTCGAGCCGGATCCGGCGCCGGTCCATTTGCTGTATACCGCGCGGGATCTGGCGCCGCTTAAGCTGCGGAAATTTATCGATTTTGCCGCGCCGGCGCTGCGTCAGGCACTGCTGCGCATCGCCGGGGCCGCTTAATGCGTCGCGGTCTTCAGCGGTGCCTCCTTTAACAGCCAGGAGAGGACAAACGCCACCGCCATAATGCAGGCCGCCATCAGGAACGCCGCGTGGATCGCCGCGCCGAAGGCGTCGAGGTAGTCGAGGCGGATATCCGCGGGCAGGTGCTGAACCGCCACTGGATTCATTCCCGGCGGCAGCACCGCGCCTTCCGGCAACAGCTTTTGCAGGTTGCTCTGCAGCACGTGCGTGAACACCGCGCCAAACAGCGCCACGCCGATCGAGCCACCAATCGAGCGGAACAGGGTCACGCCGGAGGTGGCGACGCCGTACATCTGCGCTGGCATCGCGTTCTGCACCGCCAGCACCAGCACCTGCATCACCAGCCCCAGACCCGCTCCCAGCACACCGGTAAACAGGTACAGCTGCCATAGCGGCGAGTGAATGGTGATGCGGGTCAGCAGTACCATGCCGGTCACGCCGAGCAGGGTGCCGAGGATCGGAAACAGGCGATATTTACCGGTACGGCTGATAATCCGCCCGCTGATAATCGAGGTCAGCAGCAGGCCGCCCATCAGAGGGATCAGCTGCAGCCCGGCCTCGGTGGGCGTCGCCTCCTTCACCACCTGCAGATAGAGCGGCAGGAAGGTGACTGACCCGAACAGCGACATGCCGATGACGAAGCCGATCAGGCTGCACAGCAGGAAGCTGCGGTTGCGGAACAGCGCCAGCGGAATAATCGGCTCGGCGGCCATCCGTTCTTCGTAAATAAAGCCGATGATCCCCACGATGCCGAAGGCCAGAATGCACCACAGCTGCGGGTCATTCCACGCGTGGACGCTGCCCCCTTCCGAGGTAAACAGAATGATGCACAACAGCGCCATGCTGAGGTAAATCGCCCCCAGCCAGTCAATCTGATGCTGGCTGCGTTTATTGCTGCTGTGGAATACCGCGCCGATCACCAGCAGCGCGAACAGGCCGAGCGGCAGGTTGATATAGAAGATCCAGCGCCAGGAGGCGTGCTGCACCAGAAAACCGCCGATCAGCGGGCCGATCACCGTCGCCAGGCCAAAAACACCGCCGAACAGCCCCTGATAGCGGCCGCGGTTGGCGGGTGGGATGACGTCGGCGACCGCCGCCATGCTGATCACCATCAGGCCGCCGCCGCCGAGCCCCTGCAGGCCGCGCATCAGCACCAGCTGGGTCATGTTCTGCGCCAACCCGCAGAGCACGGAGCCGACGAGAAACAGCCCAATCGCCACCTGCAGCACGATTTTGCGACCGAACAGATCGCCGAATTTCCCGTACAGCGGCACCGCGATGGTGGAGCTGAGAATATAGGCCGTGACCACCCAGGAAAGCTTGTCCAGCCCGCCCAGTTCGCCGACAATCGTCGGCAGCGCGGTGGAGACAATGGTCTGATCCAACGCCGAGAGCAACATCACCAACAGCAATGCGCTGAACAGCAGGCGTATCGACTGCACCGGTGGGTTAGCGACTTCAGAAGTCATTACAACGCTCGCTTGAAATTAATTAAATGCATAATTAATATTTAGTGAAAGAATGAGTTGGGTCAAGAGATCGCCATACCATGACAGCACAAAAGGATCAGGATGCCCCCCGCCGCCCGGGTCGGCCGCGCGGTAAAAAACCGGATACTGCCAATCGCGAACAGCTGATGGACATTGCCCTGATGCTGTTTGCCCGCGACGGGGCGGGCCGCGTATCGTTGAACGCCATCGCCAAAGAGGCCGGGGTGACGCCGGCGATGCTGCATTACTACTTCAGTTCCCGGGATGCGCTGGTGACCCAGCTGATTGAGGAGCGCTTTATGCCGCTGCGCAATCACATCAGCCGCATTTTTGTCGATCATCCGCAGGATCCGGTGCTGGCGCTGACGATGATGGTCGAGACGCTGGCGCATATGGCGGAGAAAAACGCCTGGTTTGCGCCGCTGTGGATGCAGGAGATCATCGGCGAGATGCCGATCCTGCGTCAGCATATGGATGCCCGCTTCGGCGAGGAGCGTTTTCAGGTGATGCTGGAGACGGTGCGTCGCTGGCAGCTGGAGGGCAAGATCAATCCGGCGCTGTCGCCGGAGCTGCTGTTTACCACGGTGATTAGCCTGGTGCTGGTGCCATTTTCACGCATTCACAGCGATCCGCGTTTACAGGCGGTCAACCGCCAGACCATCATCAGCCACGCGCTGGCGTTAATGGGCCACGGCGTCGGAGGTTAAGGCGTGGTTTTGACGCTTTTGTAGCCCGGATAAGGCGCCACGCGCCGCCATCCGGGAGTTTCCCTGCTCGCGCTACGCTTAGCAGGGCTACAACTTCTATGTTAATTCCCGGCAGATTGCGCTCCCGGTTGATCTTCTGCGTTATGTCTCTTATGCCGCAGGGAGCGCACAGGGGGCGGCCAGTCGCCGCCGCCCCCTGTACCCCCGGGCTCCGGCCAGCAAAATCGCCGCTACGCGGTCCCTTCGACTTATCCCTGCAGGCTTCGGGTCGGGCCGAGGCAGCGTCCGTGCAAAACACGGCCCTCAGCCCGCATCCATGCGGGCTGCCCCGGCCTTCCGGGAACGTCTCAGCGATTTTGAGGCCGCCAGCACCGGCAGTTTCAGTCGCGCAAGTGGGTATATCAATAACAGGCCGCACGAACCCCAGGACGGGTAAGGCGACAGGCGCCACCCGGCAAGAATACTGGTGCCGTGCCTGATATCCTGCCCGGCGGCGCTGCGCTTGCCGGTCCTGGGTGGGGCGAAACGACGGGAGGACTGCGTAGGCCGGATAAGGCATTTATGCCGCCATCCGGCACAACCACAGGTAGGGTACCTGACCGCCCGGGGATACCAGGATCGTTACAGCGCCTTCGACAAATAGTGGCGCTGCATGCCCGCGTGGGGGAAGTCGGGCAACGACATCTGCAGCTGATAGCCTAATTTCTGATAAAACGGCAGCGCCTGGAAGCTAAAGGTATCCACCAGCAGATGGCTGCAACCTAGCGCCTGCGCCTGCTGTTCCGCCTCCTGCATCAGCTCGCTCCCCAGCCCGCGCCCGCGCGTCGCCTCGCTAACCCACAGATACTCAATGCACAGCCAGTTGCCCTTGCGTTTGGCAATCAGCCCGCCCTGCATCACCCCTTGCGCATCGCGGGAGTAAACCCCCAGATCGCCAAACTGCGCCGCATCGAGATACTGCTGATTATACTGCCGCAGACCGGCAAACAATTCTTGTTGATCGTCGGGATTAATGCTTTTTGTAATGATTAGTGTCATTAACTATCTCCAGTATCGCGATGCCGAATGGTTATTTTCCCACTCCACTTTCACAAAATATTCTTATTTTCTCCATGATTATTTGCCTTAATTTTTTGCGTTCTAAAAGTAAGCAAAAAAACCTTTCCATTATCGCGGCGGATCGTATAATGGAGAAAATGAGAATGATCATTCTCACCACAAAACCAGAGGAGATGCGCTTTTCACCTCCTGAAGACCGAAGAGGTTGGCTTCAACGGAGACACAATAACAATCACGTTCAGGAACATCTGTGTTCCTTTTTTGTCATTTTCGCTCACCCGAAAATGCCTCAGCGCCCAACCTATTCCCTCGTTTTTAAATAAACGGGGCGGACGTCTTATATCTTGAGAAAATATAATGAAATACATCATAGCTCCCATCGCGACAGCATTATTTCTCCTTAGCGGATGCGATAATGCGCAGACATCTGCCCCGCAGCAACCCACGCCGGAAGTGGGCGTGGTCACCCTGCAAAGCCAGCCGGTGCCGGTAGTCAGCCAGCTCACCGGCCGCACCACCGCCTCGCTCAGCGCCGAAGTTCGCCCCCAGGTGAGCGGCATCATCCAGAAGCGCCTGTTTACCGAAGGCGATATGGTGAAGGCCGGGCAGGCCCTTTACCAGATCGATCCCTCCAGCTATCGCGCGACCTGGAACGAAGCGGCGGCCGCGCTGAAACAGGCCCAGGCGCTGGTGGTCTCCGATTGCCAGAAGGCCCAGCGCTACGCGTCGCTGGTCAGGGATAACGGCGTTTCCCGCCAGGATGCCGACGACGCCGCCTCCACCTGCGCCCAGGACAAGGCCAGCGTGGAATCGAAGAAAGCGGCGCTGGAGAGCGCGCGCATCAACCTGAACTGGACCACCGTCACCGCACCGATAGCCGGGCGCATCGGCATCTCGTCGGTTACGCCGGGGGCGCTGGTCTCCGCCGATCAGGATACCGCGCTGGCGACGATCCGCGGGCTCGACACCATGTATGTCGATCTGACGCGATCCAGCGTCGATCTCCTGCGTTTACGCAAACAAAGCCTGGCCAGCAACAGCGACACCCTCAGCGTGACGTTAACCCTGGAAGATGGCAGTACCTACCAGGAAAAAGGGCGTCTGGCGCTCACCGAAGTCGCCGTCGATGAATCCACCGGCTCGGTGACCCTGCGCGCTATCTTCCCCAACCCGCAGCACGTCCTGCTACCGGGGATGTTCGTCCGCGCGCGCATCGATGAAGGCATCATGAACGACGCGATCCTCGCCCCACAACAGGGGATCACCCGCGATGCCAAAGGCGACGCCACGGCGCTGGTGGTCGATGCCGCCAACAAAGTTGAGCAGCGTACCGTGGAAACCGGCGACACCTATGGCGATAAATGGCTGGTGCTGAGCGGCCTGAAAGCAGGCGATAAGCTGATTGTCGAAGGCACCAGTAAAGTGGCCCCCGGACAGACAGTGAAGGCCGTTGCCGTCAACAATAACGGAGGCAATGCCTGATGTTCTCCCGTTTCTTCGTGCGTCGCCCGGTCTTTGCCTGGGTGATCGCCATTCTGATTATGCTCGCCGGGGTGCTGGCGATCCGCACTCTGCCGGTAGGCCAGTATCCTGACGTCGCCCCGCCGGCGGTGAAAATCTCCGCCACCTATACCGGGGCGTCCGCCGAAACCCTGGAGAACAGCGTCACCCAGGTGATCGAGCAGCAGCTTACCGGCCTCGACCATCTGCTCTACTTCAGCTCCACCAGCAGCTCCGATGGCTCGGTCAGCATCACCGTCACCTTTGAGCAAGGGACCGACCCGGACACCGCCCAGGTGCAGGTGCAAAACAAAGTCCAGCAGGCGGAATCGCGGCTGCCGAGCGAAGTCCAGCAGTCCGGCGTAACGGTGGAAAAATCGCAGAGCAGCTTCCTGCTGATCCTCGCGGTGTATGACAAAACCAATCGCGCCACCAGCTCCGATATCTCCGACTGGCTGGTCAGCAATATGCAGGACCCGCTGGCGCGCGTGGAGGGTGTCGGCAGCCTGCAGGTATTCGGCGCCGAATACGCGATGCGCGTCTGGATGGACCCGACCAAACTCGCCTCCTACTCGCTGATGCCTTCCGACGTTCAGTCGGCGATTGAGGCGCAGAACGTGCAGGTTTCCGCCGGTAAAATCGGCGCGCTACCGTCGTCCAATGCCCAGCAATTGACCGCCACCGTGCGCGCGCAATCCCGGCTGCAAACCCCTGACCAGTTCAAAGCGATCATCGTGAAAAGCCAGGCCGACGGCTCGGTAGTGCGCCTGAGCGATGTCGCGCGGGTGGAGATGGGCAGCGAGGATTATACCGCCACCGCCAATCTGAACGGCCATCCGGCCGCCGGGATCGCGGTGATGATGGCCCCCGGCGCCAACGCGCTGGACACCGCGACCCTGGTGAAAAGCAAAATCGCCGAATTCCAGCGTCAGATGCCGCAGGGCTACGATATCGCCTATCCGAAGGACAGCACCGAGTTCATCAAAATCTCGGTCGAGGATGTGATTCAGACCCTGTTCGAAGCGATCATTCTCGTGGTCTGCGTGATGTATCTGTTCCTGCAGAACTTCCGCGCGACGCTCATTCCGGCGGTGGCGGTGCCGGTGGTGCTGCTTGGCACCTTTGGGGTGCTGGCGCTGTTCGGCTACTCGATTAACACCCTGACGCTGTTCGCCATGGTGCTGGCGATCGGCCTGCTGGTGGATGACGCCATCGTGGTGGTGGAAAACGTCGAGCGCATTATGCGCGACGAAGGGCTCCCCGCCCGCGAAGCCACCGAAAAATCGATGGGCGAAATCTCCGGCGCGCTGGTGGCGATCGCCCTGGTGCTGTCGGCGGTGTTCCTGCCGATGGCCTTCTTCGGCGGATCGACCGGGGTCATCTATCGCCAGTTCTCGGTAACCATTATTTCGGCAATGATGCTGTCGGTGGTGGTGGCGCTAACCCTCACCCCGGCGCTGTGCGGCGCGCTGCTCAGCCACTCCAAACCACACACCAAAGGGTTCTTTGGCGCCTTTAACCGCCTGTGGGGGCGCACGGAAGCAGGCTACCAGCGCCGCGTACTCGGCGGCCTGCGCCGGGGCGCAGTGATGATGGGCGCTTACGCGTTGATTTGCGGGGCGATGGCGCTGGCGATGTGGAAGCTGCCGGGCAGCTTCCTGCCGGTGGAGGACCAGGGGGAGATCATGGTCCAGTACACCCTGCCCGCCGGGGCCACCGCGGTGCGTACCGCTGAGGTGCGCCGCCAGGTGACCGACTGGTTCCTCACCAAAGAGAAAGCCAATACCGACGTCATTTTCACCGTCGACGGCTTCAGCTTTAGCGGCAGCGGCCAGAACGCCGGGATGGCCTTCGTGTCGCTGAAAAACTGGTCGCAGCGCAAAGGGGACGACAATACCGCCCAGGCCATTGCCCTGCGCGCCACCAAAGAGCTGGGGACGATCCGCGACGCCACCCTGTTCGCCATGACCCCGCCGTCAGTGGACGGTCTCGGGCAGAGCAACGGCTTCACCTTCGAACTGATGGCCAGCGGCGGTACCGACCGCGACAGTCTGATGAAGCTGCGCAGCCAGCTGCTGGCGGCGGCCAACCAGAGCAGCGAGCTGCAGTCGGTGCGCGCTAACGATCTGCCGCAGATGCCGCAACTGCAGGTGGATATCGATAATAACAAAGCCGTCTCGCTGGGGCTGTCGCTGAGCGATGTGACCGATACGCTCTCCAGCGCCTGGGGCGGTACCTACGTGAATGACTTTATCGATCGCGGCCGGGTGAAAAAGGTCTATATCCAGGGCGAAAGCGACGCGCGCGCGGTGCCGTCGGACCTCGGCAAATGGTTCGTTCGCGGCAGCGATAACAGCATGACGCCGTTCTCCGCCTTCGCCACCACCCACTGGCAATACGGCCCGGAAAGCCTGGTGCGCTACAACGGCTCCGCCGCCTTTGAGATCCAGGGCGAAAACGCCGCCGGCTTCAGCTCCGGCGCGGCGATGGACAAGATGGAAAAGCTGGCCGACAGCCTGCCGGCGGGCTCCACCTGGGCGTGGAGCGGCATTTCGCTGCAGGAAAAGCTCGCCAGCGGCCAGGCGATGAGCCTCTACGCCATCTCGATTCTGGTGGTGTTCCTGTGCCTGGCGGCGCTGTATGAGAGCTGGTCGGTGCCGTTCTCGGTGATCATGGTTATCCCGCTCGGCCTGCTCGGCGCGGCGCTGGCGGCGACGCTGCGCGGTTTAAGCAACGACGTCTACTTCCAGGTGGCGCTGCTGACCACCATCGGCCTGTCGTCGAAAAACGCCATCCTGATCGTGGAGTTCGCTGAATCCGCCGTGGATGAGGGGTATTCGCTCTCCCGGGCGGCGATCCGTGCCGCGCAGACCCGTCTGCGCCCGATTGTCATGACCTCGCTGGCGTTTATCGCCGGGGTACTGCCGCTGGCCATCGCCACCGGCGCCGGAGCCAACAGCCGCGTGGCGATCGGCACCGGCATCATCGGCGGCACCCTGACGGCCACCCTGCTGGCGGTGTTTTTCGTACCGCTGTTCTTCGTGCTGGTGAAACGTCTCTTCACCCGCCAACGTCCTTCTCAGGAGTAAGGTATGTTTCGTTTGAGTTTTATGTTTATCGCGCTCCTGACCGCGGGCTGCGTCTCGCTTGACCCGCATTATGATCGCCCGGCCGCGCCGGTGCCGGCCACCCTGCCCGGGGCGCACGGCGAATCGACGGCGGTGGTCGGCGACTGGCAGAAAGTGGTCAATGACGCGCGGCTGAAAAAAGTGGTCAGCATCGCGCTAAACAGCAACCGCGATGTGCAAAAAGCGCTGGCCGATATCGAGGCCGCGCGCGCCCAGTACGGCGAGACGCGGGCGTCGCTGTTTCCCACTGTCGATGCCGAGCTGAGCCATACCCGCAGCAAAACGGTAGCCAGCGGCCTGAGCTCCGCTTCGCAGGCCGACGGCGCGGTCTCCAGCTTCGAACTGGACTTGTTCGGCAAGAACCAGAGCCTGTCGCGCGCGGCGCGCGAAACCTGGCTTGCCAGCGAATTCACCGCGCAGAATACCCGGCTGACGATGATTGCCGATTTGACCACCGCCTGGGTGACGCTGGCGACGGATAACAGCAATCTGGCGCTGGCGCAGCAGACCATGGACAGCGCAGCAAACTCGCGCAACATCGTCGCCCGCCAGATGGCGGTGGGTACCGCTTCCGCCGGCGATGTAAGCTCGGCGGAAAGCGTCTATCAGCAGGCCCGCGCCAGCGTCGCCAGCTATCGCACGCTGGTGGCGCAGGATAAAAACGCCATTAACCTGCTGGCGGGGGAAACCGTGCCG
Source organism: Klebsiella sp. GL120222-02 (assembly GCF_003097195.1). Lineage (NCBI taxonomy): Bacteria > Pseudomonadati > Pseudomonadota > Gammaproteobacteria > Enterobacterales > Enterobacteriaceae > Klebsiella > Klebsiella sp. GL120222-02. The sequence goes on from NZ_QEQO01000006.1 coordinate 235,605, forward strand.
GAGAGCCTGTTGCCCGGCACCCTCGAGAGCCTCGGGGATAACAGCATCGCGCTGGTGCCGGCGGGCGTGTCGTCGTCGGTGCTGCTGCGCCGGCCGGACATTCAGGAAGCGGAGCACAATCTGAAGAGCGCCAATGCCGATATCGGCGCGGCGCGGGCGAACTTCTTCCCGTCGATTTCCCTGACCGCCAGCGCCGGGGTCGGCAGCGACTCGCTGTCGTCGCTGTTCAGCCACGGGATGCAGGTGTGGTCGTTCGCCCCCTCCATCAGCCTGCCGCTGTTCACCGGCGGCAGCAACCTGGCGCAGCTGCGCTATGCGGAAGCGGAGAAAAAGGGGCTGATCGCCACCTACGAGAAATCGATTCAGAGCGCCTTTAAGGACGTTGCCGATGCGCTGGCGCGCCGGGAAACGCTGAGCGAAGAGCTCGATGCCCAGCGGCAGTACGTCGCCGCCGAGCAGACATCGCTGGATATCGCCATGAAGAGCTATCAGGCCGGAGTCGGCGATTATCTGTCGGTGCTTACGGCCCAGCGCACGCTGTGGTCGGCGAAGACGACGCTGCTGTCCCTGCAGCAGACCGACCTCAATAACCGGATCACCCTCTGGCAGTCGCTGGGCGGCGGCGCCAGTTAATTTCACCCGCCGGGCGGCCGCGCCCGGCTTCTGTAAGGAATCGTTATGCCACGTGTTTCCCTCTCCTGGGCGCTGATCCTCGGCCTGCTGTCAGGTATCGGCCCGCTGTGCACGGATTTTTATCTGCCGGCGCTGCCGGAGATCACTCAGCAGCTGCAGGCCACCAGCACCCAGACCCAGCTGTCGCTGACCGCCGCGCTGATTGGCCTCGGCCTGGGTCAGCTGTTTTTCGGCCCGCTGAGCGATCGCATTGGCCGCCTGAAACCGCTGGCGCTGTCTCTGCTGCTGTTTATCTTTGCTTCAGCGATGTGCGCCCTGACCCGGGATATCAACATGCTGATTGTCTGGCGCTTTTTACAGGGCTTCGCCGGCGCCGGCGGCTCGGTGCTGTCGCGATCCATCGCCCGCGATAAATACCAGGGCACCCTGCTGACCCAATTTTTCGCCCTGCTGATGACGGTGAACGGCATTGCGCCGGTGCTGTCCCCGGTGCTGGGCGGCTACGTTATCACCGCCTTCGACTGGCGAATTCTCTTCTGGACGATGGCCGCCATCGGCGGCGTGCTGCTGGTGATGAGCCTGACGATCCTGCGGGAAACGCGCCCGGCCACAGCAACGCATGCCGCCCGCCAGCAACGCGGCCAGCCGGTGCTGAAAAATCGCCGCTTTCTGCGCTTCTGCCTGATTCAGGCCTTTATGATGGCCGGGCTGTTCTCTTACATCGGCTCCTCTTCCTTCGTGATGCAGAGCGAATACGGCATGAGCGCCATGCAGTTCAGCCTGCTGTTCGGTCTGAACGGTATCGGGCTGATTATCGCGGCAATGATCTTTTCCCGCCTGGCGCGCCGCTTTAACGCCGAAAGCCTGCTGCGCGGCGGCCTGACGCTGGCCGTGAGCTGTGCGGCGATCATGCTGCTGTTTGCCTGGCTGCAGCTGCCGGTGCTGGCGCTGGTCGGCCTGTTCTTTACCGTGTCGCTGATGAGCGGCATCAGCACCGTCGCTGGCGCGGAGGCGATGAGCGCCGTCGATGCCGCGCAGTCCGGGACCGCGTCCGCGCTGATGGGCACCCTGATGTTTGTCTTCGGCGGCATCGCCGCGCCGCTGGCAGGCCTCGGCGGTGAAACGATGCTGAAAATGAGCCTCGCGATGGCCATCTGCTACCTGCTGGCGCTGCTGCTGGGCCTCAGCAAACCGCGCAGCGCGCGCTAATCTCCTGCTGCGGTAATAAAATATTCCAGATTTATTACCGCACTATTTCCCGCCATACCTACCATTCTCCTATTATTCTCCGCGTACTAATCGTGATACTCTTCACAGGCAAGGAATAAATAATTCCTTATACTGCGCGCCACTGAGAATAACGAGGTTTCTATGAGTATCGACCTGAGCAAACTGCTGACCGAGCGACGCAACGCCAACAGCGCCAACATTGACACCCTCTCCACCCTCGACATGCTGACGGTGATAAACCAGGAAGACCAGCAGGTAGCCCAGGCGATTACGCCCTATCTGCCGCAGATTGCCGAGGTGGTGGATAAGGTCGCGACGGCGCTGCAGGCCGGTGGCCGCTTGATTTATATCGGCGCGGGTACCTCAGGGCGTCTGGGGATCCTCGATGCCAGCGAATGCCCGCCAACCTTCGGCACCCGCCCGGAGCAGGTGGTGGGGATCATCGCCGGCGGACATAAAGCGATTCTCAGCGCCGTGGAAAACGTGGAAGACAACAAAGCGCAGGGGGCGATGGATCTGCAGAACCTGAACTTCAGCCACCGCGATGTGCTGGTGGGACTGGCGGCCAGCGGACGCACGCCGTACGTCATTGGCGCCATGGAATACGCCCATAGTCAGAATGCCTTTGTCGCCATCGTCAGCTGTAACCCGCATGGCGAAATGGCCCAGCTGGCGGATGTGGCGATCACCCCGGTGGTCGGCCCGGAAGTGGTCACTGGCTCTACCCGCCTGAAAGCCGGTACCGCGCAGAAGCTGGTGCTGAACATGATCTCCACCGGGGCGATGATCCGCGTCGGCAAGGTGTACAGCAACCTGATGGTCGACGTCGAAGCGACCAACGCCAAGCTGATTGAGCGCCAGGTCTCTATCGTGATGGAGGCGACCGACTGCGATCGTCCCACTGCCCGGAAGGCGCTGGAGGCCTGCGGCCGCCACTGTAAAACGGCGATCGTGATGGTGCTGGCGGACTTAAGCGCCGCAGAGGCGCAGTCGCTGCTGACGAAAAACAACGGCTATATCCGCAAGGCGCTCAGCAACACCTGAGCACCGACAGACAGGTAACGGGCAATGGCAAAAATAACGAAAGAGATGATAGCGCGGATCCTCGCCCACGTAGGCGGCGCCGCAAACGTCGCGCAGGCGGGCAACTGCATGACGCGCCTGCGCTTGACCCTGCGCGATGAAAGTCTGGCCGACAGCGCCGCCATCCGCCAGATTGACGGCGTAATGGGGGTGATCGTCAGCGACGAGCAGTTCCAGGTGGTGCTCGGCCCCGGCAAGGCGCAAACCGCCGCCGAGATGATGAACGTCCAGCTGGAGGAGGCGCCCGCCGCGCCGTCGCTGGCCGACGTCGCGGCAGAGAAAAAGCAGGCGCTGAAGGGCAAGCAGACCAGCGCGGTGCAGAAGTTTCTCGCCAAATTCGCCATCATCTTTACGCCGCTGATCCCCGGCTTTATCGCCGTCGGGCTGCTGCTGGGCTTCGCCACCCTGGCGGAACAGGTTTTCGTGCTGGAGAACGCCCATCCGAACGCCAGCCTGGTGGCGCTGATTGGCTATATGAAGGTCTTCAGCAAAGGGATGTTCACTTTCCTGAGTATCCTGATTGGCTATAACGCGCAGAAGGCGTTCGGCGGCTCCGGCGTGAACGGCGCAATTATCGCCTCGCTGTTCGTGCTGGGCTACAACCCGGAGGCGACCAGCGGCTTCTACGCCGGCATTTCCACCTTCTTCGGCCACGGCATCGATCCGCGCGGCAATATCATCGGCGTATTGATCGCCGCTATCCTTGGGGCGTGGGTTGAACGCCAGGTGCGGCGGGTAATGCCGGCCAACCTCGATATGATCCTCACTTCGGCGGTGACGCTGCTGATCATGGGCGCGGTGACCTTTACGGTGATCATGCCGATTGGCGGCTGGTTGTTTACCGGCATGTCGTGGCTGTTCCTGCATCTTAACGGCAACCCGTTTGGCTCGGCGGTGCTGGCCGGCCTGTTCCTGCTGGCGGTGATGTTCGGCGTCCATCAGGGGTTTGTCCCGGTCTATTTTGCGCTGGTGGACGCCCAGGGCTTTAACTCGCTGTTCCCGATCCTGGCGATGGCCGGGGCCGGGCAGGTGGGGGCGGCGCTGGCGCTATTCTGGCGGGCGAAGCGCGATTCGCTGCTGCGAACCCAGATTAAAGGGGCGATTATTCCGGGCTTCCTCGGGATTGGCGAGCCGCTGATCTACGGCGTCACCCTGCCGCGGATGAAGCCGTTTGTCACCGCCTGCCTCGGCGGCGCCTGCGGCGGGTTCTTCGTCGGACTGATCGCCTGGCTGGGGCTGCCGGTCGGCCTGAACACGGTGTTCGGCCCGTCCGGGCTGGTGGCGCTGCCGCTGATGACCTCCGGCAGCGGAATTTACGCCGGGATGGCGGTCTACGCCGGCGGGCTGGCGGTCTCCTACCTGTGTGGCTTTGTCCTCACCTGGCTGTTCGGCAGTAAAAATGTCGATTTAAGTTAGAACGCGACTGTCGGGTAGTGCCCGGTGGCGGCTTCGCCTTACCGGGCCTGCAACATCGTTACGCCGCCGCGCCCGACTACCATTTCCTGCCCCGCCGCCCGGGCTGGCGCATGCTATGATTCCCCTTTGTCATATTTCGCTTGAGGAAAAGATGGGCTCCAGCAAAAAAGGGATGCTGAACGTACTGATTGCCGCCGTGCTGTGGGGCAGTTCCGGGGTGTGTGCGCAGTTTATTATGCAGGAAAGCCAGATGTCGTCGCCGTTTCTGACCATGACGCGTCTGCTGTTCGCCGGGCTGATCCTGTTGATGCTCGGCTTTGTTCACGGCGACCGCATTTTCCGCGTGCTGCAAAACCGCCGCGACGCCCTCAGCCTGCTGTTTTTCTCGCTGTTTGGCGCGTTAACCGTGCAGTTCACCTTTCTGATGACCATTGAAAAATCCAATGCCGCCACGGCCACGGTGCTGCAGTTCCTGTCGCCTACGATCATCGTCGCCTGGTTCGCCCTCGCCCGCAAAGCGCGTCCCACTCCGCTGGTGCTGGGAGCTATCTGCACCTCGCTGGCGGGCACCTTTCTGCTGGTGACCCACGGCAACCCAACGACGCTGTCGATTTCGCCGGCGGCGCTGTTCTGGGGGATCGCCTCGGCGTTTGCCGCCGCGTTTTATACCACCTATCCCTCGACGCTGATTGCCCGCTACGGGACGCTGCCGATCGTCGGCTGGAGCATGCTGTTCGGCGGCGCGATGCTGCTGCCGTTTTACGGCGGCCAGGGCACCGATTTTGTGGTGAACGGTAGCCTGCTGTTAGCCTTTTTCTACCTGGTGGTGATCGGTACTTCGCTGACCTTCAGCCTTTATCTTAACGGCGCGCAGAAAATTGGCGGCGCGAAGGCCGGGATCCTCAGCTGCGCCGAACCGCTGAGCAGCGCCCTGCTGTCGCTCCTGCTGCTGGGGATCACCTTCACGCTGCCGGACTGGCTGGGCACTCTGCTGATCCTCGCGTCGGTGGTGCTGATCGCCATCGACTCGCGGCGGCGGGTGAGAGCCGCCTGAGCAGGCGATAAAAATTGCATTTTCAATAAGTTAAACTGACCACTATTTGCGTGTTTTCGCGCCTGCGCATATAGTTGACGGAAGCGATTACGGAAGGAGAAGCCTGATGAAAGCATGTTGGATGGTATGCCTGGTCACCGCCCTGAGCGCCACGTCGGCGTGGGCCGAATCACCGCTGCAAAGCCTGCAGTTCGAGCAGCAAAAACAGCAGGTGCTCAAAGCGGTGAAGGAAAAATGCGCGCCAGCAAGCCACCTCAGCGATAACGATTTTGCCAATAAAGTGCTGGCGACCGACGGTAACAAGAACGCGGTCCGCGAAGCAACGCTGGCGAAAGAGCGCAATAACCAAAAAAGCTACCAGGCCGCAATCGACAAAATCGTCTGTCCGGCCAAATAGCGGTTATTTCAGCCTGGCGACCAGCGTTTTCCAGTCAAACGGCGTCAGCTGCCTGTAGCTCAGGCTACGGGCGGCCATCTGCTCCGGCAGCTGGCGCTGGCTTTTCGCGATCGCCTCGCTCATTATCCCGGCGCTCCCCACGTCACGCAGGGTTTTCACCACCTCTTCCATCTCTTCGCTGCGCCGAATGCCATGTTCCGCCACCCGGCTGATCAGATAGTCGGGGAACGCTCCTGTCCAGCCCAGAGAGGGGAAACTATGATGCAAGGAACTAAGCACCTCCTCCTCGACGCCATATTCACGGGCCGCGAACAGGCATTCTGTGGTGAGCGCTTCAAGACCTTTGATCATCACGCTACGGCACATTTTTATCGCCGACACCTGGCCCACCGTACTGGCGCCATAGCGGGCATTCAGCCCCAGCCCCTGCAGACGCGGCGCGATCGCCTCCGCCTGCGGCCCGCCGATCAATAACGGTGTCTGCAATCGGGCCGGCGGTACCGGCGCCATCACCGCGACATCGATGTAGGCGCCGGGCAGAAAATGTTCAGCCGCCTGCCGTTTCGTCTCCGGCGCCACGGAGTTGAGATCGAGGAAGTATTGCCCCGGCTGCAGCAGCGCGGCCGCCTGCTGCGCCACCTTTAGCGCCTCACCCGCGGTCACAGTAGAAAAAACCAGCGTGGCCCCCTCCAGCGCCTGCGCCAGCGAACTTCCCACCTGAACGCGCGAGTCACGGGCTTTTTTGCCCATCGCCTCTCGCGCCGGGCCATTGAGCTTGCAATCCCAAATGGTCACCGTATTCTCACGGGCCAGATCCGCCGCCAGAATGCCACCCGCCTCGCCAAAACCAATAAACGCGATCGTCATCATTACTCCTCACGCGGCCAGACGCGGGCCGGAATAAAAACCTCGCCAGCAAACAGCAATCGCGCCGTGCGTAACAGGCCGCAGCCAGCCAGGGCGCCGTCAGCATCAAGCTGAAGCGTTACGCTAAATTCGCCTGTCGGATGCTCAACGCTGAGCAGCGGCGTATCGCCTGGCGCTACCTGCGCCAGGCCCTGCGCGACAGAGCCGGGGAGCAGACAAGCGCTGGCCACGCTCACCGCGCCAAACACGCCGATTGACGCGTGGCAGCGGTGCGGGATAAAGGTGCGGCTGCTGATGGCGCCGCCGTGTCGCGGTTCGGCGATCAGGGTCATCTTGGGCACCGTGCGCTGGCTGACGTCGCCAAGCTGCATCAGCGGCCCGGCCTGCAGGCGAATCGACTCCAGGCGACGTTTAAGCGCATCGTCATTATCCAGCTGTTCGCGCGTCTCATAGCCGGTGCAACCGAGGTCGGAAGCGCGCAGCAGGATCACCGGCATACCGTTATCGATGCAGGTCACCTCAACGCCGTCAAAACGGTCACGAACCCGGCCGGTCGGCAGCAGCGCCCCGCAGCTGGAGCCCGCCACATCAAGAAAATGGAGCAGGATCGGGCTGGCGCTGCCCGGCACGCCATCGATACGACTCTCGCCGGCGTAGTCGACCCCGTCGGCATCGCAGGGGATCTCTGCCACCGCCAGTTGCCCCGTGTTCTCCATATAAATACGCACCCGAGTGAGCGGCGCATCGTGGCGAACCAGACCACGCTCGATGGCGAAAGGGCCAACGGCGGCGAGAATATTGCCGCAGTTTTGGCCGTAATCCACGGTGGCCGCCGCCACGTTCACCTGGGCAAACAGATAGTCCACATCGGCGTCAGGCCGTGCGGAGCGGCGGATAATCGCCACTTTACTGGTCAGCGGATCGGCGCCGCCGATCCCGTCAATTTGCCGGGGATCAGGCGAGCCCATCACCGCCAGCAGCACCGCATCACGTTGCACCGGATCGGCAGGCAGATCGTCAGCCAGAAAACAGGCTGCCTTCGAGGTGCCGCCGCGCATCCATAGACAGGGGATTCCGCGTTGCGCCATTTATTCCTCCACCTCGTCTGCGCGGTCGTAATACCGCAGCCCCTTTTCCGCCAGACGCGGGCGCATCGCGTAAATATCCAGCCCCAGCTCGCCATGGCGCATCCGCTCACGCTTCGCAAGCTCATTGCTCATACGGGCTTCCGCTTTATCGAGCACATCACGGACCTGCGCGTGAGGCAGCACCACGACGCCATCGTCGTCGGCCACCACGACATCGCCCGGCTGCACAAGCTGGCCTGCGCAAATCACCGGGACGTTAACCGAACCGAGGCTCTCTTTCACCGTTCCCTGGGCATAAACCTGACGGGACCAGACGGCGAATCCCATCTCCCGCAAAGTCTGCGAATCACGAATGCCGATATCGCCCACCAGACCGACCACGCCGCGCGATTGGAGAGACGTCGCCAGCAGATCGCCGAAGAAGCCATCGCCGCACGGCGACGTCGGGGCCACCACCAGAATATCGCCGGCGCGGCACTGCTCGACCGCCACATGAAACATCCAGTTGTCGCCTGGCGTCACCAGCACGGTTACCGCGTTGCCCGCCCGGCTGACGCCCTGCTGAATCGGACGGATTGCCGGCCCCATCAGCCCCTGACGATCCCAGGCTTCATGGAGCGTCGCCACCCCGGCCGCCTCACAGCGGCGCAAAACCGCCTCGTCATGGCGCGGCAGATGGCGGATCACAAGGCCTTTTTTATTTAACAGGTTCATGCCAGGTTCTCCGTTACGCGGGGGAAGATGCTCTGGAAGGCTTCGCCGTGAACGATATCGCGCGCGGCCGTGATGCCGATATTGCGTTTGGCCTGCACTCCGCGCTGCAGCGCCACGCGGGTGTAGTATTCCCACAGATGCTCCTGACCCTGCATGCACTGAATGGCCTGATACTTCTTCTCCCAGACGGCGGTGATGTCCAGTAACACATCGGGTTTCCAGTTGCACTGCTCCGGCTGGTGCGGTTCGAAACAGTAAACCGGGGGAGCAGCGACAATTTTCTCGCCGGGGCGATAGCCTTCTGCCTGAGCGATAATCCGAGCCTCCTGCGCCAGATGGGAGGCCAGCGGATGATCGTAGTTATAGGGATCGTGCAGGGAGTGCGTCAGGACAAAGTGGGGCTGGATACGGCGATACACATCCGCCAGACGAAACAGCGTCTCTTTATCGGCGCGCAGCGGATAGTCGCCGATATCAAAGAATTCGACGCTGGCGCCCAGGATCTCAGCGGCGGCCTGCGCCTCTTCGCGACGCACCTGCTTCACCGCCTCCTCGGTCATGTTGCCTTTGCGCCACAGTTTGGCGGACTCGCCGCGCTCGCCAAAGGATAAACAGACCACATGGACCTGATAGCCCTGCAGGGCATGCAGCGCTATCGCACCGCCCGCGCGCCAGACGAAATCGGCTGAGTGGGCGCTGACGACAAGGGCACTTTTTTCGCTAACCGGATGAGACATGATGGCTTCCTCTGTTGTTTTTTTCAGCTTGTCATGTCCCGTCGCAGGGAGGTAATTCGTTAACTTGCGAAGGCTATGATTTTTATTTATGTTGTCGACTCACTCACTGTTTCAGGCCTGACGAACCATGCTGAAGAAAAAGCACGATAAAATCATAAATATCATGCAGCTGCGCTTTTTCTGTCAGGTCGCGCTGCGCGGCAGCGTCTCGCGTGCGGCCGATGACTTATTCCGCACGCAGTCAGCGATAACTCGGGCGATCCGCGACCTTGAAGCCGCGTTGAACGTCACGCTGTTCGAACGCCATTACAGCGGCATGGTGCCCACCGAGTATGGCAAGTGCATCCTGCCGCGCGCCCGGCGGGCGATTGACGACCTGCAGGCCATCCCGGCGCTGTTGCAGAAACACCATACCCGCAGCAGCGGCCCGCTGGCGGACGCCGGCTGGCTGTTCAATACCCGCCGGTTAGCCATATTTATTCAGCTCTATCACGTCAACCATACCCAAACCGTCGCGCAACAGTTGGGGATCACCCAGCCGGCGGTCAGCGCCGCGCTGAAGGTCCTGGAGAAAGGGGCGGATTCGGCGCTATTTCGCCGGACGCCAGAAGGGGTGCGCCCCACGCCCGCCGCGGAGCTACTCTATCCCCCGGTAAGCAGAGCGCTCAACGAGCTGGAAAACATCTGGAGCGATATCGCCGCCCGTCGCGGGGTGCTGGAGGGCACCGTGCGCATTGGCGCCCTGCCGCTGAGCCGGACCCGGCTACTGCCCTCCGCCATCGCCGCCTTTCTGGCCCAGCACCCGGGCATTACCCTCATGACCAATGAAAGCCCGTATGAGTCGCTGGTCGCCGATATGCGGGCAGGTAATATCGATTTTATTATCGGCGCCCTGCGTCAGGATGAAGATCTCCCGGACCTCTGTAGCGAGGCGTTATTCGAAGAGGATATGTTGATTTTACTGCGTAATAACCACCCGCTGCTGCGCCATCCGGATCCGCGCAGCCAGCTGGCGACCGCGCAATGGGTGCTGCCGCGCGCCAACGCGCCGGCGCGCCATTTGCTGGATAAGGCGTTTGTCACCCTGGGGCTGCCGCTGCCCCAGCCGACGGTGGAGACCGGGGACGCGGCGATGGTGCGAGGATTGCTGCAGGACTCCGACATGCTGGCGGCGGTCTCCGCCAGCCAGATGCGTTTTGAGACAGACAATGGGCTGCTCAGCGTGTTGCCGGTCCCCCTGCCCGATACCACCCGGCGTATCGGGCTGACGTTTCGCGCCGGCAGCCTGCCCTCCCCGGCGACGCAGGCGCTGTTGCGTTTTATCTATCAGCAGGTTCAGGACGGGACCGTTTAACGTTTACCCGCCACCGAATAGGTTACCTGTTGGTTGCGCGTTTGCTGAAACGCCTCCAGCGTCTGCCCGCGCATCGCGGCGTAAATATGCAGGTTGGATACGCCGACCACCGCGCCCATTTTCTCCAGCAGGAAGAAACTGGCGCCATACTGAATCAATCCCCGCCAGTCGCGTGCGTTGAGCAACTGCTGTTCCTCCTCACTCAGTCCGGCTTCGGCATAAAGCGACTGAGGCGACTGCAGAAAACGTTCGCGCCAGGCAGGCTCAATCAGCCGATGCAGGAAACGGTTAAGCCGCAAGCCATTCAGGCTGCGCTCGTGGGTAAAAGGATAGGTTCCCGGCAGTTTCTCCACCCCGGCCAGCTGCTGCGCCATATGCTGGCGATGGCGCGTCAGGGTATCGACGGGGGGCAGGCGCGCATTGTTCTCAAGGATCAGCGTGGCGATACCGGTCATCGACGGCAGGTAATAGTCGCGCCAGGTTTCGGTGACATTGGCTGATAGCGCGCCGCGCATCACCAGCCACATGATCACTTCGGACCCCTCCATCCCCCCCAGCTCAGCATATTCGCCAAGGGTCATTTCGGTGAGCTTTTCCGGGTCATTAACCAGCATGTCAACAAACTGGGCATCCCAGTCGGGATTATTAAATCCGCAGCGCTCGCCATGAACCTGATGCGAGAGCCCGCCGGTCGCGACAATCGCCACATTGATATCTTCCGGGAAGCTTTCAATTGCCCGGCGCAGCGCCTGGCCGAGTTTGTAACAACGGCGCGCGCTCGGTACCGGAAATTGCAGCACGCCGATCTGTAACGGGATCACCGCCGTCGGCCACCCCTGCGCTTCATCCCAGGGCAGCAGCGCCGAAAGCGGCGAGAAAAGGCCGTGGTCGAGCTTTTTATCCATAAAGAACGACATATCAAACTCATCGGCCATCAGGCTGGCGCCAATGTGCCTTGAGAGCGCCGCATTGCCCTGGACCGGCGGCAGACAGCGTGGTCCGCCGCCTTCATCGGCAACGTCATATTGACTGTCGATTCCCAGCGTAAAAGTCGAATAGTGATCGAAGAAAAAGGCGGTCACATGATCATTAAAGATGTACACCAGCGCATCCGGTTTTTTCTCCTCCAGCCAGCGCTGCAGCGGTTCGAAGCTCTGGAAGATCGGCGACCACGCCGGATCCTGCTGTTTATGATGATCGACCGCGAAGCCGATAGTCGGGGTATGAGAGACGGCGATACCGCCGAGAATGTTAGCCATCAGATAACTCCACTTATCGGTGTTCCAGGGGGGATGACAAAGCGTCCAGTTCTGCCTCTGTGAGTCGAGGCTTAGCGTGATTCATACGGTGCAACAAAATACAGATCCCCGCCAGGCAGGCCGGCAGCGCAAGCACCAAAAAGATCGACGAGTGTCCCGGCACGGCCAGCATCAGCATCCCACCCAGCGTGGAGCTGAGAATAGCCCCGGTACGGCCGATACCATGCATCCAGCTGACGCCGGTAGCACGGATCTCGGTTTGATAATAGGCTGGCGAATAGGCCTGCAGACCGTTCTGCGCGCCGTTAATGCACATCCCGCTGATAAAAATCAGCACCGACAGCGCCGCCGATCCGAAATCCATCAACCCCTGGGACAACAGGCACAGGCAGCCGAGGAAATAGGTTGCCGCAATCACGGCTTTCGCCGAAGCACGATCCATCAGCATACCGACAAGGATCCCGCCCAGCGGGCCGCCGAGCTGGAACAAGCCGGTCATCATCGCCGCCTGCTGCAGCGACAGCCCGCCGGAGCGGAGAATGGTTGGCAGCCAGCCGTTCAGCAGATATATCACGAACAGCCCCATAAAATAGGTCAGCCACAGCGCTATCGTGCCGCGGGCATAGCCATGCCGAAACAGCTGCGCCACTTTATTGCTGCGCGTGATGGGCGGCGCATTCAACTGAAAAACGGTTTCCGCCGTAAACTGGCCCCCAAGCCGGTTAAGCGCCCTGGCGATCTGCTCGCCCGGTAGCCGGCGCGCCACCATGTTCATCGCCGACTCCGGTAACATCACGATCATAAAGGGGAGCACCACGAGCGGCAGCACGCCGCCAAAAATCAGCGCCGAGTGCCAGCTGTAATGCGATAACAAACCGGCGGCGATAAAGCCGCCGAGGCCGGAACCCACGTTAAAACCGCTGTACATCAGGGTGATCATCACCCCTTTACGCCGCTCCGGCATATATTCCGCCACCAGCGTGACGCAGTTGGGCATCACCGCGCCAAGGCCAAGGCCAGTAAGAAAACGCATCAGCGCCAGCTGTGATGGGCTTTGCGCCACGGCGCCGGCCAGGCTGAACAACGCAAACAGCGCCACCGACCAGAGTAAAATGCGTTTTCGGCCGTAGCGGTCAGAAAGCGGGCCCGCCACCAGGGCGCCAATGGCGACGCCGAACATGGCCGCCCCAAGAATCGGCCCCATTTCAGCCCGGCTGATGCCCCAGTCCTCAATGAGCGCCGGGGCGACAAAGCCCATCACCGCGGCGTCATACCCATCCAGCATAATGATGATGAAACAGAGCAGCAGCACGTTCCATTGAAAGCGCGAGACCGGACGGGCATCTATCCACGCTTTCACATCGACAACGTTCATGTGATTCATAGGGTCACTTCCTTAAGCAGGCGGTACGAATGTTCTGGTTAGTGTTTTTTGAGTGGAACTTTCGTACTCAACTTAAGGCAGGTCACGCAGGCTGTCCGGTTCGAAAACCCGGCGTCAGATATGAGTTTTATTTATAATGTGAGGGATACGACAAAAACCAGCCAGCAAAAAACCCGCAGCCAACGGCGGCGGGTCAGGGCAAGAGCGGTGTTCAGTGCTTCGGAATAATTAAATCGCCGCGCAGCGGGCTGCCGCCCGGGTTGTCCGTTTTCTCGGTCAGCCAGTTGACGATCCGCGACGCCATCGCGTCCATGGAATATTCAATGGCCGGAATGGTGGGGATACCGGGCAGCTGTAACGATCCGGCGAGGCTAAACACCATCACATTTTGCGGAACGGCGCGGTTAAACGCCTGCAGCTGCGGCACCACGCGCTGCGCCTGCTGCTCATCGCTCACCAGCAGCGCGTTAAAGTTCAGCGTCGTGGCGTTATTGACCAGCTCCTGGACCGCCACCGACGGCGAGGTGTTATCCAGAAACACCAGGTTGCGATTAAACGGCAAAAAGTTTTTTTCCAGCGCGTGCTTGTAGCCCAGCAGCACCTGATCGGCAAAGCCGCTGCTCTGCGGATGAATCAGCGCAATCTGCCGTCTGCCCTGGCTAATCAGATAGTGGCAGGCGGTTTCGGCAGCGAAGGCATGATCGAACTGAATGCTGTTGTCGCCCTCGCTGTCGAGGCAGTCCACCAGCACCACGTCCGGGCGGTTAATATTCAGGGGAAAACGCGCGCCGATGATCAGCACGTTATCGCACAACCCGCAGGTCAACTCCTCCAGCGAGCTCATCACGCCGTTGCTGGTGTTGGCGAAGCGCAGCAGCAGGTGCTTCTGGTGCTGGCTGAGCTGTTTTTCCAGGGCGTAGAGATAGCTGGTGGTTTGGTTGATGTTGTCCTGGGCGCAGATGACGCCGATACAGCCGGTGGACTGACTGAGCAACGACTGGGCTATCATGTTTGGCCGGTAATTGAGCGCTTCCGCCGCCTGCAGCACCGCCTGACGACTGGCTTCCTTCACGCCACGTGAGCCGCTCAACACTCGCGACACCGTGGCTTTGGAAACCCCGGCAAGTCGTGAAACATCATTGATTGTCGACATCATTTTCCCCTGCGCGGGCGCCGCGTCCCGCCAAAATCCTGTAAACCTGAATCGCTTCAATTGTGACCAGCGCAGTATATCCATTTCACCATTTGTTTGGAAACCGATTTTCCATTTCAGCGCAAAACATCGCCAAATCGACAGAATAATGTGAGCGAAATCCAATAAATCCGCCCCATAAGCAGGAGATCTTGACCACTATCACAGTTCTGCTTTTTATGAATGGAAACCGGTTTCCGTCTGATATCAAATCATCCACGCAATAACTTTTTACATTTTGAGGATGGTCGTCGATGTACAAGATTATGCTGTGCTGCTCTGCCGGGATGTCCACCAGTCTGCTGGTCAGAAAGATGGTGGAGGCGGCGAATGAACGTGACCTGCCGGTGCAGATTGATGCCTATGGCGTTTCCGAATTTGACATGCAGTTTCCGCAGTATCAGGTGGTGTTGCTTGGCCCCCAGGTGAAATACATGTTGAAAACCCTGTCTGACAAAGCGGCTTCCCTGAACATTCCCGTTCAGCCCATCGATACGATGGACTACGGTATGCAGCGGGGAGACAACGTCCTGAATTATGCTCTGTCGCTGATCCCAGCGGCGCACTGAGAGGTGTTGAAATGAGTTCTCTGTATCAGTCCATGATTGCCGTGATCGAGCAATCTATTACTCCGCTGGCAGGACGCCTTGGGCAGCAGAAATACGTTATCGCGATCCGCGATGGCTTCACTGCCGCCTTGCCGTTTATGATCATCGGCTCTTTCATGCTGGTATTTATCTTTCCGCCGTTTTCACCCGATACCACCAACGGCTTTGCCCGCGGCTGGCTTGATTTCTCCCAGCACTACCGCGAACAGCTGATGCTGCCGTTTAACCTCAGCATGGGCGTGATGACCTTCTTTATCTCGGTCGGCATTGGCGCCAGCCTCGGTCGTCAGTTTCAGCTCGATCCGGTAATGTCCGGTCTGCTGGCGTTTATGGCCTTCCTGCTGGTCGCCGCGCCTTATGCCGATGGCAAAATTTCCACTCAGTATCTGTCCGGTCAGGGCATTTTCACCGCGCTGATCACCGCCATCTACTCCACCCGCGTTTATGCGTGGCTGAAGCAAAACAACATTACGATTCGTCTGCCGAAAGAGGTCCCCACCGGCGTCGCCCGTTCGTTTGAAATCCTGATCCCGGTGCT
Source organism: Klebsiella sp. GL120222-02 (assembly GCF_003097195.1). Taxonomy (NCBI): domain Bacteria; kingdom Pseudomonadati; phylum Pseudomonadota; class Gammaproteobacteria; order Enterobacterales; family Enterobacteriaceae; genus Klebsiella; species Klebsiella sp. GL120222-02. The sequence goes on from NZ_QEQO01000006.1 coordinate 251,159, forward strand.
GGTGGTCATTGCGACTCTGCATCCGCTGAACCTGTTTATCGAAGCGCAGACCGGGATGATCCTGCCGCAGGCGATCATGCATCTGCTGGAGCCGCTGGTTTCCGCCTCCGACTCGCTGCCGGCGATTTTGCTCTCCGTTCTGATGTGCCAGATTTTCTGGTTCGCCGGGATCCACGGCTCACTGATTGTTACCGGCATTATGAACCCGTTCTGGATGGCCAACCTGTCGGCAAACCAGGCGGCGCTGGCGGCGGGTACGGTGCTGCCGCACGTCTATCTGCAGGGCTTCTGGGATCACTATCTGCTGATTGGCGGCGTCGGTTCGACCCTGCCGCTGGCTTTCCTGCTGCTGCGTAGCCGGGCCACGCATCTGCGCACCATCGGCAAGATGGGCATTGTGCCGAGCTTCTTTAATATCAACGAGCCGATTCTGTTCGGGGCGCCAATCATCATGAACCCGATGATGTTTATCCCCTTCGTCTGCGTGCCGATGGTCAACGCGGTGCTGGCTTACGGCGCGACGCGTCTTGGCTGGCTGAGCCAGGTGGTGTCGCTGACGCCGTGGACCACGCCGGCACCGATTGGCGCGTCGTGGGCGGCCAACTGGACCCTGAGTCCGGTGGTGATGTGCGTTATCTGCATGGTGATGTCGGCGGTCATTTACCTGCCGTTCCTGCGCGCCTATGAACGTTCCTTAATGAAAACCGAAGTTGAGAAAGCCAAAAATAGCGTTCCGGTGGCAGAAACCGTTAGCTAATCCCTCCCCTTCCGGAGAGATAATAAGATGACAGCGTAATAATGCAGAAAATGGACTTTCACTGCATTATTAAATAATAAATACCTCAGGAATACACATGATTGAATTAGAAGATGCGGTAATGGAAATTATCGTTAATGCGGGACAGTCACGCTCATTATGTTTTGAAGCGTTGCATGCGGCCCGAACCGGAAATATCGACGAAGCGCGCTTACTCTTAAATGAGGCCGACGGCTACGCCCGCCGGGCGCATCAGATGCAGACCCAGCTCATCGAGCAGGATGCCGGTGAAGCGCGTCAGCCTATGACGCTGATTATGGTACATGCCCAGGATCATCTGATGAACTCGCTGCTGGCCCGTGAGTTCTCAGAAGAATTAATCCATCTGTACCAGCGTTAATTAATATGGAATAACGTCAGCGAGAATATTATTCTCCGGCGTCGCTGTACCCTAAAAAACAAATCAGCTTATTTTGGTTATTTATTTTAGCCAGAATGGGATGGTTATTATCTGAAATATATTAATTATTAAAGCGAGATAACCATGAATACTGTGAAAAAACTGCCTTTAGCCATGGCGGTTGTCGCCGCGCTGTGCCCAATTTCTCTCATGGCGCAAGAATTTACGCAGGAACAGATCGACGCCATCGTTGCCAAAGCCGTTGATAAAGCGCTGGCCGACCGCCAGGCGAAAATCGACGCCGCGGCCAACAAAAAGGTCGACGTGATCACCAACCCGCAGACCACCGCCGCCTCGCCGGATATGGCCATTCCGTTCGGCCTCAAGTTCAGCGGCTATGCCCGCTATGGCGCCCATTTCCAGACCGGCGACCAGAAATATGTCGGCGTCGACGGCTCCTATAACGGCGCCTCGGCGATCGGCCGTCTCGGCAACGAAAGCAACGGCGGCGAATTCCAGATCAGCAAGGCCTTCAAAAGCGCGCAGGGGGCTATCTGGGATCTTAACGTGATGTTCGACCACTGGAGCGACGAAGTTAACCTGAAGAAGGCCTACGTCGGCGTCACCAACGTGCTGGAATCCAACCCCAACGCCTATATCTGGGCCGGCCGCGACTTCCACCAGCGTCCGCAACAGGGGATCAACGACTACTTCTGGATGAACCACGACGGCCAGGGCGCCGGGGTGAAGAACTTTGATATCGGCGGCGTGCAGTTCGACGTGGCGACGGTCTCGCAGGTGAAATCCTGTAGTCCGGAAGTGATGGCCGATGAGACCAACCCGTCGCGCATCACCTGTACCGGCAGCTCCGATACCGGCGATAACGGCCACTACGCGCTGACCACCAAAACCCACAACATCAAGGCCGGGCCGATCGACGTCGAGGTGTACGCCAACTACGGCTTTGACTCAAAGGCGGTGGACAGCGACGCGCGTCTCGAAGCCTGGCAGGGCGGGCTGGTGCTGAGCCACACCAACGACAGCGGGGTGAACAAGGTGATCCTGCGCTATTCCGACAACTCGGATAACAGCGTCTATAACAAAACCGACGACCTGACCACGGTCTACGCCAGCTTCGAGGGCAGCCATAAGTTCACCCAGCAGGCGCAGATCGAATACCTGCTGGCCTTCCACGACTACGACAACGGCAAGGACAACACCGACAACCGTAAAAACTACGGCGCCATCGTGCGGCCAATGTACTTCTGGAACGACGTGCACTCCACCTGGCTGGAAGCGGGCTACCAGCGCGTGGATTACGACCAGGGCGGGGATAACCACGGCTGGAAGCTGACGCTGTCGCAGAACATCGCCATCGGCATGGGGCCGGAGTTCCGTCCGATGCTGCGCTTCTACGTGACCGGCGGCCAGGTGGACAACGAGCATACCGCGAAGGTTAACGGCACCCAGGACCAGCAGCTGGATTCACTGAACGTCGGTGGAATGTTTGAGGCGTGGTTCTGATGCGATAGCGTTGTCGAAGGAGCGTTCCCGGCTGGCGCTACGCTTAGCCGGGCTACGACTGAGGAGGCCTGCGGGATACCACCCGTAGGCCCGGCAAGCGCAGCGCCGCCGGGCGGTCAGGCGCCGTACCCGCGGTAGTGCCGGCTGGCAAAAGGCGAGCGGCCTTAAGCGGGTGGATTCACCTTCACTTTGGTCGCCACCAGCAACCCGGTAAACAGCATTAATATTCCTGACAACACCAGCGGCGACAGCAGCCCTAAGTGGTCGAGCGCCACGCCGCCGACCGCGGCGCCGCAGGTGTTGGCCAGCTGGATCACCGCCACCTGAATCGACCCGGCTTTTTCCGCCTGATCGGAGAGCGAACGGGTGATCCACGTTGACCACCCCACCGGGATCAGCGCAAACGCGAAGCCCCAGATAATCGCCACCGTCGAGGCGACGATTTTGCTTTCTCCCCACAGCACCAGCGCCACCGCGCAGGTGGTCAGTACCAGTGGCGCGATCGCCAGCGCCGCTTTTACCGAACGCTTGAGAAGCACCGAGGAGAGCGAGGTGCCGATAAAGCTGGCGATACCAAAGCTCAGCAGCACCAGCGTCAGGCCGTCGACATCAAACCCGGCGAGGGTCATGTACACCGGACGTATATAGGTAAAGAAGGCGAACTGCCCGGCAAAGGCCATGAAAATGGCACACATCCCGGCCATCACCCCCGGACGCTTCAGCAGACCAAACATATTTTGCTGCTGAGAAGCCGATTCACCGGGCAGCGACGGCAGCGCTTTCAGCACCCAGAGCGTACACAGCACGCCCATCACCGCCGCGCCGTTAAAGACGTTGCGCCAGCCGATAAGCCCGCCAAGGAAACTGCCCAATGGGGCGGCGATCACCAGCGCGATTGATACCGCGCCGAAAATAATCGATAGCGCTTTCGGCACCACGCGCATCGGCACCAGCCGCATGGTCAGCGAGGCCGACATCGCCCAGAAACCGCCGAGCGCCAGGCCCAGACAGGCGCGCCCCAGCAGTAGCAGGGTGAAGCTATCGGCAAACGATACCAGCAGGCAGGAAAGGGTCAGCAGCAGCGAAAACAGGATCACCACGTAGCGGCGATCGGTTTTGCCAATGATGGAGGTGATAAACAGGCTGGAGAACATCGCTACGAATGCCGTCGTCGTCACCGACTGCCCGGCCATCCCTTCGGAGATGCCTAAATCCAGCGCCATCGGCGTCAGCAGACTGACCGGTAGAAATTCGACGGTAATCAGGCAGGCAACGCAGAAAGCAACCGCGAAAACCGCCGACCAGTTTGGTCGCGCCAGCTCGCGTGCATGGGGTTTGGCTTCATTTGAATGACTCATGAGTGACCTGCGAAGAAAGTGGCTGAAAGCCGCGCAGTGTAACATTTTGTTTGTGACGAATTTAACGTTTTCACAACTCTCATCGCTTTTCACGGCATGATACAAAGGGATAGCCTGAGAATATAGCCTTCGCCATTCTGCCGGATGGCGCTTACGCTTATCCGGCCTACAAGTGACGAGTGCGGAAACCGTAGGCCGGATAAGGCGCAGCCGCCATCCGGCACTCGGATTTACTCACCGCGAGCCGATTTCACCAGCCCGCAGATCCACTCCTGGTGACCGTTAATCATCGGATTGGGCAAGGTACGCGCCAACTCCTGCGCCGGAACGCCTTTTTGCGACTCCTGGGTGAGGATACGTACGCGCCCGCCGGGCAAATCTTCAAATAGCCACGCGTGGATCACATCAAGACGCGTCGTTGCATCCCCTTCCGCCCAGCCGTGCCAGGCTACGCGCGCCGCCTGCCCGGCAGCGGGAGGTACATACTCTGTAATCTGCGCCTCAATCGGGAAGCCGAAGGTGCTGAAGCGGAAACGGGCGTTGGCGCTGAGGGTCGGGCCGCTGCCGTCATGGAAATGGATATCGGCAACGTTGCTGTAATAGCCCGGCCACAGCGTGGTGTCATCGAGCTGCGCCCATATCTGAGCTGCCGTCAGGCCGCTGACGATAATTTCATTAGAGGCAAAATTGTCGGTCGTGCCTGGCAGATACTCTTCCGGCCAGACGATGGCGCTTTGCAGCAGGGGCTGTTTCATGATTAACCTCGTGAACGATTGTTTTAACGAGGTTAATCATGCGTCGGTGAGTGATATAAATCGAATCACCATCCTTGATAATACACATAAGCAATTATGATATCAGTGCAGCCAGTGCACGCCGTCTTCCGGCAGAAACAGCGCGTTATAACGCTGCTGTAGGTTATGCAAATCGCTTGCATCCGGATCCAGCTCGCGCAGAAACCCTTGCGCAAGACGAATTTGCGCGTCGGTAATCGGCGCCGCTAAACGCGCTTTTTGCATCAGGCGATACCAGTAATGCAGGTTTTTTTCGCTGGCATCGACGATAGCGGTCTGCCAGATCAGCAGTACCTGTGCGGCGTTCTGCAGATGCGCTTCATTCGGCCGCTCCAGGTAGCGCAAATACTCATTACCGGCGGTTTTTCCCAACTGATCGATCATCGATTCCAGCGGAACAGGCGTTATGCCAAGGCGTTCGCTCAGGCGACGAATCGCGCGGCGTGAATCAGAGGTAAGCACCCGAAATCCCACAACAAATACCACTACCAGGGTGGCCAGTCCTATCCAGATCATGCATCCTCTCATCCAATCGCAGCCTCACTATCATAATGGGAATTTGCCTGCTGTCGACTACCGGGCATACCATAATGTGACTTATCGCGTTTGCGGATAGCTATCATGAAATCTGATATCAGAAACCTCGATCTCAACCTGCTGAAAGCCCTGGATGCGCTGCTCGATGAGCGCAGCGTCACCCGGGCGGCAGCGCGGCTGGCGCTCACCCAGCCGGCGGTCAGCGGCATGCTCACCCGCCTGCGCGACGCCTTTAATGACCCGCTGTTTATCCGCGCCCCGCACGGTATGGTGCCGACGCTGCGCGCTCAGGCGCTGGCGGCTCCGGTAAAGCAGCTGCTGATCGATGCTGAAACCCTACTGCAACCCGCCATCTTCGAGCCGCTGGAAGCCAATTTTACCTGGACCATCGCCGCGACGGATTATGCGTTGAAAGCAGTGATCGTGCCATTTATCGCCGCGCTGAAGCCACTGGCGCCGGGTATCCGCGTGCGCATCATTCCCGAATCACCGGCCACGCTGCTGGCACAGTCCGAACGTGGTGAAGTGGATATTGCGCTATTGACGCCCCACGATACGCCGCCGGCGCTGCACAGCCGGGCGCTGTATCAGGAAGACTATGTCTGTCTGATGCGCGAAGACCATCCGCAGGCCAGCCAGCCGCTGACGCTCGACCGCTTCTGTGCGCTGGAACATGTGCTGGTTTCATGGCAGGGCGATAGCTTTCGCGGCGTGACCGACGACGCGCTGGCGGCGCTTGGTCGAACCCGGCGGGTGGGATTGTCGGTGAGCAGTTTCCTGGTGTTGCCGGAAATACTGGCGGTGAGCGACATGATCGCCGTGGTACCGCGCCGACTGGCGAAAAGAGCCAGCGGCATGAAAATAGCCCCACCGCCGCTGACGATCCCGGGTTTCACCAAAAGCATGGCCTGGCACGAGCGTAACCATCATGACCCGGCGCAGCAGTGGCTGCGGGAGCTACTCCTGCAATCCAGCCAGCAAGAACAATAAAAAAGCCCGGCGCAATGGCCGGGCAAGGTTACCAAATACCTGGTAAATCAGGCAGTCTGCAAAATACGGTTCTTTTTCTCGCGGCGAATTTTACGCTCTTCAAAGATAGCCACAATGGCCATCAGGCAGATACAGCCGATGGCGGCGGCGTCCAGCGCCGCAAAGGTGCCGGCCCAGCCGGTCAGGCCGAAGACCGGCGTGCCGTCGGCGATCATCCCAAGACCCAGCTTGGCGAAGCTATCGCCGATCAGATAGGCGAAAGTGCCCTTGATTCCATCGGCGGCGCCGATCGCTTTTTTCGGCACAAAGCCGACGGCGGCGACGCCGATCAGCAGCTGCGGACCAAACACCAGGAAGCCCAGCGCAAACAGCGAGGCCAGATAGACGTACTGGTTGCTGGCGTGTTGGTAAACCCCGAGGGTGGCGATAATCAGCGCCAGCGCGATGCAAGCCACCAGCGCGCGGCGGCCGTTGGCCAGATCCGACAACCAGCCCCACAGCAGCGTGCCGACCAGCGCGCCGACCTCAAACAGGGTAAAGCCCTGAATCGCCACCTCTTTAGACAGCTTCAGCTCCTGGAAGGCATACACGGTGGACCACTGATCGATACCGATACGCACCACGTAGAGGAAGATGTTGGAGAAGCACAGCAGCCAGATCACTTTGTTTTTCAGCACGTACTCAACAAAGATCTGCCACTTGGTCATCGCATTTTCTTCGGTCTCTTTGTCCTCTTCGCTGATCGCTTCGCCAAACAGCTCTTCCGCCGTGCCGAGGCCATAGGATTCCGGCGAGTCGCTACCGTAGCGCAGGCCAATAAAGCCGACGATCAGCGCAATAATCGACGGGAAGATAAACATGCCGATCACATGGCCGTCGAACAGATAGTTGGCGCCAAACAACGCCACGCCCGCCGCGCCCGCGCCGCCGAGGTTGTGGGAGATATTCCAGAAGCCGAGGAAGGTGCCGCGTTTGCGTCTGGGCGTCCACTTGGTGATGGTGGAATAGCTGCACGAGCCGCCGGTGCTCTGGAAGAAGCCGCTCAGCGCATAGAAGGCGATCATCAGGAACAAGCTGGTGGAGCCCGCGCCCATGCTGGCGCTAAAGCCCAGCATACAGATGGCGGAGAGGATCAGCATAAACGGCAGGAACTGCTTGGTGTTTTTACCGTCGGCATAATAAGACACGAGCGTCTTGCCCACGCCGTAGGTGATGGAGAAGCCCAGGCCAATCATCCCCAGCTGCGTCATGCTCAACCCATAGGTGGAGATCATGTCATTCTGCGCGATGTTAAAGTTCTTGCGGATCAGGTACATGGTCAGGTAGCCAATGAAGACCACCAGATAGGACTGCATGAAAGGTTTGAACCACATTTTGCGCCGCACATCGAGCGGCAGATCCAGGGTCGGCTTGCGCACCTGATTCAGAAAGGCCAGCATGGGTATCTCCTGAGCTGATTTTTTATGCCTGCGTCATAACCAGGCATTGTAAAAACCAGCGCGCCGTCTGGCCTGAGACGGCGTCCAGGTGAAACCGGGAAAATTTCTTAGTTTTGCTCCGTTCGCGGCCAAAGGGTGAGCTACATCACGCTTCGCTGGCGGTACGCGGCGCCTGCGCGTTTAAAAACGGCAGCAGCAGCAGCGCGGAAATGCCGGCGGCAATCGCAATCACCACGAAGAATCCGGTCCAGTGCCAGATATCCATCACCTGCGCCAGCGGCCAGCCGGAAAGCGAGGCGCCAAGATAAGCGAACAGGCCGACAAACCCGGTTGCCGCCCCGGCGGCTTCTTTATGCGAACATTCCGCCGCCGCCATGCCGATCAGCATCTGCGGGCCGAAGACGAAGAACCCGGTGGTGAAGAAGCAAGCCGCCTGCATGACGTAGCTGGCAAACGGCATCAGCCACAGGCCGCCAACCGACAACAAAATTCCGGCGGCGAAAATCAGATTCATCGGCCCACGGTTGCCGTTAAACAGCTTATCCGAGCCCCAGCCCGCCACCAGCGCGCCGATAAAACCGCCCAGCTCAAACATGGTCACCGCCGAGTTAGCGGTCACCAGATCGACGCCGAGCGTCTCCGACATATACAGATTACCCCAGTCGTTAATCGCCGCCCGCACCACGTACACCAGCACATAGCACAGCGACAGCAGCCAGATATAGGGATTGGCCAGCACGTAGCGGGTCAGGATCGCTTTGCGCGTCAGCCCGGCCCCCTCCTGCTGCTGGGCGATTTCCAGCGCATCGTGACGCCAGTCGCCCACGGCGGGTAACCCCACCGCCTGCGGGCGATCGCGCAGCCGCCAGCACAGATACAACCCGGCGAGGATCGCCAGACAGCCGGCAATCGTCATCCCTGCACGCCAGCCGTAGTGCAGCGCCGCCGCCCCCACTACCATCGGGATCAGCGCGCCGCCGACGTTATGCGCGGTATTCCATAGCGCCCACCAGCCGCCGCGTTCGGTCCGCGAATACCAGGCCGTCAGTAGCCGGGCGCAGACCGGAGAGCCCCAGCCCTGGAAGAAGGCATTCAACGCCCACAGCAGCGCAAAAGCCCACAGCGAGGTGGAAAAACCGAACAGAATATTCACCACCCCGGTAGCGATAAGCCCCAGGCCCATAAAATAGCGGGCGTCGGAGCGGTCGCTAACGATACCGGAGAAAAATTTCGACAGCCCGTACGTGATATAGAACAGCGTGGCCAGCAGGCCAATATCGCTACGAGTCAGCACATTGCTGGCAAGAATTTCAGGCACCGCGGCATTAAAGCTTTTGCGGGTGAAATAAAACAGCGCGTAGCCAAGCCAGATAGTGAGCAGAATATGTCGACGCCAGTAACGATAACGCTCGTCCAGCTCGCGTTTATCGCTAACTGGCGCGGCGTCCGGCGGCGCTTTTAAAAAGGCAAACATCGGCGCTCCTCTCAGGCGTAACGCAGCGGTAGATTGACGCACACGCGGGTACCGTGTGTGCAGGAGATAGTTAACGTACCGCCCAGCGCGGTCACACGTTCGCGCATGCCGGTCAGGCCGAACCCCTGCAGATTCGACCCCGGCGGCAGGCCGCAACCGTCATCTTCCAGCACCAGCATTAGTCGCTCATCCTGCTGCCAGCCCTGCAGGGTAACAGCGCTGGCGCTGGCGTGCTTGACGATATTATTCAGCCCCTCCTGGCAAACGCGAAACAGCGTCACACGCTGGTTCTCGCTCAGTCCCGCCTCGTTAATCCGCCAGTCGAGATGGCTGACAATGCCGCGGTCCTCCAGCTCCATCTCGCGCATCAACGAACGTACTGCCTGCTCCAGCGGCAGGTCGTCGAGCTGACGCGGACGCAGACGGCCTAGCAGTCTACGCACCGAGTCGTAAACTCCCAGCGACAGCTGTTCTATCAGCTGGCCGCTCTGGCGCACGCTGGCGTTATTCGGCGCCAGCCGTTGCACGATCCCCGCCTGGGTGCGAATTGCCGTGATAGTCTGGCCAATATCATCATGGAGCTCGCGCGCCACGTCGCGCCGCACGCTCTCTTCGGTCTCCAGCAGACGTTCCGCCAGCCGCCGATTTCGCGCCAGCTCGTTCTGTAGCGACAGGTTAAGCTCGCGCAATCGCTGGATCCCCGCCCCCAGCAGCAGCCCGGTGAGGCTCTGCGCCAGCAGCGAAAGCAATAGATCGACCGGGTGATCGTGCCAGGTCTGGCTGGCAATCAGCGCAATCGCGTTCATCAGGGTGGCGATCAGCGCCCCCTGCCAGCCGTAGTGCCAGGCGAGGGCAATAATCGGCAGCGCGAGGCAAAATGGGGTAAAGCGGGAGAGCTCGGCGGGCAGCCCAAGCTGCAGCCACAGGCTAATGGTGAATAACAGCAGGTACCAGATCAGATGCCGACCGCGCCAGTTAATCGGCTGCGAGACCAGCGCGGGCCCCAGTGGCCTCCAGACGGTACTGGTAAGATAGTGCCAGATAACCAGGCAGGTCGGCGCCAGCGTCAGACCGCCGGTCAACGTCAACAACAGCGCGGTCAGTCCCTCACTGCCTTCTTGCGCCAGCCACGGCAGCGATTGCAGCAGCGAGGCGGCGATCAGCGCCCCGCCCTGGCGCAACAATGTCAGCCAGTCTCGCTGCTGGCGATAGCGTGAAATCAATGCCACCGGCAGCAGAGTCAGCAGACTTCCGGTCATCAAAATTATCGGGTGCGCCAGCGCCACCTCCTGCGCCAGCCAGAAGATAAGCAGCCACTCGGCGCCCAGCAGCACCGGCCAGTAGCCACGCGGGCATTGCAGCATCAGCCCTAAACGCAGGCCAAAGGGAAACAGCAACACCGCTAAATCCGCGCGTTCCACCAGATGCAGACTGATGCTCCACAGGCAGAACCAGGCGGCCGCGAAGATAAAGGCGCAGCCGATGACCGACAGCAATCGTGAGACGACAGCCTTCATTGCCAGCTATCGAACATGCGGCGCGCCAGCTCAACGTCGTTGCTGACGCCCAGTTTTTCCAGCAGGTTGGCGCGGTGAACGTGAACGGTTTTCGGCGACAGGCCGAGCTCGGCGGCAATCTCTTTCACCGCCATGCCCTGCGCCAGCTTTTCCGCCACCTGGCGTTCGCGTTTGGTGAGCGGATCCTGGCGCCCGGCGGCCAGCTTCATGGCGATATCCGGCGTGAGATAGCAACCACCCGCCGCCACCGTGCGGACCGCGGCGATCAGTTCATCCGGGCTGCAGCGTTTCGACAGGAAGCCGCGCGCGCCGGCGTTCAGCGCCTGCTCGATCAGCGCCGGGCTGTCGTGTACCGACAGCATGATGGTCGCCATCCCCTTCGGCAACTGGCTGAGCAGCTCCAGCCCGGAAATATCTGGCATGGAGATATCGCAGATACAGACCTGTACGCCGCGCCCCGGTAGCCCCGTCAGCGCCTCGCGGCCGCTACCAAATTCAGCGACAACCTGAAAATCAGCTTCCAGCCCCAGCAGCTGAGCAAAGCCGGAGCGGACAATCAAATGATCGTCAATAAGGGCGATGGTAGTCATGGTGTTTCCTGGTGCCTGAAAGCGCCGGATGGCGGCGTAAACGCCTTATCCGGCCTACGGATCCACTCCCTGTAGGCCGGATAAGCGCAGCGCCATCCGGCAAAGGCGCTTACCTTAACCATAAGCACCTTACCGTTCAAGCCTTGCGCGATTTACTCGAAGAACACCGCAATTTTGTTAAACATGGTGGGATCGGACTGGTTACGCGCCACTTTGGTGACATCTTCCAGCTTTTCAATCTGGCTAATCATCTGCCCCAATCGCTGGTCATCATTTACCAGCAGCCAGATGCGGCTGTGTTCACTGCCCTGAATTGGCAGACAGAGAATGCCTTCGACGTTAAACGCCCGACGGGCAAATAGCCCGCAAACGTGGGTCATGACGCCGGGATGGTTGCGGACGGTGAGTTCCAGAATGACGTTATCACATTGTTTTTGCATGGCTTATTCCCCCACCATTTCAGTATTGGCCGCACCCGGCGGTACCATCGGATACACTTTCTGCTGTGCGTCGATACGCACGTGGATCAACGCCGGCCCCGGACGGTCGATAATCGCCTGCAGCGCCGCCTGCGGATCGGCTTCGTTATTTAAATCACAGGTTTGCAGGCCAAAACCGGCGGCAATCTGCATAAAGTTAATCATCCCCGGATAGGTGGCGGCGAACACGCCCTGCTGATAAAACAGGCTCTGCTGCTGGTGCACCAGCCCCAGCGCTTCGTTGTTCAGCAGGATAATTTTGACATCCAGCTGATTTTCGGCGGCGGTAGCCATCTCCTGAATATTCATCATCAGGCTGCCGTCGCCGGAGAAGCAGATAACCTTGCGCTGCGGATTCGCCAGCGCCGCGCCGATGGCCGCCGGCAGGCCGAAGCCCATGGTGCCGAGGCCGCCGGAAGTCAGCCACTGGCGCGGACGGTTGAGCGGGTAGGCCTGCGCTGTCCACATCTGATGCTGACCCACATCGGTGGTGATGATCGCCTCATCGTCAACGCAGGCGGCCACGGCGTTAATCAGGCCGTAATGGGAGAGCGGGTCGCTTTCCTGCGGGATGGCGCAGGGGAATTCACGCTGCAAATCGGCCACCAGCTGGCGCCACTCGTCGCGCGGCTGCGCCTCAATCTGCGGGATGAGCTGGGCTAAGACTTCCGCCACATCGCCCTGAATCGCGACGTGCGGTTGCTTGATTTTACCCAGCTCAGAGCGGTCGATATCGACGTGGATAATCTTCGCGTTCGGGCAGAACTGCTCGGTCTTGCCAATCGCCCGGTCATCAAAACGCGCGCCTAAAACAATCAGTAAATCCGCTTCCTGCAGAATAAAGTTGGTGCTGCGCGCGCCGTGCATGCCCAGCATCCCCAGCGACAACGGATGCGCCTTCGGCAGCATCCCCAGCGCCATCAAGGTCATGGTGGTCGGCAGGTTGGCTTTTTCCGCCAGGTCCCGAATCGGCTGCGGCGCGTTAATCACCCCGCCGCCCAGATACAGCACCGGCCGTTTCGCCGCGTTAATCATTGCCGCCGCCTCACGCACGCTTTCAGGCGTGAAGGCCGGTGCCGGGGCGCGCTCGCCCGGCTCTGGCAACGTTTCCAGCTCAATGGTCGCCGCCTGTACGTCCTTAGGAATGTCTATCCACACCGGCCCGGGACGCCCGGACTGGGCAATACGGAAGGCGTCGCTGATCACCTGCGGCAGCTCGGCGATGTCGCGCACCAGGTAGTTATGCTTGGTGATGGGGATAGAGATGCCGTAGGTGTCCACTTCCTGGAAAGCGTCGGTGCCGATCATGGAGGCCGGCACCTGGCCGGTGATGCAGACCAGCGGGATTGAATCGAGGCGGGCATCGGCGATCGCCGTAATCAGGTTGGTGGCGCCAGGGCCGCTACAGGCCATACAGACTGCGGGTTTGCCTTCGGTTCGCGCCATCCCCTGAGCGATAAAACCCGCGCCCTGCTCGTGGCGCGCCAGGATGTGGCGGATCTGCGTGCTCTGGCTCAAGGCATCGTAGATGGGCAGGATAGAACCGCCCGGGATGCCGCTGACCATAGTGATGCCCTGGCGTTCCAGTAAATGAACAACCAGCTGCGCGCCGGTAAAGCGCATTGTGTTTGATGTGGTGCCCGAACTTGCCATGCTCCAGTCCTTTTATTCTGGGCCGACTTTTCCGGGGGGCTCGCCAACAAAAAACCCCGCTCGGTTTGCGCCGGCGGGGTTTGGAATTCGTGTTGTTCCGGACCCTACGGCGCGTTGCCGACGACGACCACCACAGACACGACGACCACCGCGGCTGGCGCGGTTTTTAGTAGGGTCGAAGCGATCAGGGTTGCGTTCATTAGGGACCTGTTGTGTCGAAAAATAAGCTGAATTTATACAAACACAGGTTTTACGATTTCACAATGGATTTATTTTCATCCACGATAATTTGCGTGAAAGATCACAATTCGGCGCAAAAGGGCAGAAAACAAAAAACCCCGCCGGAGCGAGGTTTTTATCAGCATGGTTACAGGTGGTAGCCGCAAGCACACTGTATTACGTCAACGCCAAAAGTATACGCGATCGCTGCAGTTCGCGCAATTTAAGGTCGGTTTTTCTCTGTCATAGAGTATGGATGAGAGGGGCGTATTTGTCCAAAAAATACTGTTCATCCATACAGTATTTATCTATACTGGGTGTGTTCACTTTGTGCCATTCGGGGGCCGCAAGTTTGACCGGCGCAACGAAGTCCTGGCTGAAACGGGTGGTGCCGTCAGTGCCTTAACCCCGAGAGAGCACACTGTGTTACGTCAACAACGTGCAGTCACTGGCCCGCGCGGCAACGCGTGGCTCAGCGCTGCGCACCCCTGTCGTTGCAGGCGGCGGGCCGGGAAGCCGTTCATGGAAAGGATGAACTATCGGCCAGGGCAGACGCCGCCGGCGACAGGCAGGGATAAGCTGGCAACGGGCAGCGGAAAGGTACGTCAGCTTATTGTGCTCCTTAACCACAGGAGACGCGCGTATGGGCGGAATGGATATTATTATTTTAATCCTGAAACTCATGGTTGCTGTGTTGCAACTACTTGATGCAGTCCTGAAACAGTTCCGCTGATTCAGGTTCAAGTCGCACCTGAGGGGGGCGGGAAACCGCCCCCCTGCAGGCGCCCGCCGGGCGTCCCGGGATGACTTGATGGAGGAAACTATGCCACCCCTGTTAATTGCCGCCACAACGCCGGACGATCCGGGGTTCGTTGCGCTGCGCACTGAAAGCCTTGAACAGCATTTCAACATGCTGCGCCGCCTGGCGGAAAACTGGCAGAGCGGCAAAAACCGCTTTAACGCGCCGGGCGAAACGCTGCTGGGCGCCTTCGTCAACCACCAGCTGGTAGGGGTATGCGGCATCAATAGCGATCCCTTCAGTCCGCAGCCACGGGTTGGGCGCATTCGCCATCTCTACATTAGCGAACGTTACCGTCGCCGGGGCATCGGCCAGCAGCTGCTGGTCTCGGTCATTACCCACTCCAGCGCCTGGTTCGATTTTCTTAACACCCATGCCCCGGCGCAGGCCTGGCCCTTTTATGAAAGGCTTGGTTTTCGCCCGGTGTACGATGAACCGCGGGTGACACATCGCCTGTTTTGTTCGCTTTAACCCCCCCCGCTGGCAGGCAGCGCGGGCGCGTGTTACATTCCGGTGACCTTCACTGTTGAACCTGTCTGCGATGACCCTCACCGTATTCTGCATTTTGCTGTTCGCCGCCCTGCTGCACGCCAGCTGGAACGCTATCGTCAAAGCCAGCGGCGATAAAATGTACGCGGCGATCGGCGTCAGCGGCTCGGCCGCGCTGATCGCCCTGGTGATGCTGCCCTTTGCCCCGCAGCCCGCGCTTGCCAGCGCCCCCTATCTGCTGGCGTCGTGCGCGTTACAGGTGGTGTATACGGTGCTGGTGGCGAAGACCTATCAGGTGTCGGATATGAGCCAGACCTACCCGCTGATGCGCGGCACCGCGCCGCTGCTGGTCGCGGCGATAAGCGTGCTGTTCCTAGGCGATCGTCTGTCGCCGCTGGCCTGGCTGGGCATCGGCGTTATCTGCCTGGCGATTCTGGCGATGGCCTTTCACGGCAGCGTTAGCTCCCGCAAAGGCATCGTGCTGGCGCTCATCAACGCCTGCTTTATCGCGGGATATACACTGGTGGACGGCACCGGCGTCCGGCTGGCGGGCTCGGCGCTAGGCTACACCCTGTGGACCTTTTTTATGAACGGTTTCTGCCTGCTGTGCTGGGCCATGGTGGCGCGACGGCGAGAGGCCAGTCGTTATTTACGTCAGCACTGGAAAAAGGGCATCCTCGGCGGTGTCGGCACCATGGGCTCCTACGGCCTGGCACTATGGGCGATGACCCAGGCCCCGCTGGCGGTGGTCGCCGCGCTACGTGAAACCTCCATTCTGTTCGGCGCGCTGATCGCCTTTATCGTTCTGAAAGAACAACTGATGCCGCTGCGCATCGTGGCCGCCTGCGGGATTGCCGCCGGGGCGATCCTCCTGCGCCTGGCGTAGCCTGAAATGGCAACATTAGTTGCCGTTCCTGTTTACATAATCTGCCTGGAATTCCCTCAACAATCGGCGCTTTGCAGTTGTCCTGTCATTTTAATATGGTAGATTCCTCCATCGTTTACGGGATGTGCCAGTCACATATTCTTTATTTCTCTTTACTCGCAAAGTATTCATCGACATGAAACGGCATAAGAACTTCAATTTGTTGTTGATGCTGGTACTGCTGGTGGCCGTCGGCCAGATGGCGCAGACCATTTATATTCCGGCCATCGCCGACATGGCGGTCGCGCTGAACGTCCGCGAAGGAGCGGTACAAAGCGTGATGGCGGCCTATCTGCTGACCTATGGTATTTCACAGCTGTTCTACGGCCCGCTCTCGGACCGCGTCGGTCGCCGTCCGGTGATCCTCGTCGGGATGTCGATTTTTATGCTGGCGACGCTGGTAGCTATTACCACCCATAGCCTGCCGGTGCTGATCGCCGCCAGCGCCATGCAGGGGATGGGCACCGGGGTCGGCGGCGTAATGGCGCGCACCCTGCCCCGCGACCTGTACGAAGGCGCGCAGCTGCGTCATGCCAATAGCCTGTTAAATATGGGTATTCTGGTCAGCCCGCTGATTGCGCCGCTGCTCGGCGGCATCCTCGACACTCTGTGGAGCTGGCGCGCCTGCTACGCCTTCTTGCTGGTGCTGTGCGCGGGCGTGACCTTCAGCATGGCGAAGTGGATGCCGGAAACGCGCCCGGAAGGGGCGCCACGCACCAAACTCCTGACCAGCTACAAAACGCTGTTCGGTACCGGGGCGTTTAACTGCTATCTGCTGATGCTGATCGGCGGCCTGGCCGGGATTGCGGTGTTCGAAGCCTGTTCCGGGGTGCTGATGGGCGCGGTGCTCGGCCTGAGCAGCATGGCGGTGAGTATTCTGTTTATTCTGCCGATCCCGGCGGCGTTCTTCGGCGCGTGGTTTGCCGGCCGGCCGAACAAGCGTTTCCCGACGCTGATGTGGCAGTCGGTGATCTGCTGCCTGCTGGCAGGTTTGATGATGTGGATCCCTGGACTGCTGGGCATCATGACCGTCTGGACCCTGCTGGTGCCGGCGGCGCTGTTCTTCTTCGGCGCCGGGATGTTATTCCCGCTGGCCACCAGCGGCGCGATGGAGCCGTTCCCGTTTCTCGCCGGAACCGCCGGGGCCCTGGTGGGCGGCTTGCAGAATATCGGCTCCGGCGTGCTGGCCTGGTTGTCGGCGATGATGCCGCAAACCGGTCAGGGCAGCCTCGGCCTGCTGATGATGCTGATGGGCCTGTTGATTCTGCTGTGCTGGCTGCCGCTGGCCTCGCGCTTCACCCACCATCAGCAGCCGGTATAAGCGCGGCGGTCGTTCCCCGGATGGCGGCTGACGCCTTATCCGGGCTACCGGACTGTAGGCCCGCGCAAGCGCAGCGCCGCCATTTTGCCGGGTGGCGGCTCACGCCTTACCCGCCCTGGCCAACAACACAGAGGGGTAGCCCGGCTCATTTTCAGGTCAGGCTGTGCAGCCATTCGATAAAAGCGTCGATTTTCGGCCACTGACGGCCCGGCAGGGTCGTCACGTAATAATGCTGATGGCATTTCAGCGTCATGTCGCCAAAAGGCGCAATCAGCTCGCCGCTCTCCAGCCGCTGCTGCACCAGCCGTTTACGCCCCATCGCTACCCCCACATGATTCATCGCCGCAATCACCGCTAAATCAGAACGATCGAAGCCAATGCCCGACGATTGCGGCAATTCAATTCCAAATTGCTGTGCCCAACTGAACCATTCATCGGTGCCGGAATCATTGCTCCATGCCTGGCGATCGTGAAGCAGCGTACAGTGGCGCAGATTGGCAGGATTTGACGTTAACTGCAGCTGGCGGGCGTAATTCGGCGTACATACCGGCACGATCGCCTCATCCATCAGAAAATGATGGCTCAGCTGCGACGACGGCGCATCATCAAAATAGATTGCCAGATCGATACCCGCCCGCTGCAGGTTGACGTTATCGTTGCCGGTCAGCACAGTCAGCGAGATGGCCGGGTAGCGGTGAGTGAAATCCCCCAGCGCCGGCACCAGCCAGCATTGGGCTATCGACGGGCGCGAATAGACCGTCAGGCTGCCAGAGAGCTCCTGGTTTTTGATGTCCAGAATCTCCTGATTGAGGCCATCCAGCGACGACTTCAGCGCCCAGTAAACGCGCTTCCCTTCTCGCGTCAGCTCCACTTTGCGGTGCGAGCGGACAAAGAGCTGGATCCCCAGCTCCTCTTCCAGCTGATTAATCCGGTGACTGACGGCGCTTGGGGTGAGCGCCAGCTCGTCTGCGGCCAGGGCGAACGACTCGTGCCGCGCCGCCACCTCAAACGTCGACAGCCTGGAGAGTTGCCAGCCGTTGAGCAACCGGGTACCTAAGGTTTTGAGTACATCCATTATGCGCTCCTGGCAAAAAAGGGGATCTGGATGATAAAAAAATAATGCAAGAACTTCCGCTCAAGGATGAATTAATTTGACCCATAGCATATTCATAGGTCGCTTTTAGAGCTAAATCACCTTTTTGATTAAATTTGGCTCACCTGAAAGGCCATTTATATCGTTTGTCAGCCCATGCCGAGTTTCTGTTCAATAACCACACGTTACTTACGGCGAGGTGGGGTATGGAATCGCAAATCTGGGTTGTGAGCACGCTGCTGATTAGCATCGTGTTAATCGTCTTAACGATCGTCAAACTGAAGTTTCATCCGTTTCTGGCGCTGCTGCTGGCGAGCTTTTTCGTCGGGGCGATGATGGGGATGGGCCCGCTGGAGATGGTCAACGCCATTGAGAGCGGCATCGGCGGCACGCTGGGCTTCCTGGCGGCGGTGATCGGTCTCGGTACCATCCTCGGCAAGATGATGGAAGTCTCCGGCGCGGCGGAGCGCATCGGCCTGACGCTGCAGCGCTGCCGCTGGCTGTCGGCGGACGTGATTATGGTGCTGGTCGGCCTGATCTGCGGTATTACCCTGTTTGTCGAAGTCGGCGTGGTGCTGCTGATCCCGCTGGCGTTCTCCATCGCTAAAAAAACCAATACCTCGCTGCTGAAGCTGGCTATTCCGCTGTGTACGGCCCTGATGGCGGTGCATTGCGTGGTGCCGCCGCATCCGGCTGCGCTGTTCGTGGCGAATAAACTGGGCGCCGATATCGGGACGGTTATCGTCTATGGCCTGCTGGTCGGTCTGATCGCCTCGCTGGTCGGCGGCCCGCTGTTCCTCAGGCTGCTCGGCAACCGCCTGCCGTTTAAACCTGTGCCAGCCGAGTTTTCCAACCTCGACGTACGCGAAGAATCGACGCTGCCCTCGCTCGGCGCTACGCTATTTACCGTGTTGTTACCGATTGGGCTGATGCTGGTGAAAACCGTCGCTGAACTGAATATGGCGCAAGGCGGCACGCTGTATACAGTGCTGGAATTTATCGGCAACCCCATCACCGCGATGTTTATTGCCGTCTTTGTCGCTTATTACATTCTCGGTATTCGTCGGCAGATGGGGATGGGCGTCCTGCTGACTCATACTGAAAACGGCTTTGGGTCGATCGCCAACATTCTGCTGATTATCGGCGCCGGCGGCGCGTTCAACGCGATTTTGAAATCCAGCGGCCTGGCCGATAGCCTGGCGGTGATCCTGTCGAACCTCGATATGCATCCGATTCTGCTGGCCTGGCTGGTGGCGCTTATCCTGCACGCCGCCGTCGGCTCTGCTACCGTGGCGATGATGGGCGCTACCGCCATCGTTGCGCCGATGCTGCCGCTTTATCCTGGCGTAAGCCCGGAGATCATCGCCATTGCCATCGGTTCCGGCGCCATTGGCTGCACGATCGTCACCGATTCCCTGTTCTGGCTGGTAAAACAGTACTGCGGCGCCAGCCTCAGCGAAACGTTCAAGTACTACACGACAGCGACATTTATCGCTTCTTTACTTGCACTCGCCGCCACCTTCCTGCTTTCTTTCATCATCTAAGCGAACGAGACGTAATATGAAAAACGCTGACCTGACCCAATTAACCGCGACCTTCCCGCTTGTGCAGGATCTGATCGCTCTGAAAGAAACCACCTGGTTTAACCCGGCCACCACCACGCTGGCACAAGGGTTACCCTACGTCGGTCTAACCGCCAACGATGTGCAAGACGCCCATGCCCGCCTTCAGCGCTTCGCGCCCTATCTGGCGGAAGCTTTCCCGGAAACGGCCGCCAGCGGCGGGATTATCGAATCGGAAGTGGTTGCCATTCCGGCAATGAAACGCAGCCTTGAGCAAAAGTTCGGCCAGCCGATTAGCGGCGATCTGCTGCTGAAAAAAGACAGCCACCTGCCGATTTCGGGTTCCATTAAGGCGCGTGGCGGGATTTATGAAGTGTTGACCCATGCGGAAAAGCTGGCGCTGGAGGCCGGACTGCTCACCACCGCAGATGATTATCGCAAATTGCTGACACCGGAATTTAAACAGTTCTTCAGCCAGTACAGCATCGCTGTCGGCTCCACCGGCAACCTCGGGATGTCGATCGGCATCATGAGCGCGCGCATCGGCTTTAAGGTTACGGTACATATGTCGGCGGATGCCCGGGCGTGGAAAAAAGCCAAACTGCGCAGCCACGGCGTGACGGTCGTTGAGTACGAAGAGGACTACGGCGTCGCCGTCGAACAGGGGCGCAAGGCAGCGGAATCCGACCCGAACTGCTTTTTCATTGATGATGAAAACTCGCGCACGCTGTTCCTCGGCTATGCCGTAGCCGGCGAGCGCCTGAAGGCGCAGTTTGCCAAAGCAGGGCGCGTGGTCGATGCCGATCACCCGCTGTTCGTCTACCTGCCGTGCGGCGTTGGCGGCGGCCCCGGCGGCGTGGCATTCGGCCTGAAGCTGGCCTTCGGCGACCACGTTCACTGCCTGTTCGCCGAACCGACCCACTCGCCCTGCATGCTGCTCGGCGTCTATACCGGGCTCCACGACCAGATAGCGGTGCAGGATTTAGGCATTGATAACCTGACCGCCGCCGACGGTCTGGCGGTCGGCCGGGCGTCCGGGTTCGTTGGCCGGGCAATGGAGCGCCTGCTCGACGGGTTCTATACCCTTGATGATCAGACGATGTACGACATGCTGGGCTGGCTGGCGACAGCGGAAAACATTCGCCTTGAACCGTCCGCGCTGGCCGGAATGGCCGGGCCGCAGCGGGTCTGCGCCAGCCAGGCGTACCATCAGCTACAAGGTCTGAGTGAACAACAGCTGCAGCAGGCCACCCACCTGGTGTGGGCCACCGGCGGCGGCATGGTGCCGGAAGAGGAGATGGCGCAATATCTGGCGAAGGGGCGCTAATCTTCAGCGCAGCAGCGGCATCAGCGCCTCTGGCGGCCGCTGCTGTCGGCGCAAGTCCCGCATCACTCGCATATAGGGCCCGCTAAGATCGTAGAACTGCCGGTAACCCGCGCACAGCGGGTCTTCCTGTTCGCCGCAGCGGCACAGGCGCAACCACGGGCAGCCGTAGCAGGTGCTGTTGGCCGCTGGCGCGCCTGGCTGGGTCAGCGTCTCGCCGCACCAGGCGCTCAGCGTCTCACTAAACAGCAAAATATGGATGCGCCCAATATCTTCCCGCACCCAGCGGTGAAAGACAGTGCAGAGAAACTCCCCCCAGAGCGCGGCGTCGCCGGCCGCCAGCTGCGGAATAAAATGGATAGCGGTGAGACCCTGTTGACGCAGTTGTGCATAGAACGCCTGCGGCTGATGGCAATGATGCGCCTCCACCACGACAGCCTGAAAGGGAGTGTCATGTTGCTGGCCGGGGGCATGAGTGAGAGGCAAATTCGCCGGACATCCTGTCATGACATATCCCTAATGAATAAAACGATCGGTTGAAGGTGAGTAACAGCAAACAGGAATGCCAGAGAAAGTACTGCGAGAGCGATCAAAAATTTGTCACGAACCGCCCGCGGCTGAAAAAAATCGCTGTCATCGACGTCCATCAGATGACGACGGCGGGTATAGCCCCAGAGGATCACCGCCACTATCGCCAACACGCCGATCGACAGCCAGAACGGCAGGCCGGCGCGGTGCCAGCTGTGTTTAATCGCCAGCGCCATCAGCGCGCCATAGCCCAACAGAGTGCGAAACCAGGCCAGCGAGGTGCGCTCTGGCTGTAGTCCCGGATCGCCTTCCCGCCGCGCCCGGCGTTTATCCGCCATACACCACCAGCAGCATCACCGCGGCCACCACCGCCAACAGCAGGATGCTAATCACCAGCAGCGTGCGGGTATAGGGAAGGTCCTGTTTCAGACGCATCGCTTTCTCGTTATTCAGCCAGCGCAGATAGCCATAGATGGCCATGCCGCCGGCAAAGAGACACAGCAGCAGGGCAAGAATTTCACGGATCAGCGGCGTGGCAAAGTCCGGCGCTAACTGGTCAAGGCCGACGCCGGCGGCGAGAAAACCGAGCGCCGTGCGGATCCACGCCAGAAAGGTGCGTTCGTTAGCCAGCGAAAAGCGGTAATCCGGCGCTTCGCCGAGGCGGGAGATTTTCATTACAGTTCCTTGTTCATCGCGCTGCAGGCTTCAGCATAGCGTAAATCAGGAACCGGGGAGAAGAACCGGCGCCCCGCGGGCGCCGGTCAAACAGCGGGGATTAATGCAGCTCAGGCCAGTAATCTTTGTTGGCTGCAATCAGGTCGTCGAGGATCGCTTTCGCCACCGAGGCGCTCGGTACGGTTTTCGACAGGGTAATCGCCTGCCACAGCTTGTGGTAAGAGCGCTGTTCCCAGGCATCGACCACCAGTTTTTCCACTGCTACCTGCTGGCTCATCATCCCTTTCTGGAAGTGCGGGATGTCGCCAACCGTCAGCGGTTCCGGTCCGTTGTGACCCACCAGACAAGGGATCTCCACCATCGCGTCAGCGTCAAAGTTATGGATCGCGCCGTTGTTTGGCACAATCAGCAGCATCCTTTCCTGCGTGTTAAAGGCGATGGCCGTCGCCAGATCGACGATATACGACGCATGCTCGTCAATCTCCAGATCGCCAGCGGTGGATTTCCCGGCGGCAATAATCGCCCGGCAGGCGCTGAAGACGTTTTTCTCCCGATGATCCATCACCTCATTGGCGCGAGTACGCTCCGGGTTGGAGTGAGCCACCACGTAGTCCGGGAACAGGTAATATTTCAGGTAGGTGTTCGGCATGGTCTGCGGATCCAGCGCCTGCACGTCTTTCGCTTTAGCAAAGGTATCGTTCCAGCTGGCCTCGGTGTGCGGATCGTTAGAGGGCGGCACATAGCCATATTTCGCCACATATTCACGCAGCTTCGGCATCAAATCGTTGCCGTCGAGGTCCTCAATCGATGTCCACCAGCCGAAGTGATTGAGACCGTAGTAGCGCACGCGCATCTGTTTGCGATCTTTGAGGCCGACAATCTGTGCCATCCGCCCTTCAATGCCGATCGGCATATCGCAGATATTGAGGATTTTGGCGTTCGGCCGCAGACGTCGGGTGGCTTCCGCCACAATCGCCGCCGGGTTGGAGTAGTTAAGCATCCAGGCGTTCGGCGAATATTTTTCCATATAATCCACCAGCTCCAGCACGCCGCCGATAGAGCGCATACCGTAGGCGATCCCCCCCGGACCGCAGGTCTCCTGGCCCAGCACGCCGTGGCGCAGCGGGATTTTCTCATCCTGTTCACGCATCGGATATTTACCGACGCGGATATGCGCCATGACGAAATCAACATCGGTAAACGCCGCCTGCGGATCGGTGGTATAGCTGAACTCAATCTCCGGCGCCTGCTCTTTGAGGATCACTTTGCACGCCTCGGCGATGGTCTCCTGACGCGCGCCGTCATTGTCGTAAAATTTCAGCGACCGCAGCGGAAAACGATCCTGGTTTGCCAGCAGCATCAGAACAATGCCCGGGGTGAAGGTGCTGCCGCCGCCTGCGATAACAACTGAGAATTTTTTCATGATACTGCCTCCGTCATGGTGGTATGTTCGGTCGAAAGAGAATCTTTCATCAGGTTTTCCAGCTGGTCGCGCACCTGGGGAACGTGCAGGCCGACGATGACCTGAATCCCGTTGCCGCGGCGTACTACCCCGTGGGCGCCCAGCGCTTTAAAGACGTCGTCACTTTGCGTTTTCGCCATATCGACCAGCGCGATGCGCAGTCGGGTGGCGCAGTTGTTGATGCTTTCAATGTTGTCGGCGCCGCCGAGGGCCTGCAGGAAGCCAGCGGCCTGACCCAGCCGGGTCTCTGGCGCGGCGGCAGCCGTGGTTTTACCTCGTGCCGCCTGGTAATCGGCCTTGCTGTAGAGCTTGATTTCGCTCTCTTCCCGGCCAGGCGTCTTCAGGTTCAGACGCAGGATCAGGGTGCGGAAGACCACGAAGTAGAGGGCGGTGAAACAGAGGCCGATGCCTATCTGAATGAACATCATCGAGGCGTGGTGATGGAACATCGGGATCCAGTTTTGCGGCAAGAATTGATCGAGCAGGCCGCCGCCGAAATTGCCCACCACGCCGCAGATGTACATCACCGTCGCCATGGTCGCCGCCAGCACCGCGTGAACGGCGAACAGCAGCGGCGAGATGAACAGGAAGGTGAACTCCAGCGGTTCGGTGATCCCGACCAGCATCGCGGTCAGGGTGGCAGGGATCAGCAGGCCAGCGACCTTGACGCGGTTTTCCGGCGCGGCGGTGAAGTAGAGCGCCAGCGCAATCCCCACCGAACCAAACACTTTCGAGTTACCGTGCAGGGCAAAGCCGCCCTCCGGGAACAGCGTCTTCAGCGGTTCCGTACTCTGACTAAACGCCTGCAG
This sequence comes from Klebsiella sp. GL120222-02, assembly GCF_003097195.1. Classification (NCBI taxonomy): domain Bacteria; kingdom Pseudomonadati; phylum Pseudomonadota; class Gammaproteobacteria; order Enterobacterales; family Enterobacteriaceae; genus Klebsiella; species Klebsiella sp. GL120222-02. The sequence continues at coordinate 275,877 of NZ_QEQO01000006.1, forward strand.
ATGCTCCGCCCAGTAGACCTGCAGACCGCCCTCCACCACCGCCGGGCCAAAGATGAACGGGCCATAGACGAAGTGGTGCAGACCGGTGGGGATCAGAATGCGCTCAAGGAAGATGTAGACCCACACCCCAAGCGCCCCGGCTGAGCGCAGGAAGGCCTGCAGCGATTCAATGCCCAGCTGAACCTTTGGCCAGCCGAGCAGGGTCAACCAGGCGCAGGGGATCATCGCGAGGAAGGCGACAATGACCACAAACGATGATCCCTGAAAGATGCCGAGGAACACCGGCAGGGGTTTATCGAAATAGCGATTGTGCAGGGCCGTCACCAGACCGGAGATGACGATGGCGCCGATAATGCTGGTGTCGAGGGTTTTGATCCCGGCAATCATCGTCAGGCCGCTGCCTGCCGTGGGTTCAACGGAAAAGTCGACGCCGAAGAAGTGGCCCCAGGTCATCCCCATGGCGTTAATAAAGTAGTTCCAGGTGAGAAAACTCACCAGCACCGCCAGACAGGCCCGGCCCTGGGCCTGTTTCGCCAGGCCGATCGGCAGACCGACGGCGAAAATCAGCGGCATATTACGAAAGACGGTCCAGCCGCCCTCTTCAATGATGTGAACGATCTGGGCAAACAGGCTGTCGGGTGCGGTCAGCGCTTCGCCGACGAACATCGGGTTGCGCAGCATGATGGCGATACCGACCACGATCCCGGCAAAAGGAAACAACAAAACCGGAGTAAACATGGCGCCGCCAAAGCGTTGTATTTGACTGAGCATTTGAAAATCCTCATGTAACAACTCGTAGGGTGAGTGGCCTTCTTTTTCTTGATTACCGGCCTGACTCGAGAATAGAAATTTGCCCGTCCGACAACATGCCGCGCCGTTGCGATTCGTGATCCCATTCATGGTTTTAATTTGGCCAAAGTCGTCTACTTCGATAACCAAAGTTAGACATCGATAAGTCAGACAGTGGAATTAACGAAATGAATGAGTATTAATTACTTGTAATAAATCTATTTTTTTAACGAAAAGAGAAGACAGCGACATTCCACTTTCCTGCACAAGAGGACTACTGGTGATCTACAAATCCATTGCTGACCGCCTGCGGCTGCGGCTGAATTCCGCCGACTTCGCCATCGGTAGCCCGCTACCGGGAGAGAAAAAACTGGCCGAGGAGTTCGGGGTGGCGCGCATGACTATCCGCAAAGCCATCGACCTGCTGGTGGACTGGGGATTGGTTGTGCGTCGCCACGGCTCGGGGACGTTCGTGGCGCGTAAGGACGTCCATCATGAAACCAGCAATCTCACTGGCCTGGCGGAAGTGCTGCGCAAGCAGGGTAAAGAGGTGGTGAGTCAGGTGCTGGCCTTCGAGGTGATGCCTGCTCCGCCGGCCATCGCCAGCCTGCTGCGGATTAAAATTGATGAACGGATCTACTTCTCACGGCGGGTGCGCTACGTCGATGGCAAGCCGCTGATGCTGGAGGATAGCTATATGCCAGTGAAGCTGTTCCGCAACCTGTCGCTGAGCCATCTGGAGGGTTCGAAATTTGATTATATTGAGAAGGAGTGCGGGATCATCATCAGCGGGAATTATGAAACGCTGACGCCAGTGCTGGCGGACAAGCAGCTGGCGCGCTCAATGAATGTCCCTGAGCAGACGCCGCTGCTGCGTATTACCTCCCTTTCCTACAGCGACAGCGGCGAGTTTCTTAACTATTCCGTCATGTTCCGCAACGCCAGCGAGTATCAGGTGGATTACCACCTGCGCCGCGTCCAGGCGCAAAGCCCGCTAGCTCAGCCCCCAGAACAGCACGGCGAGTAGCTGCGGGGTGATAATCCGCAGGAACATCACCAGCGGATAGACGGTGGCGTAAGAGAGCGCCGCCGCGCCGCTGGTGGCATGCAGATTGTTGGCGAAGGCCAGCGCCGGTGGGTCAGTCATGGAGCCGGCCAGCATGCCGCACAGCGTCAGATAGTTCATTTTCGCCAGCATGCGCGCGAGAATGCCTACCGTTAGCAGCGGAATGGCGGTGATGAAAATGCCGTAGGCGATCCAGCTCAGGCCCTCGCCCTGGGTCAGAGTGGCGACAAAGTCGCCCCCCGATTTTAGCCCGACCACCGCCAGAAACAGCACGATCCCCAGCTCGCGCAGCGCCAGGTTGGCGCTCGGCGGCATAAACCAGTACAGCTTGCCGATGCTGCCGATACGCCCGAGGATCAGCGCCATAATCAGCGGCCCACCGGCCAGCCCCAGCTTCAGTGCGGCAGGAAAGCCGGGAATAAACAACGGGATAGACCCCAGCAGTACCCCGAGTCCGATGCCGATAAACACCGGCAGCATCTGGACCTGCTGCAGCTTCTGCTGAGCGTTACCCAGTTCGGCGGCCACGGCGTCAATCGCCTCCTGACGACCGACCAGGTTGAGGATGTCACCAAACTGCAGGCTGGCGCTGCTGCTGGCCACCAGCTCGACGCCAGCGCGATTCAGCCGGGAGATCACCACGTCATAGCGCTGTTTGACGTGCAGATCGCGTATTTTCTTCCCCAGCACTTTTTCGTTAGTGACCACCACCCGCTCGACTTTCAGATCGGTGCCGCGCGTCGACAGCGAGGTGGCCACCTCCTGGCCAATCACCAGCTGCGCATTGTGCAGATCCTCAGGTCGCCCCACCAGGTGCAACAGGTCGCCCGCCTGAATAAGGGTGCCCGGCGCAGGTACCATCAACAGCTCACCGCGCTTCAGCCGCGAACAGACGATGTTGTCGCTATTGAGCATCGGCACATCCTGAATCGCCATCTGGTTGAGGTTGGGGTTCTCCACCCGCACGTTAATGGTGTGCAAATTCGCGTGGCCGTTGCCGCTGCTCTCCTCAAACCGCTGGGCCTCTTTCTCCACATTGATGCGGAAGAACAGGCGCACCAGCCACATGGTCAGCAGAATGCCGCAGATGCCGAACGGATACGCCATCGCGTAACTCATCCCCATCTGATCGACCACCTCGAACGGTACGCCGAGATCGCGGAGAATTTGCTGCCCGGCCCCCAGCGCTGGCGTGTTGGTCACCGCACCGGAGAAGATACCGAGCACCACCGGGAGAGGAATATTGAACAGTTTATGCAGCACCGCGGTCACCAGGCCGCCGAGGATAACGATAAGGATAGCGAACAGATTGAGCCGCAGGCCTGAGACCCGCAGCGAGGCGAAAAAGCCCGGCCCCACCTGAATACCGATGGTGTAGACGAACAGGATCAAGCCGAATTCCTGAATAAAATGCAGCATTGGGCTGCTGAGGGCGACACCCGCCTGATCGACAAAGTGGCCGACAATAATCCCGCCAAACAGGACACCGCCAATGCCAAAGCCGACGCCGCGGATTTTGACATTGCCGATCCACAACCCCACTACCGCCACCAGCGCCAGCACGCTAACCGTCAATGCTATCTCACTCATGGTATCGTCCCTGTGAATAACACCATTAACTACAGGGATTATGACCGCTGCCAGGTGGGTTGTATGCCGCCTGGCGCACAATACCAGCAAACAGACCGGCACAAAAAAGCCCCGAAAAACGGGGCCTTATCAGTAGGTTACTTTATTAGCTATTTAGCGCCGGTCGTTCGCTGATGGCGATACGCTGCGGGGCAATCTGCTCAGGCTCATTGCGGGTCAGATCGATATGCAGCAGGCCATTGGTGAAGGTCGCGCCAGAGACCTCCATGTTGTCGGCGAGGGTGAAGCTCAGGCTGAAGGCCTGGCTCACCAGCCCCTGGTGCAGCCATGTGGTCTCTTTTTCCGGCTGCTGCGGCGTGCCTTTCACCACCAGACGGGTGCCTTCCAGTTGAATATCCAGATCTTCCTGACGGAAACCGGCCAGCGCAAGGGTAATGCGATAGTGGTTATCGTCGCTTTTTTCGATGTTATAGGGCGGGAAGCTCTGGCTTTCACCGGCGGTTTGCAGGGCGTTGGCCAGTTTGTCAAAACCGATCCATTGACGCAGCAGGGGGGATAAATCGTAGTTACGCATAGTGTTTTCTCCTTCTAAGAAGCGAGTGAATACCTGCGAATTTTGTAAATTCGCATCTGCTCCCTGACGGCGAGCAGGTTGTTACATCAGGCCGCCACGCGGCCTGAAACGGACAATTAGTTGATTTCGATGCGGCGCGGCTTGTTCGCTTCCGGGATCACGCGTTCCAGATCGATATACAGCAGGCCGTTCACCAGGTTGGCGCCGCGGACGTGAATATTTTCCGCCAGCTGGAATTTGCGCTCGAAGTTGCGCTCGGCGATCCCCTGATACAGGTAGGTCCGCTCTTTCTGCTCGGCGGCGTGGGCGCCTTTGACGATCAGCAGATTGTCCTGGGCCGTGATCTCCAGCTCGCTTTCAGCAAAGCCAGCCACCGCGATAGCGATGCGATAGTGGTTTTCGTCTACCAGCTCGACGTTATACGGAGGGTAGCCGCCGTTGCTCTGGCTTTGATTGTTTTCCAGCAGGTTGAACAGGCGGTCGAAACCAATGGCTGAACGATATAGCGGGGAAAGATCGAAGTTACGCATAGTAAATAGCTCCTGAAAATCAGCGAGAATCAAATGACCTTCCATCGTGGACAGGCCGCGGTAATCCGGAATACCCCTCAGGCGTATTCTCAGTGGGTTACACCTATAAAATGGGTTTCTCCCCGTGCTTTTCAAGGGATTGAGGGCGAATTTTTTTGCAGTTTGCCGATGATTGCTTAGACTGGGGGGAGGAGCACAAAAAGCAAAGTGCGATGCCCGCCACAGTGCGGCGCAATAACGCTATGCATTCACGGGTTGGCCCGATATAACCGCTGGAAGGTTATCTCAACGCCCGAAACGACGATGGAAGAACAATGAAAAGCAGACGACTGTTAAAGCTGGTCCTGTTCAGCGGGATAATAAGCCTGAGCGGTTGCTCCAGCGTAATGTCACATACCGGTGGCAAAGAGGGAACCTATCCGGGCACGCGATCCAGTGCGCAAACGCTGGGAGACAGCGATACCAACTGGGGTGTGAAATCACTGGTGGCGCTGGACATGCCGTTCACCGCCGTCATGGATACCCTGCTGCTGCCGTGGGATATGTTCCGCACCGACAGCTCAATCAAATCACGGGTCGAAAAAAGCGAGAAGGCCACGCTGGCGACCAACTCGGTGATACCGCCAGCGCCGATGCCTGCCCAGTAAGTTATCGTCCGGTCTGTGTGACCCACAGCTGGCGATAACCGTCCACCTCCTCCATCCAGGCAATCTGTTTACCGTCTGGCGAAAAGACGATCGCATCAGCCGAGGGCGCATGCGCATGCACCTTGGTTAAAAAGGTGATATCGCCTGTGCCGGCATGGCAGCAGGCAATCCGATCCTCCAGCACAAAGCCCAGCCACTCTCCTGATGGATGCCAGTTAAACGCCGACTGGATACCCGACGCATGATACGTCAACTGACGCGGCTCGCCCCCCTGCGGTGAAATAAGCCACAGCTGCACCACGCCGGCGTCATCGCACATCAGAAAGGCTATCGCCGTCGCCTGGGGATTGGCGCGCACCCAGTGGCGCGGGACGTTCACCAGTCCCGGGTAGCGGCGATGGTGGGTGAAGGTCAAACGACGCTGACTGACGCCCGCCGGCGGCGCCGGCATTGTGGTTGCGGTACCGGCCAGCGGCGCCCCGCCAGGCTGCTTCCAGCCGGCTTCATCCTGCGGCAGATCGACAATAAACAGCTCAGGCACTTTATCGCCATTTTCCGCCAGGGTATCGCCAATAAACGCCAGCGCATGGTTCCCGACCCAGCCCTCTTCATAGGCGCGATTAATCTCATCGCTGCCTGGCACGGGAGTCGGTGTCGTGCGGCTTACCAGCACGCACCAGTGGCTGCCGCTATATTCGCGCGGATGCTTTCCCTGCGGCGTCACCGGCCCATATGGCGCCGCCACGCCGACGTTGCGCAAGTCCAGCGCCGGGTCGCGCTCGTGCAGCACGTGGTCGTTATAGGTAAAGCTGACGAACTGACCGTTGGGGCTATAGACATGGACGTGGCTGCCGCCGCGCAGCGCGCCGGGCGTGTAAGGGGCGGTAATGTCCATGGCGTCCAGATTCTCGACGGCCCCCTGAAAGGCCACCACCCCGCGGCGATGATGAAAATCATACTGCCACTGCGCATCCGGCTGCTCGGGGCCATGAATAAACACATAGCGCTCCTGGGTTGGATGCACGGTCACCACGCCAACGCGCGCGCCTTGCGTGGCATGATAGACGGTCTCCACAGTACCGCTGTTTACGTTCACTCGCTCAATGGTTTCACCGGTGAACGACGCGCCGGACGGGCGGACGTCGAACACCAGCCACTGGCTGTCGGGGGTCCAGGTGCGGGTGTTAGTGAGCTGGTGGTTGCGAGGGGCAAAGGTAACTTGTTTCATGGCGTGCTGACCGGGACGATATAAGAGTGGCGTTAGCATACCGCAATCCGCGCGGGGTTGAATGCCCGACAATGTGCTTAAAACGCTTCTCCAACCTGGAAATAGAACCCGCTGCTGCCTTTGCCGATGCCGTAATCAAGACGGATATTGACCCGCGGCTTGAACTCGAAACGATAGCCAACGCCGCCGGTAGGCAGCCAGCGGCCATTGTTCAGCGATGACAGCGACGGCCCCATGGTTCCCGCCCCGACCCAGGCCACAATCCCGTGCCGCCAGGTGAGCTGCCGACGGTATTCCAGTTGGCTGCTAACGACGTTTTTATCCCGGTAGCGCCCCTGATAGTAGCCGCGCATCCGCTCGTCGCTGCCCAGCAGGGGCATCATGCTCCACGGTACATCCCCTTGGGTGAAGGCGCCATCGGCCTCCCAGGCGAGCACGCTTTTCTCGCTCAGGGCATGATAATGACTATAGTGCAGCTGAAATTCATCAAAACGGGTATCGCTGCCTAACCCGGGGGCGTAATGGGTGTAGCGGAAGTTGGCATACTGGCCCCGGCGCGGGTTGGGGACAAAGTCGCGATCGTCCCAGTTGATATCGATGCTGGCGCCAGAGCTGAATACCGACGGTCCCTGTGGGGTACTTTCTATTTTCGGTAAATCGTCGTGGTCCATCTCATCGGCATTCTGCGCCGCCAGCGACCACCCCGCGCCGAGATAAACATTGTCGATCAGTTGCCGGTAGATTGTCGGGCGCAGGGTCAGCACCTGGGCGGTATATTTTTCCTTCTCGTTGTCTTTATCTCCGGCGTGAAAACCCTGCCCCCAGTAGTAAGTCGGGGTATTGGCCATCGACCCTTCAACAAATACGCGCCACAGATCGTTGTCGAAAAAGGCGTAGTTTTTCACGCTGAGGCCAAACGCGCCGGTGGAGCTGGCGTAGCCGCTGAGCGTCAGGGTGGAATTCTGGCTGGTGGTATCCTGCGGATCGGGGCGATACATGCCGACGACCGCGGTGCCGATGCCCAGCCCCAGCTCCGGCGTATAGAACGGACCGGGCATCACGCCCCAGTCGATGCCTTTGCTGGCGTCGAACTTATCGCTGGCGCCGAGATGCTGCAGCCAGCCGTCGATTTTCTCGCGGCTGAGCGTCTCGGCCTGGCTGCAGATCGGGTAGGTTAACAGCAGCAGAAAAAGGATAAACAGTCGGCTCAAAAGCGATACTCACCGGCGATAAAAAAACTGTTACGTTCGGCAAAGCCAAACTCGGTAGTAATATTGAAATGCTGCGTCAGCTCGTACTGCGCGCCCACCAGTACGTTCCACGGCGACTGTAAATGCTGTTTCACATCGAAGCGGCCGTTATTGTCCTGATTGGCCAGATTGACCATATTTTGCAGCATCGGCGACGGCATTGAGAGATCGTTAAGGCTGCCCTTAAACTCCTGCTGCACATCCTGATACATGCTGCCGACCCACAGGTTCAGCTTTCCGGCGGGGAGATGCAGCGTATCGACCGATGGCGTATTAAAACGATAGCCTACGCGCGGCGAAAAGGTAAACGCGTCGATGCTACCGTCGAGGATATCAAAGCGCGTCTGGGTGTAGTTGGCGTCGAACACCGTAAACCAGTTGCCGACGCCGCCCACCAGGGTGGTGCCCATCCCGTAGGTGGTGCCTTTAAAATCGAGACGAAAGTCGAGATCCTGCATCCCCGGCAGGGGGACCACTTTACCATTCGGCCCCTTCAGGCCGACGGCAATCTGCGAAATCGAATGTCCTTCGGTGTGTCCGACGAGGCCATAAACGTTCATAAATGGCAGCAGCCAGGCATCCAGCTTAAGCGTCTCGGTTTTGCTGCTTTCCCGCGTATTACCGACGCCAATCTGGAAGGCGTTATCCAGCGAGACCGGCCCATTAGCGAAAATGTTATTCACGGCGTGTTTGCAGACAGGATCCTTACCGCAATCGATGTTACGGCCATGCAGCGACAGCCCGGTGAAGTTAATGCTGTCGACATTAATATTCTGCCGCATATCCATATAGTTCATGCTGACGCCGAACGGCAGCGGCAGGACGTAGCCGCGTTTTCTGGCCTCATCGCCTAAAAAAGGCAATATCGCGGTTGGTTCCGCTACTGCGGTCTCGGTTTTGACCGGCGCAGACAGATCCGCCGGTTCTGCGCCGTGATAGGCGTATACCGGCTCAAGCGGCGCCGTTGGTTCCGCGGCCACGCAAATCTGTACAGAGGCGAATGGCAGCGCAACCAACATCAAACGGTGGTATATATTCATGAAAATTATGATGTTAGTGAAGCATGGCGAAAAAGAGGGCGGGTAGCTTATAGAATCCCCTGTACGGAATAAGGGATTTAAATGCGGATTAACATCTGTTCATGAAAAAAGAGAAGATCGGCCCGGACAACGCCGGGCCTGAAGAACGCTTACGCTAAAACGTATTTTTCAATGGCGAAGGCGACGCCATCTTCGAGGTTAGATTTGGTGATGAAGTTCGCCGCTTCTTTGACCGCGGGAATGGCGTTATCCATCGCCACGCCGACGCCGGCAAACTCAATCATCGCGATATCATTTTCCTGATCGCCAATCGCCATAATCTCTTCCGGTTTGATACCCAGCGCATCGGCCAGGGACTTCACGCCAGTGCCTTTATTGACGCGTTTATCCAGAATTTCGAGGAAGTACGGCGCACTTTTCAGCACGGTGTACTTCTCTTTCACTTCCGCCGGGATACGGGCGATGGCCTTATCCAGGATCGCCGGCTCATCGATCATCATCACCTTCAGCAGCTGGATCTCAGGGTCCATTTTTTCCGCTTCACAGAACACCAGTGGGATGGTCGCCACGTAGGATTCGTGGACGGTGTAGTAGCTGATATCGCGGTTCGCGGTGTAGAGCGTGTTGCGATCGAGCGCGTGGAAGTGAGAGCCAACCTCGCGGGAGAGCTGCTCGAGGAAACGATAGTCGTCATAGCTTAGCGCGGTTTGCGCAACGGTACTGCCGTCACCGGCCTTCTGCACCAGCGCGCCATTGTAGGTAATGCAGTAATCACCCGGCTGCTCCATATGCAGCTCTTTCAGATAGCTGTGGACGCCAGCGTAAGGGCGACCAGTGGTCAGCACCACGTTGACACCCCGCTCGCGCGCCGCGGCGATGGCGGCTTTCACCGCAGGAGAGATGGTATGGTCTGGCAGCAGCAGCGTGCCGTCCATATCGATTGCAATCAGTTTAATAGCCATAGGATCCCCGGGTAAGATGAGTCTTCCCTCATGCTAACGCGATTCCGCTCAAAAAACAGTAAAAGTGTCGGGCAGAAAGGGGGATGGAAGCGGGGGCGAAAAATCCCCTTTTAGCAGCAAAAAAAAGCCCGGTCACGCGATGCGACCGGGCTTATACATCCTGTTGCCCCGGTAAAACGCGTTACCGGGAAATACGCGACTTAAATATCGATATTCGCCGCTTTCAGGGCGTTCTCTTCGATAAAGGCGCGACGCGGCTCAACGGCATCGCCCATCAGGGTGGTGAACAGCTGGTCGGCAGCGATCGCATCCTTAACGGTTACGCGCAGCATGCGGCGGCTGTCCGGATCCATGGTGGTTTCCCACAGCTGATCCGGGTTCATCTCGCCCAGACCTTTATAGCGCTGGATGGAGAGACCGCGACGGGACTCCTTCACCAGCCAGTCTAGGGCCTGCTCGAAGCTGGCTACCGGCTGACGGCGTTCGCCGCGCTCGATGTAGGCATCTTCTTCCATCAGGCCGCGCAGTTTCTCGCCCAGGGTGCAGATACGGCGATATTCCGGCCCCATGATGAACTCGTTATCCAGCGGATAGTCGGTATCCACCCCGTGGGTACGGACGCGGATAATCGGCTCAAACTGCTGCAATTCACTGTTCTCGCGGACATCAAATTTCCACTGGCTGCCGTGCTGCTCTTTCTCATTCAGCTCGGAAACCAGGGTGTTCACCCAGCGGGTTACCTTCTGCTCGTCAGCCAGATCGGCCTCGGTCAGGGTCGGCTGATAGATAAGCTCTTTCAGCATCGCTTTCGGGAAGCGGCGCTCCATGCGGCCAATCATTTTCTGGGTGGCGTTGAACTCGGCAACCAGTTTTTCCAGCGGTTCGCCCGCCAGCGCCGGCGCATTGGCGTTGGTGTGCAGGGTCGCACCGTCAAGAGCGATAGCGATCTGATACTGATCCATCGCTTCGTCGTCTTTAATGTACTGTTCCTGCTTGCCTTTCTTCACTTTGTACAGCGGCGGCTGGGCAATGTAGACATGGCCGCGTTCGACGATTTCCGGCATCTGACGGTAGAAGAAGGTCAACAGCAGGGTACGAATGTGCGAGCCGTCGACGTCCGCATCGGTCATGATGATGATGCTGTGATAGCGCAGTTTATCCGGGTTGTACTCATCGCGGCCGATGCCGCAGCCAAGGGCGGTGATCAGCGTCGCCACTTCCTGGGAAGAGAGCATTTTATCGAAGCGGGCTTTCTCAACGTTGAGGATTTTACCCTTCAGCGGCAGGATCGCCTGGTTCTTACGGTTACGACCCTGTTTAGCAGAGCCGCCCGCGGAGTCCCCTTCCACGAGGTACAGTTCAGACAGCGCCGGGTCGCGTTCCTGGCAATCCGCCAGTTTGCCCGGCAGGCCTGCCAGATCCAGCGCGCCTTTACGGCGGGTCATTTCACGGGCGCGACGTGCGGCCTCACGGGCGCGCGCGGCGTCAATAATTTTGCCGACCACGATTTTGGCATCGGATGGGTTTTCCAGCAGGTATTCGCTCAGCAGTTCGTTCATCTGCTGTTCTACCGCAGACTTCACCTCAGAGGAGACCAGCTTGTCTTTGGTCTGTGAGGAGAATTTCGGATCCGGTACTTTCACCGATACCACGGCGATCAGACCTTCACGCGCGTCGTCGCCGGTGGCGCTGACTTTCGCTTTTTTGCTGTAGCCTTCTTTATCCATGTAGGCGTTGAGGGTACGGGTCATCGCCGCGCGGAAGCCCGCCAGGTGAGTACCGCCGTCACGCTGCGGAATGTTGTTGGTAAAGCAGTAGATGTTTTCCTGGAAACCGTCGTTCCACTGCAGCGCCACTTCCACGCCGATACCGTCTTTTTCGGTGGAGAAATAGAAGATATTCGGATGGATCGGCGTTTTGTTCTTGTTGAGATACTCAACGAACGCCTTGATGCCGCCTTCGTAGTGGAAATGATCTTCTTTGCCGTCGCGCTTATCGCGCAGGCGGATAGAGACCCCTGAGTTCAGGAACGACAGCTCGCGCAGACGTTTCGCCAGGATGTCATATTCGAATTCAGTAACGTTGGTGAAGGTTTCATGGCTCGGCCAGAAACGCACCATGGTGCCGGTTTTATCGGTCTCGCCGGTCACCGCCAGCGGCGCCTGCGGTACACCGTGCACATAAATCTGTTTGTGGACTTTGTTATCGCGCTGGATAACCAGCTCCAGCTTCTGCGACAGGGCGTTAACCACCGAGACGCCTACGCCGTGCAGACCGCCGGACACTTTATAGGAGTTATCATCAAATTTACCGCCGGCGTGCAGGACGGTCATGATAACTTCCGCTGCGGAGACGCCCTCTTCCGGGTGAATGCCGGTTGGGATGCCGCGACCGTCATCCTGTACGGAGACGGAGTTATCGCTGTGGATGGTGACAACGATATCTTTGCAGTAACCCGCGAGCGCTTCGTCGATAGCGTTATCCACAACCTCGAATACCATGTGGTGCAGACCGGTGCCGTCATCCGTGTCGCCGATATACATACCCGGGCGCTTACGCACCGCATCCAGCCCTTTCAGGACTTTGATACTGGAGGAGTCATAAGAATTCGACATCAACGTTTCTCGCTCATTTAATCTTGGGTTAATCCGTTATTTTACCTTTTTCCACGCGGAACATCTTCGAATTTTTGTCCGACATGTCCATAACGTGTTCAGCGCTGATCGCGCTGACGAAAACCTGCGACTGCGTCGCTTTCAGGCGGCTGGATAACAGACCGCGGCGGGCATCATCAAGTTCCGAGGCAAAATCATCTATCAGGTACAGGCAGCGCCGCCCGCTGACGCGGGTGAGGAACTCACCTTGCGCCAGACGCAGGGCGCACATCAGCAGCTTAAGCTGCCCGCGCGACAAGGTATCTTCCACCGGCGCCCCGTCGGCGCGAATACGGAAATCCGCTTTATGCGGGCCGTGGGCGGTGTAGGTTAACATTCTGTCGCGCTCGAAATTCCGCTCCAGCACCTCCGCGTAGTCGGTCTCTTTTTCCCAACCGCGCTGGAAAGAGAAGGTGAGCGTGAATTCCGGTAAAAATTGCTGACAAGTATCCGCCATGTCTTCGGCGATAGCGGCGCTGTATTCGGCACGCCAGCGGCTGATTTGTTCCGCCAGCGGAATGAGTTCCAGATCCCACGGTCGCAGCTGAGCATAGCGGCTGACCTGACGCAGCGCGGCATTGCGCTGCTTGACCAGGCGCTTCAGGTTGCTCCAGGCGGTGAAGAATCCGGCTTCGTTATGAAAACATCCCCAATCGAGGAATGCTCTTCTGTATTTGGGGCCGCCATTGAGTAAAGTAAACCCCTCCGGCGTGATCAGCTGCATCGGCATCAGGTGCGCCAGCTCCGCCACTTTGTGGCCGTCAGTGCCGTCGATGCGCACCTTGCTGTCGCCCTGTTTGTCTTTGGTCAGGCCGATGGCGGTTTCCCGCTCTTCGCCCTGCAGGCGGCCGTGCAGGACAAAAGCCTCCTGCTCGTGGCGGATCACCCGGCCAATTTGCAAACTACGAAACGCCCGGCCATGACCGAGCGTATAGATAGCTTCCAGCACGCTGGTTTTGCCGCTGCCGTTCGCGCCAACCAGGAAGTTAAAGCCGGGAGATAAAGCGAGATCCGCGCTTTCAATATTGCGGAAGTCTTTGATGAGCAAGCGCGTCAGTGACATATCAGCGTTCTTTGGGCCAGGGCGTTATCGGCGCAGCCAGTTTCAACGCGGACTGCGCGCAGACCCTGGAGCGTACACGAAGTACGTGACAGGGGCGAGCACAGCCCAGGTTGAAAATGGCAAGTAAGATAGCCCGATATTTTCCACTACAATCTCATAGGCATGACGACATAGGCTGCGGATTGCGAAGCCGCATCCTCAATCTGCACGCTCGACACCGAATCCGTCAGCAGAATGCGCACATTCTCGCATTTCAGCGCATTGAGCACATCCAGCACGTAGCTAACGTTGAAGCCAATCTCCATCTCCGTTCCGGCGTAGGTCACGTCAAGGATCTCTTCCGCCTCTTCCTGCTCCGGGTTGTTAGCGGTGATTTTCAGCTGATTTTCGCTGACGTACAGCCGCACGCCGCGGAATTTCTCGTTCGAGAGGATTGCCGCGCGGGCGAAGGCCTGCTTGAGAATGTCACAGCCAGCATCGAGATGTTTATCCGGATTTTTCGGCAATACGCGGCGATAATCCGGGAAACGGCCATCAACCAGCTTCGACGTAAAGATAAAATCGCCCACATGAGCGCGGATATTGTTGCTGCCAATCTGCACGCGCAGCGGGGTATCGCCGCCGTCGAGCATCCGCATCAACTCAATCACCCCTTTACGCGGCACGATCACCGAATGGTTCGGCAGCGACGTTTCCAGCGGCATCGAACAGACCGCCAGGCGGTGACCATCGGTGGCCACCGTGCGCAGTTCGCTGCCTTCGGTTTCAAACAGCATGCCGTTTAAGTAATAACGAACATCCTGGTGCGCCATCGAGAACTGAGTGGCTTCGATCAGACGCTTCATGGTCGCCTGCGGCAGGGTAAATTCCACTTCGCTCTGCCAGTCATCCAGATTCGGGAAATCGGCAGCAGGCAGCGTCGACAGCGAGAAGCGGCTGCGGCCGGAACGCACCAGCATCCGATCGCCTTCCAGCTGAACCGCGATCTCCGCGCCTTCCGGCAGGCCGCGGCAGATATCAAAGAATTTACGCGCCGGAACGGTCGTTGCGCCCGCTTCGTGCGGCTGAACCAGCGCCACGCGCGCCACCATCTCCATTTCAAGATCGGTACCGGTCAGCGACAGCGCGCCGTCCGCGACCTGAAGCAGCAGGTTACCGAGAATGGGCAGCGTCGGACGACCACCTAACGGACCGCTCACCTGTTGCAGCGGTTTTAATAAATGTTCACGTTCTACGGTAAATTTCATAGCGTCACGAGGATAATGTTCTGATTAAATTGGAAAAATCTTCTTTAATGTCGTGGCTTTCTTCACGCAACTGCTCAATCTTACGGCAGGCGTGCAGCACGGTGGTATGGTCGCGGCCGCCAAACGCATCGCCGATTTCCGGCAGGCTGTGGTTGGTCAGCTCTTTGGCCAGCGCCATCGCCATCTGGCGAGGACGCGCCACCGAACGGGAGCGGCGCTTGGACAGCAGATCCGCTACCTTAATCTTGTAGTACTCCGCCACCGTCTTTTGAATATTGTCGATGGTGACCAGTTTTTCCTGCAGCGCCAACAGATCGCGCAGCGCTTCGCGCACGAAATCGATGGTGATCGCCCGGCCGGTGAAGTTGGCGTTGGCGATAACGCGGTTCAGCGCCCCCTCCAGCTCACGCACGTTTGAGCGCAGTCGCTTGGCAATAAAGAACGCCACTTCGCCCGGCAGGCGAATGTCGTTTTCATCGGCTTTTTTCATCAGGATCGCGACGCGGGTTTCCAGCTCCGGCGGCTCGATCGCCACCGTCAGACCCCAGCCGAAGCGGGATTTCAGACGATCTTCTACGCCGTTGATCTCTTTTGGATAACGATCCGACGTCAGGATGATCTGCTGATTACCTTCCAGCAGGGCATTGAAGGTGTGGAAAAACTCTTCCTGGGATCGCTCTTTATTAGCAAAGAACTGAATGTCATCGATCAGCAGGGCGTCAACGGATCGGTAGTAGCGTTTAAACTCTTCGATGGCGTTGTTTTGCAGCGCTTTGACCATGTCCTGGACGAAACGCTCGGAGTGCATATAGACCACTTTGGCGTTCGGCTTACGCGCCACAATGCCGTTACCCACCGCGTGCAACAGGTGGGTTTTCCCCAGACCGGTGCCGCCATAAAGGAACAGTGGGTTGTAGGCCCCGCCCGGGTTATCCGCCACCTGACGCGCCGCCGCGCGGGCCAGCTGGTTAGATTTACCTTCGACGAAGTTATCAAACGTGTGTTTCACGTTAACGTTAGAGCGGTAGGTCGGCTCCGCTGGCGCCGGGACATTATCCCAGCCTGGGCGCACGATCGTCGGCGCCACGCGCGCGGTCTGCACCTGCGCCGCCGGAATGGCCGCCGCAGCCGGGCTTACCGCTCCTTTCTGCAGCGAGCTGGCTGGCTTAGCACCCACCTCAAAACGCAGCTGCGGGGCATCAGCACCGCAAAAGTCATTGAGGAGTCCATTGATATTATTGAGGTATTTGTCCCTTACCCAGTCGAGCACAAAACGGTTTGGCGCATACAGTGCCAGCGTGTTATCGCTCAGTTCCGCCTGCAATGGGCGGATCCACATGCTGAATTCTGTGGCTGGTAACTCATCCTGCAATCGGGCAAGACACTGCTGCCAAAGCGAAAGTGACACGGCGGACTCCACTCGAACATAAAATCGATATCAAAGAAAAACAGAAACAATCATGATTGTTGGCACACGTCGACAAGACCCTGCATTAGCCGAAAAGCCCCTGCACAAAAGGGGTGACGTGCGAACCGCTATCTGCGGTTATTACCCGTTGCGGATCCGTGGATCGCGATCGGGACCGGGGATCATAGCCTAAACTGAGAAAGAGATCTTGTGTTTCTCAACAGATTCTTCCCGATTTATCCACAGGAAGGATCGAAACCGGGTAAGTGTAATCGATCCTGGGGAGAGTGAAGCACGATTTCCGCCGCATATTGGAAAAATTAATGAGCTATGCTGGTTTTGGGTGGAAACGATCTAACAAAGATCCTTCAGGATCCTTGCGCTTTACTGGCCAGGCCGTATAATCCCCCACCCGGCGCGTAATGCCCGTTTTCGTCACGCGTCTCAGCTTATTTTTTGTGCGACGAGGTGCGAGAAATAAGGAAAGAGAATTGACTCCGGAGTGTACAATTATTACAATCCGGCCTCTTTAATCACCCACGCTGAGGCGTAAGTCGTTCGAAGTTCGTTCGGGTCTACGCAAAAGTCAGTGAATTTATTCAAGTTTAGGTAGAAATCGCCATGAAACGCACTTTTCAACCGTCTGTACTGAAGCGCAACCGTTCTCACGGCTTCCGTGCTCGTATGGCTACTAAAAATGGTCGTCAGGTTCTGGCACGTCGTCGTGCTAAAGGCCGCGCTCGTCTGACCGTTTCCAAGTAATAAAGCTAACCCTGCGTGGTTAAGCTCGCATTTCCCAGGGAGTTACGCTTGTTAACTCCCAGTCATTTCACTTTCGTCTTCCAGCAGCCACAACGGGCTGGCACGCCGCAAATCACCATCCTCGGCCGCCTGAATTCGCTGGGGCATCCCCGCATCGGTCTCACCGTCGCCAAGAAAAACGTGAAACGCGCACATGAACGCAATCGGATTAAACGTCTGACGCGTGAAAGTTTTCGTTTGCGTCAACATGAACTCCCGCCAATGGATTTCGTGGTGGTGGCGAAAAGAGGGGTTGCCGACCTCGATAACCGTGCTCTCTCGGAAGCGTTGGAAAAATTATGGCGCCGCCATTGTCGCCTGGCTCGCGGGTCCTGATCGGCCTGATTAGAGTTTATCAGCGCCTGATTAGTCCGCTACTCGGGCCGCATTGTCGTTTCACCCCAACCTGTTCTCAATACGGAATTGAGGCCTTACGCAGGTTTGGTGTGATAAAAGGCAGTTGGTTGACAATGAAACGCGTATTAAAATGCCACCCTTTACACCCTGGTGGTGACGATCCCGTCCCGCCTGGACCATTTGATACCAGAGAACACTAACGATGGATTCGCAACGCAATCTTCTTATCATCGCTTTGTTGTTCGTGTCTTTCATGATCTGGCAAGCCTGGGAGCAGGACAAAAATCCGCAGCCCCAGCAGCAGACCACGCAGACTACGACCACAGCAGCGGGTAGCGCCGCCGACCAGGGCGTACCGGCCAGTGGCCAGGGGAAACTGATTACGGTTAAAACCGACGTGCTTGAACTGACTATCAACACCAACGGTGGCGATATTGAGCAGGCGCTGCTTCTGGCGTATCCAAAAACGCTGAAGTCGACCGAACCGTTCCAGTTACTGGAAACCACGCCGCAGTTTGTCTACCAGGCGCAGAGCGGCTTAACCGGCCGTGACGGTCCGGATAACCCGGCGAATGGCCCGCGTCCGCTGTACAGCGTCGATAAAGAGGCGTTTGTGCTGGCAGATGGCCAGGATGAAATCGTCATTCCGCTGACCTACACCGACAAAGCCGGCAACGTCTTCACCAAAACCTTCACCCTGAAACGTGGCGGCTATGCGGTGAACGTGGGTTACAGCGTGCAGAACGCCAGCGAGAAGCCTCTGGAAGTCTCGACCTTCGGTCAGTTGAAGCAGACCGCGGCGCTGCCGACCAGTCGCGATACGCAGACCGGCGGCCTGTCCACGATGCATACTTTCCGTGGCGCAGCGTTCTCGACTTCAGATACGAAATACGAAAAATATAAATTCGATACCATTCTGGACAACGAAAACCTGAACGTCAGCACCAAGAACGGTTGGGTTGCCATGCTGCAGCAGTACTTCACCACCGCGTGGGTGCCGCAGAATAATGGAACGAATAACTTCTACACCGCTAACCTCGGCAACGGCATTGTGGCTATTGGCTACAAATCGCAGCCGGTACTGGTGCAGCCTGGTCAAACCGACAAACTGCAGAGCGTGCTGTGGGTCGGCCCGGCTATTCAGGACAAAATGGCTGCCGTTGCGCCGCACCTGGATCTGACCGTCGACTACGGCTGGCTGTGGTTCATCTCCCAACCGCTGTTTAAGCTGCTGAAATTCATCCACAGCTTCCTCGGCAACTGGGGCTTCTCGATCATCGTTATCACCTTTATCGTTCGTGGCATCATGTACCCGCTGACCAAAGCGCAGTACACCTCCATGGCGAAGATGCGTATGCTGCAGCCGAAGATTCAGGCGATGCGTGAGCGTCTGGGCGACGATAAACAACGTCAAAGCCAGGAGATGATGGCGCTGTATAAAGCGGAAAAAGTGAACCCACTGGGTGGCTGCTTCCCGCTGATTATTCAGATGCCGATCTTCCTTGCGCTGTACTACATGCTGAGCGCCTCGGTTGAACTGCGTCATGCGCCGTTTATCCTGTGGATCCACGACCTGTCTGCACAAGACCCGTACTACATCCTGCCGATCATCATGGGCGCGACCATGTTCTTCATCCAGAAGATGTCGCCAACCACCGTGACCGACCCGATGCAGCAGAAGATCATGACCTTTATGCCGGTCATCTTCACGGTGTTCTTCCTGTGGTTCCCGTCTGGCCTGGTGGTGTACTACATCGTCAGCAACCTGGTGACCATTATTCAGCAGCAGCTGATTTACCGTGGTCTGGAGAAGCGTGGCCTGCATAGCCGCGAGAAGAAGAAATCCTGATACTCTTCATTCTTCAAGCCAACGCATCTGCGACTTGGATAATTTAGAGTAGTTACGGTAACGTTAATGCCAGAGAAGGCGGTCAATGGACCGCCTTTTTTACATCTACATAGAGAGTCACCATGAGCCATAACGACACTATCGTCGCCCAGGCAACCCCTCCGGGACGCGGTGGGGTGGGCATCCTGCGTATCTCCGGCCTTAAGGCGCGTGATGTCGCGCAGGCGGTACTCGGCAAGCTGCCGAAGCCGCGCTATGCCGACTATCTGCCGTTCAACGACGTTGACGGTACGCCGCTGGATCAGGGGATTGCGCTGTGGTTCCCCGGGCCGAACTCCTTTACCGGCGAAGATGTGCTTGAGCTGCAGGGCCACGGCGGCCCGGTCATTCTCGATCTGCTGCTCAAACGTATTCTGACGTTGCCCGGCGTACGCATCGCCAGGCCGGGCGAGTTTTCCGAGCGCGCGTTCCTCAACGACAAGCTCGACCTGGCGCAGGCAGAAGCCATCGCCGACCTCATCGACGCCAGTTCAGAACAGGCGGCGCGCTCGGCGTTGAACTCCTTGCAAGGGGCCTTCTCCGCGCGGGTTAACCACCTCGTGGAAGCGCTCACTCACCTGCGCATCTACGTGGAAGCGGCGATCGATTTCCCGGATGAAGAAATTGATTTCCTCTCCGACGGCAAAATTGAAGCCCAGCTGAACGGCGTGATGGCCGACCTCGACGCCGTCCGCGCGGAAGCTCGCCAGGGCAGTCTGCTGCGCGAAGGGATGAAAGTGGTGATCGCCGGGCGACCTAATGCCGGTAAATCGAGCCTGCTCAACGCCCTGGCGGGCCGCGAAGCGGCGATCGTCACCGACATTGCGGGCACCACCCGCGACGTGCTGCGCGAGCATATCCATATCGACGGCATGCCGCTGCATATCATCGATACCGCGGGCCTGCGCGACGCCAGTGACGAAGTGGAGCGTATCGGCATCGAGCGCGCCTGGCAGGAGATTGAGCAGGCGGATCGGGTGCTGTTTATGGTCGACGGCACCACCACCAGCGCCGTTGATCCGGCGGAGATCTGGCCAGACTTTATCGAGCGCCTGCCCGCTAAACTGCCGATTACCGTGGTGCGCAATAAAGCCGACGTCACTGGCGAAGCGCTGGGTCTCAGCGAAGTCAATGGCCACTCACTGATCCGCCTGTCGGCGCGAACCGGCGAAGGCGTGGAGGTGCTGCGGAACCACCTTAAGCAGAGCATGGGCTTCGATACCAGCATGGAAGGCGGCTTCCTCGCCCGCCGCCGTCACCTGCAGGCGCTGGAAGAGGCGGCGAACCATCTGCAGCAGGGCAAAGCCCAGCTGCTGGGCGCCTGGGCCGGGGAGCTGCTGGCGGAAGAGCTGCGCCTCGCGCAGCAGGCGCTGAGCGAGATCACCGGGGAGTTCACCTCCGACGACCTGCTGGGCCGCATCTTCTCCAGCTTCTGTATCGGCAAGTAAGTTTTAGTCCATCCTCGTCCGTGAACGTTCACTAACCCGCATTAACTACCTGTTAATGCGGGTTTTTACTTTCCATCCTCGTCCATAGTCGTGCGGGTTCATCCGCGATTTTTGTGTCCTGAATTGTGCCCATCTTTAAATTCCTCGTGTGTCATTGTTTATTTTTTGAGCTAAAAATCACATCAAATGGACACAAAAAACGGTATAAAAAACGCTCAAATCTGCCTTCTCATGGACACAGTGAAAAAGAAGGCGTTAATAATCCAATATTAAACAATAAATTAGAAAGGATGCTCATGGACACACTGTAGAGGTGAGATATGGCACTTTCAGATACCAAACTACGCACACTTACTCCCAGAAACCGCCCCTGGCAACTTGCCGATCATGACGGGCTGGTGATTGAAGTTCTTCCCACCGGACGAAAAATCTGGCGTTTCCGCTACCGCTTTGACAACAAATCGCAAAAGGTCACGCTGGGCGAATACCCGGCTTTCTCACTTGCAGAAGCGCGTCTTTGGCGTGAAAAGTGTCGCTCAATGGTGGCTCATGGCATCAATCCGGCTCAGAAAAAGCAGGAAGAAAAGCTTAAACAGAAAGACCCAACGACAGTCAAAACATTCGCCAAACGCTGGCTGACCGATATCGTTGAAAAAAGTAACCGCGATCCGCGCAACATCACTCGCATTATCGAGAAGGACATCATTCCCATCATCGGGAAGCTGGAACTCGAAGAACTCACAACTGCCCACATTCAGGTCGTGCTCGACCGCATCAAACAACGAGGTTCGGATCACGTCGCGCTACTGACGCGAAACGTGCTTAAACGCATGCTGGCCTATGCGATTTCCAGGGGAATCATCTTCAACAACCCGGCAGCCGCTATCGAGGCTCGTTATATCGCACAAGCAACAAGCCGTGACGTGGCGCTAACAGCAGAAGAGATCGGCATCCTGTTACGGGGGATCTACACCTCTAACATGAACCGACGCCACAAGCTGGCTTTGCACCTGCTGATCATCTGCATGGTGCGTAAATCGGAGATGATTGAAGCGACATGGAATGAAGTTAACTTCAACGCGCTGGAATGGCGTATCCCCGGCGAAAGAATGAAGATGGATAACCCGCATATTGTTCCGCTGTCAAAGCAGGCGCTGGCGATGTTCGAAGAGTTAAAATTTCTGGCCGGAGATTCTCCATACGTCTTCCCCAGCCGAAACGACCACCGACGCCCGATCTCCAAAACAACGCTGAACTGTGCGGTGCGTACACTGGATCTGAACGTCAGGGATTTTGTTATTCATGACTTCCGGCGTACTGCCAGCACATTGCTCCATGAGCAAGGCTACAACTCCGACTGGGTAGAGAAATGCCTGGCGCATAAGATTGGCGGCGTTCGCGGTGTCTACAACCGTGCAGAGTACCTGAATCAGCGCCGGGAGATGCTTCAGTCCTGGGCTGATTTTGTTGATGCGCAGATTGAGGAGGGGCGGAAGGTGGTTATCGGGAAGTTTGGGAAGGCTTATGAATCAAATAATTAAAAGAAAATTGACAAGATGACAATAAAGTGACTTTTTCACTCAAGCTTGACAAATCCATAAAAACGCAAGATTATTAAGTTACATTTCACCTGAATCCGATCAGGATCTACACCAGCCCTACGCTACAAGGATTACTTTTAATAATGAAACAACCATGGGAACTAAACCCTGAACTTACACAAGAACGCCTAAAGAAACTGGCCTCTCTCATCCGCGACGTTAGAGATGATGTGGTCGACAGACATGATGATGATTTAGGCGACTCAGCGCGCGCAACCGGTATGCGGGCATATGAATGTTGCAGAACACGGATAGCTCGTGCTTCTATGGACTCAGAAGAATGGCCCTGGCTTGGAATTGTAAAAAAAGATGGTAAATTTACGTTTTCCATCAAATCAGTACCAGTGAGACTCTATAGAGGTAAGCCAGATAGTCCTGAAGAACGTCGATTAATTCCATGTTATGAAGCTCTGAGCCAGGCTAGTTTCTTATTTGAAGAAGTTGGTGATGCAGCAGATATCATATGGTTTTTTGCAATTGAAGTTGACGAATTCAGATATGTGGATCGGGTAACATTCACAGGTTTCCTTGAAGGTGCCCAAGTTTCATGCTGGGAGATTCCACTCAATGAGAAAGTGCCAGCTATCAGCTCAATTGATGCAGAACTTCCTGAGCCTGTGAAAATCGAGAAACCAGTCGTTTCTGTTAAAAAGAAAGAAGAGAAAAAAGCAAAAAATGATGATACGAATGATGGTCAGTAAGCTATGTCCATGACATTTTATGGCGAGCGGTTAAGGCTCGCCCGTTTACTAAAAGGTTATACCCTACAAGAATTGGGGGATGCCGTTGCGGTTACAAGACAAAGCATCCACCAGTATGAGAGTGATGCCAGAGCACCTGCATATGATATACGCAATGCTTTGGCAGAGCTCTTGCAGGTATCGCCTAAATTTTTTGAATATCCTCTGGCTGGTGATGTAAAACCAGAACAGTGCCATTTTCGTAAACGCCAGACAACACCTGCTGGTGTGAAGGAAAGGGTGCAATCGTATAGTACTATTCTTGAACAATTAGTATCTGAATTATATGAGCACTTAGACTTACCTGAGAACCGTTTTAATCTAATTGATAATGAGAAGATCCCTGAACTCACTGCTCCTATTATTGAAAAGATTGCAGAGGGTGCTCGAGTTCGCTGGGGATTAACAGATGATGCCCCTATAGACAATATGGTTAATGTTGTTGAAAACCAAGGAGCAATAGTTACGACTTTTGATGGGGTCTCAGATAAAGTTGACGCTCTTTCTATTAACAGGAAATACCCTATTATCATTCGTAATACTGCTAAAGAAAGCGTTTGTAGAATGCGTTTTGATATTGCACATGAATGTGGTCATCTAATCATGCATGATGGCATTGAAACTGGTTGTAAAAAAACAGAAAGAGAAGCTGATGCTTTTGCTAGTGCATTTTTATTTCCACGTAAATCTTTTGCCCGAGAATTTCCTGCTTGTATAACATCAAGAGGAACAATTGATTGGAAAAAAGTATACAACCTAAAATTAAGATGGAAAATGAGTGCAAGAGCGATAATATATCGTGCTCACTTCTTAGGATTTATTAATGCTCAGCAGTACAGAAGTGCCAATGTTTGGTTTAGCCAGACTAGACAAACTAAAAAAGAAAAATATGATGATTCCATCCCAATGGAAGAACCTCATATACTACAAGAGAGTTTATTAGTTTTAAAAGAACAGTTGGGTATTTCATTCGAAATGCTTGCAGATAAACTGTGTGTAAAACCTCATTTGTTAGCAGATATATGTGGTATCGAGTATACTCCGCCTAAACAAGATAATTACGAAAATGTAGTGGTCCCGTTTAAATTTTAAATTAATAGAGATTCCTCTCTCATAATTAGGCGTTTTCTATGACTATTTATGCCGTCATTCAAAAGGCGGCATAATAAATTAACCATATCACTTAACAGGTTTTTTTCCTGATAACTCACTTAAAAACTCATCATGATCAACCCAATAACGTCGGTTTTCTAGAATCCAACACATGTGTGATGACAATCCATCAAGATCCCCCATTAATGTCAATCTATTAATACCATAATGATTGAGCTCAAAGAGCATCTGTTTCTTATAAGATGACTTGATAATATGTTTTTCAAATTTATCTTCTTTACTTAAACCTTTTGAAATATCTTCATCAGGGTTTGGATGGGCTGTAAATAACCCACTTTGCAAACCAATTCTAGATGCAACCATAGTAGGTTTATATCTAGCGATATTACTATGCTTACCCGGTTTCGCTTTATCAGGGATAATCTCCCAATGTGGGGATAAGCAGTAAATAGCGGCATCTTCCTCAGGTTCAGAGAGACACGCAAAAAAAGCAGCTACTAAAGGATTATAAGACCAATCTAGCAATCGCGTTGGCAATCCATGATGTTGTGCAATAGCCATCCATTCCCAATCATTTTGCGGCTTAGCTTTAATGTATTCAGACGCTTTCCTTTTCCAACCCTCAAGATATTCTAAATCATCCTTTTCAAGATAAGGATGCCTTCCTGCCTTAGGCTTTACTTCCCATGAATGATTAGCTTGACCACGGAACATCCATTGATTATTTTTCCTATATTCACCAAAAACACCATGAAATTCTGTAAAGGAGTTAATTTCCATCAACCATCTCCAACAATAGTAAAAATCAATAATGACAATCTATTTTTTGTATATTGTTATCATTTAAAATTTCATTTATCTTACGCATAAGCCTTCTCCTTTTTATATTATACTCCCCAGCGCGCTCATCAAATTGCCGGGGGTTTTTCTGTAGCAATTTTTTATCCTTTAATACAGCCTGATAAATTACCTCAATGCTTTTATCAACCTCATCGATAAATGTCTTATATTCTATGCAACCGATTGTCGATGAGGGAATGGTTTGCAATACTAAATTTTTACCAAAGCGATCATATAAATATCCTGTTCTTAGCAAAGCCTTGGTGTCAACCAATGCAGACTCGAAGTCAGATATATTTCTTTCATGCAAAAAATCATCTGTAAATGCTGGCCGATTAAAGGCTTGAGCTATTGCATACAGATGGGCTTCTTTTTCCCGCGTTCCGAATTCCTCGAGGTAATACTTATAAGATGATACAAGTAATGATCTAGAACGATTAATATCGTCAATCATATCATCCCAAAACTTCATATAAACTTTAAACCCAAGACCACCATTTTTATTTAATTTATTACAGTAATCTTGCAAATGTACATCTCTAGGGGAAGTTGTAACTATAAAGAACACAGATAAATTAGGCACGAAGTTTTTAGCTTTTTCAATCTCACAGTCAACAACCTCTTTAGTAATATTGCCTTTCTTTGTCTCTTTGCATTGAAAGCCAATTATATCTCCATTTATACTCTCTGCAATAACATCTACTCCATTTTGTTTTTGACCTTGCCTTCCATACTCTTGAACTGACTCTGGAACATATTTCAATCTGGCAACGTCACCCACTAACGTTTGAAAATCCTGCCAATTCGAGGGGGGTGGCATATATATTTTATGAGCATTCATTTTTCGCAACCTTAATATGTATAACTGACATTCTAATAAGAGCATTATCGAATAAGTGTTTTCGATTATACCTGCCATAAATTTTTATTTCATTACATATAAAACTTTCAAATCCCCAAAACAGTTTCCCGCAGCTTTCCCCCTTCCCCAGATCTACCCTATCCCCAACTCATAGCAGTACCCCTAAAAGCTTCCTGTTCTAAGACGAACTGCGACCTGTAAGAAGCGCCTTTGGCGGTCAGCCCCCCGGTCAACCAGGGAACGAAGCGTGGTCTGAAACTGACTTCCTGTCTCGATACAGGTGACCACACCCTTTATCGCTACCCTGTTGCAAGCGTAGCGACAGACAGAACGCTGTAGAGAAGTCGGACGGCATTGCCGAAGGCTTTGCGTCCGTACTTCCTGCTGAATGTGCAAAACGCGGCGTCACTTTTAAGAGCGTAAGCGAGTGAAAGTGACGCCAGCGCGCAGATCAGCTTCAACCCAGCTACTGCCTGCAAATCCACTGCAACAAACAGGCTGACACTCAAACAGATGTCAGAAATTCACTTACCAGGAGGAGAAACCAGCACTACCGAACCGATACCGGAGGACAGGTTATTTTACCTGTGGGGATATACCTGCCTGAGCAGGCGGCTGCATTCGTGCATCACCGTACCCCGTCATACCTCATCCGCGCATTCTCCGGCGCACCGGTATCGTTCAGCACAGCACGCTGTGTCCAACCGCGCGTCGGAGAATTGAGTGGAGAGTAGCTATGTCGAAACTTACAAAACGCATGGAAAAACTCGCCCTGCTGGCTGGCGGCAGTTTTAAAACAGTCCATGATCGCCTCCGCATCGCCGGGCGTTTAAGCCAGCATCTGCACAAGCTGAATATCCAGATTCAGGATCTCCAGCATCTGAAATCGTCACATATCGAAAGCTACGTGATGGCGCGACGGGAAGCAGGCATTACGCCACGCACGCTACAAAACGAGATGGCTGCCCTGCGCACCATCCTTGCTCAGTCTGGACGTCAAAAATTTGCCCAATCGGAGCGCATCAGCAATAAAGCGCTCGGGCTGGGTAACGCCAGCCGGGCAGGAACGCATCTGCCATTAACCTCAGAACGCTGGTTGTCGGCGCTGTCTGCTTTTCATGAAAAGGATGAAGGGCTGGCTCTGACGCTGGAGCTTGCCAGAGCAATGGGTTTGCGTTCACAGGAAGCAGTGCAGTGTTGTCAGTCTCTGAAGACATGGGCCGCTGCGTTAGAGCGTGGAGAAAATCGATTGCAGGTGGTTTTTGGCACCAAAGGATCACGTTCCCGTCAGACAGTGGTGCTCGAACCTGAAAGGCTACGCAGCATCCTGAACCAGGCTATACCCCTGATGACACAACGCGGGGGACGTTTGCTCAATAAACCCGATCTGCGCGCCGCAATGAATTACTGGCGTGCCAGCGCAGTTCGCGCTGGGCTGACTGGCCCCTATGCACCACACAGTCTGCGCTATTCATGGGCGCAGGAGGCGATGGCGCACTACCAGGGACTGGGGCTGAGTATAAAGGAAGCCAGGGCGATGGTTGCGATGGATCTTGGTCATGGCGATGGTCGAGGGCGCTACATCCAGCAGGTGTATGGGAGGCAATCATGAGCTATTACGTTTCTGCCGTCTCCGATCGGGCACGCAATAACTGGCCGAAAATATTTGAAAAACTTGGTATTCCCATTCCACCAAATCATCGGCATGGCCCGTGTCCCTGTTGTGGGGGTAAGGATCGCTTCAGGATGGATGATCTGGAGGGGCGCGGCACATGGTTCTGCAATCAGTGCGGCGCAGGTGACGGACTGGATCTGGTTTCCCGCTTCTTCGGTTGCGCACTGGTTGCGGCCGCCGGAATGGTGCAGGACATGGATCCTGTACCGCTGGTTCCGCCAGCCAGGGAAAAATCACAGGCTTTGAATATGGAATCGCGTATTAAGACACTGCTTCGTCATTGCGAATCCGGAGAAGCGCCGTATCTGACAACGCGAGGCTGGCGACGAGCCCAGTGGCTTCTGACTGAGCGTAGTAGCCGGACAATCTGCGGCGTGCATTTCGGGGCGGGTACGCTGGTATTGCCAATTCGAAATACAGGCGCGCAGCTGACAGGTGCGCAGTTCATTCATCCTGGAGGGAAAAAGTACCTGCTGCCCGGTAGCCATCTGAAGGATTGTTTTTGCCCGGTACATCAGGCGAGCCGCAACGGTAGACCGGAACCCTGGGTACCGGACAGCAAACCAGCGGAAGGCATCATCATTACCGAAGGATATGCAACCGCGCTTGCAGTCTCATGCCTTCATCATTTTCCGGTCGTTGCTGCCCTGTCGGCGCACAACCTGAAAAATGTGGCCATCGCTTTCCGGGCGCAGTGGCCTGAATGCCACCTTATCCTGGCTGGCGATAATGATTGCAGTCAGGAAAAAAATACCGGGTTGCTGAATGCAACCGCCGCTGCCGAGGTAGTGAAGGGCTGTGTGGTTCTCCCTGCAGACACCACATTGAGCGACTGGGATGAATTTTACCGTCACTACGGTGAATCCATTTCCCGGATTGTGTTCAACCAGCAGCTTCCTGCAAATCTCAGGTCTTAAGTCATGACAGCATCAGACCGTACTCTCACCACCTCCCTTCCGCTGCGCCGGGGCTCGGAAGGATTTAATACCAGTCAGGATTATCTGGTTAAAGGACTTATTCCCGCCGGGGCGCTGTGCAGTATTTACGGCCCCGGCGGCTCTTTTAAATCCTTTCTGGCGGTATCGCTGGCGTGCCATATTGCCAGCGGTACGTCATGGGGCGGAAGGCGAGTCAATCAAGGGGCTGTGCTGTTTATCGCCGGAGAAGGAGGAACCGGTGTATCGCGGCGGATCCGCGCCTGGGAACTCAGCGTTAATGACGAGATGGCGCTCGATAACCTGTTTCGCGTCGACTGCCCGATCTTTCCAGCCGCTCCGGGAAGCATCGAACAGGTTATCCTGGCGGCAAAGGACATTCAGAACATGACCGGAATGCCGGTACGGCTGATCATCCTCGATACGCTGGCCCGCTGTTTTGGTAACTCGGATGAAAACACCGCGCGGGATATGGGCGCATTTATCCAGGGTTGCGACGCCATTCGGTATCATACGCGCGCAGCGATGATGATCGTTCATCACTCGGGTAAGGATCAGGAACGAGGCGCTCGCGGTTCAAGTGCTTTTCAGGCCGCGCTGGATGCCGAGTTTAACGTCAGGCGCGAGGGACGTCGCAACGCTATCACCCTGAGTTGTACAAAGATGAAAGATGCGGAGATGCCGGAGGTCACCGCCTACGATCTTGAGGAAGTCGTTATCTATACCGATAGCGATGGCGAACCAGTGACCTCACTGGTGCTGAATGACGAGCCCCGGCAACCTGACGATGACTTACTGAGTAGTGGCATACCACCCGGTGTTCCTCATATCACCCGCAACCATACGGCGCTATGGCGCTGTATTAACCAACGCATCAGCCAGAATAAGCCTTGTACCCGCGCGCTCTTGCGCGACGATCTACGGGCTAAGGGAATTAACGTCGAGAAGAAATTTTCGCGCTGGCTGGAGAAGCTGATGCGCGAGCAACTGATTGTGCTCGATGGAGAACAGATCCGGCTCCTGGATACGGGGAAATGATGATGGAACTCGGAATCTGTGGGGGGATACACTGGCAGGTACTCGACTCCCCCCACATTATTCACCTTTAACAGAGAAAGATGGGGGATGCCCTTCCAACCCGCGCCATTGCTGTGACTATGGAATTCACCTCAGAGAATATGGGGGAGCCAGCCAGGGAAAAGCAGGTGGGGGAATCAACCACAACATCTGTCCCTGATGCTGTGGTCGCAGTAAGAATTACTGAGGTAATTTCTCATCTCTAAGCCGTCTGACCTCATCCTCTTCAAAAGCATCCCTTAATAGTTGTAGCTGGTCGGCAAGGATGAGAAGCAACGCATAATTCGGGCCGATATCGTCAGGATGCTCAAGCATCACATGCACCAAGACTCGCGAGCGATCGACCAGTTCTCTGGCTGAGGGTTGTTCTACGGTGATTTTCATAGATACCTCCGGCGGAGGCTGGTGCAAAGGGATATTCAGGGACAGGACACATACGCAGCGCTCCGCTTCGTGATAAGCAGGTTAACGCCACCACCGGAGACGCCAGGCTCACTGGTGGTGACCCAGACAGGGTTGGCGTACCGGTTATCACGACCCGGCGCTTCTTTCGAAGCCCCTGCCTGAGCCACCATTGAAGGGGCGAGCGCAGGCCGCGCCAGTAGCACTGCAAACATCGCTACCGACACTCGTGATAATTCGGAACGCCAATTCCGGTTGCGGTTTTGCCGCAACGTGGGGACTATAGCGCAAGTCAGTACGCAAAAACTATGCTTATCGCCTCATAACAGAGGGCTATGCGCACTGCATAAAATCGTCCGCTCAGTTATTCAGGAGGCTCGATTCATTGACAAAAGCTATTGCCATTACGGGAACATCTGCAATAAAAGCTGAACTCCCCTAAGTCCTCATAGGGTGATGGTTTTAACCGTGGCTCCACCAGCTATTTGTTTTTCTGTGTCCTTGAATGTGCCCATAGCCATGACTTCAAGGCAACGTATCGCTGATAGATTAACGAGTTAGCTCGATTTTCCAGCTTCTGTATCGGTCCGTAAACGTTCACTCACCCGCATTAACGCCGCGTTAATGCGGGTTTTTTCTTGCCCTTTGCGGCGCAACGTTCTCTACTTTTATCTCCCCTTTTACCACGAGACTAAAGCATGACCGTTGAATATACCGTGATCGAGAAGGTGCCCTCCGCCGAAGCGTTTTGCCACCTGCGGGTGGCGGCAGGCATGTCGCCGCGCCCCCTGGAAGGCGCCAGAGCCGGGCTGCCGCATAGCTGTTACGGCGTACATATCCTCTGGCAGGAGACGCCGATCGCGATGGGACGTATCGTCGGCGACGGCGCGATTAATTTCGATATTGTCGACGTCGCCGTCGATCCGGCTCATCAGGGAAAAGGCCTTGGCCGGCTGGTGATGGAGAAGCTGATCGCCTGGCTGGACGCTAACGCCTTTGACGGGGCCTACGTTACGCTGGTGGCGGATGTGCCGGCGCTGTATGCGAAGTTCGGCTTTGAAAGCGTTCGGCCGGAAAGCGAAGGGATGGCCCGCGTCTGGCGTACCCGGAGTCGTTAACTCGCGTTTCCTGCCAGGAAAAGAGCGTTGTCCAAATGGCAACTCGTCTTGTGCCGCGTTCCTCACTATGCTGAACGCCATTCACATCGCGAGGATCCCATGACACGCTTTCTTCTCTGCAGTTTCGCCCTGGTTCTGCTCTATCCCTCTGGCATCGATATGTATCTGGTCGGCCTGCCGCGTATTGCTCAGGACCTGGGGGCCAGCGAGGCACAATTACATATTGCCTTTTCAGTCTATCTGGCCGGTATGGCCTCCGCGATGCTGTTTGCTGGTCGCATCGCCGACCGGTCAGGACGTAAGCCTGTCGCCATTGTGGGCGCGGTGATCTTTGTTGTCGCCTCCCTGCTCTGCGCCCTGGCGCATGCCAGCAGCCACTTCCTCGTCGGACGCTTTATCCAGGGGATCGGTGCCGGCAGCTGCTACGTGGTGGCTTTCGCTATCCTGCGCGATACGCTGGACGATCGCCGCCGCGCCAAGGTGCTGTCGTTGCTCAACGGCATTACCTGCATTATCCCCGTCCTGGCGCCGGTGCTTGGCCACCTGATTATGCTGAAATATCCGTGGCAGAGCCTGTTCTACACCATGACCGGCATGGGCGTCATGGTCGGTTTGCTGTCGGTCTTTATCCTGCGCGAGACGCGCCCGACGGCACCTCCGCAGACTGCGACACCGCAGCATGGCGGCAGTGAGTCGCTGCTGAACCGCTTTTTTCTCAGCCGCATTCTCATTACCACCCTCAGCGTGACGGCGATCCTGACCTACGTGAACGTCTCTCCGGTTCTGATGATGGAAGAGATGGGGTTCGACCGGGGAACTTACTCAATGGCGATGGCCCTGATGGCGATGATCAGCATGGCGGTCTCCTTCTCGACGCCGTTCGCCCTGTCGCTGTTTACCCCCCGCACCTTAATGCTGACTTCGCAGGTACTGTTCCTGGCGGCAGGCCTGGCGCTGAGCCTCGCCACCCGCCAGACCCTCACCCTGATCGGGTTGGGCATGATTTGCGCCGGCTTCTCCGTTGGATTCGGCGTCGCAATGAGCCAGGCGCTGGGGCCGTTCACGCTGCGCGCGGGCGTCGCCAGTTCGGTCCTCGGCATCGCGCAGGTGTGCGGTTCATCGCTGTGGATTTGGCTCGCCGCCATCATCGGACTCAGCGCAATGAATATGCTGATCGGGATACTCATTGCCTGTAGCATAGTGAGCCTTGTTTTATTACTGGTCGTCACCCCGCCGCGGGTTGCGCAATACGATGAAGAAGCCGCTGTCGAGTCTTGATCTTAATTTACTCCTCTGCCTGCAGCTCCTGACCCAGGAGCTCAGCGTTACCCGTACGGCGAAGCGGATGAACGTTTCGCCGTCAGCGGTGAGCAAGTCGCTGGCCAAACTGCGCGCCTGGTTTGACGACCCGCTGTTTGTGAAAACCCCGCTGGGTCTGGAGCCTACGCCGCTGGTCAGCAGCATGGAGCAGGATCTGGCGGACTGGATGCAGATGGGCAACCAGATCCTCGATAAACCACACCACACCATGCCCAGCGGCCTCAAATTCGAGCTGGCGGCGGAAACGCCGCTGCTGATGATCCTGTTTAATACCCTCTCCCAGCGCATCTATCAGCGCTATCCGCAGGCATTGATTCGTTTGCGCAACTGGGACTACGACTCGCTGGACGCCATCATTCGCGGCGAGGTGGATATCGGCTTCTGCGGGCGTGAAAGCCATCCACAGTCGCGGGAGCTGCTGAGCCTGCTGCCGTGGTATATCGATTTTGAGGTACTGTTCACCGACCTGCCGCAGGTCTGGCTGCGCGCCGATCATCCAGCGCTCAGGGAAGAGTGGGATCTGGCGGCATTCTTACGCTATCCGCATATCACTATCTGCTGGGAACAACGCGATACCTGGGCGCTGGACGATGTGCTGCAGGAGCTGGGGTATAAGCGTAACGTGGCGCTGACCGTGCCAGGGTTTGAACAATCGCTTTTTATGGCCGCTCAACCGCAACACACCATGCTGGCTACCGCGCCGCGCTACTGCCAGCACTATAATCAGCAGCACCAGCTGCCGCTA
Organism: Klebsiella sp. GL120222-02; assembly: GCF_003097195.1. Taxonomy (NCBI): domain Bacteria; kingdom Pseudomonadati; phylum Pseudomonadota; class Gammaproteobacteria; order Enterobacterales; family Enterobacteriaceae; genus Klebsiella; species Klebsiella sp. GL120222-02. Next base: position 308,847 of record NZ_QEQO01000006.1, read on the forward strand.
GTCTCCCGGCCGCTACCGCTGGAGGCGCAGCATCTGGAAAAGCTGCGCGTTCCCTTCACCCTGCTATGGCATAAGCGCAACAGCTACAACCCGAAGCTCGTCTGGCTTAGAGATACGCTGAAAGCACTCTATTCCGGTACGCTGTAAGCCTTGTTTCGTGTCTATCGCCCCTTATTTGCGCAAGAATTTGTAAAATTCAAACAAATTCCCTTTTCAAGGGGGGATTTCGGCATTAAAACCTGTTAATACCAGGCGATAATAGCGCCCGCAATTTTATCCAGACCATTACTCACGGAGCGACGTATGGCAACGCATTTTGCAAGAGGGATACTTAGTACCGGGGAGCCGCTATCGACACGTTTGTCAGCGGCCTGTCATCAATCCGCACGCCTACTCCCTGAATACCGCCAGGCTCGCTTTCGCGCTTCGCGTTCGCTACTCGCCGAACTGCTGTTTATGCTTTACGGTATCAGCGAGCTGCCTGAAATCATCAATGAAGCCAATGGCCGACCGGTTTTTAGCGATCGTCATCTTCCTCGCTTCTCTATCTCTTATACTGGCAATATTGTTGGCGTCGCGCTGACCACCGAGGGGGATTGTGGCCTCGACATGGAACTGCAGCGCACGGTGCGTGGTCACGACGCCGACCGGCACAATTTCAGTAACAATGAAAATCTGTGGATTAACATTCAGCATGACCCGGATGAAGCGCGTAGCCAGCTGGTGGCCCTGCGGCGAAGCGTGTTGAAACTGACCGGCGAAGCATCAACGCAGCTGCTGCCGGGTTCTGGCCGCCTGCGCACCGCCGGTAGCCAGCCGATCGAAGCCGTCTGTGATGCCGAATCGCTGCTGGTGTGGTCGATTGCCGCCAGCCCAAATATCGGCTCGCTGAAGGTCTGGGAATATGATGCTAAGGGGGGCGAATGGCGCAGCCTGCCGGATGCTCAGCAGCGCGCACGCGAACCGTCGGCCCGTCTGATGCGTTTTACCAGCTTACCGATGGAAAAAACCTTATCCCTCAATTGACCGGTTTTGCCGGCATCATGATACAAAGGAGCAATCATGTCAGATACCTTAAAAGTGGTTACGTTACTCGGCAGCCTGCGCAAAGGGTCGTTTAATGGAATGGTCGCGCGCACCCTGCCCGGCATCGCGCCAGCGGGCATGGATATCTCCGCGCTGCCGTCGATCGGTGATATCCCGCTGTACGATGCTGATATGCAGGAGGAAGAGGGGTTCCCACAGCGCGTGCAGGATATTGCGCAACAGATCCGCGAAGCGGATGGCGTGGTGATCGTCACTCCCGAGTATAACTATTCCGTGCCTGGCGGCCTGAAAAACGCTATCGACTGGCTGTCACGCCTGTCCGAGCAGCCGCTGTCCGGCAAACCGGTACTGATTCAGACCAGCTCAATGGGCGCCATCGGCGGTGCGCGCTGCCAGTATCATTTGCGCCAGATTCTGGTCTTCCTTGATGCGATGGTAATGAATAAACCGGAATTTATGGGCGGCGTCATCCAGAACAAAGTGGATCCGCAGTCGGGTGAAGTAGTCGATCAGAGCACCCTCGACCATCTGCGTGGCCAGCTGACCGCCTTTGGCGACTATATTCGGCGGGTTAAAGCATAAAAAAAGCCCGGCAGCGATGCCGGGCTTTTTCATCATGCGTGCGGATTAATGTGCATCGATAAAGACAATTTTCAGCACGAACAGCAGCGAGACGATAATCACGCACGGGCTGAGCTCGCGCAGACGGCCGGTACCGATCTTCATCACGCAGTAAGAGATAAAGCCTAAGGCGATACCTTCGGTGATTGAGAAGCTAAACGGCATCATCACCGCGGTGATAAACGCCGGTACCGCTTCCGTCAGGTCATCCCACTTCACGCGCGCCAGGCTTGAGGTCATCAGCACGCCAACGTAAATCAGCGCGCCGGCGGCCGCATAGGCCGGAACCATCCCTGCCAACGGTGACAGGAAGATAACCAGCAGGAACAGGATCCCAACGACAACGGCGGTCAGGCCGGTGCGTCCGCCCACGGAAACGCCGGAGGAGGATTCGATATAGGCGGTCACCGACGAAGTACCGATGAAGGAACCCGCCACCGACGAGACGCTGTCGACAAACAGCGCTTGCTTCATGCGCGGGAATTTACCCTGAGCATCAGCCAGACCCGCTTTATCGGTGACGCCAATCAGCGTCCCGGAGGAGTCAAACAGGTTGACCAGCATAAACGAGAAGATCACACCGGCCAGGCCCAGGTTCAGGGAGCCCGCCAGATCGACATGACCAATCACCGACGTCACGCTCGGCGGCGCGGAGACGATGCCGGTGTAGTGCACATCGCCCAGCATCCAGCCCAGCAGGGTGGTGACCACAATAGACACCAGGACCGCGGCATGAATGTTACGTGATGCCAGAATCGCGATGATAAAGAAGCCCAGAATGCCCAGCAGCACACTGTGGGAGGTCAGATGACCAATGCTGACCAGCGTTTCCGGGTTAGCGACGATAACCCCGGCATTTTTCAGACCCATCATGCCGATAAACAGGCCGATACCGCTGGTGATACCGACGCGCAGGCTCACCGGAATATTGGCGATCATCCAGTAGCGTACACGGAAAATCGTCAGCAGCAGCAGACCGACGGCGCCCCAGAAAATCGCGCCCATGCCTACCTGCCACGGCAGGCCCATCGCCTGCACCACCACAAAGGCGAAGAAGGCGTTCAGACCCATCGCCGGAGCAAGAGCCACCGGCAGGTTCGCGAACAGGCCCATCAGGATACTGCCGAACGCAGCAATCAGACAGGTAGTCACAAACACGGCGCTGGTATCCATGCCCGCTACGCCAAGAATTTGTGGGTTAACAAAAACGATATACACCATCGTCAGGAACGTGGTGAAACCGGCGATCGCTTCCGTACGCACTGTGGTGCCGTGCTCGCGCAGCTTAAATACGCGCTCCAGCAGACCCTGGCCAGAAGACTGGCTGGTTTGTTGTTGACTCATTATCGGTTTCCGAACGTAAAGGAGGGAAAATTCGAGGCTATCCTATACCAAAACAGGGCACCCGGCGCAGTTGTATGGTAATTTTTTTCATTTATTTTGCTTATACGGCAACGATTGCGTCGCGGCATTGGGCATGACGAAAACGTTAAACTTGTTAATACGGAAAGACTATGACTCAACCAGAAGCAGTATTTTTTGACTGTGACGGCACACTGGTCGACAGTGAGGTGATTTGCTCCCGCGCCTACGTTCACATGTTCCAGGAATTCGGCATTACGCTGGACCTTGCCGAGATTTTTAAGCGCTTCAAAGGGGTGAAGCTGTACGAAATTATCGACACCATCAACGCTGAGCATGGCGTTAACCTGCAAAAAGCGACGCTGGAGCCAATTTACCGTGCGGAGGTCGCTCGCCTGTTTGATAGCGAACTGGAGGTGATTGCCGGAGCCCAGGCGCTGCTGGATGCGGTAAGCGTCCCGATGTGCGTGGTTTCCAATGGCCCGGTCAGTAAAATGCAGCACTCTCTTGGCCGCACCGGCCTGCTGCACCATTTCGCTGACCGCTTGTACAGCGGCTATGATATTCAGCGCTGGAAGCCTGACCCGGCGCTGATGTTTCATGCGGCAGAGGCCATGCAGGTAAAAGCCGAAAACTGTATCCTGGTGGATGACTCCAGCGCCGGTGCTCAGTCGGGGATTGCCGCCGGCATGGAGGTGTTTTATTTCTGCGCCGATCCGCATAACCAGCCGATCGATCATCCCAAAGTGACGACCTTTACCGATCTGGCAGAGCTGCCGGCATTGTGGCAAGCGCGCGGCTGGGATATCACGCGTTAAGGGCCTGGTGAGCGGCACGTTGGCATCGATGTAGCCCCGCTAAGCGTCTGTGCAAGCGGGGAATAGAATCAGCGACTGGTTATGGCTGCAATTCAGTGACTGCCGCTTTATCGGCAATAATCACCAGTGAAGGGTGTAATTTGAGCACCGACGCCGGCACCTGCTCGCTGACCGGGCCTTCAACCACCTGCTTAAGGGCTTGCGCCTTCGCCGCGCCGCTCACGATCAACAGCAGATTTTTTGCCGCCATCACGCTTCTCGGCCCCATGGTGACATAGCTATCGGGCACGACGGAAAAATCCCCGCCCATCTCGCCGTTAGCGACAATACCAATCATTTCCCCATGAATCGGCACTTCGACCGTCTGATCATGAAAGAGGGTGGTATTCGGCAGGTTGCCGCAAAAATGGCCGTCAGCCCCCAGCCCCAGCACCATCAGATCAAGGCCGCCAGCCTCTTCCAGCTGGCGATCGTGCTGAGCGGCGTTGTCCAGCGTCAGCTTGTGAATGTTCTCTTCTTTGATCTGCGCCGGGGTAAAAAACAGCTGGCGCAGATTAGATATCGTGACGCCTTCTCGCGACTGGCCGCGAAAGGGGATCTCATCGAAGTTGTAATAGTGCACCCGATCATAGAATGCTTTGCCTTTCACGGCGGCGGTTAGATGCTCATACATCCGCTTTGGCGTGCTGCCGGCCGTCACGGCGAGATTCACCCGCCGCGGCGCCGTGATATAGCCCAGAACATGATGGCTGGCGACCAGGCTCATCTCTTCATAATCTTCGGTCACAATCATTTTCATCTTGTCGTCCTTCACAAGCACAAAACGGGGGCTGAAGGCCCCCTAACGGTTATTTAAACAGTTTCTGCACAAACTCGGCGTAGGCCGGGCGCCAGACGTCCATTTCATGGTTCAGGCCAGGATACGAGTGATAGTCGAAGTTGATCTTCTGTTTTTCCAGCTCGCGTTTCAGACCCGCGATATCGTTGCCGGTGACGGAATCTTTTTCCCCAACGACCACGGTAAAGTTACGCAGTTGCTTATTGATCGCGTCAGGATGCTTCAGCTGCGCTTCCACGCCGGCATTCGGCACTGTCGTGGTCGTGACGCCGCTAAAGGTGGCGAGCCAGCCAAAGCTATCCAGATGGTTCATGCCGGAAACCAGCGCCTGATAACCGCCCTGTGACAGGCCAGCCAGCGCCCGGCCGTCGGCATCTTTACGCACGTTAAACCGGGTATCGATCAGCGGAATGATATCCTGCATCAACTCGTTATCCGCCGCCTGCGCATTGAGCGGATAGAAGTTTTTGCGCCGCTCCTGCGGCGGAAAGTTTTCCGCTATCGCTTCCGGGGTATCGGTTTCGGTATCCGGGACCACCACCAGCATCGGCTTGATTTTGCCCTCCGCCAGCAGGTTATCCATGATCTGCGGGATACGCCCCTGATCGATGGCCGACAGACCGCTGTCGCCAAAGCCATGATAGAAATAGAGCACCGGCAGCGGATCGCCGGTTCCGCTATAGCCCGGCGGCGTCCAGACATAGAGACGACGTTCGGCGTTCAGTGCCTTCGAGTGATAGGTGAGGGTGCGCAGATCGCCATGCGCGACCGCCCGATCGTCGAGAATACTACCAGGTACCAGAATCAAACTGGTATTCACCTGGCGCTGCGGCTTCTGATAGCGGCTGCCGGTATCCACCGAGCGGAAGCCATCCACATCGAAATAGTATTCATAGAGATTGGGTTTCATCGGCTCACTTTTCCATGTCCACACCCCCTGAGCCTCTTTGGTCATGTCGTGTGAGACAAAGGAGTCCGGCGTGGCGCCGGTCACTACCGACACCCGCCGGGCATCAGGAGCAAACAGGCGATAAGTGATACTCTTATCCGCGTTAACCTGGGTAATAAAGTGGCTCACCGGCAGGGTGGGATCCGGCATCGCGGGTAATGGCGCCGCCTGGAGGGTAAATGCCGCGCCCGCCAGCGCCAGTGCGAAATACATTGCATGTCGTTTCATCGTTAGTCCTCTTCCGTTGTATCCGTTCTGTTATCGTCTTACCACCAGATTTCCGCCTGCGCCCCCACGGCAAACTGATCGTTTTTACCGTCTTCAAAAATGCTGGTGGTATTATTCGCTGCCTTATCCAGGTCGATATCCTTCGCTTTAATATAGGTGGCATAGAAGCGAATTTCCGGGCGCGAGGTCAGCATACTGGTATTGACTTTGAAGGTATGGAACAGCGTGGTCTTGTAGCCGGACTCGTTATATTTCTTGCCGGTAACATCTTTGTTTTGCTGTTTGAAGTATCCCAGCTCAACGCCGGTCTGGTTATATTTATCCCAGATATAAGCCGGTCGCAGGACCGTGCGAATGGATTCAAAATCGGAGTGGGCCCCGGTTTCGTAGCTATAGACATCGTTACCAAAGGAGTAGACGATGGCATTCGCCATAATAACGTCATCGCGTAAATAGGTTTCCCCCTGCGAGGTTAAGCGCACGGCGGTGCCATTGGTATGATCGCCATAATAGCGGCCGTTAAAGGTGGTATAGGGGCTGGATCCGGCATAGCGCGAGAAGCTGCTGGCAATAGAATTATTCGCCAGTAAGAAAGAGAATTCATTAAAGCCGCCGTTTGCCCATTTCTGTGTTAACGAAGTGCCTGCCATCCAGGTATCTTTCCACGGATAATAACCTTCATTGCCCTCTTTATATTTCTCTGAGGAACTTTGATTCGCGGCGACATAGCGTCCGCTGACCATCAGGCTGGCTTTATCCCACAGCGGAATCTCTTTGTAGCGAACGTCCAGAGTATTGGTGTTAATTTGCTGCTTATTGCTCAAAGAACGGTCGTAATCATCGACATCTTCGCGGACCAATGCGATATCGAATTTCCCGGCGCCCACCTGCCAGTTTTCCAGCCCCACGCCGGCCGCCGCATCGGTTCTCTGCGTTTTCCAGTCCAGCATCTGGATTTCGATTTTTGGCGCCCCGTGTTTGCCGACCCAGAAATCGGCTTCCGGGGCAAACGGCAGGAACCCTTTGGTGTTAACGTACATATCCGAGAACTGGATGTAGTTTTCGCCGCCGGCATTGTCACCAAACCAGCCTGAGGAGTACTGCTGGCCGACGTTCCCGTCGAGCATCACGATGGCATCAACGCGTTTATCACCTTCCTGAAACACCCGCTGCTTCAGCTGCAGATCGAACCAGCCGGAATATTCATTGCCCAGGCGGCCAAGCGAACCGATCGCCCACGATTTTGGCGAGCCGTGCGAGGCGGTGCCCCAGCCGGAACGGAAGTAGCCGTTATAGCTGAAGCCAATTTCATCTTTCACGAACGTGCTAAAATCTTTCAGCGTCATCGCGCTGTAGGCTGGCGCGCCATCCGTGGCAGGTTGTTGATTTTTAACCAGCACCGCATCCGGTTTAACCGCCGTTTTCGGACCGGCGGCCGCCACCCCTGTCTTACGCTTCTGACCTTCCGCGGGCGGAGACCATGAGGCCCAAATCTGGTCTCTTTTTCTCTCCTGGTCCTGATATTTTTTGAGCTCTTTTTGCGTGTCTTTGAGCGCTTTCTCCAGCAGCTCAAGTCGTTGCTCCACCGTCAACGGGCTTGCTATCAGAGTGGTGGAATAACAAAGAGGCGCCAGCAAGACTATCGCCGAAGCGATCCTGTTTTTTCTCATCATAATATTCCTTTATATAAGCATTGGCGTAAATAAAACACGACAGCAACAACCATCCCGCGCAGGTTCTAATAGCCCTATCCATACCGTTTGAGGTCGCGGCGGCTGTTATTTTTGCAGTTAGACAAAGCAAAAAAAAACCTGAAGAAGACCATCTGCCTTAACAGATAATCCTCTTCAGGTTTTGCCCGCACATCGCGGTAGCAACCCTCATTCAGCCATTATTGGCCCGCATAAAACAAAAAAACCTGATACCGCCGCCGTAGGGGCAATATCAGGTTTTGCCTGCTGTCGCAGTCACAATCCGTTTAAACCACCCTGAGCGTTTAAGCTCAGGAGTGGGCGTTGATTGTTACGCGATAAAATGAATAACTCAAACGGGCAGATTGTTAATTGTGACGATAATCTCAGCAATCTCGCTGCCACGAGATAAATCATATCTAATTCTGATAAAGCCATTTACCAGAATTAGACAGAATGATTATTACTCTTTCGGATCTTTGCCGGCGAGCAGTTTATCCAGCTCATCGCCGCCAACGTGACGGAAATCCTGACCTTTGACGAAGTAGAAAATATATTCGCAGATATTCTGGCAGCGGTCGCCAATACGCTCGATGGAGCGCGCGCAGAACAGCGCGGTCAGGACGCTGGGGATAGTGCGCGAGTCTTCCATCATGTAGGTCATCAGCTGGCGCACAATGCCTTCATACTCCTGGTCGACTTTCTTATCTTCGCGATAGATACGTACCGCTTCGTCGAGATCCATACGCGCAAACGCATCCAGTACGTCATGCAGCATCTGCACCGTGTGACGGCCCAGCGATTCGAGGCTCACCAGCAGCGGCTGGTGCTGCTGGGAAAACTTCTCCAGCGCGGTGCGGCAGATTTTATCCGCCACGTCGCCGATGCGTTCCAGCTCAGCGATAGTCTTGATGATCGCCATCACCAGACGCAGGTCGCTGGCGGTCGGCTGGCGCTTGGCGATGATGCGCACGCAGGCCTCGTCGATCGCCACTTCCATCATGTTGACCTGCTTGTCGCCGTCGATGACGCGTTTCGCCAGATCGCTGTCCTGGTTATGCATGGCGGTGATCGCATCAGAAAGCTGTTGCTCCACCAGCCCACCCATGGTCATCACCTGGGTGCGGATATACTCCAGTTCAGCGTTGAACTGGCCGGAAATATGTTTGTTAAGATTTAGGTTGTCCATGGTGTCTCCTGATTGCCCAACTGGTGAGAGCCTGAAAGCACAAGGGCAAATCAACCGTAGCGGCCAGTAATATAATCTTCAGTTTGTTTCTTCGCGGGCTTGGTGAACAGGTCGTCCGTGTTGCTGAACTCAATCAGCTCGCCAAGATACATAAATGCCGTATGGTCGGAGCAACGCGCAGCCTGCTGCATGTTGTGAGTCACGATAACGACGGTGTAGTCCTGTTTCAGCTCGGTGATCAGCTCTTCGATACGCCCGGTGGAGATCGGGTCCAGCGCGGAGCACGGCTCATCAAGCAGCAGCACTTCCGGGCGGATCGCGATACCGCGGGCAATACACAGACGCTGCTGCTGACCCCCGGAGAGAGAATACCCGCTCTGGTGCAGTTTATCTTTGGTTTCGTTCCATAATGCGGCTTTGGTCAGCGCCCACTGCACGCGCTCGTCCATATCGGCACGGGACAGCTTTTCAAACAGGCGCACGCCGAAGGCGATATTGTCATAAATGGACATCGGGAACGGCGTTGGTTTCTGGAACACCATGCCAACCTTAGCGCGCAGCAGGGCGATATCCTGGGTGTTGGTCAGAATGTTGTCGCCATCCAGCAGGATCTCGCCTTCCGCGCGCTGCTCCGGATACAGTTCGAACATTTTGTTGAACGTGCGCAGCAGGGTGGATTTACCACAGCCTGACGGACCGATAAACGCCGTCACCTGGTTTTTGGTGATATCCAGGTTGATGTTCTTCAGGGCATGGAATTTGCCGTAGTAGAAGTTCAGGTTACGAACTGAAATCTTACCCGGAGCTGTATTCACCATACTCATCTCTATCTCTTCCTCATTCAGCGCAGCATTCGCTGCGCCGCAAAAAATTAACCGTGTTTCTTCTTGGCGAAGATAACGCGCGCCAGGATGTTCAGCAGCAAGACGCACAGGGTGATAATCAATACCCCGGCCCATGCCAGTTGCTGCCACTCCGCAAACGGACTCATGGCAAATTTGAAAATGGTCACCGGCAGGTTAGCAATCGGCTGCATCATGTCGGTGCTCCAGAACTGGTTGGACAGCGCAGTGAACAGCAGCGGCGCCGTTTCCCCGGCGATACGGGCGATAGCCAGCAGGATCCCGGTCATAATCCCTGAGACGGACGCTTTCAGGGTGATCGCCGAGATCATCTTCCACTTCGGCGTCCCCAGCGCATAGGCCGCTTCACGCAGGCTATCCGGCACCAGCTTCAGCATGTTTTCGGTGGTACGAATAACGATAGGCACCTGCAGCAGCGCCAGCGCGATAACGCCCGCCCAGCCCGAGAAGTGCTGCATCTGCGCCACCACGATGGTGTAGACAAACAGGCCGACCACGATAGACGGCGCGGAAAGCAGAATATCGTTGATAAAACGGATGATTTCCGCCAGCACCGATTTGCGGCCATACTCCGCCAGATAAATTCCGGCAAGGATACCCAGCGGCGTACCAAAGACGGTTGCCCACAGGATCAGCAGGCCGCTGCCGGCGAGGGCGTTAGCCAGGCCACCGCCCGCCGTATTCGGCGGCGGCGTCATTTCGGTGAAGAGCGCCAGACTCATGCCATCGAAACCGCGGGTTATCGTCGCCATCAGGATCCAGATAAGCCAGAACAAACCAAACGCCATGGTCGCCATCGACAGCGCCAGAGCGATACGGTTCTTCATACGACGTTTGGCCTGCATCTTGCGACGGGACTCCGCCAGCTCGGTAGAGGTTTGCAATTCAATGGTCGCCATTAGCGTGCCCCCTCATTCTTCGCGAGGCGCATAATCATGAACTTAGACGCGGCCAGAACGATAAAGGTGATAACGAACAGGATCAGGCCCAGCTCCATCAGCGCCGCCACGTGCAGGCCGGTTTCCGCTTCGGCGAACTCATTAGCCAGCGCGGAGGTAATACTATTCCCTGGCATATACAACGAGATGCTGTCGAGCTGGTAGGTGTTGCCGATGATAAAAGTAACCGCCATGGTTTCACCCAGCGCGCGGCCCAGACCGAGCATCACCCCGCCGATCACCCCATTCTTGGTGAACGGTAAGACAATGCGCCAGATCACCTCCCAGGTGGTACAGCCGATGCCATAGGCCGACTCTTTCATCATCACCGGCGTCTGTTCGAAAACATCACGCATGACCGCGGCGATATAAGGGATGATCATGATGGCCAGAATGACGCCAGCGGCGAGAATACCGATACCAAACGCCGGGCCGGCAAACAGCGCGCCGACGAACGGGATGGTCGACAGGACGTTACCGACCGGCTCCTGGAAGTAAGTCGCAAACAGCGGGGCGAAAATAAACAGGCCCCACATGCCGTACACGATACTCGGGATTGCCGCCAGCAGCTCAATCGCAATGCCCAGCGGACGCTTGAGCCACGCGGGGGACAGTTCGGTCAGAAACAGCGCGATGCCAAAGCTCACTGGGACGGCGATCAGCAGCGCGATAAAGGAGGTCACCAGGGTTCCGTAAATCGGTACCAGCGCGCCGAAGATTTCGTTGGGCGCATCCCACTCTTTGGTCCACAAAAAAGCAAAGCCAAACTTTTGAATGCTCGGCCAGGAAGAGATGATCAGGGAAACGATGATGCCGCCCAGCATCAATAGCACAATCAGCGCAGCCAGTTTTACCAGCGCACTGAAAATCATGTCACCCTTTTTCCCCGGAGGGGTAAATGCAGGCTTGGTTGCAGCCATAGATTACTCTTTACGTATTAAAACTTGTTCGAATAAATGCCCGGTGGCGTTCGCTCCCGGGCCTACAGTCTGAACCGTAGGGCGGGCAGCGCCTGAACGCCCCCGCCATCTTCGTCAAAAATCTACTGTTAGTACAGCGCTTTACCGCTGCTGTCTTTGACGTTGGTTTTCCATGCCGCGCGAACCTGCTCTACCACGCTTTCCGGCAGCGTCGCGTAATCCAGCGCATTCGCTTCTTTCCCGCCGTTTTTATACGCCCAGTCGAAGAACTTCAGCACTTCAGCGGTCTGTTCCGGCTTGTTGGTCGCCTTATGCACCAGGATGAAGGTGGTTGAGGTGATCGGCCATGCATTTTCGCCTTTCTGGTTGGTCAGGTCCTGAGCGAAAGACTTGCTCCAGTCAACGCCTTTTGCGGCGTTAGCGAAGTTGTCTTCAGTCGGGCTAACCGGCTTGCCGTCGGCAGAGACCAGCTTGGTATACGCGAGGTTGTTTTGCTTGGCGTAAGCGTATTCAACGTAACCAATCGAGCCCGGCAGACGCTGAACAAAGGCGGCGATACCGTCGTTGCCTTTACCGCCCAGGCCGGTTGGCCAGTTAACGGTAGAGCCGGCGCCGATTTTCGATTTCCACTCTTCATTCACTTTGGACAGGTAGCTGGTGAAGACGAAGGAGGTACCGGAACCATCGGCGCGGCGGACCACGGCGATGTTCTGCGACGGCAGCTTCAGGCCCGGGTTGAGTTTAGCGATCGCTGCGTCATCCCATTTTTTAATTTTACCCAGGTAGATATCACCGAGGGTTTTGCCATCCAGCACCAGTTCGCCGGATTTCACGCCAGGCAGGTTAACCGCCAGTACCACGCCGCCAATCACGGTCGGGAACTGGAACAGACCTTCCTGGGTCAGTTTGTCATCAGCCAGCGGAGCATCAGAAGCACCGAAATCAACGGTGTTGGCAATAATCTGCTTAACGCCACCAGAGGAACCAATACCCTGGTAGTTCACTTTATTGCCGGTTTCTTTCTGATAGGTGTCAGCCCATTTGGCATACACCGGCGCAGGGAAAGTTGCGCCTGCGCCAGTCAGGCTTGCTGCTGCGAAGGCAGAGAAAGCGCTCATCGATAAGGTCGCGGCGACAACTGTTGCGACGGTGGTACGCATAACGTTCATAATGTCTCCTGCTGGGATTCGTAAATCATTGTTTCGAGGCTATGGTGAGCAAAATAGGTCAAAGAGGTGACAGTAAAATGTACGAATTATGACAGTTTTATGACAGGCAGAAAGAAGGGATTTTACAGCAAATAATAAATATATAACTCAGATAGTTATCTGTAATCATGACCGTGCAATGACAGAATAATTTTCTTTTTATGACAGCGAAATCGGACCGCAAAACGTTCGTTTGTCACCTACCGCCAGCCAAAATATTTCGCGCAAGTTCGGTAATAAACAGCAGGTGAAAATAAAAAGGGCCGCCGCCGGCAGCCCTTTGCAAGTAATGATGGTTTTACTCAACCGTTACCGATTTCGCCAGGTTACGCGGCTGGTCAACGTCAGTGCCTTTGATCAGCGCGACGTGATAAGCCAACAGCTGCAGCGGTACCGTATAGAAGATAGGGGCGATCGTCTCTTCGACATGCGGCATCTCGATGATGTGCATGTTGTCGCTACCGTTGAAGCCGGCTTCACCGTCGGCGAAGACATACAGCTCACCGCCGCGGGCACGAACCTCTTCGATGTTGGATTTCAGTTTTTCCAGCAACTCGTTGTTCGGCGCCACCACAATCACCGGCATTTCCGCATCAATCAGCGCCAGCGGGCCGTGCTTAAGCTCGCCCGCCGCATAGGCTTCCGCGTGAATGTAGGAGATCTCTTTCAGCTTCAGCGCCCCTTCCATGGCGATCGGGTACTGATCGCCGCGGCCAAGGAACAGCGCATGGTGCTTATCAGAGAAACGCTCCGCCAGCTGCTCAATACGCTTGTCCTGGGAGAGCATCTGCTCGATACGGTTCGGCAGGGCCTGAAGGCCGTGCACGATATCATGCTCGATAGACGCATCCTGACCTTTCAGTCGCGCCAGCTTCGCCACCAGCATCAACAGCACGGTTAGCTGAGTGGTAAAGGCTTTGGTCGAGGCCACGCCGATTTCCGTTCCGGCTTTGGTCATCAGCGCCAGATCGGACTCACGCACCAGTGACGAGCCCGGTACGTTGCAGATAGCCAGCGAGCCGAGATAGCCCAGCTCTTTCGACAGACGCAGCGCCGCCAGGGTATCGGCGGTTTCACCCGACTGGGAGAGGGTGATCATCAGGCTATTGCGACGCACCGCGGACTTGCGATAGCGGAATTCCGAGGCGATTTCTACATCGCATGGGACGCCGGCTAATGCTTCGAACCAGTAACGGGAGACCATCCCGGAGTTATAGGAAGTCCCGCAGGCAACAATCTGAATATGTTCAACCTGAGCCAGCATTTCATTGGCGTTCGGCCCCAGCTCGCTGAGATCCACTTCGCCATGGCTGATGCGCCCGGTCAGGGTGTTCTTAATCGCGTTCGGCTGCTCGAAAATCTCTTTCTGCATATAGTGGCGGTAGATACCTTTATCGCCAGCGTCATACTGCAGATTGGATTCGATCTCCTGGCGTTTCACTTCCGCGCCAGATTTATCGAAAATCACCACCGAGCGGCGAGTGACTTCGGCAATATCGCCCTCTTCGAGGAAGATAAAGCGGCGGGTCACTGGCAGCAATGCCAGCTGGTCGGAAGCGATAAAGTTTTCGCCCATTCCCAGGCCAATCACCAGTGGGCTACCGGAGCGGGCCGCCAGCAGGGTTCCCGGGTCACGGGTATCCATGATCACCGTACCGTAGGCGCCGCGCAGCTGCGGAATAGCGCGCAGCACGGCTTCACGCAAGGTACCACCTTGTTCCAGCTCCCAGTGCACCAGATGGGCGATAACTTCGGTATCGGTCTCGGTGACGAAGACATAGCCGCGAGACTGCAGCAGGGCACGCAGCGGCTCATGGTTCTCAATGATCCCGTTATGGACCACCACAATGTGTTCAGAAACATGCGGATGCGCATTGCTCTCGGACGGTTCGCCGTGCGTCGCCCAGCGAGTATGGGCGATCCCGGTACCACCATGTAACGGCTGCTCTTCTACCGCCTGAGCCAGCATCTGAACTTTACCCAGGCGACGCACGCGGGTCATATGACCTTCGCTGTCGACCACCGCCAGACCGGCAGAGTCATACCCACGGTATTCCAGACGACGTAAACCTTCGAGAAGGATTTCAGCAATATCACGCTGCGCGACTGCGCCAACAATTCCACACATAGTTAAATTTCCTGATAATGGCGATATGCCATGCGTTGTCGCTGACCTGTATTTGCCCGTTTTCCGGGCGCCCCGAGCCTTGTAGAGAGTGGGGTTATTGTTATGGTACTGCCTGCGGACGGGGGTCTATATTGACCCTCTCATCCTGGTTCGCCGGGCATATTTCCCCGGCGATAATCCAAATTATTTCTTCTTCACCGGACGCTGCCAGCCCTGTTTGTGGACCTGCGGTACGCGGCTCAACACCAGTTCGTTATCGGCGATATTGCGCGTGACGGTGGTCCCGGCGGCGATAGTGACGCCGTTGCCTACCGTGACGGGCGCCACCAGCTGGGTATCCGAGCCGACAAAGACATCATCGCCAATAATCGTTTTATGCTTGTTCGCACCATCGTAGTTGCAGGTGATGGTGCCCGCGCCGATATTGACGTTATCACCGATCTCCGCATCGCCCAGATAGGTCAGATGACCTGCCTTGGAGCCTTTCCCGAGACGCGCTTTTTTCATTTCCACGAAGTTGCCAACGTGGGCGCCTTCCAGCAGTTCGGCGCCTGGACGCAGACGGGCAAATGGGCCGATGGTGCAGGCAGCCTGCAGCTGGGCATCTTCCACCACGCTATAGGGGCTAATTTCGCAGTCATCGCCGATGGTGCTGTTTTTGATCACGCAGCCGGCGCCGATTTTCACACGATCGCCCAGCACCACATTGCCTTCCAGAATAACGTTAGTATCGATCTCCACATCGCGCCCGTGCTGCAGCGTACCGCGCAGATCGAAACGCGCCGGATCGCGCAGCATCACGCCCGCCAGCAGTAATTTTTCTGCCTGCTCAGCCTGGTAGACGCGCTCCAGGCGCGCAAGCTGCAGGCGATTGTTGACGCCTTCGACTTCGCTCAGGCGCTGCGGATGCACCGCGACGATCTCGCGCCCTTCCTGATACGCCATGGCGATGATATCGGTGATGTAGTATTCGCCCTGAGCGTTGTTATTGGTGAGCTTCGCCAGCCAGCGCTTGAGGTCTGCTCCGCCGGCGATCAGGATCCCGGTGTTGATTTCCTGGATCTGGCGCTGGGCCTCGCTGGCATCTTTGTGCTCAACGATGCCCGTCACCTGGTCATTTTCACGGGTAATGCGGCCGTAGCCCGTTGGGTCATCCAGCTTCACCGTCAGCAGACCAATGCCACCCAGTGGTTTCGCGGCGCGCAGGCGCTGTAGCGTCTCAACCGAGATCAGCGGCACATCGCCATAGAGCATCAGAATGTCTTCATCATCATTGAAGAAGGGTGCGGCCTGCTGCATAGCGTGTCCGGTTCCGAGCTGCTCAGCCTGCAGCACCCAGTTCAGGTTGTCTTCATGGAGGGTCTGACGCAGCAGATCGCCACCGTGACCGTACACCAGATGCACCGCACATGCGCCTAAATCGTTAGCGGCATCAATGACATGCTGCACCATTGGCTTCCCGGCCAGGGTATGCAGCACCTTAGGAAGATCGGAATACATGCGGGTCCCTTTGCCTGCGGCAAGGATAACCACGCTCATCGCACTATTTGACATACTCATCCTGACGGTAGTTAGAACGGAAAGTAAAAGCCTTTCACGTTGAAATTTCTACATATTTTTCATCATAAAACGAGACGTGGAGAAAACGCCCAAGCCCGCGGTTATACACCATTTTATGACGCTATTTTTAACCACTGCAAATCAGTTTAACGCTGAAAAAGGGGGGTGGGGAGGGTAATCATTGACTATCTCACTGCTTTTGCTGTTTTTTCGCCACCTGAATAAAGCGGCAGAGCGCGGCCCTATTGACGGAGATTAACAGGAGATGAGCCGACTGAGTGTAAATCAGCCGCAGGCAGGGGAGAGCTGAAGTGATTGGTGGCATCAATAAAATACAAAAGGCCACCGTCAGGTGACCTTCATTTACCGGTTGCACATCGCCAGTGTTGTCGTTTTGATGGGCGATACGTCGTGCAAGCCGGGGAATAGCGCGTGGCTTAGAAGCTCAGTACGCTGAATTTGGCGATGATTTTATGGAACAGTTTCATGATGATTTCCTGACGCAGGTGCAGTTTGATAACGCTCTTTTATGTGACATACATCACAAAAATAGAGTCTACGCCTCATCATTTAACTAATCAATAACAATTAAGGGTGGATCCTGTTTTCACTTTATCCGCTCGCCAGCCGCTGGCCATAAAAAAAGCCAGCCTGGAAACCAGACTGGCTTTTTACGTTCAAGCCGGTGTTACATCGCTTTTTTGGTCAACTCGATAACGCGCAGTTTAGCGATCGCTTTGGCCAGTTCCGCAGACGCCTGAGCGTAATCCACATCGCCATGGGAGCTCTTAATGTGCTCTTCGGCTTTGCGTTTCGCTTCCAGCGCTCGCGCTTCGTCGAGGTCCTGACCGCGAATTGCGGTATCCGCCAGAACGGTCACGCTGCCAGGCTGCACTTCAAGAATGCCGCCAGACAGATAGATAAACTCTTCATGACCGTGCTGTTTAACGATGCGAATCATACCAGGCTTAATGGCGGTGAGCAGCGGCGCGTGTCCCGGGTAAATACCCAGTTCACCTTCGCTACCCGTTACCTGGATTTTTTCGACCAGACCAGAGAACATTTGTAACTCTGCGCTGACGACGTCCAGGTGGTAAGTCATTGCCATATCACCCTCCGATTAAGGCGTTAAAGTTTTTTGGCTTTTTCCACGGCTTCGTCGATGGAACCGACCATGTAGAACGCCTGCTCTGGCAGGTGATCGTATTCGCCTTCCATGATGCCTTTAAAGCCACGGATAGTGTCTTTCAGCGCCACGTATTTGCCCGGAGAACCGGTAAAGACTTCTGCTACGAAGAACGGCTGGGACAGGAAGCGCTGGATCTTACGTGCGCGAGCTACCACCAGTTTGTCTTCTTCAGACAGTTCGTCCATACCGAGGATGGCGATGATATCTTTCAGTTCCTGATAACGCTGCAGGATGGACTGAACGCCACGCGCGGTGTCGTAGTGTTCCTGACCAACAACCAGCGGATCCAGCTGACGGCTGGTGGAGTCCAGCGGGTCAACGGCCGGGTAAATACCCAGGGAAGCGATCTGACGGCTCAGTACTACGGTTGCATCTAAGTGAGCAAAGGTAGTGGCTGGGGATGGGTCAGTTAAGTCATCCGCCGGTACGTATACCGCCTGTACGGAGGTGATAGAACCGGTTTTGGTGGAGGTGATACGTTCCTGCAGAACGCCCATCTCTTCCGCCAGAGTCGGCTGATAACCTACCGCTGAAGGCATACGACCCAGCAGTGCGGATACTTCAGTACCGGCCAGGGTGTAACGATAGATGTTATCGACGAACAGCAGAACGTCACGACCTTCGTCACGGAATTTCTCAGCCATGGTCAGGCCGGTCAGCGCAACGCGCAGACGGTTTCCCGGCGGCTCGTTCATCTGGCCGTACACCAGGGATACTTTATCGATAACGTTGGAGTCGGTCATTTCGTGGTAGAAGTCGTTACCCTCACGAGTACGCTCACCGACGCCCGCAAACACAGAGTAACCGGAGTGCTCGATCGCGATGTTACGGATCAGCTCCATCATGTTTACGGTTTTACCTACACCCGCACCACCGAACAGACCAACTTTACCGCCCTTCGCGAACGGACACATCAGGTCGATAACTTTGATACCGGTTTCCAGCAGTTCCTGAGAGCTGGACAGCTCTTCATAGGAAGGTGCTGCGCGGTGGATAGCCCAACGCTCTTCTTCACCGATGTCGCCTTTCATGTCGACCGGCTGACCCAGTACGTTCATGATACGACCCAGTGTTGCTTTACCTACCGGGACTTCGATTGGGTGCTCGAGGTCTTTTACTTCCAGACCGCGGCGAAGACCATCGGAAGAACCCATGGCGATGGTACGAACGATACCGCCGCCGAGCTGCTGCTGAACTTCCAGCACCAGAACTTCTTTACCATTCTGCACCTCAAGAGCTTCGTACACGCGCGGTACGGCATCCTGAGGGAATTCGACGTCAACTACGGCGCCGATTACCTGGACAATTTTTCCAGTAGCCATCTTGAATCCTCTACGAATTAACCTGGTTATACCGCGGATGCACCACCGACGATCTCGGTGAGTTCCTGAGTAATGCTGGCCTGTCGAGCTTTGTTGTATACCAACTGCAGCTCTTTAATCAGGCTGCCGCCATTGTCGGTCGCGGCTTTCATCGCCACCATACGTGCGGCCTGCTCGCTGGCCAGGTTTTCTACCACGCCCTGATAGACCTGAGATTCGACATAACGACGCAGGAGGGTATCCAGCAGCGCTTTCGGATCGGGTTCGTACAGGTAATCCCAGGATTTACGTTTCAGATCAGCGTCTTCTGATGCCGGTAACGGCAGCAGCTGAGTGATCGTCGGAACCTGAGACATGGTGTTAATAAATTTGTTGCTGACAACGTACAGCTTGTCCAGACGGCCTTCATCATAGGCCTGCAACATCACTTTTACCGGGCCGATCAGTTCGGACAGGGAGGGGTTATCCCCCATACCGGTCACCTGTGCAACCACGTTACCGCCAACGGCGTTAAAGAAAGAGACGCCCTTAGAGCCGATCATTGCGAGGTCGCACTGAACGCCTTTATCGGACCATGCTTTCATTTCCGCCAGCAGTTTCTTGAACAGGTTAATGTTCAAGCCGCCGCACAGACCACGGTCGGTCGACACCACCAGGTAGCCCACGCGCTTAACGTCGCGTTCTTCCAGGTAAGGGTGCTTATATTCCAGATTACCGTTCGCAAGGTGACCAATCACTTTGCGCATAGTATCTGCGTAAGGACGGCTGGCCGCCATACGCTCCTGCGATTTACGCATTTTGGAAGCGGCGACCATCTCCATCGCTTTAGTGATCTTTTGCGTGTTCTGGACGCTTGCGATCTTACTACGTATCTCTTTTGCGCCGGCCATGAGCTTCTCCTCAATGCCTTGCGGCCTGCCCTAAGACAGACCGCCAGACGTTACCAGGACTGGGTTGCTTTGAAGGAATCGAGGATGCCTTTCAGCTTGCCTTCGATTTCGTCGTTATAGCCACCGGACTGGTTAATCTCTTGCATCAGCGGAGCGTGATCACGGTCGACGTAAGCCAGCAGAGCGGCTTCGAAGCTACCGATTTTCGCCAGTTCTACATCAGCCAGGTAACCACGTTCTGCTGCGAACAGAACCAGAGACTGCTGCGCGACGGACATCGGCGCATACTGTTTCTGTTTCAGCAGCTCGGTCACTTTCTGACCGTGGTCCAGCTGTTTGCGGGTTGCATCGTCAAGGTCGGATGCAAACTGGGAGAACGCTGCCAGTTCACGATACTGCGCCAGTGCGGTACGGATACCACCGGACAGTTTCTTCATGATCTTGGTCTGCGCTGCACCACCAACACGGGATACGGAGATACCCGGGTTAACCGCAGGACGAATACCGGCGTTGAACAGGTTGGTTTCCAGGAAGATCTGACCATCGGTAATGGAGATTACGTTGGTCGGAACGAATGCGGAAACGTCACCCGCCTGCGTTTCGATAATCGGCAGTGCGGTCAGAGAACCGGTTTTCCCTTTCACTTCACCTTTGGTGAAAGCTTCAACGTATTCGGCGTTAACACGCGCAGCACGCTCCAGCAGACGAGAGTGGAGGTAGAATACGTCGCCCGGGAAGGCTTCACGTCCTGGCGGACGACGGAGCAGCAGGGAGATCTGACGATAAGCAACAGCCTGTTTAGACAGGTCATCGTAAATGATCAGCGCATCTTCACCGCGGTCGCGGAAGTATTCGCCCATTGCGCAACCGGCGTATGGCGCCAGGTATTGCAGTGCAGCAGATTCGGATGCAGTCGCTACCACCACAATGGTGTTAGCCAGCGCGCCGTGCTCTTCCAGTTTACGCACCACGTTAGAGATGGTGGACGCTTTCTGGCCGATAGCAACATAGACGCACTTGATACCGGAATCACGCTGGTTGATGATGGCATCGATAGCCAGCGCAGTTTTACCGGTCTGACGGTCGCCGATGATCAGTTCACGCTGACCACGACCGATTGGGATCATGGCGTCAACAGATTTATAACCGGTCTGTACCGGCTGATCGACGGACTGACGTTCGATGACGCCCGGTGCGATCGCTTCTACGGCGGAGAAACCGTCGTTTTCCAGCGGACCTTTACCATCAATTGGCGCGCCTAGGGTGTTAACCACACGGCCCAGCAGGCCACGGCCAACCGGAACTTCCAGGATACGGCCAGTACATTTAACCTTCATGCCTTCGGCGAGGTCAGCATACGGACCCATCACCACGGCACCAACGGAGTCACGCTCCAGGTTCAATGCGATAGCGTAACGGTTACCCGGCAGGGAGATCATCTCACCCTGCATACATTCGGCAAGGCCGTGGATGCGGATAACACCGTCACTTACAGAAACAATAGTACCTTCGTTATGAGCTTCGCTCACAACATTGAACTGAGCAATGCGCTGCTTGATCAGTTCGCTGATTTCGGTGGAATTCAGTTGCATGCTCCAGTCCCCTTAAGACTGCAAGACGTCTGCAAGGCGATCAAGACGGCCGCGTACGCTGCCATCAATGACCATATCACCCGCACGGATGATAATACCTGCCATAACAGACTTATCGATTTTGCAATTCAGCTTAACTTTGCGTGACAGACGTTTTTCCATCGCGCTGACGATCCTGGCAAGCTGTTCATCACTCAGTTGGTTGGCAGATATTACTTCTACCTCTGCGATGGCCTCACTGGCCGCGCGCAGGTGAATGAATTGCTCAAGAACGTCCGGGAGCACCTTCAGACGATTGTTTTCCGCCATCACCTTAATCAGGTTCTGGCCGTTTTCGTCGAGTTGCTCACCGCAGATAGCGATAAACGCTTCTGAGAGCGTTTCCGGCGCCAAAGCACCGGAGAGAAGCTCTGCCATTTGGTCGTTTTTGGTCACTTCGGCGGCAAACGCCAGCATATCCTGCCAGCGTTCAACACTGTTGTGTTCGACGGCAAAGTCAAAAGCTGCTTTGGCGTAGGGGCGAGCTACCGTTACAAATTCAGACATCAGCCCCTCCCTCCTTACAGTTCAGCGACAAGTTTATCCACGATGTCGCTGTTAGCAGCTTCATCCACGGAACGTTCGATGATCTTCTCGGCGCCAGCAACAGCCAGGATAGCGACCTGCTTACGCAGCTCCTCACGTGCACGTTTACGCTCAGCATCAATTTCAGCCTGCGCTTGTGCAACGATTTTGGTGCGTTCCTGTTCTGCTTCAGCTTTAGCTTCGTCCAGAATCTGAGAGCGACGCTTGTTCGCCTGCTCAATGATTACCTGGGCTTCCGCTTTCGCTTTTTTCAGCTGGTCGGTCGCGTTGGCCTGTGCAAGGTCCAAATCTTTCTTAGCGCGTTCTGCAGAAGCTAAACCGTCAGAAATCTCTTTCTGGCGTTTTTCGATGGCAGCCATTAAAGGCGGCCATACGTACTTCATGCAGAACCATACGAAGATAACAAACGCGATGGCCTGGCCGAGGATTGTTGCGTTCATGTTCACAGCACAATACCTCTTTAATTAACTCTGTGGCTTAGGTTTCTAACAACTTACTACGCGACGGCGAACATCACGTACAGACCCAGACCTACAGCGATCATCGGGATAGCATCCACCAGACCCATAACGATAAAGAACTGAGTACGCAGCAGAGGAATCAGATCCGGTTGACGCGCTGCGCCTTCCAGGAATTTACCTCCGAGGATGCCGATACCGATCGCAGCACCGATTGCCGCCAGACCCATCATCACAGCGGCAGCCATGTACAGCAGATCCATATTCAGGTTTTCCATGACAGTCTCCAGTTTGTTTCAGTTAAAACGTAGTAGTGTTGGTAAAAATCAATGCTCTTCAGACGCCATCGACAGATAGACAATCGTCAGAACCATGAAGATGAAGGCTTGCAGCGTAATAATCAGGATGTGGAAAATGGCCCAAGGCACATTCAGAACCCACTGTGACCACCACGGCAACAGACCAGCAATCAGAATGAAAATCAGCTCACCGGCATACATGTTGCCGAACAGTCGCAGACCGAGAGAAACCGGTTTGGACAGCAGGCTTACCCCTTCAAGGATTAAGTTGACAGGAATGAACGCCCAGTGATTGAACGGCTGCATGGTCAGTTCTTTAACGAACCCACCTACGCCTTTCATTTTGATGCTGTAGAAAATAATCAGGATGAACACGCCAAGCGCCATCGACAGGGTGATGTTCACGTCGGCAGACGGAACCACGCGCAGTGCAGGCAGGCCGAAAATGTGTTCGCCGATATAAGGAATCAGGTCGATTGGCAGCAGGTCCATCAGGTTCATCAGGAAGACCCAGACGAACACGGTCAGCGCCAGCGGCGCGATAACCTTGCTCTTGCCATGGTACATGTCTTTGACGCTGCCATGGACGAAGCCGATGATCATTTCGATGAAGGTCTGGAATTTCCCTGGTACGCCGCTGGTCGCTTTCTTAGCAACGCTACGGAACATGGCCAGGAACAGCAGACCGAGAACCACCGAGAAGAACATGGAGTCAATGTTGAGCGTCCAGAAGGTGGCCGGGGGGTTGTGCGGATCCACCAGCGAGAAAGTACGCAAGTCAATCTGAAGGTTGTTCAGATGGTGACTTATGTATTCCTGCGGCGTCATATTTTCTGAAGCCATGATGCCTTTTACCCTTTGTTGTTGATTACAGCTGGCGCCAGAACTTGTACCACCAGCACCAAAACCCACGTCACGATCAGCGGCATAAATACCACTTTTAAAACAGCCAGCGCCATCGCCAGAAGGGCGAAGGTCAGCAACACCTTGAAGGCTTCACCGAAGGCGAAGGTCCAGGCCACACGGCCTTTTGCTGGTGTATGCGCCTGATGACGCCAGGCAAAAATCATAAACATCAGGTTCGGCAAAACCACCGCCAAACCGCCGCATACTGCGGAAATGCCCCAGAAGGGGTCTTTGAGGCTGAACAGCAGTCCACTTGCTATTACTGCCAGTAACTGAATAAACAGAAGCTTGCGAGCAACGTTTCGACTCAAGAGCGACACTGACATCACGTTTTTACTCCTGCTCCCTTTGAGGTATGTCGCGTGTCGTATAAAACGTCCTTTAAGACGAAGAGTCAAGCATCAAAAAGCGGACAAATTATACGGTGACGCCCCGTGATTTCAAACAATAAGTAGCAAAATAGTGAATAAATGTTTAATTATTTTCCAACGGACAACTTTCCGTGCATTTCAGCGTTCTGTGAGCAGTCATACAAAACTGCAAATAACGTGGAAACACGGCAATTAAAGCGTGCATTAGATCACATAATAAACATTTCAAGCGCCCTTTAATGAATCAAGGACATAAAACACTATTTTTCATGCTTTTGATATTCAAGATAAAAAGTGAGGACATTATCTAAAACAACCTCACATACAATAAAAACCTTTTATTGACATTTATAATAAAAATTTAACATCACTATGCTGTTTATCCGTGTCGATTTTTAGCACCCTGATATTTTCAAAGTTGACTATTTTGTCAGTGAATCACTTATGCTAAGTTAACCGCAGGAAAAGCCATAGTAAAAACATGGTTAAATGCAGCCCGATAATATCGCGGAGTGACCTTTATTTTTGTAACATCCGCGGGCGACATTTTTTCCACATTTTTTGATAAAAATTAACGCGATTTTGGTTGAATCACCACCAGGTGCCGCTCCCCTTCCAGCTGAGGAACATGCAGCTCAATCACCTCGGCAATACCATACCCTTCCGGCAGGTTTTCCATTTCGTCTTTTTGCGCTAACCCTTTGAGTGCATAGAAGTGACCGTTCGCTGCCGGCAGATGATGGCACCAGCTCACCATATCATTGAGCGATGCGAAGGCGCGGCTTATCACACCGTCAAACGGCGGTTCGGCCGGGAAGGCTTCCACGCGGCTCTGCACCGGGGTGACATTATCCAGCTTCAGCTCATGCTGCACCTGACGCAGGAAGCGCACGCGCTTGCCGAGACTGTCGAGCAGGGTGAAATGCGACTCCGGACGCACGATGGCCAGTGGAATGCCAGGGAGCCCCGGTCCGGTCCCGACATCGATAAAGCGCGAGCCCTGCAGATAAGGCGCCACGATGATGCTGTCGAGGATATGACGCACCAGCATCTCATTCGGATCGCGAACGGAGGTCAGGTTATAGGCTTTGTTCCACTTATCGAGCAGCCCGACGTAGGCCACCAGCTGGTTTTTCTGGTGATCGGTGAGCGAAATACCCGCTTCATCCAGCAGACGAGAAAGTTTGTTGAGCACAGTCTGTACCTTCAAAAAATAATGAGCCCGGAGGCGCTAACGCTTACCGGGCTATGAATGATAAAGGCGAACGCTGATTATGCAACAGTGAAATCAGCGCAGGCAGGCGGCCGCAATCAGGCGCTGCGGCGCAGCATCCCCTGCTTTTTCAGCCAAACCAACAAAATAGAGATCGCCGCCGGCGTGATCCCGGAAATGCGTGACGCCTGCCCTATCGACGACGGCTTATGGTCGTTCAGTTTGGCGATCACTTCGTTAGACAGCCCGGTGACCTGGCGGTAATCGAGCGTCGCCGGCAGCACGGTATTCTCATTACGCTGCTGTTTCTCGATCTCATCCTGCTGGCGAGCGATGTAACCTTCATACTTCACCTGGATCTCTACCTGCTCGGCCGCTTGTTGATCTTCCAGTCCCGGTGCGAACGGCGACAGCTGAATCAGTTGCTCGTAGGTCATTTCCGGACGACGCAGTAGATCTTCACCACTCGCTTCACGCGACAGCGGCGCCGTCAGGTGAGCATTCACTTCGGCGGCGCTCTCTGCCTGCGGATTCACCCAGGTCGATTTCAGACGCTGACGTTCACGTTCAATGCTTTCCAGCTTTTCGTTGTACCGCGCCCAGCGTTCATCGTCCACCAGCCCCAGCTCACGCCCCTGTTCGGTCAGGCGCAGGTCGGCGTTATCTTCGCGCAGCATCAGACGATATTCGGCACGGGAGGTAAACATGCGGTACGGTTCTTTGGTACCCAGAGTGCACAGGTCATCCACCAGCACGCCGAGGTAAGCCTGATCGCGACGCGGCGCCCAGCCCTCTTTTTCCGCAGAGAAGCGGGCAGCGTTAAGTCCAGCCAGCAGACCCTGAGCAGCGGCTTCTTCATAACCGGTGGTACCGTTGATCTGGCCGGCGAAGAACAGACCCTGAATAAATTTGCTCTCAAGCGTTGGCTTCAGATCGCGTGGGTCGAAGAAATCGTACTCAATGGCGTAGCCGGGACGGACGATCCGGGCGTTCTCCATCCCCTGCATTGAGCGGACGATTTGCATTTGCACATCAAACGGCAGGCTGGTGGAGATACCGTTCGGATAAATTTCGTTTGAGGTCAGGCCTTCCGGTTCAAGGAAAATCTGATGTTGGTTGCGATCGGCAAAGCGCATGACTTTGTCTTCGATCGACGGACAATAGCGTGGCCCGATCCCTTCGATCACCCCAGCGTACATTGGGCTGCGATCGAGGTTATTACGGATCACGTCATGGGTTTTCTCGTTGGTGTGGGTGATATAGCACGGCACCTGGCGCGGATGCTGATCCGCGGATCCCATGAACGAGAAGACCGGCATTGGGTTATCGCCGTGCTGTTGCGCCAGCACGCTGAAATCGATGGTGCGGGCGTCAATACGCGGTGGGGTTCCGGTTTTCAGGCGGCTTACGCGCAGCGGCAGCTCACGCAGACGACGAGACAGTGGAATTGACGGCGGATCGCCGGCACGCCCGCCGCTGTAGTTATCCAGACCAATATGGATTTTGCCATCGAGGAAGGTTCCGACGGTCAGCACCACCGCTTTGGCACGGAATTTGAGGCCCATCTGAGTGACGGCGCCCACGACGCGATCGTTTTCCACAATCAGATCTTCCACTGCCTGCTGGAAGATCATCAGGTTCGGCTGGTTCTCCAGCGCGGTGCGTACCGCCTGACGATACAGCACGCGGTCTGCCTGGGCGCGAGTGGCACGTACCGCGGGCCCTTTGCTGGCGTTTAGTATCCTAAACTGAATACCCGCCTGATCGATCGCGGTTGCCATCAATCCGCCGAGTGCGTCCACTTCTTTTACCAGGTGTCCTTTCCCAATGCCGCCAATCGCCGGGTTGCAGCTCATCTGCCCCAGCGTGTCGATATTGTGTGTCAAAAGCAGGGTTTGTTGGCCCATTCGCGCTGCGGCCATCGCGGCCTCAGTGCCTGCATGACCCCCGCCAATGATAATGACGTCAAAAGGATCCTGATAAAACATGGTGATCTGCCTCGCATAACGCGGTTTGAAAATGGATTGAAGCCCGGGCCGTGGATTCTACTCGGCTTTGGTCTTTTGAGAAAGACTCCGGGATCCTGAGTATTAAAAAGAAGATCTTTATATAGAGATCTGTTCTATTGTGATCTCTTATTAGGATCGACTCTCTTTGTGGATAAGTCGGATCCACGATGTAAGATCAAAAGCTTAAGAAGGATCACTATCTGTGAATGATCGGTGATCCTGGTCCGTATAAGCTGGGATCAAAATGAAGGGTTATACACAGCACAAAAACCATACGACGGTTATTCTTTGGATAACTACCGGTTGATCCAAGCTTTTAAGCATGGTTATCCACAGAAGATCCGACGATCTTTACAATTCTCAGAGCAAATTTTTCCAGGATCCCAGCCAGATTTCCGCTGGATCCTCCGGAATTTCATGTTCCAGTACGTTAATTTTCAGCGTTTCGCCGATCTGTTTTGCGCCGCTGGCCTTCAATGCTGCTTCTAATTTATCGATCGCCCCGCAGAAGGTGTCGTATTCGCGGCTGCCGATCCCGATGGCGCCAAAGCGCACGGCGGAAAGATCGGCCTTCTGCTCCAGCAATGCGTCATAGAAGGGAACCAGGTTGTCGGGAATGTCGCCGGCGCCATGCGTTGAAGAGATAACTAACCAGATCCCTTCCGCCTGCAGATCGTCAACCAGCGGACCGTGCTGGATTTCAGTGCTGTAGCCGGCTTCTTCCAGCTTTTCCGCCAGATGCTCTGCTACATATTCCGCACTGCCCAGGGTGCTGCCGCTGATAAGTGTAATGTCTGCCATGATCGCCGATCGCCCGCTCAACTGTTCAGAGTGGCGTATTGTACGCTGTGAGCGAGCTGGGATCTACCTGTGGAAAAATGTGGGATTAAAAAAAGCGATCAGGGCTTGATGGTACGCATGATCGGGTTCTGCAGCACGATCAGCGTCTCGGTGGACTGAATTTCATCAATTGTTTGGATCTTGTTGATAAGTACCTGCTGCAGGGCATCGATGGATTTACACATCACCTTAATAAAGATGCTGTAGTGGCCGGTGGTGTAATAAGCCTCGGTGACCTCCTCCAGGCTTTCCAGGCGGGCAAGGGCGGAAGGGTAGTCCTTGGCGCTCTTGAGAATAATGCCGATAAAGCAGCCGACATCATAGCCCAGCTGCTTGGGGCTGACGTCAATGCGCGCACCGGTAATGATACCCGCCTGTTTCATCTTTTCGACGCGCACATGAATGGTGCCCGGGCTGACGCTGAACTGTTTAGCCAGTTCGGCATAGGCGGTACGGGCGTTGGCCATCAGCGCATCGAGAATGCCGCGGTCCAGATTGTCGATCTGATAATTTTCCATATCTTTTTCTTATGAAGTTTGAGGGTTCTTGCTATTTTAGCTTCATATTTTGATGAATTAAAAGTCGATGCGGCTTTTTATTGATTGATTATTGTATTGCGGCCCTGTTTTGTTGCTTAATCAATGGCAACAGGACGCAGGAGTTATAAAAATGAAAACCGCATATATCGCAAAACAACGCCAGATCAGTTTCGTTAAATCCCACTTTTCCCGTCAGCTGGAAGAGAAGCTTGGCCTGATTGAAGTCCAGGCGCCAATCTTAAGCCGCGTGGGCGATGGGACGCAGGATAACTTGTCCGGCTGCGAGAAAGCGGTTCAGGTAAAAGTGAAAACACTGCCCGACGCCCAGTTCGAAGTGGTTCATTCGCTGGCGAAGTGGAAGCGTCAAACCCTGGGACAACACGACTTCAGCGCGGGCGAAGGGCTGTACACGCACATGAAGGCCCTTCGCCCCGATGAAGACCGTCTGACGCCTATCCATTCCGTTTATGTTGACCAGTGGGACTGGGAGCGCGTGATGGGCGATGAAGAGCGTCACGTCGGCACTCTGAAGGCAACCGTCGAGGCGATCTACGCCGGGATCAAAGCTACCGAGCTGGCGGTCAGCCAGGAATTTGGCTTGAAGCCTTTTCTGCCGGAACAGATCCATTTTGTTCACAGCCAGGAGCTGCTGAGCCGCTATCCCGATCTTGATGCCAAAGGCCGTGAGCGAGCCATTGCCAAAGAGTTGGGGGCCGTCTTCTTAATTGGTATCGGCGGCAAACTGTCTGACGGTAAGCGCCACGACGTGCGTGCGCCGGATTATGATGACTGGAGCACAGAGATTTCTGAAGGCTTTGCCGGTCTGAACGGCGATATCCTGGTTTGGAACCCGGTGCTGGAAGATGCTTTCGAGATCTCCTCAATGGGGATCCGCGTTGACGCCGAAGCGCTGAAGCGCCAGCTGGCCGTGACCGGCGATGAAGATCGCCTACAGCTTGAATGGCACCAGGCGCTGCTGCGCGGCGAGATGCCGCAGACTATCGGCGGCGGCATTGGCCAGTCTCGTCTGACGATGCTGCTGCTGCAGCTTGACCATATCGGCCAGGTACAGTGCGGCGTATGGCCGGCCCAGGTTCGCGAAAGCGTTTCCGCGCTGCTGTAATGAATTAGCGCCGCCAGCGTCGCAGCAGGCGGCTACGCAGCCCGGTATCAAAGCGCCAGATATGATCGAAGATGCGCATGATGCCGGGTTTGCCGTGTACCGACATCGCCACCGCGTGAAAACGGTGCTGGTGCTTACGCTGTAACTCCCCCACCTGAGCAATCACCTCATCCGGCAACCGCTGGGCGATAAAGTCAGAGATCACGACGGCATCCGCATCCACCCACTGCGGGTTTTGCAGACGTTCAATAATGGCGCGAAAACAGCTGGCCAGATCGGTACCGCCGCGAAAGCGCTGGCTTAAAAAGCGGATCGCCTGCTCCAGCCCGCGCTCGCTGGTCAGTTCGTAATGCACCACTTCGCTGGAGAACAGCATAATAAAGCAGCGACGGTTATCGGCCAGCGCGACGCGCATCAGGGCCAGACAAAAGGCCTTAGCGCACTGCTCGTTAAAACCGCCCATCGACCCTGACGTATCGACGCAGACAATAAAGGGCCCGCGCGGCTGTTCATCAAAATCCTGCCGTGTTACCGGGCGTTCGGTGATTTTCTCACGCCAGGCGTCGCCATGCAGCCGGTAGGTGAGCAGCTGTTTCTCCACCAGCTTGCGATAAAATTCAAACTCCAGCTCCGTGATGCCGAGCGTCGCCAGCTCCGGCGGCAGCAGGCGAAGAATGTCGTCACTCTGCTGGAGGCCGTCGACTTGCTCCGGTACTGTCGCCGGCTCGCGCACCAGGCTGCGAAAGGTTTCCATCGGGGCGTCTTTCTTCGGCACGGATTTCGCTTCCCGTGAACGTCCGAGTTGTTCCGCCAGCTGCAGTAGCTCCGGTTGCTGGTTGAGAAAATCGCCATAGCGCACGATCAACTGATAGTCGCCGCGTTTGAGTTCGCCAGCGCTCATATCCCACAGACGCCCGGCGGCAGTGTCATTTTCCGCCAGTACCGGATCGAGCTGACCGCTGAGCGTCATTCGTTCCTGGACCTCACTGAGTAACTGATCGCGTTCTTCATCCAGCAGTTGCTGGTTAAGGCTGGTGGCTTGCACCACCAGGCTCAGGCGCCAGCGCTGTAAAAACAGCGTATGCAGCGCCGGGGTAAAGGTGGCATTGTCATCCACCAGCTTCTGCGCCTGAGCGGCAAAAGGAGACTGTAGCTGGTGCAGTTTGCCGAGGATCTGCGGGAGCTGGACAATAAACTGCGAGGTAGAGAGTAGCTGAGCCTGCTGATAGGTTTGCACTTCGGCGTCCAGATCCGGCGGGACGTTAACTTCTTTCAAACGGGCGCGAACGGCTTCACGCCAGCGTGGAATATCCGCCGCGATGATGTTTTTCAGGCGGGGGAATTTCTCAAAGAACACCGCCAGCTGAGGAGAGGCCAGCAGCGCCAGCAGCATCTCCTCGATCATTCCCTCTTCGCTGACTGCCAGCATGACATTCAGCATATCGAGCGTCATGGCTGCTTCGCCTGTTTAATCTGCGCGCCGACGTCCTGCAGGCTGGCTTCGATTCTTCCCAGCCACTCGACCGGGATAAACAGACACTTTTGCTGCTCGCTGAAGCGGTTGTGTTGCTGGTGCCACTCATCATCGAGCGCCTCCAGCTGTTGGCGAATTTCTGCCGGCATGTTCTCCTGCGATGCGCTACCGGGCAGCGCGAGGCGTGAGCCCTGCAGGCTGACGTCGCGGACGACCAGGTGCTGGCTGGTGTCGACATCCATATTGAGCAGTTGGGCAAAGCCGATCCCGTTGAGCTTACCGCGGATCTCACCGCCCTTTTCCAGCCAGTTGGCTAACGCCTCGCGTTCAAAAGTAATGTGGATCACTTCCATATCGTGAAGTTTGAGCGGCTGCTGCAGCAGCAGTGTCAGGGTGGTCCCCTGGATCTCCGCCGGCAATTCATAGTGCGGTTTGCGGCTAAACATCCCGCCAAGGCGGGTGACCTTCAACGCCGTTTTGTCGCTTTGCTGCTGTTGGATCTGAATGCGTCTTTGGACAATGGCCCCCAGCCGCGTCAGCATTGCCTGCTGTTGCCAGGCGTGACAGGTCATGAGCGTTTCCAGCTGCTGCGACATCAGGTTCATGCTCTCGACGTTGTGCCACAGACAATCTTTCAGCAGGATCAGATCTATCGGCGCGATGCTGTCGCGCCCGCTGAAGAAGGCGCTGGCCTGCAGCAGGCGAATGGCCTTTTTCCAGCGGCGATCCGAGACGTACGGCGCATTTGGCAGGGCATCCAGCTGCTGGCGGAGCTGGAATATCAGCTCAAACACCGCGTCTGGCAGTTTGATATTGCCGATCTGCTGCTGCCATTGGGTAAACTCCTCGTCGCTAACCTGCAGCGCGCTGGGCACTGCATTGATGTTTTCATCCTGCTGGCTGACCAGCATTGAACGGAAATTACCTTTATCCTGCACTTTATCAAGCCACAGACGGATCAGCATTCGGTCATACAGCGCTTCCAGACTGCTGTCGGCTTCGGGGAGTTCGTTCGACGCGGCCACCAGCAGGCGCATCGGGATTTTCTCTTCGTGCGCGCCATTGCGGAAGTGACGTTCGTTAATCGCCGTCAGCAGGGTGTTGAGGATCGCCGGACCCGCTTTCCATATTTCATCGAGAAAGACGATTTCGGCTTCCGGCAGGTAGCCGGCGGTTAAACGTTCGTAACGGCCTTCATCCTTCAGTGCCTGAATGGACAGTGGCCCAAAAACTTCTTCCGGGGTGGAGAAGCGGGTCATCAGGTATTCAAAAGCGCGCGCCTGCTGGAAGGCGAATTTGAGGCGGCGGGCAATCAGGCTTTTGGCGATCCCCGGTGGGCCGAGCAAAAAAACGCTCTCGCCGCTGAGCGCCGCCAGCAGGCAGAGGCGTATCGCGTGGCTGCGTTCAAAGAGTCCTTTTTCGAGTGCCGCGCTGAGCCGGGAAATTCTTTCAGCCAGTAAATGTGTTTGAGCCATAATTGAGTTGCGTGCTTTGTCATGTATCGTTATTGGGTCGAGTATAGATGTTAGAGCAGGGGCGGTAATAGCCTGAAGAATCGATTTATTTTTTTTGAGCCAGGTTAATATGGTGTCTGTTAGGGGTACGATTTCGCAAATAATCGTGCATACTGTGCGCTTTTTGTGGGCCAAGGGACTAGGCACACATTTGTTTTATAAACGAAAAGACTAGTCTATGAGCACTGATAATAAACAATCGTTGCCGGCATTAACGTTGGCGGCCATCGGCGTGGTGTACGGCGATATCGGTACCAGTCCACTGTATACCTTGCGCGAATGCCTGTCAGGTCAGTTTGGCTTTGGCGTTGAACGCGACGCCGTGTTTGGCTTTTTGTCGCTGATTTTCTGGCTGTTGATCTTTACCGTATCGATTAAATACATCACGTTCGTGATGCGGGCGGATAACGCCGGGGAAGGCGGGATCTTAACGCTGATGTCGCTGGCCGGACGTAATACCTCGGCCCGAATGACCTCCGTACTGGTGATCCTCGGCCTTATCGGCGGTAGCTTCTTCTATGGCGAAGTGGTGATTACGCCGGCGATTTCCGTTATGTCGGCGATAGAGGGGTTAGAAATTATCGCCCCGCAGCTTGATACCTGGATTGTCCCTATCTCCATTATCGTGCTGACCCTGTTGTTTGTGATCCAGAAGCACGGGACCGGCATGGTCGGTAAGCTGTTTGCGCCGATTATGCTGATCTGGTTCCTGTTGCTGGCGGTGCTCGGCGCGCGAAGCATTTACGCTAACCCGGAAGTTCTTCAGGCGCTAAACCCCTACTGGGCGGTGCATTTCTTCCTGCAGTACAAAACGGTTTCCTTTATTGCGCTCGGCGCGGTGGTGCTGTCGATTACCGGGGTGGAAGCGCTGTACGCCGATATGGGTCACTTCGGCAAACTGCCGATCCGCGTGGCCTGGTTCTCCGTCGTGCTGCCCTCGCTGGTGCTGAACTATTTTGGCCAGGGCGCGCTACTGCTGAAGCACCCGGAAGCGATTAAAAACCCGTTCTTCCTGCTGGCGCCGGAGTGGGCGCTGATCCCGATGCTGATTATCGCCACGCTGGCGACGGTTATCGCCTCGCAGGCAGTGATCTCCGGGGTCTTCTCCCTGACCCGTCAGGCAGTGCGTCTGGGCTATCTGTCGCCGATGCGCATTATCCACACCTCGGAAATGGAGTCCGGACAGATTTACATCCCGTTCATTAACTGGCTGCTGTACGTTTCTGTGGTCATCGTTATTGTCAGCTTTGAGCATTCGTCTAATCTGGCGGCGGCGTATGGTATCGCGGTCACGGGCACCATGGTGCTGACCTCCATTCTGTCGGCAACGGTGGCGCGCAAAAACTGGCACTGGAATAAGCTGTTTGTCGGCCTGATGCTGGTGGCCTTCCTGTGTATCGATATTCCGCTGTTTTCGGCGAACCTCGATAAGATTGTCTCCGGCGGTTGGCTGCCGTTGTCCCTGGGGCTGGTGATGTTCACGGTGATGACCACCTGGAAGAGCGAACGTTTCCGCCTGCTGCGCCGAATGCACGAGCATGGCAATTCGCTGGAAGCGATGATCTCTTCGCTGGAGAAGTCACCGCCGGTGCGTGTGCCGGGTACCGCGGTGTATATGTCCCGCGCCCTGAACGTGATCCCGTTTGCCCTGCTGCATAACCTGAAGCACAACAAGGTGCTGCATGAGCGAGTGATCCTTCTGACTCTGCGCACCGAAGACGCGCCTTACGTGCATAACGTTCGCCGGGTGCAGATCGAGCAGCTGTCGCCGTCGTTCTGGCGGGTGGTGGCCAGCTACGGCTGGCGGGAAACGCCAAACGTTGAAGAAGTATTCCATCGCTGTGGCCTGGAAGGACTCAGCTGCCGGATGATGGAGACCTCGTTCTTCATGTCGCATGAGTCGCTGATTATCGGCAAACGACCGTGGTATCTGCGCCTGCGCGGCAAGCTTTATCTGCTGCTGCAGCGTAACGCCCTGCGGGCGCCGGATCAGTTTGAAATCCCGCCAAACCGGGTTATCGAGCTCGGTACCCAGGTCGAAATCTGATGTCAAAAAAGCCCTTCCATTGCGAAGGGCTTTTTGTTTCTCACTCCGGCTGTCATCTCCTGC
The DNA here is from genome assembly GCF_003097195.1 of Klebsiella sp. GL120222-02. Lineage (NCBI taxonomy): Bacteria > Pseudomonadati > Pseudomonadota > Gammaproteobacteria > Enterobacterales > Enterobacteriaceae > Klebsiella > Klebsiella sp. GL120222-02. The sequence continues at coordinate 343,641 of NZ_QEQO01000006.1, forward strand.
CGTTGCCTTGCGAAACGTTTCGATGGCGATCACATTTCTCTCTTCTGGTGATGGTTTTCTGCTCACACATTGATAATAATTATTTTAGCGAAACGTTTCGCTAGTGGAGCAAAAGAGAAAAATGAAAAAAGGCACCGTACTTAACGCTGATATTTCCGCGGTCATTTCCCGCCTGGGCCACACCGATACGCTGGTGGTCTGCGATGCCGGATTACCGGTTCCCCGCAGCAGCACGCGCATTGATATGGCGCTGACTCAGGGCGTACCTTCCTTTATGCAGGTGCTGGAAGTGGTGACGACGGAAATGCAGGTTGAAGCGGCTGTTATCGCGGAAGAGATTAAAACCCATAATCCGCAGCTCCACGCGACGTTGCTCACTCACCTCGAGCAGCTGCAGCAGCACCAGGGAAATACCATTGAAATTCGTTACACCAGCCATGAGCAGTTCAAAAAACAAACCGCAGACAGTCAGGCGGTAATTCGCAGCGGGGAGTGTTCCCCGTTTGCGAATATCATTCTCTGTGCCGGCGTCACGTTCTGAGGTCGCCGCCATGGAAGCCTTATTGCAACTAAAAGGGATCGATAAAGCGTTCCCTGGCGTCAAGGCGCTCTCCGGCGCGGCGCTGAATGTCTATGCCGGTCGGGTGATGGCGCTGGTAGGGGAAAATGGCGCCGGCAAGTCCACCATGATGAAGGTGCTGACCGGGATCTACACCCGTGATGCCGGCTCTTTGCTGTGGTTAGGCAAAGAGACGACCTTTAACGGCCCCAAATCCTCCCAGGAAGCCGGGATCGGTATCATCCACCAGGAACTGAACCTGATCCCGCAATTGACGATTGCCGAGAACATCTTCCTTGGTCGCGAATTTGTTAACCGTTTTGGCAAAATCGACTGGAAGCAGATGTATGCCGAAGCCGACAAGCTGCTGGCAAAGCTGAATCTCCGCTTTAACAGCCAGAAGCTTGTGGGCGATCTGTCGATTGGCGATCAGCAAATGGTGGAGATCGCCAAAGTGCTGAGCTTTGAATCGAAAGTCATCATTATGGATGAACCGACCGATGCGCTGACCGATACCGAAACCGAATCGCTGTTCCGCGTCATCCGCGAACTGAAGTCGCAGGGGCGCGGCATCGTCTATATCTCCCACCGTATGAAAGAGATCTTCGAGATTTGCGACGACGTGACCGTCTTTCGTGACGGGCAGTTTATCGCCGAGCGCGAAGTGGCTTCGCTGGATGAGGACCGACTGATCGAGATGATGGTCGGCCGTAAGCTGGAAGATCAATATCCACATCTCGATAAGGCGCCGGGCGCGGTGCGCCTGAAGGTCGATAATCTCTGCGGCCCGGGCGTGGAAAACGTGACCTTTACCTTGCGCCAGGGGGAAATCCTGGGTGTCGCCGGGCTGATGGGCGCCGGACGGACCGAACTGATGAAAGTGCTGTACGGCGCGCTGCCGCGCAGCAGCGGCTCCGTGACGCTGGATGGCCATGAAGTGGTGACCCGCTCGCCGCAGGACGGTCTGGCGAACGGCATTGTCTATATCTCCGAAGATCGTAAGCGCGATGGCCTGGTTCTCGGGATGTCGGTAAAAGAAAATATGTCCCTGACGGCGCTACGCTACTTCAGCCGGGCGGGCGGCAGCCTTAAGCATAAAGATGAACAGCAGGCGGTCAGTGATTTCATTCGGCTGTTTAACGTCAAAACGCCGTCCATGGAGCAGGCAATCGGCCTGCTTTCCGGCGGCAACCAGCAAAAGGTCGCCATTGCCCGCGGGCTGATGACCCGGCCAAAGGTGCTGATCCTTGATGAACCGACCCGCGGCGTCGACGTCGGGGCGAAGAAAGAGATCTACCAGCTCATCAATCAGTTCAAAGCCGATGGCCTGAGCATCATTCTGGTCTCCTCTGAGATGCCGGAGGTGTTGGGCATGAGCGATCGCATCATTGTGATGCATGAAGGGCATCTCGGCGGTGAATTCACACGCGAGCAGGCCACCCAGGAAGTATTGATGGCTGCCGCTGTGGGCAAGCTTAACCGTGTGAATCAGGAGTAAGAAAGATGACAACCCAGGCTGTTACTGGTCGCCGTTATTTCACGAAAGCGTGGCTGATGGAGCAAAAATCGCTGATTGCCCTGCTGGTGCTGATCGCGGTGGTATCGACCATGAGCCCCAACTTTTTTACCGTCAATAACCTGTTCAATATCCTGCAACAGACCTCCGTTAACGCCATCATGGCGGTAGGGATGACGCTGGTTATACTGACCTCGGGGATCGACCTGTCCGTCGGCTCCCTGTTGGCGCTCACCGGTGCGGTGGCAGCGTCGATTGTTGGCATTGAGGTTAATGCGCTGGTGGCGGTCGCTGCTGCCCTCGCATTGGGTGCCGCGATCGGCGCAGTCACCGGGGTGATTGTGGCGAAAGGCCGCGTGCAGGCCTTCATCGCTACCCTGGTGATGATGCTGCTGCTGCGCGGCGTGACCATGGTGTACACCAACGGCAGTCCGATCAACACCGGCTTTAGCGATAACGCCGATCTGTTTGGCTGGTTTGGCATCGGGCGTCCGCTGGGGATCCCGACGCCGGTATGGATCATGGCGATTGTCTTCCTGGCGGCCTGGTACATGCTGCACCATACTCGCCTGGGCCGTTATATTTACGCGCTGGGCGGTAATGAAGCGGCGACGCGTCTGTCCGGGATTAGCGTCAATAAAGTCAAAATTATCGTCTACGCCTTGTGCGGGATGCTGGCGTCGCTGGCCGGGATCATCGAAGTGGCGCGTCTCTCCTCCGCGCAGCCGACGGCGGGGACGGGCTATGAGCTGGACGCCATTGCGGCGGTGGTGCTCGGTGGCACCAGCCTCGCGGGCGGCAAAGGACGCATTGTCGGCACGCTGATTGGCGCGCTGATCCTTGGCTTCCTGAATAATGGTCTTAATCTTTTAGGCGTTTCTTCCTATTACCAGATGATCGTTAAAGCGGTGGTGATTTTGCTGGCGGTACTGGTAGATAACAAAAAGCAGTAACTGAGAACTCTACAGGACATCTTAACTATGAATATGAAAAAACTGGCGACCCTGGTCTCTGCTGTTGCGCTAAGTGCGACCGTCAGCGCAAACGCGATGGCCAAAGACACCATCGCTCTGGTTATCTCTACCCTGAATAACCCGTTCTTCGTGTCGCTGAAAGACGGCGCGCAAAAAGAAGCTGACAAGCTGGGCTACAACCTGGTGGTGCTGGACTCCCAGAACAACCCGGCGAAAGAGCTGGCGAACGTCCAGGATTTGACGGTGCGCGGCGCCAAGCTGCTGCTGATCAACCCCACCGACTCTGATGCCGTCGGCAACGCCGTGAAGATGGCAAACCAGGCGAAAATCCCGGTCATCACCCTTGACCGTCAGGCCACAAAAGGCGATGTCGTGAGCCACATTGCGTCTGACAACGTGCAGGGCGGAAAAATGGCTGGCGATTACATCGCGAAAAAAGTGGGTGAAAGTGCGAAAGTCATTGAGCTGCAGGGCATTGCCGGGACTTCTGCGGCGCGCGAGCGCGGCGAAGGCTTTAAACAGGCCGTGGCGGCGCACAAGTTTAACGTCCTGGCCAGCCAACCAGCCGATTTCGACCGTACCAAAGGGCTGAACGTGATGCAGAACCTGCTGACCGCGCATCCTGACGTGCAGGCGGTATTCGCGCAAAATGATGAAATGGCGCTGGGCGCCCTGCGCGCGCTGCAGACCGCAGGCAAGTCCGATGTGATGGTGGTTGGATTTGACGGCACTCCGGATGGCGAAAAAGCAGTAAACAGTGGCAAACTGGCGGCGACCGTCGCACAGTTGCCGGAGCAGATCGGCGCGAAAGGCGTTGAGACGGCTGATAAGGTACTGAAGGGCGAAAAAGTGGAAGCTAACTACCCGGTTGAGCTGAAGCTGGTCGTTAAGCAGTAAAATGCGATTCGGACTGGCAACGGTCCGAGGGACAATATAAAAAAAGAAAAGCAGGGCATGCGCCACCGGATCCCGGTGGCGCGCTTTCCCGGGAACAGAAATGATGAAAACTGCAGGCAAACTTGTCGTCCTTGGCAGTATCAATGCCGATCACATTCTTAACCTTGACGCTTTCCCGACGCCGGGCGAAACCGTCACCGGCAACCATTATCAGGTGGCTTTCGGTGGTAAAGGGGCCAACCAGGCGGTCGCCGCCGGGCGCAGCGGAGCGGATATCGCGTTTATCGCCTGCACCGGCGATGACGACATCGGTGAACGCATCCGCCGCCAGCTGGCGAGCGATAAAATCGACGTGGCGCCTGTGCGCGCAGTCGCCGGGGAAGCGACCGGCGTGGCGTTAATCTTCGTTAACGCCGAAGGTGAGAATGTCATCGGTATTCATGCCGGCGCCAATGCGGCGCTTTCCGTCTCCCAGGTTGAGGCGGAAAAGGAACGTATCGCTAGCGCACAGGCGCTGTTAATGCAGCTGGAGTCGCCGCTGGAGAGCGTGTTGGCGGCGGCGAAAATCGCCCATCACCATCAGACCACCGTGGTGCTTAATCCCGCGCCAGCGCGTGAACTGTCCGATGAACTGCTGGCGCTGGTGGATATCATTACCCCCAACGAAACCGAAGCGGAAAAGCTGACCGGTATTCGCGTTGAGAGCGACGAGGATGCGGCAAAAGCCGCCGACGTGCTGCATGCCAAAGGCATTGGTACGGTGATGATCACCCTCGGCAGCCGCGGCGTCTGGCTCAGTGCCGAAGGCGAAAGTCGTCGGATCCCGGGTTTTCGTGTGCAGGCCATTGATACTATCGCTGCCGGCGATACCTTTAACGGCGCGCTGGTAACCGCGTTGCTGGAAGGGACTTCCCTGCCGGAAGCGATCCGTTTTGCGCATGCCGCGGCGGCGATCGCCGTGACCCGCAAAGGCGCGCAGCCATCCGTGCCGTGGCGCACAGAGATTGATGAATTTTTAGCGCAACAGGGGTAATGCTTGGCTACGATGAAAGATGTGGCCCGCGTCGCGGGCGTTTCCACATCGACGGTGTCACACGTCATCAATAAGGACCGCTTTGTCAGTGAGGCGATTACCGCCAAAGTAGACGCTGCGATCAAAAGCCTCAACTACGCCCCCTCTGCGCTGGCGCGTAGCCTTAAGCTTAATCAAACCCGTACCATCGGCATGCTCATCACTGCCAGTACCAATCCGTTTTATTCGGAGCTGGTGCGGGGCGTGGAGCGCAGCTGTTTTGAGCGGGGTTATAGCCTCGTACTCTGTAATACGGAAGGTGATGAGCAGCGAATGAATCGTAATCTGGAGACGCTAATGCAAAAACGCGTCGATGGACTACTGCTGCTGTGCACGGAGACCCATCAGCCCTCTCCGGAAATTATGCAGCGCTATCCATCGGTACCGACGGTCATGATGGACTGGGCTCCCTTTGATGGCGATAGCGATCTGATTCAGGATAACTCGCTGCTTGGCGGCGATATGGCGACCCAGTATCTGATTGACCAGGGGCATTCGCGCATTGCCTGTATTGCCGGCCCGCTGGATAAAACCCCGGCGCGTCTGCGCCTTGAAGGTTATCATGCTGCGATGGCGCGCTGCGGCCTGCCGGTTGCCGACGGATACGTGGTGACCAGTGATTTTGAGTTTGGCGGCGGGTTTAGCGCGATGCAGCAGCTGCTGGCTTTGCCGCAGCGGCCGCAGGCGGTATTTGTCGGCAACGATGCCATGGCGGTTGGCGCTTATCAGGCGTTGTACCAGGCCGGTTTGCACATTCCGCAGGACATGGCGCTGGTGGGCTACGATGATATTGAGCTCGCACGCTATATGACACCGCCGTTGACCACCATTCACCAGCCAAAAGATGAGCTGGGAGAACTGGCCATCGATGTGCTGATCCATCGAATGGCCGATCCGCAGCAAAAGCAGCAACGCGTTCAGTTAACGCCGGAGCTGGTGGTTCGTGGCTCCGCTTAGCGTTTGTGCCGCTCGCTAATCAGATTACGGCCATCTTTCGCTCTTAACAGCATAAACATCAGCGCCGACACGATGGTGATCACGCCCATGGTTATAAAGGTGTAGTGAAACTGCTGTACCGTGCTGGCATTGTCAAAACCTTCATAGAAGCGCAGCACCGCAGCGCTGATGGCCACCCCGAGACTGATTGAAAGCTGCTGGGTCACCGCCAGCAGGCTGTTACCGCTGCTGGCATTGTCATCCGTCAGATCGGCCAGCGTAATGGTATTCATCGAGGTGAACTGCGTGGACATCGCCATCCCCAGCACAAACAGTGGCAGAAGAAGCATCCACAGCGGCATCTCTGGCGACTGCAGCGAGAACTGGGCAATCATGAGGCCAATAAATACCGTGATCCCCACCAGGGTCTTACGATAGCCAAACCAGCGCAGCACCTGGGTAACGGTAGATTTCGCAATAATGGAGCCGATAGCGGTAGGGGCAATCATACAGCCGGCGATAATGGCCGGATAGCCGAAGCCAACCTGCAGCATCAGCGGCATCAGAAATGGCACACAGCCGGTACCCAAACGCGTGGCAAGGTTGCCAGCAATGCCGACTGAGAAAGTATGCGTCTTAAATAAAGAGAGCGAGATAAGCGGCGCCGGATGGCGGCGCGCGTGGCGAACATAGGCCACGAGCAGTAACAGACTGACGGCAATCACGGCCAACGCCAGCCATGTCGCCACGATTTTTTCTCCAAACAGTTCAATACCGCTGGAAAACAGTACCAGGCTTAAGCCAAATAACAGAAAACCGGTTATATCGAAGCGCCTGCGCGGCGTCGTGAAATTTGGCATGAATTTGCGGGCATACAGAATGCCAATCACCCCGATGGGAATGTTTATCAGGAAAATCCAATGCCAGCTGGCCCAGGAGACAAACACCCCGCCGAGCACCGGGCCCAGTATCGGCCCCACCAGACCTGGCATGGTCACAAAGTTCAGCACCGGAAGCAGCTCGCTGCGGGGATAGGCGCGCAGCAGCGCCAGCCTCGCCACCGGCATCATCATCGCCCCGCCGATCCCCTGAATCACCCGAAAAATGACCAGTTCCATTAATGAGCTGGAGAGCGCGCAGGCGAGAGACCCCAAAGTGAACAAGCTAACAGCGATGATAAAGACCCGGCGCGTGCCGAAGCTATCGGCCAGCCAGCCGCTGACCGGGATCAGCATCGCTACCGTCAGCGTATAGCTGATAATGGCCGACTGCATCGCTAAGGGAGAACGATTAAGACTGTGGGCAATAGCCGGGAGGGCGGTGTTAAGAATGGTGGCATCCAGCGCCTGCATAAAGAAGGCCATCGCCGCGATCCACGGCAGGCCGGCCATGCTGCGCCCTTTTTTTCTGCTCATGCCAATTCCTTGTTATTGATTTACGGGGTGAGGGGCGTTCAACAACGCCTGGCAGGCGAGCAAGGCACCTGGCGCATCACTGTTGAGAATGGCATCGACAATCGCCTGGTGGAGATCCAGCTTCACTACTTCATTTTGCGTAATCGACGTGAAGTAGGTGTGGTAGACGGAATGAAATAAAGAAGCGAATGAGCTGAGGAAAGGATTACCGCTCATTTCATAGATATGTTCATGCCAGGCCATATCGACCTCTATCCAGCGATCGCGCTGAAAATGACGTTTCAAGGCAATCATCTCTTCCATTAAAGTATTGAGCTGCGCTTTTTGTTCTGCGGAGCCGTTAGCGGCAGCGAGAAAACAGGCTTGTGGCTCCAGGCTGCTGCGCATGACGAGAAAGTGGCTCACCACTTCTTCGAAGTTATCTTCTGTTAGCCACCAGGACAGGAGTTCCTTATCAAGGAAGTTCCAGCTGCTGCGCGGCATCACCCGGGTGCCAATGCGAGGGCGGGGCAGCAACATGCCTTTTGCCGTTAGCGTCTTCACCGCTTCACGGACGGCGGTACGGCTCACACCGAACTGCTCCCCCAACTCCATCTCGCCGGGAAGAATGCTTTCCGGCTGATATTCGCCAGTCAGTATTTTTTGGGCGAGCTTCTCGGCCAGTACCCAGGAGATGTTCTTTTGTGCCGCCAGTTGCTGTGCGCTTAAAGACATAAATGCCGTTCCTTTCTTTTCTTTACTCTAACAGTATGCCACCAGGCGTCCCGTTTCGTCGGTTAAAACAGCAAAACGGCGGTTTTTTGCGACATTCCTCGCCGCATTGTTGAAAAAAGAGACGGTTGAAAAGTTTTTTTGAATTTCCCCTTGTCACCTCAGAATTACTCCCTATAATGCGCCTCCACTGACACGGAACAACGGCAAGCAAGCCGCCGGGTCAGCGGGGTTCCGGTGAGAACCTCGCAGAGAAAAGCAAAAATAAATGCTTGACTCTGCAGCGGGAAAGCGTAATATGCACACCCCGCGCCGCAGCGAAAAACGAAGCGGCACTGCTCTTTAACAATTTATCAGACAATCTGTGTGGGCACTCAAAGTGACATGGATTCTTAATGTCTTCGGACAATAAATGAATACCAAGTCTCTGAGTGAACAT
>NZ_QEQO01000007.1:0-20806 GCF_003097195.1 Klebsiella sp. GL120222-02
TCGCTGAAATCGCTGGTGGCGGACCGCCAGGCGGCGTTCCCGGCGTCGGGGGAGATCAACCGCAAGCTGGGGAATGCGGCGGAGGCGATAGCGCGCATCCGTGCGCAGTATGAGCCGGCGGCCGCACACATCGACACAACGGACGGTATCAGTATTGAATACCCTGAGTGGCGCTTTAACCTGCGCACGTCCAATACCGAGCCGGTGGTGCGTCTGAACGTTGAGTCCAGAGCGGATACTGCGTTAATGAATGAGAAAACGACCGAGCTGTTACACCTGTTAAGCGGGGAATAAGGTGAGAGATTTACTAACGACGATTTATCGTTATCGGGGATTTATCTGGAGCAGTGTTAAGCGTGATTTTCAGGCACGCTATCAAACCAGTATGCTGGGCGCGTTATGGCTCGTTTTACAACCGCTCTCTATGATCTTGGTCTATACCCTGGTCTTTTCCGAGGTGATGAAGGCCAGAATGCCCGACAACACCGGGCCGTTTGCCTACAGTATTTATCTCTGTTCTGGGGTACTGACCTGGGGATTGTTTACAGAGATGCTGGATAAAGGTCAGAGCGTATTCATCAATAATGCTAATCTGATCAAGAAACTAAGTTTTCCGAAAATTTGTCTGCCGATCATCGTGACGTTATCAGCAGTGCTTAATTTCGCGATTATCTTCAGCCTGTTTCTGATTTTTATCATTGTCACTGGTAACTTCCCTGGCTGGCTGTTTTTCTCGGTGATACCGGTTCTGCTTTTGCAGATCCTTTTTGCCGGTGGGCTGGGTATGATCCTCGGTGTGATGAACGTCTTTTTCCGGGATGTGGGGCAACTGGTTGGGGTTGCACTGCAATTTTGGTTTTGGTTCACTCCCATTGTTTACGTACTGAATTCATTACCAGCATGGGCGAAAAATCTGCTGCTTTATAATCCGATGACTCGGGTCATGCAATCTTATCAGTCCATCTTCGCCTACCATCAGGCGCCCAACTGGTATTCGCTATGGCCAGTATTGGCTCTCGCCATTATTTTCTGCGTCATCGGTTTCAGGATGTTCCGCAAGCATGCGGCGGATATGGTGGATGAATTATAATGAGTTATATCAGAGTAAAAAATGTCGGTAAGGCATATCGCCAGTATCACTCAAAAACTGGGCGACTGATCGAATGGTTATCCCCTCTGAATACAAAACGCCATAATCTTAAATGGATCCTCAGCGACATTAATTTCGAAGTTGCTCCGGGAGAGGCGGTTGGTATTATCGGTATCAACGGTGCGGGCAAGAGTACCCTACTTAAACTTATTACCGGTACGTCCAGGCCAACGACCGGAGAGATTGAAATCTCAGGCCGTGTCGCTGCCTTACTCGAACTGGGTATGGGGTTTCATTCTGATTTCACTGGCCGACAGAACGTTTATATGTCAGGGCAACTGCTGGGGTTATCCTCTGAGAAAATTACTGAGTTGATGCCGCAAATCGAAGAGTTTGCGGAGATCGGGGATTATATCGACCAGCCGGTGCGCGTCTATTCCAGTGGTATGCAGGTTCGATTAGCTTTTAGCGTAGCGACCGCTATCCGTCCTGATGTGCTGATTATTGATGAAGCGTTATCCGTTGGGGATGCCTATTTCCAGCATAAAAGTTTCGAACGTATCCGTAAATTCCGTCTGGAAGGAACCACGTTGCTGCTGGTATCTCATGATAAACAGGCGATCCAGAGCATTTGCGACCGGGCTATTTTGTTGAACAAAGGCCACATTGAGATGGAAGGCGAGCCTGAAGCGGTGATGGATTATTACAATGCGCTTCTTGCCGATAAGCAAAATCAGTCCATTAAACAAGTTGAGCACAACGGTAAAACGCAAACTGTTTCAGGCACTGGTGAAGTGACAATCTCTGAGGTTCATCTTCTCGATGAACAGGGCAATGTGACTGAATTTGCCTCGGTAGGGCATCGGATCAGCTTGCAGGTTAATGTTGAGGTTAAGGCTGATATCCCTGAGCTCGTCGTCGGTTATATGATCAAGGATCGACTTGGGCAACCGATTTTCGGGACCAATACGCATCATCTCAAACAAACACTCACCAGCCTGAAAAAAGGCGAAAAGCGTTCGTTTTTATTCTCTTTTGATGCGAGGTTGGGGGTTGGCTCCTATTCTGTCGCTGTCGCGTTGCATACTTCCAGTACGCACCTCGGCAAAAACTATGAATGGCGCGATCTGGCCGTGGTATTCAACGTCGTTAACACGGAACAACAAGAGTTTGTCGGCGTGTCCTGGTTGCCACCTGAACTGGAGATTTCTTAATGGGTTCGTCGTTTTATCGTTCATTTGAAGAACGACACAGAGGTTCGGTTGAAGATATCAAGAACCGCCTGAGTTTTTATTTACCTTTCTTGTCTCGTCTGAAGGATCTTTATCCCGAAGGCGTGATTGCGGATATTGGCTGTGGACGTGGTGAATGGCTGGAAATCCTGACTGAAAATGGTATTGCGAACATCGGCGTCGATCTCGATGATGGCATGCTGGCACGTGCCAAGGAAGCCGGGCTGAACGTGCAGAAAATGGATTGTCTGCAGTTTCTGCAAAATCAAGCAGACCAGAGTCTGATAGCGTTGACTGGTTTCCATATTGCTGAGCATTTGCCCTTTGAGGTATTGCAGCAGCTCGTCATGCATACCTTACGGGTGCTGAAACCTGGCGGTTTGCTAATCCTCGAAACGCCGAACCCGGAGAATGTAAGCGTCGGGACCTGTTCATTTTATATGGATCCAACGCATAATCACCCTTTGCCGCCGCCATTGCTTGAGTTTTTACCTATTCATTATGGTTTTAACCGGGCAATTACCGTTCGTCTACAGGAAAAAGAGGCTCTCAAATCCCCGGACGCAGCGGTTAATCTGGTCGATGTGCTTAAAGGTGTTAGCCCCGATTACAGCATCATTGCTCAGAAAGCAGCGCCTGCAGATGTTCTTGAACGCTTTGAAACCCTGTTTACCCAACAGTATGGTCTGACGCTGGATGTCCTGAGCAACCGTTACGATGCAATTTTACGCCAACAGTTCTCATCCTTTGCCTCACAGCTGGAGACGTTAAACCAGACATATACGCGCCAGCTAAGCAAAATGGCAGAGAATATTCAGACGTTGCAAGGCCAGGTTGACGAACTAAATCATGTCATTGGTCAGAACAATCAGCTTCATCAGCAAGTGGCAGATTTGCATAACAGCCGTTCATGGCGTATCACTCAACCTCTACGCTGGCTGTCTTTGCAACGCCAATTACTGCGTCAGGAAGGGGCTAAAGTACGAGCCCGTCGGGCGGCGAAAAAAATATTGCGCAAAGGGATGGCGCTCTCGCTGGTCTTTTTCCATCGTTATCCTAAGTCAAAGGTTTATCTGTTTAAATTTCTAAGAAAAACCGGCTGCTACACATTGCTACAGCGTTTGTTCCAGCGCGTAATGCTGGTGCAATCTGACACGATGATGATGCAGTCCAGAAGATATGATGTGGGTACTGAAGAAATGACAAGTCGCGCGTTGAGTATTTATAACGAATTAAAAAATAAAAATACGGAGAAATAACGATGCGTATTGTCATTGATTTACAAGGCGCGCAGACGGAAAGCCGCTTTCGTGGCATTGGTCGTTATAGTATTGCTATCGCCAGAGCGATTATTAGAAATAACAATCGACATGAGGTTTTCATCGCGCTATCCGCTATGCTGGGTGAGTCGATTACTGATGTTAAGGCGCAATTTGCTGATCTCCTGCCAGCAGACAACATAGTCGTCTGGCATGCTGCAGGACCAGTACGTGCAATGGATAAAGGTAATGAATGGCGTCGGGAGAGCGCAGAACTGATTCGGGAAGCGTTTCTTGAATCATTGCGTCCGGATGTCGTTTTCATTACAAGCTTGTTTGAAGGTCATGTCGACGATGCGGCCACTTCGGTACACAAATTTAGTCGTCAGTACAAAGTAGCCGTACTGCATCACGATCTTATTCCCCTGGTGCAGGCTGAGACCTATCTGCTGGATGATGTATTCAAATCCTATTATTTACAGAAAGTGGAATGGTTAAAAAACGCTGACCTTCTGCTAACTAACTCCGCTTATACGGCACAGGAAGCGATTGAGCATCTGCATTTGCAGGGCGACCATGTGCAGAATATTGCAGCTGCAGCCGATCCTCAGTTTTGTATGGCGGAAGTGACAGCGAGCGAGAAAGAGTCCGTCCTTGGCCATTACGGTATTCAGCGCGAGTTTGTGCTGTATGCACCAGGTGGATTTGACTCCAGGAAAAACTTTAAGCGATTGATTGAGGCCTATGCAGGACTCAGTGATGCTCTACGTCGCAGCCATCAATTGGTTATCGTTAGTAAGCTGTCCATTGGGGATCGTCAGTATCTGGAATCCCTGGCGTCAGGTAATGGGTTGCAGCAGGGTGAACTGGTTCTGACTGGCTACGTGCCGGAAAATGAGCTGATTCAACTCTATCGTCTGTGTAAGCTTTTCATCTTTGCTTCGCTGCATGAAGGCTTTGGGCTGCCTGTTCTGGAAGCAATGTCGTGCGGCGCACCGGCCATTGGCTCAAATGTCACCAGTATTCCTGAAGTCATCGGTAATCCTGAGGCATTATTCGACCCGTATTCTGTCTCTTCCATTCGGGAAAAGATCGCGCAATGTCTGAATGATGCTCCATTCCTGGCGCGCCTGAAGGAAATGGCTCAGCAGCAAGCACGTAATTTCTCCTGGGACAACGCTGCCGTGACGGCTCTGGAAGCTTTCGAGAAGATTGCGACAGAAGACGCCGGCACCGTGCAGGTCTTGCCTGAGGCACTAATTCAGCGGATCCTTGCTATTTCTCACTGTCAGCCAGAAGAGCGCGATCTGCGTTTGTGCGCAACGGCCATCGATTACAATCTGAAGACGGCTGAGCTGTATCAAATTGATGATAAGGCGCTGACCTGGCGTGTGGAAGGTCCCTTCGATAGCTCATATAGTCTGGCGCTGGTGAATCGGGAGTTTGCCCGGGCACTCTCAGCCGATGGTGTAGAAGTACTATTGCACTCCACTGAAGGGCCGGGCGATTTTGCGCCGGATGCCTCGTTTATGGCACAGCCGGAAAATAGCGATCTTCTGGCATTTTATAATCAATGTCGTACCCGCAAGAGTAACGAAAAGATAGATATTCTTAGCAGAAATATCTATCCACCGCGGGTTGCCGATATGGATGCCAAAGTAAAACTCCTTCATTGCTATGCCTGGGAAGAAACGGGTTTTCCACAGCCGTGGATTAATGAATTTAACCGGGAACTTGACGGCGTGCTGTGTACTTCAGAACATGTCCGTAAGGTATTGATTGACAACGGCTTGAATGTGCCTGCATTTGTTGTAGGCAACGGCTGCGATCATTGGCTCACCACAGCAGCTGAAACGGCAAAAGATGTGGATGAGGGCACCTTCCGTTTCCTGCATGTCTCTTCCTGCTTCCCACGAAAAGGGGTGCAGGCAATGCTTCAGGCTTGGGGCAGGGCGTTCACTCGTCGTGACAATGTTATCTTGATCATTAAGACTTTTAACAATCCACACAATGAAATTGACGCGTGGCTGGCACACGCCCAGGCTCAATTCGCGGACTACCCCAAAGTTGAAATAATCAAAGAGGATATGTCAGCCAGCCAGCTTAAAGGGCTTTATGAAAGCTGCGATGTTCTGGTTGCTCCAGGTTGCGCCGAAGGCTTTGGTTTACCTATCGCTGAAGCAATGCTGAGTGGGCTTCCAGCCATCGTCACTAACTGGAGCGGTCAACTAGATTTTGTTAATTCACAAAATTCATGGCTGGTTAACTATCAGTTTACCCGGGTAAAAACACACTTTGGTCTGTTTGCCTCGACATGGGCCAGTGTGGACATTGACAACTTAACGGATGCGTTAAAAGCTGCAGCCTCGACGGATAAATCAGTGCTGCGTGACATGGCTGATGCTGGTCGCGAGCTTATTCTGCAGCAGTTTACCTGGAAAGCGGTGGCTGATCGTTCTCGTCAGGCAGTTAAGACGCTGCGTGCGCATATTGATATTGCTCAGCATCGGGCGCGAATTGGCTGGTTGACGACCTGGAACACGAAATGTGGGATCGCAACCTATTCTCAGCATTTGCTGGAGAGCGCACCGCATGGCGCGGATGTTGTTTTTGCTCCCCAGGTCAGCGCTGGAGATCTTGTGTGTGCAGACGAAGAGTTTGTACTGCGCAACTGGATTGTGGGTAAAGAAAATAACTATCTTGAAAATCTCCAGCCACAAATTGATGCTCTGCGACTTGATGTCATCGTGATCCAGTTTAACTATGGATTCTTTAATCATCGCGAACTGTCGGCGTTTATTCGTCGCCAGCATGACGCCGGTCGAGCGGTTGTCATGACGATGCATTCAACTGTGGATCCGCTGGAAAAAGAGCCGACCTGGAATTTCCGCCTTGCCGAAATGGCGGATGCGCTGGCGCTTTGTGACCGATTGTTGGTGCATTCAATTGCCGATATGAACCGCCTTAAAGATTTAGGCTTAACCGATAATGTTGCTTTATTTCCGCATGGTGTTATCAACTACGCTGCTGGGAGCGCCGCGCGTCAACAGCAGGCTTTACCGTTAATTGCGAGCTATGGCTTCTGCTTACCGCATAAGGGCCTGATGGAGCTGGTAGAATCCGTCCATCGCCTCAAGCAGGCGGGGAAACCGGTTCGTTTGCGTCTGGTTAACGCGGAGTATCCGGTTGGAGAATCACGCGATCTGGTGGCAGAACTTAAAGCGGCAGCTCAGCGGCTAGGTGTTAACGATCTCATTGAGATGCATAATGATTTCCTGCCTGATGCGGAAAGTTTGCGGCTGCTCTCAGAAGCTGATCTACTGATTTTTGCTTACCAGAATACGGGTGAGTCAGCTAGCGGAGCGGTACGTTATGGCATGGCAACCCAAAAACCTGTTGCGGTAACACCCCTGGCGATATTTGATGATCTGGACGATGCGGTCTTTAAATTTGATGGATGCAGCGTCGACGATATCAGTCAGGGGATTGACCGGATCCTTCATTCCATCCGTGAACAGGACGCCTGGGCTACCAGGACTCAACAACGTGCCGATGCATGGCGTGAACAACATGATTATTATGCTGTTTCACGCCGCCTGGTTAATATGTGTCAAGGCTTAGCTAAAGCTAAATATTTTAAATAAAAATATTCCCCCTTGTATTTTTTGCCTTTGAATACAAGGGGAGCTAGATGATGATGTGTCATTTATTATGAAAATTATTTTTGCTACTGAGCCAATTAAATACCCATTAACGGGCATCGGTCGGTATTCCCTGGAGCTGGTTAAGCGGCTGGCGGTTGCCCGTGAAATCGAAGAGCTGAAGCTGTTTCACGGCGCGTCGTTTATCGATCAGATCCCCCAGGTGGAGAATAAAAGCGATACCAAAGCCAGCAATCATGGTCGTCTGTCGGCGTTTCTGCGCCGCCAGCCGCTGCTGATTGAGGCGTATCGCCTGCTGCATCCGCGGCGCCAGGCGTGGGCATTGCGCGATTACAAAGACTACATTTACCATGGTCCCAATTTCTATCTGCCGCATCGCCTGGAACGCGCCGTGACCACGTTTCATGACATCTCCATTTTTACCTGCCCGGAATATCATCCAAAAGATCGGGTTCGCTATATGGAGAAGTCCCTGCACGAGAGCCTGGATTCGGCGAAGCTGATCCTGACCGTCTCCGACTTCTCGCGCAGTGAAATCATCCGCCTGTTCAACTATCCGGCGGATCGGATCGTCACCACCAAGCTGGCCTGCAGCAGCGACTATATTCCGCGCAGCCCGGCGGAGTGCCTGCCGGTCCTGCAGAAATATCAGCTGGCGTGGCAGGGGTATGCGTTATATATCGGCACCATGGAGCCGCGCAAAAATATCCGCGGTCTGCTGCAGGCCTATCAGCTGCTGCCGATGGAGACCCGCATGCGCTACCCGCTGATCCTCAGCGGTTATCGCGGATGGGAAGACGATGTGCTGTGGCAGTTAGTCGAGCGCGGTACGCGTGAAGGGTGGATCCGTTACCTGGGCTATGTCCCGGATGAAGACCTGCCTTATCTGTACGCGGCGGCCAGAACCTTTGTTTATCCCTCCTTCTATGAGGGATTCGGTTTACCTATTCTTGAAGCGATGTCTTGCGGTGTGCCGGTAGTATGTTCCAATGTCACTTCTTTGCCTGAGGTGGTTGGCGATGCCGGCCTCGTTGCCGATCCTAATGATGTAGACGCGATTAGCGCGCATATTTTGCAGAGCCTGCAGGATGATAGCTGGCGGGAAATCGCCACCGCGCGCGGTCTTGCCCAGGCGAAACAGTTTTCGTGGGAGAACTGTACGACCCAGACCATTAACGCCTATAAATTACTCTAAGGGTGTCAGTTGAGAGTTCTACACGTCTATAAGACCTACTATCCCGATACCTACGGCGGTATTGAGCAGGTCATTTATCAGCTAAGTCAGGGCTGCGCCCGCCGGGGAATCGCAGCCGATGTTTTTACTTTTAGCCCGGACAAAGAGACAGGTCCTGTCGCCTACGAAGACCATCGGGTCATTTATAATAAGCAGCTTTTTGAAATTGCCTCCACGCCGTTTTCGTTGAAAGCGTTAAAGCGTTTTAAGCAGATTAAAGATGATTACGACATCATCAACTACCATTTTCCGTTTCCATTCATGGATATGTTGCATCTCTCGGCGCGGCCTGACGCCAGAACGGTGGTGACCTATCACTCGGATATTGTGAAACAAAAACGGTTAATGAAGTTGTACCAGCCGCTGCAGGAGCGATTCCTCGCCAGCGTAGACTGCATCGTCGCCTCGTCGCCCAACTACGTGGCCTCCAGCCAGACCCTGAAAAAATATCAGGATAAAACCGTGGTGATCCCGTTTGGTCTGGAGCAGCATGACGTGCAGCACGATCCGCAGCGGGTGGCGCACTGGCGGGAAACCGTCGGCGATAACTTCTTCCTCTTCGTTGGCGCTTTCCGCTACTACAAAGGGCTGCACATTCTGCTGGATGCCGCCGAGCGTAGCCGGCTGCCGGTGGTGATCGTCGGGGGCGGGCCGCTGGAGGCGGAAGTGCGTCGTGAAGCGCAGCAGCGCGGGCTGAGCAATGTGGTGTTTACCGGCATGCTCAACGACGAAGATAAATACATTCTCTTCCAGCTCTGCCGGGGCGTGGTCTTCCCCTCGCATCTGCGCTCCGAGGCGTTTGGCATTACATTACTGGAAGGCGCGCGCTTCGCCAGGCCGCTGATCTCCTGCGAGATCGGCACCGGGACCTCGTTCATTAACCAGGACAAAGTGAATGGCTGTGTGATCCCGCCGAATGACAGTCAGGCGCTGGTGGAGGCGATGAACGAGCTCTGGCATAACGATGAAACCGCCAGCCGCTATGGCGAAAACTCGCGTCGTCGTTTTGAAGAGATGTTTACTGCCGACCATATGATTGACGCTTACGTCAATCTCTACACTACGCTGCTGGAAAGCAAATCCTGAGGCCTGCTACCCCCGCCGTTGCGGCGGGGGTTAACGCGTTAGTGACGACTCTTCAGATTATCAATCACTTCCCCGAGATCCAGCCCCTGGTCCTGCAGCAGCACCAGCAGGTGGTACATCAAATCCGACGCCTCATTCTTCAGCTCGAAGCGGTCGTTCACCGTGGCGGCCAGCGCGGTCTCCACGCCTTCTTCCCCCACTTTCTGCGCAATACGCTTGGTGCCGCTGGCGTACAGCTTCGCCGTGTAGGAGCTCTCCGGGTCGGCGTGCTTACGCTCGGCCAGCAGCTGCTCCAGCTGATAGAGGAACAGCCACTGGTGGCCGGTTTCGCCGAAGCAGCTGGTGGTG
Source organism: Klebsiella sp. GL120222-02 (assembly GCF_003097195.1). Lineage (NCBI taxonomy): Bacteria > Pseudomonadati > Pseudomonadota > Gammaproteobacteria > Enterobacterales > Enterobacteriaceae > Klebsiella > Klebsiella sp. GL120222-02. Next base: position 9,912 of record NZ_QEQO01000007.1, read on the forward strand.
CCTTTGTGGCAGGTCGGCCCGATCGGGTTCACCAGCACCAGCAGCGTATCGTTGTCACAGTCCGGCGTGATGCTCACTACGTTGAGGACATTGCCCGAGGTTTCACCCTTGGTCCACAGTCGCTGTTTGGTGCGTGAGTAAAAGGTGACCTTGCCGGTGGCTTCGGTTTTCTCCAGCGCCTCCTTGTTCATGTAGCCCAGCATCAGCACTTCGCCGGATACGGCGTGCTGCACGATGGCCGGCATCATGCCGTCCGTTTTTTCCCAGTCCAGCTGTTCAGTCAACATACCCTTATCTCCACGCCCTGTGCCGCCAGGTACGCTTTCAGTTCGCCAATATTAATAATCTGTTTGTGGAATACCGAGGCCGCCAGCGCGCCGTCAACGTTGGCGTCGCGGAAGGCTTCGAGGAAGTGTTCCATGGTGCCCGCGCCGCCGGAGGCGATCAGCGGGACATGGCACACCGCGCGAACCTTCGCCAGCTGCTGCAGGTCGTAACCGTTGCGCACCCCGTCCTGGTTCATCATATTGAGGACGATCTCGCCCGCGCCGCGCTTCTGCACTTCCTCCACCCAGTCGAGGGTTTCCCACTGCGTCACCCGGGTGCGGGTCTCGTCGCCGGTATACTGGTTGACGTGATATTTGCCGGTCTCTGCATCAAACCAGGTATCAATCCCCACCACAATGCACTGCACGCCAAAGCGGTCGGCAAGGCGGGTGATCAGCGTCGGGTCGGCGAGAGCAGGGGAGTTAATCGAAATCTTATCGGCGCCGAAGGAGAGGATCTGCGCCGCGTCTTCCAGCGACTTGATCCCACCCGCCACGCAGAAAGGAATGTCGATCACTTCCGCCACGCGCGACACCCAGCTCTTGTCGACCACCCGGCCGTCGCTGGAGGCGGTGATATCATAGAACACCAGTTCGTCAGCCCCTTCGTCGGCATAGCGCTTGGCCAGCGGAACGATGTCGCCAATGATCTCGTGATTACGGAACTGCACGCCTTTCACTACCTGGCCGTCGCGGACGTCGAGGCAGGGGATTATCCGTTTTGCCAGCATTGAATGGCCTCCGTTACGTTGAATTTACCTTCCAGCAGCGCGCGACCAACAATCACGCCGCGCACCCCGGTGCCGCGCAGCGCGGCAATATCTTTGAGATCGCCGATGCCGCCGGATGACTGAAACGCCACCTGCGGGTAGCGGGCGCAGACTTCCTCGTACAGCGAGACGTTAGAGCCTGCCAGCGTGCCGTCGCGGGAGATATCGGTGCACAGCACATGCTGCAGGCCGACCGGCAGATAACTTTCCACCAGTTCCTCCAGCGTCACGCCGGAGTTTTCCTGCCAGCCGCTGACCGCCACTTGCTTGTTGCCGTCGGCGTCAATGCGCACGTCGAGCGCCAGCACCAGCCGTTCAGGGCCAAAGCGTTTAAACCAGCCTTTCACTTCCTCCGGGGATTTCACCGCGGTGGAGCCGACCACCACGCGGGCGACGCCGGCCTCAAGCAGGGCCGCGACATCCGCTTCGGTCCGCACGCCGCCGCCAACCTGTACCGGGACGTCAATGCCGGCGACCAGCGATTTCAGCAAGGGGATCTGGCGTTTCGCCGGGTCCTTCGCCCCGGTCAGGTCGACCAGGTGCAGGACTTCCGCTCCCTGAGCGGCATAGGACTGCAGGCGCGGCAGCGGATCGCTGCCATAGTCGCGCTGCTGGCCGTAATCGCCCTGGTGGAGACGAACGACGGTGCCGTCGATTAAATCTAAAGCAGGAATAATCATCACATCTCCAGGAAGTTTTTCAGCAGCTGCGCCCCGGCGCTTCCGGAGCGCTCCGGGTGGAACTGCACGCCAAAGAAGTTATCTTTCTGCACCGCGGCGGTGAACGCCTCGCCGTAATTGCACTGGGCGATGGTGTACGGGTTGACCGGCATGGCGTAGCTGTGCACGAAGTAGAAATACGCGCCTTCTTCAATGCCGCGGAACAGACGATCGCCTGCTTTGGCATACACCCGGTTCCAGCCCATGTGCGGCAACGGCAGACCGTGGTCGGTCATCTTCGGCACCTCTTCTTCGATAATGCCCAGCAGATCGACGCCGTTGTTCTCCTCGCTGCGCTTGCCGAGCAGCTGCATGCCCAGGCAAATCCCCAGCACCGGCTGGGTACAGGCTTTAATCAGGTCGATCAGATCGCGGTCGCGCAGCTGGTCCATCGCCGCCTGGGCGGTGCCGACGCCGGGAAGAAACAGTTTATCGGCACGCAATACCACCTCCGGATCGCGGCTGACCACCGGCTCATAGCCGTGGCGGCCAATCGCCGATTTCACCGAATTGAGGTTGGCGCACCCGGTATCAAGGATCACCACATTCATCACAGCACCCCTTTGGAAGACGGCAGGGCATCGCCCTGGACGCGGATCGCCTGGCGCAGCGTACGGCCAAAGGCTTTGAACAGGCTCTCCACGCGGTGGTGATCGTTCTTGCCCTTGGTTTTCAGGTGCAGGGTCACCGCCATGGTGTAAGAGAGCGAGCGGAAGAAGTGTTCCACCATCTCGGTGCTCAGATCGCCGACGCGCTGATAGGTGAAGTCCGCCTTATACTCCAGATGCGGACGGCCGGAGATATCCAGCGCGCAGCGGGCGAGACACTCGTCCATTGGCAGCACGAAGCCGAAGCGGTTGATGCCGCGCTTGTCGCCAAGCGCCAGCTTCAGGGCTTCGCCGAGGGCCAGGCCGGTATCTTCCACGGTGTGGTGATCGTCGATGTACAGATCGCCGCCGACGTTGATCTCCATGCGGAAGCCGCCATGGGTGGCGATTTGGTCGAGCATATGGTCAAAAAAGCCGACGCCGGTGTGGATCTTGCTGCCGCCTTCGCGGTCCAGCCACACCTTCACGTCCACCTGGGTCTCTTTGGTGATGCGCTCGACGTGGGCATAGCGGTCGCGGCGGGTCAGCTGCTCGCTGATGGTCGGCCAGTCCAGGGTCTCACGGTCATAGCGCAGGCCGGTAATTCCCATGTTATCCGCCAGCTCAAGGTCGGTGGCCCGGTCGCCAATCACATAGCTGTGGCTTTTATCCAGTACGCCGTCTTCCAGCCACGGCAGCACCAGCTGCGTTTTCGGTTTGCGGCACGCGCAGTTGTCGCCCGGGAAGTGCGGACAAATCAGCACCTCTTCGAAATTGACGCCCTGCGAGGCGAAGATCTGCATCATCAGGTTGTGCGGGCCATCAAATGCTTCCTGCGGCAGACTGTCGGTTCCCAGGCCATCCTGGTTGGTGATCATCACCAGCTTATAGCCTTCCTGCTGCAGCTTCAGCAGCGCCGGGATCACCTGCGGCTCAAACGCCAGCTTGTCGAAACGGTCCACCTGGAAATCCACCGGCGGTTCGGAAATCAGGGTGCCGTCACGGTCAATAAAGAGATACTTCTGGGTCATACATTCTCCGCAGTCAAGGCGTCAATCACGCGCTGGCTCTCGGCACGGGTACCGATAGTGATACGCAAACAGCCGCTCAATGAAGGTTGTTTATTCTGGTCACGTAAGATAATGCCCTGATCCCACAAAGATTTAAACACTGCGCTGGAGGCGGTTATCCGCGCCAGAACGTAGTTCGCCTCGGAATCGAAGACCTGCTCCACGCAGGCGATGCCGCGCAGCTGTTCCACCAGGTAGCGGCGCTCGTCGAGGATCTGCGCCACGCGCTGGCGCATCGCCGCGATGCCTTCCGCGCTCAGCGCCTGGGCGGCGATATCGGCCACCGGCGTGGAGAGCGGATACGGAGCGATCACTTTCAGCAGCACGTTAATCACCTCGGCGTTGGCGAGGGTGAAGCCGCAGCGCAGGCCGGCAAGGGCGAAGGCTTTGGACAGCGTGCGCAGCACCACCAGGTGCGGATAGTCGCTGAGCCAGCCGGCGAGCGTCGCCTGCGGGCAGAACTCAATATAGGCTTCGTCGGCGACCACGATGGCTTTATCGCGAGTCATCTCCAGCAGGTCGCGTATCGACTGCGGATCGATGATCTGACCGGTCGGGTTGTTCGGGCTGCAGACAAAGACCACCTTCACGCCGTCCAGCTGCGCCTCGATACCCGGCAGGTCGAGCTGCCAGTCGGCGAGGGTCGGCACGGTGCGGCATTCGACGCCGATGGTCTCGGCGCTGACGCTGTACATGCCGTAGGTGGGCGGGCAGTAGAGTAGCGCGTCTTTGCCGGGCTCACAGAAAGCGCGGATCAGCAGCTCAATCCCTTCGTCGGCGCCGCGGCTGACCAGCACCTGCTCCGGTTTGACGTCGGCGTAGCGGGCGTAGCTCTCGATGACTGCCTTCGGCTGCGGCTCCGGATAGCGGTTCATCGTTTGCGCAGTAAGCTGGAAAGCCACGGCGGTCGGGAATTCGTTGGCGTTCAGCCAGACGTCGCCTTTGCCGCCCAGACGGCGAGCGGATTGATACGGGGTCAGCGCACGGACGTTGGCGCGGGCTAAATCTTCAATGCTCATGCTTGCTCCTTCAGGGCGGCAACGCGCAGCGTTACGGCGTTTTTGTGGGCGTCAAGGCGCTCGGCGGCGGCCAGGATCTCAATCGTTGAGGCGAGGGCGGCAAAGCCGTCGCGCGACAGCTCCTGCACGGTCATCCGCTTCTGGAAGTCGGCCAGGCCGAGGCTCGAACAGGTGGCGGTATACCCATAGGTCGGCAGGACGTGGTTGGTGCCCGAGGCGTAATCGCCCGCGGATTCCGGTGACCAGTCGCCGAGGAAAACCGAACCGGCGCTGGTGATGCTGTCCACCAGCTCGCGGGCCTGACGGGTCTGAATGATCAGGTGCTCCGGACCATACTGGTTGGAGATAGCCACGCACTGCGCCAGGTCGCGGGCCACGATGATCCGGCTGGCGGAGAGGGCCACGCGGGCGGTTTCCGCGCGCGGCAGGGCGGCCAGCTGGCGTTCGACGGCCTCAGCGACGCGGCTGCCGAGGTCGGCGTCCGGGGTCAGGAGGATCACCTGCGAGTCCGGGCCGTGTTCCGCCTGCGACAGCAGGTCGGAGGCGACAAAGTCCGGGGTGGCGCCGCTGTCGGCGATCACCAGCACTTCCGACGGGCCGGCCGGCATGTCGATGGCTGCGCCGTCCAGACGCTGGCTGACCTGACGTTTGGCTTCCGTGACGTAAGCGTTACCCGGGCCAAAGATTTTATCCACCTTCGGCACCGACTCGGTCCCGAGGGCGAGGGCGGCGATGGCCTGGGCGCCGCCAACGTTAAAGATGGTTTTCACGCCGCACAGCTGCGCGGCATAGAGGATCTCATCGGCGATCGGCGGCGGCGAGCAGAGCACCACCTGCTGACAGCCGGCGATGCGCGCCGGCGTCGCCAGCATCAGCACCGTGGAGAACAGCGGCGCCGAGCCGCCCGGAATATACAGCCCGACGGAGGCGATAGGGCGGGTGACCTGCTGGCAGCGCACCCCCGGCAGCGTTTCGACATCCACCGCCTGCAGCTGTTGCGCGTTGTGGAAGGTCTCGATGTTTTTCACCGCCACCGCCATCGCCTGCTTCAGCTCGTCGCTGAGGCGTTCGCCGGCGGCGGCGATCTCCGCCTCGCTCACCTGCAGCGCGGCGACGGTGGTTTTATCAAACTTCGCGCTGTATTCGCGCAGCGCCGCGTCGCCGTTGGCTTTGACGTTATCGAGGATCTCCGCCACCGTTTTACTGATGCTGTCGGAGGCGGAAATCGCCGGGCGCGTTAAGAGTTGTTGCTGTTGGTCTGCGCTACAGCCGTTCCAGTCGATGATTGTGTTGAAGCTCATGATTGTTTTCCCCTGTGTGTCCCGTGACCGGCTGGCCGATTACTCCATCATCTTCTCAATCGGCAGCACCAGAATGGAGCTGGCGCCCAGCGCTTTCAGTTTTTCCATGGTCTCCCAGAACAGGGTTTCGCTGCTGACCATGTGCATCGCCACGCGCTGCTTGTCGCCTGCCAGCGGCAGAATAGTCGGACGCTCGGCGCCCGGCAGCAGGGCAACCACTTCTTCCAGGCGTTCGGTCGGAGCGTGCATCATGATGTATTTCGACTCGCGGGCCTGGATCACGCCCTGAATACGGGTCAGCAGGCGGTCAATCAGCTGCTGTTTGGCGTCGGCCATCTCGCCGTCGCGCTGGATCAGGCAGGCTTTGGAGCGGTAGATCACTTCCACTTCGCGCAGGCCGTTGGCTTCCAGGGTGGCGCCAGTGGAGACGAGGTCGCAGATGGCGTCGGCGAGGCCGGCGCGCGGCGCCACTTCCACGGAGCCGTTCAGCAGACAGGATTTAAAGGAGATACCTTTTTGATCGAGGTAGCGCTTCAGCAGGTGTGGGTAAGAGGTGGCGATGCGTTTGCCATCCAGCGCCGCCGGGCCGTTCCAGGCTTCATCCACCGGGGTCGCCAGCGACAGGCGGCAGCCGCCGAAGTCGAGACGGCGCAGGGTGAAGTAGCGCGGGTCTTCGCCCTGAGCGCGGCGGCTGAGCAGCTCTTCTTCCAGCACGTTTTCGCCGATAATGCCGAGGTCGACAACACCGTCCATCACCAGGCCCGGGATATCGTCATCACGCACGCGCAGAATGTCGATTGGCATATTTTCCGCCAGCGCAATCAGACGCTGGGTGTGCAAATTGACTTTAATGCCGCAGCGGCTGAGTAATTCGCGTGAATCTTCGCTTAAACGGCCTGATTTCTGAATAGCTATGCGTAAACGGGTGTTGTCTAACATTGTTCTTTTCCTCTGAATACCTGTCTGAATCTGTCCGAATTTGGTCCAAAAAAAAGCCCCCGGAAGTGAATCTTCCGGGGGCTCTCTGCGCGTTCATGCACCACTGGAAGATCCAAATGTCTTCCAGCACACATCGCCTGAAAGACTAGTCAGGATGATGGTGATGATGGTGGTGTTTAAATTGAACGCGGTTCATAAAAATTCTCTGTGAATGACTATGCATTTGATGTCCTTTAACCTAAACCACTTCCGCCGCAGAAAGCAAGGGCTTTTTTCTATCATTAATTCATTTCACATTGAGCGAAGAAATTGTCAGTTGCCGCTGGCTGGCGTAGCCTGTAATCAGCACAGCGAAAGAGTCAGGAGCCTGGGATGAAAAAGGTCGCGATAGTCGGTTTGGGATGGCTGGGAATGCCGCTGGCGCTGTCATTGATGGCGCGAGGCTGGCAGGTCACCGGCAGTAAAACCACGCAGGATGGCGTGGAGGCGGCGCGGATGTGCGGGATTGACAGCTATCCGCTGCGCCTGGAGCCGCAGCTGGTCTGTGATACCGAGGACCTCGACGCGCTGATGAACGTCGATGCGCTGGTGATCACGCTGCCGGCCCGGCGTACCGGGGCGGGAGAAGGGTTTTATCTGCAGGCGGTGCAGGAGATTGTCGATACCGCGCTGGCGCACCATATTCCGCGGATCGTCTTCACCAGTTCCACCTCGGTGTATGGCAACGTCAATGGCACGGTGAAAGAGAACTCCCCGCGTCTGCCGCAAACCGCCAGCGGGCAGGTGCTCAAGGAGCTGGAGGACTGGCTGCACAACCTGCCGGGAACCTCGGTGGATATTCTGCGTCTGGCCGGGCTGGTGGGGCCTTCCCGTCATCCGGGACGTTTTTTTGCCGGCAAGTCGGCGCCGGATGGCCAGCACGTGGTCAATCTGGTGCATTTGCAGGATGTGGTGGCCGCTATCGAACTGCTGTTGCAGGCCCCGAAGGGCGGGCATATCTATAATCTATGTGCGCCCCGCCATCCGGCGCGTGGCCTCTTTTATCCGCAAATGGCCCGTGAACTGGGGCTGCCGCCGCCGGTGTTCAGCGACAGCCCGGACGGCGGTCAGGGCAAGATTGTGGATGGCAATCGTATCTGCAATGAGCTGGGGTTTGAGTACCAGTACCCCGATCCGCTGGTGATGCCGATGGAGTGATCTACCAGCGGTAATTCGCATACCGTAAGGGGGGAGCGATGAAACCACTGCTGGATGTCCTCGTGATCCTCGACGCGCTGGAAAAAGAGGGGAGCTTTGCCGCCGCGTCGGCAAAGCTCTTTAAAACGCCCTCGGCGCTGAGCTACACCATTCACCGGCTGGAAAGCGATCTCAATATTCAGCTGCTTGACCGCAGCGGCCACCGCGCGCGCTTTACCCCCACCGGACAAATGCTGCTGGAGAAAGGGCGGGAGGTGCTGCATATCGCTCGCGAACTGGAGATCCGGGCGGTCAAGCTGCAGCAGGGGTGGGAGCACACCCTCCGCCTGACGGTGGACTGCACTTTTCCCGTGGCGCAGCTTTCGCCGCTGATCGCCGCATTTTATCAACAACAGCCGCTGACCCGGCTGCACTTCACGCTGAACCCCTCGCTGCTGGACTGGCGGCCGCTGACTGACGGGCAGGCCGATCTGCTGCTGGGCGCCCTCGGCGAGCCGCCGCCGCTGAGCGGCTATGACTATCTCCCCCTCGGCGAGCTGGAGCTGCTGCTGGTGGTTTCCCCGCAGCATCCGCTGGCGCGACACCGCGCTCCGCTGAGCTGGCGGACCCTGCGCCGTTACCGGGCGGTGGCCACCGGCGAGGGCGGGGCGCTGCTCAGCGATCAGGAGACCCTGACGGTGTGTGACGCCGCGGGGCAGCTGGCGCTGCTGCGCATGGGGCTGGGCTGGGGCTGTCTGCCGCGTTACCAGGTGCAGGGGCTGCTGGAGAGCGGCGAGCTCATCAGCATGGCGGTTCGCGGGCTGTCGCCCCGCCAGCATGCCTGGATCGCCTGGAATGACGCCACCTGCGGTTTGGCCAGCAAATGGTGGCGGGAAACGCTATTAGCAAATAGTGCTATTTTTACAATTTATCATACGGAAATCGTATAGATATTAGCACGTTAAAAAATACGCTTACGCAATGAACTTCATAACATCTTGTCAACGCCGTTGAATTTGTTGCAAAATATGCGGCCTGAAAACCAGAGACTAGCCGACGCTTTTTTTAAAAGTGTCGGTTATTTTTTTGGTCGAAAGACACATCATTCAATACCAAGAGGCCGGGCTTCGTACCGGATAGATATTTACTAAAAACCGACAGTCGTTGTCGCTGAGGAATAGAAAGAAATGGGGCAATTTTTTGCTTACGCGCTGGCGTTCACCGTAAAAGGGGATAACTATGTCGCATAACGCTACTCCAAATACCTCTCGCGTGGAATTACGTAAAACGCTTACGTTAGTTCCGGTTGTAATGATGGGCCTGGCCTATATGCAGCCGATGACGCTGTTCGATACGTTTGGTATCGTCTCTGGTATGACCGACGGTCACGTGCCGACGGCCTACGCCTTTGCGTTAATCGCCATTCTGTTTACTGCCCTGAGCTATGGCAAGCTGGTACGTCGTTACCCTTCTGCCGGCTCGGCGTATACCTATGCGCAGAAATCCATCAGCCCGACCGTCGGCTTTATGGTGGGTTGGTCCTCGCTGCTCGACTACCTGTTCGCGCCGATGATCAACATTCTGCTGGCGAAAATCTATTTTGAAGCGCTGGTGCCTTCGATTCCGTCGTGGGTGTTTGTTATCGCGCTGGTCGCCTTTATGACCGCCTTTAACCTGCGCAGTATTAAATCCGTGGCCAACTTCAACACCGTGATCGTGGTGCTGCAGGTGGTGCTGATTGCCGTTATTCTCGGCATGGTGATTTATGGCGTGTTTGAAGGCGAAGGCGCCGGTACGCTGGCCAGCAGCCGTCCGTTCTGGTCCGGTGACGCGCACGTGATCCCGATGATTACCGGGGCGACGATCCTGTGCTTCTCGTTTACCGGCTTCGACGGCATCAGCAACCTGTCTGAAGAGACCAAAGATGCAGAGCGCGTCATCCCGCGGGCGATCTTCCTGACCGCGCTGATCGGCGGCCTGATCTTCATCTTTGCCACCTACTTCCTGCAGCTGTACTTCCCGGATATCTCGCGCTTTAAAGATCCGGATGCGTCACAGCCGGAAATTATGCTCTACGTAGCAGGTAAAGCCTTCCAGGTTGGCGCGTTGATCTTCTCCACCATCACCGTGCTGGCGTCCGGTATGGCGGCGCACGCTGGCGTGGCGCGTCTGATGTACGTGATGGGCCGTGACGGCGTGTTCCCGAAAAGCTTCTTCGGCTATGTTCACCCGACCTGGCGCACCCCGGCGATGAACATCATCCTGGTCGGCGCTATTGCGCTGCTGGCGATTAACTTCGACCTGGTGATGGCGACGGCGCTGATTAACTTTGGTGCGCTGGTAGCGTTTACCTTCGTTAACCTGTCGGTGATTTCGCAGTTCTGGATCCGTGAGAAACGCAACAAGACGCTGAAAGACCACTTCCAGTATCTGTTCCTGCCGATGTGCGGCGCCCTGACCGTTGGCGCGCTGTGGGTCAACCTGGAAGAGAGCTCGATGATTCTGGGCCTGATCTGGGCCGGTATCGGTCTGGTCTATCTGGCCTGCGTGACCAAAAGCTTCCGCAACCCGGTGCCGCAGTATGAAGATGTGGCCTAAGGCATAGCGTGATGTAAATGAGAAAAGCCGGAGGGAAACCTCCGGCTTTTTTTCGTTTGGCCCGGTGCGATACCTTTTGCCCGGCGGCGCTGCGCTTGCGCGGGCCTACGGTGATGGTTAACCTTCTGAAATTTAATGGTTATGTAGGCCGGGTAAGCGAAGCGCCACCCGGCAATATGTTTGCCACGGAAACGACGACCGGACGGTTCCCTCTCCCTCCGGGAGAGGGTTAGGGTGAGGGGAAGCACCATCGTGCGATCCTTTATGTTATTAGTGGCTTCAGCGCACATTGCGCTCCCGGTTAGTTTTCTGCGTTATGTCTCTCATGGCGCAGGGAGCGCACAGGGGGCGGCCAGTCGCCGCCGCCCCCTGTACCCCCGGGCTCCGGCC
>NZ_QEQO01000007.1:21811-341942 GCF_003097195.1 Klebsiella sp. GL120222-02
CATGCGGGCTGCCCCGGCCTGCCGGGAACGTCTCAGCGATTTTGAGGCCGCCAGCACCGGCAGTTTCAGCGGCCCCTGATCCAGTGGTGATTTGGAACTGTAGGCCGGGTCAGGCGTAGCCGCCACCCGGCAACATGTTGGACACGGAGCCTGATATATTGCCCGGCGGCGCGGCGCTTGCCGGGCCTACGGTGTTGAGTAATTTTTTGATATGTAAATGTCTTTGTAGGCCGGGTAAGCGAAGCGCCACCCGGCAGAAACCCGCGTAAAGCGCTAAAACGCGAGTGTGGTTGGGTCAGCCGCAGGGGGCTGCGGCTTGTTTATAGCGGCGGCGGTTCGAAGCAGAGGCTGCGCTCCAGGCACTCGTCGCAGCTTGGCGATCGGCAGACAATCTCCCCCTGCGACTGCAGGCAGCGCTGGCGGTAAAAGAACTTTTTCCAGCGCATATGGTGGACGTTCTGCACCACCAGCTGCGGAAAGCAGTCGCTCATCAGCCGGCCCAGTTCCGCCCGCGAATCGAGTCCCAGATCCTCCCACAGATGGTTAAACGCCAGCGCCACCTCGGCAACGATCTGCGCCATCGGTTCAGCCCCCGGCGCCATCCACTCCGTCAGCCACTGCCCCAGCTGCCGACGCTCTTCGTCGCGGGTAGCATTCAGCTCGGTCATCAGCCGACGGCGGCTCAGCGTCGCGCTGTCCAGCGGCGTCGCCACCTCGCCCAGCCGCTGTTGCAGCGCCCGCCACGCTCCGGGAGTCAGCCCCATCCGCAGCGGAAAGCAGCCTTTTCCGGCGTGATACAATCGCCACAGGCGGGTCAACCAGTCGACCGGCGCCATCAGGCGACCCCCTGACGCAGACGCGATGCCGCCAGGCTCTGGCGCCGCCGCTGCCACCAGGCAGGCAGCACCTCGGCGACCGAACGCCACGCGCCGTCCACCTGCGGCTCAATGCCCTGCAATTCCAGCTGCTGCCATGGCGTATGGCCGATACGCACGCAGAACACCGCTTTTACGTCGGCTAGCAGCGCCAGCAGCGCCGCCAGTCTGGCCTCGTTCTCCTGTGGCTCACACTCCTCTTCGCCGCGGCAATATTTCGGTGTAAAGCGCTCGCCCACCAGCACCATACCGGCGGCCGACAGGCTGTAGATCGAGAAGCGGTCGGCATGGCCAAAATGACAGTCAATGACCTCGCCGTGGCGGGAGGCCACGGCCACCAGACAGGCGTCATCCGCGTCCGACTCCCCCTGCGTGGCGAGGCTGGCATGAAGTTCGGCGCGCTGGTGGAGGATGGGCAGCCAGTCGGGGAGGCTGTCCGGGTCCGGCAGCCGGGTGAACTGCTGGCTGCGATCTTCGCCCAGCATGCCGATGGCGTCGGCACGGCACTGGTGGCAGTGGGTCATCTGCGGCATCACCTCCCCGCACTGGCTGCGGATCGCGGCGAGCATCCCGGCGTCCGGCTCCGGCTGGCCGTTGAGACCAAAGACCGTGCCGTGCTCCGGTCTGGCAATCAGCGGCATAATATTGTGAATAAACGCGCCGCTTTCCCGCAAACGACGGCCGACCTCAGCCATGCCGCCGTCGTTGATCCCCGGGATCAGCACCGAGTTTATCTTGACCAGCACTCCCGCGGCGGTCAGCCTGCGGACTCCTTCAAGCTGGCGGGCAATCAGGATCTCCCCGGCTTCCCGGCCGCAGTAGCGTTCGCCGTCGAGCCACAGCCAGGCATAGATTTGCCCGGCGATATCGGCATCCAGGGTATTGATGGTCACCGTGACGTGATCCACGCCGACCTCCAGCAGGCGATCGACCGCGTCGGGCAGCATCAGCCCGTTGGTTGACAGGCATAATTTGAGGTCCGGAAGCTGGTCGCGGACCAGCTCCAGGGTGCGGAAGGTGCGGGTCATATTGGCCAGCGGATCGCCGGGCCCGGCTATGCCGACCACCGACAGCTGCGGGATGGCCTGGGCCACCTGGCGCACTTTCAACACCGCCTGCTCGGGGGTCAGCAGCGTCGATGACACCCCGGGACGGGACTCATTGCTGCAGTCGAATTTACGGTTGCAGTAGTTGCACTGCAGATTGCAGGCCGGGGCGACCGGAAGATGCATCCGGGCGAAACGGTGGTGCCCGCTGCGGGAGTAGCAGGGGTGCGCGGCGACCTTGTCGGCCACCCGCGGCGCTAACGCGCTGGCGTCCGCCGACTGACAGGCGTTACCGCCGGAAAAAGAAGAGCAGGAAGTCATGGTCGTACCTTCATGGTTGGGCGATACCTTCCTGCTGCAAACGACGTACCAGTGACGAATTTTTTATCTGGCTGAAAAATAAAGCGTTATCCCGCATCCCTGCGGCACAACATTGTCGCGTTCCTGCCGCACTGACGACAATGTCCTGAACCTGACACCGCGGCCTACAGACGCGGCAGGGTGATATCCATGATCTGGATCCGATAAGCGACCTGGCGCGGCGTCATCCCCAGCAGCCGTGCCGCCTTGGCCTGCACCCAGCCGGCTTTTTCCAGCGCGGCGATCAGTCGCTGACGTTCGTCCAGGCTGTTGTCCAGCCAGCTGTCTTCTGCTGGCCCGCTGGCAGGCAGGGCTTTGGCGGGACGATCCTGGTGAGTGAAGAGGATCACGTCGCGATCGATCAGGCCACTCTCCGACATCACCGCCGATCGTTCGAGGCAGTTCTCCAGTTCGCGAACGTTACCCGGCCAGCTGTACTCCATCAGCAGGCGGATCGCGCCCTCGCTGATCCGCAGCGTGCGTCCCTGATGCTGGCCGATTTTGCGCACCAGGAAGTGCGCCAGCTCGGCGATGTCCTCCTGACGCTCGCGCAGCGGGGGCAGGGCGATGGGCATCACGTTCAGACGATAGTAGAGATCCTCGCGGAAATGGCCCAGCCGGACCTCCTCCTCCAGGTGACGGTTGGTGGCGGCGATGATGCGGACATTCACCCGCAGGGTCTCATCGCCGCCGACCCGCTCCATCTCCCCCTCCTGGAGGATACGCAGCAGCTTGGCCTGGAACGAGGCGCTGCTTTCACCAATCTCATCGAGGAACAGGGTGCCGCCATCCGCCAGCTCAAAACGTCCTTTACGCTGACGCACCGCCCCGGTAAAGGCGCCTTTCTCATGGCCGAACAGTTCGCTTTCCAGCAGGGTGTCCGGCAGCGCCGCGCAGTTAAATTTGACGAAGGCGGCGCCAGCCCGTGGCGAATGGTGATGGATGGCGTTGGCGATCAGCTCTTTCCCGGTGCCGCTTTCGCCGCGCACCAGCACGGTGGTGTCCCAGCGCGAAACCTGACGGATCACCTCCACGATCTGGCGCATCGCCGGGCTCTTGCCGACCATATTGTCAAGGCCCACGCCGCGGGACGACGAGCAGGCCGGCGGCCGTTCCACCTTCGGCGGCTGGCGGCTCGACAGGGCGGGTGAGGCCGGAAGGATCATCAGCCGGATGGTCTGGGCGACGAGGTTGGCGACGGTTTCGAGAAAACGGGTGCAGGCCGGCAGCCGCTCTTCCTGGCGCGCCATCGGCTGGGCCGCCAGCACCCCTATTGGCCGGGCGTTGGGCCCCATCAACGGTACGGCGATAAACGGCAGATCGTAATCGTAGAGGCTCAGGCGGTCGAGAAAACGCTGATCGTCGGCGACCCGGGGCAGCACCAGCGACTGCCCCTGGGCCAGCACGGTCCCCACCAGTCCCTCGCCGGGGCGATAGCGGATCTGCGTGCTGCCGGGGAGGGGCTGCTGGCCGGTTTGCTGCAGCGCTTCGATACTGAGGATCTCCTGCTCGCAGTCGTACAGGCAGATCATCCCGTGCTGCATAAAAGCATCGTTGTGCAATACGCTGAGCACCTCCTGCAACGTTTTGCTGGCCTCGGTGGCCCGGCTCAGCACCACGCTTATCCGCTGCATGGCGGTGAACTGCTGAGAGAGGTCGAAGCGTCTGACGGTGGTGTCCGGGTCGGATTCAGGGATCATGCTTCACCTCCGGTCAGGGTGTTAAACAGCGGGAAACGCAGGGTCAGGCAGGTGCCGCCCTGCGGTCGGGAAGCCAGCTCAATGGCCCCGCGATGGTGCGCCACCAGGGTCTGGATCAGCCGTAGCTCCATGCCTTTGCCCGGCGAGTTCAGCGCGTCGGGGGAGTGGGCGTAGCGCACCTGCAGCAGCGGTACGTTGTCAGTCAGGTACAGCGACAGCCAGCCGTCGTTCTCCTCGGCATAGAGCTGCATCGCCAGCGGCACGGAGGGCAATTCGGCGGCGAGGGCCAGGGTGCGGTCGAGCCACAGGCTTAAGCACGCCAGCAGCGGGGTGCGCTGGCCAAAGCCGATCAGATGCGGTGAGGCCATGTCGACCTGCAGCCCGTCGGGATCGAAGCGGGTACGGTAGAGGGCGCACAGATCGTCGAAAAAGGGCTGCAGCGGCCAGACGGCGGGGTTTTCGAGTTCCAGCGATGGGCGACAGCGCTGGAGCCGCGCCATCGCCTCTTCCCCTTCACGCCAGGCGGCCTCCAGCGCCACATTCCCGCTTCCCTCGCCGTTCAGCCGACGGGCTGCCGCCAGCATATTAATCGGGCAGTTCAGCTGGATCAGCGCGGCGTCCAGCGACTCGCGGATCGCCGCCAGCAGCTTGCCGGCGGTCATTTGCTGCTTCAGCCGGTCAAGGCGCCCTTGCTCCTGCTGCTGACGCTGCTGGGTACAGTCGGCGATCACCACCAGGGTCCGCGCCAGCGCGCTGTCGATAAAGTAGCGGCTGGCCTCTTCACTGACGCCGGGCAACGGCCAGCAGGTTACCGACAGCCAGCGCGCGGCCCCGCGGAGCGCCACCGGCAGGATCGCCTCCACGCCGGGCGTCATCCGGCCAGGGGAGACCTGCAGCTCGGTGAGCAGCTCCCGGCCGCCGCAGTCAGCGCAGAAGGTTTTGTAGGCGAGGTTGTCCATCACCACCCGATCCTGCTCGTCCACCACTACCACGGCGGCGGGGATATTATTCAGCACCGCCTCCATCAGGGTCATATGGTTGCGCAGCCGTTGTTCGAGGGTGTAGCTGACGCTGATATCCCGCTGCATCGCCAGATAATGCTCCAGTTCCCCTTGCGGGCTAAGCACCGGGGTGATGTCAATCTCCACCAGGTACAGGCCGCCGTCCCGACGCTGATTAATCAGCTGACCGCGCCAGGGCTGACGCTGGAGCAGGGTATGCCACATCTCTTGATAGATCTCGCGCGGCGTCTGGCTGCTGGCAAGCAGGCGCGGGTTCTGGTTTAACAATTGCGCCAGCGAATAGCCGGTCTGGCGGCAAAACGCCGGGTTGGCGTAAATGATCCTGGCGCTGGCATCGGTGAGGGAGATGGCCACCGAGGCCTGTTCCACCATGGTAAAAAACAGCCCCGGATGTTGTTGAATCAGCGCGCCGGCGATGGCCTCCGGCGCGGCGTTATCGAGCATCATATTCAGGGTCATCGCAAACTCCTGTGTCGCAGTTATGACAAATTGTCCGACACCGTGCGCAAAACGCGGCGGGGTAAGCCGAACCCGGATAACCATGCAAAGTGTGCGCCCTTATCGGAGCGACCACGCGAAACATTGATCCGACAGGGGGAAAATTCACGGATTTTTACCTTTCGCCCCGCCGGGTGCGCCTTTGGCGCGCGGCATCGTGATGCGAAGCGATCCTGATGGGGCAGGGATGGGCCGTCGCGGTGCAGGGCAACCTGGCACAGCCTTCGCAATACCTCTGTCGTCATTCCTTTTTTCAACACCATTCCGACAGGAGCGTACTATGGCGAACATTGGCATTTTCTTTGGTACCGATACCGGTAAAACCCGCAAGATCGCGAAAATGATCCACAAGCAGCTGGGGGAGGCCGCCGCCGCCCCGGTCAATATTAACCGCGCCACGCTGGCGGACCTGCTGGCCTACCCGGCCCTGCTGTTGGGGACGCCGACGCTGGGCGACGGCCAGCTGCCGGGCCTTGAGGCCGGGGGCGAGAGCGAGTCGTGGGCCGAGTTTATCCGCAACCTCGGCGACGTTAGCCTGCAGGGGAAAACGGTGGCGCTGTTTGGCCTCGGCGATCAGCGTGGCTATCCGGATAACTTCGCCAGCGGGCTGCGGCCGCTGTACGACGCCCTGCGTGCCCGCGGGGCGACGATGATCGGCAGCTGGCCGAACGAGGGATATGAGTTCAGCGCCTCATCGGCGCTGGAGGGGGATCGCTTTGTCGGACTGGTGCTGGACCAGGATAACCAGTTCGACGAGACCGACGCGCGGCTGGCGACCTGGCTTGAGGAGATTAAACCGCATCTGCTGTAGGCGATGGCGGGTAGCCTGTCGGCTACCCGCACAGCCCCGGCTGGCGCGCTAGCATCTCGGCCAGCCACTGGCGCTGGTGGCGGCGCTGGCTCTGTTGACTGAGGTAATCGCGGGCGCTTTCCAGCGCCTGCTCAGGCGTCATCGGCGCGGCAGGGCGAATGGCCTCACACCAGACCAGATGCCAGCCGAGCTCGCTGGCCACCGGCGCGCTCAGCGCATTTTCCGCCAGCGCAAACAGCGCCTCCTCCAGCTGCGGATAGAGCAGCCCCCGGCCGATCCAGCCCAGCAGTCCGCCGTCCAGCGCGCTCGGGCAGTGGGAGTGTCGCTGGGCCAGCGGCGCAAACGCCTCGCGGGAGGCTTCGATTTGCCCATGAAGCTCCCGTATGCGCGAGTAAACCGTCTGGTCGTCGCCATCGACGGTGAGCAGCAGATGGCGGGTCAGGCGCTGTTCCGGGCGCATAAACTGCGCCTGATGCCGCAGATACCAGGCCTGCACCGTGGCGGGATCCGGCCGCGGCGCCTGGCTGGCAATCCCGGCGAAGGCGGTTTCCAGCCGGGCGTGGTGCAGGACGATCGCCGCCCGCTCCGCTGGCGTAAATCCTCCCTCATCCAGCCAGGCGCCCAGCGAAGTGGCGAGGCCCTCCTGCAGCGCGGCGGGGATCGCCTCCGGCGCAATCTGGGCGACAATAACCTGCTCCATCTGGGCCTGGCGCTGCCAGGCCGCCTCGAAGGCCTGCCGGTCGACCGCGGCGATGGCCGCCGGCTCGCAGTTCCAGCGGCTCTGCGCCAGCCGCTGCCGGCCAAATCGTTGCCAGGGCTCCATTATTCTTCCTCCTCTGCCAGCGCCAGCGCGCTTACCGGGACCTGGAACCAGCGGCCGCCGAAGTCGACGATATAGCCGTCGCCATGCTCGCCCCGGTCGGTGGCTTCGATGCGCCCCAACTGACCGACGCTGACCACCATCTCGCCCTGCATCGCCAGCGCCGTCTGACAGATTACGCTATCGCCATACTGCAGATTGCCGGCCAGCCAGGGCCGATCGCCGGCAATCAGCTCCTGTTCGCGACAGCCGACCACCCGGTCGCAGTCCGGGAAGTGGATCTGGTAGATGATCTGGTCCTGCAAGAATACTCCCCAGTCGCGGACATAGCCGATGCTGCCCCGGCGCACCAGCAGGGCGCCGGACGGCAGGCCCGCATAGGTGCCATCGTTACGGATGGCGCGCACGACGCGGACCGCTTCGCTAAAGGTAAATCGGGGTCTCATGGCGTGTTCTCCTCGAACTGTTGCTGATAACTCTCCGCCAGCAGTCGGCGCGCCAGCAGCCAGTGCGCGCGCGGGTTATCCTCCAGCTGGTTGAGCAGAGGCACTTCCGCCTTCAGCTTGCGGTGAAAGGTGGCCAGCACCGGCAGGCTGCAGTGCGCCAGGCGCTCGGGCTGATAGGGAACGGCGAAAAACTGAAAGAACGCATCGGCGGAGCGCAGGTCGCCCACGCCGGGGATCTGATAAAACCACTCCATACTCACCCCCTGGCCTGCAGCGTTTCGGCGCTGCAGAGCGCGTGGTAGATTGCCGCCAGCTCATCATCCCGCGGGCTGCGTTTGCCGTTTTCGGCAAAGCGACGGAGCGCTGGCAGCAGCTGGTCAATTTGCGCTGATGTCAGGTGATAACCCATCCGATCGAAGACGCCGTTAACCGCCTGGCGACCGGAGTGTTTGCCCAGCACCAGCCGATAGCCGCGGCCCAGCAGGGCGGGGTCGATCGCCTGATAGCTCTCGCTGTCGCGCAGCAGCGCCGCAACGTGCACGCCGGATTCGTGGGTAAAGACCAGCTCACCCACCAGCGGCTGCTGGGGATCCACCGGGCGGCGGGTGGCGAGGGCCACCTGTTCGCACAGCGCCGGCAGGGCGGTGAAACGCACGCCGGTCTTGACCTCCAGGCAGCGCTCCAGTCCGAGCGCCACGGTCTCCAGCGCCGCGTTGCCCGCGCGTTCGCCCAGGCCCAGCACGGTGGTGTTCACGCTGGTGGCCCCGGCGCGCACCGCCGCCAGGGTGTTGGCGGTAGCCAGGCCCAGATCGTTATGGGCGTGCATCTCGAGTTCGCCGGGCCAGACGCGGCGCAGGGCGGCGATCTGCGCCGCGGTGGTGAACGGGTCGAGGATACCGACGGTATCGGCATAGCGCAGACGGGTGGCTCCCGCCTCCCGGGCCAGGTGGGCAATGTCCTGCAGCGTCGCGTCGCTGGCTCGCGAGGCGTCCTCACAGCCAATGCAGACCTTCAGGCCAAGGGTGTGGGCGAGGTGGATCAGGGCCGCCAGCCGCTCCAGCAGCAGCGGTAAGCCTTCGCGCAGTTTGTACTGCCGCAGCTTGTCGGAGGCGGGGATGGAGATATCCACCCAGTCCATGCCCAGGTCGGCGCTCTGGCGAATTTCTCCCGCCTGCATCCGGCACCAGGTCATCAGCGTGGCGCCCGGGAGCTGACGGCGCACCTGCCGGATGCGGGCGCACTCCTCCTCGCCCATCGCCGGGGTGCCGACCTCCATGGCCTCGATCCCCGCCGCGTACAGCGCCTCGGCGATGGCGATCTTTTCGCTGGCCTGAAAGGCCACGCCGGGACTCTGTTCACCATCGCGCAGGGTAGTGTCGTTAATCAGTACGCGTCCCATCATTGTCTCCCCGCCTTAGCCGTAGACCGGCGTGAAGGCGCCATCCTGCAGGTGCGGCTGACCCTGTCGCCAGTAGGGCGACAGGGCGCGCAGCCGGTCGATAACCGACGGCAGGGTGGCGATGACGTAGTCGATCTCTTTTTCCCGGGTATAGCGTGAGAGGGAGAAGCGGATGGTGCCGTGGGCCGCAGTGTAGGGGATATTCATTGCCCGCATGACGTGCGACGGCTCCAGCGAGCCGGAGGTGCAGGCGCTGCCGCTGGAGGCGGCGATCCCGGCCTGATTCATCAGCAGCAGGATTGCCTCGCCCTCGATACACTCGAAGGCCAGATTGAGAGTGCCGGGCACCCGCGGCTGGCTGCCGCCCATCACCGTCACCGCCGGGATAGTGGCCTGGAGATGCTGTTCAAGACGATCGCGCAGCTGGCTAATCTGCGCCATGCCCGGCAGATGAACCTGCGCCAGCTCGCTGGCGGCGCCCATCCCGACAATGCCGCTGATATTTTCCGTACCGGCCCGCCGGCCATGCGCCTGGTGGCCGCCGCGCAGCAGCGGGCGAAAACGCGTTCCCCGCCGCAGCCAGAGGCAGCCCACCCCTTTGGGGCCGTGGAATTTATGCGCCGAGCAGGAGAGCATATCGATCCGCGTCTGGCTGAGCGTCATCGGGATTTTGCCCACCACCTGCACCGCGTCGCAGTGAAACAGCGCGCCCTGCTCATGAGCCAGCTCCGCCAGTTCGGGCACCGGGAACATGACGCCTGTTTCGTTATTGGCCCACATGATGCTGACCAGCGCCACGCGCGGGCTAAGCGCCGCCCGAAATTGCGCCATATCCAGGGCGCCCTGCTGATCCACGGCGATACGGTGGATCAGGTATCCCTGGCGCTCCAGCTGTTCGCACACCGCCAGGGTGGCGGGATGTTCGACCGCGCTGGTGATGATTTCGCGCCGCTCCGGCATCAGGGCCACCGCCGAGGCGATAGCGGTGGTGGTGGCCTCGGTGGCGCAGGAGGTAAAGATGATCTCGCTGGGGTAGTCGGCCCCGAGCAGGGCGGCCACCTGCTGGTGCGACCGTTCAAGGGCCGCCTGCGCCGGCAGACCAAAATCGTGTATCGACGAAGGGTTGCCGTAAAAGTCGGTTAAAAAGGGCATCATCGCGTCGAGAACCATCGGGTCGAGACGGGTGGTGGCGTTGTTATCGAGATAAACAGGTTTCATCGTATCCCCCTTGGGTTAGTTAACCGCGGCCGGGGCCGCCACCACGTCCATGTAAGTTCCGGTACGCTCCATCAGCTTTTGCTGCAGCCAGGCGAGGGTCATGTCGGTCATCATGCAGCCGCTGCAGCTGCCGGAGAGGCTGACGGTCACCTGACGCGGGGTGACGTTGAGCAACGTCATGTCGCCGCCGTCGGCCTGAATGTGCGGGCGCAGTTCGTTGATGGTATCGACCACGCTTTGCCAGTGCGCATCGTGGGCCGTCTCCACCGGCAGGGGGGCTGGCGGCTGTTGGGCGAGGATCGCCGCCAGCGCCAGCTCAATTTTTTCATGGCAGGCGGTGCAGCCGCCGCCGGCTTTGGTGTAGTTGATCACTTCTTCGAGGGTGGTCAGGCCGTTGTTCACCACGGCCCGGCGAATATGCCCTTCGTCGACGCCGAAGCACTTACAGATCAGCTTGCCCTCCTCATGCTCCTCCTCAAGGCTTTCGCCGCGAAAATGGGCGATGGCCGCACGCAGCGCTTCCTGGCCCATCACCGAGCAGTGCATTTTTTCCGGCGGCAGACCGTCGAGGTAGTCGGCGATCTGCTGGTTGGTGATCTGCCCGGCTTCGGTCAGGGTGTGGCCGATAATCAGCTCCGTCAGCGCGGAAGAGGAGGCGATGGCGCTGCCGCAGCCGAAGGTCTGGAAGCCCGCCTCCTCGATGATCTCGGTCTGCGGATCAACCCGCAGCATCAGGCGCAGCGCATCGCCGCAGCTTAATGAACCCACATCGCCCACCGCGTTGGCGTTGTCGACCACGCGCGCGTTGCGGGGATGAAAAAAATGGTCTTTCACTTTCTCGGAGTAGTTCCACATGCTGTCAGCTCCAGGGATGATGACGAAAACGCCGGGGCGCGGTACACCGCAGACTGGCGGTGGTACTGACCCCCAAGCAATTGCGATACCAACGCATAAAAACCTTATTTGTTAATGACCTGACGGGTTAAGCGCCCCCGACAGGGCCGACACTGTTGTGGCGTTTTGTGGGCTTTGTCACATAAACGACAGGATCAGGGGAGCGGGTCGGGCTCCTCCCGCCACGCCGGCTCCTCCAGCAGGCGGTTAAAGCGCTGCGGATCGCGTTGCCGCGCGCTGCGGCGCTGCGCTTTTTCATACCAGGAGAGTTGGATCTCCTGCAGCAAGCCGAGGATGGTGGTCTGGTCAGGGACGCGTTCGGCGCGGACGCCCACCTGCAGCAGCTGGCGAAAAACCGCCTCGCCAATCGCCACACAGAACAGGGTGACGCAATCCTCAAGGGCGTGGATGCGCTCGGCTATCTTCTCGGTCTGGTGACCGCTGGCGACCGGGAACTCCACCACCCGCAGCAGGGTGACCCGGTCGGCTTTGACGCCGTAGACCACCAGCCGCGGCGTGGCGCCGAAATGCTGATCGACGTGGCGGTAATCGGAGCTGGCGAAGGCGACTTTCATCGACCACTCGTCGGCGTGGACCATATCAAACTGACGATTAATGGGCGGCATAAGCGTCTCCTGAAGCCGGCAGGGGGTCGGCGCCCTGGCGAAGCGGCGAGCGGTAGAGGGCGGTGTGGTGATGGCGGTCGCGCAGCAGATTGGCCAGTTCAAACAGCGTATCTCGCATGCCGGTGTACCCCTGGCGGACGCGACGAAACTCACCGAGCCGGTCGAAGAGGGGAAAACCGACGCGGATCAGCGGCAGGGCAAACTGCTCCGCCAGATCGCGGGCGTGAGAGTTAGCCACCAGCAGATCGGCGGGTTGGTGGCTCAGCAGCTGCTGCAGATCCTCAAGATCCCCCGGCACGACCTGCTCGACCGGCAGCTGGCGCAGGCTGGGGTGGCTGGTGGGGGCGACCAGCGGGCCGGGCTGCATCCCCTGGCTGCGGGCGAAATCACACCACGCCGCCAGCAGGTCGCCCTCCGCCGCCATCGCCATGCGCTGGCCCTGAAGCCACATATGGCAGTCGATCATCGCATCCTGCAGCTGGCCGCGCTGGCGCTCAATCCAGGCCGGTACGCGGCGTCCGGACATCTTCGCCAGCTGATGGATAAAGGTATCGCAATGGTCGAGGGTCATCAGATGCGGCAGGGCGATCACGTCGCCGCGGCTGCGTTGGGTCAGGAGCGATGCCGCCCGCTGGAGCGACACGCCAATGGCGAAGCTGCCCAGACTCTGGCCCATCTGGGCAATCTGGCGCAGCGAGGCGCCGCCCTGGGTCAGGGGCGTAAAATCCCCTTCACCGAGGTGGCCATCCATTGACTGCGAGAGGTCCGGCAGGATCACCGGCTGCAGGCCAAAGGCCTCCACGCAGCGGCCCAGCCATTCGATATCCCCTGGCGAACAGAGGTGGCTGACCAGCAGGTTGACCCGCCGGGGCCGCTGCCCCGGACGCGGCGTCGGCGCGACCCACTGCTCGATCACGCTCTCGATCACCGCGCTGTAGCCGTTTTCCATAGAGCCAAAAAAATCCGGGGTATTGACGGTGAGGATCGCCACGCCGTTATGGCGCGGATGCGCCTCACGAAACTGGCGCACCACCCGGGCGATATCGCTGCCCTGCGCTTCCGCCAGACCGGTGCTGAGCAGCACGATGGCCTGCGGGCTGTGGCGCTGGCAGAGGGTGTCGAGCGCGGTGAAGATATTGCCGTCGGCCCCCATGATCGTGGCGGTCGGATCCATGGCCGTCGACTGCAGCGGCACCGGGTCATGGAAATGCTGAATAAAGAAAACTTTGGCGAAGGCGCTGCAGCCCTGGGCGCCGTGGACCAGCGGGATGGCCTGGGCCAGCCCGAGGCTGGCGAGGATCGCCCCGAGCGGTTGCCCGGTTTTAATCGGGCTCACCGCCAGCGGTTTTTCACTGCGGATAATGTCTGCCATGGTGTTCTCCTAGCGCCACGGGGCGCGGGTATGCGTTTGCGGCCAGACGGGACTGGCGAGGGTCAGACAGAGCTGGCGGGCGAGGGTGATGATGCCCTGATAGCCGGCGTAGGCGTGCTCGCGCTCCTGATTGATATCGAGAAACGGCAGCCGGGCTTTCCAGGCGGTGTACATATTGCGTCCGCCGGCGATCATCAGGTCGGCCTGATAGCGGTACACCACGTCGAGCAGGGTGCGGGCATTGCCCTCCTCAAGCATCACCGCCTCGTCGCCCATCAGCTCACGGATCCGCTGTTTGTCCTCCTCGGTGGATTTCCGCGTGCCGGTGGCCACCACGGTCATGCCGAGATCCTGCAGGGCTGATACCACCGACCAGGATTTCACGCCGCCGGTGTAGAGCAACACTTTGCGCCCACGGAGCTGCTCGCGCCACGGCGCCAGCGCCTGCTCCGCCGCCTGCTCTTCGCGGGCGATCAGCGCCTCGGTGCGGCGGCGCAGGTCGTCATCCCCCAGCAGCGTCGCCAGCTGGCGCAAGGCGTCGGAGGTGGCGCGGATCCCGTAGAAGCTGCCTTCAAACCACGGCGTGCCGTAGCGCAGCTCCAGCCCCCGGGCGACGTTGATCAGCGCGCGCGAGCACACCAGCATATTGGCCTGCGCCCGGTGCAGGGTCTGGATCTCGGCAAAGCGGCCGTCGCCGGAGAGGCTGCCGAGGACGCGGATCCCCAGCTCGTCGAGCAGCGGCTGGACCTGCCAGAACTCGCCGGCGATATTGAATTCGCCAATCAGGCCGATATCGTGGCGCTGGGCCGGGGCAAAGGGCGTGTTGTCTGGCCACGGGGCCGGTTCGCGCTGGCCAATCACCTGCCTGAGCATCACGTCGCCTGCCATTCGGTTGCCAAGATTTTTACTGCCGTAGAAACCGGCGGCGTCAATGGCGATGACCGGGACGCCGGTGGCGGTCTGTGCGGCCTGGCAGACGGCCTCCAGGTCATCCCCCTCCATCGCCGGTACGCAGGTGTTGTAGATAAAGACCGCCGCCGGATGATAGCGGTCGACGATGTGACGGACGGCGTGGAACAGGCGGCGTTCGCCGCGGCCCATAATCACATCCTGTTCGTTAAGATCGGTGGTAAAGCCGAGCCGGTTGAGGGCCGGGCCGGCGCTGACGCTGCCGCGGTTATCCCACGAGCTGCCCGCGCAGCCGATGGGGCCGTGCACCAGGTGCGCGACGTCGGCGATGGGCAGGAGCGTTATCTGCGCGCCGTCGAAGGCGCAGCCGCCGGCGGTAGCGCCGGGCTTAGGGGCGCTGCAGCCGGATTTTTGCTTCTGGTTGTGCTCGCAGGCGGGTTCGTCCAGCAGCGCCAGAATTTCCTTTCCCTTCATAGTGACCTCGTTGACGGTGGGAGACCGGAGAGGTGATGCAATTCGCGCTCCAGGGAGAGGGAGATTGATTTTTAAGGGAAAAGGGTTGTGGGTTTTGCGACAAAGGCAACAATCAAACAGGGGGAAGGCATGATTTATCGCGCTGATAACTGGATTTACCGCGACAGTATTGCCGCATATTGGCGAATGACTCGCCGCGAGGGGGTTGGGGCGCGTAAAGAAAATTGGCGAGAACGCAGGCGCACATCAAGGGCTGGCCGCCAGGACGGCGGCCAGAGGGCGGTCGAGACAGGGATGTCGAGTCCGCCCGTCCCGCCAGATGAAGCCGGAGTGGAGCGTACCGCGCAGCGGCAATTTTCAGCGCAATGCCGGGGGTCATGGGGGGCGAGCGAAACGCCCCCCATGCCGTTCACCTGTTGAGAAGTTTAATTATGACTAAGGAGTGAATGTGAACGGAACCTTCTGTTAAACAGAATTTTTTTGCCTTCGTGCGGCAGTGGTTCGCGATAACCAGGACAAAAAAAGGCCCGCGGGGTCGGCGGGCAACAAGCACAACACAACGATTAAAAAACACGTTCCTCCAGAGGGTTATCCCGGTTGAGGCGCTTCGCCAGCCACGGCGGCAGCCGACCTGCCAGCATCGCGCTTACCGCGTCGCACTGAGCCTGAATCGTCGTGCCCGGCGGCGCTTTCATCGGATGGATCTGATGGCGGATCAACCTCGCGGCGGCAGGCCCGCCAATCTCCTGACAAAACAGCAGATGGCAATCCTCCAGCAGCCTGGCGCGCATCTCGCTGGCGTCCGACGCCGCAGAAGAAGACGCATAGCGGCGCAAATCCTCCAGCCAGCCGCCCTGGTCATCGAAGGCATAGATAAAAAACAGCCGGCTCTGGCCAAAATGACCATTGATGGCCAGGCCATCCTGCGAGCAAAAAGCGACCCGCAGCTGCGGCGTTCGCTGAGGGGGGCGGGCGATGCGCAAATGGCCGGGCAGCACCCCCTGCAGGCAGGCGATGACCCGCGCCCAGCGGGCCGGGGACATCACCGCCGTCGCCGAAGGAAAGCTGGCGGCCAGCTGAGGCTGCGTCAGGGTGGTTAACCGTGCCGGGGTCAACGTATCGCCGCACTCCTGCGCCAGCCAGTCAACGACTTGCACCGGCTGCAGCTCCGGCAGCGTCTGGAACAGCGCCAGCAGACGCCAGAAAAGGGTATCGTTGTCGGACATTTCCAGCTCCTTATAGTAGCGTGCTGCGGGTGGCGCGCAGGCTTATCGGGAAGACGGGTCGCCCCGGCTGCGGATTGACGTAGTAGCGACGTCCCCCTTCGAGGGCAATCGCGCCGCCCCAGCGGTCCGTCTCGTCATGTTCGACCTGGAGCACCCGGGCCTCCAGATCCTGTTTGGCGATATAGGCATACAGCGCCTCGCCGCGCTCACGGAAAATCACGATGGGCATACTCCCTCCTGGCCCCGCCTGCGGCGGGGCGCCTGATGGTTAACGAACGAGGTCGAAGCTGTAATCGGTTTTGCCCAACTGGCTGGTGTCGTGGTCCAGTTTTTCCAGCACGGCGTTCACCAGCGTCGTGACGATGTTCATTGCGCCTTCATAGCCCCAGGTGGTCTGGCGGTGCAGATGATGGCGGTCGAACAGCGGAAAGCCCAGACGGATCAGCGGCACTTCGAAAGCTTTGCCCTTTGCCAGGGTATCGCGCTGGATAAACTTGCCGTAGGAGTTACCGATCATAAAGTCCGGCTGACGGGTGAACATCAGCGACCGGAAGTGCCACAGGTCGCAGTTGATGAACACTTCGCTTTCCTGACCGTACGGCGAGGCATCAAGCATTTTCTTCATCGCTTTTTGCCAGCGTTTATTGGCGTTATGGCTGAGGATCACCGTCGGCTCGCAGCCCAGCTCCAGCAGGAAGCGCGTCAGCCCCATCACGAAATCCGGATCGCCGTAGAGGCCGAATTTTTTGCCATGCAGCCAGGTGTGGGAATCCAGCATCATGTCGACCAGCCGGCCGCGCTCCAGGGTCAGAGCGTCGGCGATCGGTTTGCCGGTCAGCTGACTGACGGTCATCAGCAGCGCGTCGGTGGCGGCCAGGCCCAGCGGAACGGCCACCTCGGTGGCGGGCTGGTTCCACATCTCCTGAACCACCTTTTTGCTTTTCACCAGCTGCCACGGCTGCAGCAGCAGGGTGTCAATGGCGTCCGGCGCGGTTTTGATCTCCTGCTGGCTGGTGCCGCCGGCGTACATCCGGTAATGGCCGTCGGCGGGGGTGTCGAGCACCTCTGATGGGTCGGAGAGCAGGCTGCACGGGACATCCATCTGCGCCATCATCCGCTTCAGCACGCGGAAGTTGCCGAGATAGGTCTCAAATCCGGTCACCAGATTGAGCTTTTGCATTTTGCCCGGCTGCCCGGCGTAGTCAGCGGTAAAGGTCTTCGCGAACCCTTCGAACATATTGTCCCAGCCGGTGACATGGCTGCCGATAAAGCTGGGGGTATGGGCGTAAGGAATGGCGATGCGGTCGTCAACAAATCCCTCTTTTTTGGCGTTGGCGATAAACGCCTGCAGATCGTCGCCGATCACCTCGGCCATACAGGTGGTGGAGACGGCGATAATCTCGGGTTTATACAGCGCGCTGGCATTCTGCAGGCCCAGATTCATGTTGTTGTTGCCGCCGAACACCGCCGCGTCCTCGGTCATGGAGTCGGAGACGCAGGCGACCGGCTCTTTAAAATGGCGGTTAAAGTAGGTGCGAAAATAGGCGACGCAGCCCTGGGAGCCGTGCACGTAGGGCAGGGTGCCGGCGAACCCCAGCGCGCAGAGTACGGCGCCGAGCGGCTGGCAGGCTTTTGCCGGGTCGACGGTCAGCGCCTCGCGCTGGAAGTTCAGCGCTTCATACTCGGCGGTGGTGGTCCAGGCAAAAACCTCCTGTACACGCTGTGCGTCGTGCGCCTCTTCAAGGGTCTTTTTATTCTGGAACAGGGTCTGGTATTCATCCTGTTCAAACAGCGGATAACAGCTGTGAATTTTATCGATCGTTTGGCTCATGGTGTTCTCCTCCCGCGCCACAAATCGGTGGACTGACGGGACAGTGAAGGGGCAATCACGCAGACTTCAGCCACGGGGCAGTCAGTTCGTTCCACGCCGGATTGTTCAGGGTCATATCCATATCGCGGGCAAAGATGGCGAAGCCGTCATAGCCGTGATAGGGGCCGGAATAGTCCCAGGAGTGCATCTGGCGGAACGGCACCCCCATTTTCTGGAAAATATATTTCTCTTTGATCCCGGAGCCGATGAGGTCAGGTTTCAGCGCTTTGACGAAGGCCTCCAGCTCATAGCTGCTGGCATCGTCAAACAGCAGGGTGCCCTCTTTCAGGTCCGGCAGGGTGCGGTCGTAATCATCGTTATGGGCAAACTCGTAGCCGGCGGCGATGATCTCCATCCCGAGATCCTCATAGGCGCCGATGACGTGGCGCGGCCGCAGCCCCCCCATATACAGCAGCACTTTGCGCCCCTCCAGCCGCGGGCGATATTTGGCGATGATGGCCGCCATCTGCCCCTCATATTTGGCGATCACCGCTTCCGCATTGGCGCGAATGGTGTCATCAAATTGATCGGCGATCTTGCGCAGCGATTCGGCGATTTTGGTCGGGCCGAAGAAGTTATATTCCATCCACGGGATCTGATGTTTCTCCTCCATATGGCGGGCGATATAGTTCATCGAACGGTAGCAGTGGACGAGGTTAAGCTTAACGAATGGGGTGTTCTCCATCTCCACCAGGGTGCCGTCGCCGGACCACTGCGCCACTACGCGCAGCCCCATCTCTTCCAGCAGAATGCGCGAGGCCCAGGCGTCGCCGCCGATGTTGTAATCGCCAATGATGGCAACATCATACGGGGTGCTGGCAAACGGCTGCCCTTCGCGATTGTTCAGCACCCAGTCGCGCACCACGTCGTTGGCGATATGGTGGCCCAGCGATTGCGATACGCCGCGAAAGCCTTCGCAGCGCACCGGGATCACCGGTTTATCCAGCGCCTTGCTGCTGGCGTTGGCCACGGCGCTGATGTCATCGCCGATCAGGCCCACCGGGCACTCCGACTGGATGGTGATCCCTTTGGTCAGCGGGAACAGCAGCTCCATCTCTTCGATCAGTTTGGTCAGCTTTTTATCGCCGCCGAAAACAATATCGCGCTCCTGAAAATCAGAGGTGAAGTTCAGGGTGCCGAAGCTGTCGACACCGCTGACGCCGGTATAGTAGTTGCGCCGTCCGGCGCGCGAGTACTGGCCGCAGCCGATGGGGCCGTGCGAGATATGGGCCATGTCTTTGATTGGCCCAAACACCACCCCTTTCGAGCCCGCATAGGCGCAGCCACGCACGGTCATCACCCCGGGCTGCGATTTACGGTTCGAGATAATGCACTTGCCGACGCTCTCCATCTGCGGATCGCTGATCATCATGTGCTTTCTGCGCTCTTTGCGCGCGGTTTCGGGAAACACCTCCAGGACTTCCTGGATGAGCGCAAGGTTACGTTCGCCTGTTGCGTTGGTCATGGTGAGGATCCTGTGCTCAGGCCGCGTTTTCTTCAGCGGCGGTTTTACCAATGATGCTGGTGTCTTCTTCTTCCATGATGCCGAACTCCATCAGCAGCGATTCCAGCTCGTCCATGGTGCACGGCGTTGGCACCACTTTTTTGGTGTTATTGACGATCTTCTGCGCCAGTTGACGATATTCATTCGCCTGCTGACAGGTCGGGTCGTACTCGATCACCGTCATCCGGCGGATCTCCGCGCGCTGCACAATGTTGTCGCGGGGAACGAAGTGGATCATCTGCGTGCCAAGCTTCTCCGCCAGGGCGATGATCAGTTCGTCTTCCCGGTCGGTTTTGCGCGAGTTACAGATCAGGCCGCCGAGGCGCACCTTGCCGGATTTGGCGTACTTCACGATCCCTTTGGAGATATTGTTGGCGGCATACATCGCCATCATCTCGCCGGAGCAGACGATGTAGATCTCCTGGGCTTTGTTTTCGCGGATCGGCATAGCGAAGCCGCCGCAGACCACGTCGCCGAGGACGTCATAGAAGACGAAATCCAAATCTTCTTCATAGGCGCCTTCTTCCTCGAGGAAGTTGATGGCGGTGATCACCCCGCGTCCGGCGCAGCCGACGCCTGGCTCCGGGCCGCCGGATTCGGCGCAACGGACATCGCCATAGCCGATTTGCAGAACGTCTTCGAGCTCCAGATCCTCGACCGAGCCCACTTCCGCCGCCATCTCCATGATGGTGTTCTGGGCTTTAGCGTGAAGGATCAGACGGGTGGAGTCCGCTTTCGGATCGCAGCCGACGATCATCACTTTCTTACCCATCTCGGCGAGGGCCGCGACGAGATTCTGGGTGGTGGTGGATTTACCGATACCGCCTTTACCGTAGATAGCGCATTGACGCATGGTCATGGTGACTTCTCCTGTTGTTGAGTGTTTGCCAGCAGAGAAGTGCAGGGAACGTACCAGCTGCGAATTTTTGCTCAGTTATTTGATCAATAAGTGTTTTTTGTAAAACGGCCGCGCCGGGAGGCTGAGCAAACGGCACAATAACGCTACCAAATGTGCGAAACAGAACAATTTCCCGCCACGGGCCCGGCGCGGCGCTTTGTCACCTGTTCAACAGCTTGTCGCGCACAGTGTCTTATTCCCCGCAATCCCGCCGGACGGGCCTGTGCGTTTCTTCCCTTAACCTGTTGAATTGATGAGTGACAGGCGGCAATTCGCGAGCTGGCACAGGCTGTGCTTGGAGAGGTGACAGGGTTTGCCGCGGGCTGCCGCGGTAAAGAGAACGCTCACCTTTGAGGATTGAACGATGTCCGGAAACATGAAAACAATGGATGGCAACACGGCGGCGGCCTGGATCTCCTACGCCTTTACCGACGTGGCGGCCATCTACCCCATCACCCCCTCCACGCCGATGGCGGAAAATGTCGATGAATGGGCCGCTAAGGGGAAAAAGAATCTGTTTGGCCAGCCGGTGCGCCTGATGGAAATGCAATCCGAAGCCGGTGCCGCCGGGGCGGTGCACGGCGCGCTGCAGGCGGGAGCGCTCACCACCACCTACACCGCGTCGCAGGGGCTGCTGCTGATGATCCCCAATTTGTACAAAATTGCCGGTGAACTGCTGCCGGGTGTTTTTCACGTCAGCGCGCGGGCGCTGGCGACCAATTCGCTGAATATTTTTGGCGATCACCAGGACGTGATGGCGGTACGCCAGACCGGCTGCGCCATGCTGGTAGAGAATAACGTTCAGCAGGTGATGGACCTGTCGGCGGTGGCGCACCTGGCGGCGATCGCCGGGCGGATCCCGTTTATCAACTTTTTCGACGGCTTTCGCACCTCGCACGAAATACAGAAGATTGAGGTGCTGGCGTATGAGCAACTGGCGACGCTGCTGGACCGCCCGGCGCTGGAGCGCTTTCGTCGGCAGGCGCTGCACCCGGATCATCCGGTGATCCGCGGCACCGCGCAAAATCCGGATATCTACTTCCAGGAGCGGGAGGCCGGTAACCGCTTCTACCTCGCACTGCCCGATCTGGTGGAAAGCTATATGGCGAAGATCACTGCGCTGACCGGGCGGGAATATCACCTGTTTAATTACCACGGCGCGCCGGATGCCGAGCGGGTGATTATCGCCATGGGCTCAGTGTGCGACACCGTCCAGGAGGTGGTGGAGACGCTGAATGCGGCGGGGGAGAAGGTGGGGCTGCTCAGCGTCCATCTCTATCGGCCGTTCTCGCTGGCGCACTTTTTCGCGCAACTGCCCGCCAGCGTGCAGCGTATTGCCGTCCTTGACCGCACCAAAGAGCCGGGGGCGCAGGCGGAACCGCTGTGCCTCGACGTCAAGAACGCCTTCTATCAACGCGACGATGCGCCGCTGATCGTCGGCGGACGCTACGCGCTCGGCGGTAAGGACGTGCTGCCCAACGATATCGCCGCGGTGTTTGACAACCTCAGGCAGCCGCAGCCGAAGGACGGCTTTACCCTGGGTATTGTCGATGATGTCACTTTTACCTCGCTGCCCGCCCGGCAGGAACCGCTGGCGGTCTCCCATGCCGGGATCACCGCCTGTAAATTCTGGGGGATGGGCTCGGACGGCACCGTCGGGGCGAACAAAAGCGCCATCAAGATCATCGGCGATAACACGCCACTCTACGCCCAGGCCTACTTTTCCTACGACTCGAAAAAGTCCGGGGGGATCACCGTTTCGCACCTGCGCTTTGGCGACCGGCCGATCACCTCGCCCTACCTGATCCACCGGGCCGATTTTATCGCCTGCTCTCAGCAATCCTATGTCGACCGCTACGACCTGCTGGAGGGGCTGAAGCCGGGAGGCACCTTTCTGCTCAACTGCAGCTGGTCCGAGGCAGAGCTGGAGCAGCACCTGCCGGTCAGCGTCCGGCGCTATCTGGCGCAGGAAAAGATCGACTTTTATACCCTTAATGCGGTGGACATTGCCCGCGAGCTGGGCCTCGGCGGGCGCTTTAACATGCTGATGCAGGCGGCGTTCTTTAAGCTGACGGCGATTATCGATCCGCAAACGGCGGCGGACTATCTCAAGCAGGCGGTGGAGAAAAGCTATGGCAGCAAAGGGGCGAGCGTCATTGAGATGAACCAGCGGGCTATCGAGCTGGGGATGGCGGCGCTGCACCGGGTGACGGTACCCGCCCACTGGGCGACCCTCGAGGCGCCGGCACCGCAGGCGAGCGCCCTGATGCCGGACTTCATCCGCGATATCCTGCAGCCCATGAACCGCCAGCGTGGCGACCTGTTGCCGGTGAGCGCCTTCGCCGGGATGGAAGACGGCACCTTTCCCTCCGGCACCGCCGCCTGGGAGAAGCGCGGCATCGCGCTGGAGGTGCCGGTCTGGCAGCCTGACGGCTGTACCCAGTGTAACCAGTGCGCCTTTGTCTGCCCGCATGCGGCGATCCGCCCGGCGTTACTGAGCGCTGAAGAGCAGGACACGGCTCCCGCCGGGCTGCTGAGTAAACCCGCCCAGGGGGCCAAAGACTATCACTATCATCTGGCCATCTCGCCGCTGGACTGCTCAGGCTGCGGCAACTGCGTGGAGAGCTGCCCGTCGCGCGGCAAGGCGCTGCAGATGGTCTCCCTCGACAGCCAGCGTGCGATGGCTCCGGTCTGGGATTACGCCCTGGGACTGGCGCCAAAAGATAACCCGTTTCGCAAAACGACGGTCAAAGGCAGCCAGTTCGAAACGCCGCTGCTGGAGTTTTCCGGCGCCTGCGCGGGTTGCGGAGAAACGCCCTATGCCCGGCTTATCACCCAGCTGTTTGGCGACCGGATGCTGATCGCCAACGCCACCGGCTGCTCTTCGATCTGGGGCGCCAGCGCGCCTTCGATGCCCTATACCACCAACCATCGCGGCCACGGGCCGGCCTGGGCAAACTCGCTGTTTGAGGATAACGCCGAGTTCGGTCTCGGCATGATGCTTGGCGGCCAGGCGATCCGCCAACAGATCGCCGAGGAGCTGACCGCCGCGCTGGCGCTGCCAGTCAGCGACGCGCTTCACGCCGCGATGCGGCAGTGGCTGGCGCAGCAGGATGAGGGGGAGGGGACCCGCGAGCGCGCGGACCGCCTCAGTGCGTTACTGGCGGCGGAAAAAGAGGGCGTCCCGCTGCTGGAGCAGCTCTGGCAGAACCGCGACTATTTCGTCCGGCGTTCGCAGTGGATCTTCGGCGGCGACGGCTGGGCCTACGATATCGGCTTCGGCGGCCTCGATCATGTGCTGGCCAGTGGGGAAGACGTCAATATTCTGGTGTTTGATACCGAGGTCTACTCCAACACCGGCGGCCAGTCGTCCAAATCGACCCCGGTGGCGGCGATCGCCAAATTTGCCGCTCAGGGGAAACGCACGCGTAAAAAAGATCTCGGCATGATGGCGATGAGCTACGGCAATGTTTACGTTGCCCAGATCGCCATGGGCGCCGATAAAGATCAGACCCTGCGGGCCATCGCCGAGGCCGAGGCCTGGCCGGGACCGTCGCTGGTGATCGCCTATGCCGCCTGTATCAACCACGGCCTGAAAGCCGGGATGCGCTGCAGTCAGCGCGAGGCGAAGCGGGCGGTGGAGGCGGGATACTGGCACCTGTGGCGCTATCATCCGCAGCGGGAAGCCGAGGGCAAAACGCCGTTTATACTGGACTCCGAAGAGCCGGAAGAGAGTTTCCGCGACTTTTTGCTCGGCGAGGTGCGCTATGCCGCGCTGCATAAAACCACGCCGGATCTGGCGGACGCGCTGTTCCGGCAAACGGAGGACGATGCCCGGGCCCGTTTCAGGCAGTATCAGCGGCTGGCGGGAGAGGAGTAGGCTGTCGGTTAGCGATTCACGGCTGCTGCATCACGTTCAGCAGCGTATCCAGCAGGCCGGGAAAACGGGCGTCCAGATCTTCCCGGCGCAGCGAAATCATGTTCTCCCGTCCCTGAGGCCGTTGCCAGATCACACCGCTGTCGCGCAGGACGCGCCAGTGGTGGGTCATGGTGGACTTGGCCACCTCTTCCTGGCGCAGAGCGTTGCAGCTCAGCTCGCTGCCGTCGGCCAGCGTGCGGATGATCTCCAGTCGCAGTGGGTTACCGAGCGCGGAAAGGACATTTTCCAGGCGAATTTGTTCTCGTTCGGGGTGATTGGCGATCATAATAATCCTGTGTCGGCGGTGGCGCGGCGCATGGCAGCCGCAGCCCATATCGGCGGCTGGCGGCTACTATACCCAAACTCCGGTTCTGATGCCACGCGCGCCGCCGCAACCTGACCAATCGTAATAATAGCAAAAATAGTTCGAATATACTCGTACAGTTGTACTATGATAGGCGGCAGTTAAATGAACTGCGGATCATTCTGACCGCAGACTGACAGTCAAAACGACTAAGGACGCATCATGCCCCGACCCATCCCCCTCGAACGTTATCGCAACATCGGTATCTCCGCGCATATCGATGCCGGTAAAACCACCACCACCGAGCGCATCCTGTTTTACACCGGGATGAGCCATAAGCTGGGTGAAGTACACGATGGCGCGGCAACCACCGACTGGATGGCCCAGGAGCAGGAGCGCGGGATCACCATTACCTCGGCGGCGGTAAGCTGCTTCTGGCCGGGTATGGACCGCAGCTTCGAGCCGCACCGGATCAATATCATCGACACCCCGGGGCACGTGGATTTCACCATTGAGGTGGAACGTTCCATGCGCGTGCTCGACGGCGCGGTGATGGTGTATGACTCCGTCGGTGGGGTGCAGCCCCAGTCGGAAACCGTCTGGCGCCAGGCAAATAAATACCACGTTCCGCGGCTGGCCTTCGTCAACAAGATGGACCGCCCCGGCGCGGACTTCTTCCGCGTGGTGCAGATGATGATCGACCGCCTGAAGGCCAACCCGGTGCCGATTGTGATCCCCATTGGCGCCGAAGAGCATTTCACCGGCGTTGTCGATCTGGTGAAAATGCGCGCCATCCTGTGGGATGACGCCACCCAGGGCATGACCTTCAGCTATGGGCCTGTCCCTGACGATCTGCTGGCGACGGCACAGCAGTGGCGGGAGAAAATGGTCTCGGCGGCGGCGGAAGCCAGCGATGAGCTGATGGATAAATACCTGGAAACCGGTGAGCTGGACGAGGCGGAGATCGTTGCCGGTCTGCGCCAGCGCACGGTGAAGGGGGAAATCCAGGCGGTGCTCTGCGGGAGCGCCTTTAAAAACAAAGGCGTGCAGCGCATGCTCGATGCGGTGGTGGAGCTGATGCCGTCGCCGCTGGATATTCCGGCGATACAAGGCGTTGATGAGAAAGGCCAGCCGGCGGAACGCCATCCGAGCGACGATGAGCCGCTGTCGGCGCTGGCGTTTAAACTGATGACCGACCCCTACGTCGGCCAGCTGACCTTTATCCGCGTCTACTCCGGGACGCTGAAGAAAGGCGATGCGGTGTGGAACCCGGTGAAGGGCAAGAAAGAGCGCATCGGGCGTATCGTGCTGATGCAGGCCAACGACCGCCATGAAGTTGACGAACTGCACGCCGGGGATATCGCGGCCTGCGTCGGTCTGAAGGATGTGACCACCGGTGATACGCTGTGCGATCCGGATGCGATCATTACCCTCGAACGGATGGAGTTTCCGGAGCCGGTGATTTCGCTGGCCATCGAGCCGAAGACCAAAGCGGATCAGGAGAAAATGGGCATCGCGCTGCAGCGGCTGGCGGCGGAAGATCCGTCGTTCCGTCTACATACCGATGAAGAGTCTGGCCAGACGATTATCTCCGGCATGGGCGAGCTGCATCTGGAGATCATTGTCGACCGGATGAAGCGCGAGTTTGGCGTCGAGGCCAACATTGGTCGTCCGCAGGTCACCTACCGCGAAACCCTGCGCAAGAAAGTGACGGACGTGGAAGGCAAATTTGTGCGCCAGTCCGGCGGAAAAGGGCAGTACGGGCACGTCGTGCTGACCCTGGAGCCGCTGGAGCCGGGCAGCGGTTTCGTCTTCGAGGACGCCACCAAAGGCGGCGTGGTGCCACGCGAGTACATCCCTTCCGTGGAGAAAGGGCTGCGCGAAGCGATGGGCACCGGCGTGCTGGCGGGTTATCCGGTGGTTGACGTGAAAGCGACCCTGACCTTCGGGTCGTACCACGACGTGGACTCCTCGGAGATGGCGTTCCGCATGGCGGCGATCTTTGGCTTCCGGGAAGGCGCGCGCAAAGCGGATCCGGTGATCCTTGAGCCGGTGATGCACGTCGAGGTGGAGACGCCGGAAGAGTACGCCGGGAATATTATGGGCGATCTCTCTTCCCGTCGCGGGATGGTGCAGGGGATGGAAGAGCGCTTCGGCAGCCAGATCATCCGCGCCGACGTGCCGCTGGCGGAGATGTTTGGTTATTCCACCACGCTGCGCTCGATGTCGCAGGGACGGGCAACCTACAGCATGGAGTTCCACCATTACGCGGAAGCGCCGCGTAATGTGGCGGATGAAATCATCGCCAGCCGCGCGAAAAGCTAAGCAACGTTCCCGGGTGCGACGCGAGGCGTCTTACCCGGGCTACGAGTCCAGCCATCGTTTGTAGCCCGGGTAAGGCGTTAGCCGCAACCCGGGAATGTCAGCCAATCAGACAATATCCTGTGCGTATTGCCACAGCGCCTTCAGCTGCGCCAGCTTCTCTTTATCATCCGCATACTGTTGATACAGCATCTGCAGCTCATCGGCATAGGCCTGCAAAAACTCTGGCGTAAACACCTGACGACGGTGCTCTAACCAGCGCTGCTGCTCATGTTCATCGAGCGTGCCGGGGAAGTTGCGCGCCCGATAGTTAAACAGCAGGCGTTCGATACGCTTATCGGCGAAGGTAATATCCAGCGCCGGCAGATTGCGCGGTTCGGTTTCCAGCACGATTTTCATCGCCGCGCGGTCGGCATCGCTAAAGAACCCATTGTAAAGCTGGGCGTCGACGTTTTCGGACGGCACGAACGGCTCGGCTTCGGCATAGACCGCCACCACTTTCTCGCGCACCTGCGGATTCGCCCGCAGCAGCTGGGCATTCTCCAGACAGCGCTGAATGGAGATCCCCAGCCGGTCGGCATCCAGCGGGCGCAGGGTATTGGCCTGAGCCAGCACCGGACATTTATTGAGATGCACCAGCTTGATCGGCGCCGCCGGCAGATCGCCAAGCTCGGCGCGCGGGGTGTAAAGCCGCTCGCGCAGGGCATCGGCGTCGAGCTCCAGCAGCGGCGCCATATCGCCCGCCAGATCGACCATAATCACCGCATTGCGGTTTTCCGGATGCCAGGCCAGGGGCGCCACCAGGCTGGTGTTGCCGCGCGCGGCGCCAAACATGCCGGAGACATGCACCAGCGGTTTCATCTGCGGCACGTCGATGAGCGTCGCCAGCTTGCGCTTATTGCGGTGGCTGTAGAGATAATCAAACAGCCGCGGCTGCCGGGTTTTCACCAGCTTCGCCATGGCGATGGTGGCGTACACATCGGCCATCGCGTCATGGGCGTTCTGGTGTTCAATACCGTTGGCGACGGTCAGATGTTCAAGCCGGAAGCTGGGCAAACCCTCGTCATTCTCCGGCCAGGTGATCCCTTCCGGACGCAGGGCATAGCAGGCGCGCATCACGTCGAGCAGATCCCAGCGCGAGTTATCGTGCTGCCAGCTCCAGGCATAAGGGTCATAGAAGTTGCGATAAAAGATATTCCGCGTCACTTCGTCATCAAAGCGCACGTTGTTATAGCCGACGATGCAGGTTTGCGGCACCGTGAACAGATCGTGGATGCGGCGGGCAAACGCGGCCTCATTATCCCCTTTGGCCAGCGCTTCCTGCGGCGTGATCCCGGTGATCATCACCGCCTGCGGCTGCGGCAGATAATCGTCAGCGGGCTTGCAGTAAAACACCTCGGGCTCGCCGATCACGTTCAGCTCCGCGTCGGTGCGGATGGCGGCGAACTGCGCCGGCCGGTCGAGGGAAGGGCTGGTGCCGAAGGTTTCATAATCGTGGAATAAAAATCCGGGCTGGTTGACGCTATCTTGCATAGTCTGTTCATTATCCGTGGTGGCGTGCGACCGGTATGGTAAACGATTTGCCCGGTCATCAGAAGGGTAACGGCAAGCAACTTCCTCTGCTGTGTCATATTTTCTTGCAATTAAACCCTGATATGAAACGCGAAGTTCCGTAAAAAGGACGGCGGATCTGTAAATCTAGAGGATATGCCGTTGAAAGGCCGTTTGTTTATTGCTGTATCTTTGCTCGCTTCGAGCGTTTCCTGCGCATTTGCCGTCGACTTCCCTGCTACGGTCGCGCCACCGGCTATTCAGGCTGGCTCCTGGGTGCTGATGGATTACACCACCGGTCAGGTCCTGACCGCGGGTAACGAACATCAGCAGCGCAATCCTGCCAGTCTGACCAAACTGATGACCGGCTACGTGGTCGATCGCGCCATCGACAGCCATCGTATCACCTTTGACGACATCGTCACCGTGGGTAAAGACGCCTGGGCGAAGGGCAACCCGGTGTTCGACGGGTCATCCCTGATGTTCTTAAAACCAGGGGATCGGGTCAGCGTCCGCGACCTCAGCCGTGGGCTGATTGTCGACTCGGGTAACGACGCCTGCGTCGCGCTGGCCGATTATGTCGCCGGCGGCCAGCCGCAGTTTGTCGCCCTGATGAATCAGTATGTCGAAAAATTGCACCTGCGGGACACCCATTTCGAAACCGTCCACGGCCTCGACGCCCCGGGCCAGCACAGTTCGGCCTATGACCTGGCGGTGCTGTCGCGGGCGATTATTCATGGCGAACCTGACGTCTACCACATGTACAGCCAGAAAAGCCTGACGTGGAACGGGATCACCCAGCAAAACCGTAACGGTCTGCTGTGGGATAAAACCATGAACGTCGATGGCCTGAAAACGGGCCACACTTCGGGCGCCGGGTTCAACCTGATCGCCTCGGCGGTGGATGGCCAGCGCCGGCTGATCGCCGTGGTGATGGGGGCGGACAGTCCGAAAGGCCGCGAGCAGCAGGCCGCTAAACTACTGCACTGGGGGCAGCAGAACTTCGACACCGTGCAGGTGCTGCAGAAGGGCCAGAAGGTCGGCACCGAACGCATCTGGTACGGCGATAAAGAGCAGATTAAGCTCGGCACCGATCAGGATTTCTGGTTAGCGCTGCCTAAGGCGGAAGTGTCGCGGATTAAAGCGAAATATGTGCTGGATAAGAAGGATCTGGAGGCGCCGATCGCCGCCAACCAGCGGGTCGGCGAGATTTCGCTGTATGACGGCGACAAGGTGGTGGGGCACTATCCGCTGGTCACCCTCGAAAGCATCAATAAAGGCGGGGTGTTCTCGCGAATGAGCGATTACCTGCACCACGAGCTGTAACCATGATAACCGCCTCTTTGCAGGCGGTTTTTTTTCGTCTGTCGCTCCTGCTGGCGGGGCGCCTGTTTTTTCAGCAGTGTGATGGCGACTCTGTGAATTCGCGCACATACTGAGGGGGGATCTCCTGTTAAATTAACTGTATATTCATACAGTCATTTATCCCCAAAGGAGGCAAGATGAACTACAGTATCACCACCCTCGGCAAGAAAACCATTGCCGGTTTCCATCTGGTCGGGCCCTGGGATCAAACGGTCAAGCAGGGGTTTGAGCAACTGATGATGTGGGTTGAGAACCATCAGGTGCCCGCCCGTGAATGGCTTGCCGTCTACTACGATAACCCGGAGGAAGTGCCGGCGGAAAAACTGCGCTGCGCCACCGTGGTCGCCGTTGACGAGGATTACGTCATTCCCGCCAACAGCGAAGGGGTGATACTGGCGGCGGTTGCCGGCGGGGATTACGCCTGCGCCCGCGCGCGGGTGGTGGATTACGATTTTGCCACCCCGTGGATGCAGTTTTTCGACAGCCTGCTGCAGAGCACAACGTATCGCGTGGCCCCCAGGCCCTGTTTTGAGATCTATCTCAACGACGGCAACCACGACGGCTACTGGGATATCGACATGTATGTCCCCGTTGAGCGCGTAGCGTCGTAGCGGTTTACCCCTGTTCCGGACAAGGATTTTTACATTCCCGGCACGCTCCGGGCGAAAAAGCAGTTACAATTGGCCTTTTCGTTTTGCCGGAGAGGGTTGTGCGCGCTGATAAATCACTCAAGCCATTTGAGATCCGCTTGTATCGCCATTATCGGGTGGTGCATGGCGTGCGGATTGCGCTGGCCTTTGTGCTCACTTTTTTGCTGGTGCGGCTGCTGAACGTGCCTGAGGGGACCTGGCCTCTCATCACCCTGGTGGTGGTGATGGGTCCGATCTCCTTCTGGGGCAACGTCGTGCCGCGGGCGTTTCAGCGCATCGGCGGCACGATCCTCGGCTCGGCGCTGGGGCTGGTGGCGCTGAAGCTTGAGCTCATCTCCCTGCCGCTGATGGTCCTCTGGTGCGCGGCGGCGATGTTCCTCTGCGGCTGGCTGGCGCTGGGCAAGAAACCCTATCAGGCACTGCTGATCGGCATTACCCTGTCGGTGGTGGTCGGGGCGCCGCCCGGCGATATGCATACCGCGCTGTGGCGAAGCGGCGACGTGATCTTCGGCTCGCTGCTGGCGATGCTGTTTACCGGTATCTGGCCGCAGCGGGCGTTCATCCACTGGCGCATCCAGATGGCCAGCTATGTCACCAACTTTAACCGCCTCTACCAGGCCGGCTTCTCGCCAAATCTGGTGGATCGGCCGCGGCTGGAAAAGCATCTCCAACAGGCGCTGAACGACGTCGTCAAAATGCGCGGGCTGATCACCCCCGCCAGCAAAGAGACGCACATCCAGAAGGCGATCTTCGAGGCTATCCAGACCGTCAGCCGCAACCTCGTCTGCATGCTGGAGCTGCAGATCAACGCCTGGTGGGCCACCCGTCCGGGTCATTTTGTGATGCTCAATGCGCACACCCTGCGGGAGACGCAGCAGATGACCCAGCAGACGCTGTTGGCCATCGCCCACGCCTTGTATGAAGGGAACCCTCAGCCTGTGCGCGCCAACAATGAAAAGCTGAATGAAATTGTCCTCGAACTGCGCCAGCTGATGAAAGAGCAGGGGGACGACAGCCTGGCGGAAACCCCAATTCATGGCTATGTTTGGCTCTCGATTGAACTGGCGCGCCAGCTGGAGCTGCTGTCGCATCTGATCTGCCGCGCGTTGCGCAAATAAGCACCAGATGCACCGGGTAACTGCATGGGTTGTTTCGATTCAGCAGCGTTTAGGGTTATGATAAACGCAAAGGAAAAAACATTGTCATCAGCGACTGCTAGCAGTTATGTTAGCCCTATAACGCAGTCGCTTTACGAATCCGAATCTCAATTATTAGGGGTGTAAAAATGGAAACAACTAAGCCTTCTTTCCAGGACGTACTGGAGTTTGTTCGTCTGTACCGTCGTAAGAACAAACTGCAGCGTGAAATTCAGGACGTTGAGAAAAAGATCCGTGATAACCAGAAGCGTGTTCTGCTGCTGGACAACCTCAGCGACTACATCAAACCGGGCATGAGCGTGGAAGCTATCCAGGGCATCATCGCCAGCATGAAGAGCGATTACGAAGATCGCGTTGATGATTACATCATCAAAAATGCCGAGCTGTCCAAAGAGCGCCGCGACATCTCCAAAAAACTGAAAGTGATGGGCGAAGCCAAAGTTGAAGGCTAATCCCTGCCGGTCCGGCGGCGATCGACGTCGCCGGGCTGTTCTGCTCTACCTCCCCATTCGTCTCTTTTTCTGCAAAACTTTGTCCCGGCAACTGACTCTCCTCACCGACTCTTTGCTATACTGCCCCGCGAAAACGTATTGATATCGGAAAGGTTTCTCTCATCCTGGCCGGGCATCTGACGCAGCGGCGTCAGAGCGATATCTCAACACCTCTCACCTCTCCGACGATCGATTCGCCAGAAGACAAACTCAGGTGCTGACCGGGCGCGACCGAACTCTTCCGCTGCTTTCGCCGACAGGAGTCAACCTCACGTGATTAAGTCATTCTTTGCTGCACTCTCGTTTATCAGCCGCCTGCCGGTCCCGGCGCGGTTATCTCAGGGCCTGGAGATCGAACAGTACCAGCGCAGTATCGTCACCTTTCCGCTGGTCGGTTTACTGCTCGGCGCCATCGCCGGCGCAGTGGCGCTCCTCCTGCAGCCGTGGTGCGGCGTCCCGCTGGCGGCGCTGTTCGGCGTGCTGGCGCTGGCGCTGCTCACCGGCGGATTTCACCTTGACGGGCTGGCTGATACCTGCGACGGCATCTTCTCCGCCCGCACCCGCGATCGGATGCTGGAGATCATGCGCGACAGCCGGCTGGGCACCCACGGCGGGCTGGCGCTGATCTTCGTGCTGGTGGCGAAAGTGCTGGTGGTCGGCGAGCTGCTGCTGCGCGATACCCACCCCATCGCCGCGCTGGCGGCGGCCTGCGCCG
Source organism: Klebsiella sp. GL120222-02 (assembly GCF_003097195.1). Classification (NCBI taxonomy): domain Bacteria; kingdom Pseudomonadati; phylum Pseudomonadota; class Gammaproteobacteria; order Enterobacterales; family Enterobacteriaceae; genus Klebsiella; species Klebsiella sp. GL120222-02. The sequence goes on from NZ_QEQO01000007.1 coordinate 54,254, forward strand.
TCGGTCGCGGAATGGCGGTGCTGCTGATGTATCGTCATCGCTACGCGCGGGAAAAGGGGCTGGGCAATCTGTTTATTGGCAAAGTTAGCCTGCAGCAGACGCTGGTGACGATGGCGATGGGGGTAGCGCTGGCCACCGTCCTGCTGGGGCTGCAGGGCCTGCGCGCCGCGCTGATCACCCTGGTGCTGATCTGGGGTCTGGGATGGGCGCTGAAGCGAACCCTCGGCGGGCAGACCGGGGATACTCTCGGGGCGGCGATTGAGCTGGGTGAATTACTCTTTTTACTGGCGCTGCTGTAAGGCCTGGCGCCAACGGTGAGGAACAGAATGGAAACACTTTCTGCGTTACTGGCTGCCATTCCGCAGCCCGATGTGGCGGGCATGGCGCGCGCTCAGCAGCATATTGATGGCCTGTTAAAGCCGCCCGGTAGCCTTGGCCGTCTGGAGACCCTGGCCGTGCAACTGGCTGGTCTGCCGGGGCTGCAGGGGCAGCTGGCGCTGGCGGAGAAGGCGATAGTGGTCATGTGCGCCGACCATGGCGTCTGGCATGAAGGCGTGACGCCTTCGCCGCAGGTGGTGACGGCCATTCATGCCGGCAATATGGTGCGGGGCAACACCGGCGTCTGCGTGCTGGCGGCGCAGGCCGGGGCCAGGGTGCAGGTGGTGGATGTCGGCATCGATGCCGACCCGCTGCCGGGCCTGATTAACCTCAAGGTGGCCCGCGGTAGCGGGAATATCGCCCGGACGGCGGCGATGAGTCGCCAGCAGGCGGAGACGGTGCTGCTGGCCAGCATGCATCTCACCCGCCAGCTCGCCGCCGACGGGGTGAAAGTTTTTGGCGTCGGCGAACTGGGAATGGCCAATACCACCCCGGCCGCAGCCGTGATCAGTGTCCTGACGGGCAGCGATCCTGACGCCGTGGTGGGCTGTGGGGCCAATCTGCCGCTGGCGCAGCGGGGCCATAAGGTGGCGGTGGTGCGCCAGGCGATAGCCCTTAACCAGCCGAACCCGGAAGAGGGGCTGGATGTCCTGGCGAAGGTGGGCGGTTACGATCTGGTGGGCATGACCGGGGTGATCCTCGGGGCGGCCTCCTGTGGCCTGCCGGTGGTGCTGGATGGCTTCCTCTCCTATGCCTCTGCCCTGGCGGCGTGTCGCATGGCCCCGACGGCGCATCCTTATCTTGTCCCTTCGCACTTGTCGGCGGAGAAAGGGGCGCAGATCGCCCTGGACGCGCTGGGTCTGCGGCCCTATCTCGATATGGACATGCGCCTGGGAGAGGGCAGCGGCGCCGCGCTGGCCATGCACCTGCTGGAGGCCGCCAGCGTGATGTACAACCAGATGGGAACGCTGGCGCAGAGCAACATTGTGCTGCCCAATACCGCGCCGTCGTCCTGATGGTAGAGCGCATCGTCTCCACGATGGGGGGACGATGCGCTGCGTTTACAGCGCCTGCTGCCAGATCGCCTGGGGCAGGAGGTAAACCTGCGCCGGGGCGCGCATGCCGTCGGTGACAATATGGCGGATGCCGCTGGCCATCACCGCCAGGGTGACGTCAAAAGCGTTCAGGCTGTCGCCGAAGCCCGCGGTCAGGTTGAGCATCGAACCATTGGCCAGCAGATAGATGGTTTTGTCGGCCATGCGGTAGGCGTTGATATACGGCATCACCTCTTCCTGAGGGTACTGGCGCAGGTACTCGCCGTCGATCTCTTCCGCCACGTGGCCGACGTTAAGGATAAAGACTCCCGCTTTCGCGCGCTCCAGCGCCTGGCGATTAACCACGTTTTTCCCGCCTGTCGCCGTGGCCACCACGTCCGCCGAGGCGATAGCCTCCTGCAGATCCACCACGTGCCAGCCGTCGTAGGCCGCCTGCAGACGACGGGCAGGATCGATCTCCGCCACCATCACCTGACCGCCAAAGGCTTTTGCCGCCGCCGCGACGCCCTGGCCGACCAGGCCGTAGCCGATCACCAGCACTTTTTTCTCATGCAGGGTGAGATGAGTGGTCTGGAAGAAGGTGTGCCAGGCGGTGAGACCGACCATATGGCGGTTGTGCAGCCCCTCTTTGACCGGCAGATCGTCCCAGTTAAAGATCGGATAGCCTGGCTGAATATCGCCCAGCCGATTGACGCCCGAGCCAGTGGCTTCCAGACCCGCCACGATGTTACCGAACTCGCCGCGCTGGTGGAGCAGGGTGGTGATATCGGCGCCCATCTCGCACAGGTGAGTGGGCTGCCAGGCAATCGCTTTTTCCCATGACTGTTGCCAGTCGGCGTCGCTCATATTGCGCCACGCGCAGGCCTCGGCGCCGCGCTCCACCAGCCAGGCCACCACGTCGTCCTGCACGGTGGTGGGGTTACAGGTGGTTAAAAAGACCTGAGCGCCCTTGTCGAGGATCCCCTGCACCAGCGGGATCATTTTCATGTCGAGGTGCATACAGCAGGCCAGGCGCACGCCGCTGAGGTCGGGCAGGGCGGCGACCTGACGCAGGGTACGCGGCATATTCTGACTGGCCCATGCCACTTCTTTCGCTAAAGAGATTTTATTATTCACTGGGTTATGACCTTCAGTTCGCAAAAGGGGTATCCCCCTGACAGAAAAGGGATTCTATCAGCCCACGCGAGAATTCACAGCCCTGTGCCCTCTGGACGATATTGCCTACGCTATCCCCCTGTGAAATACATGGTTGTTAATGTAAGGTTAAAAAAAGAAAATAAAATATAAGTAATTCCTATGACCTAAGCGATAAAGCGATGTTGAGTGTCATTTCTGCGGGGCTGTTTTCACGGCTGCGGATTTTCCTTGGGCGCCTGAAGCCGCACGCGCTACCGGTGGCCCGCCGGCATATCGTGCTGGGATCCATTGGCGCCGGCACCGGGCTGGCGGTGACCAGCATGTTCAGCCACTGGCTGCTCGGCGAAGTCAATTTGTGGTTTATTGCCCCCATGGGCGCGTCGGCGGTGCTGTTATTTGGCGTGCCGAGCAGCCCGCTGGCGCAGCCGTGGTCGATTGTCGGCGGTAATGTGCTGTCGGCGCTGATCGGCGTCACGGTGGGCATGCTGGTTCCCGACCCGGCGCTGGCCTGCGGGCTGGCGGCCGCGCTGGCGATCGCCGGGATGTATTTTCTGCGCTGTCTGCATCCCCCCGGCGGCGCGGTGGCCCTGACGGCGATCCTCGGCGGCGCCGGGGTGCACAGCGAAGGCTATCACTTTGTACTGACGCCGGTGCTGCTCAACTCGCTGATGCTGGCGCTGCTGGCCATCGTGTTTAATAACCTGGTTGGCCGCCGCTATCCGCATCCGCTGGCGGCGGAGGAGGTCAAGCCCCGGGCGGTGCCAATGGGCATCTCGGTCACCCGGGAGGATATTCACGCCGCGCTGCTGGAAGGCCAGTTCCTCGACATTGATGAAGACGATGTCCAGGAACTGCTGGAGAATATCGAGCAGCAGGCGCGCCAGCGCATCGCGACGGCTGCCCGCCGCTAAGGGCGCGCTTCGGGCTGCGGGTTACAGATCGCCGGTAAGATACTGCGCGACCCCGCGGCCAAAGCTCCAGTCACCTTTCTGATTACTGATAATCGACACCATCACATCATCGCCGCTCAGGCCGCAGTGCTCCGCCAGCTCCTCCTGCAACAGGGCGAAGAAGCGTTGCTTCTGCGCCTCGCTGCGCGGGCTGGTATAGACCCGCACCACCACCAGATCCCGCGAGCGGGTCAGTCCGAGGCCGGTATCGTCAATCACCATATGGTGGGCTTTGTTTTCGTGAACAATCTGGTAGCGGTCGCGTTCCGGTACCTCGAAGGCACGCAGCACGGCGCGATGGGCGGCATCCAGCAGGGTTCTGATCTCCTGTTCCGTACGGCCTTCAATCAGGTCAAATGTCAGTAATGGCATGCAGGTGTTCCTTATCGTTAGGGAATAATGACGGGCTGAACAGGATGCTAGCCGATGCCGTCGCGGGCAAAAACCGCTATAGTTGAATACATTGTTTTTACTGGTGAACAATCACATGAGCGAGAGTCGTCCGGAGAGTTACTGGGCTCATCTGTACTGGCTGACGGTGCTGGAAGAGCAAAAAAGCTATACCCGGGCCGCGGAAAAGCTGGGGATCAGTAAGTCGGCTATCAGCCAGAAAATCAGCGAGCTGGAGCGGGTGACCGGCAAAACCCTGGTCCATCGCACTACCCGCAGCGTGAGCCTCAGCGACGACGGGCTGCGGCTGGTGGCGGAGCTCAACGAGCCGTTTGGTCAGTTGCGGGATATTTTCACCGGCGCCTGCGATGAGGGCGGGCCGCTGCGGGGAACGCTGCGCCTGACCGCGCCGGTGGCCTTTTCCCGCCAGCAGCTGGTCCCGGCGATCGCGCCGTTTTTACATCAGCATCCCCAGCTGCATTTGCAGCTTGAGGTGACCGACCGGCTGGTCTCTCTGGCCAGCGAAGGGTTCGATCTTGCCATCCGCCACTGTCGGCGCGAGGCGCTCCCGGACACCCACGTTGCCTGGCCGCTGTGTCACACCGCGACGCTGATCGTCGCGTCCGCCGACTATATTCGCCGCCATGGCCGCCCGGAGACCCCCGACGATCTGCGCCACCACCAGTGCCTGACCTATCCCCGTGGGCCACAGCGCCCGCAGTGGACGTTCGCCTCCCGCCAGACGCCCGATGAACGGGTGACCATCAACGTGCAGGGGCCCTTCGCCACGAATAACAGCGAGTCGCTACGTGATGCCGTGCTGGCGGGGCTTGGGGTGGCGCTGCTGCCGGATTTCAGCGCCCGGGAGGCCATTGGCCGCGGGCTGGTGCAGGAGCTGCTCCCGGCGTGGCAGCCGGTGGAGGTGTTTGCCGATAAGCTGTACGTCATCCGGCCCTATACCCCGCGCGTGTCGCGCGCGGTGGAAACCTTCAGCCGCTACCTGAAAGCGACCTTCAGCGAGCCGCGTCCAGTTCCTGCGCCAGCGCCTCGCTAAAGCGGGGCAGCAGATGGCGCTCGCCGGGAAGCCGCTGCGCGAGGGTGACGGTTTTGTCGGCGCAATAGACCCGCTCGCTGCCGAGCTGCGCTTCGAAGGCGTTCGCCGCCTGATGCGCCGCGGTAAGATCAGCGTCAATAAGGATCACCGCATGGGCCAGCACCACATGGCCGCGGCCTGCCGCCAGCGGCCGCCAGTACTGGGCGGTACCGACAATCTTGCGCGCCGCCTCGCCCTCCCCGCAGGCGAGGTTATACCGGCCATCGCAAAAGGAACCGTTTACCGCCCGGGCGTGGCTGGCAACGCCGAAGCGCGCGAGGGTGCGCTGCAGCACCGCGCACAGCGAGTGATAGATGGGTTCGGCGGCCTCGCCGAGCGACTGCTGCACCGGCCAGGCGAGGCTAAGGTTGATAATGCCCGGCCCCTGAGGCACCAGACCGCCCCCGGAGCGGCGAAGCCATACCGGCCAGCCGCGCGCGGCAAAATGCGCGCTGACTGCCGGCAGATCCGCAAACTGACGATAGCTCCCGGGCACCACAAATCCCTGCGGCGCCTGCCAGAGCTGGGCGACGGCCTCCCCGGCGCTGGCTTTGGCAAACAGCGGCTGTTCCGCCTGGGTGGGGTCCTCGTAAAACTGCAGCGCCAGCGAGGAGGGGGTAAAACGGCGAGGCCAGCAGTCGGCCAGCGATAACAGAGACATGCATTCTCCTTACCGGAGGGCGCGGGTCACGCCCTCCGCTGGTGGGTCAGTGGACGGTCTGTTTTTTCATCAGCAGGGCGGTGAGCGCCGACAGCAGGCATCCCGCGGTCAGATAGAGGGCCACGCTGTGCCATGAACCGCCGGAGAAGGTGACCAGCGCCGCGGCGATAAACGGCGTAAAACCGCCGCCGACCACGCTCGCCACCTGGTAGCCGACGCCGGCGCCGCTATAGCGATAGCTGGCGCCGAACAGCTCGGTAAACATCGGCTGCTGGACGCAGACCACCATATCATGGGCGATATTGGCCAGCATCAGGGCGAAGAACAGGATCCAGAAAACAGACTGACTCTCCAGCGCCATAAAGAACGGAAAACCGCTCAGCGTGCCGATCAGCGCGCCGGTGATATAGATCCGTCGTCGACCAAAGCGGTCTGCCAGCCAGGCGAAGCAGGGGATAGTCAGGCAACTGAGTCCGCCCACCAGCAGGCCGATGTTGAGAAACAGCTCGCGCGACAGGCCGAGGTTTTGCGTGGAATAGTTGAGGGCGAAGGCGGTGACGATATACATCGTCAGCAGTTCGCACAGCCGCAGGGCGATAATCAGTAAAAACGCTCCCGGATGGCGAAGCAGGGCTTCCACCACCGGTAGTCGCTTTTTCTCCGGCTGAAGGTTGGCCTGGCTCTGCTGCGCTTCAAATTCCTGCGATTCCGCCATGCCGTTACGGATCCACAGCGCAATAAGGACCAGCACCACGCTGAACAGGAACGGTAAGCGCCAGCCCCAGTTGAGGAACTGCTCGTCGGTGGTCAGGCTGCTGATCAGCGATACCAGTCCGGTGGAGAGCAGCAGGCCGACGCCGTAGCCTACCTGCACCCCGCTGCTGTAAAAGGCTTTTTTCCCCTGCGGGGCGTTCTCCACCGAGAGCAGCGCCGCGCCGCCCCATTCCCCGCCGACGGCAAACCCCTGAACGGCCCGCAGGAACACCAGCAGCGCCGGCGCCCACCAGCCGATCTGGCTGAACGAGGGGAGCAGGCCGATGCAGGCGGTGGCGATACCCATCATCCAGACGGTCATCATCAGCATCCGTTTGCGCCCGAGGCGGTCGCCGAAGTGGCCAAAGATAATCCCGCCGAGCGGGCGAAAGAGAAACCCGACGCCGAAGGTGGCAAAGGCGGCAAGCGTCCCCATCGCCGGGCCGATCTGCGGGAAAAACTCGCGGTTAAAGACCAGCGCGGCGGTAATGCCATAGAGAAGAAAATCGTACCAGTCGACCACCGCGCCGGCAAAACTGCCCCATGCCGCCCGCCGGGCGCGAAGCAGTGAATCTGGCGCCTCGGCGGGCTGCACGCTTATTGTTGAATCCATACCCTGTCCTGTCTGTCACATAATTTGTCGTTATTGGAATGAGACGCTTTTACTGTTGCGTCAGCGTTGAGACTACCGCGCAGCGGCCGTGGAGGAAAGTAGTTTGCCTGCTAAGCGGGGAGATGGCGCAAAAAAGAAGCGACGGGAAAGGCGGGCTAAATCACACCCTGTACTAAACAATCTGGCAATTTGCCAGCCAGCTTATACTTTTAATTAAATCAACGGATAACAAAGAGGGACACCTTTTAAGAATTGACGTAAATGGTTTACACTTAACATGTCTCCTTCTCTGGAATGGTGAGTTAAATGCGTCTACTTCTTGCAGTGTTATTTTGTTCTGTCATGTTGCCTTCCGCTTACGCTGAAAAACTGCCTGCGCCGACAGGAAAACCTGTACTGACCATTTCCGGAAAAATCGGGAATACGAACGTCGGTGACAAAGCCGTTTTTGACCTCGCGGCGCTGGAAAAACTGGGGATGAAAACGGTGGAAACCACCACCCCCTGGTACACCGGTAAGGTTCGTTTCGATGGCATTCCCCTTAATAAACTCATGGATTTAGTCGGCGCTAAGGGCAAATCCGCGCGCGTGCTGGCGCTTAACGACTACACCACCATTATCCCGATTGATGATTTTTATAAATTCCCGGTCATTATGGCCTTAAAAATGAACGGCGAATATATGCGCGTTCGTGATAAAGGTCCATTATTTATCGTCTACCCTTACGACAGCAGCACTGAATTACAAAACCAGATCTATTATTCCCGATCGGCCTGGCAAGTTTCTAAGATTATTATAGAGTAAGGGTTGGATCTTGAATCGAATACTCACGGCTATTATTTTGTCGTTATTTATTGTTACCGGATATATTACCTATCTGGTGCATGAGCGACAAAGTGAGTTGCAAAAATTTACCCGCTATACAGACTCGTGGTCAATGTCGCAGATGGTGTCGGAATATATGCGACTGGAGTCTCGTCTGGCGGGAATGGCGATCGGGGCCGAAGGGGCGGACCACGATGAGGTGCGCCTGCGCCTGGAGATCATGATGAGCCAGATCGAACTCCTGCAGCAGGGCGATCTGGGTAAATTTATTAATAAAAGCGAACAGCGGAAGGCGGTGGTCGCGACGCTGATTCGTAATCTTCATCTGCTTGATAAACAAGTTGATACCATGACGCCGGAGCAGGTCAAACAGATCCTGCCGGTGTTGAGTGAACTGGATGGCCCCCTGACCTCAATGGCCGCCGCCACCCTGACGCAAGATATTAATATCGTTAATATCACGCATGATAAAATCCAGCATCTTTATTATATCTACTCGGTGATCTCCATTCTGCTGATCGCCATGTGTATTACCCTCGGCCTGTTGATGCTCCGGCAGAATAATAACCTGCGTCGCGCCCATGTGCGCATGAAGACGCTGGCCAACGATCTGCAGGCCTCGAAAGAGAAGTTGCAGGTACAGAACCGCCGACTGCAGTACGATGCCTACCATGATTCGCTGACCGGTATGCCGAATCGTCTCTCTTTCTGGCAGCGGTTGCAGGAGATTGTCAACCAGGTGCGCCCCTATCAGGGGTGCGCGGTGGTGATGCTGTTCGACCTCGACAGCTTTAAGGATGTGAACGATACCCTCGGCCATGATGCTGGCGATAAGCTGCTGCAGGATCTGGCCAGTCGTCTCTCTTTTTTCCGTAAAACCTCCGAGACGCTGTATCGCCTTGGCGGCGATGAGTTCGCGATGCTCTCTTACGATCTGACTGAAGAGATGGCCCTTGAGCGCGCCAATGTTATCCGGGAGAAGATCAGCCAGCCCTATCAGATCTACGATGCGCAGATTAATATCGACGCCTGCATCGGGATCGTTATCTCTGACGGCGAAAGCCGGACCGATTATCTGTACAAGTGTGCTGACCTTGCGCTGTACGAGGCGAAAAAAGAGGGCAGCGGTCATGTGCAAATTTTCCGGCCGGGCATGCTGCAGCGCCTGCAGGAGAATAAATCGTTCGAAGATGACCTGCTGCAGGCGCTGGCCCATGACGAATTTAAAGTCTACTACCAGCCGATCGCCGATACCGTCACGCGTGAAATCTACGGCTATGAAGCGCTGGTTCGCTGGTTCCATCCCGTGCGCGGCGCTGTGCCGCCGACGGTGTTTATTCCCGTCGCGGAGAAAATCGGCCTGATCAATACCCTCGGCGAGTGGGTGCTGAAAACCGCCTGCGCCGAAGCGGCCAGTTGGGCGACGCCGCTAAAAGTCTCGGTCAACGTTTCGCCGATTCAACTGATGAACACGTCGTTGACCGATACCATTATCGGCGTGCTGCAGCAGACCGGCCTCGATCCGCGACGTCTGGATCTGGAGATCACCGAGTCGGATGTGTTCAATGAGAATACCCGTTCGCTGGAAATTCTCAGCCAGCTGCGCGAGCAGGGCATTCAGATTTCCATTGATGACTTTGGTACCGGCTATTCTTCCCTGTCCCGTTTAAGCTACTTCCCGTTCGATAAAATCAAAATTGACCGCTCGTTTGTTATCAATATTCCGGAGCAAAAAGACGATTTGGATATCGTTCGCCTGATTATCAGTATGGGGAAGAGTCTGCATATGCGTATTGTGGCGGAAGGCGTGGAAACCGAAGAGCAGTTGACCTCGCTGCAGGCGCTGGGGTGCGACCTGGTCCAGGGGTATTTAATCGGCAAGCCGAGTCCGCTGCGCTAACAAATTTTTAACGCGTTTACTTTTATTCTCCGGGCGATTTCAGGATCCTGAAATCGCCTTTTTTATTTTACCGCGTCGCTAATCCCTGAGAGGTATAAAAAGGAGTAGACGGTAAAAGCAGCAACAAAATAATATCCTTATCGTTTAAAAGGGGTATATGATATGCATCATATAGGCTATTTCTGAACGTCGCATTTGAGACGGTAAAGTGAGGCACCATCATGCAGCGAATCATTATTCCCACCCATTACGTTCACACCCGCAGCACGCCGCTGTGGACCAGGGAGACCGCCCCGGCCTCTATCTGGCGTCGCCATCTGGATGCCGGCACCCGGCAGGGCGTCTATCCTCGTCTCTCGGTGATGCAGGGGGCGATCCGCTATCTCGGCTATGCTGATGAAACCAGCCCCGAGCCTGTTGAAACGCTGACCATTGAAGCCGGGCAGTTTGGCGTTTTTCCGCCGGAGAAATGGCACTGTATTGAGGCGCTCAGCGAGGACACGGTTTTTAATGTCGACTTTTACGTCGATCCGAAAATTCTCATCGAGGGATAACAAGAGATGAACAGCGAAAATAAAGGCTATGCCTTGGCAGTTGAGAATGGCCAGCGTCAGGAAAAACGCGAAAAAATATATCTCAAACCGATGGCGCTTTATATTCCGCAGCACGCGGTGGAGGCGGTAAATAGTCTGCTGGATGACCTGCCAGCTGGCAATGAAGAAGAGGAGTGGGTGTTAACCGTCACCAATAATAATAACGGCGTCTCGGTTGATAAAACCTTTTCCTCGCTGGCGGCGCTGCGCGACCCGCTCACCGCCGCTGATACGGTGAAGGATCTGATCAATATCGTTCGCGGCTACGAGTCCGATGAAGAGACCAACGTTTGCGGCTGGTAAGCCCGCTACTCTTCCGCCGGATGGCGACCGTCACCTAATGCCATCTGGCCGACCAGCCACTCCCGTAGATCGATAATATCCGCGCGCTGCGCCACTGACTCGGTGGTGACCAGGTAGTAGCAGGCGCCCGGTAATGCGCAGGAAAACGGCGCGGACAATACCCCGCGCTGCAGCAGATCCCGTGCCAGCAGTTCGCTGGCGATCACCACCCCCTGGCCGGCCACCGCCGCCTGCAGGGCATGGGTCTCATCGCTAAAGGTTAACCCCGCATCAATATTCAGCGTCGACGGCCCATAGCGGCGGCGCCAGTTCTCCCAGTTTGGCGAGTCGGCCGGCACGCGGCGGTTGGCGACGTGAAACAGCGTCACCCGCTGCAGATCTTCAGGCCGGGCGAGGCCCAGGGACGGGCTGGCGACCACGATAAAACGATCCTCATACAGCAGCGTACAGCACAGGTCTGGTTCCGGCGTTTCACGATAGCGAATCGCGGCGTCCACGGTACCCAACTGTAGATCCACCCGTTCGACGCTGGTGTGCAGACGCAGGTCGATAGCCGGAAAGCGAGCGGTAAAGTCCGCCAGCCGTGGCACCAGCCAGTGGGTGAGAAAATTGGAGGTGGTGGTGACGGTTAAGGATGGTGGCTGGCGAGCATGAGCGATCTGGACGACGGCCTGTTCCAGGGCGCTAAAAGCGCGCTGCGTGGCGGCGTAGAGGATCTCGCCATCGGCAGTCAGACTGACCCCCTGTGCGCTGCGTTCGCACACCCGGCACTCCAGCACCGACTCCAGCAGTTTAATCTGATGGCTGACCGCCGTCGCGCTGACGCCGAGCGCCCCGGCGGCCTGTTTAAAACTGCGGTGGCGGGCGACGGCATGAAAGGCGCGCAGCGCCCCCAGCGGCGGTAGACGGGGTGTTCTCATGGCTGAGTTTTTCTCATCTATGGCTGAAAACTATGCGTTTGTGTAAGGCAATATAGTGGCGCTAGGCTACGGGCATGTAAAGACAGTGGCATGAATTAAATTCATGCTGCTTCGCCTGTCAGGAGTCAATTATGCACGTTGTAAGCCGCTACACCGCCGCGGACGCGGCGGGGATTATCGAGCCGCGTGGCCGCGCCATCGCCCTGAGCGTGGCTTTTGCCGCCGGAGTCTTGCTGTTAAACATGGTTCCCGTTATCGGCGTGACCGGCATGCTGAGTCTGCTGACGGCACTGAGCGCCGCCTTCGGTGCCGGGTGGGGATCCACACGTGGGCAGTCCTGGCTCTATCGCTCGCCCCTGGCGGCGACGCGCTGGGCCTTTCTGCTGTCGGCGGCCGGCTGGCTGCTGGCGCTGGTGGCCTGGTATGGCGGGCAGGACTGGTCCGCCATGCTGCCGGGCGTGGCGTGCGGCGGGGCGGGGGCGGCTGTCGCCTGGCGGATTGCGGCGGGACGGTCGGCGCAGTGTGGGCCCAGAGTCGATGGCGCAACGCTGCTGAGCGTGGTCGTTGTCATCGCGGCGACGCTGTTGGCCCAACATACCGCCGGGGCCGGGCGCAGCGGCGTGTGCTTCGCCTTCGCCGTGCTGCTGGACCTGTCGCTGCTCGGCGCGCTGATCGTGCGTATCAGGCAGCAGGAGAGTGCGGCGTAACGGAGTCCGGCGGCAAATGAAGCGAGACGGGGTAAGTCACCCGGCGTGGTGACAAATTTCTTCTACACTGTTACAGGCATCACATTCCTGTGCGGTCGGCACTCCTGCCGGCCGCCGTCGGCGTTCAGCCCAGGCACGGGCCTGCAGGCTGGTTATCCTGAAAGAGGAGTCTGTAACATGGCATTTGTCACCACCCAAGACGGCGTCAACATTTACTTCAAAGACTGGGGTCCAAAGGAAGCTCAGCCGATTGTCTTTCATCACGGCTGGCCCCTGAGCGCCGACGACTGGGATAACCAGATGTTGTTTTTCCTTGCCGAAGGTTTTCGGGTCATCGCTATCGACCGTCGGGGTCATGGCCGCTCCGATCAGGTTAGCGAGGGGCACGATATGGACCATTACGCGGCGGACGTTTCGGCGGTGGTGGAACATCTGGATCTGCACAATGCGGTCCACGTCGGGCACTCCACTGGCGGCGGCCAGGTTGCCCGCTACGTCGCCCGCTACGGCCAGCCGCAGGGGCGGGTGGCGAAAGCGGTGTTAATTAGCGCCGTCCCGCCGCTGATGGTGAAAACCGAGCAGAATCCGGGCGGTACGCCGATCGAGGTGTTTGATGGTTTCCGCAAAGCGCTGGCGGCGAACCGCGCCCAGTTCTATCTCGACGTCGCCTCTGGCCCGTTCTATGGCTTCAATCGTGACGGGGCAGAAGTGTCGCAGGGGACGATCCAGAACTGGTGGCGACAGGGAATGATCGGCAGCGCCAAGGCCCATTATGAAGGTATCAAGGCGTTTTCAGAGACTGACCAGACGGAAGACCTTAAGTCGATCACCTTGCCGGTGCTGGTGATGCAGGGGGATGACGACCAGGTGGTTCCCTATAAAAATGCAGCCATTCTGCAGGACAAACTGCTGCCGAACAGCCAGCTAATCATTTATCCTGGCTTCCCGCACGGGATGCACACCTCTCACGCCGATACCATCAACGCCGATCTGCTGGCGTTTATCCGCGCCTGATCTTCCCCCTTTGCCGGGCAGAGTGCCGTTAATGGCATTCCGCCAGCGCCCTGGTCGCCAGTCGCCGGGGCGCGCTGGTTGACGAGCAGGGGAAATCTGCTTAACTCATGGGATACCTGACGACAATTTCCCCCTGGCAGGATAAAACGCCGGGTTTCTCTGTGGAAACCCGGCAGAATTCTGCGCAAGAGACAAGAGAGAGACAATGAAATTAGCCGGACTTCATCCCGACGAGCAGCGTCGCCTGCAATCGCTACGCTCTTCCGGGCTGTTGAATAGCGGAAAAGAAGAACGCTTCGATCGCCTGACCAGGCTTGCCCGTTCGCTGTATAACCTGCCGGTGGCGTCCATCAGTCTGGTGGGGGAAGATCTCCTGCATATCAAGTCCTGTGCCGGCCTCGATGTGGACACGGTGCCGAGAGATATTTCATTTTGCGCCCATACCATCCTGCAAACCGACCCGCTTATCGTCAACGACATGCAGCAGGACGAGCGCTTTCACGATAACCCGCTGGTCATTGCGGCGCCGTATATCCGCTTTTACGCCGGGTATCCGGTGCAACTGCCGGATGGCGCGACCGTCGGGTCTTTTTGTCTGATGGACCATCAGCCGCGTTCGTTTTCCGCCCATGAAATGCAGATCTTAAGCGATCTGGCGGCGATCGTGGAGGATGAGTTCAAGGTGCTGGATGCGGCAACCTCTGATGAGCTGACGGGACTGTTTAATCGCCGGGGATTCCTCACCCTGGCCGAGTATGCCCTGCTGACGGCCCAGCGCCGCCAGGAGCCGGTAAGCCTCGCCTTTGTCGACCTCGACCGCTTCAAGCACATCAATGATACCTGGGGGCATGAAGAGGGCGACCGCGCGCTGATCGCCATCGCCGATTTGATGAAAGCGGCCTTCCGTGAGTCCGATATCCTCGCCAGGCAGGGTGGGGACGAATTTATCATTCTGTTCGCCAATACCAGCCGCCACGATGCCGCGACAGCGATGGAGACGCTCAGTCACAACGTGGCCCGTTTCAACCAGCAGGCGGCTCACCCCTGGCAGCTGGCGTTCTCCTGGGGCTGCGTCGAGTACGATCCCGCCAGCCATCCCAGTCTCAACGCGCTGGTGGCCACCGCTGACCGGCTGATGTACCAGGCGAAGCAGAAGCAGGGTCGCGAGCGTCGCTAACCTGGCGTGGAGGCGTTCTGCAGGTACCGCTGCGCCTGCTGCCACTTCTGCGCATAGCTGCTGAGCAGCGCCTGCTGTGATTTGCCTTCGTTATCGTAAAACAGACCGCCTTCGTCGGCGATAAAGCGATAATGCTGTTCCAGCTGGCCTATCACCCAGTCGATGCGTTGCAGGGTGAGTAAGGTACACGACTGGCCATGCAGATCGTCTTCGATATCCAGCACGTGGGAGCGGAAAGCCTCCACAGCAAATAACCGGCTCAGCGCGGCTGGGTCCGCCAGCGCCGACGCCCAGCGCGCCGTTATCTGCTGAAAATGGGCCTGCACCTGCGGGGCGGCCTGTCGGGCGCGGAGCCAGGCGAGCTTGCGCCGGTAGCTTTCGAGCGCCAGCCGCTTCAGATCGCGATAGTGCGCCAGCTGCTGCTCCGCGCCGGGAACCTGGGTCATCAGCCAGCTAAAAAAGAAGCGGGTCTCAAAGCGCTCGACAAAGTGGAACAGCGGATCGGCCAGACCGTTGCTGTTGAATTCCCTGAGCGGATCGAAGGGATACATGTAGCCAAAATCGAACAGCCACAGCTGCTCCTGATGGTCCACCAGCAGATTTCCACGACAGAGATCCCACTCCATCAGCCCCTGTTCCTCACAGGCTTCCAGGGTCGTAAATAGCTGGGCGATCAGCGGCGGGGTCAGATGGTGAATCAGCTCGCCATCGATCCACGGCGAGAGCAGGATGCCGAGGCGATAATCGGCATACAGCGTTGGGACGATGTGGGTGAAGCGCGGGGCGGTGACCGGGTTATCCTTCAGCCGTTGCAACGCTTGCCGGCGCTGCACTTCATTTAAAAACGACAGCTGGCCGTTGAGGTTGGCGACGCCGGCGACGGCGCGTCGTTTTTTTAAATTGTACTCCTTGCCGGCGATGCGCAACCGGTAAACCTCCCCGGTCAGGCCTGAGCCGTATACCTGCACCACATAAGGGGAATCGGGGCCCAGTGCGGCGAGGGTTTCGGGTGGCCGCGGGCAGTGGCTGACGTCGCCGACGATAAGGGGTTCTCCGCTGCGATCGAACGCCTGCTGTTGCTGTTGTCTGAGGTTCATGGTGCCTCCGGGTATAACGTTAGATAGCGTGGATAATCCACGCTATCTCACCCGCAAGCGGCAGTGAATTCATCCTACTGGCGGGGGCTTTTTCAGGCTGAGCTGGGGGGCGTTCACGGAAGATACTCGGGGAGTAGGGAGGCGGCAGGGAAGGGCATCGCGCCTGAGCAAATCTGGCCTTCGCGCTACCGCTGATATCCCTCCGGCGCAACCCGGATACGGAAGCTGCGCCGCATTTTGTTTATCTGATTCGCCATAATCCTTTGAACCCCAGAATCAGTTTTCTATTATCGCCTTCTTACAACGAAATCAGTTCTCGCCTGCACACAATGCTTCCTGACCTGCAAGAAGTGCCCGATGTATCAGGATGGTCGCCGTTTTACAGGTCATCACACCGCTGAAAACTGGGATCTGTCCTTCGATGGATTGCGGTTTATTACGCTAAGGAAATCACCATGAATCTGATGAGTAATAGTGCACAATCCACCCTGGATGTTATATTAAAATATAATATTCGGAGGTCCTTTATGTACAAAACTCGCCTGAAAAAGGTTGGCGGATCCATCATGCTGGCGGTTCCTCCCGCCGTGCTGAAAGCGCTGGAGCTGTCGACAGACAGCGAAGTGGGTATGACTATAGATAATGGCTGCCTGATTATTGAACCGCAGAAACGGCCCCATTATTCGCTTGAGGAACTGTTGGCGCAGTGCGATCCGCACGCCGAAATGAGCGAAGAGGATCGGGAATGGATTGATGCGCCTGCGGTGGGCAAGGAGATTCTGTAAATGGACAGAGGGGAAATCTGGCTTGTTTCACTGGATCCGATTGCTGGCCACGAGCAAAGTGGAAAACGTCCGGTCCTCATTGTATCGAAGGCATCGTTTAACAAGCTGACCCGGCTACCGGTCGTGGTTCCCGTCACCAGCGGTGGAAACTTTGCACGTACAGCAGGCTTCACGGTTTCACTGGAAGAGGCGGGGACCAAAACAACAGGCGTTATTCGCTGCGACCAGCCCAGAACTATCGATATGGCGGCCCGGAACGGCAAGCGTCTGGAACGCATACCTGACGCCGTTGTCAATGAAGTGCTTGCCAGGCTGGATGCGATTCTCAGTTAACGTCAGCGACGCAAAAAAGCAAAAAGCCTGCTCGAAAGCAGGCTTTTTAAATTTGGCTCCTCTGACTGGACTCGAACCAGTGACATACGGATTAACAGTCCGCCGTTCTACCGACTGAACTACAGAGGAATCGTGTGGAGTCGTATCTTAGCGGCGAAAAATCTTTTGTCAAACATCAATTCGCCTGTTCAGGTGCAACTGCCGCTTCCATCAACAATTTGTTGTCATTTCCGACAATTATTCAGGAAAAATACTTTGCAGGATATCCATTTCTCAATCATCATTTGAAATGTTGTTTCAACATCTCTCACTAAGGTCTCTCTTGAACGTCACCTCCGCCGTACGCCAGGCCGTCGAACGAACATCCTGGTTTAAAAAACGTCAGCGTTATCGTGTGCTGTACTGGCGCGAAATCAGCCCTCTCGCTGTCCCCATTCTGCTGGAAAATGCCTGTGTGCTGTTGATGGGGGTATTGAGCACCTTCCTTGTCAGCTGGCTGGGAAAAGAGGCCATGGCCGGGGTGGGGCTGGCCGATAGCTTTAACATGGTGATCATGTCGTTCTTTGCCGCCATCGATCTTGGCACCACGGTGGTGGTCGCTTTTAGCCTTGGCAAGCGCGATCGGCGGCGGGCGAGAGCGGCCGCACGTCAGTCGCTGGCCATTATGACGCTGTTTTCCATTTTGCTGGCGGGAGTGATCCATGCCTTTGGGCAGGAGATTATTGATTTTGTCGCCGGTGACGCCACTGCGCAGGTCAAGGCCCTGGCCCTGACCTATCTGGAGCTGACGGCGCTGAGCTATCCGGCGGCGGCGATTGCGCTGATCGGTAGCGGTGCACTGCGCGGCGCCGGAACCACCAAAATCCCGCTGCTGATCAATGGCGGGATGAATATCCTCAACATCTTAATCAGCAGCGTGCTCATCTACGGCATCTTCTCCTGGCCGGGGCTGGGGTTTGTCGGCGCCGGTCTTGGGCTGACCATTGCCCGCTATATTGGCGCGATAGCCACTATCTGGGTGCTGATGGTGGGTCTCAATCCGGCGCTGCGGCTGTCGCTGAAGGGCTACTTCAAACCCTTTAACTTCGCCATTATCTGGGAGGTGATGGGGATCGGCATCCCGGCCAGTATCGAATCGGTCCTGTTCAATGGCGGCAAGCTGCTGACCCAAATGTTTGTCGCCGGGATGGGTACCAACGTTATCGCCGGCAACTTTATCGCTTTTTCAGTGGCCTCGCTGATTAACCTGCCGGGCAACGCCCTCGGCTCCGCCTCGACGATCATCACCGGTAAGCGGCTGGGAAAAGGGCAGATTGGTCAGGCTGAATTCCAGGCCTGGCACGTATTTTGGCTGTCGACGATCATTCTGACGCTGATCGCCTGGGGCAGCGCCCCGTTCGCCGGCTTTATCGCCTCGTTCTATACCCATGAAGACGACGTGAAAGAGGTGGTGAAGCAGTTGCTGTGGCTCAACGCCCTGTTTATGCCAATCTGGTCGCTGTCGTGGACCTTACCCTGCGCGTTTAAGGGGGCCCGCGACGTTCGCTATACCATGTGGGTGTCGATGCTGGGCATGTGGGGCTGCCGGGTGGTGGCGGGCTATACGCTGGGTATCGTGCTGGGGATGGGCGTGATAGGCGTGTGGTTGGGGATGGTGCTCGACTGGGCGGTGCGCGGCGTGCTGTTTTACTTCCGCATGGTGAGCGGTCGCTGGCTGTGGAAGTACCCGCGCGTGAAGGCCACGTCGAAGGAAACCTGAGCCGTTTGCGGGGATGAACGCCATTTTTTGCGCAAAGTGAAGAATAATTCGGCAAACGATTCATTTTATTGAAAACAGGCTTTGACAGCGCCGGGCGTCATCGATAATATGCGCCCCGTTCACACGATTCCTCTGTAGTTCAGTCGGTAGAACGGCGGACTGTTAATCCGTATGTCACTGGTTCGAGTCCAGTCAGAGGAGCCAAATTTAAGAAGCCTGCTTTCGAGCAGGCTTTTTGCTTTTCTGCGCGCCACGCTTCCCTGTGGACGCACATCCAAAGTTCTCGCCGGGCCGTTCGTTTCGCTCATCCCGGCACTGACGATCCCCTGCGGGGAACGCCAGCGTGTTTCCTTTTTATCTCTGCGTCACCGGTTAGCGGAACGGCGGTTCGTTGAAGGTACGCAGCTTACGCGAGTGCATGTGATCTCCCTCGGCGCGCAGCAGGTCGATCGCCCGGATGCCTATCTGCAGATGCTCGGAGATAGCCCCCTCGTAGAAGCGGTTGGCCTGGCCCGGTAGCTTGATTTCACCGTGCAGCGGCTTGTCCGAGACGCAGAGTAGCGTGCCGTAAGGCACGCGGAAGCGATAGCCCTGGGCGGCGATGGTCGCGCTCTCCATATCGATAGCCACCGCGCGGCTGAGATTAAAGCGCAGCGCCGAAGCAGAATAGCGCAGCTCCCAGTTACGGTCGTCGGTGGTGACCACCGTTCCGGTACGCAGCCGCTGCTTCACCTCCTCGCCGGGCATCCCGCTCACCTGCTTGGTGGCGTCGTACAGCGCACGCTGCACTTCGGCAATGCTGGGGATCGGAATATCTGGCGGCAGTACCGCATCCAGCACATGGTCGTCGCGCAGATAGGCGTGGGCCAGCACATAGTCGCCGATAGCCTGGCTTTCACGCAGGCCGCCGCAGTGGCCAATCATCAGCCAGACATCGGGGCGCAGTACCGCCAGATGGTCACAAATGGTTTTGGCGTTAGCCGGGCCGACGCCAATGTTAATCAGGGTGATCCCTTTGCCGTCGTGGGTGATCAGATGCCAGGCTGGCATCTGGTGCTTCTTCCACGCCAGATCGGAAATGGCCTGTTCCGGCGCTTCCGTTTCCGCAGTGATCCAGATCCCGCCGGCGCAGGAGAGGGCGATATAGGGGCTGTCGGGATCGAGGATCTGGCTGCAGCCCCAGCTGACGAACTCATCCACATAGCGGGTATAGTTGGTGAACAGCACGTAGGGCTGGAAGTGTTCCGCCGGCGTGCCGGTGTAGTGACGCAGACGCGCCAGCGAAAAATCGACGCGGCGGGCGTCAAAGTGCGACAGCGGATAGAACTCGGTAGGGTGGAACAGGCCATCCGCGGTCTCATCGCCAATCTGTGACAGCTCGGTGGTGGGAAAATAGCGCGTCAGACCAGCGCTCATCGAGCGGTCGAGGGTCAGGGTGGAGCCATCTATCACATAAGGATAGGGGATCTCATGCTGCGACAGCTCGACGCTGATATGCGCGCCATAGTCCTGATACAGCAGGGTCAGCTGTTCCAGCAAATAGTGGCGGAACAGTTTCGGATTCGTAATGGTGGTGGTATAGCAACCGGCATGGGTGAAACGTCCCCAGGCGCGCGTTTTGAGGGCTTTATGATCGGCGCCGTCCCAGGAGACCGACAGCTGCGGGTAGACAAAAAGGCCTTCCGCACGGGCTTCGGTATCAGGGAGCGTATTATGGTCGATATAGTCGCCGATGGCCTTGCGTAACGCCGTGACCGAGGCTTCATAGCGCGCTTCCAGCTCGGCAAGCGCTTGTTCCGGGGTCAGACTGGCGGCCTTGTGATTCATTATTCGCTCCTTGTTTCAGGTCTGCTGACATTCCCGATAGTATGTCACAGCGTGAAAAGGACGAAGGGGAATTTATATATTGGATGCGAAGATACTGAGACTATAACTGGCTAAGGGCCGGACGTGCTCTTTATCCGCCGAGTTTGGCCCAGCGCTCACTGCTATAATGAGTGGCTTTGAGGATCTTCAACGTCTGCGCCGGGTTATTATTCAGACAATAACGAGCATTGGCCAGCGGAGTGAGTTTATCGCCTTCCTGCAGGTGGAGGCGACAAGCTTCAATTTCCGCAATCATCTCCAGCGCACCGCTCTGCAGCACGACGCAGCAGGAGCTGGTCATTGAATTTTTTCGTACTTTTTTTACCCACCACTCCATCTATATCTTCCTGTCCTGATCGCGTCCCTGCCGATAATTCATGTTTCCTCAAGGTCTGACAATAAGATTATCCCCTTGGTTTATACAGTGTTTAAAAATACGCGACCGAACGTTGATCTCATCGGTAGGCTTTTTTTCACCGAACATGAATGATCTGCCGGGTTTAATTTGCCGGAACCGATGACTATGCTGAGAAGCAGACAGTGAAAATAGCCTGTCAGGAATAGGGCAGATGAGTTCGGCTACGCGAAAAATATAAGAGGGAGCGTCATGAAGCATGTTTTACGCCACTGGCGAACGTCGGGCGCCGTGATTGGCTCACTGCTAAAAAAAGGGATCATTGCGGTACTGGTGCTGCTGGTGGTCTTTCTCGCCGGGCGGATCTATGAGTCCCAGCGTGGCCCGGCCCTGCATCGCTGGCATACCTGGAGCGCCAACGAGATGTCGGCCGAAGAGATCGACCAGGCGACCTTTGCCCAGTATCTGGCGCGGGAGAAGACGATTTTCGCCGATCTCCAGCGCGAGGTGACAGAGGCTTTGCCGGAGGAAGATAAAACCCCGGTCAACCGCTTTTATCGTCACAGCCGGGTCTGGCCGGGGCAGTTTAAGCAGGACTGGAATCGTTCTTTTGTGCTGTTGCCGCAGGGCAAGCCGCGCGGCAGCGTGGTGCTGCTCCATGGCCTGACTGATTCGCCCTACAGCGTGCGCTATCTGGCGCAACTCTGGCAGCAGCGGGGTTATGTGGCGGTGGTGCCGCGTTTGCCGGGACACGGCACCGCGCCGGGGGCGTTAACGGCGGTGGACTGGGAGACCTGGCTGGCGGCGACGCGTCTGGCAGTGCGCGAAGCGACGCGCCTGGCCGGGGCGGACGTGCCGCTGCATCTGGTCGGTTACTCTAACGGCGGCGCGCTGGCGCTCAAGTATGCTCTTGATAGCCTGGAAGACAATCACTTGCGCCAGCCGCAGCAGATTATCCTGCTGTCGCCGATGATCGGTGTGACCGCGTTTGCCCGTTTCGCTGGCCTCGCCGGGCTGCCGTCCATCTTCCCGGCGTTCGCCCGCGCGGCCTGGCTGAACGTGGCGCCTGAGTTTAATCCCTTCAAGTACAACTCCTTTCCGGTCAAGGCGGCAAGACAGTCCTGGTTATTGAGCCAGGCGCTGCAGCAGCAGATTATCCGCGCGTCCCGTCAGGGCGAGCTGAAAGCGCTGCCGCCGGTCCTGACCTTTCAGTCGGTGATGGATTCCACGGTCAGCACCCGCGCGGTGGTGGAGTCCCTGTATCGCTACCTGCCGGATAACGGCAGCGAGCTGGTGGTGTTCGATATTAACCAGGCGGCGGATCTCCGGGTCCTGTTCCGTCCCGCGCTCTATGCGGCAGTCAATACGCTGCTGCCCCCGGCGCCGCGGGCCTATACCACCACGGTGGTGACCAACGCGACGGCGCACACGCTGCAGACCATCGCCCGTACCACGCTGGCGCAGGAGCGGGATGAGCATCGTTATCCGTTGCATCTCGCCTGGCCGGCGGATATGTACTCTCTGTCGCATGTGGCGGTGCCGTTTCCCCTGAGCGACTCGCTGTATGGTCGCGAGCCGGAGGAGAAGAACCGCTACGGCATCAGCCTGGGCACCATTTCACTGCGAGGGGAAACCGGAACGCTGAGCGTGGGGCTGGAGACGTTAATGCGCGTCACCTCCAATCCTTTCTTTCCGTGGATGCTGGCGCGCGTCGATGAGCATATCACCTGCGGCGAGCAGGCGGCGGTGACGGCCTGCCTGAAAGCGCAGGCCAGAGCAGAGGCGTTAAAACAGGATCAGGTGCAGAACGGTACGCAGCAGGATGCCGACGATCGCCGCGGGAACGACAAAGCGAAACAGGCGGACAAACCGTGAGCTGATGCCGAGAAAAATACCGATACCGGGGAGGTCAAAGGTCTGGATCAGCAGGCCGGCCGAGGCGTTGACCTGGCTGACGGTCACTTTGCCCTGCTGGATCAGCTCAGAAATGACGCCAAAGTAGGCGGTGCCCCCGGCGACGCACTTCACCAGCGCCGGCAGCACAAAGTTCTGCGGGATATGCAGCCAGCCAAGTACCGGCTTCAGCGCCTGCTGTAGCAGGTCAATGGCCCCGGCGCCCTGCAGCAGTCCGACGATGGTTAACGACAGGATCAGCATCGGGACTGCGCCGAGCGCCAGGCGGATGGCGTCGGAGCCGGCGCTGTTGATCACCGCCAGTATGCCCTGGCTGTTTTGCTCGGCGTTGGGCAGCGCTTCCGCGCGGGGATTCTCGGCGACCGATAAGCGCCGTCCGGTGACGTGCCAGGCGACGGCGGCCGCGCACAGCCCGCCGACCACCGAGATAACGATCGAGGCCAGCCAGTGCAGACCAAAAGGGGTGAGGGGATAAAAGACGTTGCCTTGCCCCATGGCGAACACCATGGCCAGCGTGGCGGCCATTTGCCGGTCCGAGACGCCGCGTTTGTCCATAATCGACAGCGTCGCAAGCGGGGCGGCAAAGCTGACAAAGTTAATCTGGATCAGGGCGAAGGCGCTCATCCCGGTTAAGCCGAAGGGCTTCAGCAGCGGGGCAACCCAGCGAACAATCACATCGAGGATGCCGCGGACCTCCAGATATTTCATGATGATCAGCATGATCACCATAATCGGCAACAGCGTATACAGCGCAACGTCAACGGATGATTTACCCGCCGCCATAATGATGCTTATGACATCCATTTACTTTTTTACCACTCGCAAAGGCATCGGTTCGCGTCATCATAATCCCGTGGGGAAGGAAATGATATGCCTTGATCCTCTCGAAGTCCGGCGCCCCACGGGCGCCGGGAGAAGAGGATTACTGGCCGATATTGACCAGCGTCCGGCCGTGAATCGTGTTGCTGAGAAAATCTGCGGCATACGCTGGCGCCTGCTCCAGCGTGATTTCGGTGGCCGCCTGCTGGTAGTAGCTTTCCGGCAGGAGCTGGGCCAGACGCTGCCAGACGGCGTCGCGTTCAGCGGTCGGCACCATCACCGAGTCCACCCCCTGCAGGCGCACGTTGCGCAGAATAAACGGCATCACGGTGGTCGGCAGATCGAAGCCCCCGGCCAGACCGCAGGCGGCAACGCAGCCGCGGTATTGCGTCTGCGCCAGCACTTTGGCCAGCATCGTGCCGCCAACGGTATCCACCGCGCCCGCCCACAGCTGTTTCTCCAGCGGACGGGTCTCCGCGAAGTCGCTGCGCGGCAGGATCGCATCGGCGCCCAGCTGACGCAGGTAATCGTGCGTCGATTCCCGGCCCGATACCGCCGTCACCCGGTAGCCCAGCGCTTTCAGCAACACCACGGCGGTGCTGCCGACCCCGCCGCTGGCGCCGGTAACCAGGATATCCCCGCTTTCCGGAGTGACGCCCGCATTGACGAGGGCATCAACGCACAGCATCGCGGTAAAGCCGGCGGTGCCGATGATCATCGCCTGGCGCGCGCTGAGCGCCGCCGGCAGGGCAACCAGCCAGTCACCTTTGACGCAGGCTTCGGTGGCCAGGCCACCCCAGTGGTTTTCGCCTACGCCCCAACCGGTCAGGATCACGTCCTGACCGGGAGCAAAGCGCGGATCGCGGCTTTCACTCACCCGTCCCGCAAAATCGATGCCAGGCACCATCGGGAACTGACGGATGATTTTGCCTTTGCCGGTGATCGCCAGGGCATCTTTATAGTTGAGACTCGACCAGTCGATAGCGACCCGAACGTCGCCTTCGGCAAGGGCGGGCAGGTCGATCGCTTTGATGGCGGCGACGGTGCGGTTGTCGATCTGGTCCAGAACTAATGCTTTCATGACAGAGTATTCCTCGTCGGAAGGGGGTTATCGGCGCTAACGCCGTCCTGTGCAGGTGTTTTTGTTGTCATACTGTGCGCAAAAAATTCCCAGTACTGGTGAAGCGGTGCGGCGGACTGGCACAGCCTGGCGCGCATCACCGCGCCTTCCCAGCCGATCCAGAAGACCTGGGCCAGCGCGTCCGGTGAGGCGTCGCGGGCGATCGCTCCGGCAGCCTGCGCCTCGTGCAGGCAGCGGGCCACGCGCGACTCCCATGCCGTCAGAATCGCTTTTAATCGCCCGGGAAAGGTGTCGGGTAACAGAGGGGCTTCCTGCAGGAGGTTGCCCACCAGGCAACCGCGGCGAAACTGGTATTTCTCCATCCCCTGGCCGGCATGACGCACAAAAGCCGCCATCCGTTCCAGCGGCGGCACGGCGTCGTCCAGCAGGAATTTATCTAATTTATGCGCAAAAAAGTCGCCATAGGCGCTAAGCACGGCCAGGCCAAAGGCCTCTTTGCTTTTAAAGCAGTGATAAAACGATCCCTTGGGCACATCGATATTTCTGATAACGGCCTCGATACCCGCCGCGAGATAGCCCGTTTCGGTCAGCACTTCAAGGCCTGAGCGAATCAGCGCCTGGCGCGTATCGTCAAACTGGCGATCGACCTTGGGTGGACGACCGCGGCGGGGCTTCAGGACGGCGGAGGTATCGGGATTCATCATTTAGACCGTGTGGTTTAATTGTTGGTCAGGGTACGCCCAAACCCGGGATGGGGCAAGCGCAGCGTGGCGGAGGAGAGGGATGTCGAAAACCAGGGTCAGGAAGGCGGCCTGGCATGAGCATGTTCTGGCACTGTACGGCGATAACCGTTGTTTTCGGCAGTGAAATATTACTCTGCGAATTCTATTATGTTGCCTGGTAATATCCGTATTCGAAATACGATAAGAAGAACTAATAATATAAAAATATATTGATCCGTGATTACCATCAGGTGGGATAGACGAGCGCCAGAGATACCTGCATTGCGCTGTCGCAGACGCGGATTGTCAATTATTTGCAGACGATGGCGGATTGACAAAGGCGGTACGATAAAACACATTGTCACCCCTGGTTCGGCATGAGGCGCACCGTAGTTTAAATAACATCGCCATCATACAGAGATTGCTGACCTCTATTATCGGCGTCTGAAGCAATAAACCGGCGATGAAACAACACCTGCAAGGAAAGGAATAAAAGCGTGATGTACAGAATGAGTATTGCCGTCAGAGGAGGGGGCGAATGTCGCTAATTACTATTGTGTTGGTCTTTATGATGGCCATCGTCGTGACCGTGTTCGTGTCTCATCTTCTGCCCGTTAAGGTGCCGCTGCCGCTGATCCAGATCGCCGCAGGCGCTGCGCTGGCCGCCGGCGGATTTCAGGTCGATTTCGATCCGCATATCTTTTTGCTGCTGTTTATTCCGCCGCTGCTTTTCCTCGATGGCTGGCGGATCCCCAAAGACGCCTTTTTCAGGGATATGAAGCCGATTCTGTCGCTGGCGATAGGCCTGGTGATGGTGACGATCCTCGGCATTGGTCTGTTTATACACTGGCTGATCCCGGCTATCACCGTGGCCGCGGGGTTCGCCCTCGCGGCTATTCTGTCACCCACCGATCCGGTGGCGGTATCGGCAATGACCGCCAGCTCACCGCTTCCCTCAAGGATGGCGCATATTCTCGAAGGGGAGTCGCTGTTAAACGATGCTTCAGGCCTTGTCGCCTTTAACTTCGCCATCGCCGCGGTGCTGACCGGCAGCTTCTCCCCGGGAGACGCGGTAGTGAAGTTTTTCCTGATGGCGTTTGGGGGCATCCTCAGTGGCCTCGTGGTGGTGTGGGTCACCGGCAAATGCAACAACTTTCTCGTGCGGCGCACCCGCGAGGAGCCGGCAATTCAGATCCTGATAAGCCTGCTTATCCCCTTTGCCGCCTACCTGCTGGCCGAGGCGTTCCATGTCTCAGGCATTCTTGCTGCGGTGGCCGCCGGCATTGCGATGCACTATGAGCAGCTGTCGGGGCCCCGACTGCCGGCGACGCGTATGAAAAGCAGCGCGGTGTGGACCATGTTGCAGACCACCCTCAACGGCATGATTTTTCTCATGCTGGGCGAGCAGCTGCCGCGCATGCTGAAGACGCTTCCTGCGGTGGCCAGTCAGGCCGGCGTCTCGTCTCCCTGGTATCTGCTGCTGTACGCGGTGGCCATCACCCTGGCGCTTGGCCTGATGCGCTTTGCCTGGGTATGGCTGTCGATGACCCTGACGATTTTCCGCCGCAAGCGCCGGGGCAAGGCTATCACTATTCGTCCGCGATTCAGCATTATGGCCGTCATGGCGCTGGCGGGGGTAAAAGGTTCCGTCACCCTTGCCGGTATCCTGACACTACCGGTATTGCTGGCGGATGGCTCGCCGTTTCCGGGGCGGGAACTGCTGATCTTTCTCTCAATGGCGGTGATCCTGATGTCGCTCATCGTGGCGGCCGTCGGCCTGCCGTACATGACCCAGTATCTGGCCGATGATTTACCCCATGACACCGGGAAAGACAATATCGGTGCGGTGATGACCGAAGTGGCGATTAACCGCCTGAATGCGCTGCTGGACGAGTCGGTGGACGATCCGAATGAGCAGGCTTTGCGGGTCGATGCGGGCAATATGCTGCTGGAAACGTACCAGCGGCGGCTGCACTATAACGACAGTGACGAGGAGCAGGACGTCGGGCTGGAGCTGGCGAAGCGCGCCAGGCTGGAGAAGTATATGCAAAGGGAGGTTATTATCGCTCAGCGCCAGGAGCTGTTCCGGCTGCGGCGCGCCCATAACATCAGTGATACGACCTTTTATGAAGTGCTGCGGGAGATAGACCTCAAGGAAGAAAGCTTGCGCTAACAAACATGGCCGGTGGGCCGGGGCGTTAGCGCTGAAAGGGGCTGGTTCGCCTTCCGGAAGAGGTGTTCTGCCGCGGTATAAAACAAAGCCTGCTGGAAAAGCAGGCTTTTTTTATGTTGGCGGCCTGGACTGGCGAACAGTGGCAGATGGGGCGAGTTGCTCTGAAAGCAAACCTCTGGCTCTACTTATTGCAAGGAACCTGCTTTTCCCCATCTCACTGGGGTTTGATGCCTACAATGCTTGACCAGGCGGGACGCGATGTCACGACTGAGCGAGGTGAGGGGGGAAGAATACCTTGATTTTTAACTATTTATTCTTTTCAGCTATTTAAAGTCAATAAGGTTATTTGTTTTTAATGTGGGTAATGCATAAAAGTGAGGTAACGCCAAAAAGAATTTTATCGATTTGCTTTTATGAAGGATATTATTATGCCGGAAGCGGGTGAATTGTATCTCTTGCCGAAAAGAGAAAATAACTGGCATTTAAATAATGTCGTCAATGAATTGCGTCGCGTTCGCCAGGCGTGGCGCGATGAGCACGCGAAGAATAATTATCGTAATAAACGGAGTTTACCTTCCCGGGAAAGCGTTAATTCCGTCGCGGATACATTGATAAAAGTGCTTTATCCGATGCGCTTAGGCGACGTGGACTTACGCAAAGAGGGGGAAGATTATTACGTCGGCCATTTGCTGGGCACCGCGCTGGACAGGCTCACCGAAGAAGCACTTCTGGAACTCTATTATCAGTCGGATGAGCAGGCGGAAAATGAGGTCCTGTTGCAGGAGGCGGTCAGACGCGTTCAGCAGTTTGCCAACCGTTTACCGGTCATCCGTCAGCGTCTTGACGGTGATATACTCGCCGCTTATCAGGGTGACCCCTCCGCGCGCAGCATGGATGATGTGCTGCTCTGCTACCCGGGAATTCATGCGGTGATGCACTATCGGCTGGCCCATGAGCTGCATCAGCTCGACCTTCCGCTGCTGGCGCGCATCATCACGGAAAAGGCGCATAGCCAGACCGGAATCGATATTCATCCCGGTGCGCAGATTGATGATGGATTCTTTATCGATCACGGAACCGGCGTGGTCATTGGTGAAACCGCCATCGTCGGTAAACGAGTACGTATTTATCAAGCCGTCACCCTGGGGGCCAAACGTTTCCTCGTCGGTGAGGACGGACAATTGCAAAAAAATTATCCTCGCCACCCTATTATTGAAGATGACGTTGTGATTTATGCCGGCGCGACAATCCTCGGGAGAATTACCATTGGGGCGCGCTCCAGCATCGGAGGAAATATCTGGCTAACCCGTGATGTGCCACCGGACAGTAATGTTCAACAGGCGCGAATACAGCAGAGACATTTCAGCGACGGCGACGGCATTTAATCATTACAAGAATAAATAAACCTATCGTTCCCGTACCATTAAAATAGCAGCGTGATCATTATTATGAATTTACTTGAAACGATTGGCGAGACGCCTTTAATAGCCTTGCCCTCTTTTTCTGCAGAATTATCGGGTGTCACGCTGCTGGCAAAAGCTGAATTTATGAATCCCAGCGGCTCGGTGAAAGACCGCGCGGCAAAAGCGATGGTACTGGACGGAATTGCGCGGGGGTTATTGACGCCGGATAAAACTATTATTGATGCGACCAGCGGTAATACCGGAATTGCTTACGCGATGATCGGCGCCGCGCTGGGGTATCACGTTCGGCTGTATCTCCCGCAGAATACCAGCCCGGAGCGTAAAAAAATAATTCGTCAGTATGGCGCCACGATTGTGGAGACTGATCCGCTTGAAGGTTCCGATGGCGCTTATCTTGAAGTCCAGGCCCAGGTCGCCGCACACCCGGAGCGCTATTTTTATCCCGACCAGTATAACAACCCCGTTAATCCGCAAACGCATTTCGCGACCACCGGGAAAGAGATCTGGGAGCAAAGCGGAAAGCAAGTCACCCATTTTGTCGCCGGGATGGGCACGTCAGGCAGTTTTATCGGCACCGCCCGGCGGCTGAAGTTTGAGGATCCGCGGGTGAAAACCCTCGCCGTTCAGCCCGCTTCGCCATTCCATGGCATTGAAGGGACTAAGCATATGGGCAGCAGTATTAAACCCGGCATTCTCGACGAAACCCTGTTTGATGATGTGATTTCCGTCACCACCGAGGAGGCCTATGCGAGTGCGCGACGCCTCGCCCGGCGGGACGGCATTTTTGTCGGTATTTCATCTGGCGCCAATGTTGCCGCCGCCGCACGGCTGGCCCGCACGCTACCGGCTGGTTCGGTGGTGGTCACGCTGCTGTGCGATGTGGGCTCCCGCTATTTGACCGACCCTTTCTGGAATGAAACCCATGATTGAATTGACTCGTGAAATTGCCAGACAGATTGGCGCTGAAGGGGAAAAGACCTATCCCAATGAATGCTGTGGTGCGCTTTTTGGTCATTTATCAGCGCAGGGCGATGGCCGCGTGACGGCGATTTTCCCCATCGTCAACGCGCGGGAATCGGAAGAGCAGTACCACCGCTTTGTTATCACCGCCGACGACGCCTTGCGGGCGGAGCGTGCTGCGCTGGCGGAAGGTGTGGATGTCATCGGCTATTACCATTCGCACCCCGATCATCCGGCCATTCCATCGGAATTTGACCGTGAACATGCCCTGCCGTTTTACGCCTACATCATCGTGGCGGTCGCGCAGCGGCAGGCGGGGGCGCTGACCAGCTGGCGGCTCACGCAGGACCGCCTGCGCTTTTTGCAGGAGGAAGTGCACATCGTTTCATGACGTGAATAACAGGCACAACGTTGCCGGAAACCAGAGCAAAACACGGAGAGATTATCACTATGGCATCGACATTACTGATCCCCACTGCGTTACGCGCGTTCACCGACGGTCAGGGGAAAGTGACCCTCGAAGGTCACACCGTTGGGCAGCTGGTCGCGGCGCTGGCGGCGCGATATCCAGACATTCAGCCGCATCTGTATGACGACGCAGGCGCGTTGCGCAGCTTTATCAATCTGTATGTGGGCGAACACAATATTAAAACTACCGGTGGGCTGGAGACGCCGGTTAGCGATGGGGCGGAAGTGTTGCTGGTTCCCGCCATTGCCGGTGGCGTCGGGAAGGCGATATGAGCAGACCGAGCATTATCCCGGACGACCGTCGGTCTGAGCTGACGCATGCTGAAATTGCCCGCTACAGCCGCCACTTGCTGCTGCCAGAAGTCGGGCTTGAGGGGCAAAAGCGTCTGAAGGCCGCCCGCGTGTTGCTTATTGGCACCGGCGGGTTGGGGGCGCCAGTGGCGCTTTATCTGGCCGCGGCGGGGGTTGGTAAGCTGGGGATTGTCGACTTTGATTTTGTCGATATCTCCAACCTGCAAAGGCAGATTATTCACAGCACCAAAGATATTAACCGCCCCAAAGTCGCTTCGGCGAAAGACAAGATTAAAGCAATTAACCCCGAGATTCAGGTGGAAACCTATAACACCACCCTGAGTAGTAAAAACGCGCTCGAGATCATCCGCGAATACGACCTGGTGGTCGACGGCACGGACAATTATCCCACCCGGTATCTGATCAACGATGCCTGCGTGTTACTGGGTAAGCCGCTGGTCTACGGCTCCATCTTCCAGTTTGAAGGGCAGGCCAGCGTTTTTTATGCCGGGCAAGGGCCCTGCTACCGCTGCCTTTATCCCGAGCCACCGCCGCCGGGGCTGGTGCCCTCCTGCGCGGAAGGCGGCGTGGTCGGTGTGTTGCCGGGAATTATTGGCACCATTCAGGCCGCGGAAGCCATCAAGCTTATCGTCGGCGGCAGCGAGAGCCTGATCGGCCGTCTGCTGCTCTTTGATGTGTGGCAGATGAAGCAACGTGAACTGCGGCTGGAGAGGGACCCCGGCTGTCCGGTCTGCGGTGAGCATCCGTCGATCCATGCGCTCATCGACTATGAGGAGTTTTGCGGGCTGAAACCTGATGAGTCAGAAGCACCCATTGAAAGCGTCACGGCGCTTGAGCTTCATGCGTGGATAGAGGAGGGAAAACCCCTGCAACTGATCGACATTCGTGAGCCCCACGAAAGAGCGATCGCAAAATTTCCGCAGGCCAAAGTGATGCCGCTGGGCCAGATAGTCAGACGTATCGATGAATTCGATCCGACGGTCGATGCGGTGTTTCTGTGCAAGATAGGGCAGCGCAGTATTTTCGCCATTCGGGCACTCCAGCGCGCAGGTTATCAGGGGCGCGTGATGAATTTAAAAGATGGCCTAAACGCCTGGGCGCGGGATGTCGATACCCGTTTACCGCAGTACTAACCTTCAGCTCCACTCTTTCAAACACTAAGGACTTAACATGGCAGAACAAAAAAGTATTAATGCACTGGGGCGTGAAGCCGCGTATCAGTTAGCGAATGTGACCAAAACGGCGCCGCAATTCGCGGCAATTACTCCGCGCTGGGTCAGTCGTTTTCTCGATTATAAAGGGCTGGAGTCGGGAATTTATCGCGTCAACAAGGTCGTGGAGGGGGAGACGCCGCTGGACGTATTATGCAGCCAGGATCCTTCGCGCGTAGAGATACCGCAGGGCTATATTGAGTATCAGACCACACCGCGTGAATATCAGCTGGATTCGATCTCGACCATTATTAACGTTGATACCAAAATTGCCGATCTCTACAGTTCGCCCTATGACCAGGCGTCAGAGCAAATTGCGCTGGCGATCGAAAGCCTGCGTGAACGCCAGGAAAGCCAGCTTATTAATAATGATGAATATGGACTGCTGAAAAATATTGATGACTCGCAGCGCATTCAGACCCGCAACGGCCGGCCGACGCCGGATGATCTGGATGAGTTGTTGTCAAAAGTGTGGAAAGAGCCTTCCTTCTTCCTCGCCCATCCGCGGGCCATTGCCGCCTTTCAGCGTGAGGCCACGCGACGCGGTGTGCCGCCGGTCACGGTGAACCTCCATGGCGGGACTTTTATTCTGTGGCGCGGTATTCCGCTGATCCCTTCCGATAAACTGTTTGTCGACGGACTGAAGAACCCAAAAAGCCAGGGCGGGAAAACCAATATTCTGCTGATTCGCTCCGGGGAAAGTAAACGCGGCGTGCTGGGGCTTTATCAGGAAGGGCTGCCAAACGAGCAGTCTCGCGGGCTGTCGGTGCGCTTCCGCGGGATCGATGATAACGGCGTGGCCTCTTATTTACTCTCACTTTATTGCTCCGCCGCTATCCTGGCCGATGATGCCATTGCTGTGCTGGAAGATGTTGAAGTGGGTGAATATTATGACTACGAGTAATTTATTCACGCTTCCCTATGCGCCGGGCGGATGGCCCGGCGAGGCGGGTGACGCCCCCTCTGCACGCGATTATGGTCTGCCCGACGCGCGGGATCTGCAAGGGTTGCTGAGCGATACGCCCGCCCGTCCGCGCGGAGTGGAGGCGGCCTACGCGCCGCGGGTGGTGCCACTGGGCCAGGAGAGCAGGGCGGATATCGCCCCTCGCGGGTTTGCAACATTGCCTGCTTTCGGCTCCCGGCCTGCGCCAGCGGCGCGGGTTGGGCAGATCCCGGTTGAGCTGATCCGTGCAGATTTTCCGATCCTTGCCGAACAGGTGGAGGGGCATCCGCTGGTGTGGCTGGATAATGCCGCGACGACCCAGCGCCCGAAGCAGGTTATCGATCGCATCAGCCATTATTATTTGCACGAGAACTCGAACGTTCATCGGGCGGCGCATACGCTTGCCGCTCGTTCCACCGATGCTTATGAAGCCGCGCGGGAGAAAGTATCGCGCTTTATTGGCGCCCGCGGCCCGGAGAATATCATCTTCGTGCGCGGCACCACGGAGGGACTCAATCTTATCGCGCACAGCTACGTGAAGCCGCTGCTACGCCCTGGGGATGAAATTATTCTCACGCAGCTTGAGCATCACGCCAACATTGTGCCGTGGCAACTTATTGCGCAGGAGACGGGCGCGACGATCCGCGTTGCGCCGGTTGATGAGCACGGACAGCTGATCGTCGAGGAGTATATTCGGTTATTCAACGATAAAACCCGTTTTGTGTCCGCCACTCACGTTTCCAACGCCCTGGGGACCGTGACGCCGGTTCAGGAACTGGTGCAGATCGCCCATCGTTTTGGCGTGCGTATCGCCATCGACGGCGCGCAGTCTATCTCACATATCCCGACCAACGTCACGGCGCTGGATGCCGATTTCTTTGTCTTCTCCGGGCATAAAATTTTTGGACCTACCGGGATCGGCGTCGTCTATGGCAAGCAGGAGGTACTGGAAGCGGCGCGCCCGTATCAGGGCGGCGGGAACATGATTGCCGACGTGACCTTTGAGCTGACGCGCTATCAGCCTTCGCCGAATAAGTTTGAGGCGGGAACGGGCAATATTGCCGATGCCGTCGGGCTGGGGGCGGCCATCGACTATGTGACCTCACTGGGGATCGAAAATATTGCGCAGTATGAGCATGCCTTACTGGAGTATGGGATTGCGAAGCTGTCGGCTATTCCGGGCCTGACGTTGGTCGGCACCGCGGCGAACAAAACCAGCGTCTTGTCTTTTGTGCTGGCGGGGCATGAAAATGAAGCCGTGGGGCGCTATCTCAGTCAGGTTGGCATCGCTGTGCGGTCCGGGCATCACTGTGCGCAACCGATCCTGCGTCGTTTGGGCTATGAGAGTACCGTCCGGCCTTCGCTGGCTTTTTATAACACGCCGCAGGAAATTGATTTTCTCGCCGAACAGGTTGCCCGATTTGCCGCGCGGCAATGACGCCGTAAACCGCGTAAGGCCGCATGAAAACCGAAAAGCAAAAAGCCTGCTCGAAAGCAGGCTTTTTTAAATTTGGCTCCTCTGACTGGACTCGAACCAGTGACATACGGATTAACAGTCCGCCGTTCTACCGACTGAACTACAGAGGAATCGTGTGAACGGGGCGCATATTAACGATGCCATCCGGCCTTGTCAAAGCCTGATTCAAAGAATTGCGTTCAACTGCTGACAATTTCAACAACCCCTGGCTGGGCGCCGCTTTTTTCACCATTACGCACCGTTGCGGTGCAAAAATACCCCTAATGGGGCATACCACAATCTGCTTACCGGGCAAATAAAAGCTGGATTGTTATCACTATCCCTTATAACACGGCCTCTGGCGGGCAGCGGCAGCGCAATTGAAAAGCTGGCAAGCAAATTGCAGAACCAGTTACATCATACTTCCAGCGTTGACGCTGGCGTTCCTTACAGGAGGCAAAATGAACTTAAGACGACTGAAATATTTTGTGAAAATCGTCGATATCGGCAGTCTGACCCAGGCCGCTGAAGTCTTGCACATCGCACAACCGGCCCTGAGCCAGCAGGTCGCGACCCTGGAAGGTGAAATGGACCAGCAGTTGCTGATACGCACCAAGCGAGGGGTCACGCCAACGGAAGCCGGTAAAATTCTCTACACCCATGCGCGAACCATCCTGCGCCAGTGTGAGCAGGCGCAGCTGGCGGTCAATAACGTCGGCCAGACGCTGCGTGGTCAGGTCTCGATTGGCCTGGCGCCGGGCACGGCGGCTTCTGCCATTACTATGCCGTTGCTGCAGACGGTGCGTAATGAGTTGCCCGAGGTGATGGTCTATCTGCAGGAGAGCAGCGGCACTGCGCTGAATGACAAGCTGGTGGCGGGTCAGCTGGATATGGCGGTGCTGTATGAGCGTTCGCCAGTGGCCGGTATCGTCAGCCAGCCGCTGCTGAAAGAGGATCTCTACCTGGTGGGTACCCGCGACTGCCCGGGACAGAGCGTGGATCTCACGGCGGTGGCGGAGATGAACCTGTTCCTGCCGCGGGATTACAGCGCGGTACGGGCGCGGGTCACCGAGGCGTTCACCCTGCGTCGTCTGTCGGCGAAAATTATCGGCGAGATCGAATCCATTACCACTCTGACCGCGGCTATCGCCAGCGGCATGGGGGCGACGGTCCTGCCGGAATCCGCTGCCCGCTCCCTGTGCGGCGCGGCAAACGGCTGGATGGCGCGGATTAGCACGCCGTCGATGAGCCTGTCGCTGTCGCTGAATATGTCGGCACGCGGCAGTCTGTCGCCGCAGGCGCAGGCGGTGAAAGAGATCCTGCTGTCTCTGGTGAGCCGCCCGTCGCTGGAGAACCGTGAACTGCAGCTGGTTAGTTAGGCTATATTCTCTTAAGGAATAAGTTGCTGGTTTTTATTATTTGTTACCTGGGACAACAGACTTTAACAATAGCAGATATGTTAAGTCCATTGGCCCGGAGGAAAGGGTGAACTTCCAGCAACTGAAAATTATCCGTGAGGCGGCCCGTCAGGATTACAACCTGACGGAAGTCGCGAATATGCTCTATACCTCGCAGTCAGGCGTCAGCCGCCATATCCGGGAACTGGAAGAGGAGCTGGGGATTGAGATCTTTATCCGTCGCGGTAAGCGCCTGTTAGGCATGACCGAGCCGGGTAAAGCGCTGTTATCCATTGCCGAGCGCATCCTCAATGAAGCCAGCAACGTCCGGCGGCTGGCGGATCTCTTTACCAATGATGCCTCCGGTGTCTTAACCATCGCCACCACCCACACCCAGGCGCGCTACAGCCTGCCGCCGGTGATTAAAGCCTTCCGCGAGCTGTTCTCAGATGTTCGCGTCGAGCTGGTGCAGGGCACCCCGCAGGAAATCGAAGCGCTGCTGCATAACGGCGGGGCGGATATCGGTATCGCCAGCGAGCGCCTGAGCAACGACCCGACGCTGGCGGCTTTCCCCTGGTTCCGCTGGCATCACAGCCTGCTGGTGCCGAAGGATCATCCTTTGACGCAGGTTTCTCCTCTGACGCTTGAGGCAATAGCCCGCTGGCCGTTAATCACCTACCGCCAGGGGATCACTGGCCGTTCGCGAATCGATGAGGCCTTCAACCGCAAGGGGTTGATGCCGGATATCGTGCTGAGCGCCCAGGATTCCGATGTCATCAAGACCTATGTCGAGCTGGGGCTGGGCGTCGGGCTGGTTGCCGAGCAGTCCGGAGATGCCCGGGAAGCGGACACCTTTACGCGTCTCGATACTCGCCATCTGTTCGATGCCAATACCGTGTGGCTGGGGTTGAAGCGGGGCCAGCTGCAGCGTAACTACGTCTGGCGCTTTATCGAACTGTGCAATGCCGGACTGTCGCTGGATGAAATTAAGCGTCAGGCGATGGAGCCGGAAGAGGCCGCTATCGACTATCAGATTTAAGCCATCGCGGTCAGCGGATCGAGGCGAGGAAATAACGCTATAATTCACACACGAGAGTCGCGACTGAGGAAGGGAAAATGACGATGCGGCGTGTGAAATTACTTTGTTCTGCGCTGATGCTGCTCGCCAGCCACGGCGCGCTGGCCGTCAGTTATCCGCTGCCACCGGAGGGAAGTCGTCTGGTGGGCAGCGCATTTACCATCGCCGTGCCGGAGAACAACACCCAACCGCTGGAAAGTTTTGCTGCCCAGTACGGCCAGGGGTTGAGCAATATGCTGGAGGCCAACCCCGGCGTTGATGTTTATTTGCCGCACTCCGGTTCGACGCTGATTATTCCGCAACAGTTGATCCTGCCTGACACCGTGCGCGAAGGGATCGTCATCAACGTCGCCGAAATGCGTCTCTATTATTACCCGCCGCTGGGCAATAGTGTGGAAGTGCTGCCAATCGGCATTGGCCAGGCCGGACGCGAAACCCCGCGTAACTGGGTGACGGCGGTAGAGCGCAAGCAGGAGGGACCGACCTGGGTTCCGACCGCCAATACCCGGCGCGAGTATGCGAAAGAGGGCAAAACCCTGCCGGCGCTGGTGCCGCCCGGGCCTGATAATCCGATGGGGCTGTATGCGATCTACATCGGCAGGCTGTACGCCATCCACGGCACCAACGCTAACTTTGGCATTGGGCTGCGCGTCAGCCAGGGGTGCATTCGCCTGCGCAATGACGATATTAAATTCCTGTTTGATAACGTACCGGTGGGGACGCGCGTCCAGCTAATCGATCAGCCGGTGAAGTACACCGTGGAGCCGGACGGCAGCCATTGGCTGGAGGTGCACGAGCCGCTGTCGCGCAATCGGGCGGAATTTGAATCCGACAGAAAAGTCCCGCTACCGATGACCTCGGCGCTGCGCGAGTTTACCCAAGGGCCGGGAGTGAGTCCTTCGCAGGCCGAGCAAACCCTGCAGCGCCGCTCCGGCATGCCGGTGAATATCAGCGCCTCAGCGGTGCAGGGGAGTTTGTAGCGGGGCGTTTAGCCTGATTAACGGTTATTGTAAGAAGGCTCTTTTGCTGTCGATGCATTCAACGTTGTTGGGGATAAGGATCGGGAAACCGATCCTTAACTTATCAGCAGTGGCGGTGATGGCGTTTTAATGAGGGTGCCAGGAGATGCTCAGGAGGAGATGATAAAATCTGCAAATATATCTATGGACTTAATATTGTTACTGAGGATCTTTTTTTTGGCTGCCATTGTCCATGAAAGCGAAGATACCGCTTATGATAGCCAATATCCAGAATATAATACTAATGAGTTTTGCAGAATCCATATTATCAAAACACTCCTGACCACAGCCACTACCGCTGACCCCCATCCCGACGATCATGAAGCTCATCATGCCGCTCAGCAATGCCAGAATCACGAAAACTACCGTGATGATAATTTTTATACCTTTTTCATAAATTAATATCCTTATTTTATTAAATGCAATTTTCTATAATTACAATGAATGGTGCGGGAATGACGATATTAAAGATAAAGTGTACCTCATCGGGAATCCCATGAATACTGTAGTTAGGCAAACAGACTAGTGTTAGGGGAAAAATTTCCAGCGAGTCCCGAACAGGACGGCAATCCCGCATTATAGTTCTTGGATTCGTTATAAATATTTAAATTGGGAAAACGATTTCTATTATTAACTTTCGTTCAAAACAACGGGAATGATCACCCATCGTCGTTGATAAGCGAATCAGGGAGCTGGGATGTCGTTACTTATTGTTGGTAATGGGGACATGCTGTTGCATCAATTCAACGATCCAGTCAATAAAAACGCGCAGTTTGCCGTTGACATGGCGGTTCGGCGGAAACGCCAGGTGCAGGGGCATTGGGCTGATACGCCATTGTGTAAATAACGGAATCAAAGCGCCAACAGCCTGATGTGCTGCCGCCATATAGATTGGCAGCGCAATCACGCCTAACCCGGCTAATCCAGCTTCGAGGTAAGCATTGCCGTCATCTACGGCAAGCACATAATTGCCCGTAATTTCAATCTGTTCACTCTCACTGCGCAGAACCAGAGGATCAATCTTACGGCTGCGTGAGGACACGAATCCTACTATGCGATGGTCGGTGTTTTGCAGTTCTCGCGGGTGCGCAGGGGCGCCAAGGCGTTCCACATAATGGGGGGCGACGTAGACGCCGATTTGCAAATCGCCGACATGGCGTGCGATTAGGGACTGGTCGGTGATTTCACCACCGCGCAGAACGCAATCCACGTTGTCGCCGATCAGATCCACCACCCGGTCGCTCACACCCATGTCGAACTGGATATCAGGGTAGCGGGCGTGGAAAGCCGGTAGCGCCGGCACCAGAATAAGGCGGGCCAGCGGACTGGGTACATCCACCCGTAGCCGTCCCCTGGGCGTCATCGCCGCACTGGACAGGCTGTTTTCAGCATCCTCCATGTCCGCCAGCAGACGGATGACGCGTTCGTAGTAGACCGCGCCATCAGGAGTCACACCGAGTTTGCGGGTAGTGCGATGGAGCAATTTGACGCGCAGGCGCGCTTCCAGCTGCTGAATGAGTTGCGTCACCGTGGTTTTGCTCATATGAAGCGTTTGGGCAGCCTTCGTGCAGCTACCTGCCTCTACCACGCGAGCAAAGGCGCGCATCGCATCGAAACGATCCATTCCTTATCCTCTCTTTTCACCGATTGTTTGGATATTACAAACAATGAGGGACAAAGTCGCTTGTTTATCCGCCCGATCTCGCCGCTGTAAAGTGTCTTTATATTCACCGGGCTTATTTCGCCCCACGATAAAGGTACAAAACATGACAGCACGCGAAGCCGTTTTTCCCTTCGGTCGGCAGACGCTCTATGAGCGCAATCGCTATTCACCGGCCATCAAATCCAATGGTTTTTTGTTCGTTTCGGGGCAGGTTGGTAGCCGCGAGGACGGCTCGCCTGAGCACGATCTGCAAGCTCAGGTCAGGCTGGCGTTCAATAATCTTAATGCTGTGCTCGCGGCGGCGGGCTGCACGTTTGGTGACGTGGTAGACGTTACCCTCTTTGTCGTCGATCCCGAGTCAAATCTCGACGCTATCTGGAGTATTCTGCCAGAATATTGGGGGGAGGCGCCTTACCCTACGTTGACCGGGATCGGCGTGACCTGGCTTTACGGATTCACGTTTGAGATAAAGGTCATTGCCAAGCTGCCCTAAGCGTTATGAGTCTTTCCGCCAGTCGAAAATTCAATAGGGCAACCTGCGCTGCCTGTGGAGGTCTATGCTGGATCGGGAGAGTTAGCCAGACGGGTGCGGATTAACGGAGGGGACAGAGGACAATTTATGAAAGCAGCGGTTTATGACGTGGCAGGCGCTCCCGGCGTCCTGAAATATGTCGATATCCCCGATCCGATCACCGGGCCTGACGATATCCTGATTGCTGTCGAGGCAATCTCCATTGAAGGAGGCGATCTGATCAACCGCCGTTCAACTCCGCCGCCGCTTCCTTCATGGGTCGTGGGCTACGCGGCCGCGGGCACAGTGGTTGCCGTCGGATCGAATGTCCGTAGCCGTAAGGTTGGGGACAGAGTCGCTGCTTTTCACCTGCAGGGATCACATGCGGAACGTTGGGCGGTACCCGCGGAACACACCTGGCTTATCCCCGATGGCGTGGAGATGCCTGAAGCGGCGGTGGTACCGATTTCTTTTGCAACCGCGCATCATTGTCTTTTCACCCGAGGCATGCTCCGACACGGAGAAACCGTCCTTATTCAGGCCGCGGCGGGTGGCGTGGGGCTCGCGGCCGTTCAGCTTGCCTCGCAAGCAGGCGCAACGGTCATCGCCGTGGCAAGCGGAACACAGCGCAGGAGTCGGTTGCTTGAACTGGGTGCCGATCATGTCGTGGATCGTGCCGAGCACAACATCGTAGACCGTGTCCGACAGTACACCCAGGGTACCGGTGTTGACCTCGTCATCGATCCGGTGGGGACGACGCTGCCTGCTTCGCTTTCTGCACTTGCCCCGGAAGGACGTCTCGTCTTCGTCGGTAATGCGGGCGGGGGGAGTCTGACTGTCGACTTGTGGTCGCCAATGCAGTCTAACCAGACACTCATGGGAGTCTTCATGGGCCCCCTTTTTGCAAGGCCTGGCGTGCGGGCCAGTGTGGACGACCTGTTGCAGGCTGTAGCAGCAGGGCGTATCAAGGTGGTCATTGACCGTATCTTCCCCCTGGCTAACGCTGCCGCGGCCCACGAATTCGCTGAGACAGCGAAACCGCTTGGCCGCGTCGTGATGAAGCCATGAGGTGCGTTTGACCAGTACGCGTGCGCCAGGCTAATGACTTGCATCTGGTATCAAGGCGATTTACCTGACGCATAGCAGGCGTGAGCGCACGGTTAAAACCGCAGAATATCAAAAGGAGTGGTTTAACATTCTTTTGAGCCAGCGAGTGCTGCGAGCCCACGGCGCTGACCTTGAGTTTGAATGAAAAGTGTTCTTTAGCCCGCCCCTGACTTTCCCATTTTTTCGAAATCTTTATCTCTTTTTCTCATTTGTCAGTAAAAGGCATATGCCCGCAGAATCATGTCTAAGGCAGGGCGGGTGTTGCACTATCAATGATAAAACCCCTCTGATGGCCTTGCCTCTTTTACCACACCTCTTTTGTGGTTTTTACAGGTTTTAACCAGGAAAAGGCTTCTTTATGACGTTATCTAAATTACTGCTTCCTTTGCTGATTGCCGGGAATCTCTCTTCTGCGTGGGCTGCCGGGCAGGTTGTTCCGTCCTCTACCACCTTTCATGTCACCGCTGATGAGGCGCTGAAAAGTAAGCTTCCGCCGGATATCGCCAAACGCGGATATATCGTTGCAGGCACCAATCCGAATACGCCCCCAACCACTTTTTTCCAGGAAGACAATAAAACGCTCGCCGGGCGTGAGATTGATGTGATGAATGCCGTGGCGGCAAGGCTCGGTGTGGAAGTGCGCTGGCAGGATACCGGCGGTTTCGACAATATTATTCCGGGGTTGAAATCGGGTCGCTATGACGTCGCACTATCCAATATCAACGCCACCAAAAAACGTCTCGAGCAGGTCGATTTCGTCAGTTACTACGATGCGTCGCGCCTGGGGGTCATCTCGCGTAAAGACGCCAATATTGCGCCATTTACCTCTTTTGAGGCTGTGTGCGGGCAGGAAGTGGGCGCCGGCGCGGGCACTACGCAGATTGGGCGTCTTGAAGCTGCAAGCAAAATTTGTACTGATGCGGGTAAGCCGCCGATCAAGATTGCCGTATTCCCGGATCGCCCTTCAGGCGTACAGGCCGTGGTCAGCGGTCGCGTACCGATGTTCTTCGGCCCGTATGAAGGTCTGACCTATCAGGTTAGCCAGGTCAAACCGCTGACGCTGACCGGCACTATTCATGTTGATGATGCGCCTGTCTCCGTGGCGTTCCCTAAACAGTCGGGGCTGGAAGAGGCGGTGCAGGCATCCCTGAACTCGCTGATCAAGGACGGGACTTACCAGAAAATCCTCGATAAATGGTCCATCGGTTTTGGCGCAGTCAAAGAGTCAAAACGTAATGAAGAGATTTTCGGATGAGCAGTGAAACACACGATCAGCAGCCGGAAGAACTGCGGATCATCGGTAAAAAATATATCGGGCGCTGGATAAGCGCCCTGATCGTATTGCTGATATTGCTGGCTATGGGGAACTCCATGCTCAGCAATCCGCGTTTTGAATGGTCGGTGATTGCCGAAAACTTTACCGGTCCGTCGATCATTCAGGGCGTACTGATGACATTGCAACTGACCGCAATTTCCGTGATTTTTGGCTTTGCAGGCGGCACGATCCTGGCGCTGATGCGCCTGTCATCCAATCCGGTGCTGGTCGCTGTCAGCTGGGGGTATACCTGGTTTTTCCGCGGGGTGCCGATGCTGGTTCAGTTATTTCTCTGGTACAACATTGCCGCGCTTTACCCGACTATTTCGATTTCGCTGCCGTGGGTTGGTGAAATCTGGAGCGCTTCTGCGAACTCACTGATTAGCCCGTTCAGTGCTGCCGTGATTGCATTAGTCATGCATCAGTCTGCCTATGCCGCAGAGATTATCCGCGCCGGGATCCAGAGCGTCGGCACCGGGCAAGTCGAGGCTGCACGTGCTCTGGGTTATCGCCCGGCACAAATATTCCTCCACACCATTTTGCCGCAGGCGATGCGCGCCATTCTGCCTCCGGCCGGGAATGAAGTGATCGGTCAGTTGAAAACCACAGCGGTTGTCTCGGTGATTTCACTACAGGATGTGCTGTTCTCCGCGCAGATTATTTATCAGCGCACCTATGAAGTGATCCCGCTACTGCTGGTCGCCACGTTGTGGTACCTGCTGCTGACATCATTGCTTTCAGTGATTCAGTATTACGTTGAACGACATTTCAGCCGCAGTAGTCACCGCAAGGTAAAACGCAAAGCCGGGAAAGCGTCGGCATCCGGCGCGGTCAGTACCCCCAGTATCAGCGCAGGAGAAACCAGCCATGGGTGAAGCCATTGAATTTCGCAAAGTCACTAAGCGTTTCTCCGGTAATACCATTCTGGATGAAATCAGCCTCGATATTCCGGCCGGCTCGGTCACGGTGATCCTCGGGCCTTCCGGTTCAGGGAAATCCACCTTGCTGCGTTGTATCAATCATCTTGAAAAACTGGATGGCGGCACGATCCGTATCGGTGGCGAACTGGTGGGTTATCAGCAGAAAGGGCAGGCATTGTATGAACTGAGCAGCCGCAGAATCGCCGCGCAGCGCAGCCGTACCGGCATGGTATTTCAGCAATTTAACCTGTTTCCGCACCGCACCGTTTTGCAAAATATTACCGATGCGCCTTTGCGGGTGAAGAAGCAAAACCGTGAGCAGGTACTCAGTAAAGCCCGCGCGTTGCTCCGGCAGGTTGGGTTAGCCAGTCGTGAAGATGACTGGCCGCAGCAGCTTTCCGGTGGGCAGCAGCAGCGTGTAGCCATTGCCCGTGCGCTGGCGATGGATCCTGAAGTGATGTTGTTCGATGAACCCACTTCCGCGCTGGATCCTGAACTGGTGGGCGAAGTGTTGCAGGTGATCAAAAAGCTGGCGCACTCCGGGATAACGATGGTGATTGTCACCCACGAAATCGGCTTTGCACGAGAAGTGGCAGATAACGTCATCTTTATGGAGGGTGGCAAGATTGTGGCGTCGGGGCCAACGAAAAGTGTACTCGATGAAACGGAGAACGTCCGTGTCCGTAATTTCCTGTCGACGGTTTTATAATGACGCTGCGTTAATTTGTTTCGCAAATAACATATCAACCAGCCGCGGCAGACTGTCGCGGTTTTCCAGCCTGCTCAGCGCCACCAGCTCCACCCGCTTTGCGTCTGTGAGGCCGGGCAAACAGGCACGCAGTTTTGCCGGTAAATCAAACGGGATCGCCAGGCTTTGCTGCCGCGTGAAGCGCTGTTGCAGCACGCTACCGTCACGCAAAAACACCGTCACCTGATGAAAACGCGCGGCCGGGTTCAGCTCGTCCGGCGGTGCGGAGAAATCCGGGCAACGCGCCACACTTTCTGCCAGCGCGGCAATATCTGTCGCCACCGGCGCCGATGAGAAATCCTCTAAGCGTAGTTCTCCGCGCAGCAAACATGCCGCAATCACGTATTCCAGACTGAACCTGGCTTCAACGCCGGTGTTGGGTTTTCGCACCGACGCCGCAATATCACCGCCCGGCGGAAAAGACACTTCAATGCGTTCGATGGCTGCGATCAGTACATCCGCGCCGTTGCCCGTTTGCAGCCACTCCTGGCGGAGAGCTCGTGCGGCATCGGCGGCGCTATGCGTGCCTCCGCAGGTCGGATAGGGTTTGAATTCCAGACCGGGCGAGATAATCCGCCACGGCGCGCCCCAGCCTGAGATAAGTTTTTCCGGCTGCTGCTGACCGGCGCAATAAGTCGATAAAAAGCTGTCCAGCACGTTGTCCGGCTGGCCGTGAAAGCCTGCCAGCGTGAGCTGTGTGGCAATGACGGCGGTCTGCGCCGCCAGGC
The DNA here is from genome assembly GCF_003097195.1 of Klebsiella sp. GL120222-02. NCBI lineage: Bacteria > Pseudomonadati > Pseudomonadota > Gammaproteobacteria > Enterobacterales > Enterobacteriaceae > Klebsiella > Klebsiella sp. GL120222-02. The sequence continues at coordinate 98,887 of NZ_QEQO01000007.1, forward strand.
CCGCGTGCAACGGTTTGACATCACTGCCGAACTGCGCACGTAAGCCCGCAGACTGCGTCGCCGCGATACCCAAAATCACTGCCGTTTGCCGCTCCGTGGCATGCACCAGCCGCGCGCAGGCAGCGGCGGCGGCAATCGTGCCGAGCGTAGCGGTATTGTGAAAACCGAGGGTGTAATGCTGAGAACCGACGGCCAGCCCGAGGCGCCCGGACATTTCCACTCCGGTCACATACGCATCGAGAAAATGTGCGCCATTGATATCGGGTCTTTGTGAGGCCAGCGCCAGAAGCGCGGGCAAAATCACCACGCTGGGGTGCCCGCGAAAATCGGGATGGAAATCGTCAAAATCCAGCGCGTGCCCGACATACCCGAGCAGCAACGCGCGGGTCGGCGGATCGTCAGCGCGGTAAACCTGATGCAAACTGTTCAGTCCCGCATCGGGGAAGTCGCCGCGTAAAACCGGCAGGGTAACCGCCAAAAAATCCAGTAACCCTTCCCGTGCTGCTTCATGAGCCGCGGGGGAAGGGGACGAGCTGACGATAAGTTTCGCCAGCGATTGCGTTAATGTCATCGGTGTATTCCCCGTTTCAGGCCTGAGCGACCGAAGATAATAAATTAACGAAAGGTTCACGCTCGCAGAGCGCATGCAGTTGCACCAGCAGGGCGTCTGAAATCGGGTGCCCGTCAAGGGTCAACGATGAGAATCCATGCCTGGCAAGTCGGTGCCTGCTTGTCGATTCATGCGCTTTTATCCTTGCTGTTTATTTCCGCACTGAGAGTGCGCAGCGCTTGTACCGCCAGTTGCGACAGGTAATGTGCAGTCGGAAACAGGGCGCGATCGTCAACGCGAAATTGTGGATGGTGCAGCGCGTAAGGGCCTCCGGAGCCGATCATGATGAATGCGCCGGGCAATTTTTGCTGATAGAACGCGAAGTCCTCCCCTATCGGGCTGGCTTCAACGCGACGGGCTTCAAAGCCGGAGCCTTCACCGTGCGCCAGCGCGAAATCCACCCATTTAGCCGTATTGACCACTGACGGCGGGCCTGGCTGCCAGTCGAGGCTGATGTCGGTATCAAATGCCGCAGCGATACCCGTAAGAACCTGCCGCAAACGGCGTTCGATCAGTTCCCGTGTGTCCTGATTAAAGGTGCGGACGGTGCCTTCCAGCCAGGCGGAATCCGGGATCACATTCCAGGTGCTCCCGCTGTGAACCTGGGTGATAGAAACCACCGCGTTGTGTGCGGACGGCACGTTGCGGGCGATCAGGGTTTGCAGCGCGGAAATCACCTGTCCGGCGATAATAATCGGGTCGTTGCCTTCGTGTGGACGCGCCGCGTGGCTGCCGGTACCGGAGATGGCGATCGCAAAGCGATCCACGCCGGCGGTTAATGCGCCGTCTTTGCTGCCGATAACGCCAACCGGCAAAGAGGGATCGTTATGAATGCCGAAAATGACGGCAGCGTTATCGAGCGCGCCGGTGCTAATCAGCGCCGGCGCACCGTGACCGGTTTCTTCCGCCGCCTGAAACAGAATGCGCACCGTGCCGGAAAGCGAATCTTCCTGCGCTTTCAGCAAAATCGCCGCGCCAAGTGCCGCCGAGGTGTGGAAATCGTGGCCGCAGGCGTGCATCACTCCGGGATTTTGCGAGGTGTAATCCACAGCGGATTTTTCTTCAATCGGCAGGGCATCGATATCAGAACGTAGCACCACCAGTTCGCCGGGATTGATGCCGCCAATTTCTGCCACCAGACCAGTTTTGAGCGGCAAATCTATCACGCGGATTTGATACTTCTCCAGTACCGCCCGGATACTGGCAGTGGTGTTAAATTCGTCGTTGGACAGCTCCGGATGGCGGTGCAGGTGGTGGCGAAAATCCTGAATAAACGCCGCCAGTGGCTGATGTTCCTGCGTGATATCTAACATTTAAACTCCTGTAGGTGGCTGACGTTCCAGCCAGCGGGCGTGGCTTTTTTCATCGAGAATTTTTTTCAGGTACAGCGTGATATGTCCTTTGCCGAGGTCTCTTTCAAAGACCGGCTGAAAACCCAGTTTCAGGTACATATCGCGCAGCCACGGATGGCTGGTGGCGGTACCGAGTGAGTAAGCCGGGGCTTTCAGTTCGCGGATCAGAATGTTGTCTTCCAGCCAGCCCAACAGTTTTTTGCCGAGGCTCTGACCGGCGTAATCTGGATGCGTGCCAAACCAGCCAATATGCGGCAGGCCCAAAGGGCCGGGCATTGCGCCCCACGGGAAGCGCAGGGTAACCGAAGCCGCCATCCGCTGGTCATCAAAGAGCGCAAACACCGCATGATCGTCGAGGTGTTGTGTCACGCGTACCAGATCGGCGGTGGCAGCATCAAACTGAATCCCGAGCGCTTTGATTGGCGCGTAGGCGGCCAGCATCAGTGTCAGATAATCGTGTTTATCATCCAGCGTCAGCCGCCTGAAATGTTGTGTCATAACCCAGATCCCTCAGGAGAAGTCAGATGACCGGACTGCTCGGCAAAGCGGATGACGTCATCGACTTTTTGCGCGGCGCAGCCGGTGTAATGAGCCGGATCTAACCAGTGGTCAAGATCCCGTTCAGTAATACAGGCCGCCAACACCGGATGCGCAAGCAGAACGGTTTTAAAAGCGTGTCGTTTTTCAAACGCCTGCATGGCGCATTCATAAACCAGATGATGCGCGGTTTGTTTACCGAGTTTTTTACCGACCTCAAACATCACTTTTTCGGACAGCAGCAGGCCGTCCTGCATTTGCAAATTCGCAAGCATGCGTGCTTTATTGACCGTCAGGCCGGAGAGAATCGACTGAGCATTTTGCAGCTGTGCAGAGAGATAAATCGAGATTTCCGGCAGGGCGAGCCACTCGGCGCGCCAGCTCATCGCATCACGTTCATGCTCCACGTGCATCGACTGATAAATCAGTGATGCGCTGTGCAACAGCGGCTGTGTCAGGCTGGCAAGACCTTCGAGGGCCGCGGGATTGCGTTTGTGCGGCATGGTGGTGGAGCCGATTTTCCCGCTGCTGAACGGCTCTTCGACTTCATTAATTTCGGTGCGCATCAGGTTGTAAAGTTCGTTGCCGATTTTGCCCAGAGTGCCGCTGATCAGCACCGCCACCGAGGCGTATTCTGAAAAGCGGTCACGCGCAGCCTGCCAGCCGATATTCGGCGTACTGAGGTTCAGGCGCGCCAGTGTGCGGCGTTCTACCTCCGGACCCACTTCGCCAAGCGCAGCGTAGGTACTGATCGCGCCGCTGATATTACCGGTCAGCAGACGCGGCGTGATGGCGGCAAGACGGTCGAGATGACGGATAAACTCATCCAGCCAGACGGCGACTTTAAAGCCAAACGTGGTGGGCAACGCCTGCATACCGTGGGTGCGGCCTGTCATCAGCGTGTACTGATGCTCACGCGCCAGCGCTTTCAGCTCATTCGCCACGGCGGTGCTGTCACGGACGATCACTTTCAGAGTTTGTGCCAGCTGTAAAACGGTGGCGGTATCGATGATATCCTGCGTGGTTGCGCCGTAATGAATGTATTCCCCTGCGTCACCGCATTGCTGTTGCAATGCGGTGAGCACCGGCATCAGAGAATGTTTCATCTGCGCGCCGGAGGCGGCGATGTCCTTAATATTCAGCTGGCTGGCATTGGCCAGCTCCGCAATGCTCAGCGCAGCCTGTTGCGGAATCACACCCAGCTCACCTTCGGCCAATGCCAGCGCAACTTCGACATTAATTTGCTGTGTCAGGCGATTTTGCTCTGACCAGATTTCCCGCATTTCGGGTGTGCCAAAATTGTTGCCAAGTAAAAGAAAATCTATCGGATGTGAGGACATAATACTCTCGTCTTATATAAGGGATAATTAACGTTGTTTTAAGATCGTCATTAAAAACACGATATCGAAATGGCGTATCAGGTATGGGATGATGCCAGATGCTTCTGTTTTCATTGCGTTAAATTAGCCCTGTCTGACACTATCATTTCTTTGATCCAGCACAGCATGCAAGGGGTTTATAGGCTATAGCAAAAATCAATCTATGCTATTGAGAATAAGTTAATAAGGATCCCCACTTAGCACTTTGTTAATTTTTTCAATTCTCGTAGGATGCTTTTAATAACACTTGAATATATCCCATATCAAATTCCTGTTTAATTACGGGGAGTTTCTCTTTAACCAGACGACAAATACAGGGCATCGATGTGTTCGCCATAAAATCACCGCAGACCTATCATCATCAGCCCGGCCTGCTTTCACGCACCGGTGAGCTACTTGCCGTTCATTCCTCCGATGTCGCGATCATCACCAGCCCGAAAGCGTGGCGGGCGGTGAATCCGCAACTGGAAACCAGCCTGGAGGCAGCCGGTATTCGCTGGCAGGTCAATTTTCTCACCACGGAATGTACCGATGCGGCTATCGAAACCCATCTGAACAGCGTGCGGGAACAAAACGCCACGCTGGTACTGGGCATTGGCGGTGGGCGGGTGCTTGATTGTGCCAAAGCGGTGGCGAATCTGCTGTCCCACGTCGGGCTGGTGACCATACCGACCGTTGCCGCGACCTGTGCCGCCTGGTCGCCGGTCAGCATTATTTATAATGAGCTCGGCGGGCATGTGCGCAGCCAGCCGTTGTCGCGTATGCCGCTGATGCTGCTGGTCGACACGAATGTGATTGCGCAAAACGATGTGCGTTATCTCAAAGCGGGCATCGTGGATGCGCTGGCGAAATGGTACGAATTCCGCCCGTATAAACAGAAAAGCGACGACAGTCTGGCGCTGAACCTGAAAGTTCAGGCAGCAAAACTGGCGGTGGACGTCTTTGAACAATACGGCGCTCAGGCGGTGCAGGACAACGCCCGCCATGAAGTCACACCGGCGCTGATGAAAGTTATCGACGCCAATATCGCGGTGGCAGGTATGGCTAACAGCATGCGCGATGAAACCCCTGCGCCGGGCGTGGCGCACGCGATCCATAACCGTTTCACCCATCAGCCGGAATTGCATGACTGGCTGCACGGCGAGAAAGTGGGTTTCGGGTTGCTGGTGCAGTCCCTGTTGGAAAGCGATGACGGCCAGCCCGAGGTGCAGTTGCTGTCGTTGTTACGTGAATATGACGCGCCACTGTCATTGCCGCCACTGAATGGTGACCGGGAGGCGATCATCGCGGCCATTGCCCGCGAAGTAAAATTCTCCGCCGAAAATGCCGCCCGTTTACCGTTTCCAATAGCAGCGGAAAATATCGAAAAAGCCCTGCGGAAAACCGAAACTAACTATTATTCACAGGGATAACGCCATGACCTCTGATTCATCTTCTGCAAAAAACACACGTCAATTGCGTCTTGGTCTGTTTGTACAGCCGCTCGGGCATCACGTCAGTGGCTGGCGCTTAACTGAACACCTTGGTTCGCCGACCGACATCGACTGGCTGACGGGGATTGCCAAAAAAGCCGAAGAGGGCAAGTTCGATATGTTCTTCGTCGGCGATGCTCTGGCGACCAGCGTCTACCGGTTGCCGTCCACCATGGCGCGGCTTGAGCCGCTGACCTTGCTGTCGGCGCTGGCAGTGCAAACACGCCATATCGGGCTGGCCGCCACGGCTTCAACGACATTCAGCGATCCGTTTAATCTGGCACGCAGCTTTTCTTCTCTTGATCACATCAGCCACGGCCGTGCGGCGTGGAACGTGGTAACGTCGTTTTCCACTGACGTGGCGCGCAATTTCAGCCGCGACGATATGCCCACGCATGCCGAACGTTATGCCGTGGCGCATGAGTTTCTCGAGGCGACGTTCAAACTGTGGGAAGGCTGGCAGGAGGGGGCGGTGCAGCCGGACAAGGCCAGCGGCCAGTATTTCGTGAACGAGAAAATCCAGCCGGTGAATCATCAGGGCACGTATTTTCAGGTACAGGGTCCGCTGAATATCACTCGTTCGCCGCAGGGGCGCCCGGTGATTATTGAGGCTGGTTCTTCTGCTGACGGCCAGAAACTGGCGGCGGCCACGGCGGAAGTCGTGTTTACTGCGGCCGCCACGCTGGAAGAAGCGCAAACGTTTTACCGCGCGCAAAAACAGCAGGTGAAAGAGGCCGGACGGAATCCAGATCACGTGCTGATTTTGCCAGGCGTAATGCCCATCGTGGGCCGCACGCTGGAAGAGGCGCATGAAACCTGGCGTGAACTGAATTCGCTGGTGGATATTGATAACGGCATCCGCCAGCTTTCCACCCGTTTTAATATGGATCTGAGTGTGTTTCCGCTTGATGGACCGGTGCCGGATGTGCCTGCTGGTGAAGGTAATCAGAGCCGAGTGAAACTGCTGACCGATCTGGCGTATCGCGAAAATCTGACCCTGCGTGAACTGGCCGCGATTGCTGCCGGTTCGCGTGGGCACCGCGTACTGGTCGGTACGGCGGACGTTATCGCCGATGATTTCCAGCACTGGCTTGAAGAAGGCGGGGCAGACGGTTTCAATATCATGCCGGCGGTGATGCCGGAACAGCTTTCGCTGTTTGTTGAGCTGGTGATCCCCGAATTGCGCCGTCGCGGGTTGTTCCGTGAAGAGTATGAATTCAGCACGCTGCGTGAAAACCTTGGGCTGCCTGAGCCTGACTTTAACCGCCTGTCTTAACTTTAGCGTTGGAACATTACGATGACGATTTCTTTGTCAGACCGCGTTCAGCGCGTGTCACTTTCCGCCAATGCTGCGGCGAAACAGCGCACCAATGACCTGAAAAAAGCTGGGGTGGATATTTTGGATCTCACCACCGGTGAGCCGGATTTTGATACGCCCGCTCACATTAAACAGGCAGCATACGAGGCGATTGCGGGTGGTGAAACCAAATACACGCCGACGCCGGGCATTCCAGCGTTGCGTGAGGCGGTGCGACAGAAATTACAGCGGGAAAACCGGCTGCCATTCCCTGTTGCCGACATTATGATTGCCAACGGAGCCAAGCAGGTCATTTTCAATGCCTTTGCCGCTACGCTCAATGATGGCGACGAAGTGATTGTGCCGGTTCCGTACTGGCCGACGTTTCCGGATAGCGTGCGTTTTAACGGCGGCACACCGGTTTTGGTCGAATGTCATCTGGAGCAGGGTTACAAACTGACGCCGGAACAGCTGGCCGCCAGTATTACGCCGCGCACCCGCTGGCTGGTGCTCAATCATCCAGGAAATCCGAGCGGCGCAGTATATTCCGCCGCGGAATTGCAGGCGCTGGCCGCCGTCCTGCGCGGACATCCGCAGGTGCTGGTCATGCTCGATGACTTATATGAGCACATTCTGTTTGATGGCTGTGAACACCAGAATCTGCTCAACGTAGCCGCTGATTTACAGGGGCGCAGTCTGCTGGTGGGCGGCGTATCCAAAACTTATGCAATGACCGGCTGGCGAATTGGTTTTGGTGCCGGGCCACAAGCGCTTATTGCCGCCATGACCGTGGTGCAGTCGCAAATCAGTTCCGGTGCCAGTTCGGTGAGTCAGGCGGCTGCGCTGGCAGCCTTTAACGGCGGGCTGGATTTTATTGCGCCACAGGTTGCGGCTTATCAGCAACGGCGCGATGTGATAACCGACATTCTGGCGAATATTGACGGGCTGGAGTTGCGGGTGCCGCAGGGCGGTTTCTTTGTCTTTTGCCGCTGCGCCGGATTAATCGGACGTTACCGGCCAGGCGGGGCGAAAATCGAAAACGAAGCTGACGTGCTGGATTATCTGCTGGAAAACGGCGTGTCCGGCGTTGGCGGCAGCGCATACGGCTTGTCGCCCTATTTTCGATTATCGATTGCCACAGACAACGCCACGGTAGCTGAAGCCGGGCGGCGCATTGCATCGGCCTGCGCGAAACTCAGTCCCGCTGAGTAAACTTAAAAGGTTTTTCATTAGGCTTGAAACTGCGGAATTGGGTGTCGCAAAAAGACATAGGGTGGTCAGCGCAAAATCGAACTGAAATGACCCAGAATATTGCCTGATGCGGAGGAAGGAATGAAAATGCATCAGGAAAATTTTTCACGCTAACTTGTTGAATCTACATCGTATAAAGGTTCGTGAAGAGGCATGAAAACCGAAAAGCAAAAAGCCTGCTCGAAAGCAGGCTTTTTTAAATTTGGCTCCTCTGACTGGACTCCCAAAAACAGGCGCATACTACTGGCCTCGCATTTTTGTGTCAACACTAAAATTAACTTGCTGATTCAACTGGCTAAATTTAGCCCAGGGCGTTGTTTTAGTGAACAATGCGCCGATTGTCTTCATCCTGCAGGCCATTCTCACGTATCCGCTGCAGCGGATCCTGCTGGTAGAAGTGGCAAAAACGCTGCCACAGGGCGGGGAAGCGGGGCGCGAACAACTCGGGCGCGCTGAAAAAATATTCCGAGAGGACGGCAAAGCACTCCGCGGGGTCGGTGGCGGCATAGGCGTCAATGCTGGCGGCGCTTTCCCCCACCAGGTCTATCTCATCCTGAATATTGTTCATTGCCGCGTGGAGATCGTGCTCCCAGCCGGCAACCTCGCGTAATGGGATAAGCGGCACGCCGCTGGCCCGATCGCCATTCCTCGCATCCAGCTTATGCGCCACCTCGTGCACCACGAGGTTAAAGCCTGACGCATCAAAGGAGTCCTGAATATCCAGCCAGTTCAACACTACAGGCCCCTGCTGCCAGCTTTGTCCCGATTGCACCACCCGCTGGTGATGGACCAGACCAATATCATCTTCCCATTCATCATCCACGACGAACGGGGCTGGGTAGATCAGCACTTCATGGAAACCGTCCAGCCACTCTATTCCCAGCTCAAGCACTGGCAGACAAAAGAGCAGGGCAATGCGTGCCTGATGCAGCGGGGTGAGCTCCAGCCCCTGCAGCGCCACCAGACGTTTTTGCTGTAAGAAACGGGCAGCCAACTGAGTAAGCTTGCGCTGCTCAGTGGGAGAAAGATGGGCTAAAACCGGAATGGCAAGCGCTTGCTCCCAGGGCATCTCTGCGTTGCCGGACTCATCATCTGCTTTCCAGGGCCATTTAAACATCATATTGCTCGCAAAGTCGTCACTTGAACACGATTACCGAAACGGGAGCTATTAAAATGCCAAAGATCCTGGCATTATAGCAACCACAACAGCGGAGAGATGCCGGAGCGGCTGAACGGACCGGTCTCGAAAACCGGAGTAGGGGCAACTCTACCGGGGGTTCAAATCCCCCTCTCTCCGCCACTTTTCTCTTAATGACCATTCCCCTTCAATCACACCGTTAGCTTCAGGTATAACGCCTGCGCTGGGGTATCGCCATCATCATCGTCCTGGTTTCAGCGTAGAGACGCGGTAGCGCGCTTTATCCTTTTAGGACCTTATCGCCGCTTTTTGCCCGAACGAGCTTAAACGCATCATAAAGAGGGAAGGTACGCCTGGAAAGCGGCAATGTCGAAAAGAGTGATCTCAACGGAGCGGGAACATAAAAAAGCCCGCTGAACGCGGGCTTTGACGGGGATCAGAACTGATAGACCAGGCCGAGGGCGACGATGTCATCGGTCGCGATACCGCTGTTTTTGTAGAAGCGGTCGTCTTCATCCAGCAGGTTGATTTTGTAATCCACATAGGTGGACATATTTTTGTTGAAGTAGTAGGTCATGCCCACGTCGACATACTTGACCAGATCCTTGTCGCCGTAGCGAGAATAGGTGTAGAGATCTTTACCCTTCGACTGCAGATAGGCGACAGACGGACGCAGCGGTAAATTAAAGTCGTCAAACTGATACTGCGCGACCACTTCGAAGTTCTGCGTTTTGTTGGCAATCCCACCAAAACTATCGTTGCCGTAGAAGGTCATGTTGCGGGTTTCAGCATACATGGCGGCCAGATAGATGTTGTTGGCGTCATATTTCGCGCCGACGGTCCAGGCGTCAGCTTTATCGCCATTGGCGTAGCGCTGGCTGCTACGAGCCTCTGCCAGCTGGTTATGGGTACGGTCAGAAGACGAATACGCTGCCCCTACGCTGATCCCCATATCAAGATCGTAGTAGCTGGAGATACCGAAACCGTCGCCATTTTCCCGCGCCAGTTTACGTTTGCCGCCGTTATTAGTGCCTTCGCCAGAACCGGCGTTTTCATTATTACCCTGATACTGCAGAGCGAAATGCAGACCGTCGACGAGGCCGAAGAAGTCGCTGTTACGGTAGGTTGCCACGCCGTTGGTACGGCCGGTCATGTAAACGTCGGTCTGGGTGTAGGTATCGCCGCCGAATTCCGGCAGCATATCGGTCCAGGATTCAATGTCGTACACCACGCCGTAGTTACGACCGTAGTCCAGTGAGCCGTAGTCGGCAAACTTCAGACCAGCGAAGGCCAGACGGGTCCAGGAGTTTGCGCCTTCTTTTTCAGTGGTATTTGCCTGAATGTTGTATTCCCACTGACCGTAGCCGGTTAACTCGGAAGCGATCTGCGTTTCGCCTTTTATACCAAAGCGAGCATAGGTCTGATCGCCATCCTCTGAAGTGTCGTCAGAGAAGTAGTGCAGGCCGTCGACTTTTCCGTAAAGGTCCAGTTTGTTGCCGTTGTTGTTATAGATTTCCGCGGCATTAACGGCATTGGCCATTAATAATGCCGGTACCATGAGTGCCAGTACTTTTCTTTTCATTATATATTCCCTTTTAATAATAATTTCTATGAATTATGACAATCCCTCCGGAATGACTATCAGATACTAACGACTAAGTTCATTTTTATTTAAAATAAAAGATGTAAATAAATAATATAAAACATTTCAATTTATTTCAATTTGGTTCTTTATATTATTTATGAATAATTTTTGGTGGAGTATTATTTTGTTATATAGCAATGGGATATGACTTGGTTTGATTGATTTTGTTAACTTAATGAAATGAGTTATATGAATTAACATCAAGGCATCATTCATCACGAAAATTGCTTTTTGGCCGGCAAAAATAATCAATAGATTATCAATGCAACACGCGACCTCCCGCGCCGGAATAAATTTTTTGCATGGGGCGAAGAATAAATAAAACACTTCAGCGCCCGCTCACCGGCAGCATAAGTCGCAGGTTGACGTAGAAGATGGGGATGAAACTGCTGCCTGCTGCACAGGTTGGCGGTATAATGTGATGCTTGTCACGTTTTGAGTGGCGGTAGTGTGTTGTGTCACGGAGAGGAATGAGATGGAAGAGCAGGCAAAACGCAGCCCCGGAGGGAAGCTCGCGTTATGGGCGTTGTATGCTTTTTGCGGATATTGTGTCTGGGTCATCGTGCGTTACTGGTGGGTGGTCGGAAAAATTCACAGCGTTCCCGGCGCCAGCGTGGAGGGCGATTTGGGAACCACAGCGGGAAAATGGCTTGGTGCGCTGTTGGGGATGTTAGTCCTTGCGGGCATTGGCGCGATCCTCGGGGCGGTTGTCTGGTATACCCGGCCGTCTCGCGGCGAGCGGGATCATCAGCGGTAAAGTTGCTATGCTCGAGGCTGACCTTCACATAAAGGAAAGCCTATGAACCTGGTTGACTGGCAGCAACGATATGAGCACTGGATACTGACGCACCACGCGCAGGATGATGCCGCACACGATCTGTCCCATTTCCGTCGCGTCTGGGCCACGGCTACCCTGTTGGCCGCCGGGGAGGAGGTCGACCGACTGGTACTCCTCACGGCCTGCTATTTTCATGACATCATCAGCTTGCCGAAGAATCATCCGGAGCGAAGCCGTTCCTCGATGATGGCCGCCGAGAAAACCCTCGCGATCCTACAGTCCTCTTTTGCCGATTTTCCCGTGGAGCGTTACGCGGCGGTCAGCCATGCCATCGAGGCGCACAGCTTCAGCGCGGCGATCCCGCCACGCACGCTGGAGGCGAAAATCGTCCAGGATGCCGACCGTCTTGAGTCGCTGGGGGCGATTGGTCTGGCGCGCGTCTTCGCCGTCGCCGGCGCCCTGAATACCATCTTGTTTGATGCTGAAGATCCATTTGCTGACCGGCGGGCGCTGGATGACCGCAGATATGCCCTTGACCATTTCCAGTGCAAACTCCTGCGCCTGCCGGAGACCATGCAGACGACCAGAGGAAAAGAGATGGCGCAGCACAATGCCCGCTTCCTCGTCGAATTTATGGCCAAGCTTAGCGCGGAGCTGCAGGGGGAGCCGCTGGCGCTGGATGAAGCGGTTTTACGCCGCTTTGCACCGCAGGCGTCAACCGACCGGTGATTTATGGTACTCTCTGCAAAAATCGTCCGCGCTGGTTGAGGATATGCCGCAAAAGTTAATTAAGGAAAACAGGTCGTTGCCGCTGGCTGAGCAGGCCGGGGAAGAGGCTCAGGCGCTGCTGCGTCAGCTGATGACGATCTATGATGTGAAAACGCTGGTCGCCGAACTGGTAAGCGTCGGCGAACAGCACTGGAGCGCGGCGATCCTCAAGCGCGTGGCGGCGCTCTCCCGCGCGGCGGGGCGTTTGCGTCCGCAGGAGATCGCCCATCTGGCGACGCTGCTGCCGGCGCCGCCAGCTCATCACCCGCATTATGCGTTCCGCTTTGTCGATTTGTTTGCCGGTATCGGCGGGATCCGCAACGGTTTTGAAGCCATCGGCGGGCAGTGCGTCTTTACCAGCGAGTGGAACAAGCACGCGGTGCGTACCTACAAGGCCAACTGGTACTGTGATCCGCAACAGCATCGTTTTAATGAAGATATCCGCGATGCCACGCTCAGCCACCGCCCCGATGTCAGCGATGAAGAAGCGGCGCAGCATATCCGCGAGACGATTCCTCAGCATGATGTCTTACTGGCCGGCTTTCCCTGCCAGCCTTTCTCACTCGCTGGCGTCTCCAAAAAAAATGCCATGGGGCGCGCGCACGGCTTTGCCTGCGAAACCCAGGGGACGCTATTTTTTGATGTCGTGAGAATTATCGCCGCGCGTCAGCCGGCGATTTTTGTGCTGGAGAATGTCAAAAACCTCAAAAGCCACGATCAGGGACGCACCTTCCGCATCATCATGCAGACGCTGGATGAGCTAGGGTATGAGGTGGCCGATGCCGGGCATACCGGGCCGGATGACCCTAAGGTCATCGACGGGCGCCATTTCTTACCACAGCACCGGGAGCGCATCGTGCTGGTGGGTTTCCGCCGCGACCTGCAGCTGCATGAAGGATTTACGCTGCGCGATATCGCTGCGCTCTATCCGGCGGTGCGGCCGACGTTTGGCGAGCTGCTGGAGCCGACGGTGGATGCCAAATTTATCCTTACGCCGGTGTTGTGGAAATATCTCTATCGTTATGCCCGCAAGCATCAGGCGCGGGGTAATGGCTTTGGTTATGGCCTGGTAGACCCCGGTAATCCCCACAGCGTGGCTCGAACACTCTCTGCCCGCTACTATAAAGACGGTGCCGAAATTCTCGTCGACCGCGGCTGGGACCGGCCGTTGGGCGAGCAGCATTTTGACGATCCACAGAACCAACAGCGGCGGCCTCGCCGGTTGACGCCGCGCGAATGCGCCCGGCTGATGGGCTTTGAATCGCCCCAGGGTTCACGGTTCCGCATTCCAGTGTCGGATACCCAGGCCTATCGTCAGTTCGGCAACTCGGTGGTGGTTCCGGTCTTCGCCGCGGTGGCGAAGCTCCTGGCGCCGCGTATCGCCCAGGCGGTGGCGCGTCGCGAAGCGGATGATAACGATGGCGGATGTTCACGATAAAGCCACGCGCAGTAAAAATATGCGGGCTATCGCCACGCGCGATACGGCGATTGAAAAGCGGATAGCGGCGCTGCTGACCGGGGCGGGATTCACCTTTGTCGCCCAGGATCGCGCGCTGCCAGGACGCCCCGATTTCGCCTTACCCGACTACCGCTGCGTTATCTTTACTCACGGCTGTTTCTGGCATCACCATGACTGTTATCTGTTTAAGGTGCCGGCCACCCGGACGGCTTTCTGGCTGGATAAAATCGCCGGCAACGTGGCGCGTGACGCCCGCGACCGGCAACAGCTGGCTGAGCAGGGCTGGCGGGTGCTTATCATCTGGGAATGCGCCCTGCGCGGCCGGTTGAAACTAAATGATGAGGCGCTCACCGAGCGTCTGGAAGAGTGGATCTGCGGCGCCGGGCACGACGCGCAGATCGATACGCAGGGGATCCGCGAGCTGGCGTTTACTTCGCCGCCTTACAAGGAGTAGCATCGCTGCGGGCGGGGAAGAGATATTTTCCCAGCGTCACCAGCACTACGGCGAAAATAATCACTGCCAGCGCCAGCCATTCAATGAGCGACAGGCTTTCACCGCCAAACCCGGTGCCGAGCAAGACGGCCACCACCGGGTTAACATAGGCATAGCTGGTGGCTACCGCCGGGGTGACGTTGCGGATCAAAAACATGTAGGCGTTGATGGCGATTAGCGAGCCAAAGATAGCCAGGTAGGCCAGGGCGGCGATCCCGGACCACGAGGGGACATGGGTTAACGTCTCACCGGTCAGCCATGACGAGACCAGCAGGACGATCCCGGCGGCGAGCATCTCGATAGCCCCCGCCATCATGCCGGTCGGCAGCTCAATCCGCGACCCGTAAACCGAGCCGAACGCCCAGCTTAGCGAACCAATCAGGATCAGCAGCGCGCCCCAGGGGTTGCCGTTCAGGTTGCCACCGCTGTTGAGCATGACGATACCTGCCAGGCCAATGGCAATGCCCAGCCACTCCAGTTTACGGGTGGCGATGCCGAAAAAGCGGCTGAAACATAGCGTGAACAGCGGCACGGTGGCGACCATCACCGCCGCGATCCCTGACGGAACGTGCTGATGTTCGGCGAGAGTGACGAAGCCGTTGCCGACGGCAAGCAGCAAGACCCCGATCAGCGCGGCGTTAAGCAGCGGCCGGCGGGCTGGCAGCTTATGGCCGGTGGCCAGCAGCCAGCCCAGCAGTAGCACGCCGGCAGAGAGAAAGCGAATACCGGCCATCATCAGCGGCGGCCAGCTGGCGACGCCGACGGCGATGGCAAAATAGGTAGAGCCCCAAATGATATACAGCGCAAACAGCGCCCCGATAAGCGGTAACAGCTGACGGGTAGACATACTTCCTCACGACGGTGCAGAGATAGAAAGGGGACATATAGTAAACGTGAAAACTATCGCGCTGGCGAGCGCTTAATTTGCGCGAGTTTGTTAAATTTATATTGACTAATTGTACCTTGGGCACCGGCCGTTTTTTAACGCATACTCGAAGGAGACATTGATGAAAAGAGAAGGAAATTATTTTGGCAGGAAGTAGTCTTTTAACGTTACTCGATGATATCGCCACGCTGCTGGACGATATTTCCGTGATGGGCAAGCTGGCGGCGAAAAAAACAGCCGGGGTATTGGGCGACGATCTGTCGCTCAATGCTCAGCAGGTGACCGGCGTGCGAGCGAATCGTGAACTGCCGGTCGTCTGGGGCGTGGCGAAAGGTTCGTTCATTAATAAAGTGATCCTCGTGCCGCTGGCGCTATTGATCAGTGCTTTTATCCCCTGGGCGATTACGCCGTTGCTGATGCTGGGAGGCGCATTCCTCTGTTTTGAAGGGGTGGAGAAGGTCCTTCACAGCCTGGAGGCGCGTAAGCACAAGGAGGACCCTGCGCAACGGCAGCAGCGTCTTCAGGCGCTGGCGGAACGTGACCCGCTGGCCTTTGAGCGTGACAAAGTGAAAGGGGCAATTCGCACCGATTTTATTTTGTCCGCGGAAATTGTCGCCATCACCCTCGGCATTGTGGCGGAAGCGCCGCTGCTCAATCAGATCCTGATCCTCTCAGGGATCGCGATTCTGGTCACCATCGGGGTCTATGGTCTGGTGGGGGTGATCGTTAAGCTGGACGACATGGGCTACTGGCTGGCAGAGAAACGCGCTGCGCTGGCGCAATGGCTGGGCAAAGGATTGTTAGCGGTAGCCCCCTGGCTGATGAAAGTGCTCTCCATCGTTGGGACGCTGGCGATGTTCCTTGTCGGCGGCGGGATTGTGGTTCACGGCATTGCGCCACTGCATCATGCCATTGAGCACTGGAGCGCGGGGCTGGGCGGGATATTGGCTTCCCTGCTGCCGGTCATTGCCAACCTGGTGCTGGGTTTTATCATTGGCGCAGTGGTGCTGGCGGGCGTGAAAGTGGTGAGCAGTCTGCGCCGGTCAGTGAAGTAGAGTGGCTGCACGCAGCGTGACGGCGCTGCGTCGTCTACGCTAAAAGCGCGCCCGGCGTAGACACCAGCTGGGGCGCTGATGTCGTCAGGTTTGCGCAACGTACTGCGAGATAATGATGGATAAGCCACTTCGGTTGAAGATAAACAAGCTCCGCCACCTGACTCGCCCGGCGCATGTGGTTAACGTTTGTTTTATTGTGGTGCTTTTTTTCTCCACGTTACTGATCTGGCGTGAAATCAACGTCCTGGAAGAGGCCTATGTGGCCAACCAGCGTAATAATCTGGCTAATGTCGCCCATGAAATGGATGGGTTGCTGCAGTTCAATATTGACCGGATGATGTTTTTTCGCCACGGCATGCAGTCTGCCCTTGAGCAGCCGCTCGATATCGACGTATTGCGTAGTGCCAGTCAGCGCTATCTGAGCCAGCGTCACCAGGAGGCCTGGCGAGTAGCGCTGCCGAATCGTCGTACGCTGCCGGTGTTTGGCGTCTCGGGGAGCGTCGTCGGTAACAACCCTATACTGCTGAAGGACGATCCGCTCGCGGCTGATGAGTTGATGGCGACGCTGGAGCTGGGGTATCTGTTGAATCTGACGCAACATGACCGCGATTTCGCCGAGCGGATGCAGTATATCTCTCGCAGCGGCTTTTTCACCTCGACCCTGCCGCTGCGGGACGAGTCGCAGGTGATGACCCACTATTCGCAAGCCATCAGCGCCCTCTGGTTTACCCGACAGAGCCAGCGGAATAATCCGGGGCGGGGCGTTATCTGGCAAACCTTTCCTGACGATGACCCGCAGCTGGAAGAGCAGGTGGTCACCGCTTCGATACCGCTGGATTTCGCCGGTTACTGGCGCGGGGTGCTGGCGATGGATTTCTCGGTCAGTGAAATAAAAGCGTTTTTGGTCAGCGCCATGCAGGGCGGGCAGGAGGGGGAGTACCAGCTTTATGATAGCCATTTGAACCTGCTGGCCTCTTCCGCGCCGGGGAATGTCCTGACGCTATTGTCCCCCAGGGAACAGGAACTGCTCAGCCGCGCGTTTGTCCATGATAACCAGGGGGGGCTGCGCTTGCTGACGCGCTATATCAGCTGGGCCAAACTGCGCAATTTTGACGGCGTGTTGCTGCGGATCCACACCCTGCGGGAAGGCGTGCGGGGCAATTTTGGCACCATCACCATCGCCCTGACCCTGATGTGGGTCCTCTTCACCTTGATGCTGTTGCTCTCCTGGCTGGTGATCCGCCGCATGGTCCGCAATATGAGCGTCCTGCAAACCTCCCTTGAATGGCAGGCATGGCATGATGCCTTAACCCGTCTGCTCAATCGCGGGGCGCTGTTTGAACAGGCGATGGCGGTAGCCAGCGCCTGCCAGCGCAGTGGACGGCCGCTGTCGGTGATCCAGCTCGATCTGGATCACTTCAAGCGCATCAACGATCGCTATGGCCATCAGGCGGGTGACAGAGTGCTGTCGACGGTGGCCAGTACCCTTGCCAGCACCGTTCGTGAGGGTGACTTGCTGGGCCGCGTGGGCGGGGAGGAGTTTTGTGTCGTGCTGCCGAATACCACACTACAGGACGCGGTGGCGGTGGCAGAGCGGCTACGCCTGCGAATTCAGGGCCGGGAGGTCTTTTTACATAACAATGTGACGCTGCGGGTCAGTGCCTCACTGGGGGTCAGTACCAGCGAAGAGCAGGGGGAGTATCAGTTTGAAGCCTTACAGTCGGTGGCCGATCGTCGTCTCTATCTGGCAAAGCAGAACGGCCGCAATCAGGTCTGTTTTCGCAGCGAAGCGTGAGCAAAACGTTTCGCCCGAATCAGGCAAAATGAGATTTTTCTTAAAGTGTTCGACGGGGATCGCGCTATCGAATGAAACCGGTTTGCGGCGAAGCCTTCTCGCATCAGCCCTGCAGCCCTGCTCAAAGCAAAGCGCTAACATTCTCAATAATTTGCGTCATGAATATCGCTTGTCATGCAAAATAATTGAGGATAATGTTTTAACGCATCGGATTTCCCGGTGTAACGAATTTTCAAGTGCTTCTTGCATTAGCAAGTTTGATCCCGACTCCTGCGAGTCGGGATTTTTTTCGCCTGCCGTTAGCGGTTAACTTCACTGGCGCTGAAATCGTGAATGTCGAGCTCAAATGCCTCCGCCAGTTCGCGCCAGGTATGTGACCCGCGGCCATCAATGCTGGCGCGCTGTGGGTCGTCCAGAGTGCGATGGATTTCACTTTCGCTAATCTCATTAATCGCTGCCAGTAGCGCATCCACGTTGACATCAACGTCATTTCCGGCCTGGCCAGTCAATCGATTCTTCATCATTACCCCCTCGCTGAGCGTCGCTCAAGCCTCTTTAAGTATAGTCGGTCTAAAAAAACACCAGTCATGGGCCGCGACGCTGCGAGTTGCGTGGTTTTGTTCTACACTGGCTGAAAAATAGAGGAGAGTGAATATGCAGGTGAACGATCGTGTCACGGTGAAGACCGACGGTGGCCCACGTCGATCGGGGGTAGTGCTGGCAATTGAGTCGTTTAGTGAAGGGACGATGTATCTGGTTTCGCTGGAAGACTATCCTTTAGGGATCTGGTTTTTCAACGAAATAGGGCATCCGGATGGGATCTTCGTCGAAAAAGAAGCCTCATAAAACGGGACTGGCGGTACCACCGCCAGTCTGTTTCAACGCAGATTCACCTGAATACCTGAAGTTACGTTTTCGGTCAGCCGAACGATATGGTAAATCACCTGCTTATTGTGCGTTTGTATTTTCTTTTTAATATTGCCTTTATGCGATGATACCGTCTTCGCTTTGATGTTCATTTGCGTTGAAATTTGTGACGTGCCGTGCCCGGCCATCCACATTTGCAGCATATTTGATTCTGTTTTACTCAGCGACAACGTCGGTAAATTTAATTGCCCCAGGCTACTGTTTTTGTATTTTAGATAATTAACCAGAATAACATCAAGGTCTTTTGGCGTTATCGATTTCGAACTGATCAGCAGGTTTTTCCGTACCCGCAAATAGCGGTCAAAATGAATGTTTGCCAGCGACATAAAGATAACAAACAGCGTCGCCGGGTTTTGCGTAATGATCTGGCGAATAATGCCATTACTTTCATCATCATGCACGAAGCAGTCTTCATTAAGAAACACCACTGCCGGACAACACGACGCGCAATGTTTTTGCAAATCTGTCGCGCAATGGACCTCAACGATTTCCTGTTTTTTTATTCCCCGACTGGTCAGATAACCCGTTAAGCCTAACCGGGTATAACTGCACAAATCCATAATCATCGTTGACATGACCCATCCTCAATCAACACGTAACGATATTCTCTTCACACGCATTGTGCGAAGCAGTCCTTGCGAGCAGTAATAGTAGGTTTACGAAAGAACCTATTAGTTCCGTTAAACTATTCCGCATCTATGCATATAATTTGCCAGGAAAACTCTTAAAGTAAAGTCGAGAACCGGTAGTGTGAGCGGATTAAAAACAAAAAGTGCCCATAGATGCTATGGTTACGCCCCAAACATTATTTTATTTTCGGAATTTCCTTATTTCAAATGAAGGCGGTGCTGCCCGTTCCTGTTTTGCCCGGTTTTTCCGCCGGGAGCGGGGGTGGAAGGCTTAACGCTTTAATGCCACAATACTTTTTTATCGGCTTGTGGGATGAATGATGAAACAGTTAGTTTTTGCGGGCATGGTGGTGGCGCTGGCCGGATGTGTGCAGGTTGATCATTACGATGACGTCGTTAAAGCACCGGCGCCGGCTGGCCTTGAGGGCTACTGGCAATCGAAAGGGCCGCAGAGTGAAATGATGAGCCCTGACGCGATCGCCAGCCTGATCGTCACTAAAGAAGGGGATACCTTCGACTGCCGCCAGTGGCAGCGCGTGATCGCGCAGCCGGGTAAACTGATGAACCGCGATAACCAGATCTACAACGTTACCGCTTCCCTGGATATCTATCCAATCGAGCGTGAGGGCAATACCCTCTCCTACGATCGTATGACGTTGACTCGCGTTGAACGCCTCACCCCTGAGTGTGAAAAGGCGTGGGCCAAAGCGCGTACGACAGGGGCCGTCAGCGCGCCGGCTTCCGTGCGCTGAGGTTCCGGCGGGCCCGTTCCGGCCCGCCAGGTACATCGCCAGCTGACTACAGCACGGCTTCCATCACCCACACGCTCACGCTACCCCCGTTGCAGGTAAAGATCGCGCTACCCTCAGCGTCGGTTTCGACAATCTCTTCCCGGTTGCCGAGAAAATCCCGCCAGCGTTTATTGCCATAGTTCTCGCCCAGCGTCAGGGTTTTTTCTCCCTCATCGCCATTGGACATCACCACCACGCAGCCGGGATCCTCGTCGGTGCCGCTACGGCTGAAGGCAATACAGTTGGGGTGATCGAACCACAGCGTTTGCACGCCATGGGCAAAGCGCTGACGGGCGTCGATCAGTTCATGCAGTTGTTCGATAACGGGCATCTCAATGGCGTAGGTTTGTCCATCGCCGCCGGTATCTTCATAGGATGCGCCGAAAAGATCGGCATAAAAGACCGACGGCACACCATTTTCACGCAGCAGGATCAGCGCATAGGCCAGCGGCTTGAACCAGGGTTCAACCGGCGCCTCGAGGGCCTGCAGCGGCTGCGTATCGTGGTTTGTCACCAGCGTCACTGCGTGAAAAGGGTCTGCTTCCACCAGCGTGCCGCTGAATATCTGGCTCATGTCATAATCGCGCCCCTGGCGTGAGGCTTCATGAAATTTCATCTGCAGCGGGGCATCGAACAGCATCGTCTTGCCCTCGACCAGGTCGATATACTGCTGGAGCTTTTCCACCTCATGGGACCAATACTCCGCGACAATAAACAGCGGCTGCGGTGCCACCTCCTGGACGTGCTCGATCCACGCTTTGTAAAACCAGGCGGGGATATGCTTCACGGCGTCAAGACGAAAACCATCGCAGCCGGTCTGCTCCATGACCCAGCGCGCCCAGTATTTGATCTCCTCGGTAACGGCGTGATTACGAAAATCAATGTTGGCGCCCATCAGGTAGTCGAAGTTACCAAGCTCATCGTCGACCTGCTCGTTCCAGCCTTCACCGGTGTAATCGTTGACGATTTTAAACACACCGTCTTCCGTCGGATTCTCAATGTGGTCGATACCGCTAAAGCATTTGTAGTCCCAGACAAATTGCGAATACTGCCCGGCCCGCACCGGAAAGGTATAGCGAGTCCATGCCTCACACTCAATGATCTCCTCGGCAATCTGGGTGCGATCGTGCTCATCGACGCGCTGCACCTGCAGGGTTTCTTTTTCATCGGCGCCCATTTTGTGGTTCACCACCACATCCAGCAGCACGGCGATATCATGCTCTTTCAGAGCCTTCATCGCCGCCAGCAGCTGCGCTTTATCGCCATATTTGGTGGCGACTGAGCCCTTTTGATCAAACTCACCAAGGTCGAAGAGATCATAGGTGTCATAGCCGACGGAATAACCGCCCGAGGCGCCTTTATAGGCGGGCGGCAACCAGACCATATTGATGCCGATTTCATTCAGGCTGGGGGCCAGCGCTTCGACTTCACGCCATAGCTCGCCGCCGGCGGGGTAGTACCAGTGAAAACATTGCAACAAAGTGGGGTTTTTCATCTTCCATGCTCCAGACGTCAACAGGCTGACCTTTGCAGTATGGGAGATATCCCGCAAAACGGGAGAGGAAAGCCCTGATTTTCGCTATACCCTAATCGGGATCATATATAATAAATTGGCATAAGATGTAGCGTAACGATGTTGGTGCCGGGCCGTTAAGCGCCTTACACTACAGGAAAATCCTAACCTTCGGGGTATCTATGAAATTAGCACTTCTGGGTCGTCAGGCGCTGATGGGCGCGATGGCCGTTGTTTTGATGGCTGGCGTTAGCGTGAAAACTTTTGCAGCGGAAAACCTGCTCAATCAGGTTAAAGAGCGCGGTACCCTGCGCGTGGGCCTCGAAGGCACCTATCCTCCTTTCAGCTTCCAGGGCGATGACGGCAAGCTGACCGGATTTGAAGTGGAGTTTGCCAACGAGCTGGCGAAACATCTTGGCGTGAAAGCCGATCTCAAACCGACCAAATGGGACGGTATGCTGGCCTCGCTGGACTCCAAACGCATTGACGTGGTGATTAACCAGGTCACTATCTCCGATGAGCGTAAGAAGAAATACGATTTCTCAACCCCGTACACTATCTCCGGTGTGCAGGCGCTGGTGAAGAAAGGTAACGAAGGCGCGATTAAAACCGCGGCGGATCTGAAAGGCAAGAAAGTCGGCGTCGGGCTGGGCACTAACTATGAAGAGTGGCTGCGTCAGAACGTCCAGGGCGTTGATGTACGCACCTATGATGATGACCCGACTAAATACCAGGATCTGCGTGTAGGCCGTATTGACGCCATTCTGGTTGACCGTCTGGCCGCGCTGGATCTGGTGAAGAAAACTAACAATACGCTGGCGGTAACCGGTGAAGCATTCTCCCGTCAGGAGGCCGGCGTGGCGCTGCGTAAAGGCAACGACGATCTGCTGAAAGCGATTGACGCCGCGATCGCGGATATGCAGAAAGATGGCACCCTGAAGGCGCTGTCAGAGAAATGGTTTGGCGCTGACGTGACGAAATAACGGTCAGTGGTGAAAAAAGGCGCTCCTGGAAGCGCCTTTTTTTATTTAGCGCGTAACTGTGTGCATAATGAAGCATAACTGAGTCAGGAGGGGCCATGTCACTGCAAAATTTAACCCGCTTTCCGCGTCTGGAATTGATTGGCGCGCCGACGCCGCTGGAGTATCTGCCGCGTTTGTCCGATCACCTTGGGCGCGAGATTTTTATCAAACGCGATGATACAACGCCGCTGGCGATGGGAGGCAATAAACTGCGCAAGCTGGAGTTTCTTGCCGCCGATGCGCTGCGGGAAGGGGCAGATACCTTAATCACCGCCGGCGCGATCCAGTCCAACCATGTGCGTCAGACGGCGGCGGTCGCCGCGAAGCTGGGGCTGCACTGCGTGGCGCTACTGGAAAACCCCATTGGCACCGGGGCGGAGAACTATCTGAGCAATGGCAACCGCCTGCTGCTGGATCTGTTTAATACCCAGGTTGAGATGTGCGATGCCCTGACCAATCCTGCCGAACAGCTCGACGAGCTGGCGACCCGCATCGAGGCGCAGGGCTATCGCCCCTACGTCATCCCGGTCGGCGGATCCAATGCGCTCGGGGCGTTAGGCTATGTGGAAAGCGCGCTGGAAATCTCCCAGCAGTGTGAAGGCGCGGTGGAGATCTCATCGGTGGTGGTGGCTTCCGGTAGCGCCGGTACGCATGCCGGGCTGGCTGTGGGACTCGAACAGCTGATGCCGCAGGCGGAACTGATTGGCGTGACGGTATCGCGCTCCGTCGCTGACCAGCTGCCAAAAGTGGTGGCGCTCCAGCAGGCCGTGGCCAACAGCCTCGAGCTGCAGGCGAAAGCCGATATCATGCTGTGGGATGATTACTTTGCCCCAGGCTACGGTACGCCGAACGAGGAAGGCATGGCCGCCGTGAAGCTACTGGCGCAACTGGAAGGTATTTTGCTCGATCCGGTCTATACCGGCAAAGCGATGGCCGGGCTTATCGACGGCATTACGCAGAAGCGTTTTAAGGATGAAGGACCGATTTTGTTCGTCCATACCGGCGGGGCGCCGGCGCTGTTTGCCTATCATCCTCACCTTTAATACAGAAACGACAGCATGCAAGAAAGTATCCAACTGGTCATCGATTCCGCTCCTTTTCTGCTCAAAGGGGCCGTCTTTACGCTGCAGCTGAGCATTGGCGGGATGTTTTTCGGCCTGGTGCTGGGCTTTGTCCTGGCGCTGATGCGCATGTCGCCCCTCTGGCCGGTAAAATGGCTGGCGCGCATGTATATCTCCATTTTTCGCGGCACGCCGCTTATCGCCCAGCTGTTTATGATCTACTACGGCTTGCCGCAGTTTGGCATCGAGCTTGACCCGATTCCGGCGGCGATGATCGGCCTGTCGCTCAATACGGCGGCCTACGCGGCGGAAACCCTGCGCGCGGCCATCGCCTCGATCGACAAAGGGCAATGGGAAGCGGCGGCCAGTATCGGCATGACGCCGTGGCAGACGATGCGCCGGGCCATCTTACCCCAGGCGGCACGGGTCGCTTTGCCGCCGCTGTCCAACAGTTTTATCAGCCTGGTCAAAGATACCTCGCTTGCGGCGACGATCCAGGTGCCAGAGCTGTTCCGTCAGGCGCAGCTTATCACCTCGCGAACCCTTGAGGTCTTCACCATGTATCTCGCGGCCTCGTTGATCTACTGGGTGATGGCGACCGTCCTCTCCTCGCTGCAGAACTATTTTGAAAACCAGCTGAACCGCCAGGAGCGTGATCCGAAATGAGTGCGATAGAAGTGAAAAGCCTGGTGAAGAAATTCCATGGCCAGACGGTGCTGCGCGGTATCGACCTGGAGGTACAGAAAGGGGAAGTTGTGGCGATCATCGGCCCCAGCGGCTCGGGTAAAACCACTCTGCTGCGCAGCATCAACCTGCTGGAGCAACCGGAGAGCGGCACCATCCGCGTTGGCGATGTGACCATCGACGCCGGTCGCAGCCTGGGGCCGCAGAAAGGACTCATTCGCCAGCTGCGCCAGCATGTCGGCTTTGTCTTCCAGAACTTTAATCTGTTTCCCCACCGTACGGTGCTGGAGAACATTATTGAGGGGCCGGTCATCGTAAAAGGTGAAGATAAGCAGGAGTCGATTGTGCGGGCGCGCGATCTGCTGGCGAAAGTGGGTCTCAGCGGTAAAGAGAATAGCTATCCTCGTCGCCTCTCCGGCGGTCAGCAGCAGCGGGTGGCTATTGCTCGCGCGCTGGCCATGCGTCCGGACGTGATCCTGTTTGATGAGCCAACCTCGGCCCTCGATCCTGAGCTGGTGGGGGAGGTGCTCAACACCATCCGCCAGCTGGCGCAGGAAAAACGCACGATGGTTATCGTGACCCATGAAATGAGTTTCGCCCGCGACGTTGCCGATCGGGCCATCTTTATGGATCAAGGACGCATTGTCGAGCAGGGAGAAGCGAAAGCATTGTTCGCCTCCCCGCAGCAGCCGCGTACTCGCCAGTTCCTCGAAAAATTTCTGATGCAGTAAACCATGCGCTGACGTGGCGGCTTTCCCGGGGGAGGGCCGCCGCGTACAGCCTGTCTTCCCTGCGGCGCGCCACGCTCCTCGTCACCTCTTTGTGCTATTTCTCCCTGTGGCCGTATACACCGCTTCCCATCCCCCCTTGTAGGGTGTAGAAAATGACGGGAAAGTGAGCACGAGGTTCTGCGCTGAGAACGGGAAAAAGGCAAGCCTTCAGACTAATAAATGCGACACCGACAATATTTTATACATATAAATAAGATTTATGTGTTAGTTTTCTGTATTTATAATAATGATTATCAATCAGGAGTTATTTGCACAGCTATGAGGGACAATGATTTTTTCAGCTGGCGGCGGGATATGCTGCATCAATTTCAGTCCGTGGCCGCTGGTGAGGAGGTTTATAATCTCCTGCAACGAGAAACCGAAGCGCTGGAATATGATTACTACACGCTTTGTGTACGCCACCCGGTGCCTTTCACTCGCCCCCGCGTCACCTTCCAGTCGACCTATCCCCGCGCATGGATGTCGCACTACCAGGCCGAGAATTATTTCGCGATAGATCCGGTATTACGCCCGGAGAATTTTATGCGTGGCCATCTGCCATGGGAGGATGGGCTGTTTCGCGATGCGGCGGCATTATGGGACGGCGCTCGCGATCATGGACTGAAAAAAGGGGTGACCCAGTGCCTGACGTTGCCCAACCATGCGCAGGGTTTTCTCTCCGTCTCCGCGAATAACCGTTTACCGGGCTCTTATCCTGATGATGAACTGGAGATGCGCCTGCGCATGCTGACGGAGCTAAGCTTGTTGGCGCTCCTGCGTCTGGAAGATGAGATGGTCATGCCGCCGGAGATGAAGTTCAGCCGCCGTGAACTGGAAATTCTGAAATGGACCGCGGAAGGGAAGACCTCGGCGGAGGTGGCGATGATTCTTTCTATTTCGGAAAATACGGTGAATTTCCACCAGAAGAATATGCAACGGAAATTCAATGCGCCGAACAAAACGCAGATAGCCTGTTACGCGGTGGCGACAGGGTTAATCTGAGAGCGCCTGTCGTTCTGCGTGCCAGACGTGACACCGGCTGTCAGGGATACTTTCAGCCGGTACAGGATTACTGACGGTAAGCTTGTTTAATTTGCTTAACGGTGCTGGAGAATACGGCAGCCTGAGCCTCATCTTCCATCTGCGCGATCTGCTTTTCCATTTTAATAATCACGCGACCCGCATCCGCCTGGCCCATCGCCTGCAGCATCAGCGTTATCATCGCTTTCAGGCAGGAGACTTCCTGCGCCAATTCTTGATTATTTTCTGCAGTGGAAAAATCTGGTGTGCTCATCGATATCCTCGTTTACTCGCTGCGCTAATGCGCCTTACCCAATGTGAAGGCCGCGCAGTATACCACAAGCGACGGGAAAAAAAGGAGTGCTTAATTTCTGTTCTCTCATCTGAGCTGTGAATGATTCAGTGCTTCGGATAATACGTAATAGCCGCCAGGCCGCCATTAATTTATTCCATCTATTTAGCACGTTAATATTTGTTACATATTTTGCTGCGTATTTATGCGCTACGTAATCTGTTGTGTTTTTTGTGCTTTCTGTATGAGGATTGTTAAAAAATAAGACGACGGCAACTGACTGTTCTCAATGACTTTCCACTATGTGTGCACAGACATTGCCATAAATGAGCGGCAAATCGAGGTGAGGGCATTTTTTTGCCTTTTAAATTAGCAATAAAACCCGGTAATATGTGGGAGATAAAGTATCAGTAGCGTTATCCCTCATTCTGGAGATTATTCCTTTGATCAACGTTCTTCTTGTTGATGACCACGAACTGGTGCGCGCAGGGATACGACGCATTCTGGAAGATATAAAAGGGATTAAAGTCGCTGGCGAAGCCTGTTGCGGCGAGGACGCCGTGAAGTGGTGCCGGGCTAATTCCGCAGATGTCGTCCTGATGGACATGAACATGCCCGGGATCGGTGGTCTTGAAGCCACGCGCAAAATCGCGCGCTCCGTGGCGGGCACGAAAGTGATCATGCTCACCGTGCATACCGAGAATCCTCTACCTGCCAAGGTCATGCAGGCGGGGGCGGCGGGCTATCTTAGCAAGGGTGCTGCACCGCAGGAAGTGGTGAATGCGATCCGCTGCGTGGCGTCCGGACAACGTTACATTGCCTCCGATATTGCTCAGCAAATGGCGCTAAGTCAGATTGAACCGGAAAAAACG
Organism: Klebsiella sp. GL120222-02; assembly: GCF_003097195.1. Classification (NCBI taxonomy): domain Bacteria; kingdom Pseudomonadati; phylum Pseudomonadota; class Gammaproteobacteria; order Enterobacterales; family Enterobacteriaceae; genus Klebsiella; species Klebsiella sp. GL120222-02. Next base: position 126,383 of record NZ_QEQO01000007.1, read on the forward strand.
GAATCGCCGTTTGCCAGTTTGTCTGAACGCGAATTGCAGATTATGCTGATGATCACCAAAGGTCAGAAGGTGAATGAGATCTCAGAGCAGCTCAATCTGAGTCCCAAAACGGTTAACAGCTATCGCTACCGAATGTTCAGCAAATTAAACATTCATGGCGATGTGGAGCTGACCCACCTGGCAATTCGCCATGGCCTGTGTAATGCGGAGTCGTTAGCAAGCCAGTGAGTGATGTTTTTGACGCAAAAGCTTTCCTGAAAACGGTGACCAGCCAGCCCGGTGTGTATCGGATGTATGATGCTGGCGGGACCGTCATCTATGTTGGCAAAGCCAAAGATCTGAAAAAGCGGCTCAGCAGCTATTTCCGCAGCAATCTCGCGTCGCGTAAAACCGAAGCGCTGGTGGCGCTGATTGCGCAGATTGACGTGACCGTCACTCACACCGAGACGGAAGCGCTGCTGCTGGAGCACAACTATATCAAGCTGTACCAGCCGCGTTACAACGTGCTGTTGCGCGATGATAAGTCTTATCCTTTTATTTTCCTCAGCGGTGATACTCATCCACGTCTGGCGATGCATCGCGGCGCCAAACATGCGAAAGGCGAGTACTTTGGTCCTTTCCCCAACGGCTATGCCGTGCGGGAGACCCTGGCGCTGCTGCAGAAAATCTTTCCTGTCCGCCAGTGCGAAAATAGCGTCTATCGCAACCGCTCGCGTCCCTGCCTGCAGTATCAGATTGGCCGCTGTCTGGGGCCGTGCGTGGCGGGGCTGGTCAGCGAAGAAGAGTATGCTCAGCAGGTTGAGTATGTACGGCTGTTCCTTGCCGGCAAGGACGATCAGGTCCTGACCCAGCTCATCGCCAGAATGGAGAAAGCGAGCCAAAGTCTGGAGTTTGAAGAGGCCGCGCGCATTCGCGACCAGATTCAGGCGGTCCGCCGGGTGACGGAGAAACAGTTTGTTTCTAATACCGGCGACGATCTTGACGTTATCGGCGTCGCCTTTGAGGCCGGAATGGCCTGCGTCCATGTGCTGTTTATCCGCCAGGGCAAAGTGCTGGGCAGCCGGAGCTACTTCCCGAAAGTGCCGGGCGGCACTGAGCTGGGAGAGGTCGTGGAGACGTTTGTCGGTCAGTTCTACCTGCAGGGTAGCCAGATGCGTACCCTGCCGGGGGAGATTTTGCTCGACTTCAGCCTTGGTGATAAGACGCTGCTGGCCGAGTCGCTGTCGGAGCTGGCGGGACGTCGAATCAATGTGCAGACTAAACCGCGCGGCGACAGAGCGCGTTACCTTAAGCTGGCGCGCACCAACGCCGCGACGGCGTTAACCACGAAATTGGCTCAGCAGTCGACCATTCATCAGCGCCTGCAGGCGCTGGCCACCGTGCTGGAACTGCCGGCCGTGAAGCGAATGGAGTGCTTTGACATCAGCCACACCATGGGCGAGCAGACCGTGGCGTCCTGCGTGGTGTTTGACAGCAATGGTCCGCTGCGTGCGGAGTACCGGCGCTATAATATCACCGGCATCACCCCTGGCGATGACTATGCGGCGATGAATCAGGTCCTGCGCCGTCGCTATGGTAAAGCGATTGATGAAAATAAAATTCCGGATGTGATCCTGATAGATGGCGGAAAGGGGCAGCTGGCGCAGGCGAAAGCGGTGTTTGCCGAACTGGATGTTCCCTGGGATAAACATCATCCGCTGCTGCTGGGCGTGGCGAAAGGCAGCGATCGTAAAGCCGGCCTGGAAACGTTATTCTTTGAACCGGAAGGCGAGGGGTTTAGCCTGCCGCCGGATTCGCCCGCTCTGCACGTAATCCAGCACATCCGCGATGAATCGCACGATCATGCGATTTCCGGACATCGTAAAAAACGGGCGAAAGTGAAGAGCACCAGCTCGCTTGAGACTATCGAGGGAGTAGGGCCGAAGCGTCGCCAGATGCTGCTGAAGTATATGGGTGGGCTGCAGGGGCTGCAGCAGGCCAGCGTCGAGGAAATTGCTAAAGTACCGGGCATCTCTCACGGTCTGGCAGAAAAGATCTTCTACTCGTTGAAACATTAGGGGCTCTGTAGCAACATAGGGCTAATTTTTACTTACAACAGATAGTTACCCGTCACTATGCAATTTAATATCCCTACGTTGCTTACTCTGTTTCGCGTCATCCTGATCCCGTTCTTTGTGCTGGCGTTTTATCTCCCCTTTAGCTGGGCGCCGTTTGCCTGCGCGTTAATTTTCTTTGTCGCCGCCGTGACCGACTGGTTTGATGGTTTTCTGGCTCGTCGCTGGAATCAGAGCACCCGGTTTGGCGCCTTCCTGGACCCGGTGGCGGATAAAGTCATGGTGGCTATCGCCATGGTGCTGGTTGCCGAGCACTATCACACCTGGTGGGTCACGCTGCCGGCGGCGACCATGATCGCGCGTGAAATTATTATTTCGGCACTGCGCGAATGGATGGCTGAGCTGGGGAAACGCAGCAGCGTGGCGGTCTCGTGGATTGGCAAAGTTAAAACGACCGCACAGATGGCCGCCCTGGTATGGATGCTGTGGCGTCCTTATCCGTGGGTAGAGTGGGCCGGGATCGCGCTTTTCCTCGTGGCGGCGGTGCTGACGCTGTGGTCGATGCTGCAGTATCTGAACGCGGCGCGCGGCGATTTGCTTGATCAGTGATCGTTTCGCCGTTATTTTCAGCAAACGATACAAAGTTGCGAAAAATACCGTTGACTCACCGCGAGAGATAAGTAGAATGCAACGCATCGAACGGCGGCACAGTCTTCCAGACGATAACAAAATCAAGTGATTAGCAAATAACTTGATAATGCGGGAATAGCTCAGTTGGTAGAGCACGACCTTGCCAAGGTCGGGGTCGCGAGTTCGAGTCTCGTTTCCCGCTCCAGATTAACAGCATCGGCAGTAGCGGGTGCTTCAGTATTAAAGGCGCGTTAGCAAAGCGGTTATGTAGCGGATTGCAAATCCGTCTAGTCCGGTTCGACTCCGGAACGCGCCTCCAATTTCTATCCCGAGCCCGGATGGTGGAATCGGTAGACACAAGGGATTTAAAATCCCTCGGCGTTCGCGCTGTGTGGGTTCAAGTCCCACTCCGGGTACCATTGGGATAAAAGCAGAATAATCAAAGCAATAAGCAGTGTCGTGAAACCACCTACGGGTGGTTTTTTTGTTTCAAAACCACCCATTTCATAATATCACTTCATACTAGTTTTCTTGTCCACCTTGCTCTTCCCCCAGGATAACCGCACCCGGCTAAACCGTCGCGCCTCGTGGAATAATGTCGTTGGGATGATTTCGCTCCCCCAAACCGGCAGGGGGAGGCAAATCGATACTCTGCGTGCCAGAGGCCGGAGGTGAAACCGTCTCTAGAGTTCGAGGTTGAACGAAAGGACTTTCGATATAATTACCATCTCATCCGTAAGCGAGGAGAATTTTCCGGTAAATCTTTCTTCAGACTCAGGTGTCAAACTATATAGTGAATAATTTTCACCCGAAGATATACGCTCCAGTTGAAGATAGGCGGGTTTCTGCAAGGCAAAAGCCAACAGATAGAAATTAGTCGTGTGGTGAGAAAGTTCAGTGACTAATTCAGGGAGTTGCTTTGCTATATCTATTTCCTCTCTACAGCAAATCACAAAAAGCTTCCCTTCTTTGCTTTTTAATATGTTTCTGAATCTTTTAACCGCGCGGACGTAATACTCATAATCAGCAGGAGTATTTGGGTCGCGATGCGTGAATATATCGTTCAGACGATATTTTTCTTTGTATTTATTGTGGTGTGCTCCGGGTTCTCGCGACTGGCGACGTAATGAGCTGTACTCATTTTTATCTAAAAATGAGGTAAAATCATCCCTCAGGCAGTCGATAATCATCGCTGGACAGGAAAATAGCCAGTCAAAAGGCAGTGATATCTTTTTCAGGTTGAATTTTTTCAATGTCCATGAAGTTAAACAATGGCTGCCCAGGGAGACAATATGTTTGACGTGCATTGAATCATCAGGAGCACTCTCTGTTAACGCTTGTGGTGTGTAACTGAATTTATCAGATGACATTCTGGATTTCGTGAAAGCAATAAACTCGTCGCTATGCATCAGCGATGAGTTAAGAAATTCTGCTGATTCTGCAAGTGACTTATTAGCAATGGCGTTGAGGTAGTTTTTCAGACCATCGCTATCTGCCGGTCGACCGAGTAGCGTTTTATAGGTTGTTTTTATTAGATGTATTTTTAAGTAATTTTCTTTAATGTCATATCTCATTTTTTATCCAATTGAAGCTGTAGTCTTTCTTTATTTTATTGCTGCTAAAACAGGTAGGCATACAAATCATGTGGGATTATGTCAAATAGACAGGATATTGGCAATCGAGGAAATACGGGCGGCTACAGAGGAAGCGGTTATTGAAGACGCTCGCCAGAATCTACGGATCCTGGTGCCTGAACTGACAGGGAAAATATCCCGGAGGAGAGCATCGCACGCAGGCGAATGAATACATCACGCTCAGCGGCGATCGTTCATTTGTCCCAGGACAAAACGATCTCTCCTTGCTACTATCAACCGGACTTTTATCCCAGCCTGCCGGAGGCATCATGTTCACAGGACTTTGCGTATTTCCGCTGACGCCGCTGCATCAGCAGCATCTTGATGAAAAGGCGTTTATCCGTATTCTCTCTCGTCTTACCGATACCGGAGTCGACTCTCTGGGCATCTTAGGCTCGACCGGCAGCTACGCGTATCTGAGTCGTGAGCAGCGCAAGCGGGTGGTGCAGGTGGCGAAAGCGCATGTTGGGTCGATCCCGATGATGGTTGGCGTCGGCGCGATCGCTACCAGCGAGGTGCTGCGCCTGGTGGAGGATGCCCAGCAGGCCGGGGCGGATGCGTTATTACTGCCGATGATGTCCTATCAGCCGCTTTCTGCGGAGGAGATCTTTGCCTTCTACGAAGAGGTCTGTCGGCACGTCTCGGTTCCGGTTTGCCTGTATGACAATCCCCGCACCACTCACGTCACGCTGGCGGATGAGCTGCAGGGGCGCATCGCTGCCTTGCCGGCCATCGCCTCGATTAAAATTCCCGGCTTGCCTGAGCCGCAGGCGAGTGAGCGGGTGGCAACGCTGCGCCGTCATCTTCCTGCCCGCGTTACGCTTGGCGCCAGCGGCGATGCCCTGGCGACGGCGGGATTGCAGGCCGGTTGCCAAGTCTGGTACTCGGTTTGCGGCGGGCTCTTTCCCCAGCTTTCAGGGGCGCTGGTAAGGGCGATTCGTTCTGGCGACGCGGCACGGGTTGCGGCGCTGAATGCGCAACTGGCCCCTCTCTGGCGATGCTTTGACCGCTATGGCGGCAGCCTGCGGGTAATCGCCAGCGCGGCGGCCATTCTGGGGCTGTGCGACCCTGACTGCCTTCCCCGCCCCTTGCTGCCGTTAGGGGAGGAGGCCATTCGCGATGTGGCGGCGGCGCTGCACGGCCTGGCCTGATGGGCATGGGCCGTGCAGCGCCTGGTGGCTTTCTGTCGGCAATTCGGCTACTGTAGGCCCGATTTTTACCATGCGAGCCTGTGAATGAATACCGGACCTTTAAACGAAAACGAACTGGAATGGCTGGACGAGACGCTGGCGAAATACGCCACCGAAGGCGCTATTCTGGATGTGTCTGAACTGGATGGCCTGCTGACGGCTATTCTCTCTGCGCCGACCGATATCGAACCAGCTCAGTGGCTGGTGGCGATCTGGGGCGGGGCGGATAATGTGCCGCGCTGGGCCAACGACCGCGAGCGCGATCGCTTTGTCGATCTGACGCTGCAGCATATGAGCGACATCGCTGAACGCCTGGAGTCCTATCCCGATCAGTTCGAACCGCTGTTTGGCACCCGCGAAGCGGAAGGTCAGGAGCTGACGATCGTCGAAGAGTGGTGCTTTGGCTACCTGCGCGGCGTAGCGCTGAGCGACTGGTCGACGCTGCCCGCTGAACTTCAGCCGGCGCTGGACGCTATCGCGCTCCACGGCAGCGAAGCGCAGTTTACCGCGCTGGATAATCTGACGGCGGATGAGTTTATTGACAGCATCGAGCGTATCACGCCGGCGGCGCTGGCGCTTTACCAGTACTGGATGGCGAATCCCCTGCCGGTGGTGGTTCCGCAGCCGGTCAGAAATGAGGCGAAGGTCGGACGCAACGATCCCTGCCCGTGCGGGAGCGGAAAAAAGTATAAGCAGTGCTGCTTAGCAAAATAAAACCAGGGGCCAGCCGGCCCCTTTTTTATCCCACCGCAGGCAGCAGTCCGGCGACGATACTGAACTGAATCGCCACAATACCGATCCCGCACAGCAGAACCAGCCACAGCGCCGGCGCGCCGCCGACCACCCGCCAGGCAGCCTGCGGATGTTGTCGGCGGCTCTTCATTGCCAGCAGGGCAGGCAACATCAGGGCCAGCACGGCGAGTGCCACCCCGGCGTAGCCCAGGGCCATAACAAAACCGCGGGGATAGAACAGGGCGAACGCCACCGGCGGCAGGAAGGTGATCGCGCCGCTCTGCAGACGTCCGCTGACGCTGTTTTTGCGTTGAAACACATCGGCCAGGTAATCAAACAAGCCGAGCGAGACGCCGAGGAATGAGGTCGCCAGCGCGAGGTCGGCAAACAGGTGCACGGCCAGCTCCACGTGCGGCGACGCCACCACTTCGCGGATCGCCTCCAGCAGGCCATTAAGACCAGCGTTTTTGGCCAGCAGCGCGGTAAAAGCGGGAGGGTTGATACTCCCCAGCGTCGCCAGCTGCCAGAAAATATAAGCCACCAGCGGAATAAAGCTGCCGATAATAAATACCCGGCGCAGTTTACGGATATCGCCGCCAAGATAGCTGACGATGCTCGGCACACTGCCGTGAAAACCAAAGGAGGTAAAGATCACCGGAATGGCGGACAGGGCCAGGCCTTGCTCAACCGGCAGCGTCAACAGATTGACCTGATGAATATGCGGCATCAGTAGCGCCAGCATAATCACCAGAAAGATGATTTTGGCGCTGAACAGGAAGCGATTGAATAAGTCGACCAGCGAGGTACCGATGCACACCACCGCCCCGCCCAGCGCCGTAAACAAAAGTACGCCGGCCGCCGGCGGCAGCTGCCAGTCCAGCCACTGGTTGAGGCTGGAGGCGAGCAATTCACCGGCGCCACTGATATAGGCCGCCGTGAGGGCATACAGCAGAAACAGCATGCAGAACCCGGTAACCCACTGCCCGTAACGGCCCAGATAGCGTGCGGCCAGGGAACCGAGCCCCATGTCGGCAGGCACGTGCTGGTAGACTTCCAGCAGCAACAGGGCGGTATAGCACATCAACGCCCACAAGGTGAAAAGTAAACCCAGCGTGACGGCAAACCCGACGCCGGCGGCGGCCAAGGGCATCGCCAACATTCCTGCACCGATAGTGGTGCCAGCTACGATTAAAATACTGCCCAGAGTGCGGTTTTTCACGCTTTTCGCTATCCCTACAGCTAATAACAATAAATTATGCCGCGCAGAGTAGGGGATATTACAGCGTTCGTCAAATGAGGGTTACAAGTTCTGTAATTTTATCTTTACGCATTTAAGGGGGCGAAAGCCTGCGCTGGCGCAAGGCGCCGATGGCATGGCTGGCCTAAGCTGGTGGTTTTCAGGAGGGGTTATGTCTTCTATTCATGGTCATGAAGTTTTACAGATGATGCTCGCCTCGGGTGAGTCCTGGACGGTCGCCTCGCTGGAGGCCGCCATTCGCCGCCGCTTTGGCGAAGAGGCGCGGTTTCACACCTGTTCAGCAGAGAATCTAAGCGCCGCAGAGCTGGTGGCGTTTTTAGAGAAAAAAGGCAAATTTATTGCCAGAGAGGAAGGTTTTACTACCGCAGAAAATAAGATTTGCCGGCATTAAAATGGCCGCGATACGGGGGTGTCGCGGCGCGGAAGATTAATTCTGTGTGTCGAGGGTCGCCAGTTCTTTATCGATAAAGTACAGACCTTCGCCACTTTTTCCAACGAGGGTCAGTTTATCAATCACCGATTTAAATAATTTCTCTTCTTCGTGCTGTTCAGCGACATACCACTGCAGGAAATTAAAGGTCGGGTAATCCTGACTGGTCATGGCGGCGTGCGCCAGTTCATTAATTTTTTGCGTGATCAGCTGCTCGTGCTCATAGGTCTGGCGGAACAGCTCGTCCAGTGAGGCATATTCGGCAAACGGGGAGGCGATCGCGTTGATGCGCGGCAGGCTGCCGGTGTCGGTCAGGTAGTCGAACAGGCGCTGCATATGGGTCATCTCTTCCTGGGCATGGCGACGCAGGAAGGCCGCAGCCCCTTCAAAACTGTGGTAACTGCACCAGGCGCTCATCTGCTGATAAAGAAGAGAAGAATAAAGTTCAAGATTCATCTGTTCATTCAGTTTGTCGATCATTTCCGTTTTCAGCATTGTCGCGCTCCTGGAATTAAAAAATAGATGTTATCGGCTGCCACTATAATTTGTTATTTAATTATTTGCAAAAAGTAAATTTAAAAATGTTTTATTTAAAATGCTAATGGGAATAACACGCATTGGCAATTTAATAATAAATGAGAATGGTTTTAATTTATTATTAATTGTGGTGGAAAATGGTATGACCGGCCAACGGGCTGCGAGGTTGAGCGCGCGAGGTGAGGGGGCGTGCCTGGGAGCGGGGACCTGGCGACTGGACTGGCGGAGAGGGCGAAAGTGTGAAGCGCTGCGTAATTTTTAAAACAACTTTTCATAAAATTTGAAAGTTTGTTTTCCAGGTAGTAGAGTGCAGTCAACGCCAATGACATTCTGCGGGCAGGCCCGCACAGCATTCAGGAGAGTAAACCATGAAGATTGCACTGATGATGGAGAACAGCCAGGCGAACAAAAACGCCATCATCCTTAAGGAGCTTAACGCCGTTGCTGACGAAAAAGGATTCCCGGTGTTCAACGTCGGCATGAGCGATGAGCACGATCATCATCTGACCTACATTCACCTCGGGATCATGGCCAGCATCCTGCTGAATTCGAAAGCGGTCGACTTCGTGGTCACCGGTTGCGGTACCGGTCAGGGGGCGCTGATGTCGCTGAATATTCACCCGGGCGTGGTCTGCGGCTACTGTATCGATCCGGCGGACGCGTTCCTGTTTGCTCAGATCAACAATGGTAATGCGCTGTCGCTACCGTTTGCCAAAGGTTTCGGCTGGGGCGCGGAGCTGAATGTACGCTTTATTTTTGAAAAAGCGTTTACCGGCCGCAACGGCGAAGGCTATCCGCCGGAGCGCAAAGAGCCGCAGGTGCGAAATGCCGGGATCCTCAACCAGGTTAAAGCGGCAGTGGTAAAAGAAAACTATCTCGACACCCTGCGCGCCATCGATCCGGAGCTGGTGAAAACCGCGGTATCCGGCCCACGCTTCCAGCAGTGCTTCTTCGAAAACTGTCAGGATAAAGCCATCGAAGCCTTCGTTCGCCAGATCGTCGGTTAACCGTCATCAGGGCCAGTGCCGCTGGCCCTTCCATCATTTTGTCTTCTTCTCCGACACGCTGCTGCCGGCCGTTTTGGCCAGATGTAAGCTGTCGATCATTCCTACCAGACAGATCACCGCGATAAAGACAAACGACAGGCGAAAGCTGATCCCTGGCAGCGTGGAAAGGTGCAGCCAGTCGCCGACCTGCTCGCCCAGGCGAATGCCAATCGCCCCGAGCGTGATCCCCAGCCCCACCGCCAGCTGCGACGCGGTACTGAACAGCGTATTGGCATCACTCATCTGCGCGGCGGGGACATCGGCAAAGGCCAGCGTGCTTACGCCCGTAAACTGGATCGAGCGAAATACCCCGCCGAGATAAAGGATTAACATGATGGCCCAGACCGGCGTCTGCGGCGTGAGCAGCGCACAGGCCAGCAGTGAACAGACGTTCAGTGCACCGTTGATCAACAGCAGTCGGCGAAAGCCCAGCCAGCGGATCAGCGGCGTGGTGGCGGGTTTGATGGTCAAATTGCCGACAAACACCGCCAGCACCAGCAGGCCGGAGTGGAAGGGATCCATGCCGAACCCTACCTGAAACAGCAGCGGCAGCAGAAAGGGGACCGCGCTGATGGAGGAGCGGAACAGCGAGCCGCCATACATCGTCACCCGGAACGTTGGCACCTGCAGGGCGTCGAGACGAACCATGGGCGCCGTCGCCCGGCGGAAGTGGCGTATAGCATATGTCAGACAGCCGAAGCCAAGCACGGCGAGAGCCAGCGTCGGCCAGATCTGCGGCTGGCGATCGCCGAGCCGTTCCATCGCGGTGACCAGACTGACCATCGCGACTGCGGTGGTGATAAAGCCGGTGAGATCGAAGGAGCGCCGTTCCGTTTCGCGAATATCAGGGATAATGCGCAGCGCAAGGATGATGGCTGCGAGGCCCAGCGGGACATTGATAAAGAAGATCCAGTGCCAGCTGGCGTAGCGGGTGATAAAGCCGCCCAAAGGCGGGCCGATAATGGGGGCCACCAGCGCCGGCCAGGTGAGGGTAGCGATGGCTTTGATCAGCAGATGTTTCGGCGTGGTTCGCAGTACCGCCAGGCGACCGACAGGGACCATCAGCGCGCCTCCGATCCCCTGCAGGATACGCATGGCGACAAAAGTATGTACCTCGGTGGAGAGGCCGCAGAAGACCGAGGCAAGGGTAAAGATCGCCAGGGCGAGGGTAAAAATAGCGCGGGCGCCGAAGCGATCGGCGATCCAACCGCTGGCCGGGATCAGTACCGCGAGGGTGATCAGATAGGCGCTGATGCCGATATTCAGCTCGACCGCGGTGACGCCAAAATCTTTCGCCATATCGGGCAGCGCGGTGGCGATCACCGTCCCGTCGAGAAACTCCATAAAAAAAGCACCGGCCACCAGCAGCGCAGGCGCTGAAAAAGCACGTTCGTCTCTGGAAGAGATCGCGGTATTCATGTTGTCACTGCCATCAAGAATGTGAGCCTGAGCAAAGCGGCAGGAGAAGTTCCGCCGCCAGTAGGGTAGATAAAAAAACCTGCGACGGCAGGTTTTTTTATCTGTGAAAATTTAGGGTACTATTACGCTCCTGAAAAAAGGAGTAATTAATGTCTCAACATCTTACCGAACACGATGAGCTGGTTTCCGATGTGGTTGCTTGCCAGCTGGTTATCAAACAGATCCTCGATGTCATTGACGTCATTGCGCCCGTGGAAGTGCGTGAAAAAATGACTACTCAGTTGAAAGCTATCGACTTCGCCAGCCATCCGGCCTCTGCCGATCCGGTGACCCTTCGCGCGGTGCAAAAAGCGATCGCATTGATTGAGCTGAAGTTTACCCCGCAGGAAGAGACGCATTAATAACAGGCCTCGCCGTTTACCGGCGGGGCCTTCTTCTTTAATGGGAAACGACGGTCTGCGCAGGCGCAGGGGCAGCATCTTTGAACAACTTGCTGTTGCCCCAACACTCTTCGTAGCGATGACCGACCAGATCCTCCACGATAACTCGTACATCCGGCGCGATATCGCTGATTTTTCCGCCCGCTTTGATCCGCGCGACTTCCTGCAGCACCACCAGATGAGCTTTACGATCCAGCTTCATCTGCTTGCTGAAGACGATGGCGGCCAACGCTAACGCGATCACCCCGACGCAGAATACCACCGCGATAGCGGTCACCGCGCTTTCCGGTTGGCTGTGCGCTTTTGACTGGAAACCGTAGAAGCTCAGGATCGCCCCCATCGAGAACACCACAATCGAGCGCAGAATTTTCCCTGAGAAGGTCATGGCGCCGGCATAGATCCCTTCCCGACGGCGTCCGGTGTAGATCTCATCGACATCGGCCAGGAAGGTGTAAACGGTCCAGGGAATGTAGTAAACCCCGCCGGTACCCAGGCCGAACAGCACGGTAATGCCGAACATCAGCACCGTCGCCAGGCCTGACGGCAGATGGAAGAACCACAGCGAGGTATACAGCAGGACCGCGAAAATCACGATCCCCAGCGCCAGGATATAGGGTTTGCTGAAGCCCTTTTTCACGCACAGGCCGATAAACAGCGCCGTAGAGATCAGCTGCAGAATCGAGTTCAGGCTATTCAGTCCGGCGACCATCGCCGGGTCGTGCTGAAGAACGAATATCACGAAATAGGTAAAGATGGAGGCAAACAGCCATTCAGCGCCAAACCCGCACAGGTACATACCAAGATGTTTGCGGAATACGCGCAGATAAAAGGTGGAACGCATGTCTTTTGCCAGCGACAGCAGGGTGCTCAGCAGCCCTTTCCTGGCGCTGGTTTCTATCTCTTCCTCGCGCTTTCGTTCCCAGCTGCAAAGCCACAGGCAGGAAATCGCGACGATGAGGATAACGCCGTAGGTCAGACCGGTGAGGAAGAAAGGGGTGGCAGAATCTTTGCCATACAGCAGAATGAACTGTCCGGGAATAAACGCCGCAAGGAAGTTGGCTAGCTTGCCGAAAATGGCTTTATAGCCGGTCAGTTTTGAGCGCAGCGAGAAATCATCGGTCATCTCTGTCGCCAGCGTTTCATAAGGCACCATGATAGAGGTGTAGATGATCTCAAACACCACATAGGTGCAGAGGTAGTACCAGAAACTCAGGCCTTCCACCCACAGCAGCGGGTAGAACATCATCAAGGGGATGCCGATCAGCAGAAAGAAACGCCGGCGGCCAAAGCGCTTGCCTAAGCGCGTTTTGCCAAAGTAATCGGTGAGATAGCCCATCAGCGGGTTGCTGATAGCATCGATGATGCTGGCGACGGAGAAGATAAATGAGGCCTCGATCAGCGTCAGGCCGCAAAAAGTCGTATAAAAATAGAGCAGCCAGGCGCCGCTTATCGCCAGCGCGCCACTCCCCAACAGATTACCACCGCCGTAAGCTAACTGATGGCGTAACAAGATCGGTCTTCCCTGCAGCCCTTCAGGGGCTGAAGCCGTGTATCTAGCCATAAAAAATAAACCTCATGTTTTATATTTTTGAAACACTGTTTTTATATTTCTTTGTGGCTTGATAAAAAGTGACCGAGCTCACTAATCCCTGTGAAGGGGTAACGGTGACGAGGGAATGCGATCGCGTTAAAACTTTTTTATTCTATTGGGGAATAAATGAGGTGGAAAAATTGACATAACTGATTTAAAGCGAGAGACGGGGCAGCGTGGGCACGCTCCCCCTGACAGAGCGAAAATGGCTGACTAATGCGGCTTCCGTGGTTCTCCGACCAATGCCATCAGACGCCGATCGGTCTGCTCCATTCCGAGACCAGCTTTATCGGCATTGCGGATTTCCTCAAGCACGCTTTGCAACAGCAGACCATCCTGTTGCTGCTCTTCCGCCAGCAGCGTCAGAAATCGCCAGGTGTTGTCGTCGCTTTGTGCCCTGGCTTCTTCGGCAAGACCGCTCAGCATACTGCTTCGCTGTTGGTAATCGTTCAGGGTTTGGGTAAACAGATCTTCCAGCGAGGTGCATTCGGGATTACAGGCGCGGTCGGGATTCACTATCGGCCAGCTGCCGGCTTTTTTCAGATAGTCAAATACGCGCATGGTGAGGGTAATGCTGCTTTGCGCGCGGGTGCGCAAAAATGTCGCGGCGCCGTCGAAGCGATGACGGGCGCACCACTCGCTTAAGTTCAGGTAAACGTTAGAGGCGTGAAACTCAAGATTCATCTGGGTGTTTAGCTTTTGTGCCATTCCTGGAACTGCCATAAAAAAATATCCTTATTAACCGGGAAGGGGTTACTGATGCGTGTCGACAGATCCTGCGGATAACCACAAGATAAAATAGTGACACGCGGCACTGTTGCAGAATAATAAAACTCTACACATTCCGTATGAGTCGGGTATTTTTTCCATTTGCCGACGATTTAAGAATACTCGCTCAACGGAATTAAGAAAACTCTCAATCGCGGTAATTTACGTTTTGTTACACCATTATTTTTAGAGGGTATCTGGACTGAAATCATGCGCCGTTGGCCGGGGCTTGCTGGCATCGCGTTAGTGATAAGTTATAGGTATTTGACTACGAAATTTGTCGTAGAACAGAGCGGAATAAGTTATTTCAAGCGTAATGTTTCTGGCTAATGATCATTATTTTTATTTTTTGTTGCAGGCTTTTATTTGAAGCGGAATATTTTTTCAATTCGGTATTAATTACGGAAAAGATCCGTTTTTTCGCGATATTAAGCGGTCCCGGTCGCCCGGCGATACGGGGCTGTTGTCACTTAAGAGGCACAGAGGCAAACGCCCTTTACGAGGCCGGCAATCGCCGGGGATAACAGCGCTGTAACCCTCTGTTAAACATCCTCTGACATCACAAGGATAAGTCTGCTGGTGGTATAGATGATCCTGCTATAGCCCGGTAAAATTGTATGACAATTGTGTCATTTTTTATGTCATTTTTTGCTAAATGTATGCACGCAATTACTGTAATTCCGCGATGTGATAATGCTCTCGTATGGAGAAATAATTTCCGGGTATTACTACTCTAACAACGGCAGTGGGGAATGCGATTTTTCTAATGCCTTGTTTTGATGCCGATAAAATTGTTAATTCCGATTTTTCCCTACATGAAAGCGAATTAAAGCTGGAGTTTACCATGCACAAATTTACTAAAGCGCTGGCGGCCATTGGTCTCGCTGCGGTTATGTCACAATCAGCTATGGCGGAAAATTTGAAACTGGGTTTTCTGGTGAAGCAGCCGGAAGAGCCATGGTTCCAGACTGAGTGGAAATTTGCTGATAAAGCAGGAAAAGATTTAGGGTTTGACGTCATTAAAATTGCGGTTCCGGATGGTGAGAAAACCCTCAACGCAATCGACAGCCTGGCAGCCAGCGGCGCGAAGGGCTTTGTCATCTGTACCCCCGATCCCAAGCTCGGGTCGGCGATTGTCGCCAAAGCGCGCGGCTATGACATGAAGGTCATTACCGTCGATGACCAGTTCGTCAATGCGAAAGGCAAACCGATGGAGAGCGTACCGCTGGTGATGATGGCGGCCAGCGAAATCGGCGCCCGCCAGGGGCAGGAACTCTATAAAGAGATGCAAAAACGCGGCTGGGATGTTAAAGACACCGCGGTGATGGCTATCACCGCCGATGAGCTGGACACCGCCCGTCGTCGCACCACCGGCTCCATCGATGCCCTGAAGGCAGCCGGCTTCCCGGACGCGCAAATCTACCGCGTGCCGACAAAATCTAACGATATCCCGGGGGCGTTTGACGCCGGTAACTCCATGCTGGTCCAGCACCCGCAGGTGAAACACTGGCTGATCGTGGGGATGAACGACAACACCGTGCTCGGCGGTGTGCGTGCCACTGAAGGCCAGGGCTTTAAAGCACCGGATGTGATTGGCATCGGCATCAACGGCGTGGATGCGGTCAACGAACTGTCGAAGGCGCAACCGACCGGCTTCTATGGTTCCCTGCTGCCAAGCCCGGATATTCATGGCTATAAAACCAGCGAAATGCTCTACAACTGGGTCACTAAGGGCGTTGAGCCGCCGAAGTTCACGGCGGTGACCGATGTGGTGCTGATTACCCGCGATAACTTCAAAGAAGAGCTGGCGAAAAAAGGGCTGTAACAGCCCGGTTGAACTGGCCCCCGCCGCGGCGGGGGCTGAGTGCTGAAGAGCGGAGTCGTTATGCAACAGTCTACCCCTTATCTCTCATTTCGCGGCATCACCATGACGTTCCCTGGCGTAAAGGCTTTGTCCGATATCAGTTTTGACTGCTACCCCGGACAGATCCACGCGCTGATGGGTGAAAATGGCGCAGGCAAATCGACGCTGCTGAAAATTCTCAGCGGCAACTATATTCCGACCGCTGGCCACCTGCAGATCGGCGGCCAGCAGATGGCGTTCAGCAATACCATGGAGGCGCTGAACGCCGGCGTGGCGATTATCTACCAGGAGCTGCATCTGATCCCGGAGATGACCGTCGCCGAAAATATCTATCTTGGCCAGCTACCGCACAGAGGCGGTATCGTCAACCGATCGTTGCTCAACTATGAGGCCCGCCTGCAGCTGGAACATCTGGGGCTGGATATCGATCCGGAGACGCCGCTGAAGTATCTCTCTATAGGCCAGTGGCAGATGGTGGAGATTGCCAAAGCGCTGGCGCGCAATGCCAAGATCATCGCTTTCGATGAACCGACCAGTTCGCTCTCCGCCCGCGAGATAGACAACCTGTTTCGCGTTATCCGCGAACTGCGGGAGGAGGGGCGAGTCATCATCTATGTTTCGCACCGGATGGAAGAAATTTTTGCCCTCAGCGATGCCATCACCGTCTTTAAGGATGGCCGCTATGTCTGCACTTTTGACGATATGCCGAGCGTCAGTCATGACGCCCTGGTTCAGGCGATGGTGGGGCGCAATCTGGGCGATATATACGGCTGGAAACCTCGCCCCTATGGCGAAGAGCGGCTGCGTCTGGAGGAGGTCAAAGCACCGGGCGTGCGTACGCCGGTCAGCCTCTCGGTACGCAGTGGCGAAATCGTCGGCCTGTTCGGGCTGGTGGGCGCCGGTCGCAGCGAACTGATGAAAGGCTTATTTGGCGGCACTCGGATCACCGACGGTCAGGTGTATATCGATGGCCAGCCCGTGGACATTCGTAAACCGGCCCAGGCCATCCAGGCCGGGATGATGCTGTGCCCGGAAGATCGCAAAGCAGAGGGGATTATTCCGGTTCACTCCGTACGCGACAATATCAATATCAGCGCCCGGCGCAAGCATATTCACGCTGGCTGCCTGATCAACAACGCCTGGGAGGCAGACAATGCCGATCAGCATATCCAGTCGCTGAACATTAAAACGCCTGGCCCGGAACAGCTGATCATGAACCTGTCGGGCGGCAACCAGCAGAAAGCAATCCTTGGCCGCTGGCTGTCGGAAGAGATGAAGGTGATCCTGCTCGATGAGCCCACCCGCGGCATCGACGTCGGCGCCAAACATGAAATTTACAACGTGATATATGGCCTCGCCGCCTCAGGTGTTGCCGTGGTGTTTGCCTCCAGCGACCTGCCGGAAGTGCTGGGCGTCGCTGACCGCATCGTGGTGATGCGCGAAGGGCAAATCGCCGGCGAACTGCTGCATGACGAAGCCAATGAACAGCAGGCGTTAAGCCTTGCGATGCCAAAAGTGAGTCAGGCTGTCGCCTGAGTAAGGAGTAAATGATGTCATCTGTGACTACGTCTGGCGCTACCCGCTCTGCCTTTAGCTTTGCCCGCATTTGGGATCAGTTTGGCATGCTGGTGGTGTTTGCTGTGCTGTTTATCGGCTGCGTAATTTTTGTGCCCAACTTTGCCTCATTCGTCAATATGAAGGGGCTGGGGCTGGCGATCTCGATGTCCGGAATGGTGGCCTGCGGCATGCTCTTCTGCCTGGCCTCCGGCGATTTTGACCTGTCGGTGGCGTCGGTTATCGCCTGTGCCGGGGTCACTACCGCAGTGGTGATTAACCTGAGCGAAAGCCTGTGGCTGGGGATTGCCGCCGGCCTGCTGCTGGGCGCGGTCAGTGGTCTGGTCAACGGCTTTGTCATTGCGCGCCTGAAGATTAACGCCCTGATCACCACCCTCGCGACGATGCAAATCGTCCGGGGCCTGGCCTACATTATCTCCGACGGGAAAGCGGTGGGGATCGAAGATGAGCGCTTCTTCACTCTCGGCTACGCCAACTGGTTTGGTCTGCCGGCGCCAATCTGGCTGACGGTCGCCTGCCTGGTGGTTTTCGGATTATTACTAAACAAAACCACCTTTGGCCGTAATACGCTGGCTATTGGCGGCAATGAAGAGGCGGCGCGTCTGGCCGGGGTCCCGGTGGTGCGCACCAAGATTATTATCTTTGTGCTCTCCGGTCTGGTATCGGCCGCCGCGGGGATCATTCTGGCGTCGCGGATGACCAGCGGCCAGCCGATGACCTCGATTGGCTATGAGCTGATTGTTATTTCAGCCTGCGTGCTGGGCGGGGTATCGCTGAAGGGCGGGATCGGCAAGATCTCCTACGTGGTCGCCGGGATCCTGATCCTCGGGACCGTGGAGAACGCGATGAACCTGCTGAACATCTCGCCTTTCTCACAATACGTCGTGCGCGGTGTGATCCTGCTGGCGGCGGTGATTTTTGACCGCTACAAACAAAAAGCCAAACGCGCGGCCTGATTTCAGGCATAACTTTTAAGTCTACAGAGTAATTACCGCCAGCGCCCGTTTCGCTGGCGGTAACTATCAAAAATGGCGAGGTTGGTCACACTGTCTATACTTACATGGCTAACATATAATTAACAACCAGCTTCGGCTGGCCATGATAAGGAGGAAACAGGGTGGATAACCAGATATCTGTACCGCCTGCGCTAACCGGAAACTACGCTTTTTTCTTTGACCTCGACGGTACTCTTGCCGATATCCAACCGCACCCCGATCAGGTGGTGATACCCGACAACACGTTGCAGGCGCTCAACGCGCTGGCCCAGCAGCAGGGTGGGGCGGTGGCATTGATTTCAGGGCGCTCAATGGCTGAACTTGACGCGCTAACCCATCCCTGGCGGCTACCGCTGGCCGGCGTGCACGGGGCAGAACGCCGTGATATCAATGGTAAAACCTATATCGTTTCTCTGCCGTCGGCGCTGCGCGATGAAATCGCGACTGAGCTGACCTCGGCGCTGCAGGGGCTCCCCGGCTGCGAGCTGGAGAGTAAAGAGATGGCCTTCGCGCTGCACTACCGCCAGGCTCCGCAGCAGCAGAGCGCAGTACTGGAGCTGGCTCAGCGCATCGTTCAGCGCTACCCGCTGCTGGCATTGCAGCTGGGTAAATGCGTGGTGGAGATTAAACCCCGCGGAGTGAACAAAGGGGAGGCGATCAGCGCCTTCATGCAGGAGGCGCCGTTTGCCGGCCGCGAACCGGTTTTTGTCGGCGATGATTTGACCGATGAGGCGGGATTTAGCGTGGTTAATCAACTGCAGGGAATGTCGGTAAAAGTCGGCGCCGGGGAAACTCAGGCGCACTGGCGGTTGGCGGATGCCGCCGCTGTAAGGACGTGGTTGCAACATTTGGCGTATGACGCGCAAACCGAAAGGAGGGATGACCATGAGTCGTTTAGTCGTAGTCTCTAACCGTATCGCCTTACCGGACGATAAAAAATCGAGCGCTGGCGGTCTGGCCGTCGGCATCCTGGGGGCACTGAAAGCGGCGGGGGGTCTGTGGTTTGGCTGGAGCGGCGAAATTGGCGATGACCAGCAGCCGCTGAAGCAGGTCTCCCGCGGAAATATCTCCTGGGCGTCGTTCAACCTGAATGAACGGGACCATGATGAATATTACAACCAGTTTTCCAACGCCGTGCTGTGGCCGGCCTTCCACTATCGTCTTGACCTGGTCAGCTTCCAGCGCGAAGCCTGGGAGGGGTATCTGCGGGTCAACGCGATGCTGGCGGACAAGCTTCTGCCGCTGATCGAGCCAGACGATACGCTGTGGATCCATGATTACCATCTGCTGCCTTTCGCCAGTGAACTGCGTAAGCGCGGAGTGAACAACCGGATCGGCTTCTTTTTGCATATTCCATTCCCGACGCCGGAGATTTTTAACGCGCTACCGCCGCATGCCGAGCTGCTGGAGCAACTGTGCGATTACGATCTGCTGGGCTTCCAGACCGAAAGCGACAGAACCGCCTTTCTTGACAGCATTGCCATGCAGACCCGACTCTCCGATCTCGGGGACAAACGCTATCAGGCATGGGGTAAGGCGTTCAGTACCGAGGTTTATCCGATTGGGATCGATCCGGACGAAATTACGCGCAACGCCAAAGGCCCGCTGCCGCCGAAGCTGGCCCAGCTGAAGAATGAGCTGAAAAATGTGAAGAATATCTTCTCCGTGGAGCGGCTTGACTACTCGAAAGGGTTGCCGGAGCGATTCCTCGCCTATGAGACGCTGCTTGAGAAGTACCCTCAACATCATGGCAAGATCCGTTATACTCAGATCGCGCCCACTTCCCGTGGCGATGTACAGGCCTATCAGGATATTCGTCACCAGCTGGAAACGGCAGCCGGACGCATCAATGGCCAGTTTGGCCAGCTTGGCTGGACCCCGCTCTACTACCTGAACCAGCATTTTGACCGTAAGCTGCTGATGAAGGTCTTCCGCTACTCTGACGTCGGGCTGGTGACGCCGCTGCGTGATGGCATGAACCTGGTGGCAAAAGAATACGTCGCAGCGCAGGATCCGGATAACCCCGGGGTGCTGGTCCTGTCGCAGTTTGCCGGGGCGGCGCAGGAGCTGACCAGCGCGCTGATCGTCAACCCTTACGATCGCGATGAGGTTGCCACCGCGCTGGATCGTGCTCTCAGCATGCCGCTGGCGGAACGTATCGCCCGTCATTCCGCGATGCTGGACGTGATCAGAGAGAATGATATTCATAACTGGCAGGCGCGTTTTGTCGACGATCTGCAGCATATTTCGCCGCGCAGCGAGGAGAGCCGCCTGCGGGGGAAGATAGCCACCTTCCCTAAACTGGCCTAGTTCAGGAAAAGGGCTAACCGGCGTTAGCCCTTTTCAAGGGAAACCAGCAGAACATCGACGCCGCTACTGCCGACGATATTTTTCGCCGAGCAGGTGGCGCGCGAGAAAAGCGAGTGGTTGTGATTGCCGCAGATCACCAGATCAACCTTGTGCGACTGGCAAAAGTCTTTGACATGGTGACCCAGTTCGCCGCAGGCGATGGTCATTTTTTCTATCGGGTAGCCCGCCTGACGAGCCAGCTCATTGAGAAACTCCCGCGTTTCTTCCTGCATCAGCTCACGCAGATTTTCCATCATCGGTGCGGCGAACTGGTTATACATCTCCGGATCCGTGGCGAAGGTGATAAAGCTCACTTTCGCGTTAACGGGGCGGGCAATCGACACCGCTTTTTTAATTAATATCTGACTCTCCGGCGTTGGCGCGACGGCAACCAGCAGATGTGAATAAGGCATCTGGCCTCCTTGAGATACGCGGAATAACCCTTTCTTTCCTTCTTTACTCCTGTTTCCCCAGCGGCGCAAGGGCTGCTCCCGTGATTTGCGACGCTCTTCGCCAGTCCGTGTTTTCCCCACAAGATCACATAAATGAACCTGCCTTTTTATTTAAAAGAAATGCTGTTTTATAAATGAGTGAAGTAGAGACATCGTCTCTTTGTCATTTTGCCACCGGCAGTTGTTCCGTGGCAAAAACACAAAGGTAACGTCGTTTCACTGCTTTTAGTGTAGCCAAGTACCCACTCCCTTCCGGTGGCAAATCCGGAACGATTGTCGGCGTTCTTTTAATAAAAGACACAGGATCACGGCGATGAAAACACGAAAAATTGGACTGGCTAACTACCTGGCCTACGGCGCGGGCGATTTTCTCGGCGCCGGCACGACAGCGCTAACTGCCGCATGGCTACTCTACTTTTACACGACCTTCTGCGGACTGACCCCGATTGAGGCCACGCTTATTTTTGCTGCTGCCCGCGTGCTGGATGCGGTGGTGAGCCCGCTGATGGGCTTTCTCACCGATAACTTCGGCACCACCTGGCTCGGAAAGCGCTTCGGCCGCAGAAAATTCTTTATTCTGCTCGGCATTCCGTGCGTATTCAGCTATTCAGCGATGTGGGTCGGCGAGATGGGCTTCTGGTACTACCTCGTCACCTATCTGCTGTTTGATATGGTTTACACCATGATTCTGGTGCCCTACGAAACGCTGGTGCCAGAGATGACTGATGACTTTAAACAGAAAACCAAATTTTCTGGCGCGCGCATCTCGATGGCGCAAATGTCGGCGATTTTAGCCTCCTTTCTGCCGGGGATCCTCCTCACCTGGCTCGGGAAAGACAATGCCAGCTCATTCTTTTATGCCAGTCTGGTGTTCTCGGTCCTGTGTGCGGTGATGCTGACCTTCGTCTGGTGCTTCACGTGGGAACGGCCGCGTGAGGCGTGGTCAGAGGCGGCGCTGCGGGCGGAAGCGGAAAAACAAAACTTAACCCTCGCTCAGAGCCTCAATCGCCTGGTGATTGAGCTAAGCTCCACGCTGCGGATAAAAATTTTCCGCCAGCACCTCGGCATGTATCTGGGGGGCTATATCGCCCAGGACGTCTTCAATGCCGTGTTTACCTATTACGTGGTTTTTGTCCTGATGCAGGAAGCCTCTGTCGCCTCGAATCTGCTCGGGACGATGGCCATCTTCCAGTTTATTGCGGTGATCGCCATGATCCCGTTGTGCATTCGCTTTGGTCCCGCGCCGTCCTACCGCATGGTGGTGGTCCTGTTTGGCCTGAGCTCGCTCTCGTATGCGCTGCTCTATTACGCCGGACTGAGCGACGTCTATTCCTTACTGCTGCTCATCTCTGCTGTCGCCGGACTGGGACGCGGCGGGATTAACTACGTACCGTGGAATACCTATACCTATATTGCCGACGTCGACGAGGCGATCACCGGCCAGCGCCGCGAAGGAATTTTTGCCGGCATCATGACGCTGACCCGCAAAGCCTCGCAGGCGGGGGCGGTCATGCTGGTGGGTATCATCATGCAGCTGTCGGGGTTTGTCTCCGGGCAAAAAATACAACCGCCAGGGGTGAGTCATACCATTTTGCTGATCCTCAGCGTCGGCACTCTGGTGGTGTTAGCCTGCGGCTTCCTCGTCTCGCTACGCTTCAAGCTCAACCTGCACACCCACAGCATCCTGCGCAGTGAAACCCTCAGAATGCGCGATCTCGGCAGTGCCCAGCCGGAACAGACCATTGCGGAACACCGCGCGGTGGTCGAAATGCTGGCGGGGATGCCTTACGACTGCCTGTGGGGCAATAACAATATTGGCTATCTGAATCGTCATAAACCTGCTGCCCCGGGGCTCACCCAGGGCGGCGCTTTAAATTCGACATACACCCGAGGTTAATAACATGAAAGTTTGGCCGGTCAAACATAGCCCATTACTGTGTCAGCCTGAGCGTTTTATCGCCCGCAGCGAACTGCAGGCACTGATCCGCAACGTGACGCAAAACCTGGTGAACATTAAGGATGAGAGCGGGCAATTTTTACTGCGCCTCGATGACGGGCGCGTGATCGATACCAAAGGCTGGGCCGGCTGGGAGTGGACCCACGGGGTTGGGCTGTACGGCATCTATCAGTATTATCAGCAAACCGGCGATATCGAGATGCGCGATATCATCGACCGCTGGTTTGCCGACCGCTTCGCCGAGGGGGCAACGACCAAAAACGTCAATACGATGGCCCCGTTCCTGACCCTGGCATACCGCTTTGAAGAGACCGGCCGGATGGCGTATCTGCCGTGGCTGGAGAGCTGGGCGGAGTGGGCGATGCATGAGATGCCGCGCACCGAGCAGGGCGGCATGCAGCACATGACCCTGGCGGAGGAGAACCATCAGCAAATGTGGGATGACACGCTGATGATGACCGTGCTGCCGTTAGCCAAAATTGGCAAGCTGCTTCACCGCCCACAGTATGTGGAGGAGGCGACCTACCAGTTCCTGCTCCATGTGCAGAACCTGATGGACCGGGAGACCGGGCTGTGGTTTCACGGCTGGAACTATGAGGGACGGCACAACTTTGCCCGGGCGCGCTGGGCGCGGGGCAACAGCTGGCTCACCATGGTGATCCCGGATTTTCTGGAGCTGGTGGATCTCCCCGAGGGGAACGCGGTACGGCGTTATCTGATGACGGTACTCGACGCACAGATTGCCGCCTTAGCAAAATGCCAGGACGACAGCGGCCTGTGGCATACCCTGCTGGACGATCCGCACTCTTATCTTGAGGCCTCCGCGACCGCCGGCTTTGCCTACGGCATTCTCAAAGCGGTGCGCAAGCGTTACGTCGGGCAGCACTATGCCGGGGTGGCTGAAAAAGCGATTCGCGGGATTGTGCAGAATATTTCGCCGCAGGGGGAGCTGCTGCAGACCTCGTTTGGCACCGGAATGGGGGCAGACCTTGATTTTTATCGCCAGATCCCGCTTACCTCGATGCCCTATGGCCAGGCGATGGCGATCCTTTGTCTGACGGAGTATCTGCGCAAGTATTTCTGAGCAGGGGCCCCGCTGACGGGGCGCCGAATAAAACTAACCCGGCTTTCGCCGGGTTGTTTGTTACATACGCTCTACGGTTTCGATACCCAGGGTATCGAGACCCAGCTTGAGGGTTTTCGCCGTCAGCAGCGCCAGCTTCAGGCGGCTGTTGCGGGTCTCTTCGCTTTCCGCGCTGAGGATCGGGCAATGCTCGTAGAAGCCGGAGAATAGCCCCGCCAGATCGTACAGGTAGGCGCACATCACGTGCGGCGTCCCTTCGCGAGCGACCACGGAGAGGGTCTCTTCAAACTGCAACAGGCGCGCGGCCAGCTGGGCTTCGCGATCTTCAGCGATGACCACCGGCGCGTCGTTCATCGCGTTTTCGTCGATGCCGGCTTTGCGGAAGACGGAGAGCACGCGGGTATAGGCATACTGCATATACGGCGCGGTGTTGCCTTCGAACGCCAGCATATTATCCCAGTCAAAAACGTAATCGGTGGTGCGGTTTTTCGACAGATCGGCATATTTCACCGCGCCGATACCGACCACTTTCGCCAGATTTTCCAGCTCGTCAGCCGACATGTCCGGGTTTTTCTCCGCTACCAGGCGACGGGCGCGCTCCAGCGCTTCGTCCAGCAGATCGGCCAGCTTCACGGTACCGCCGGCGCGGGTTTTAAACGGCTTGCCGTCTTTCCCCAGCATCATACCGAACATATGGTGCTCCAGCGGCACAGAGTCCGGCACGTAGCCTGCTTTACGCACGATGGTCCACGCCTGCATCAGGTGCTGGTGCTGACGAGAGTCGATGTAATAGAGCACGCGGTCGGCGTGCAGCGTTTCATAGCGATACTTCGCGCAGGCGATATCGGTGGTGGTGTAAAGGTAGCCTCCATCCTTTTTCTGGATGATGACGCCCATCGGTTCGCCTTCCTTGTTTTTATACTCATCAAGGAACACCACGGTGGCGCCTTCGCTCTCGACGGCCAGCCCTTTGGCTTTCAGATCGGCGACGATCCCCGGCAGCATCGGGTTGTACAGGCTCTCACCCATTACGTCATCGCGGGTCAGCGTCACATTCAGGCGATCGTAGGTGATCTGGTTTTGCGACATGGTGATGTCGACCAGCTTACGCCACATCTGCAGGAAGTACTGATCGCCGCCCTGCAGTTTAACCACGTAGCTACGTGCGCGCTCGGCGAAGGCTTCGTCTTCGTCGTAGTGCTTTTTCGCTTCGCGATAGAAACCTTCGAGGTCGGCCAGGGCCATCTCACCGGCGTTTTCCTGCTGCTGTTTTTCCAGATACGCGATCAGCATACCGAACTGGGTGCCCCAGTCGCCGACGTGGTTGGCGCGGATCACCTTATGACCCAGGAACTCCAGGGTACGGACTGAAGCATCGCCAATGATGGTCGAACGCAGATGGCCAACGTGCATCTCTTTCGCTACGTTGGGTGCCGAGTAGTCGACGACGATAGTCTGCGCCTGCGGTTTCGTGACGCCCAGGCGCTCAGACTGCAGCGCGCGGTTGACGTTGTCCGCCAAAAACGCGGGATCAAGGAAAATATTGATAAAGCCCGGCCCGGCGATTTCAACCTTGTTGGCAATGCCGTTGAGGTCAAGATGAGACAGTACCTGCTCTGCAAGTTGTCGCGGCGCCATGCCCAGTTTTTTGGCGACAGCCATCACGCCGTTGGCCTGATAGTCACCGAACTGAACTTTTGCTGACTGGCGGACCTGAGGTTCGCAATCGGCAGGCGCGCCTGCCGCGATCAGGGCCTGGCTGACTTTTTCTGAGAGAAGAGCCTGAATATTCACCGGAATACCTTACGTGTAATGCGCCTGCCCCCGAGGGAGGCAGCGCCATAATGTGGACAAATTAGGGCGGGAGTATACTGCATTTGTCCCCGTCCGTCAGCATTGCGCGCGGCGCGGCGGCGTGCGCAATCCATCGCCGTTCAGTTGCCCATCAGCAGGGCGGCGGTTGGTCCGCAGACCGAAACACGGTAAATTACCTTTTCATTACTGACGAGCATCATTGACGAGCAAACCCATGGCAAACTGGCAGCAAATTGAACAACTGGCCGATATTACGGCGGATCTCCCGCGATTTTCCGATGCGCTTCAGCGCTTCACTGCGCGACTGGGACTGGAGATCGCCGGGCTCGACGCCGACCATATCTCCCTGCGCTGTCATCAGAATACCACGGCGGAACGCTGGCGCCGCGGTCTGGAACAGTGCGGAACCCTGCTGTCGGAGAATATGATCAACGGCCGGCCCATTTGCCTGTTCAAGCTGGCGGAGCCGGTCTGCGTGGCGCACTGGCGCTTCCATATCATTGAGCTGCCGTGGCCGGGTGAAAAGCGTTATCCCCATGAAGGCTGGGAGCATATTGAAATTGTCCTGCCTGGCGATCCGGCAACCTTAAATGCCCGCGCGCTGGCGCTGCTGGCCGATGATGGACTCAGCCAGCCGGGGATCGTCGTCAAAACCAGCTCGCCGAAAGGGCAGCATGAGCGTCTGCCGAATCCCACCCTGGCGGTGACCGACGGCAGCGTGACGGTGAAATTTCATCCGTGGTCGATTGAACAAATCGTCGCCAGCGAGCAAGCTGATACGTAACAGTGTGAAGCCGCGCGGCGTCTGCCGCGTGAAATCATGACATGCTGCAAAGGTTGTCTGGATCAGGGAGAGAGGAATGGCGGTACTGGAAGTGTGTTGCTACAGCATGGCGTGCGCTCGGGAGGCTGAGCGCTGCGGCGCCGATCGTATTGAACTCTGCGCCGCGCCGCAGGAAGGGGGATTAACACCCTCTTATGGGGTGCTGGTCTCGGTCCGCGAGGCGATTACCCTCCCGGTGCATCCGATCGTTCGCCCGCGCGGCGGCGATTTCTGCTACACCGAAGAGGAGTTCGCCGCGATGCTTAGCGATATCCGCATGGTGCGGGAGCTCGGCTTTCCCGGGGTGGTGACCGGCGTACTGAATGCCGATGGCCAGGTCGATATCCCGCGGATGAAAAAAATAATGGCCGCGGCCGGGCCGCTGGCGGTGACCTTTCATCGCGCGTTCGATCTGTGTGCCGACCCGCGTCAGGCCTGGAAGACGCTGGGTGAGCTGGGGGTTAAACGTATCCTGACTTCCGGTCAGCAATCCTCGGCGGAGAAAGGTATTTCATTAATTACGGAACTTATTGCCGCAGGGGATACTCCAATCATTATGGCCGGTGCGGGAGTGCGCGCCGCGAACCTGCCGCTGTTGCTGAAGGCGGGGGTGAAAGAGGTTCATAGCTCTGCAGGCCAGTGGTTGCCATCGGAGATGCGCTTTCGTCATCCAGGCGTTTCGATGTCAGCCGATCCCGATGCGGACGAATACAGGCGCTACGCCGTCAATGGCGAAGCGGTGGCGGAGATGAAAGGGATTATCTCCGCCTGGAGAAGTTAAACGGTTTTTTGCTGCACATCATGTCGCCCAATATGATGATTGCCCGTACCAGGCCCCTGCCCATTAAACAGGGGCCTTTTTTTATCTCGCTTTTTTTGCCAGCGACTGCTGCGTTTCCGGTTTGGTGGCGATAATCACCGCGCGCAGCGGAGCCGGATACCCCTCCACGGTTTTGCGCTGATCCTGCGGGTCGAGGAAATCGGCCAGCGATTCACTGGTCATCCATTCGGTGCGCCGCTGCTCATCGGTCGAGGTGATGCAGGCATCGACGATGCGCACATCGATAAACCCGCACTTCTCCAGCCACATTTTCAGGGCCGCCGCCGAGGGAATAAAATAGACGTTGCGCATCTGCGCATAGCGGTCGCCCGGAACCAGCACCGTATTTTCATCCCCTTCGACCACCAGCGTCTCCAGCACCAGCTCGCCTCCCGGCGCCAGCTGATCTTTCAGCTGCCACAGATGGTCCAGCGGCGAGCGGCGATGGTAGAGCACGCCCATCGAGAACACGGTGTCGAAGGCCTCCAGCGCCGGCAGCTGCTCGATGCCCAGCGGCAGGAGATGCGCCCGCTGGTCGTTGCCGAGCAGCTTACGCACCGCTTCAAACTGGCACAGGAACAGCTGGGTGGGATCGATGCCGACCGCCAGATGCGCGCCGGCGCCGATCATTCGCCACATGTGATAGCCGCTGCCGCAGCCCACGTCGAGGATAGTCCGCCCGGTAAGATCGGACAGGTGCGGCAGGACGCGCTCCCATTTCCAGTCGGATCGCCATTCGGTATCGATGTTGATGCCGTACAGCGAATAAGGCCCTTTGCGCCACGGCATCAGGTTTTTAAGCAGATTTTCTACCCGCAGCTGATGACCTTCGCTAAGCGGCGTTTCGCTCTCGGCGGTGACGCTGTGCAGGAGATCCAGACGCCACGGCGTTAATTCCGGAAGAAACTCAACGGCGCGCTCCCATTCGCGAAACTTGCCGTGCAGGGCCTCGCGCTGCCAGGCGGCTACCTGAGCTGGCAAGGTTTCCAGCCAGTGAGATAGCGGGCTTTTGGCGATCAGCTGATAGAAATTACTGAAGTCGATCATGCCTGCTCCCCGGATTTTACTGCCACCAGCGAGCCAAAGTTAAAGCACTGGAACCACAGTTCGGCATGTTCAAACCCAGCCTGACGCAGGCGGGCTTTATGGGTTTCCACGGAGTCCGTCAGCATCACATTTTCCAGCATGCTGCGTTTCTGGCTGATCTCCAGCTCGCTGTAGCCGTTCGCGCGTTTAAAATCATGATGCATATTGAACAGCAGCTCGCCGACGTGGGCGTCTTCGAAGCTGAATTTCTCCGAGAGCACCAGCGCGCCGCCCGGATTAAGCCCCTGATAGACTTTATTGAGGATCGCCTGGCGATCGCCCGGCTCAAGGAACTGAATGGTAAAGTTCAGGATCACCAGCGAGGCGTTTTCAATGGCCACATCGCGGATATCCCCTTCAATGACCTCGACCGGCGTCGGCGCTTTATAGGCGTCAATATGGCGACGGCAGCGCTCTACCATCGCGGGAGAGTTGTCGATGGCGATAATGCGACAGCCCGGATGACTAATATTGCGGCGCACAGAGAGGGTGGCGGCGCCCAGCGAACAGCCAAGATCGTAAACCTGGGTGTTGGGCTGAACGAAGCGCTCGGCCAGCATGCCGATCATCGAGATGATATTGGAATAGCCGGGCACAGAGCGCTGGATCATATCCGGGAAGACTTCAGCAACCCGTTCATCAAAGGTCCAGTCGCCGAGGCTGGCAATCGGCGCGGAAAAAAGCGTATCGCGGTGAGACATAACGTTAAACCCGAAAAAACGAAAACGGCGTATTGTGCGCTAACGGAGGGAGAAAACCAACTCCCAGGGCATATACCAGAGGTTGGCCAGCACCATCAGCAACAAGGCGCACCAGGTGGCGCTCATGCCGGAGCGGCGCCAGTGGTAGACGCGGTGATGAAAACCCCAGGAGTGCATCAGTCGCCCGACAATCAATAAAATGCCGCAAACGTGCACCATCCAGGTCTGGGCGCCGTTCATCTCCATAAATAACAGCAAAATGAGGCCAATCGGCACATATTCGACGGCATTACCGTGAACGCGGATGGCGACCTGAAGCTCGCTAAAGCCGCCGTCACCGTAGCCTACATGGTATTGGGTGCGTAACCGCACCACGTCGAACGAGAACTTCACTAACAATAACGCACCTAAAACGGCATACAGCGCGCTGACCATACGAAAACTCCCTTTAACTCTGGCAGATGGCTCCGATTATGATAGCAGGATATCAGAAAAGGGAGGATTGCTGCGGAATCGACGGCGCATTTCCTGCCGCCGGCAGGGCGGTGCGCAGATCGCTCCACAGCGTATCGACCAGCGTCGGCGCGTAAGCAATGTCTGGGGTATGCAGGAACAGCCATGGGGTGCCAGACTGATGCCACTTCGGCAGGGTCTGCAGCCAGACGCGAAACAGTTCCCGGTTGTGGGCCATGTCGTCACCGCCGATAAAGCGTACCATCGGCTGCCGGGCGGTCATCACCGCATGTACCGGCACTTTGGGTTTCTTTTTCTGCGCGTCGATCATCGCC
The DNA here is from genome assembly GCF_003097195.1 of Klebsiella sp. GL120222-02. Classification (NCBI taxonomy): domain Bacteria; kingdom Pseudomonadati; phylum Pseudomonadota; class Gammaproteobacteria; order Enterobacterales; family Enterobacteriaceae; genus Klebsiella; species Klebsiella sp. GL120222-02. Next base: position 156,421 of record NZ_QEQO01000007.1, read on the forward strand.
GGACTGGTGGCCGCAGCGCTGTGGACCGGGCGGCTGTCGAGGATCACACGGTTAACGTTGCGCTCGTGCAGCCCGCGGTTGAGCTGCTGTTCCGCTTCGCCTTTGGCGAAGAATTCGGGGTGACGAACCTCGAGGCCGTAGGTGAAATCCTTCGGCAGCCCGTCGAGAAATTGCCATAGCGCGGGGAGATCGCGAGGACCGAACGTCGCCGGCAGCTGCAGCCAGTACTGGCCGATGCGCGAGGCCAGCGGCGCCAGGCGGTCAAAAAATTCACTGCTTAAATCGTCGCAATGACGCAGGGCGGCCTGGTGCGAGATGGTGGCCGGGAATTTAAAGCAGAAGCGGAAGTCATCATGGGTTTGTTCATACCAGCGGGTGACTATCTCCGGCTTCGGCAGCGCATACAGGGTAGTGTTGCCCTCCACGCAGTTAAAGTGGCGGGCGTACTCTTCAAGGCTGGTGATGCCAAGGCGCACCCATTTCGGGTGCGACCACTGGGGAAGCCCAATATAAATCATAGCGCGGCGAGGATCTCCTCGGTGCTGCGCACCCGACCGATGCGCGGGAAAATATGCGTCATGCTGCCCTGATGCTGCTCGGCGGAGGCGGCGCTGCAGGCATCTTCGGCGATGACCAGGTTAAAACCCAGCTCCCAGGCGTTGCGGGCGGTGGATTCGACGCCGATGTTGGTGGAGATACCGCAGAGAATAATGGTGTCGATACCGCGGCGGCGCAGCTGAAGCTCAAGGTCGGTGCCATAGAACGCGCCCCACTGGCGTTTGGTCACTTCGATATCGCTCTCCTGCTTACCCAGCGTGGCCGGGTAGGTCCACCAGTTTTCAGGCAGCGTATGCGCCCCGGCCTGAGCGTCGACAGGCTGTTTCAGCGCTTCGGCGAAATCGGCCGACCAGCCGACGCGGACCATGATGACCGGTGAACCCTGTTGTCGACACTTGTCTGCCAGGCGAGCGGCGCGCGCCACCACCTCGTCAGCCCGATGTGGTCCGCCGGCGAAAGGCAGAATGCCTTCCTGCAGATCGATCACCACCAGCGCCGTTTTTTTTGCATTGAGTTCTAACATGGTATCCCCGTATCTTCTTCTGTTGTCAGGCGGCTACAATACCTGCGCGGCTTCAGCAAAAGGGTAACAAATATTGTTAATTTATGTGAGTGTAGACGTTAAGCGCGCAGCAAAGCAGCGTACATCGTGCGTCGGACTTATCGAACGACAGAATTTCCAGTATAATAGCCGCCTTTTTTCATTCAGTTGTGACATCAGCTAAAGCTGCGACCTCGTCGCCTGCAGGGCAGACGACAATCCGCCGACGGCTAAGTTAAGGGATATCTCATGCGTACAGAATATTGCGGACAGCTTCGACAGTCCCACGTTGGGCAGCAGGTGACTCTGTGTGGTTGGGTCAACCGCCGTCGCGATCTCGGTAGCCTCATTTTTATCGATATGCGCGACCGCGAAGGCATCGTTCAGGTGTTTTTCGACCCGGATCGTGCGGATGCGTTGAAATTAGCCTCTGAACTGCGTAATGAGTTCTGCATTCAGGTCACTGGCACCGTCCGCGCGCGTGAAGAGAAAAACATCAACGCGGACATGGCCACCGGCGCCATCGAAGTGCTGGCCTCCGATCTGACGATTATTAACCGTTCAGAATCGCTGCCGCTGGACTCCAATCACGTCAACACCGAAGAAGCGCGTCTGAAATACCGCTACCTCGACCTGCGTCGTCCGGAAATGGCGCAGCGTCTGAAAACCCGCGCGAAAATCACCAGCTTTGTGCGCCGCTTTATGGACGACCATGGCTTCCTCGACATCGAAACTCCGATGCTGACCAAAGCCACCCCGGAAGGCGCTCGCGATTACCTCGTGCCTTCCCGCGTGCATAAAGGCAAATTCTACGCGCTGCCGCAGTCTCCGCAGCTGTTCAAACAGCTGCTGATGATGTCCGGGTTCGATCGCTATTATCAGATCGTTAAATGTTTCCGCGATGAAGACCTGCGTGCCGACCGTCAGCCTGAATTTACCCAGATCGACGTGGAAACCTCCTTTATGACCGCGCCGCAGGTGCGTGAGATCATGGAAGCAATGGTGCGTCAGCTGTGGCTGGAAATTAAAGGCGTCGACCTGGGTGATTTCCCGATCATGACCTTCGCCGAAGCCGAACGTCGCTATGGCTCCGATAAACCGGATCTGCGTAACCCGATGGAGCTGGTGGACGTTGCCGATCTGCTGAAGTCCGTCGAATTCGCGGTCTTTGCCGGCCCGGCCAACGATCCGAAAGGGCGCGTGGCGGCCCTGCGCGTCCCGGGCGGTGCCTCTCTGACCCGCAAGCTGATTGACGAATACGGCAACTTTGTGAAGATCTACGGCGCGAAGGGGCTGGCCTATATTAAAGTGACCGAGCGTGCGAAAGGCATGGACGGGATCAACAGCCCGGTGGCGAAATTCCTCACCGCTGAGATCGTGGAAGCGATCCTCGAACGCACCGGCGCGCAGGACGGCGATATGATCTTCTTCGGCGCCGACAACAAGAAAGTGGTGGCGGACGCGCTGGGCGCGCTGCGTCTGAAGCTCGGTAAAGACCTGAGCCTGACTGACGAGAGCAAATGGGCGCCGCTGTGGGTGATCGACTTCCCGATGTTCGAAGACGACGGCGAAGGCGGCCTGACGGCGATGCACCATCCGTTCACTTCGCCAAAAGATATGACCGCGAACGAGCTGAAAGCTGCGCCGGAAGAGGCCGTAGCGAACGCCTATGATATGGTCATTAACGGTTATGAAGTCGGCGGCGGTTCTGTACGTATTCACCGTGGCGACATGCAGCAGACCGTATTTGGTATTCTGGGCATTAATGAACATGAGCAGCGTGAAAAATTCGGCTTCCTGCTGGATGCGCTGAAATACGGTACGCCGCCGCACGCGGGTCTGGCGTTCGGTCTTGACCGTCTGACCATGCTGCTGACCGGTACCGATAACATCCGCGACGTTATCGCCTTCCCGAAAACCACCGCCGCGGCCTGTCTGATGACCGAAGCGCCAAGCTTCGCCAATCCGGCTGCGCTCGGTGAACTGGGTATTCAGGTTGTGGAGAAAGAGGCGAAAGCGTCTCTGGAGAACAAGTAATATGTCATTTAAGCTGCCCGTTTCGGTGCTGGTGGTGATTTACGCCGAAGATACGAAACGGGTGCTGATGTTACAGCGGCGTGACGATCCCGCGTTCTGGCAGTCGGTGACCGGCAGCCTGGAAGCAGGAGAGACCGCGCTGCAGGCCGCCGCGCGTGAAGTAAAGGAAGAGGTCGCCATTGATGTTGCCTGCGAGCAACTGACCTTAATTGACTGTCAGCGCACGGTGGAGTTCGAGATATTTTCTCATTTGCGTCATCGCTATGCGCCGGGTGTAGAGCGCAATACAGAATTCTGGTTCTGTCTTGCGCTGCCTCATGAGCGGGAGATCACCTTCACCGAACATCTGGCCTACCGCTGGGTCAGCGCGACGGAAGCCGCTGCGCTGACCAAGTCGTGGAGCAACCGGCAGGCGATTGAAGAATTTGTAATTAACGCCGCCTGAAAGGGCGCGCTTTTTGGAGAGTTTTTTATGGCAGGTCATAGTAAATGGGCCAACACCAAACACCGCAAAGCGGCACAGGATGCTAAACGCGGTAAAATCTTTACGAAAATCATTCGCGAGCTGGTGACTGCGGCGCGTCTGGGCGGCGGCGATCCGGCTTCCAACCCGCGCCTGCGTGCGGCCGTTGATAAAGCGCTGTCTAACAACATGACGCGCGACACCCTGAACCGCGCCATCGCGCGCGGCGTCGGCGGTGATGAAGACGCGAACATGGAAACCATCATTTACGAAGGCTATGGCCCTGGCGGTACCGCGGTAATGGTGGAATGTCTGTCCGACAACCGTAACCGTACCGTTGCGGAAGTGCGTCACGCTTTCACCAAAACCGGTGGTAACCTCGGTACCGACGGCTCCGTGTCCTACCTGTTCAGCAAGAAAGGCGTCATCTCCTTCGAGAAAGGCGATGAAGACACCATTATGGAAGCGGCGCTGGAAGCTGGCGCAGAAGACGTGGTGACCTATGACGACGGCGCCATCGACGTCTACACCGCGTGGGAAGAGATGGGCGCCGTGCGCGACGCGCTGGAAGCCGCTGGCCTGAAAGCCGACGCTGCCGAAGTCTCGATGATCCCGTCCACCAAAGCGGATATGGATGCCGAGACGGCGCCGAAGCTGCTGCGTCTGATCGATATGCTGGAAGACTGCGACGACGTGCAGGAAGTGTACCATAACGGCGAGATCTCCGACGAGGTCGCGGCCACCCTGTGATGCAGTCGCATCCACGGTTAACCGGAGGCGCGTGATGGCTATTATTCTCGGCATTGACCCGGGGTCGCGCGTCACCGGTTATGGCGTGATCCGCCAGGTCGGACGGCAGTTGAGCTACCTTGGCAGCGGATGCATCCGCACCAAAGTGGACGATCTGCCGTCGCGGCTGAAGCTGATCTACGCCGGGGTGACGGAGATCATCACCCAGTTTCAGCCCGACTATTTCGCCATTGAGCAGGTCTTTATGGCGAAGAACGCCGATTCGGCGTTAAAGCTTGGGCAGGCGCGCGGAGTGGCGATCGTTGCAGCGACCAATCAGTCGCTGCCGGTGTTTGAATACGCCGCCCGTCAGGTCAAGCAGACCGTTGTCGGGATCGGCAGCGCCGAAAAGAGCCAGGTTCAGCACATGGTGCGCACCTTGCTCAAACTGCCTGCCAATCCGCAAGCGGATGCGGCGGATGCGCTGGCGATTGCCATCACCCATTGCCATATCAGCCAGAATGTTGCTCAGGTCAGCGAGACCCGGCTCAATCTGGCGCGAGGGCGCTTACGATAATCGCAAATCAGGCTGGATATCTATCCAGCCTTTTTTTATGATACCGCCAGATACTTAGACCATAACGCAGGAGCCCCACGTGATAGGCAGACTCAGAGGCATCATTCTCGAAAAACAACCCCCGCTGGTGTTGCTGGAAACGGCGGGCGTCGGCTATGAAGTGCATATGCCAATGACCTGCTTCTATGAGCTGCCGGAGGCCGGTCAGGAGGCGATAGTCTTTACCCACTTTGTGGTGCGTGAAGATGCCCAGCTGCTGTATGGTTTTAACAACAAACAGGAACGTACGCTGTTTAAAGAGCTGATTAAAACCAACGGCGTGGGGCCAAAGCTGGCGCTGGCGATCCTCTCCGGCATGTCGGCGCAGCAGTTCGTCAATGCCGTTGAGCGGGAAGAAGTCGCCTCGCTGGTGAAGCTGCCGGGGATTGGCAAAAAAACCGCAGAACGCCTGATCGTCGAGATGAAAGACCGCTTCAAAGGGCTGCACGGCGACCTGTTCACTCCGGCGGCCGATCTGGTGCTGACCTCGCCGGCAGGCCCGACGGCAGATGATGCCGAACAGGAAGCGGTTGCCGCGCTGGTCGCGCTGGGCTATAAACCGCAGGAGGCCAGCCGGATGGTAAGCAAGATTGCCCGTCCGGACGCCAACAGTGAAACGCTAATCCGCGAAGCGCTGCGCGCCGCGTTGTGAGGTAAGGGATGATTGAAGCAGACCGGCTGGTATCGGCAGACAGCAGCGGCGCAGAAGAGGCCGTTGACCGCGCCATCCGCCCAAAATTGCTGGCAGAGTATGTCGGCCAGCCGCAGGTGCGCTCCCAGATGGAGATCTTTATCCAGGCGGCGAAACTGCGCGGCGACGCCCTCGATCACCTGCTGATTTTTGGCCCGCCTGGGTTGGGGAAAACCACCCTGGCGAACATTGTCGCCAATGAGATGGGGGTGAATCTGCGCACCACTTCCGGCCCGGTACTGGAGAAAGCGGGCGATCTCGCCGCGATGCTCACCAACCTCGAACCGCACGACGTGCTGTTTATCGATGAGATCCATCGCCTCTCGCCGGTGGTGGAAGAGGTGCTCTACCCGGCGATGGAAGACTATCAGCTGGATATTATGATTGGCGAAGGTCCGGCGGCGCGCTCCATCAAAATCGATCTGCCGCCGTTTACCCTGATTGGCGCCACCACCCGGGCCGGTTCATTGACCTCGCCGCTGCGCGACCGCTTTGGCATCGTGCAGCGTCTGGAGTTCTATCAGATACCCGATCTGCAGCATATCGTCAGCCGCAGCGCCCGCCATATGGGGCTGGAGATGAGCGACGAAGGCGCGCTGGAAGTGGCCCGTCGTTCACGCGGCACGCCGCGTATTGCCAACCGTCTGCTGCGCCGGGTGCGCGACTTCGCGGAAGTGCGCCACGACGGCAGCATCTCTGCCGACATTGCTGCCCAGGCGCTGGATATGCTGAATGTCGATGCGGAAGGGTTCGACTATATGGACCGTAAACTACTGCTGGCGGTGATAGATAAATTCTTTGGTGGGCCGGTGGGGCTGGATAACCTCGCCGCCGCGATCGGCGAAGAGCGGGAAACCATTGAAGATGTGCTGGAGCCCTACTTAATTCAGCAGGGTTTTCTGCAGCGTACGCCACGGGGAAGAATGGCGACGGTGCGCGCCTGGAATCATTTCGGGATCACGCCGCCGGAAATGCCCTAGTTCGCGACGGATGTGTCGTTCATTATGAGGCCCGGTCAGCAGCGCGACCGGGCTTTTTCATTTTCAGCTGGCGGCTTTTTTTGTCATGCTGAGAATAAACAGCACGGCGGCGCACAGCACCACCGACGGCCCGGCCGGGGTGTCGTAGAAGGCCGAGAAGGTTAACCCGCCGGTAACGGCCAGCATGCCCACGCCCACTGCCACGGCGGCCATCTGCTCCGGCGTGCGGGCAAAACGGCGGGCGGTGGCGGCCGGGATAATCAGCAGGGAAGTGATGATCAGCGCGCCGACGAACTTCATCGCCACGCCGATAGTCAGAGCGGTGACCAGCATCAACAGCAACTTCACGCGCTGCAGCTTCACGCCATCGACAAACGCCAGATCCGGACTGATGGTCATCGCCAGCAGCGGTCGCCACTGCCAGAGCAGGATACCAATCACAATCACTACGCCAATGGCGATGGCAATCAAATCCTGCGGCGTCACTGCCAGCAGATCGCCGAACAGGTACGCCATCAGATCGACGCGGACGTTAGACATCAGACTGACCACCACCAGCCCCAGCGACAGTGCGCTGTGCGCCATGATGCCCAGCAGGGTATCGATCGCCAGATGGGGGCGTTTTTCCAGCCACACCAGCCCGCCGGCCAGCAGCAAAGTCACGGCGATCACCGCATAAAACGGATTGATGTTAAGTAATAAGCCAAAAGCGACGCCGAGCAGCGACGCATGCGCCAGCGTGTCGCCGAAATAGGACATGCGGCGCCAGACCACAAAGGAGCCCAGCGGACCGGCGGCGCAGGCCAGCATCATCCCGGCCAGCCAGCCAGGTAACAGAAGTTCAATCATTAGCGGCTGTTTCCCCGACGCAGTACAATTCGCCCCTGAAGGTCGTGGCGGTGATTATGGTGGTGGCGGTAAATCCCCAGCTGTTCCGCGCCGCGCGGGCCGAACATGGAGATAAACTCCGGATGCATGGAGACCACCTCCGGCGCGCCGGAGCAGCAGATATGCTGGTTCAGGCACAGGACTTCGTCGGTTTTGGCCATCACCAGATGCAGGTCGTGCGATACCATCAGCACTGCGCAGTCCAGTTCATGGCGCAGCTGGTCGATAAGATCGTAAAGCGCCACCTGGCCATTGACGTCAACACCCTGGGTCGGTTCATCCAGCACCAGCAGCTGTGGGCGGTTGAGCAGGGCGCGGGCCAGCAGTACGCGCTGGGTTTCGCCGCCGGAGAGTTTTTGCATCGGCGCGTCGATCAGATGCCCGGCCTGCACACGTTTCAGTGCCGGCAGGATGTCGTCTTTGCGGGTACCTGGGCGCAAACGCAGGAAGCGGCTGACGGTCAGCGGCAGCGTGGCGTCAAGATGCAGCTTCTGCGGCACGTAGCCAATCCGCAGGCGGTCTTCCCGCTTGATGACACCCTCTGTTGGTGCTACCAGCCCCAGAACCACTCGCACAAGGGTCGATTTACCGGCGCCGTTCGGGCCCAGCAGGGTTAATATTTTGCCTGGCGTGAGTGCCAGCGAAATGTCAGACAGCACGCGGCGTTGGCCAAAGGCCACCGACACATTTTCCAGCGTAACAAGGTTTGTCATAGTAATTTAGGGTTGCACAAGCTAGTGAATGTTATAATATCACATCACATTCACTCGTTTCGATGACTAGACGCATTATGTTACATAAAAATACGCTTCTTTGCGCTGGACTTGGCGCTGTTTTTTTGTTCGCGCAGGTTCCGCTGGCCAGCGCCGCCGTAGTGACTTCCATGAAACCGCTGGGCTTTATCGCAGCCGCCATCGCCGATGGGGTGACAGATACTCAGGTGCTATTGCCCGACGGCGCCTCAGAGCATGACTATTCACTGCGGCCTTCTGATGTAAAACGCTTACAGAACGCAGACTTAGTGGTATGGATTGGGCCGGAAATGGAAGCCTTTATGGATAGGTCGACGCAAAGCATTGCGGCGAATAAAAAGGTGACCATCGCGGAGCTGGAAGGGGTGAAGCCGCTGCTGATGACCGGGGCGGATGACGATGACGATCATGATGGTCATGACCACGGCGCAGCAGAAAAAAGTGACGGCGATCACCATCACGGTATTTACAATATGCATCTGTGGTTATCCCCAGAGATAGCGCGGCTTTCGGCGGTTGCAATCCACGATAAATTATTAGAACTTATGCCGCAGAGTCGAGCCAAACTCGACAGCAACCTGCAGCAGTTCGAGGCCGCGCTGGCGGCGACTGACAAGCAGGTTAGCAATGAGCTGGCACCGCTGAAAGGGAAGGGCTATTTCGTTTTTCATGACGCCTACGGTTACTTTGAAAAACACTACGGTTTGACCTCGCTGGGGCACTTTACCGTCAACCCTGAAATACAGCCTGGTGCGCAGCGTTTACACGAAATCAGAACACAACTGGTTGAGCAGAAGGCCACGTGCGTTTTTGCTGAGCCACAGTTCAGGCCAGCGGTTATCGAAGCTGTTGCCCGGGGCACGTCTGTGCGCATGGGAACCCTGGATCCGCTGGGTACTGGAATTACGTTGGGTAAAGCGAGTTACCCGCAATTCCTGACCCAGCTGGCGAATCAGTATTCGAGCTGCCTGAAAGGAGATTAACGAGGAAGTGAATACGTGCAACAGATAGCCCGCGCTGTCACTCAGGCATTCAACAATCTGCCACGACCTCATCGCGTCATGTTGGGGTCGCTTAGCGTTCTTACCTTAGCGGTCGCCGTCTGGCGACCCTACATTTACCACCCGGAATCCGCCCCCATCGTCAGAACCATTGAACTGGAAAAAAGCGAGATCCGTTCCCTGCTGCCGGAAGCCTCCGAGCCGATCGACCAGGCCCCGCAGGAAGAAGAAGCCATTCCTCAGGATGAACTCGACGAGAAGGCCGATACCGATGCCGGCGGTCATGAATATGTGGTGTCGACTGGCGATACGCTCAGCAGCATCCTGAACCAGTACGGTATCGATATGGGCGATATCGCCCAGCTTTCCTCCGCCGATAAAGAGCTGCGTAATCTGAAGATTGGCCAGCAGCTCTCCTGGACCCTGACCGCGGACGGCGATCTGCAGAGCCTGACCTGGGAGATGTCCCGCCGCGAAACCCGCACTTATACCCGTGTGGACAACGGTTTTAAAATGAGCAGCGAGCTGCAGAAAGGCGACTGGGTCAACAATGTGCTGAAGGGCACCGTCGGCGCCAGCTTTGTCTCCAGCGCGCGCGATGCCGGCCTGACCAGTACCGAAATCAGCGCGGTGATCAAGGCCATGCAGTGGCAAATGGATTTCCGTAAGCTGAAAAAAGGCGACGAGTTCTCGGTATTGATGTCGCGCGAAATGCTCGACGGCAAGCGCGAGCAAAGTCAGCTGCTGGGCGTGCGTTTGCGCTCCGACGGTAAGGATTACTATGCTATCCGTGCCGAAGACGGCAAATTCTACGATCGTAACGGGACGGGGCTGGCGAAAGGCTTTATGCGCTTCCCGACGGCGCGTCAGTTCCGCGTTTCCTCTAACTTTAACCCGCGTCGTCTGAATCCGGTCACCGGGCGCGTCGCGCCGCATCGTGGCGTCGATTTCGCGATGCCGCAGGGGACGCCGGTGCTGGCAGTGGGTGATGGCGAAGTGGTAGTGGCCAAGCGCAGCGGCGCTGCCGGGTATTATGTTGCTATCCGCCACGGTCGCACCTATACCACCCGCTATATGCACCTGCGTAAGCTGCTGGTGAAACCGGGGCAGAAAGTGAAGCGCGGCGATCGTATCGCGCTGTCGGGGAATACCGGCCGTTCTACCGGGCCGCACCTGCACTATGAAGTGTGGATCAACCAGCAGGCGGTCAACCCGCTGACGGCTAAGCTGCCGCGTACCGAAGGGCTGAGCGGTTCCGACCGTACCGATTACCTGGCGCAGGTCAAAGAGGTCGTCCCGCAGCTGCGGTTTGACTAACCACCGGTCAGTGGAAAGCCGGTGCCCCAGGGCGCCGGCTTTTTCTTTTGTAGGTTACCCAACGTCTCGCTACACTATCCCATTATCTTGATTAAGCAGTCGACCTGCGGATTGGGCATGGAAACGAAAAAAAATAATATTGAGTTTATCCCTAAGTTTGAGAAATCCTTTTTACTGCCGCGCTACTGGGGCGCGTGGCTGGGCGTCTTTGCCTTCGCAGGCATCGCGCTGACGCCGCCTTCCTTTCGCGATCCGATCCTCGGAAAACTCGGCCGCTTCGTAGGGCGTTTGGCGAAAAGCTCGCGGCGCCGGGCGCAGATTAATTTGCTGTACTGTTTTCCGGAAAAAAGCGAGCACGAACGGGAAGCGATCATCGACGCCATGTATGCCTCGGCGCCGCAGGCGATGGTGATGATGGCCGAGCTGGGCCTGCGCGATCCGCAGAAAATCCTTGCCCGCGTCGACTGGCAGGGGAAAGAGATCATCGACGAGATGCAGCGTAATAACGAGAAAGTGATTTTCCTCGTTCCGCATGCCTGGGGCGTGGATATCCCGGCGATGCTGATGGCCTCCGGTGGGCAGAAGATGGCGGCGATGTTCCACAACCAGGGTAACCCGGTCTTTGATTACGTGTGGAATACCGTGCGCCGTCGTTTTGGCGGGCGTATGCACGCGCGCAACGACGGGATCAAACCGTTTATTCAGTCGGTGCGCCAGGGCTACTGGGGTTACTATCTGCCCGATCAGGATCACGGCGCTGAGCACAGTGAATTTGTGGATTTCTTTGCCACCTACAAGGCGACGCTGCCCGCGATTGGCCGTTTAATGAAGGTATGCCGCGCCCGCGTCGTACCGCTGTTTCCGGTCTATGATGGCCAAACGCATCGCCTGACGGTGCTGGTCCGCCCGCCGATGGACGACCTGCTGGACGCAGACGATACGACGATCGCCCGGCGGATGAACGAAGAAGTGGAAGTGTTTGTTAAGCCGCACACCGAGCAGTACACCTGGATCCTGAAGCTGCTGAAAACGCGCAAGCCGGGTGAAATCGAGCCCTACAAACGCAAAGAGCTGTTCCCAAAGAAGTAGTCTAAAAGAGAGCCAGTGGGCGTTCCTGGCTCACTGGCTATATTGCGTCAGTAACATCAGGTTCTCGACGACAAGCCGGTAGCGATACTCCGGGCGGCCAGTGATACCGTAGTGATTGGTCGTGAAGAGCACGTTTATCTGCTCCAGCCAAATCAGGTATTTACGGCATGACACCCTGGATATCTGCAGCGCCGCCGCCAGCTCGTTTGTCGAAAAATCGCGCGCCTGATGGTCGTCAATCCACTGGCACACCAGGCGAAGGGTTTGCGGCGTCAGCCCTTTCGGCAGGCGGCGGGCGCTTTCCTGTTGCGGGATCCCGCGGCGCAGCAGGGTGTCGATATCCGCTTGGGCATAACAGGATTTCGCCTGCGTCACCTCACGCTTTTTGCGCCATGCCTGCAGGGCCTCCTCAAAGCGCGGAAACTGAAACGGTTTAATCAGGTAATCCACCACGCCATAGTGCAGCGCCGTTTGTAGCGTGAGCGTATCGGCGGCAGACGTCATCATGATGACGTCAATATTCCGCCCATCTGCGCGAAGCGCCGGCAGCAGGTCCAGGCCATTCTCCTGTTGCATATAGACATCCAGCAGCAGTAGATCGACCTGCGCCAGATGGCTTAGCATCGCTTTGGCGTCGCCGATCGTCGCCGCCACCCCGCAGCAGTGAAAATCAGCTACCCGGCTGATAAACAGCCGGTTCAGGTCGGCTACCATGGGATCATCATCGACGATCAGCACATTGAACATGCGTGGTTCCCCGGTGTGGCGGGAAGCCAGCCGGCCTCCCGTAAGATGAGCGGAGCAATGACGATCAGAATGACGATCGTTTATAGGCGGTGTAGCGCGCTCGCCAGAAGGTTTTATCGATATTCGCCGCCAGCTGTGCCTCGTCAATCTGCGGCGCAACGCCGTCCCGCTGCGCGGCGCGAGCGACCTCTGCGGCAATAGCCCGGGAAATCATTTCGATCTCTTCAACCGGCGGCAGTAAAGCACCGGTTTCACGGCTCGCCAAAGGCGAGTGGGCTGCCAGGGTTTTACTGCAGGTGATCAGCATCGCTTCCGTGACGCGCTGCGCTTTACTGGCGAGGATCCCCAGCCCCAGACCGGGAAAAATATAGGCGTTGTTGCACTGAGCGATATCGTAGGTTTTGCCGTCGTAGAAGACGGGTTCGAACGGGCTGCCGGTGGCGATCAGCGCGCTTCCCCGGGTCCACTCCAGCAAATCCTTCGGCTGGGCTTCGGCCCGGGAGGTGGGGTTAGAGAGCGCCATAATAATCGGACGCGGGCAGTGCCGATGCATCTCCTTCACTATCTCTTCGCTAAATAACCCCGGCTGGCCAGACACGCCAATCAGTACGGTAGGGTGGACGTTGCGTACGACATCCATCAGCGACAGTTGGGCGGACTCGGTATCCCAGTGGGCAATACTGGCTCGCGGCGTGACGAGGTCGCGCTGAAAATCGAGCAGATTGGGCATCTCATCCGTCAGCAGGCCAAAGCGGTCAACCGTAAAGATACGGCGGCGTGCTTCCTCCTGCGAAAGCCCATCATCCACCATCAGCGCAATGATTTTTTCCGCAATGCCGCATCCGGCCGAACCGCCGCCAAGGAAAACTACCCGCTGGTCGCGGATCGGCGTCCCGGCCGCGGCCGCGGCGGCGATCAGCGTCCCTGAGGTCACGGCGGCGGTGCCCTGGATATCATCGTTAAAACAGCACAGCTGGTGACGATAGCGGTTGAGCAGTCGCGTGGCATTCTTTTGGGCAAAGTCTTCAAACTGAAGTAATACATTCGGCCAACGTTGCTGAATGGCATGGACAAACATGTCCATAAACTCCAGGTACTGCTCGTCGCTGATGCGCGGATGGCGCCAGCCCATATACAGCGGATCCTCCAGATGCTGCGGGTTGTTGGTGCCGACATCTAGCATGATAGGCAGCGTGGATGCCGGGTGAATGCCCCCGCAGGCGGTATATAACGAGAGTTTGCCAATGGGGATCCCCATGCCACCAATCCCCTGGTCGCCCAGCCCCAGAATGCGCTCGCCATCGGTCACGACAATGACTTTGATATCATTGCGGGAAAATCCCTGCAGCATTTCGTCAATCTGGTGACGGTTGGGCCAGGAAATAAACAAACCGCGTCCCCGGCGATATATTTCTGAGAAATGTTCACACGCTTCACCCACCGTCGGGGTATAGATCACCGGCAGCGTTTCTTTCATATGACTGCGCAGCAGGTTATAGAATAATGTCTCGTTAGTATCCTGAATATTCCTGAGATAGATATGGCGCGAAATACTCTTTTTGAACTGGCAAAACTGGCCCCATGCGCGCTCGGTTTGTTCTTCAATGGTTTCAACATTATGGGGTAGCAGTCCCTGAAGATTAAATGCTGTGCGTTCACTTTCGGTAAATGCAAGGCCTTTATTTAATAACGGATTTTCCAGCAGGACGGCACCGTTATAGGGAGTGTATAAGGTTTCTGTGGCTAACATTGGAGGACTCCTGAATATCAAATTAAAACATTGCCTGATGTCTTGGTGTTTATTTCCGTGATTACGAAATGAGATAAATCATGATGCCTTCGGTGACGACGCCGATGGCGGTACCCAGCAAAATAGAGGATGAGGCCGGCTCAATATAGGTATCGCTGCGCAGCGCAAACATCCCTGCCGCGATGGCGGAAGGCGTCGCGCCGATGATAATAACCTGTTGCATTAAGGTATGACTGAGCCCAAAGGCCAGTCCGGCCAGGGCCATCATTGCCGGTTGGATCAGATTTTTGATACTGATATTGGTACAGGTTTGAATATTGACCGTCGGGCGTTCGCCGTAAAACAGCAGTCCCAGGGCGAACAGTGACAGACCGCCGGCGATTTTACCCACCATTTCAATAGGCATACTGAGCATAGGTGGCAGCTGGACTCCCGCCAGGCTGAGCAATACGCCGGAAATTGGGATCCAGACGATGGGGTTTCTCACGGCCTTCAGTAGGTTTTGCAGGATCAGCTGCCCGGCGTGAAGCTGGGGTTCATCCGCGCTCCGGTGCTTGTCTCCCATGCGAATCAGGATAATAGTCAGGGGGATCATCAATACGCTGGTCACCAGGTTTCCGATAAGCACGCCGAGAAAACCCTCCGGACCTATCAGTACCGCCAGCACGGGCGCGCCAAAGTAGGCCATATCGGGGAAGGCGCAAACCAGCGACTGAATCGCGCTGGTTTTAATATCATGACGGAAAACATAGCGTGAGATCAGCAGCGTGAGAAAATAGGACCCCATCAGGCCAATGACTAACACCGCCATAAAGGTGAAGTTTTTAATTTTATCGGGATGGGTATTTAACGCGCCGATAAAAAGATGGAACGGAAGCGCAAAGCGGATCACCACCGTGGCCAGAACGGAGGCATCCTCGCGCCGGGTATAGCCTAGTTTACCGCTAAGCCATCCCAGCAGCATGATAAATACCAATGGGAAAAGAGATTGTAAGAGTAGTGAAGGCATAAGATGTCCTGACATATTTTATCGGGTTGTTGTGTCGCCAATCTAGCGATCCCGTAATATTTAAAAGGTGATAGTCATCACAGTCGCCTGCCTTTAAATAATTTCGTCTCGGATACTTTACTTACAAATAAAGAAAACAGGGTTAAATCATGGGGTTGTATCTAAGGCATTTAAATTTCACCATTGATGAAAACTTTAGCTTTATGACGATAAATTAAATTACTTAAAATCAATTTTATAGTTTAGTCACAAAGCCAACAGAAGAAATCCGTTTGTCATTTTTTGTTTTAAACGCCTGTGCTACCGTTTTGAGTGTATTTTGGTGAGCCGGTGTTTAGTGCTATTTCATTTATGTTGCTACGCAAATTTTAATATTGCGTTACTACCCTACGCTACCTCCTTATCATTCAGGTAAAAATATGGAAAATAATTCACTCAACCACCCGATAGATAAAACGCAACCGAACGGCCAATCGACACGACTTTTATCCAATATCGACGTTGGTGCCGTACCGTTAACGCTCTTTATTGGTATCGCTGCGATCGTCGCGCTCTCTGCGAGCGCGGGCCTGCTGCCGAAAAATATGATTGGCGGACTGGCGGTCATTATGACCCTGGGATTCGCGCTGGCTAAGATTGGCCGCATGGTGCCAGTACTAAAAGACATTGGCGGGCCGGCCATATTGTGCCTGATGATGCCCTCAGTATTGGTCTACTTTGGCGTGTTTGAAGCCCATACGCTCGATACCGTGCATTTGCTGATGAAGGAGGCCAATCTCCTCTATTTCGTCATCGCCTGTCTGGTTGTCGGGAGTATTCTGGGAATGAACCGCACTATTCTGATTCAGGGGATGGTGCGTATGTTTGTCCCGCTGGTGGCCGGGACCGGGGCGGCAATATTAACCGGCCTGCTGGTGGGCAGCTTATTTGGCTACAGTATTTACCACACCTTCTTTTTTATCATCGTGCCGATTATCGGCGGCGGCATTGGCGAAGGGATCCTGCCTTTGTCGCTGGCTTATTCGGCCATTCTCGGGCAAACACCTGATGTCTATGTTGCCCAGCTGGCACCGGCCGCGGTGGTTGGGAATATTTTCGCCATTATCTGCGCTGGTTTTCTGGCGCGCATGGGCGCACGTCGTCCGGCGCTCTCCGGCAATGGGATGCTGATCCGCAGCCATGACGATAATAGCGTCTTTGCGCAACATCAGAGTACCCAACCCACCGATTTTCAGCTGATGGGCGCCGGGTTGCTGATGATTTGTGCATTTTTCATCGTCGGTGGTCTGCTGGAGAAGGTAGTGCATATTCCCGGGCCGGTGCTGATGATTCTGGCGGCCGTCTTCTGCAAATATACCAACGTTATCCCGGCGGCGATGGAGCTGGGGGCGCATAGCTGCTACAAGTTTGTCTCCGCCGCGCTGGTGTGGCCGCTGATGATCGGCCTGGGCATGCTGTATGTGCCGCTGGAGAGCGTGGTCTCGGTCTTCTCCATTGGCTACGTCGTGGTTTGCGGCTCCATCGTTATTGCCATGGCGCTGAGCGGTTTCTTTATCGCTACTCGCCTGAATATGTATCCGGTGGAAGCCGCTATCGTGACCAGCTGTCATAGCGGCCTTGGAGGAACCGGAGATGTGGCCATCCTCTCGGCGTCAAACAGGATGGGGTTGATGCCGTTTGCCCAGATTGCGACGCGGATCGGCGGGGCGTCGACGGTGATCGCCGCGACGCTGTTGTTGAGCTGGGTGGTGTAATCTGCCAGATAGTGGGCAAAAAAAAACCTGCCAGCGCATCGCTGGCAGGTCGACACCGAGGCTTACTCGACGGTGAGGATACGGGTGGTGTTGGTGCTGCCGATGGTGCTCATCACGTCACCCTGGGTAACGACCACAAGGTCACCAGAGACCAGGTAGCCTTTGTCCCGCAGCAGATTGACGGCATCGTGCGCAGCGGCTACCCCGTCATTCTGGCTGTCGAAGAACACCGGGGTCACCCCTCGGTAGAGTGCGGTCAGGTTCAGGGTGCGCTCGTGGCGGGAAAGGGCGAAAATCGGCAGACCGGAGCTGATGCGCGAGGTCATCAGCGCGGTGCGGCCCGATTCGGTCATGGTGATGATGGCCGTGATGCCTTTCAGGTGGTTGGCGGCATACATCGCCGACATAGCAATCGCTTCTTCTACGTTGTCAAACTGGACGTCCAGACGGTGTTTGGAGACGTTGAGGCTGGGGATTTTTTCGGCGCCCAGACACACGCGCGCCATCGCGGCCACGGTTTCCGACGGGTACTGACCGGCAGCGGTTTCCGCAGAGAGCATCACCGCATCGGTACCATCCAGCACGGCGTTGGCCACGTCCATCACTTCAGCACGAGTCGGCATCGGGTTGGTGATCATCGACTCCATCATCTGGGTGGCGGTAATGACGGAACGGTTCAGCTGACGGGCACGACGAATCAGCGCTTTCTGGATACCCACCAGCTCTGGATCGCC
This sequence comes from Klebsiella sp. GL120222-02, assembly GCF_003097195.1. Taxonomy (NCBI): domain Bacteria; kingdom Pseudomonadati; phylum Pseudomonadota; class Gammaproteobacteria; order Enterobacterales; family Enterobacteriaceae; genus Klebsiella; species Klebsiella sp. GL120222-02. The sequence continues at coordinate 174,077 of NZ_QEQO01000007.1, forward strand.
GATTTCGACGCCGAGGTCGCCGCGCGCAACCATGACCACATCGGAGGCGAGGATCACGTCGTCCATCGCATCCTGATCGCAGACCGCTTCCGCACGCTCAACTTTGGCGACGATTTTCGCATCGCAGCCGGCATCGCGCGCCAGGCGACGGGCGTAGTTCAGGTCTTCGCCGCAGCGCGGGAAAGAGACCGCCAGGTAGTCGACGCCGATTTTGGCGGCGGTGACGATATCAGCCTTGTCTTTGTCGGTCAGCGCTTCGGCAGACAGACCGCCGCCCAGCTTGTTGATCCCTTTGTTGTTAGACAACGGACCGCCGACGGTCACTTCAGTAAACACTTTCATTCCCTGAACTTCGAGGACTTTCAGCTGCACGCGACCATCGTCGAGCAGCAGGATATCGCCCGGCACGACATCCGCCGGCAGGCCTTTGTAGTCGATCCCGACTTTCTCTTTGTCGCCTTCACCTTTACCAAGGTTAGCGTCGAGCAGGAATTTATCGCCGACGTTGAGGAAAATTTTGCCTTCTTTGAAGGTCGATACGCGAATTTTTGGTCCCTGGAGGTCGCCGAGGATGGCCACGTGACGGCCCAGTTTTGCCGCAATCTCACGCACTTTGTCGGCACGGAGCTGATGATCTTCCGGGGTGCCGTGAGAGAAGTTCATACGCACTACGTTTGCGCCCGCGGCGATAACTTTTTCCAGGTTGTTATCGCGGTCAGTTGCTGGGCCTAAGGTAGTAACGATTTTGGTTCTGCGAAGCCTTCTGGACATGTAATACTCCGTTGACTGATACAACTTTGGTGTTGCGTGAACATGGATTCGGTAGCGCCAGCCTGCAACGTCGCACAGCCGGATCGTTATCGAAGGTGTAATGGGGTACTGCTTGTTATCAACTTTTATTGATTATCACTGGGTACGAACGGTTCTTTATCAAAACGCGATTCCTTCAGCGCTTCCTTGACCCTCTTCAAGTTATCTCTGAATTTTGCCCCTCGACGCAGCGTAAACCCCGTCGCCAATACGTCGATGACGGTCAGCTGGGCGAGACGGGAGACCATCGGCATATAGATGTCGGTATCTTCCGGGACATCGAGGGTGATGGCGAGCGTGGCTTCCCGGGCCAGGGGGGTACCGGCGGAGGTGAGGGCGATCACCATGGCATCGTTTTCACGGGCCAGCTGCGCCAGCTCCACCAGGCTCTTGGTTCTTCCGGTATGTGAGATAATCACCACCACATCATCGTCATCGCAATTCATACAGCTCATGCGTTGCAGGACAATGTCGTCGGAATAGATGACCGGCACGTTAAAGCGGAAAAATTTGTTCATCGCATCATGGGCGACCGCCGCCGAGGAACCGAGGCCGAAAAAGGCGATTTTTTTGGCCTGAGTCAGCAGATCCACCGCGCGATTCACCGCCGACATGTCGAGAGAATGGTGGACCTGATCTAAACTCGCCATGGCCGATTCGAATATTTTTCCCGTGTATGACTCAACGCTGTCGTCTTCATCAACATTCCGGTTAACATAGAGCGTGCCGTGCGCGAGGCTCTGGGCAAGGTGCAGTTTAAAATCAGGAAACCCGCGGGTTTCGAGACTGCGGCAGAAGCGATTGACGGTCGGTTCGCTCACCCCGGCCTCAAGGGCGAGGGCGGCGATGCTCGAATGAATGGCCTGCGCGGGGGTGGCGAGGATCACTTCCGCCACTTTGCGTTCAGATTTGCTAAGGTGTTCCAGTCGGGACTGGATTTTTTCCAGCATGTTCATTAGTAACAGGGCGCTCATCAATGGAAACGATTTCATTAATGGGTGAAATCATCGGGCGTTTTAGCAAGAATATACCCCTCCGCAAGCGCAAGCGGTGAGGAATGACGTGAAATAATGTTGTTTTTTTTCATTACATGATCAGAGTCGTATTTTACTGACCTGAAACAGGTACAAACAACGAACAATATCAGCCAGATGCCCAAATCATCGCCGAATGTTTTCACCCTGTGCGGTTTTACCGCCGCAAACGAAGGGGAAGGCTTTCGGGAAATACGTAAACACAGTACAGTGCAGTGTAAGAAAATTACAAATATAGCCTGGCAGAAGCACCAGACTATCAACTGAGGAGAATGACATGGCGGTAACGCAAACGGCCCAGGCATGCGACCTGGTCATTTTCGGCGCGAAGGGCGACCTGGCGCGACGTAAATTGTTGCCTTCCCTGTATCAGCTTGAAAAAGCGGGCCAGATCCACGCCGACACCCGCATCATTGGCGTCGGCCGTGCCGATTGGGATAAAGCGGCTTACACCAAAGTCGTGCGCGAAGCGCTGGAAACCTTCATGAAGGAAAAAATTGATGAGGGTTTGTGGGATTCCCTGAGCGGACGCCTGGAGTTCTGTAATCTTGACGTCAATGACACCAGCGGCTTCACGCGTCTGGGTGAGATGCTGGATCAACAGAACCGTGTCACCATCAACTATTTCGCCATGCCGCCGAGCACCTTTGGCGCGATCTGCAAAGGTCTGGGCGAAGCGAAGCTCAATGCCAAGCCTGCGCGCGTGGTGATGGAAAAACCGCTGGGTACCTCGCTGGAAACCTCGCGTGAAATCAACGACCAGGTCGGCGAGTTTTTTGAAGAGTGCCAGGTCTACCGTATCGACCACTACCTCGGTAAAGAGACGGTCCTCAACCTGCTGGCGCTGCGCTTTGCCAACTCTCTGTTCGTCAATAACTGGGACTGCCGCACTATCGACCATGTCGAAATCACCGTCGCGGAAGAGGTGGGTATTGAAGGGCGCTGGGGTTACTTCGACCAGGCCGGGCAGATGCGCGACATGATCCAGAACCACCTGCTGCAGATCCTCTGCATGATTGCCATGTCACCGCCGTCCGATCTCAGCGCCGACAGCATCCGTGATGAAAAGGTCAAGGTCCTGAAATCCCTGCGCCGCATTGATCGCTCCAACGTGCGTGAGAAAACCGTTCGCGGCCAGTACACCGCCGGCTTTGCCCAGGGCAAAAAAGTGCCGGGCTACCTGGAAGAAGAGGGCGCCAACAAAACCAGTAACACCGAAACCTTCGTGGCTATCCGCGTCGATATCGATAACTGGCGCTGGGCCGGCGTACCGTTCTATCTGCGCACCGGCAAACGTCTACCGACCAAATGCTCTGAGGTAGTGGTTTACTTCAAAACTCCGGAGCTGAACCTGTTTAAAGAGACCTGGCAGGAGCTGCCGCAGAACAAGCTGACCATTCGTCTGCAGCCGGACGAAGGGGTGGATATCCAGGTGCTGAACAAAGTGCCGGGCCTCGACCATAAGCATAATCTGCAGATCACCAAGCTGGATCTGAGCTACTCCGAGACCTTCAACCAGACGCACCTGGCCGATGCTTATGAGCGTCTGCTGCTGGAGACCATGCGCGGTATCCAGGCGCTGTTCGTCCGCCGTGATGAAGTGGAAGAGGCGTGGAAATGGGTGGATTCCATCACCGAAGCCTGGGCTGCCGACCGCGATGCGCCGAAACCATATCAGGCAGGGACCTGGGGACCGGTTGCGTCGGTGGCGATGATCACCCGTGACGGCCGCTCATGGAACGAGTTCGAGTAAGCTCGCAGCCTAATCCGTCAGGGTTATTTTACCGGTAACATGATCTGACGCAGAAAGTCGCACGCTTTTTAATCTTTTAAGCCCCGTGAGGATTCACCCACGGGGCTTTTTTTATTACACTGCTTTCAGACATTTTGCCCCTGAGCGCTGGTGTTGGTGGCCTTTAGCACAAAAATACGTCATCACGCAGCGGCCGGACAGATACAAATTTGAGGAGCCTTTATGAATTCGACAATGTTACGGGTAACAAATCGCATTATCGAACGGTCGCGTGACACCCGCGCGGCTTACCTCGCAAGGATTAACCAGGCCAAAACCGACACCGTGCATCGTGCGCAACTGGCCTGCGGCAATCTGGCTCACGGTTTCGCGGCCTGTCAGGCTGACGACAAAGCCTCTCTGAAAAGCATGTTGCGCAACAATATCGCCATCATTACCTCCTACAACGATATGTTGTCCGCTCACCAGCCCTACGAACACTATCCGGACATCATCCGTAAAGCGCTGCATAGCGCCAATGCGGTCGGCCAGGTGGCCGGTGGCGTGCCGGCAATGTGCGACGGCGTAACCCAGGGGCAGGACGGTATGGAGCTCTCATTGCTGAGCCGCGAAGTGATCGCCATGTCCGCCGCTATCGGTCTGTCGCATAACATGTTCGACGGCGCGCTATACCTCGGGGTATGCGATAAAATTGTTCCTGGCCTGACCATGGCGGCACTCTCTTTCGGCCATCTGCCGTCGGTCTTTATTCCCTCCGGCCCAATGGCCAGCGGCCTGGCTAATAAAGAGAAGGTCCGCATTCGCCAGCTGTACGCGGAAGGTAAAGTGGATCGTATGGCCCTGCTGGAGTCTGAAGCTGCCTCGTACCACGCGCCGGGAACCTGTACTTTCTACGGGACGGCGAACACCAACCAGATGGTGGTTGAGTTTATGGGCATGCAGCTGCCGGGCTCCTCTTTTGTCCATCCGGATGCCCCGCTGCGGGACGCGCTGACCGCCGCCGCCGCGCGCCAGGTCACCCGCATGACCGGCAATGGCAACGAGTGGATGCCGCTGGGGAAAATGTTCGACGAAAAAGTGGTGGTCAACGGCATCGTGGCGCTGCTGGCGACCGGTGGCTCTACCAACCATACCATGCACCTTGTGGCGATGGCCCGCGCGGCGGGGATCATCATTAACTGGGACGATTTCTCTGACCTGTCAGACGTGGTGCCGCTGCTGGCGCGCCTCTATCCCAACGGCCCGGCGGATATCAACCACTTCCAGGCGGCGGGCGGCGTTCCGGTACTGGTGCGCGAGCTGCTGAAAGGCGGCCTGCTGCATGAGGATGTTCACACCGTCGCTGGCTTTGGTCTGTCGCGTTATACCCTGGAGCCGTGGCTCAACAACGGCGAGCTGGACTGGCGTGAAGGGGCGACAGCGCCGCTTGACGATCAGGTCATCGCGACCTTCGAGAAACCGTTCTCCCGTCACGGCGGCACCAAGGTGCTGAGCGGCAACCTGGGGCGCGCGGTAATGAAAACCTCGGCTGTCCCGGTGGAGAATCAGGTGATCGAAGCGCCGGCGGTGGTGTTCGAGAGCCAACACGACGTATTGCCGGCCTTTGAAGCGGGCCTGCTGGATAAAGATTGTGTGGTGGTGGTCCGTCATCAGGGGCCAAAAGCGAACGGGATGCCAGAATTACATAAACTTATGCCGCCACTTGGTGTATTATTGGACCGCCGTTTCAAAATAGCGCTGGTGACCGATGGCCGACTCTCTGGCGCCTCCGGTAAAGTCCCGTCAGCAATCCATGTCACGCCTGAAGCCTATGATGGTGGGTTGCTGGCGAAGGTGCGCGATGGCGATGTGATTCGCGTGAACGGGCAGACGGGAGAACTGACGCTGCTGGTGGACGATGCCGAACTGGCGGCGCGTCAGCCGCATATCCCTGACCTCAGCGCGTCGCGCGTGGGAACCGGTAGGGAGATGTTTGGGGCGCTGCGTGAGAAGCTCTCTGGCGCGGAGCAGGGCGCAACCTGCATCACTTTTTAAGACGATTTTATTTCTAGATCTGGCGAGAGAAAATCCTGATGAAAAACTGGAAAACAACAGCAGAAGCAATCCTCACCTCCGGTCCGGTTGTCCCGGTTATCGTGGTGAAAAAGCTGGAGCATGCGGTACCGATGGCGAAAGCGCTGGTCGCGGGCGGCGTGCGCGTGCTGGAAGTCACCCTGCGCACCGAGTGCGCCCTGGAAGCGATCCGCGCGATTGCTAAAGAAGTGCCGGACGCGATTGTCGGCGCGGGCACGGTCACCAACGTCGAGCAACTGAAAGCGGTAACGGAAGCTGGCGCGCAGTTCGCTATCAGCCCGGGAGTGACCGAATCCCTGCTGAAAGCGGCGACCGAAGACGGCACCATTCCGCTGATCCCGGGGATCAGCACGGTTTCCGAGCTGATGCTGGGTATGCAGTATGGTCTGAAAGAGTTTAAATTCTTCCCGGCGGAAGCCAACGGCGGCGTGAAAGCCCTGCAGGCGATTGCTGGTCCGTTCGGCCACATTCGTTTCTGCCCGACCGGCGGTATTTCTCCGGCCAACTACCGTGACTACCTGGCGCTGAATAGCGTGCTGTGCATCGGCGGTTCCTGGCTGGTGCCAGCCGACGCGCTGGAGGCCGGCGACTACGATCGCATCACCACCCTGGCGCGTGAAGCGGTGGAAGGCGCGAAGTAAACCGCGCCTCAGGGTCGACAACCCGGTCAGCGGCAACGCGACCGGGTTTTTTTGTCTTTAGCCTTCGACGATGACCGCAGCGGCGGCGGTTTTAGCCCGCGCTACGGCCTCTTCAACCGAATCGGCAACGGCGAGGGTCACCCCCAGGCGGCGGGTACCGTCAATCTCGGGCTTGCCGAACAGTCGCAGCTGCAGGCCAGCCCCGACGGCCGATTGCAGCTGGCCAAAGCTGACGTTCTGACTGGTCAGCTGCGGAAGGATCACTGCGGAAGCGGCCGGACCATACTGGCGGATAGCGCCGACGGGCAGTCCAAGAAAGGCACGAACGTGCAGGGCGAATTCCGAGAGATCCTGCGAGATCAGCGTTACCATGCCGGTGTCGTGTGGGCGCGGGGAAACTTCGCTGAAGATCACCTCGTCGCCGCATACGAACAGTTCCACGCCAAACAGGCCATGACCCCCCAGCGCCAGCACTACCTTGCGGGCGATGGCCTGGGCACGTTCGAGGGCCAGGTCGCTCATCTGCTGCGGTTGCCAGGACTCACGGTAATCGCCGTCTTCCTGGCGATGGCCAACCGGGGCGCAGAAATGCACGCCGTCGACGGCGCTGACGGTGAGCAGGGTGATTTCGAAATCGAAATTCACCACCCCCTCGACGATCACCCGCCCGGCGCCGGCGCGGCCGCCTTGCTGCGCATAGCGCCAGGCTTCGCTGAGCTGGTCAGCCGAGCGGATAAAGCTCTGACCTTTGCCGGAGGAGCTCATCACTGGTTTGACGATGCACGGCAAACCGATGTCGGTGACCGCCGCGCGGAAGCCTTCTTCGCTGTCGGCAAAGCGATAGCTGGAGGTGGGGAGCTGCAGCTCTTCTGCCGCCAGGCGGCGAATGCCTTCGCGGTTCATGGTGAGCTTAGCCGCCCGCGCCGTGGGGACTACTTTCTGCCCGGCCTGTTCCAGTTCAACCAGGGTATCGGTAGCAATAGCTTCGATCTCCGGCACGATGTAATCGGGTTTTTCCTGTTCAATCAGAGCGCGCAGGCTCTCGCCATGCAGCATATTGATGACATGGGCGCGGTGGGCGACCTGCATCGCCGGGGCATCGGGGTAGCGGTCGACGGCGATAGTTTCAATGCCCAGACGCTGACATTCAATAGCGACTTCTTTGCCCAGCTCGCCGGAACCTAACAGCATTACTTTGGTGGCTGCCGGGCGCAGCGCGGTGCCTAATACAGTCATAACTCTCTTCCGCAGTAAAAAAAGATGCTGCCGATTATAAACGAAAACGTTTGCGTCTGTCTTTACGCGCGTGAGTTGAGTCCGGAGAGGAAATTTGTTATACTGTATAAAAATACAGTATTGAGAGGCTGCAGCATGGCGGTTGAAATTAAATATGTTGTGATCCGCGAAGGTGAGGAAAAAATGTCTTTTGCCAGCAAAAAAGAGGCCGACGCTTACGACAAAATGCTCGATCTGGCAGAGGTGCTGAATGACTGGCTGGTGGCATCGCCGCTGGAGATGGATGACGCCCAGCGTGACACCATGGCGATGTGGCTGGCAGAGCGAAAAGAGGCGCTGCAGCATATCCTGCGCGTCGGCCGATTGCCGGAGCAGGATGCGTCCGCGCACGACTCACCCGCGCCGTCGGCGGCAGAAGAGGCTTCTCCAGCGGAAGACGCCGCGGCGCCAGCGACCAAAGCGCGTAAGGCGAAAGTGGCCTGACTGGCGGCAGCCAGCTATGGCCTGGCTGGGCAGGGATTTGTCTGCCGCGCCCACCTTTGCGCATCTTTAGCCAGATCTAACATTTCCTGACATCGCGTCGTTTAGGCTGATAGCAGTGTTTTATCACCTGAGAGGAAAACCATGGCTAACTGGCTTAATCAACTGCAGTCGCTGCTTGGGCAGCAGGGCGCGTCATCGACAGGCGAGTCGTCAAAAGGGAGCGCACTGCTGCCCGGCGCGATTGGCGGGCTGGCCGGGTTGCTGGTGGCCAGTAAATCCTCACGCAAACTGCTGGCGAAGTACGGCACCAGCGCGCTGCTGGCTGGCGGTGGGGCGGTGGCGGGTACGGTGTTATGGAACAAGTATCAGCAGAAGATGCGCGCTCAAAACGCGCCTGTCCCCGGGGCGAACACGCCGGCTGCCGTGCCGGCGGACGTTGATCCGCGCAGCGTGCGACTGATCACCGCGCTGGTTTTTGCCGCCAGGAGCGATGGTCATATAGATGACCACGAACGGGCTAATATTGAAGCCCAGCTGCGGGCGGCCAATATCGACGTTCAGGCCCGGGTGCTGATCGACCAGGCGCTGGCCCAACCGCTGGATCCTCAGCGTCTGGCGGAGGGCATCGTTGATCCGCAGGAGGCACTGGAGATCTACTACGTCAGCTGCGCGGTCATTGATATCGACCACTTTATGGAACGCAGTTATCTGAACGCGCTGGGAGACGCTTTGTCACTGCCAAAGGATGTCCGGGCCGATATAGAACAGGATATCCAGTCACAAAAACAAGCGCTAAGCGTCTAAATTATCACGTTTCGCTTGCATCGCCCGCGTCTTTTGCCACCCTTATAGACACGTCATCATTCAGGCGCCGCCGTGTGACCTGAATGCTCTTGTGTCACGATAAAGCAGCAGAAGAACAACATGCCACCTAAAGCCAAACGGATCCCTCACGCCATGACCTTGCATGGCGATACACGCATCGATAACTATTACTGGCTGCGCGACGATGAGCGCGCGCGACCTGACGTGCTGGAGTACCTGCACGCGGAGAACGCCTATGGCAAGCGGGTGATGGATTCGCAGCTCAGCCTGCAGGAACGTCTGCTGAAAGAAATTATCGACCGCATTCCGCAACGGGAAGTCTCCGCCCCTTACAGTAAAAATGGTTTTCGCTACCGTCAGGTTTACGAGCCGGGCTGTGAATACGCCATCTATCAGCGCCAGTCGGTGCTCAAAGAGGAGTGGGACGAGTGGGAGATCCTGCTCGACGGCAACCAGCGGGCGGCGAAGAGTGAGTTCTACACCCTTGGCGGACTGGGCGTCGCGCCGAATAACCAATTGATGGCGGTGGCGGAGGATTATCTTTCCCGCCGCCAGTATGGCCTGCGCTTCTGCAACCTTAGCAGCGGTGAATGGTACCCGGAGATCCTGGAAAATGTTACCTCCGGGTTTGCCTGGAGCAATGATTCCCGCTTTGTGTGGTACGTGCGTAAACATCCCACCACGCTGCTGCCTTATCAGGTCTGGCGCCACACGGTGGGTACCGCGGCGCAGAGTGATGTGCTGGTCTATGAAGAAAAAGATGAGACCTTCTACGTCAGCGTACATAAGACCACTTCCCAGCAGTTCGTGGTGATTTATCTCTCCAGCGCCACCACCAGTGAAGCATTACTGCTCAACGCCGAACTGCCTGACGCCGAGCCGGTCTGCTTCCTGCCGCGGCGGAAAGATCACGAATACAGCCTCGATCACTATCAGCACGCGTTCTATCTGCGATCCAACCGCGAGGGGAAGAATTTTGGCCTCTACCGTACTGTGCTGCGCGATGAAGATCAGTGGACCACGCTGATCCCACCGCGTCACGACGTGATGCTCGAAGGATTTACCCTGTTTACTGACTGGCTGGTCGTCGAGGAGCGCCAGCGCGGCCTGACCAGCCTGCGGCAAATTAACCGCAAGACCCGGGAGGTGGTAGGGATCGCCTTTGACGATCCGGCCTATGTCACCTGGCTTGCCTATAATCCGGAACCTGAAACGTCGCGCCTGCGCTACGGGTATTCCTCCATGACCACGCCAGACACCCTGTTTGAACTGGACATGGATACCGGCGAGCGGCGGGTTATCAAGCAGCAGGAGGTGAAGGGGTTGGACACGAGCTGCTACCAGAGCGAACACCTGTGGGTGACCGCCCGCGATGGCGTCGAGGTTCCGGTCTCGCTGGTCTACCATCGCGACCATTTCCGCAAAGGGAGCAATCCGCTGCTGGTCTATGGCTACGGCTCGTATGGCGAGAGTATCGATGCCGATTTCAGCGCTAGCCGGCTGAGCCTGCTCAACCGCGGCTTTGTCTACGCCATCGCCCATGTCCGCGGCGGGGGCGAGCTGGGGCAGCAGTGGTATGAGGACGGCAAATTTCTGTGTAAGAAAAATACCTTCAACGACTATCTGGACGTCTGTGACGCGCTGCTGGCCCAGGGGTACGGCGATCCGCAGCTCTGCTATGGCATGGGGGGCAGCGCCGGCGGGATGCTGATGGGCGTGGCCGTTAACGAACGTCCTGAGCTGTTTCATGGCGTGATAGCCCAGGTGCCGTTCGTCGATGTGGTGACCACCATGCTGGATGAATCTATTCCACTGACCACCGGGGAATTTGAAGAGTGGGGGAATCCACAGGATGAAACCTATTACCACTACATGAAAAGCTACAGCCCCTACGACGGCGTCCGGGCGCAGGCTTATCCGCATATGCTGGTCACCACCGGACTGCACGATTCCCAGGTGCAATACTGGGAGCCGGCGAAATGGGTGGCCAAACTGCGGGAACTGAAAACCGACGATAACCTGCTGCTGCTCTGTACCGATATGGATTCCGGCCATGGCGGCAAATCCGGGCGCTTTAAAAGCTATGAAGGGGTGGCCCTGGAGTATGCCTTTTTCATTGCCCTGGCGCAGGGGACACTGCCGGGAAAAGCGGCTGTGTGACGATTATTCCCCGAGGTAGTGTTTGAGGGTCAGACGCAGTTCGGGGCTCATCCGGTCGAGATTGTTGAATAACCAGCGCAGGTAGCCGGGGTCGTTTTCAGCAATTTCGGCCACCGCTTTACCCCGGTATTTGCCGAAGGTAAAGGTGGTGAGCAGCGCCGGGCGGCCGGTGATATCGGCCATTTCGTCAGGCGTCCAGCCGGAAACGTTGATGATATCCAGCAGCAGCGCGGCGGTGATATAGCAGTCATACAGCGCGCGGTGGTGATGCAGCCCCGGCGGGGTCGCCACATTCAGCTTACGTGATTTATATAACCCCATATTGCTGTATTTGATCCCCGGCCACAGGCGGCGGGCCAGCTTCATGGTACAAATCCACTCGCCGCTCATCTCCGGTAACACCCGGCGGTCAAAGCTGGCGTTGTGCGCGACATACCAGGGGCTGCCAAGATAATACGGAATAATCTCTTCAATCCACGGCTTATCGGCGACCATCTCTTCCGTTATACGGTGGATAGCCATCGCCTGCGGCGTGATGGGCCGATCAGGACGCACCAGATGGCTCATCGGGTTAGTGATTCGCCCGTCGACAATATCGACCGAGGCGATTTCGACGATGCCCCCCTGCAGGCCGCAGGTTTCGGTATCAATGACGCGCAGCATGGCTCGCTCCAGAGCAAAACAACAAGCGTAAAGGAATTGGGTGGTCTTGCCAACCGATGGGGAGCAGGCGGGCGCGCATTATTTCTGCTTCGGCTCCCAGGGCAGTCGGGAAAGCGAGACAGAGGCCAGCCGATGGGCGATCAGTCGTTCGCGGAACCAGTCGCGCAGATGGGCGGGCTGCTCACGCTCGACCAAATCAGCGACCACCGGCATGTTGTATCGCTCCTTAAAGGCGACGCCGGCGGCGGCGAGATCGACGTTGACCTTATCCATCTCAGCTTGCGAAATTTTGGCCAGATTTCTTTCCATTATTAACTCCAGTGTGCTGGTAAACCCGGTCGAGGCGCTGACGCTTAGCTCGACTCTGCCATTATACAGGGTTATTCTCTGTCCTACAGACATAACAAAAGGGAATGACGAATATGCGACTCCTCGCTGGACGCGCGTTGCGCCTCTCCGTTGCGTTTGCCGGTATATTAACCGCGGCAGGCGCCTTCGCCCATGCTCACCTGCAACAGCAGATCCCCGCCGCGGGTGCCCAACTGACCGCGCCCCCTCAGACGCTGACGCTCAGTTTCTCCGAAGGGATCGAACCGGCCTTCAGCGGCGTGACCGTCACCGGTCCGCAGCAGCACGCGGTAGCCGCCGGTAAACTGACCCGCAGCGCTGACAACCCCGCTCAGGTCACCTTACCCCTGGCGGAAACGTTGTCTCCGGGGGAGTACACCGTAGCATGGCATGTGGTCTCGGTTGACGGCCATAAAACCAAAGGGCAATACACTTTTAGCGTGAAGTGATCGATGTTGACCGGGCTCTATATCACGCTGCGTTTTGGGCACTTTATCACCCTGATGTTGGCTTTTGGCTGCGTGCTGTATGGCGCCTGGTGGGCGCCGGTACCGCTGAGGCGCGTGCTGATGCACCGCTTTTATCCGCTATTACGCCCCCTGATGTTGATTGGCGCGCTCTCAACCGTGGCGCTGTATCTGCTGCAGGGGGGGATAATGGGCGACGGCTGGGCGGATGTCTGGCAGCCCGCCGTTTGGCAGGCGGTAGCGGGAACCCGCTTCGGCGGGGTGTGGATCTGGCAGATCCTGCTGGCGTTGACTGCTCTCGCCGTGGTGTGGATCCGTCCCCATCACGGCGCCAGGCAACTGATGGCCCTGCTGGCGGCCCAGCTGCTGCTTTCCGCCGGGGTTGGGCATGCTGCTATGCACGATGGCTTACTCGGCGCCCTGCAGCGGACTAATCATGCCGTCCACCTCTTCTGCGTCGCCAGCTGGTTCGGCGGCCTGTTGCCCTTCATCTACTGCCTGCGTCTGGCGCAGGGGCGCTGGCGTCAGGCTGCGGTCTATACCATGGCGCGCTTTTCGCGTTATGGACATCTGGCGGTGGCCGGTACCCTTGCCAGCGGCGTGGTCAATGCGCTGTTGATTCAGGGGGCGGTGATCGGAACCTCGCCCTGGGGGCGCATGCTGTTGATCAAATGTGCGCTGGTCGCCGGGATGGTGGTAATTGCCTTAGTGAACAGGTATGTTCTGGTACCGCGCATGTCGGCAAGCGGTTCGCGGGCGGAAAGCCTGATCCTGCGAACCACGCAGGCTGAGATAGGGCTGGGCGCGCTGGCGCTGCTGGCCGTCAGTCTGTTTGCCACCTGGGAACCTTATTGAATTAACTGGCAAAATCATGAAAAAAATTGTTCTGACCATGTTGTTACTGGCAAGCTCCGGGGCTGCTCTGGCGGCGCCGCAAATTATCACCGTGAGCCGCTTTGAAGTGGGGAAGGAGAGTTGGGCGTTCAACCGTGAAGAGGTGATGTTGACCTGCCGTCCGGGTAACGCGCTTTACGCCATCAACCCGAGTACGCTGGTCCAGTATCCGCTCAATGACGTCGCGGAACAGCAGGTTAAAGCCGGCAAGACGACCGCGCAGCCGATCTCGGTGATCCAGATCGACGATCCGCAGCACCCGGGACAAAAAATGAGCCTTGCGCCATTTATCGAGCGAGCGCAGAAGCTCTGCTAGCGTTCCGCGTTATCTTACTGTAATAGCATAAAAAAAACCGCCCTTGCCGGATAACGGCAGTGGCGGTTTTTTACTGGCTGACAGCCGTTTCCCAGGAATTATACGACCACATTGGCCACGGACTGGAAAAGCTGACGCGTTAAACTATTCTTATAGTGCAAGGCGACTTAGCCTGCATTAATGCCAACTTTTAGCGCACGGCTCTCTCCCAAGAGCCATTTCCCTGGACCGAATACAGGAATCGTATTCGGTCTCTTTTTATCGGTATCTTTCTGCTTTCGCAATAGCCAGCGACATCATGTCAGTCAAACCCCAGGCTGGTCTCTGGATGTCCCGTTATAGCACACCGTTTTTAGCATACACAATCCATTTACACACAAATCGCATCCTGAGGAAGGGTTGCGTCGGGAAGGAGAGATCTGAAGCTGGGGTGGAAAGAGAAAAGAAAAAACCTGCACCTAACCAGGCCCGGCGTGCAGGTTAACTGGCGGGCCAACATCGGAAGCCTGCTAGTATACACATTTGTATGACAAATAAAATAAGCAAAGTCTAATAGGTTTGGCAATTCATGCGATTAGCTATCAATGAACGACCGTATCGCTAAAAATAATAAGCGAATGCGCCGCTATTTACAGCGGCTAAAATTATTCAGGGACGTTAAAGGTGGGATATATCTTACTTTCGAGATAGCAGAGCAAAAGCCAAATTTCATCGCTAAAAATAAACCATACGCAGCCCAGCAGAATGACCGCAAGAATAATCAGCAGGAAAATTTCGGTTTTACTCATCATGCCAACCACTATCCAATGGCGCCAGGGGCCATGATAGTAGCGAAATAACGACCGAATAAGCAAACGCCGCGTGTCAGCGCGGCGCTATCCGCAGCGACATTTACGCACCATGACGCGGTTGCGTCAGGATGTCCACCTGCTCAGCCAGCTGATCCAGCAGCTGGAACCGACGCCGGTATTCGGCCCGTTTTTTGCTGGCGATACTCTCCAGTGATTTTCGTTCCAGACGCTGCGGCAGCCGCCAGCGCCACGCGCTTTCCGGCTTACCATCGATGGACTGCCAGAACTCGTCGTAGCTGGCGTGGAAATGGCGGCCCTTGCTCAGACGATAGCGCAGGGCACGGAACACATGGCCGTTATCGCTGACGCCATAAATCGACTCGATAGCGCTGCGAGCGGCCAGTAGCCAAATGAACTCCAGCAGCAGGCGCTTCGGGAACAGGCCGAAGCAGGCGCGAGTGGCCTGCTTAATCACCTCATGGGAAACGTGGCGCCGTGGCCCCTGCAGGCCGCCGATGACCAGTTGCCAGGCTTCACCGTCCCAGGTCACGCTAAAGGTTGCGCTGGCCAACAGGGTGTGATCGCCGTCGCGTAGCCATAATGTGGTTTCGCCCTCGCGCTCAGCCTTCCCGGCTGAGGAGGCGGAGAGAGTGAACGGGCTGTCGTCTTTTCCGTTCAGCGTCAGCAGCGGGACCTCGCTCACCGCGGTCATGGCATGCGCCAGCAGCGACCCCTGCAGGGTATCGATGTAGCGATAATGACTTATCACCGCCATCGCCCTCTGCCAGGCGTTAAGATCGCGCGTCAGGTACTGACGGTGCACTTTCCCCGGCAAGGTCGCCTGCGCGGTCAGAAGCTGATTAAAATCGTCACGGGCGCTAAGCGACTCAAGCATTGCTTTGGTGGGGCTATAAAATAACGCCGTACGCAGCAGAAATTTAAGGCGAAAATTTTTCTGCCGCCAGATAGGTGCAGGTATTAGTCTGCCCATCACCAGATCGGCAATAAGATGCGAGCGCGGCGCAAGCACGCTGGTTGAATGCAGGCTATTGTCTGTCACGATAAACACCTCGTTGTTATTTCCTCCTATTTTAAAGCGAGCTTCTGATAAGCTTAATCCTCTGGCCGACTATATTTCCCGTTTGTTTAAAATCGATTGAGGTGTAAATAAAAATCACGGGGATTCGGCGCAATTACCTATAATTACAGCAGAGAGGTAATTATATGTATCAACGTATTAATGGTAGCGACTGGCGTAATATCTGGCTGATGGGCGATCTGCATGGTTGCTTTGCGCTACTGATGGGCCGCCTGCGTCAGCTGCGCTTTGATCCCTGGGCCGATCTGCTCATTTCCGTGGGCGATCTGATCGATCGCGGACCGCAGAGCGCTGACTGCCTCGGCCTGCTGCGCTGCCGCTGGTTCAGGGCCGTTCGGGGGAATCATGAACAGATGGCGCTGGAGGCGCTGGAGAGCGGGGATATGGCACTCTGGCAGATGAATGGCGGCGACTGGTATGGCCGGGGCACCGCGCAGCAGCGGGCCGAAGCCGACCGGCTGTTAGCGCGTTGTCAGCGGCTACCGTTGATTATTGAAGTTGGGTGTGCAGATGCCCGGCATGTGATCGCCCATGCCGATTATCCGGCGCCAGTCTATCGCTGGCAGCAGCCGGTGGATCCCCAGCGGGTGTTATGGAGCCGTCATCGCCTGAGCGAACATCTGGCGGGACGTCATGGCGCCATCGCCGGAGCAGACCATTTCTGGTTTGGCCATACGCCGCTTCGCACGCCTTATGAACGCGATAATCAACACTATATTGATACGGGCGCCGTGTTTGGCGGAACGCTGACGCTGGTGGCGCTGCAATCGGCAGGTTAAAAATCGCTGTATTCGCTGGCGGGTTGCCAGAAGCCATCAATAAAATCTTCTATCGGATAGCAGCCGCCGTGGCGGATCCGCTGATCCTCCATCGCCACTAAGCACTGCGTTTCCTCGCGGTAGACGTCAACCACAATGTCCTCGCAGCCGCCATCCAGATAGCAAATAAACAACACCAAGGCAAACATCCAGGCCTCATGCTCGGGTTCACATACTCTTTAGTGTAGGGGATGACGGCGGGACGGGGAAATAAATAACCCGTCTCAGGCGACGGGTTCATTTGAGTCAGGCAAGGCGCATGACCCAGGCATCAGACTGGCGGTCGTAATGTTTACGGTAGAGCACGGAATGTTCGCCATTGAGAATAGCGGGCACGCTGGTATCGGCATCCCAGGCGTCAAGCTGCATACATAAATCTGGATCGGATTTGCAGGGAATACTTAACGTTCGCTCTCCCTGATGTTCACCGTGCAGTTCGGCATCGTCTATCTCAAACGCGCCGATGCGGACATTGGTTTTACTCATCGCTTCACCCCATTTTTCAGCTGAGTTGTGGTACGACCAGTTGAGGCCGTCATTTTTCAGCGTAGTCAATGGGGTGAAAACCGCCAGTCAAAAAGTGCGCATTTTTTGCGCGGCGTCACACCTTGCCGGCAAAAAGTTTCCCATCGCGCACCAGTTCGCGCGGGTAGCTATTCTTCAGACGGGAGCCGACGCGCTTGGCCAGACCCAGCGGGACACCCTGGAAGGTCACGATGGCCTCATCCTGCTGCGGCGCGGTCTGCGGATAGACGTCGCGTCCGCGATACCATTCCTCCGCTTCCTCCTGGGTCAGCTCGAAGGCGCGCTGCGGCGCGGCAAAGGCGATAACCGCCTCATGCTGCCAGCGGTACCCCTTATTGTGCACCTCTGCCAGGCGTACGCCGATGCGTGAAAAACGCACCTGACCAAACAGGGGCTCCATAGCCTGCGGGAACAGCCACAGCTCTTTATCCCGCAGCCACAGCGTATGACCTGCGTCCCACACCAGGCCAACAGCGCTGGCGGCGGCAGTTACCGCGGCGGCCTCCCGGCTCTTCAGCGGCGTAAACGGGAATTTGCCGACCTTATAGCCTGGCGCCGGGAGCGGATCGATCGCCGCGGTCTTGCGCAGGCGAGCGACAAAGAAGCCTTCGCAATCGTAGATCTGCGGGAACACGTGCAAAAATCCTTCTGCGGTTAAGGCATCGGCCGCGCCGGAAAACAGATCTCCCAGCGGCAGGATCTCCACCGCCTGCGGATAACGGGACAGCAGCCACTGAACAACCGACTGGTTTTCCTCGCGATTCAGGGTACAGGTCGAATACACCAACGTCCCGCCAGGACGCAGGGCATGGAAGGCGCTGTCGATAAGTTCGCGCTGGGTGGCGGCAATGTCGAGGTTGCTCTCCGGCGACCAGTTTTTCAGTGCGTCAGCATCTTTACGCACCACGCCTTCGCCCGAACAGGGGGCATCAAGCAGAATGGCATCGAAGGTTTCGGGCAAGGCCGCGCCGAAAACCCGGCCGTCGAAGTGAGTCAGGGCGACGTTACTGATGCCGCAGCGGCTGATGTTGGCATGCAGCACCTTCACCCGGCTGGCGGAGAACTCATTGGCCAGAATGCCGCCCGCGTTACCCATTCGGGCGGCAATCTGGGTGGTCTTAGACCCCGGCGCGGCGGCAACATCCATCACCCGTTCAGGCTGCGGGTTATCGGCGAACAGAGCGGCGACCGGCAGCATCGAGCTTGCCTCCTGAATATAGAACAGCCCGCTGAGATGTTCGGCGGTGCTGCCCAGCGGCAGGGCATCGTCGCCGTCCCGCTCGATCCAGAATCCCTCTTCACACCAGGGGACCGGCGTCAGTTGCCAGCCATACGGGGCGACCAGAGACAGAAAATCGGCCACACTGATTTTCAGCGTGTTGACGCGAATACTGCGGCGTAGCGGGCGCTGGCAGGCGGCGATAAAGTCGTCGAAAGAGAGATGCGCGGGCATTGCCGCACGCATTTGAGCGAGAAACGCTTCAGGGAAATAGACAGTATTTTCAGCCACAGGCAGCGCACCACAGAAAAAAAGGGTGCGCAGTTTAGCACAAACGCCCCGGTGCAGGACACCGGGGCGTGCGCTTGGTTATCTTCCCGCCCCCGGCGTTGGCCTGTGCGGGAGAAGGCGTTGTGAGGGTTACTGCGGCAGGGCGGTGCCCCATTCCCGCCACTCTTTCGGCTCGCTCTCCAGCAGCAGGAAGTGCTTGCCATCCTGGGCCTTCGGCGCCAGCGGCGTACCCGGCGGCGTGGCAAAGGCGATCCCGCCGCGGATAAACTGATTGAAGGTCCCGGTTTTCACCACGCCGCCAACCAGGCCGAAGTCGAGGCTGTAACCCGAGGCCAGCCAGAACACCGAGTTATTGCGTACCAGATACTGGTAGCGCTTGCTGATACGCAGTTTCACCATCACCCGATCGGACATTGACCCCAGCGACAGGCCAGTGACCGTCCCCACTTCAAGGCCGCGGAACAGGACCGGCGTACCGATGCCAAGCGACCCCGCCTCCGGCGCTTCCACCACGATGTTCAGGCCGTCGATATAGCGTGAGTCGCTGATCGTCGTATCCTGGATCTCAAAGTCGCGGCGCGCCGGCCCGCGTCCCGGCTCAACGTTAATATAGGACTGGAACAGGGTGTCGAGATGCTCGACGCCCGCGGCGGAGATTTGCGGGGTGATCACCGAGAAGCGGGTCCCGGCCCGGGCGAAGGTACCGACGTATTCCGGGTAGAGCACCGCTTTCGCCTGCACTTCGTTTTTGGCGGTGATCAGCTCCAGGGACTGGATCTGACCGATATCGATGCCGAGATAACGAATCGGCATCCCGGCCGCCATCTTCCCGGCGTCAAACGCGTGCAGGGTGATCTGGCCGCCCACGGCGCGCGCCGCCGTTTCCGAAGCGTAAAGGATACGTTTGTTATTCAGCCGCGCGTTGGCGCTGCTGCCATTGAGGTTATCGAAACTGATCGCCCCTTTAATGGCGCGCGCCAGCGGCGAGGCCTGAACGGTGAGTCCGTTGCCGTCAAGTTTGACCTTCGCCCCCCCTTCGGCCCAGAAGACGCTGTTGTTGCTCAGCAGGTAGCGGTACTCCGGCTTGATATGCAAATCGATATCGAAAGCGTCTTTGCGCGGTTTGACGGCGATGATCTCGCCGACGGCGAATTTACGATACAGCACCACCGAGCCGGCCTGAACGTCAGGCAGGGTCTCGGCTGAGAGGCTTAAGGTCGTGGTCGGCACTTCGCTCAGGCTGTTTTCCTGGGCCTTTTCGAGGTTGGCGTACAGCGGGTAGCTGCTCTGCATTTCGCCTTTTTCTCCCGGAATGACCCGGATCCCGCCATTAACCCATTCGCTGGCGCTGGCCCCCAGCACCTGCACGCCATCGAGTCCGACTTTGACATCCAGACGGCTGTTAACCACAAACTTACTGTCACCGCGAATGAGATCGCGGTATTCGGGGGCAATCGCGACCTGGAAGGTCACCCCTTTGGCCGTCAGTTTGCGCTCCAGCACCTGGCCGACTTTTACTCCGTGCAGCACCAGCGGTTGGCCGCCGTCAATCCCGTAGCTTTCCGGCGCCGAGAGCGTGACGGTGGCGACGTTGGGCTCCTCCAGCAGCGCTTTATCTGCTGGCATGACGGAGAAGTGGTTGCGCGGCTCGCCTTCACCGGGTACCAGTTCAAAGGTATTGCCGGTGAGTAGGGCGCTGACGCTGGGGTTATCGAGGGAAATCTTCGGCTTCTTCATCTGAATCAGCGTTTTCTCACGCAGCAGCGTCACCACGCTCGGGTCGACCGTCATCTCGCCGGTCACTTTGCCGCCGGGGTTAAGATTCAGCTTACTTAACTGACCCACTTCCAGCCCCTGATACATCAGCGGCGTCGAGCCTGCTTTCAGCCCATCGCCGTCCGGCAGGTCGAGGGTGACCAGCACACCGCGCTGGCTATGCGCCAGATCTTCGTACAGATGATAGTCATCGTTTTGCGCCGCAACCTGCGAATCGGCAGGTGAATCGAAGGCGATAGCGCCGTTCACTAGCGCAGAAAGGTTCTCCAGCTGCACTTTTGCCCCACTCAGGCCGACGTCGGCTTTGATCCCGGAGACGTTCCAGAATCGGCTGCCTTTTTTCACCAGGTTGGTAAACCGGCGCTCGATCAGGACATCGATGGTGACCCCCTGATTATTGGCATTCAGGGTGAAATCATACACGCGCCCGACCGGGATCTTGCGGAAATAGACCAGCGAGCCGCTGTTCAGGGAGCCAAGGTCCGGCGCCTGCAGGTGGATCATCAGCTCGCCGTTGTTGATGCGGTATTTCGGCTGAGTGTCGAGGGCCACGAAGTGATCTTCGGGCTCACCTTTGCCAGGCATCATGCCAATGTAGTTCCCGCCCACCAGCGCATCCAGCCCGGAGACCCCCGCCAGAGAGGCTTTTGGGGTGACCAGCCAGAACTGGGTCTCTTTGCGCAGCGCATCTTTCATATCGCGTTTGATGCTGGCGGAAACCTCAATCTTACTCAGATCTTTACTGAGGCTAATATCCTGGACGGTGCCGACCTCGACCCCCTGATAACGGATAGGCGTCCGCCCCGGCACAATGCCGTTAGCGGACTGGAAATCGATGGTAATCGTCGATCCGCGGTCGTCAAAGCTGGTCCAGATGAGCCAGGCGGCAATCAGCAGCGCGATGACCGGCAACAGCCAGAATGGCGAAATACGGCGTTTAGTTTTTATTCTGGCTTCAGTCTGCGAAGCGGGCGATTCCTGACTCATGTGCGTCCCAAAGTAAGCGGCTGTCCAGCCATTCAACTGCAAGAATAGTTAAAATTACCGCACCGCCGAAGTAAACCGCCGCCGGCCCCATGGTGAAAGCGAGGAGCTGATCGCGATTGATTAGCGACATGGTGAGTGAAATAACAAACAGATCCAACATCGACCAGCGGCCAATCCAGGTTATCAGCCGCAGCAGCAGGATGCGGGTGCGCAAGCCTTGCTCGCACTTGAATTGTATGCTGACCAATAGGGTAAATAACACTATAACTTTGGTGAATGGCACCAAAATACTGGCGATAAATACCACTCCGGCGATGGCGATATTGCTGCTGGCAAGGGAGATGATCCCGGAAAGGATCGTATCGTCCTGGCGCGCACCGTTAACATAGATGATCGAGATCGGCAGCAGGTTGGCTGGTAAGAGAAATATCAGCGAGGCAATCAGCGCCGCCCAGCTGCGCTGCAGGCTCTGCGGCCGGCGATGATGCAGCGGGGAGTGGCAGCGTCGGCAGCGGCCACGCGCGTCGCGGTAGCCGGTGTAGTGGCAGCCGGTGCACACCTGTAAATTGTTATCGGCGCGGGTCGCCGGCCGTTCAGGATAGAAACGCTCCCACAGCTCTTCGACGTTCATGTGAATAAGCGTCAGGATGCTCAGCAGCGTCAGCGAGATAAACGCCACCAGGCCGATGCCGGGCTGCAGAAAGGCGTAATCCTGCACCTTGATGGTGGCGACGCCAATACCCACCAGATAGATATCCAGCATCACCCACTCTTTGAGCTTGCCGAGCATCAGCAGCACCGGGCGCAGGTTCATCCCCAGCACGTTGCCCAGCCAGAGATAGCTAATCGAGACCACCAGCAGCACCGGGGCGACCACCGCGCAAAACAGCACCATGGCGGCGGTAAGCGGGTCACCCTGCGCGGTCATCTGCCAGATCCCTTGCAGGACGTTGGCGTCGATGCGCACGCCCAGCAGGTGCAGGCGCAGCAGAGGCTCCGACCAGGCAAAAGGCATGAGCAGCAGCATCGCAACGGCCATGCTGCCCAAACGCGTCAGCGACCAGTCGCGCCCATCGCGCACCTTGGCGTTGCAGCGTGGGCACCAGGCGCTTTGGTTGCGTTTAAGCACCGGTAAGCGAAAGAGCATGTCACACTGCGTACAGCGCTGATAATGCGCATAGGGAAGCGGTGTGCTGACGGCATGCACGACCAACTTCTTCGCAGGTTTAATCGTTGGTGTTTTTATCGGCATTTATTACGTACAGGAATGAATGTATCCCACTATCTTAACCTATGAATGAATTCATCTTGAGCCTAAGCGCATTTAATGCTTATTTTAGTAGGCTGTACGTATCAGGCAGTAAGACAACCAAGTGAAGATATAATGAGCAAAACAGAATTTTACGCGGATCTGAACCGCGATTTCCAGGCATTAATGGCAGGTGAAACCAGTTTTCTGGCGATGATCGCCAATACCAGCGCGCTGCTGTTCGAGCGGCTGAGCGAGGTCAACTGGGCCGGTTTCTATCTTCTGGAAGGCGATACCCTGGTACTGGGGCCGTTCCAGGGCAAACTGGCCTGTGTGCGCATTCCGGTTGGTCGCGGCGTCTGCGGCGCCGCGGTGGCGCAAGCCCAGGTCCAGCGCGTAGAGGACGTGCATGCGTTTGATGGTCACATTGCCTGCGATGCGGCCAGTAATTCAGAAATTGTCTTTCCCCTGCGCGTGAACGACCAGATTATCGGCGTGCTGGATATCGACAGCACGGCGTACGGCCGCTTCACAGCTGAAGATGAGCAGGGGTTGCGCACGCTGGTCGAGCAACTGGAAAAACTTATCGCGGCCACTGATTATCAAAAAATCTTTACCCGTGTCGTGGGATAATCAACGGATAACGTAGCATTTAGCGAGGACGTCATTATAATGTCGCCTGTTCATGCCTGCGGCTTGTTGGCTACGTCCGTTGTAATCAGGAAATTTCATGGAAAATCAACCTAAGTTGAATAGCAGTAAAGAAGTTATCGCCTTTCTGGCCGAACGTTTCCCGCAGTGCTTTAGCGCTGAAGGCGAAGCGCGCCCCCTGAAAATTGGTATTTTTCAGGATCTCGTTGAGCGAGTGGGTGGTGAGATGAACCTCAGCAAAACCCAGCTTCGCGCTGCATTACGTCTCTATACGTCCAGCTGGCGTTATCTGTACGGCGTGAAAGCCGGCGCTATCCGCGTTGACCTGGACGGCAACCCGTGCGGCGAACTGGAAGAACAGCACATTGCCCATGCGCGCCAGCAGCTGGAAGAAGCGAAAGCTCGCGTTCAGACGCAGCGCGCTGCCCAGCAGGCGAAAAAACGCGAAGCCGCCGCCGCCGCAGGTCAGCAGGATGAAGGGGGTCGCCGCGAGCGTAAACCACGTCCTCAGCAGCCGCGTCGTAAAGAAGGCGCTGAACAGCGTAAACCGCGTCCTGTTGCGGCCAAAGCCCCGCGTGAAGAGCGTCATACTCCGGTTTCGGATGTTTCCGTTCTGACCGTCGGCCAGGCGCTGAAGGTAAAAGCAGGCAATAACGCAATGGACGCCACCGTTCTGGAAATCACCAAAGATGGCGTTCGTGTACAGCTGACTTCTGGTATGTCAATGATTGTACGCGCAGAACACCTGGTGTTCTGAAACGGAGGCCGGGCCAGGCATGAACACATTTTTTAAAATCACCGCGCTTGCGGGCCTGCTGGCAATAGCAGGCCATGCTTTCGCTGTTGATGAAATAACCCGTGCAGATCAAATACCCGTGCTGAAAGAAGAGCCGCAGCACGCGACGGTGAGCGAGCGCGTGACGTCGCGCTTTACCCGTTCTCACTACCGTCAGTTTGATCTCGACAACGCCTTCTCGGCAAAGATTTTTGACCGTTATCTGAACCTGCTGGACTACAGCCACAATGTGCTGCTGGCCAGCGATGTGGCGAAGTTTGCGGCCAAAAAAGATCAAATCGGCGACGAACTGCGCACCGGGAAACTGGACGTCTTCTACGACCTTTACAACCTGGCGCAGCAGCGTCGCTTTGAGCGCTATCAGTATGCGCTCAAAGTGCTGGAACGTCCGATGGACTTTACCGGCAACGATAATTTTAACCTTGATCGCTCCAAAGCGCCGTGGCCAAAAGATGAGGCCGAGCTGAACACGCTGTGGGACGCCAAGGTGAAGTTTGACCAGTTAAGCCTGAAGCTGGCGGGCAAAGACGATAAAGAGATCCGCGACACCTTAACGCGTCGCTATAAGTTCGCGATCCGTCGTCTGGCGCAAACCAACAGCGAAGATGTCTTCTCGCTGGCGATGACCGCCTTCGCTCGCGAAATCGACCCGCACACCAACTACCTGTCTCCACGTAATACCGAGCAGTTCAACACTGAGATGAGCCTCTCTCTTGAGGGGATCGGCGCTGTCCTGCAAATGGATGATGACTACACCGTCATCAATTCGCTGGTGGCGGGCGGTCCGGCCGCGAAGAGCAAAGCGATCAGCGTCGGCGACCGTATCGTTGGCGTTGGCCAGACCGGGAAGCCGATGGTTGATGTCATCGGCTGGCGTCTGGATGACGTGGTCGCGCTGATTAAAGGGCCGAAGGGCAGCAAAGTGCGCCTTGAGATCCTGCCGGCAGGCAAAGGGGCCAAGACGCGTATCGTGACCCTGACCCGCGAGCGGATCCGTCTGGAAGACCGTGCGGTGAAGATGTCGGTGAAAACCGTTGGTAAAGAAAAAGTCGGCGTGCTGGATATTCCGGGCTTTTACGTTGGTCTCACCGATGATGTGAAGGTGCAACTGCAGAAGCTGGAAAAACAGAACGTCAGCAGCATCGTCATTGATCTGCGCAGCAACGGCGGCGGGGCGCTGACCGAGGCGGTATCGCTCTCGGGTCTGTTTATTCCGTCCGGCCCGGTAGTGCAGGTCCGTGATAACAATGGCAAGGTCCGCGAAGACAGCGACAACGACGGCGTGGTCTATTACAAAGGGCCGCTGGTGGTGCTGGTTGACCGCTTTAGCGCCTCGGCGTCTGAAATCTTCGCCGCGGCGATGCAGGATTATGGCCGCGCGCTGATCGTTGGCGAGCCGACCTTCGGTAAAGGGACGGTACAGCAGTATCGCTCGTTGAATCGTATCTACGATCAGATGCTGCGTCCGGACTGGCCGGCGTTAGGTTCCGTCCAGTACACCATCCAGAAGTTCTACCGTATTAACGGCGGCAGTACGCAGCGTAAAGGCGTGACGCCGGATATCATGATGCCAACCGGTAATGAAGATCGTGAGACCGGCGAGCAGTATGAAGACAACGCGCTGCCGTGGGATAGTATCAACGCAGCCACCTACGTGAAGTCCGGGGATCTGACCCCGTTTGGACCGGAACTGCTCAAGCGCCATGATGAGCGTATCGCGCAGGATCCAGAGTTCCAGTACATCATGAAGGATATTGCCCGTTATAACGCGATGAAGGACAAGCGTAACATCGTCTCTCTGAACTACGCCCAGCGTGAGAAAGAGAACGAAGAGGATGATGCGATTCGTCTGGCGCGGATTAACGATCGCCTGAAACGCGAAGGCAAACCGCTGCTGAAAAAACTGGATGACCTGCCGAAGGATTACCAGGAGCCGGATCCGTATCTTGATGAAACGGTCCATATCGCGGTAGACCTGGCGCATCTTGAAAAAGCGCGCCCGGCGGTGGAACCGCCAGCCAGTAAATAAATAACAAACGGGCACCTCAGAGGGTGCCCGTTTTATTTTGTGCTTTTGTCATCACCTTTCAGCTCAACTAACAAAATGTCAACCTGCCCGGCCGCTGTCAGCAAGATGCTACAAAATGTAAAGTTGTGTTTTTATCGTGACTTAGCGGGGGTTGATGGTTGAAAATTGCAGCCTGACCCATACGATGTGGGTAATCGCATAGTGCGTTTTGTTAAATTGAGGTAAAAAGAAAATTATGATGCGAATCGCGCTTTTCCTGCTGACGAACCTGGCAGTAATGGTCGTGTTCGGGCTGGTGTTAAGCCTCACGGGGATCCAATCCAGCAGCATGACCGGTCTGTTGATTATGGCCCTGCTGTTCGGCTTCGGTGGTTCTATCGTTTCGCTGATGATGTCGAAATGGATGGCCCTGAAGTCTGTGGGTGGGGAAGTGATCGAGCAGCCGCGCAACGAAACGGAACGCTGGCTGATGCACACCGTCGCCCAACAGGCGCAGCAGGCGGGCATTGCCATGCCGCAGGTTGCTATCTATCACGCGCCTGATATTAACGCTTTTGCTACCGGCGCGCGTCGCGACGCCTCGCTGGTCGCCGTCAGCACCGGGCTGCTACAAAACATGAGCCGTGATGAAGCGGAAGCGGTCATTGCCCATGAAATCAGCCATATCGCTAATGGCGATATGGTGACCATGACGCTGATTCAGGGGGTGGTGAACACCTTCGTTATCTTTATCTCGCGCGTGATTGCCCAGATTGCGGCCGGTTTCCTCGGCGGCAACCGGGAAGATGAAGGGGAGAGCAGCAATGGTAACCCGCTGATCTACTTCGCTGTCGCCACGGTGCTGGAGCTGGTGTTCGGTATTCTGGCCAGCATTATTACCATGTGGTTCTCTCGTCATCGCGAGTTCCACGCTGACGCCGGCTCGGCGCGACTGGTGGGCCGCGAGAAGATGATTGCTGCCCTGCAGCGTCTGAAAACCAGCTATGAGCCACAGGAAGCCAGCAGCATGATGGCGTTCTGCATCAATGGTAAAGCGAAATCCATGAGCGAGCTGTTTATGACTCACCCGCCGCTGGATAAACGTATTGAAGCCCTGCGTAGCGGTGAGTATCTGAAGTAATCCGTCGGTTCGACGCTAAAAATAAAAATCCGCAGCCCGAAAGCTGCGGATTTTTTTTGCCGCCGTTTATCAGGCCGCGCGCGGCTGGGTGACGCGCAGACCGCTAATCAGTGCGGCAACGGTCGCCAGAATGCCGGCCAGCAGCAGGGCGGTATGGGTGCCGCTGTTGCCGAGCAGGTTGAACAGCAGGGCGACCAGCGCCGCGCCAGTGCTCTGACCGAGCAGGCGAGCGGTACCCAGCATCCCGCTGGCGCCACCGCTACGATGGCTCGGAGCCGAGGCGACAATAGTGTGGTTATTCGGCGACTGAAACAGCCCGAAACCGGCGCCGCACAGCGCCATACGCCAGATAATATCCAGATCGGAAGGCGACTCGGGCAGCAGCGCCAGGCCGAACAGGCCGCAGGCCATAACCAGCAGCCCAATGGCCCCCAGCAGTCCCGCATGGCATTTCTCAATCAAATAACCGGCCAGCGGCGCCATCACCATGGTCGCCAGCGGCCACGGCGTCAGCAGCAGGCCGGTCTCCACTTCGCTGCGCCCCATCATCGTCTGCAGGAAGAAGGGCAGGGAGACCATCGCCAGCATCTGCGCACAGAAGGAGCAGATGGAGGTGCAGATAGAGAGTGAGAAGAGCGGGATGCGCAGCAGGTCGACCGGCAGCAGGGGGACGGGCATGCTGAGCTGGCGGCGAACGAAGAAAAAGCCCACCACCAGCATGGCGGCCACTTCCGCCAGCACCAGCTGAACAGACTGTCCCTGGGCGAACCCGCTGAGCGCAGTGATCAGCAGCCCGAAGGTGAGGGCGTTCATGATGGCGCTCGGCAGATCGAAGCGGATGATTTTGCTGCGCGCGCTGTTGGGTGGCAGAAAGCGCATGGCCAGAACAAAAGCGACGATCCCGAGGGGAACGTTAATTAAAAACAGCCATTGCCATGAGGCGAGGGAGAGGATCGCCGCGGCGATCGTCGGGCCTGCCGCCGAAGAGACGGCGACGACAAAGGAGTTGATGCCCATGCCGCGGCCGAGAAAGCGCTGCGGATAAATCAGGCGGATCAACGCGGTGTTCACGCTCATCAGCGCGGCGCCGCCCAGCCCCTGGGCGACGCGGGCGAAGGTCAGCATGTCGAGACTGCGCGACAGGGCGCAGGCCAGCGAGGTAAAGATAAACACCACCAGGCCTATCTTATAGATGCGGCGATAGCCGACCATATCGCCGAGGAAAGAGAGCGGTAGCAGGGCGATGACAATGGCGATTTGGTAGGCGTTAACGATCCAGATTGACGCCGCCGGCGAGGCGTTAAGATCGCTGGCGATGGTCGGGAGCGCGACGTTGGCGATAGCCCCGTCGAGCACGGCCATGGTCAGCCCCAGCACGATGGTCAGAATGGCGCCATAGCGTTGCGGCAGCGGCACGCCATCGGAAGAATTTTTATCCATGGTGAATATAAGTCTTAAATGAAACGGTTTTTTGAATGATGAGTTTAGCATTGATTATTCCGCAGTATGTCGCAGATTTGTAACGAAGTGGCAGAAGAATGATTGCGGCGCAGAGGCGGCGAATTTATAATAAAAACCGGTTCTAAATTTTATAAAACAGTTACGGCGAGGTGATAAATGGCAGGTGCAGATTTGGATAAACAGCCAGATTCTGTCTCTTCGGTATTGAAGGTTTTTGGCATCTTACAGGCGCTGGGTGAAGAGCGTGAAATTGGCATTACCGAACTGTCCCAGCGCGTCATGATGTCGAAAAGCACCGTTTATCGCTTTTTACAGACCATGAAATCACTGGGCTATGTGGCGCAGGAAGGCGAGTCAGAGAAATACTCCCTCACGCTCAAGCTGTTCGAGCTGGGCGCTCGTGCGCTGCAGAACGTCGACCTGGTACGCAGCGCCGATATTCAGATGCGCGAACTCTCCCGGCTGACGAAAGAGACTATTCACCTCGGGGCGCTGGATGAAGACAGCATCGTCTACATCCACAAGATTGACTCGATGTACAATCTGCGGATGTACTCGCGTATCGGCCGTCGCAATCCGCTGTACAGTACCGCGATTGGTAAGGTACTGCTGGCGTGGCGCGATCGCAGCGAAGTGGAGCAGATCCTCGAGGGCGTGGAGTATAAACGCAGCACCGAGCGGACCATCACCAGCACGGAAGCGCTGCTGAAGGTGCTGGATGGCGTACGCGAGCAGGGATATGGCGAAGATAACGAAGAGCAGGAAGAGGGACTACGCTGCATCGGGGTACCGGTGTTCGATCGTTTCGGCGTGGTTATCGCCGGACTGAGCATCTCTTTCCCGACGCTACGTTTCTCAGAAGAACGTTTGCATGAATATGTGGCGATGCTGCATCAGGCGGCGCGCAAGATTTCTGAGCAAATGGGATACAACGACTACCCGTTCTGACGCGGTAGCTGAAACATCCGGCGAGCGCGGTGCTATTGTCGCGCTCGCCGGAGTGATTTTAACCGTTATCAACCACGGTTGCGCTTTTGCGCAGAATGGGACAGTTACTGACGCCGATCACACCGCTATTGGAATGCACATAAAGTGCGGTACTGACCCCGCGGGCGGTGAGATACTGACACTTAAGACCCAGACCACCGACGTTTTCTTCACTGTGGAATAATACGCCATAGCCGCTTAATAATACGCCAATCCATAAGATAGCCACGACGACAATAGTACGAATGATTAATCGCATTGATGCCTCATTATTTGTATGATCCTTGCCGTGATTTTGACACGAACACGTTTTGAAACAAGTCGATGATTCCTAAACTTGCCGTTCGTATTACAGTTAGCCGCGGTTTAAGAAGGCCGTGTTATCCTGGTGAGATAAAGTACTAATGCGGAGAGTGGAGTGAAAAAATTACGGTGGGTTTTACTGATAGTCATCATAGCAGGCTGCCTGTTGCTGTGGACTCAGATGCTTAACGTAATGTGCGACCAGGATGTTCAGTTTTTCAGCGGCATTTGCACTATCAATAAATTCATCCCGTGGTAAGACATTTTTCTGACGACTGATTTCCTTCTGCGGTGTGGGTGGTAGAATGAACGCCTTCTCTTTGAGGTGGTGAAATGAGTGAGTTACTAAATCCTGGGATCTTAAATCTGGCTTCGCTGGCTGTATCCGTCGCGTTGCTGCTTGTCGGTCTGTTGTTATGGTTCTTCGTCAACCGCGCCAGTTCGCGGGCGAACGAGCAGATAGAACTGCTGCAAGCGCTGCTGGATCAGCAAAAGCGGCAGAATGCGCTGTTACGTCGCCTTTGCGAAGCTAATGCGCCGGAAAAAGAGGACGTGGCCGAGCCGACCGTCGCAGGCAAGGCGAAAGGAGAGGATGAGTTTATCCGCCTGGTGGCAGAGCGCTAAGTACCTCCACAGGTGTGCATCATAAGATGCGCACCTGCATGATAGCTGGCAGTAATAGCTTATTCTTATTCCATTATTCCTTTCCCCGCGCATTATTCCCTTTTTTACACGCTGTAAATAAAGTCATTCCCGCCGCGTTTATTGCCCTGGAATGTGACACTGTCATCATTTTTTCATTATTAAGGTGCAGAATTAGCTCTATTTTTAGCGTGACGACTAACAGGTTTTATTATCACTACACTGGTACGGCTTTAGCGATTTTTCGTCTGCTGTTATGAGTAATTATGCGCATCAATATTCATCACCTTCAGCGAAGCGCCGTCAGCATGGCGGTTCGTATACGTACATACCTGGACGAAGCGAAGTTGTTGAGCTATGGTAAAAAAGTTGCAGTAATGAGGCAGCAACCAGGTGATATTAGCGAATGCTATAACGCCTTGCCAGGAGCGGCAAAGACGCATAAATGTGCAGGCGATCAAATGATTACCTTATAATTTGTGCGAACGATCGTGACACGTTTAAAAATGGCTTGCCATTATTTACGTAGTATGTGATAACACGTTTCGGGTTAAACGAGGTACAGTTCTGTTTATGTGTGGCATTTTCAGTAAAGAAGTCCTGAGTAAACACGTTGTCGTTGAATACCGCTTCTCTGCCGAACCTTAAATTAGTGCCTCATGCAGTTATGTGTCAGTTTTATCTATGTAAACGCCAGCAGGCGAAGAAAACAGTCTAAGGAATTTTGCAAATGGCAAAGATTAAAGGTCAAGTTAAGTGGTTCAACGAGTCTAAAGGTTTTGGTTTCATTACTCCGGCTGATGGCAGCAAAGACGTGTTCGTACACTTCTCCGCTATCCAGGGTAACGGCTTCAAAACTCTGGCTGAAGGCCAGAACGTTGAGTTCGAAATTCAGGACGGCCAGAAAGGTCCGGCTGCAGTTAACGTAACTGCTATCTGATACAAGACCACTCTTCTTGTATAAAAGCCTCGCCTGCGCGGGGCTTTTGCGTTTTTATTGCAAAGCGTGTCATTTTACCCCCTTCCGTCGCGTCTTGTTGCAAATAGTCAACTTTATTAGCATTGTGTAGCAGTCTGTTTTGCTAATTTTCTGTTAAATCAGATGGTTGCAAAATGATGCCGGAGCTATGGTGCTAAAGAAAAAAATGAAGTCCGCCGCCAGCTTTACCCCGATTCGCTTCGGGTTACTCTGTGTGGCCATTCTTGGTTGTCTGGGACTGCTGTTGGCCCGCGTGGGCTGGCTGCAAATTGTCTCTCCCGATAACCTGGTAAAACAAGAAGACATGCGTTCTCTGCGCGAAGAGCCTGTGGCGGTGGAGCGCGGCATGATTAGCGACCGCGAAGGACGACCGCTGGCAGTGAGCGTACCGGTCAGCGCTATCTGGATCGACCCGCAGACCACCATGGAGAAGGGTGGGGTTGGTTATGGTCCTCGCTGGCAGGCAATGGCCGAAGCACTGCATCTCAACCTCGGTGAGCTGGCCCAACGGGTACAAAGTCATCCTCACGCCCGTTTTCTCTATCTGGCGCGTCAGATCAATCCGGAGCAGGCGGAGTGGATTGATAAACTGCATCTCCCGGGCGTCTATCTGCGCGATGAATCGCGACGTTTCTATCCGGCTGGTCATGTGGCTGCCAATCTGCTGGGCTTTACCAACGTCGATAATCAGGGCATCGAAGGGGTGGAGAAAAGCTTTAATGCCCAGCTGACCGGCAAACCCGGACGACGCCTGGTGCGCAAAGATAAACATGGCAATGTTATTGAAAATATTACCGAAGTGCCGCCAGTCCCGGCGCATAATCTGCAGCTAAGTATTGATGAACGTCTGCAGACGGTGACCGAAGATGCGCTGGATAATGCCGTTCGCTGGAATAAGGCGGAATCCGGGGCGGCGGTATTGATCAAAATTGATACCGGTGAGATTCTGGCGATGGCCAGCTACCCGGACTTCAATCCGAACAATCGCGACAGCGCGACGCTGGATGATTTCCGCAACCGCGCCATCAGCGACACCTTCGAACCCGGGTCGACCGTCAAACCGCTGGTGATCATGACCGCGCTCCAGCAGGGGATTGTCCAGCCGGATAGCGTGGTGGACACCCATCCGTTTGTCCTCGACGGCCACCGCATCCGCGATGTGGGCTATTATCCGGAGCTGAGTCTGACCGGGATCCTGCAAAAATCCAGTGATACCGGCGTGTCGCATCTCTCGCTCGCTATGCCGGTGCAGCATCTGCTTGATACCTATCAGGCATTTGGGTTCGGCGAGCCGACCGGATTGGGATTGACCGGGGAAAGCGCCGGGCTGATGCCGCATCGTCGCTACTGGGGGCAGCTGGATCGCGCTACCTTCGCTTTCGGCTATGGGTTAATGGTGACGCCGCTCCAGCTGGCGCACGTCTACGCGACTATCGGCGGTTTCGGTATTGAACGACCGTTGTCGATAACCCGCATCGATCCGCCGGTGATAGGTACGCGGGTGATGCCGGAGAACATCGTTCACAGCGTAGAGCATATGATGGAGAGCGTGGCGCTCCCGGGGGGAGGCGGTACCAAAGCGGCAGTGCGCGACTACCGGGTGGCGGTAAAAACCGGGACGGCGAAGAAAATCGGTCCGGACGGCAAATATATCGATAAATATGTGGCCTACACCGCCGGCGTGGCGCCCGCCAGTCGTCCACAGTTTGCGCTGGTGGTGGTGATGAACGATCCGAGTAATGGCTCCTATTACGGCGGGGCGGTGTCCGCGCCGGTCTTCAGCCAGATCATGGGGGATGTCCTGCGGCTGGAGAACGTCATGCCGGACGGCATGCCGCAAGGGGCGGAGAATCTGATCGTGATGCACGACAGCCATCCGCTGGCGCCGGCGCTGTAACAGTGGTCTGCAGGGGCGAATAGCGCTACACTTTCGCCCTTTAGCAACACCGGAGCCGTCATGTCATACAGTTGCCCCCTTTGCCACGCGCCGTTAAGCCGCGGCGACAACCACTATTCCTGCCCGCAGCGGCACCAGTTCGATCTGGCGAAAGAGGGGTACGTCAATCTGCTACCGGTGCAGTTCAAGCGGTCGCGCGATCCCGGCGATAGCGCTGAGATGATGCAGGCCCGGCGGGCGTTTCTGGATGCGGGTCATTATCAGCCGCTACGGGAGGCGATCGCCGAACGGCTGCGGCACTACGCCCCTGCGGATTTACTGGATATCGGCTGTGGCGAAGGGTATTACACCCACGCGTTTGCCACCATCGCCAGCCATAGCTGGGGGCTGGACGTGTCGAAGCCAGCGATCCGCGCGGCGGCAAAACGCTACCCGCAGGTCAGTTTTTGCGTCGCCTCCAGCCAGCGTCTGCCGTTCTCTGATAACAGCTTCGATGCGGTAGTGCGCATTTACGCCCCCTGCAACGCCGAAGAGCTGGCGCGGGTGGTGCGGCCTGGCGGATGGGTGATCACCGCCACGCCGGGACCCCGCCATCTGCTGGAGCTAAAAGGGCTGATTTACGATGAGGTACGCCTGCATGAGCTGAAGACGGAAGCGATGCCGGGATTCCGCCTGGACGCTCAGCAGCAGCTGGCCTATCCGATGACCCTGACGGGAAGTGAAGCGCAGGCGCTGCTGCAGATGACGCCGTTCGCGTGGCGGGCTAAGCCTGAGGTGCACGCCGCGCTGCGTCAGCAGGCGACGTTTGGCTGCCAGACCGACTTCATGATCCATTGCTGGCAGCGCGAGGCGTAAGGCTTAACCGGCGAAATGGCTCCAGAGGATTTCGCTGCCGATGCCAATCAGCACAATACCGCCGAGGATTTCGGCCCGTTTGCCCAACAGCGGGCCAATAAAGCGACCGACCATGATCCCCAGCGTCGACATAAGAAACGTCGCGCAGCCGATCGCCAGTGCGGTGGTCACAATGCTGACCTGCAGGAAGGCCAGACCCACACCAACGGCCATCGCGTCAAGGCTGGTGGCGAAGGCGGTGGTGACCAGCAGCCAGAAACCATGACGGCGAGGCGCGTCGCACGCCTCGTCGCTGTCGCCGCGAACACCTTCCACGATCATTCGCCCGCCGAGAAACACCAGCAGAATAAAGGCAATCCAGTGGTTCCACTCGAGGACAAACTGGCTGGCCAACATGCCGAGTCCCCAGCCAACCAGCGGGGTCAGGGTTTCAATCACGCCAAAAATCAGCCCGGTGCGGACGGCTTCTGAGAATTTAGGTTTGTGCAGGGTGGCACCCTTGCCGATAGAGGCTGCAAAGGCGTCCATAGACATGCCGAAGGCGAGAAGAATGGTAGCGGATAAATTCATGTGCGTGTCCTGACCGGGGATAATCCATATGACACATCGCTGCCCCCAGTAAATATACGCGGAGCCGCTCAATGGCTGAGCAATACGTACAGCAGTGATGTATCTATGGTCTCGCCTGATTGAATCACTTCAACCCGTACGTGCCACGTTTTGCAACGAGTATGTTGACACGTACATTTCCTGGCAAACAGGAAATCGGCTACTCCCCAACGACGGGCGCAACCTTAACATATTTTTAGAATATAAAACAATAACAGAAGACGGCTATTTTAATAACCAAATGATAACGATTTTCATTTGAATTTATAAGTAAATAAATAGTTAATAAAAAAGGGAAGAGGAGGCAGGGAAATATAGCCATGGCTATATGTTTTTCCAGAGGGAAACTGGAAAATATAGCGCTGGCTATATTTATAAATCATTGAGTTGAAACGAGAAGTTTGTAGATTTTCTCCAGGTCGTCGATATTTTGTACGCGAATAAGCAGCCGCCGTTGCTCTAATTGCATCACCAGCACGCCGTCCTCGGATAAATTCATCTCTTTAATTCGCTGATATTCTATCCACACGTTGGCGAAGAAAAAGCCGCGCGGTTTAAAAATGATTTTCGGCGTACGGATCCAGAATAAATAGAGACCCATCAGCGCCAGGGCAGATAATAGCCAGGTGGTGATCGGGGTGCCGTGCTGGGTAATGTTGTTATAGATCAGAATGGCGGTGAGGCCGACAAAGATCAGACCGTCAACGCGGCTGCGGCGAAGCAGGGGGATGGCCAGCAGCACCGGGCCGTTCCGCCTCGGCATAATGAACTGGTCATACACCGCGTAGGCCAGTAGCGCAAGGATAAACAGGATGATCACCAGGTCCGTGAATGTCATTGCTTTGCGTTCCTCCTGATAAAAAAAAGCCGGGGGCAAGCCCCCGGCGTACAACCTGGAAATTACAGACCCAGCAGGCCGACAGCGTAGCCCGCGATACCGATGACGAAGAAGCCAACGATGATCCACAGTGGGTTAACTTTCTTGCGCAGCAGCCACATACAGGCGAAGGTCAACAGCAGCGGTACCAGGCCCGGCATCAACTGGTCGAGGATGGTTTGCACCGTGGTGACGTGAACCTGTCCGTCAGAACCGGTGATTTTTGACACCACCATCGGAATATTCACGTGCGTCCACTTGTTAACCAAAGCCCCCATGACAAACAGGCCGAGGATTGACGCCCCCTCAGTCAGTTTCTGCAGGAAACCGCCGCCCATATCTTTAACGATGTCCACGCCTTTGCGGTAACCATAGGCGACGCCATAGTAACGGGTCAGCAGACGCACTGCGTTGAACAGGATAAAGAACAGCAGAGGACCGAGCAGGCTACCGCTCATCGCGATCCCAGCGCCTAAGGCCGCGAACACAGGACGCACGGTACCCCAGAAGATCGGGTCGCCGACGCCGGCCAGCGGCCCCATCAGACCGACTTTGATGCCGTTGATGGCGCCATCGTCAATCTCTGCGCCATTGGCGCGCTGCTCTTCCATCGCCAGGGTTACGCCCAGTACCGGAGCGGCAACGTAAGGATGGGTGTTGAAGAACTCAAGGTGACGTTTAATCGCCTGCTTACGCGCATCATTGTTCTCCGGGTACAGGCGACGGATTGCCGGAACCATAGAGAAGCAGAAGCCCAGCGCCTGCATACGTTCGAAGTTCCATGACCCCTGGAACAGGTTAGAACGAATGAACACGCCACGAATATCACTCTGAGTGAGTTTTTTCTCGGTGGTATTTTTAGTCATATCAACCATTTCGCTCACCTGTTAGTCCAGTTCGTTATCGAGATCGTTGTTACCAGCCGCCTGAGCCGGCGCACCGGCGACGCGGTTATATTTCGGGCTCAGCTGGATGTAGAGGATAGCCATGACCGCACCAATCACACCCAGGGCTACCAGGTTGAAGTTGGTGAAGGCGGCGGTGACGAAGCCGAGGTAGAAGAACGGCATCAGGTAGCCTGCGCGCATCATGTTGATGACCATCGCATAACCGACAACCACGATCATACCGCCGGCGATGTTCAGACCGCTGGTGACCACTTCAGGGATCGCGTTCAGCAGGCCCTGGACTTCGCTGGTACCGACGGAAATGGCGACGATGACGGCCGGGATAGCGATACGCATCGCCTGCAGGAACAAGGACGAGACGTGCAACCACGACAGGGCGGTCAGGTTGCCATTCTCCGCCGCTTTATCTGCCGCGTGCTGGAAGGCTACGGTGATGGTACGAACGATAATGGTCAGCACCTGGCCTGCCGCCGCCAGCGGGATAGCCAGCGCGATACCGGCACCGATGCTCTGATGGCCGGCAATAACCAGAACGGTGGAAATAATGGACGCCAGCGCGGCATCAGGTGCAACCGCCGCACCGATGTTCATCCAACCCAGAGCGATCATTTCCAGCGTACCGCCGATGATAATACCGGTTTTCATATCGCCGAGAACGGCACCGATCAGCGTACAAGCGACCAGAGGACGATGGAACTGAAATTCATCAAGCACCGACTCCATACCCGCAATACACGCGACGATGAACACCAGCACAATCTGAAGAAGGGTAATCTCCATTGTACTTCTCCTGTTGATTAAGTCTTAAAGTGAAAACTGGGGCGCGATCGGCCGGGTTATTTATCAACCTTGGCGATCAGATCCATCATTTTCAGTTTCGGGTCGGTGGACACTTTACGTGCCTCCAGCTCGATACCGCGTGCGTTCAGCTTGTTAAACGCCTCAATATCTTTGGCATCGACCGAAATCGCGTTGTTAACCTGGGTTTTGCCCTGGCGGAACGCCATACCACCGATGTTGACGCTGGTGATTTTCACGCCGCCCTCGACGATACGCTCAACGTCGGTCGGGTTAGTAAACAGCAGCATGACGCGCTGCCCGGCGTACATCGGGTTGTTGTAAACGCGGATCATTTTGGCGACGTCCACCACGTGGGCGGTGACGCCCGGTGGTGCAACCTGGGTCAGCAGGGTTTTGCGCACCGTATCCGCGGCCACTTCGTCGCTGACGACGATGATGCGGGTGACGTTGGTCTCTTTGGTCCAGCGGGTGGCGACCTGACCATGGATCAGGCGGTCGTCAATGCGCGCGAGGCCAATCACCATGTAGTCGTTCGGGCCCATCGGTTTGGCCGGCGCGGCGGCTTTTGGCGCCGCGGCAGGGGCTGGCGCGGGAGCCGCTTTTTCCACCGGTTTGGCCTTCAGCGCTTTCACGCCTTCGCTACCGGTCTCCACCGCTAAGGCGACCAGTTCATCAAACGAAGGGTCATCATCGCGGGCCATGAAGGTTTCCACCAGCATCGGGATGTTGACGCCAGCGATAACTTCGTAATGCTCTTTATCGACGACAATGCGGCTCGCAGCGTTGAACGGGCTGCCTCCCCATGTATCGACGAGAAATAGCACGCCTTTACTGGTATCCAGTTTTGCCAACTGGGCATTGTATTTCTCGATCAGCGTTTCGGCGTTTTCACCCGGAACGAAATCGATCCAGCCAACGTTTTCCTGCTCGCCCAACAGCATCTCTGCTGTTTTCAGCAGCTGTTCTGCAGCCCAACCATGTGTGCCTATTACAATAGCAATCGTCACTTGCTACCTCCTTTTATTATCGTGAATGCATCATCTGCTTTGATACATCCTGAATCACTCTTGAGGACAAAATCGATTCAGTTAGGGTGTAAGATAGAAAATAGTTACTACCGCGAATTATTTTAGACAGTGAAAAAATAATTAATGTGATGAAGATCCGTTAATCAGGCATCGCCTGGTAATAATTTTGCAGCGCAAAAAATAGCCTTAGTTATTGCAAATTCAGGTAAATTTTTTCCAATTTCGATCTATATTTTGCTATGTTTAACTTCCGTTTAATTACTCAGGAGTATAGGGCATAGCCCGCAGTATGGACCGTCATCGACGTCTTTTCACTTTCTGGCACCTGGTTGCCACCTCCACGCATCACGCTTTTCTCTCAGCACCTATTGTCGCGCCCATGCATGACATGGCGATGACTCAGCTTGCCGCTAACCGGAGTCGTACATGGAATTGTTAATGGATCCCTCAATCTGGGCTGGCCTGTTGACGCTTATCGTTCTGGAGATTGTGCTCGGTATCGACAACCTGGTGTTTATTGCCATCCTGGCGGACAAACTGCCGCCGAAGCAGCGCGATAAAGCGCGACTGATCGGCCTTTCGCTGGCGCTGGTGATGCGCCTGGGGCTGCTGTCGGTGATCTCCTGGATGGTGACCCTGACGAAGCCGCTGATTACTATCGCTGATTTCTCCTTTTCCGGGCGCGACCTTATCATGCTGCTCGGCGGGATCTTCTTGCTGTTTAAGGCGACGACTGAACTGCATGAGCGGCTGGAAAACCGCCAGCACGATAGCGGTCACGGTAAAGGGTATGCCAGTTTCTGGGTGGTGGTACTGCAGATCGTGGTGCTGGACGCCGTCTTCTCTCTGGATGCGGTGATCACGGCGGTCGGGATGGTTAACCATCTGCCGGTGATGATGGCGGCGGTGGTGATCGCCATGATCATGATGCTGCTGGCGTCGAAGCCATTGACGCGCTTTGTCAACCAGCACCCGACGGTGGTGGTGCTCTGTCTGAGCTTCCTGTTGATGATCGGCCTGAGCCTG
Source organism: Klebsiella sp. GL120222-02 (assembly GCF_003097195.1). Lineage (NCBI taxonomy): Bacteria > Pseudomonadati > Pseudomonadota > Gammaproteobacteria > Enterobacterales > Enterobacteriaceae > Klebsiella > Klebsiella sp. GL120222-02. The sequence continues at coordinate 213,504 of NZ_QEQO01000007.1, forward strand.
GTGGCGGAAGGGTTTGGCTTCCATATTCCGAAAGGGTATCTGTACGCGGCGATCGGTTTCTCGATCATCATCGAGTTCTTTAACCAGGTGGCGCGACGCAACTTTGTCCGACATCAGTCGACGCTGCCGCTGCGTGCCCGTACCGCGGATGCGATCCTGCGCCTGATGGGCGGCCGGAAACAGACCTCCGTCAGCCATGACGCCGACAGCCCGGCAGCCATACCGGTGCCGGAAGGGGCGTTTGCCGAAGAAGAACGTTACATGATTAACGGCGTGCTGACGCTGGCCCAGCGCTCCCTGCGCGGTATTATGACCCCGCGCGGTGAAATCAGCTGGGTCGACGCCGAACAGAGTGATGACGAAATTCGTCGTCAGCTGCTCTCGTCGCCGCACAGTCTGTTCCCGGTCTGCCGCGGAGAGCTGGATGAAATCATCGGTATCGTGCGGGCGAAAGAGTTGCTGGTGGCCCTTGAGGCGGGCGAAAACGTTGCGGCGCTGGCCTCTGCCTCCCCGGCGATTGTCGTCCCGGAAACGCTGGACCCGATCAATCTGCTCGGCGTTCTGCGCCGCGCGCGCGGCAGCTTTGTCATCGTGACCAACGAGTTTGGCATGGTACAGGGGCTGGTGACGCCGCTGGACGTCCTGGAAGCCATCGCCGGTGAATTCCCGGATGCCGATGAGACGCCGGAGATCGTCATTGACGGCGATGGCTGGCTGATCAAAGGCTCGACCGACCTGCATGCGCTGCAGCAGGCGCTTGGACTGGATGCGCTGGTCAATGAAGATGAGGATATTGCCACGGTGGCCGGGTTGGTGATCGCCGTCAATGGCCATATCCCGCGCATTGGCGACACCGTGTCGCTACCGCCGCTGCAGTTTACCGTGGTGGAAGCGAATGATTACCGGGTCGACCTGGTCCGCGCGGTGGTCACCCGTCCGCTGAGCGACGAAGAAGAGTAATTGCCCTGCTCGTCGGCCCCTGTGGCCGGCGAGCTATTCTCCCCCCTCGCTTTTCTGCCCCTCTCTGTCTGCCAGCCACGCCGGAAACGCCTCTATCGGCATCGGCCGGGCATAATAAAATCCCTGCAGCACATCGACGCCGTGGCCCCGGAGATAGCTTTCCTGCTCCAGCGTCTCCACCCCTTCGGCCACGGTAACGATATTCAGACGGTCGGCGAGGGCTATAATGATATCCGTCACCGTGGCATTGACGCTGTCTATCCCGACGGAACTGGTAAACGAGCGGTCGATCTTCAGCACGTCCGGCCGCAGTTTTTCCAGCCACGAGAGCGAGCTGTTACCGGTGCCAAAATCATCTATCGCCAGCTGGACCCCTTTTAAATGCAAATGTTCGGCCATGTGCTGGTCGCCATCCTGCAGGACATCGCGTTCGGTGAGTTCAACCACCAGCTGTTGTACCGGATTGACGCTAAACCAGTAATTGTGCAGGTCATGCAGCAGCAAACCGTGGGCAAAGTGACGGGCAGCGACATTAATCGCGATATGAAAATGCGGCTCGCTGGGGAAGGCGTCCAGGCGGCGGGCGGTTTCGGCTATCACATAGCGGGTGAGGGGAATAATCAGATTGTCCCCTTCGGCGATGGGAATAAATACCTCGGGCGAAATCTCGCCGCGGCGGGGGTTGTTCCAGCGCAGCAGGATCTCCACCCCGCAGCAGCGTCCGCTGCGCGCATCCTGCAGCGGCTGGCACCAGAGGGTAAATTCCCGGGCAGTGATGCCGAGACTTATCTCTCGCGAGAAACTCATTCTGCCGGCGGTGGCCAGCCAGGCGATGCCGGTCATCAACAGGCTGAAGATGAGGGCCAGCGGCAGCTCACCGGGCAGCTCCTCCAGCGCGATAGTCGCGGCGCCCGGACCGTTAATGTTGATGGTAAAGGGAAATTCTGTGGAGCGCTGGCGATAAATCACTGACGCCTGCGGGGCGTGCGCTTTGTCAATCAGGCCGAGGCCGCTGATAAAATAATGGTCGCCGACCTGCAGGCTGACGTCGCTGATCAGGGGCGATTTTTCTTTGAGAATTAAGGTCCCCAGCAGTTCGATATTGACAATTAACATCACGCCGTCGAAGCCGCTTTCCGAGGCTGGATACCACTGGATCAGCACCGGTGTGCCTTTGAGCAGTGAGTTGTCGGTAGAAAAGAGCAGTAAGGGGTGGTGAGCCGGAAGCGCGGGCTGCAGCTGGTGCAGATCCGCCTGCCGTTGCCCAAAGATACTGGAACAGTAGATCATCCCTGACGCCACCAGCGCGACGGAGCGGACCGTCTGCAGCGAGGCCGCCATTTTGCGTAGCGTAAGATGAATATCCATGCAGGGTTTGTCGACCAGGGAGAGTAGCGTCGCCCGCTCTGCGCTCAGTGGACGCAGGATGTTATCCAGCGCCGTGACCCGCTGGCTGGCGGCAGTGCGAATGTACTCTTCATTTACGCTACGCTGTGAAATAAATCGGATAGCTAAGGTGGTACCCAGGGTTAGCAGGGCTACCAGCAGGCAGACAATAATGCGTTTGCGACGATAGGCCGTAATGACTTTTTGTGCAGTCTGCATGTGCGACACCCTGTCGACAGGACGAGTGGTTAAGCGTGGCTTATTTAATAGAGCAATTGTAGTGGCAGAATATCGCCAGGTATAGAAAAAAGAAAATGCGCCGTTGAAGGCGCATCAGGGAGATTTCAGTCACCAGAGTTATCCCCCTGCGCGCTTTGCGGGCGCAGGGGGGGACGAACAGTTTAGTCACACTGAACTTTAATCGCCAGGCCGCCGCGGGAGGTTTCGCGGTACTTGGCGTTCATGTCTTTACCGGTTTCGTACATGGTCTCGATCACTTTGTCGAGCGAGACGCGCGGTTCGCTGGTACGGCGCATCGCCATTCGCGCGGCGTTGATTGCCTTGACGGAGGCGATGGCGTTACGTTCAATGCATGGCACTTGCACCTGGCCGGCGACCGGGTCGCAGGTCAGGCCGAGGTTGTGTTCCATGCCGATCTCCGCCGCCACGCAAACCTGTTCCGGGCTGGCGCCGAGCAGTTCAGCCAGGCCCGCCGCCGCCATCGAGCAGGCAACGCCCACTTCACCCTGACAGCCGACTTCCGCTCCGGAAATGGAGGCATTCATCTTGTACAGCGCGCCGATCGCCCCGCAGGCCATAAAGTAGCGGATATAAATTTCCGGGCTGACGGATTCGATAAAGTGGTCGTAATAGGCGAGTACCGCCGGAACGATGCCGCAGGCGCCGTTGGTCGGCGCGGTCACCACGCGACCGCCGGCGGCGTTCTCTTCATTGACCGCCAGTGCGAACATATTGACCCAGTCAACGACGTTCATCGGATCGCTGGAGAGCTTATCGCTGGCCACCAGCAGACGACGCAGCGCCGAGGCGCGACGCGGCACGCGCAGCGGACCAGGCAGCACGCCTTCGGTGTTCATCCCACGGTCGATACAGGCGCGCATGGTCTGCCAGACGTTGGCGAAATAGTCCTCGATCTCTTTTTTGCTGTGCAGCGCCAGCTCGTTTTGCATCACCATCCCGGAGAGCGACAGGCCGGTCTCTTTACAATACGCCAGCATTTCCTGCGCCGATTTAAACGGGTAGGGCACCTGCAATTCGTTGGCGTTTTCTTTGCCGAAGTGCTCTTCATCGACGATAAAGCCGCCGCCAATCGAGTAATAGGTCTTGCAGTAGATCTCTTTCTCGCCGGCCCAGGCATGAATGGTCATGCCGTTTTCGTGCAGCGGCAGGTTGTCGCTGCGAAAACGCATGCCGTCATCCGCCGGGAAGTCGACCTCGTGCTGGCCGTTGGCCAGCAGCAGTCGGCCGCGCGCCTCGACGTCACGGATAAATGCCGGGATCGCGTCAATATCGACCGTATCGGGCTGATTGCCCGCCAGTCCCATGATAATGGCGATGTCCGTATGGTGGCCTTTGCCGGTTAATGACAGCGAGCCGTAGACGTCAACCGCCACACGGGTCACCGCATTAAGCAATCCTTTTTCGACCAGGTCATCGACGAACTGTTTACCGGCCTTCATCGGGCCAACAGTGTGGGAAGATGAGGGACCAATCCCCACCTTGAACATGTCGAATAGACTAATCACGATAATACTCCTGACAGGGTTACCGCGGGTGCGGTAACGATGTAATAACTGCGCATAGTGTAAGAGGGAAGCGCGCTGCCAGTTGAACTATTCACATGAATTAAACTAATGGATAACCGCGATTTTACTAATAGTGAGAGCGCCCTCTCATAATCAGTATAGCTAAGGTCGAGCGCCTATCTGCAACGCCAGCTCGCGAATGATCCCGGCGGTCATTCCCCAGACAAAATAATGCTGGTACCAGGAGAGCCAGACGCGGTGATCGTTGCCCCGACGGTGGATGTCGAGCGGATGGTAGCGCCCCAGACGCAGGGCTTCGGCGAGGGGCATCTCAAATACTGCGGAGACTTCGTCCTGGCTGGCATGATAGTGCAGATTGGGGGGGATAATACCCACCACCGGCGTCACCTGAAAACCGGTGACGCTGTCCACTGGCGGCAGAACGCCGATCACCTCGACGGCTTCCGGGGGGATCGCGACTTCTTCCTGGGCTTCGCGCAGGGCGGCGGCGATAAGCGTCGCATCGGTATTATCTACCGCGCCGCCGGGAAAGGCGACCTGACCGGCGTGCTTGCGCAGCAGCGGCGAACGCTGGGTCAGCAGCAGGCCGGGCTGCGGCCGGCGCACGATCGGCACCAGCACCGCCGCCTGCCGCTGATTGAGCGCATGGCGCGAAGGCTGGGGGCGCAGCAGCTGGAAGCGGGACAGAAAATCATCCAGATTGAGGGCGTGGTCCGCCATGGTCTAGTTCTCCAGTTGGTGCAGGATACGATTAACTTTATCAAAAGTTTCCTGATATTCCGCATCTTCCTCGCTGTCCGCGACGATACCGCCTCCAGCGGAGCAATACAGTTGCCCCTGCCAGGCCGTCAGGGTGCGAATGGTGATGCTGGTATCCATATTGCCGCAATAGCTCAGGTAGCCAATGCTCCCGCACCAGGCGTTACGTCGCTGAGGTTCCAGTTCATCGATAATCTCCATCGCCCGGACCTTCGGGGCGCCAGTGATAGATCCCCCGGGGAAGGCGGCGCGCAGCAGATCGCTGGCATGCAGCGTCGCCGGTAAGCGGGCGGTGATGGTGCTGACCAGATGATGGACCGCCGGGAACGGCTCCACCACGAACAGCTCGGGGACCCGCACGCTGCCCGGCACGGCGACGCGGCCGATGTCGTTGCGCATCAGGTCGACAATCATTAAATTCTCGGCGCGGTCTTTCGGGGAGTTCGCCAGCTTCTCAGCCTGCCGCGCATCTTCCTGCGGCGAATCGAGCCGCGGCAGAGTACCTTTTATCGGGCGCGTCTGGATCTCTCCCTGGCGCAACTGAATAAATCGCTCCGGCGACAGGCTTAAAATCGCCCCTTCCTCGAGGCGAATAAAGGCGCTAAAGGGGGCGCGGTTGGCAACGTTCAACTGGCGGAAAGCCTGCCATTCATCACCGACGTAGCGGGCCTGAAAACGCTGGGCGAGGTTGACCTGATAGCAGTCGCCGCTGTGCAGATAGGCCTGCACCTGGCGAAATTTCTCGCCGTACTGCTGGCGGCTCATATTTGACTGCCAGGCAGAGGTCAGGGCGAAAGGTTTCATCGCCGGACGGGATTGCGCCTGCAGCCACTGCAGGCGCTGCTGCGGATCGTCATAGCTGAGCAGCGAAATTTGCTGGCGCTGATGGTCGACAATCAGCGCCCAGTCATAGATCCCCACCGCCATATCCGGCAGCGCGATATCGGCCTGGGCATGAGCTGGAAGTCGCTCAAAGCGGCGGCCCAGATCGTACCCGAATAGCCCCAGCGCGCCGCCAAGAAACGGCAGATCGTCATGGGGCTGCGGCGTGAACGGCTGACGATCCAACTGCTGTTGAAGCAGTTGCAGCGGATCTTCCGCGGAGACAAAAGCGGTTTCGCCGTCATCGACCCACGTCTGTTCACCGCGCGTCAGCAGCGTGGCGCGCGGGGCAGCCACCAGAATATCAAAGCGGTTATGCGGATGGTCGGCAAAGCCGGAATGCAGCAGCATCGCCCAGGGCAGGGCGCTTAACGGCGCAAAATAGTGTTCGGCCGCATCCGGGCGCCAGGGCAGGGTAATAATCGCGGGGGACAACATCTTTCTCGATCCTGAACGTTGCCGTCCCTCTGGCGTAGGCGGGGACAGCGTGAAATAATTACGCCCCACAATGTAGCAGGAGTAAAAGATGTTTGCAGGTTTACCTTCGCTGAGCCACGAGCAACAGCAAAAAGCGGTCGAACGTATCCATGAGCTAATGGCCCAGGGGATGAGCAGCGGTCAGGCGATTGCCCTGGTGGCGGAAGAACTGCGCGCAACGCATACCGGCGAGCAGATCGTCGCGCGCTTTGAAGATGAGGATGAAGATCAAGACGAAGATGAGGACGACTAATTACACCGCGGCGATAATTTTGATCTCAACTTTATACTGCGGGTTCATCAGCGTCGCTTCCACCGTGCAGCGCACCGGGGCGTGACCGGCCACCACCCACGCGTCCCAGGCTTTATTCATCGCCGCAAAGTCGCTTTTATCGGCGAGGAAGATGGTGGCGTCAAGAATACGCGACTTGTCGCTGCCCTGTTTTTCCAGCACCGCGTCAATCTGCGCAAGGGTATTGGCGGTCTGCTCGAAGGCGTCGGCATCAAGATTTGCCGGCACGCCGGTGTAGTACAGGGTCTGGTTGTGGATCACCACGTCTGACCAACGGGCTTCGGCATCAATACGCGTAATTGTCATTTCTTTTTCCTCTTTGAGCATTCCATTCGGCTGCGGCAAGACTGCCATAATGTTCCGCTCGCGTCACTACCTGGACTGGCGAAACGCCGTCCTCCCTGACATAATCACTGTCCAAATAACCAGGGGGCAATGTGATCGACGATTTTGCAGCAGACGGCCAGTTAGCCAAAGCCATACCGGGATTTAAGCCGCGCGAACCGCAGCGCCAGATGGCGAAAGCGGTGAGCGAAGCGATTGAGGCCTCCCGACCGCTGGTGGTGGAAGCGGGGACCGGAACCGGTAAAACCTACGCTTACCTGGCGCCTGCGCTGCGGGCGAAAAAAAAGGTGATTATCTCCACCGGCTCGAAAGCGCTGCAGGATCAGCTCTATAGCCGCGATCTGCCCACCGTCGCCAAAGCGCTCAAATTCACCGGGAAACTGGCGCTGCTCAAAGGGCGCTCCAACTACCTGTGTCTCGAACGTCTTGAGCAGCAGGCGCTGGCAGGCGGCGATCTGCCGGTGCAAACCCTCAGCGATGTGATCCTCCTGCGCTCCTGGTCGAATCAAACCCAGGATGGCGATATCAGCACCTGCGCCAGCGTCGCGGAAGATTCCCAGGCCTGGCCGCTGGTCACCAGCACCAACGATAACTGTCTCGGTAGCGACTGCCCACTGTATAAAGATTGCTTCGTGGTGAAGGCGCGTAAAAAAGCGATGGACGCCGACGTGGTGGTGGTCAACCATCACCTGTTCCTGGCCGATATGGTGGTCAAAGAGAGCGGCTTTGCCGAGCTGATCCCCGAGGCGGAAGTGATGATCTTCGATGAAGCCCATCAGCTGCCGGATATCGCCAGTCAGTACTTTGGTCAGTCGCTCTCCAGCCGCCAGCTGCTGGATCTGGCGAAAGACATCACCATTGCCTACCGCACCGAACTGAAAGACACCCAGCAGTTGCAAAAATGCGCCGACCGCCTGGCGCAAAGCGCTCAGGATTTTCGCCTGCAGCTGGGGGATCCCGGCTATCGCGGCAACCTGCGCGAACTGCTGGCGGATAGCCACATTCAGCGCGCGCTGCTGCTGCTCGATGACGCGCTCGAACTATGCTATGACGTCGCCAAACTTTCGCTGGGCCGCTCGGCGCTGCTCGACGCCGCCTTTGAGCGCGCCACCCTCTATCGCGGGCGCTTAAAGCGGTTGAAAGAGATTAACCAGCCGGGCTACAGCTACTGGTATGAGTGCACCTCGCGCCACTTTACTCTCGCCCTTACGCCGTTGACCGTGGCCGAGAAGTTTAAAGAGGTGATGGCGCAGAAGTCGGGAAGCTGGATCTTTACCTCGGCGACGCTGTCAGTCAACGACGATCTGCATCACTTCACTGCCCGGCTGGGGATCGACGAGGCGCAGTCCCTGCTGCTGCCGAGCCCCTTTGATTATCAACATCAGGCGCTGCTCTGCGTGCCGCGCAATCTGCCGCTGCCGAACCAGCCTGGCGCGGCGCGCCACCTGGCGGCGATGCTCAAGCCGCTGATCGAGGCCAACGACGGTCGCTGCTTTATGCTGTGTACCTCGCACGCCATGATGCGCGATCTGGCGGAGCAGTTCCGCGCCACCATGACGCTACCGGTGCTGCTGCAGGGGGAAACCAGCAAAGGCCAGCTGTTGCAGCAGTTTGTCAGCGCCGGCAACGCCCTGCTGGTGGCCACCAGCAGCTTCTGGGAAGGGGTCGACGTGCGCGGCGATGCGCTGTCGCTGGTGATCATCGATAAGCTGCCGTTTACTTCGCCGGACGACCCGCTGCTGAAAGCGCGCATGGAAGATTGCCGGCTGCGCGGCGGCGATCCGTTCGATGAAGTGCAGCTCCCGGAAGCCGTCATCACCCTCAAACAGGGGGTGGGGCGTCTGATCCGCGATATCGACGATCGCGGGGTGCTGGTGATCTGCGACAACCGGCTGGTAATGCGCCCCTACGGCGCGGTGTTCCTGGCCAGCCTGCCGCCCGCGCCGCGGACCCGCGATATCCGCCGGGCGGTGCGCTTCCTCGCCGTGCCGCCGGCAAGGTAATCCGCACTAAAATGTGTTAAGCTGCGCGCCATTTTGTTAATTAGCGGTTCCCAATAGACTTCGGGCGGCATGGCGGCGGGTTGGCCGTTTGCCGGAAAACAGGCTGCCTGAAGGCCTGAACTATGTAACGAGAGCGTGACCACCCATGCGAATTTTGGCTATCGATACCGCCACAGAGGCCTGCTCCGCGGCGCTGTGGAATGATGGCACCCTTAGTGCTCATTTCGAAATTTGTCCCCGCGAACATACCCAACGTATCCTGCCGCTGGTGCAGGAGGTCCTCACCGAGAGCGGCGCCACGCTGACCGAGCTGGACGCGCTGGCCTTTGGCCGCGGTCCGGGTAGCTTTACCGGCGTGCGCATCGGCATCGGTATCGCTCAGGGGCTGGCGCTGGGCGCTGAGCTGCCAATGATCGGCGTTTCGACGCTGGCCACCATGGCGCAGGGCGCCTGGCGCAAAACCGGCGCCACCCGCGTGCTGGCGGCCATTGACGCGCGAATGGGCGAAGTCTACTGGGCCGAGTACCAGCGTGACGAGCAGGGCGTCTGGCATGGCGAAGAGACGGAAGCGGTGCTCAAACCGGAAGCGGTAGCCGAACGGCTGGCACAGCTTTCCGGCGAATGGGCCACCGTCGGCACCGGCTGGCAGGCGTGGCCGGATCTGGCGAAAGCGAGCGGACTGACCTTAAGCAGCGGCGAAATTGAATTGCCGGCGGCGGAGGATATGCTGCCGTTAGCCTGTTACCTGCTGGCGGCGGGGAAAACCGTGGCCGTGGAGAAAGCGGAGCCGGTTTATTTGCGAAACGAGGTGGCGTGGAAGAAACTTCCAGGCCGCGAGTGAATCTCAGTAACAAGAAGACTGAGAAAAGGAGTCGCATCATGGCGGGTCAAAAACAGGGCGTTCGCTGGCTGTTAGCCGCGGCGGTTGCCGTTGCGCTAAGCGGCTGCGTGTCAGTGCCGGATGCCATCAAAGGCACCAGCCCTACGCCGCAGCAGGATTTAGTGCGGGTGATGAACGCCCCGCAGCTGTACGTTGGCCAGGAAGCACGCTTTGGCGGCAAAGTGGTCAATGTGCAGAACCAGCAGGGTAAAACCCGCTTAGAAATCGCCACCGTACCGCTGGACAGCGGCGCACGGCCTGTGCTGGGCGAACCGTCTCGTGGGCGGATCTATGCCGACGTTAACGGCTTCCTCGATCCGGTCGACTACCGCGGCCAGCTGGTCACCGTGGTCGGGCCGATTGCCGGCGTGGTCGACGGCAAAGTGGGCAGCACGCCGTATAAATTTATGCTGATGAACGCCATCGGTTACAAACGCTGGAACGTGGTGCAGCAGGTGGTGATGCCCCCGCAGCCCATCGATCCGTGGATGCTGGGTCCGCGCCCCTGGGGTTACGGCTATGGCGGCTGGGGCTGGTACAACCCCGGCCCTGCTGAGGTGAGAAACGTCGTAACCGAATGATTTTGTTGTTTATGTTAGTTCAAAGAAACAGCGGCCGGTCCGCTGTTTCTTTGTTTTCAGTCGAATAAGAAAAAAAATAGTGACGCGCTTCGCAACCTGCTCATTGCCTAATTAATAAACTGGTACGCTGAGTTAATATAATGTTAACAAAATGTATTTACCAGGGGCTGTGATGACGACGAATAACTATTTCAGAGGTGATGCAGTGAAAAAGGTTTGGCTAAACCGTTATCCCGCAGATGTTCCTGCGGAGATAAACCCTGACCGCTATCAATCCCTGGTTGAACTGTTTGAGCATGCCACCACCCGCTACGCTGACCAACCGGCGTTTATCAATATGGGTGAAGTGATGACCTACCGTAAGCTGGAAGAGCGTAGTCGCGCCTTTGCCGCTTACCTTCAGGAGGGGTTAGGATTACAGAAGGGCGATCGCGTGGCCCTGATGATGCCTAACCTGCTGCAGTATCCGGTGGCTCTGTTTGGCATCCTGCGCGCCGGGATGATCGTGGTTAACGTCAACCCCTTGTATACCCCGCGTGAACTGGAGCATCAGCTCAACGACAGCGGCGCGGCGGCGATCGTCATCGTCTCCAACTTTGCCCATACCCTGGAAAAAGTGGTGGCGAAAACTCAGGTTAAGCACGTGATCCTGACGCGAATGGGCGACCAGCTCTCCACCGCCAAAGGCACGCTGGTGAACTTCGTGGTCAAGTACATCAAGCGCCTGGTGCCGAAGTACCACCTGCCGGATGCCATCTCGTTTCGCAGCGCGCTGCAGCATGGCTACCGCATGCAGTACGTGAAGCCGGAGATCGTTCCAGAAGATCTGGCGTTTCTGCAGTACACCGGGGGCACCACCGGCGTGGCCAAAGGGGCGATGCTGACCCACCGCAACATGCTGGCTAACCTCGAGCAGGTCAATGCCACCTACGGCCCGCTGCTGCATCGCGGCAAAGAGTTCGTGGTGACCGCGCTGCCGCTGTATCACATTTTCGCCCTGACCATGAACTGCCTGCTGTTTATCGAACTGGGCGGGCAAAATTTGCTGATCACCAACCCACGCGACATTCCCGGGCTGGTGAAGGAGCTGGCGAAATATCCCTTTACCGCCATGACCGGGGTCAATACCCTGTTCAACGCCTTGCTGAACAACAAAGAGTTCCAGCAGCTTGATTTCTCCTCGCTGCACCTCTCCGCCGGCGGTGGGATGCCGGTGCAGCAGGCGGTGGCCGAGCGCTGGGTAAAACTGACCGGACAATATCTGCTGGAGGGCTACGGCCTGACCGAGTGTTCGCCGCTGGTCAGCGTCAATCCGCACGATATCGACTACCACAGCGGCAGCATTGGCCTGCCGGTGCCTTCCACTGAAGCCAAACTGGTGGACGACGACGATAACGAAGTGGCGCCGGGTCAGCCGGGCGAGCTCTGTATCAAGGGGCCGCAGGTGATGCTGGGCTACTGGCAGCGTCCTGACGCGACGGATGAGATTATCAAAGACGGCTGGTTGCACACCGGGGATATCGCGGTGATGGATGAAGAGGGATTCCTGCGCATCGTTGACCGGAAAAAAGATATGATCCTGGTGTCGGGTTTTAACGTCTATCCGAATGAAATCGAAGATGTGGTTATGCAGCACAGCGGCGTCCTCGAAGTGGCGGCCATCGGCGTGCCGTCCGGCAGCAGCGGTGAAGCGGTGAAGATTTTCGTGGTCAAGAAAGAGGCCGCATTAACCGAAGAGGCGCTGATTACGTTCTGCCGCCGCCATCTCACCGGCTACAAAGTGCCGAAGTTGGTGGAATTCCGTGACGAACTGCCGAAATCCAATGTCGGGAAAATTTTGCGGCGAGAACTGCGTGACGAAGCGCGCGCTAAAGTGGACAATAAAGGCTAAGTAACGAATGAGTCGCCTGACGCCGGCTACGCCGGCGTTTTTTATGGGCGCAAGTTAAGAGAGTATGCTTTGAACTATCAGATGATCACCACCGACGATGGCCTGCGCGCTGTGTGCGAAGCGGCAAGCGCGGCCTCCGCCGTCGCTCTGGATACGGAATTTGTCCGTACCCGTACCTACTATCCGCAGCTGGGCCTGCTGCAGCTGTTCGACGGCACCCAGGTCTCTCTGATCGATCCCTTGACGATTAGCGACTGGGCGCCGATGCGCGAGCTGCTGCTCAACCAGGATGTGACTAAATATCTGCATGCCGGCAGCGAAGATTTAGAAGTCTTCCTCAATGCGTTCAGCCTGATGCCGCAGCCGCTGATCGACACCCAGGTCCTGGCGGCGTTCTGCGGCCGCCCGATGTCCTGGGGCTTTGCCTCTATGGTGGAAGAGTATTCCGGGGTGGCGCTGGATAAAAGTGAATCCCGCACCGACTGGCTGGCGCGCCCGCTGACCGAGCGTCAGTGTGAATATGCCGCAGCTGACGTCTGGTACCTGTTGCCGATCGCCAGCCAATTAATGGCGGAGACCGACCGCGCAGGCTGGCTGTCGGCGGCGCTGGACGAATGTCGTCTGATGCAGCAGCGCCGTCAGGAGGTGGTCGACCCGGCCGAGGCCTGGCGCGACATCGGCAACGCCTGGCAGCTGCGTACCCGCCAGCTGGGCTGCCTGCAGCTGCTGGCAGAGTGGCGTCTGCGCAAAGCGCGTGAGCGCGACCTGGCGGTGAACTTTGTGGTGCGGGAAGAGCATCTGTGGAGCGTGGCGCGCTATATGCCCACCAGCCTCGGCGAGCTCGACAGCCTCGGGTTGTCCGGCAGTGAAATTCGCTTCCACGGCAAAACGTTGATTAGCCTGGTCGAGAAAGCCCAGGCGCTGCCGGAATCGGCCCTGCCGGCGCCGCTGCAGAACCTCATTGACATGCCGGGATACCGTAAAGCCTTTAAAGATATTAAAGCGCTGGTGCAGGAAGTGAGCGCCGACAAGGGCGTGAGCGCGGAACTGCTGGCCTCGCGTCGGCAGATCAACCAGTTGCTGAACTGGCACTGGCAGTTGAAAACGCAAGCCGGTGAGCCTGAGCTGATTTCCGGCTGGCGTGGCGAACTGATGGCCGGGCGGCTGAAGTCGCTGTTAAACGACTATCCGCGCTAGCGGGCGGTCTGGTTCAGGCCATTAAAAAACCGGCAGCGCAGGGCGTAGCCGGTTTTTTTTCGGGATGGAACAGCAGGTCAGGGTTTCGACTCTTCCGTTTCGGGTAGGGTCACGTTCAGCTCAAGAATCGAAATATCACCATCCCGCTGCTCTAGCTGCACGCTGACCATCTCCGGGTCGATCTGCACGTATTTACAGATCACTTCCAGAATATCTTTGCGCAACTGTGGCAGGTAGTGCGGCTCCGCGTCGCCGCGGCGACGCTCGGCGACGATGATTTGCAGGCGTTCTTTCGCAATATTAGCCGTGTTCTTTTTTCGCGAGAGAAAAAAGTCGAGTAAAGCCATAATTTATCCTCCGAACAGGCGTTTGAGGAATCCTTTCTTCTCTTCTTCAATGAAGCGGAAAGGGCGTTCTTCTCCGAGCAGACGTTCAACGGTATCGGCATAGGCTTTGCCTGCGTCCGACGCGGCATCCAGAATCACGGGCTCACCCTGGTTGGATGCGCGCAGGACTGACTGGTCTTCCGGGATCACGCCCACCAGGTTGATGCGCAGAATTTCCAGCACGTCTTCCATGCTCAGCATATCGCCTTTATTGACGCGGCCTGGATTGTAGCGGGTCAGCAGTAAATGCTCTTTGATCGGCTCTTCGCCATTTTCCGCACGACGGGATTTCGAAGCGAGAATGCCAAGGATACGGTCGGAGTCGCGAACGGAGGAGACTTCCGGGTTGGTGGTGATGATGGCTTCATCAGCAAAATAGAGCGCCATCAGCGCACCGGTTTCGATACCTGCCGGTGAATCACAGACGATGAAATCGAAGTCCATTTTCTTCAGTTCTTCGAGAACTTTGTCGACGCCTTCGCGGGTCAGGGCGTCTTTATCCCGGGTCTGAGAGGCCGGGAGAATGTAGAGATTTTCCGTACGCTTATCTTTGATCAGCGCCTGGTTCAACGTGGCATCGCCCTGGATGACGTTGACGAAATCATAAACGACGCGACGTTCGCAGCCCATAATCAGATCGAGGTTACGCAGGCCGATGTCGAAGTCGATAACGACGGTTTTCTTTCCCTTCTGGGCCAAACCTGTAGCGATGGCCGCGCTGGAGGTGGTCTTGCCAACGCCCCCTTTACCCGAAGTCACAACAATAATGCGTGCCATAGAAATTCCTTGTTAAAAAGGGATTAATTCAACGGTTGAACTGTCAAAGCGCTTTCACCTAAACGCAGGCGTGCCGCTTTGCCATAAAATTCGGCCGGGATGTTATCGCTCAGCCAATATTCCCCGGCGATGGAGACCAGCTCCGCCGCAAGGTGGGTACAAAATATCTGGGCGTCTCTGTCGCCACCGGCGCCTGCCAGCGCGCGTCCTCGCATCATGCCATATACATGGATATTGCCGTCAGCGATAAGTTCCGCACCGGCACTCACATGATTTGTAACAATAAGATCACAGTGTGGCGCATAAATGCGCTGACCGGAACGTACCGGCTGATCAATCAAACGCGTTTTTGTGATCTGGTTAGCAACTGGCGGCGGCGGAGGGGTGGGTTCGGACGGTGCCGGACGAGGGGCTTTCTCTTTCCCTTCGGTTAATAACGGGATCCCGGCGCGATCGATTTCGGTTTTCAGGCGCGGGATTTTGCATCCGCTGACGCCCATAATGCGTAAACCGGTCGCGGCGATGGCCTCGTTAATGGCGCGCCATTCGACCTCCTCCTCCACGCTGGCGATATTCACCACCACCGGCGCATGGCGTAAAAAGGCGGGAGCCTGGGCGATTTTGTCTTCTAACGCCTGACGAATAACCTCGGGATTTGCATCGTGCAAATGAACGACAGATAACGTGAAGCTACTGCCTTTAAGTTCGATTGGCGTATTTGACATCCTGGCCTTACTCAATTTGCTGTTTATCAACCGCAGAAGTGCGGTGATATTCCGAAGACTAAAAGGCATGTTATAGTCACTCATATATTGAGGCAAGTGACCACGGGTCTAATTCCGAGTAAAACTATGTTTTGTGTGATCTATCGAAGTACTAAACGTGAACAAACCTATTTATACGTCGAAAAAAAAGACGATTTCTCACGCGTTCCTGACGAGCTAATGCGCGGCTTCGGCACGCCGCAAATGGCGATGCTGCTGCCGCTGGATGGGCGCAAAAAGCTGGTTAACGCCGACCTGGAAAAAGTGAAACAGGCGTTGAGCGAGCAGGGCTATTACCTGCAACTTCCCCCGCCATCTGAAAATCTACTAAAGAAACACCTGGCGGAACAGGGGAAACAATCCGATTAACCCACGAGGGAAAATAATGTACCAACATCATAACTGGCAGGGTGCGCTTCTGGATTATCCAGTGAGCAAAGTGGTTTGCGTCGGCAGTAATTATGCAAAACACATCAAGGAAATGGGCAGTGCGACGCCGGAAGAGCCGGTGCTGTTTATTAAACCTGAGACCGCGCTGTGCGATCTCCGTCAGCCGTTGGTGCTTCCTGAAGGGCTGGGCTCAGTGCACCACGAAGTCGAGCTGGCGGTGCTGATCGGCAGCACGCTGCGTCAGGCGACGGAAGAGCATGTGCAGAAAGGGATCGCCGGCTATGGCGTCGCGCTGGATCTCACCCTGCGCGACCTGCAGGCTAAGATGAAAAAGGCCGGGCAACCGTGGGAGAAGGCGAAAGGCTTCGATAACGCCAGTCCAATCTCCGGCTTTATCCCGGCCGCTGAGTTCCACGGCGACCCGCAGAATACGCCGTTAAGCCTGAAGATTAACGGTGAAGTGCGCCAGCAGGGAACCACAGCCGACATGATCCATAAGATTGTGCCGCTGATCGCCTATATGTCGCGCTTCTTTACCCTCAAAGCCGGGGATGTGATCCTCACCGGCACCCCGGAAGGGGTGGGGCCGCTGCACAGCGGTGACGAACTGGAAGTTGGCTTCAACGGCCTGTCGCTCACCACCCGCGTGCTGTAAGCGCTGCTTGCCGCCTTTTGGGGCGGCAAAACTTGCATCGGCGTGCCAGACTGGTTATAAGGTGCACCCTTAACTGGCAACGACGGACACTCCGATGAGCGAACAACCTTTCTGGCAACAAAAAACACTGGATGAAATGACCGATGCGGAGTGGGAATCGCTGTGTGACGGCTGCGGCCAGTGTTGCCTGCACAAGCTGATGGATGAAGACACCGATGAGATCTACTTCACCAACGTCGCCTGCCGTCAGCTTAATATCAAAACCTGCCAGTGCCGTAACTACGAACGTCGCTTCGAGTACGAGCCAGACTGCATCAAGCTTACCCGCGAAAACCTGCCAACCTTCGAATGGCTGCCGCCGACCTGCGCCTATCGCCTGCTGGCGGAGGGCAAATCGCTGCCGGCCTGGCATCCGCTGCTGACCGGCTCAAAAGCGGCGATGCATGGCGAACGCATCTCTGTTCGCCATATTGCGGTGCCCGAGTCCACCGTCGTCGACTGGCAGGATCATATCCTCAATCTGCCTGACAGGGCGCGTTAAGCGCCGGATCACGCTTTCTTCGCGTGAAACAGCCCGTTTTCACCGTCGGTTTCTTCGGCCACCCAGAAGTGAATATTGAAGCGGGCGTCGTCACTGAGTTCGACGCGGTGCCAGTACTGCGGCGGACTGGTGGCAAACTGTCCGGCATGAATGACCACTTTCTTTTCCGGCTCCGTCGCCTGCGCATTGGCAAAACCGTAATAGGTGACCGTTCCCTCCATGACGCACAGCTGACCGAAGACGCCGGCCGCGGTGTTGTGATGGCTCAGCAGGGCGGCGGGGACATTCTCTTTAGTAAAGAACGGGGTGGAGCGTTTAACTTTCCAGTCTGCGGGGATCAGTAAAGATGACATGTGAGCTCCTGTGGGGCTTTAAAAGATGTATTTAATATGCACCTTTTAGGGGCTGTGGTCAACCACAGGCAGGAAACGATGCAACGATGCGCAGCAGACATAAAAAAACGCCCCGCAGGGCGTTTCATTGTGTGCGGTACTCGCAGCGGCTTAGCGGCCAAACAGATCGCGTTTTTTCGCTTTGAAAGGCTGAGCAATGATCACCAGGATGGCGACCAGCAGATAGGCAGCAAAAATACCGACCAGCCATTGCGGCATCTCCAGCGACAGAAATTGCCACTGACGCACTGAACAGTCGCCGGACGCGACGAAAACCTGCGGCAGCCATTTATCCAGCGGCAGCCAGGTTGGGAAGCGGGCGGCGAAATCACAGGTCTGGAACGGCGAAGGGTGCAGCTGGATCATCGTATGCTCCCACGCCAGCTGCAGTCCACGTATTGAGCTGTACAACCAGATCACCATGGCGACATAGCGCAGCGGCGTTTTGGGGGCGATGGCGCCGACCAGCCCCGCGCCCATGATGCCGAACAGCGCGCAGCGTTCGTAAATACACATCACACACGGCTGCAGCAGCATCACATGCTGGAACCACAGCGCAACGAGTTCGAGAATAAAAGCGGTTAATGCCATCAGGAGCCAGGCACCGCGTCCCCTTGAGCACTGGTTTAAATATTGCAACATAATCATTTCCCTGGAAGATGCTAAATCATGGCAGTGTAAACGAAAACCGAACCGACGCCAGCGGCCCGGCAGAAAATATTACGTAACGGGTTATTGAATGGCCCGGATGAATCCGGGCCAGGATCGGGTCAGGGCAGCGTGGGCGTGGTCACCCAGCCGTGCGCCAGTAGCCAGTTGGTGACCGGCATCAAGGTGAACTCGACGCACAGCAGGCCGACCAGCGTCAGTACGAGAGTGTAGGGCAGCGCCATCCATACCATGCGGCCATAGGAGAGTCGGATAAGCGGCGCCAGCGCGGAGGTCAGCAGGAACAGGAATGCCGCCTGGCCGTTGGGGGTGGCGACCGACGGCAGGTTGGTGCCGGTATTGATCGCCACCGCCAGCATCTCAAACTGCGGCAGGCTGATAACGCCATGTTCGAGGGCGGTTTTCGCTTCGTTAATGTAGACCGTGCCGACAAAAACGTTATCCGAAATGGACGACAGCAGGCCGTTAAACAGGTAAAAGAGCGACAGCTGCGCGTGCGGCGAGGCCTGCAGCACAAACTCAATGACCGGGGTGAACAGCTGCTGGTCGATGATCACCGCCACAATGGCAAAGAACACCGTCAGCAGCGCGGTGAAGGGCAGCGCCTCGGTGAACGCCTTGCCAATGGCGTGCTCATCGGTCACCCCGGAAAACGTGGTGGCGAGGATGATCACCGACAGGCCAATGAGCCCGACTTCGGCCAGATGAAAGGCGAGGGCGACGATCAGCCAGACACCAATCACCGCCTGGGCCAGCAGCCGCAGCTGCTCCTGACGGCTGCGCTGGGCGCGGCTGCGGTCGTCAAAGTCCTGCAGCACCTTCCGTACCGTGGGCGGCAGCGGTTCGCCGTAGCCAAACAGGCGATACTTTTCGACCAGCAGGCAGGTCAACAGCCCACACACCATCACCGGCACGGTGACGGGCGCCATGCGGATAAAGAACTCGCCAAAATGCCAGCCCGCCGCTTTGGCGATAATCAGGTTTTGCGGTTCGCCAACCATGGTCATGACTCCGCCGAGGGCGGTCCCGACGCCGGCGTGCATCATCAGGCTGCGCAGAAAGCCGCGGAATTGCTCCAGCACCTCGCGGTAGTGCTGCTCGATATGGCTGTCGTCCAGCAGATCGTTATCATCAGGGCGAGCTGAAGCGACGCGGTGGTAGATGCCGTAGAACCCAACGGCGACGCTAATCACCACCGCCACCACGGTAAGCGCATCGAGAAAGGCGGAGAGGAAAGCGGCCGCCAGGCAGAAGGCCAGCGACAGCAGCATCTTGCTGCGGATCCCCAGCAGCAGGCGCGTGAAGACGAACAGCAGCAGTTGTTTCATAAAGTAGATGCCCGCGACCATGAAGATCAGCAGGAGCAGCACTTCAAGGTTGCCGGCGATCTCTTCCCGCACATGCGCCGGGCTGGTCATGCCGATCAGCAGCGCCTCAATGGCCAGCAGGCCGCCCGGCAGCAGCGGATAGCACTTCAGCGCCATGGCGAGGGTAAAGATAAACTCAACCACCAGCAGCCAGCCGGCGACAAACGGCGCCACGGCAAACACCAGCGGGTTTACGATTAAGAAAATGATTAATGCCAGCTTGTACCAGTCCGGCGACTGGCCAAGAAAATTGCGCCACAGCGCGCGGCCATATGAAATTTCCACGACAGAATCCTTCCCCGTCAATTAGTACATGATTTTGTGCGTAACTATTGGCAAGAGTATCAGTTGAGCAAAATGAGAAGCAACTTTCTTCGCACCGCGGCGGCGGTGACGGGAGATAAGGAAAAGCGCAAAGTAAAAACGGAAAATGAAACAGCGATCCCTTTTTAATTCACTTGCGATGCTATCTGCGCTATAGCGGCTCTGGTATGATGAGTGCAATTGCAACAATGTGTAATGGAAATATTATTATGGTCATTAAGGCGCAGAGCCCTGCGGGTTTCGCGGAAGAGTATATCATTGAGAGCATCTGGAATAACCGCTTCCCACCTGGATCGATTCTCCCCGCTGAACGCGAGCTTTCTGAGCTGATCGGTGTCACCCGCACCACTCTGCGCGAAGTGTTGCAGCGTCTGGCGCGTGACGGCTGGTTGACCATTCAGCATGGCAAGCCCACCAAAGTGAATAACTTCTGGGAGACCTCCGGGCTGAATATTCTCGAAACGCTGGCGCGCCTCGATCACGACAGCGTGCCGCAGCTGATTGATAACCTGCTCTCCGTACGCACCAATATTTCCACGATTTTTATTCGCACCGCGTTCCGTCAGCATCCGGATAAAGCGCTGGCGGTACTGGACAGCGCCCGGGAAGTGGAAGATCACGCCGACGCCTTTGCCGACCTCGATTACAATATCTTCCGCGGTCTGGCGTTTGCCTCCGGCAACCCGATTTACGGTCTGATCCTCAACGGCATGAAGGGGCTGTATACCCGCATCGGCCGCCACTATTTCTCCAGCCCGGAAGCGCGCAGCCTGGCGCTGGGGTTTTATCATCAGCTGGCGAAGGTGTGCGAAGGCGGTCTGCACGATCAGGTGTATGAGCTGGTCCGTCGCTACGGTCATGACAGCGGGGAGATCTGGCACCGGATGCAGAAATCGCTGCCCGGCGATTTAGCCATGAATATGCGTTAAGCCGGATATTGGCGATCGATAAACACAATAAGGGGGCCAGTGGCCCCCTTCGTCGTTTTCATCGTCCCGCAATGTTATAGCGCGTTCGGGCGTGCCGGGCAGCGGTCCAGCAGCTCAATGCTGCCGTCGGCGTTCTGCTGCTCCAGCAGCACATCGAATCCCCACAGACGATGCACATGTTTCAGCACTTCGCGCCGGCCTTTGTCCAGCGGGACGCGGTTGTGTGGCACATAGCGCAAGGTCAGCGAGCGGTCGCCGCGCAGGTCAACGTTCCATACCTGGATGTTCGGCTCAAGATTGCTGAGGTTATACTGCGCCGAGAGCTTGTTGCGGATCTCGCGATAGCCCTCTTCGTTGTGGATCGCCGAGATCTCGAGATAATTGTTGTGATCGTCGTCGAGCACGGTAAAGAAGCGGAAATCGCGCATGATCTTCGGCGACAGGAACTGGCTGATAAAGCTCTCGTCCTTGAAATCACGCATCGCGAAATGCAATGTTTCCAGCCAGTCAGAGCCGGCGATATCCGGGAACCAGTACTTGTCCTCTTCGGTGGGCGACTGACAGATGCGCTTGATGTCCTGGAACATGGCGAAGCCCAGCGCGTAGGGGTTAATCCCGCTATACCACGGACTGTTGTACGGCGGCTGGAACACCACGTTAGTGTGACTATGGAGAAACTCCAGCATAAAGCGCTCCGTCACTTTCCCTTCATCATAGAGATGGTTGAGGATGGTGTAGTGCCAGAAGGTGGCCCACCCCTCGTTCATCACCTGGGTCTGTTTCTGCGGGTAGAAATACTGGCTGACTTTACGCACGATGCGCAGGATCTCGCGCTGCCACGATTCGAGCAGCGGGGCGTTCTTCTCCATAAAGTACAGCAGGTTCTCCTGCGGTTCGGAAGGGTAGCGACGGGCGGACTCAATCGCTTTTTCTTCCTCGCGCTTCGGCAGGGTGCGCCACAGCATATTCACCTGGCTTTGCAGATACTCTTCCCGGCTTTTCTGCCGCGCTTTCTCCTCCTGCAAGGAGATTTTTTGCGGACGTTTATAGCGGTCGACGCCGTAGTTCATCAGCGCGTGGCAGGAGTCGAGGAGTTTCTCCACTTCGTCGACACCATAGCGCTCTTCACACTCGGTAATGTATTTGCGGGCGAAGATCAGGTAATCGATGATCGAGCTGGCGTCGGTCCAGCTGCGAAACAGATAGTTATTTTTAAAGAATGAGTTGTGCCCATAGCAGGCGTGCGCCATGACCAGCGCCTGCATGGTGATGGTGTTTTCTTCCATCAGGTAGGCGATACAGGGGTTGGAGTTGATGACTATCTCATACGCCAGGCCCTGCTGGCCGTGCTTATAGGCCTGCTCGGTCTCAATGAATTTCTTGCCGAACGACCAGTGCGGATAGTTGATGGGCATGCCGACGCTGGAGTAGGCGTCCATCATCTGCTCGGAAGTAATGACTTCGATCTGGTGCGGGTAGGTATCAAGACGATAGAGCTTGGCGACCCGGTCCACTTCGGCCAGGTAGGTCTCCAGTAACTCGAACGTCCAGTCGGGTCCATCGCTTAAACGGGTGGTGTCCCTGTTCATGGAGTCAATCGTAGCCATTAGCGCGCCCTCGTTGTTGTTGGTTTTCTCTGAACGGAAAACCTCTAAACAAGCATAGAACACCGGATGGCAAACTGTATCGTCAGACAATTTCTTTTCTTCGCGATTTCCCCATCTCAAAGCCGTTTTTTGCGCTTATTTACAGAATTTAATGCTGGGTAAAAATAAAGCGCAGCATGAGATCGTAAATCTCGAAGCGCAGGGCTGGTGCGGTTTGCTGTGAGTTAAGTCACCATAAATAAAGCGTATGTTGAATAATATTTTCAACTGAGTTATCAATTTGTAATTAGATGATTGTTCTTTAACTGTTACGGAGTCGCTATGCGTGTCGTCATACTGGGAAGTGGGGTGGTTGGGGTAGCCAGCGCGTGGTATTTGAGTCAGGCGGGTCATGAGGTGACGGTTATCGACCGTCAGCCTGGTCCGGCAGAGGAGACCAGCGCGGCCAACGCCGGACAGATTTCTCCCGGCTATGCGGCGCCCTGGGCGGCGCCGGGGGTGCCGCTGAAGGCGATCAAATGGATGTTTCAGCGCCATGCGCCGCTGGCGATCGGTCTTGACGGCACGTCGTTCCAGCTGAAGTGGATGTGGCAGATGCTGCGTAACTGCGACACCCGCCACTATATGGAGAACAAAGGCCGTATGGTGCGCCTGGCGGAGTACAGCCGCGACTGCCTGAAAGCGCTGCGCGACACCACCGGCATTCAGTATGAAGGGCGTCAGGGCGGGACGCTGCAGCTGTTCCGGACCGCCAAACAGTATGAAAATGCCACCCGCGACATCGCGGTGCTGGAAGACGCCGGCGTGCCGTACCAGCTGCTGGAAGCGAAGCGGCTGGCGGAGGTGGAGCCGGCGCTGGCGGAAGTCAGCCATAAACTGACCGGCGGCCTGCGCCTGCCCAATGATGAAACCGGCGACTGCCAGCTGTTTACCACCCGGCTGGCGGCAATGGCGGAACAGGCCGGGGTCACTTTCCGCTTCAACACCGCAGTGGACGCCCTGCTACAGGAGGGCGATCGCATTGCCGGGGTGAAATGCGGCGATGAGATTATCAAGGGCGATGCCTATGTGATGGCCTTCGGCTCCTACTCAACGGCGATGCTTAAAGGGCTGGTGGATATACCGGTCTATCCCCTGAAAGGCTACTCATTGACCATTCCGATTGCCCAGGAGGACGGCGCGCCGGTTTCCACTATCCTTGATGAAACATACAAAATCGCTATTACCCGCTTCGATCAGCGCATTCGCGTCGGCGGCATGGCCGAGATTGTCGGTTTTAACAAAGCGCTGCTGCAGCCGCGTCGCGAAACCCTGGAGATGGTGGTGCGCGATCTGTTCCCGCGCGGCGGCCACGTGGAGCAGGCGACGTTCTGGACCGGCCTGCGGCCGATGACACCGGACGGCACGCCGGTGGTCGGCCGCACGGCGTATAAAAATCTGTGGCTCAACACCGGCCACGGCACGCTTGGCTGGACCATGGCCTGCGGCTCCGGGCAGCTTATCAGCGATCTGATCTCCGGGCGCACGCCGGCGATCCCTTACGACGATCTGGCGGTCGCCCGCTACAGCCCCGGGTTCACCCCGGCGCGTCCGCAGCATCTGCATGGCGCACACAACTAAGGAGCTTGCATGACCCGTCCGGTAGTGGCCAGCATCGACCTGCTGGCCTTGCGGCAGAATTTACAGATAGTGCGTCGCGCGGCCCCTGGGTCGCGCCTGTGGGCGGTGGTCAAGGCCAACGCCTACGGCCACGGCGTGGCGCGCGTATGGAGTGCGTTAAGCGGGGCGGATGGTTTCGCCTTGCTCAACCTGGAAGAGGCGATCCTGCTGCGCGAGCAGGGCTGGAAAGGTCCGATCCTGCTGCTGGAGGGCTTCTTCCATGCCGATGAGCTGGCGGTGCTCGATCAATATCGCTTAACCACCAGCGTCCACAGCAACTGGCAGATTAAGGCGCTGCAGCAGGCGAAGCTGCGCGCGCCGCTGGATATCTATCTCAAGGTGAACAGCGGTATGAACCGGCTGGGCTTTATGCCGGAGCGGGTGCATACCGTCTGGCAGCAGCTGCGGGCGATAAGCAACGTCGGCGAGATGACGCTGATGTCGCACTTCGCGGAGGCGGAGAACCCGCAGGGGATTGTCGAGCCGATGCGCCGTATTGAACAGGCGGCGGAGGGGCTGAATTGCCCGCGCTCGCTGGCCAACTCGGCGGCGACCCTCTGGCATCCGGAAGCGCATTTTGACTGGGTGCGTCCGGGCATCGTGTTGTATGGTGCGTCGCCTTCCGGGCAGTGGCAGGACATCGCGAACACCGGGCTGAAGCCGGTCATGACGCTGCGCAGCGAAATCATCGGCGTGCAGAACCTGCGCCCCGGCGAGGCGATTGGCTATGGCGGCCTGTACCGCACCAGCCAGGAGCAGCGGATCGGCATCGTCGCCTGCGGCTATGCCGATGGCTATCCGCGGGTGGCGCCGAGCGGCACGCCGGTGCTGGTGGATGGCGTACGCACCACTACCGTTGGACGCGTATCGATGGATATGCTGGCGGTCGATTTAACGCCTTGTCCGCAGGCCGGGATCGGCGCGCCGGTCGAGCTGTGGGGCAAAGAGATTAAAATCGACGACGTGGCGGCCAGCAGCGGCACCGTCGGCTATGAGCTGATGTGCGCCCTGGCGCCGCGGGTGCCGGTTGTGACCCTGTAACCTATTCCGGGGCGGATCACTCCGCCGATCACATATGCCAGTATTTCAATAAGTTACTGAAATTCTGGCTTTTCGATAACCTCAATCTACCCACCAAAACCCGCCCTAACTCGGCGGGCGTGGACACTTTGTGGATCGCCCCAGAAGACAAAATAGCCCCGATACCAATCGGGACTATTCGCATTAAGTGCATCGTTTGTACTGGCAGCACACAATCAAATTTGACAGCCTGCTTCGAGCGAACAGCGGGCTTTACGCTTGTAACAGCGTAAAGCTAGGTGTATACCTTGCCTACCCTTGTTTTTTTTCAAACTGGCTTAATAACGTATGATAATGATAGAAATCAACATGTTGCAAATTTGAAAATGGATCGCTTTCTTGTTTGTCTGGAGTCATTTCAAAAACCATATACTCAAAAATTCTTTGTTGATTTCTAGTAAAATAATCATCTAGCTCAAAATCTGAAGGCTCAAACTTAATTCTAGCTGAATTATAGTCGCCATTATTAGTTCTCCAGCGAGTGATGTTGTGGCTTTTAACCAAATTTTTACTTTTTAACCACTGATATCGTAAAGCAGAATCAAGCAGCTCGTCATAAGAAATGCTGTAAAGCTTACCGAGAAGAGACCGGCCTAAAGTCAAAAGATTACTTTTAGTGCTTTGATGCCCAGCATCTGTTCCGAGAAGTGCAATAACAGAGTTCAGTAGATCCACACCCAACTTAAAGTCATTAACATGACGATTTCTATCAATTAGTAATGGCGCAAGCCTGTCAATTTCCTTTAACTTTGCTAGGGAGTTAATAACTTCTACATTTAGTGTTTCCCCCGAAACCTTCGCCTCAAGGTAGTTATTTATTTTCTCATAGTGAACGTTGAGCTCACTGATTAGTCCTCTAATTCGGTCATGAGGAAATGCATTGAAATTGTATATATTTATTTGAATTATCTGAATTTTTTGAATTTTTACATTCATCCAATTACTGTCCTTCATGGTGATTTGAAATCGTCTAAAACGCTAGCCAGAGTGAAATGCGCGAAGAGCCGGAATGGAGTTCCGGCCCTGAGGAAACCAGCGTTATCATGGCTGTTACATGCTGTATAACGATAATGATTTTCATCTGGCCACTCGGTAGCGTCTTTTTCGCCATTATAATGCACAAGCATCATTGTTGATGATGCTCTGCTGATTGCCAGTCATACCCTATACCGGTGTAATTTGCTGCAAAATTTTCGTAAGCTCATGCTCGGTTAGGGTCAGCTCGCGATCAGTAAAGGGCGGAAAATCGTCTAGTTTCAACGGTTAGTTCTCCAGAGGGTTAAACCGCACAGCATCTTGTAAGTAATCAGGCGCAAGATGTGCGTAAACCATTGTTTGCTGTATGTTCGAATGACCCAGTATTTTTTGCAGGGTCAGAATATTGCCGCCGTTCATCATGAAATGACTGGCGAAGGTATGCCGCAGAACGTGAACCCCCTGGCCGTCCGGTAGGTCCGGGGCAACCTGCTTGATCGTCCGGCGCAGCAGCTCGTAATCCACGTCCGCAAAAATATCGCCCATTCCCCGCTCGCATAGCTCCTCAAACAGCGTATTACTAACAGGCACGGTTCTGTTTTTGCTGTTCTTGGTGTTAATAAATATCGCCTTTGAATGAGCAAGATGTGTTCGCCTTAGTTTAACGACCTCACCCCAGCGGGCGCCGGTCGCCAGACTTAATCGCGCCGCGAGGTTTTCCGGCTCGGGCAGGGTAGTCAAAAGCTGGTTAATCTGCGACTTCAGCAGGTAGCCCATTTCATGCGCGTGTACTTTTAGCGGTGAGACGCCTTTAAAGGGGTTTTCGTGGTGATAATTCCCGGTCTCAATGAGCGTACCGAACAGAGAAGAAAGCGTTTCCTGTTCGCGATTGAGCGTCTTGGCCTTTATGCCTGCGGCGTACCGGCCAGCGCGATAATCAGCCCAGGTGTTTTTATTTACCTTGTCGGTGGCGGGGAAGCCCATCGCCTCATTAACACGCTCAAGCTTACGCCGTGTGCTTTCGCCTGATTTCATGGTCTGGCCTTTGATGCGCCACCATAACTCGATGAGTTCGGAGAATGGGCGCTTGTCCGGAGCTTTGTCTAGCCAGCCCTTGTTATGCTGCGAAGACAAGATCCACCGCTCATACTGCTGGGCTTCGGATTTAGTGGCGAATTTTTTTCGTATACGACGGCCTTCGCGACCCTGCGGGCGCATGTCAACCATGTAGCCATCTTTAAGAGACTTAATGCTCACCAGAAAATCCCCCTCTCATGATAGATCCCACCCTTACCCCATCTTTCCATTATATTTAAAGCAGTTAGCCAACCTTCTTCGCGCTTCGGCGGCTCAATGTTCCGTTTTGCCCATCAGGGGAGAGAGCCGGAGCTATCTGGCCGGATGCTTCATTGGTTTCATCGCTCATTAGCCACAAGGTGTACTTTTTGAAGACCTCGTGAGTTGTGATTTTTCTCAGTGTTACCCCACCAGGCTCCATTATCCCAACCTCATATTTCTTAATTGTGCTTATGGAAATACCTGTTAAATCGGCAAATTTTGCCTGGCTTAAATTTTCAGCTTCCCTAATCAGCTTTAGTTTCTCGCTTAGCTCGCTTGACATGGTTCATTCCTATGATCTAAAGTTGGTTCATGTTAATGAACCAATAAAACCCCAAACTACCCAAACAAGGCAGGATAACACATGGCAAGAAACGCAAGAAGAGCTACCACGCCACCTGAAATCAGGGATTTGCCGGGGGATTACCCATTCGGCGATCGTGTTTCTGAGTCCCTGGCCGACTATGCAAAACGTACCGGTTTGACGCTGAAAGCAGTTCAGCACCGCGCAGATGATGGCCGCTTACCGATCATCCAGGCGCGCCCACGAGCAAAGCGGGAAGTAAACTTGCTCGCCATCTACATGAACGCCCGCTACAAAGCTGAACGCTTTGTTGAGTCAATGAACTAAAGGGGATAGTCATGCAGAAAGGGAGCGGAATTACGCGAGATAACTTGCCTAAAGTCACCTGGATAAATAAGCACGCCGGGATTTGTTGCGGCTTCACCATTCGCGTATTACCGCGCAGGGTAGGCAAGAAGCGTTATCAAATCATGAAAGACGGTGATTCTTTCGGGATTGATTTTGCGTTATCGGAAGCACGTAAAACGATAGACCGGATTATTAATAACAGCCGCTTCATTATTCATTAATTAGCCGAGGTCGAAAATGAAAAGAGAATACGCCGACAAAATTAACTCACTACTGCAATGCTTCCATTTCAATAAAGAGTTTCTGGAATGGAACCACGATTATTCACATCAACTTTTACGCCACGGCGTATCCCACCTTTATCACTTCGCCATGCTCCAGGGCGAAAACGATGAAACCACACTGGAAGAACTCCGCAACATCATTATCTCGATCACTAATGGCGATATCCCGAAGCCATACGACCTGTCATCTATGGATGCTGAGCAACCGGAAGCAGCAAGCAAGACAGTGATGTTTTTTAAGCCGCTGGCGGTAACAGTGGAAGTTACACCAGAAATGCTTCAGCAGCTGAAACAGTCGGCCACGGTGTCAGCGCAGATGAAGCGCCCACGCCTCTATTAATCATTGGAGTCCGCCATGTTTACCGAAGAGAAAACATCGTGGGAACGTGAAATGCTGATACGCGAAGCGGTGGAAAGCGCAGAGCAGGGCTTCACCGTTCACCTGAAGAACGGCGCTCGCGTCTATGTCACCGCTGACAGCCCGTCGATAGATTTAATTATTTACGGTCTGGAGAAAACAATTCGCGGTAATCATGAGCGTGCGCGAATGACGTTTATCGACTTTTTGTATTACTGGCACGAAAGGTTATTCAAACAGATTAAAAGAAAACCGCGACCCAACCACTAATTAATCGACGTTAAAAATAACGGCATTTATTTTGTCGGGGATTCTTTTTGCCTTTTTTAGGAGGTTGTATGCCGATCAAGTCAATAAAGCTGGATGGCGGAATAAGCGATCCAGAGTTTGTGGAAATCAGCACCAACGCGCGGAAGCATGAACGCGCTCATCTGCTGGGCCTGCTGCGTATTTTTGTCGACCAGCTGAAAAAGGAAAATGCTACTCCGGAAGATATTTATTTATCAGTCGAGCGGTGGATTGATAGCCGCGAATTAACAATCAGCGAGGGCAATAAATAATGAATCATTTAATGGTCGATTTGATAATCATCAACGAGAAAGAGTCTTCACCTTTGCTCGCTATCGAGGCCGTGTTCTTTGAGCCGTCAACGGGTCAGATTGGGAAAAGCTTTTACTCTCCAATCAATATCCGGATAGCGACAGGCCTGGTCAGCGTTGATACAGCTTTTGAGTGGATGAAAAAGGATTCCCACTGGCGCGCTGAATTAATGAGTGCCACAGAGTCCGAAGAAGGTGTGATGTGCGACCTGGCGGGCTTTATTGCCGACAACACCGAGCATCGGTTCGATAGTTTATTTGTGTGGTTCAAGGATACCCCGGAAAAGCTGGTTTCACTGCAGTATGCAGTTGAGCGCGCAGAAGTTCCTGGAATCTTCCCCGAAGGTACAAAATTCCGCTGCATTCGCTCCCTTCTCGATCTCGCTGCTGCTACCGGCTACGCGCCCCACGCGCGCCGCGCTCTGGTGCGTTACACCATGACTGATGCGCGATATCAGGCCGAGCAAGTTTGCGAGATCTGGCAGCGCTTGACTTCTCCGCACATTGAATCGCTGTGAGGTCCGCCATGCATCCGCGTCTCTCCGTCATTTGTAGCGCACCGCTGCCAGTCTGCAACAGGGCGTTAGCCGCCCTGAAATGCTTCGCCCGCGGTCAGCGCAACTTTTCCCGCGTTAAACCGCATGCCTATCTCGTAATTCGCATCGGCCGCCGCTGGCGCTTTCTCACTAAGAACGGTGGCCAGCAGTGGCGACTTATGACCCACGAAACCTACAACAAGGAATACCACAAATGAACCGATCACCTGAATACATCCAGGGGGCAGTGGATGCACTGAGGGAAGCAAAGACCGTCAGCATAAAAAATGCGGAAGCGGTGGATGATGTCTGATACTACCGCTTTAGCATGGAACTGGAACGCCAAACGACAGGCCATTAACCCCGGCGACGCCGCAGATTCCGCAATTGAGTATCTTAACCCGGAAGGCGAGCGGAAGACGCTCGCTTATGCGGATTTGGTCGATACGGTCTATCACACCCCCATGCGCCCGCGTGAGGGTGCCGCGCGGGAAGCATTCGATCGTAAAGGCCGCGCTCACTACCTGCGCCGTCGGGTTCAGGCTCTGCCAGCGTTTATCCGTAAGCGATTCTCTTTGCGCCTGGAATCCCTCGAGCACCAGGACCCAAAAGAGGCCGTGCGCTGGCTGTTCAGCACGTTTGAGCGCCATGTGTTACGCCGTGTCGATGCGGTTAACGCCCAATACTTGCCACAAAGCGCGCTCCCGGCGATCCTTGTTCCCCTTCGTGATGACTTTCACCTATTGCCCTGGGCGGATAAAAAGCGCCTGAAACGACTGGCCTATAAGCTTGCAAATCTGATGAAAAGCGAGTTTATGCGCGAGTTTGATTTCCAGTACGAGAAAAACGCCGATGTGGAGTTTTCCACGCTTTACGCTTACGGCTACATCGCTAGCAAGGCGACGACGCTCAATATCGCGATCCCTGCATGGGGCCGGTATTGCGAAGAGGAGCTGGAAGCCGAAGAGGCCCTGCGTGCTGTTGCCCGCCTTCAGTCAGAAAAGTGGTGGTTAGGGAAAATCCGCCGGATACATGATCGCTGGCGTGAGCACCTCATGATCGCCGCAGGCTACGTCAGTAAAGTGGCGTCGCCGTACTGCTCAGATCCCTGCTTCAAAGAATGGATAGCCCAGAAAAAGGCAAACTTTGAATTTCTTCAGGCCATGGAGCTGGAAGACCAGGACACCGGCGAGCGCACTTCGCTGCTTGATAAAGTTATGAGCAGCACATCCAACCCCAAAAACGCCCGCGCCGAGCTGATGGTGCGCATGCGCGGTTTTGAGGATATGGCAAAAGAAATGGGACTGGTTGGCATGTTCTATACGCTGACTGCGCCGTCTCGATATCACTCCACGCACGTAAAATCAGGCAGGCGCAACGATAAATATCGCGACGCCAGCCCGCGCCAGACGCAGAAATACCTCTGCAAAGTGTGGGCGCGTGTCCGTGCGAAATGGGGACGCGAGGGGATCCGCGCATTCGGTTTTCGCGTTGCTGAACCGCACCATGATGGAACGCCACACTGGCATCTGTTGCTGTTTCTCCACCCGGAAGAGGTGGAGTTTGCAACGGCGGTTTTCCGCAAGCACGCCCTGAAAGAGGACGGCAACGAGCCGGGCGCGCAGGAGCACCGGTTTACCGTTACGCCGATTGATGAAAAATTTGGCTCTGCAACGGGCTATATCGCGAAGTACATCTCTAAAAATATCGACGGCTACGGCATGGACGGCGAGTTAGACGACGAATCTGGCCAGCCTGTTAAAGAGATGGCAAAGCGCGTGCGTGCGTGGGCATCGCGCTGGAATATCCGCCAGTTTCAACAGATCGGCGGTGCGCCAGTTACTACCTGGCGCGAGCTGCGCCGGTTAGGTAATCGCGAGCTGGTTTTGCATCCCGAGATCGAAGAGGCCCGCGCAGCTGCTGACGCGTCGGACTGGCCGGGCTACAACCACGCCCAGGGCGGCCCGTTGGTATCTCGCGACTGTGTGCGCGTACGTCTCAATTACGAATATACCGAGGATGGCAATGATTATGGTGACACGGTCGCCAAAATCACCGGCGTCTATTGCCCCTTCACAATCCGTGAATCTATCATTTTTACCCGCACCGCTGATTACAAAATTGTTCCGAAGTGTAAGCCGTCGTCGGGCGAGAATTTGACCTTAGAAGGCCGCGCAGCGGCCCCTCGGAGTTCTGTCAATAACTGTACGCCCGTCCCGGGCGCAGGTGGTGACGGAGAGGATCGCATGATCGATTTTGACGCGATGACGAGACAGGAAAAGAGAGATGTTGGCCGCAGGCTTAGCGCGAAGGCAGCAGAAGAGAAGGAGAAAAGGCAGATGTGGAGACTTTCGTCGGAGTGGGAGATGCCGGTGCTTTCACCGCAGGCAGAAAAACTCCGTGATTTTGCAAGTTCGGTTGGCTTCGATTTGGGTACCGGAGAACTTTTGGCCTTGATGGCCAGTCATCGCGTGCGGCTGGGTAGTCACTTTTACATCGCAACCAGTGCCGGTGATTTGATCCGAGTAAAAGGTAAGATCCCGGTTTCAGCAGAAACGCAGATTAATAGCTGGTTGAGCCGGTTGGGTGTAAGTCATCGCTACCGCCAGAAATAACCATGCTGGATATTCTATCGAGTACCGTCATTCTTGGCGGTGCTGCAGAGCTATTTTTTGAGGCTTGGCGAATATGAGCTATCTGGGAAGCAAAGTGGCCAGCGGTGTTTATAAAAAAATCATTGCCGAAATGCCGCCGCATGATACCTACATTGAAATGCACTTGGGCGGCGGCGCTGTGATGCTGCGCAAGCTACCAGCGCTGCATAATTGGGGGATCGATATTGACCCGGAAACCGTCGAGGCGTTTAATCAGGGCAACCCTGATTTTCTGGATAGACTGGCGGACACCCTGTTTATTGATGCTGGCGATGCCGTCGAGTTCTTGTGTTGTTTCG
Organism: Klebsiella sp. GL120222-02; assembly: GCF_003097195.1. Classification (NCBI taxonomy): domain Bacteria; kingdom Pseudomonadati; phylum Pseudomonadota; class Gammaproteobacteria; order Enterobacterales; family Enterobacteriaceae; genus Klebsiella; species Klebsiella sp. GL120222-02. The sequence continues at coordinate 246,179 of NZ_QEQO01000007.1, forward strand.
ATTACGTCTCTGCCGGCCGCGTCTTAATTTATTCTGATCCGCCTTATCTCCATGAAAAGCGCAGCAGCTCCGCGGGCTATCAGCATGAAAACACAGTTGGCGATCATTGCCGTCTGCTGCATTGCTTTTGCTCGATGCCTGAAAATGTGAGTGTAATCGTATCGGGCAATCCCCCTTCGGTTTATGACAACGCCTTACCGGGCTAGCGCAGCAAGGAATTTCAGGCAATGACACGCGGCGGAGTGCGAACGGAGAAGATCTGGATGAAGTACTAGGAGGATACCACGTACTCGCATGCATTCGCCGGTAAGGACTAAAATGACCGTTATCGGATTAAGCGAAAAGCGCAGCGCTGGAAGGGAACGTTTGCCTCTTTACCTTCCGCAGAGAGGATGACAATAATGGTAGCCCAAAGCTCCTTGGAAGAGTAATGTTCGTAAGTTTCACATTAAATAAATAATATTGATTACAGCTATTTTATAGAGGAGGTATATTCCAGATGGAAAGTAAAAATTTTAAAATAACAGAATGGGTGGCGGTAATAACTTTGGCAATTGGTTTGTACTGTTATTTGTATAATTATGCTTATTGGAAATACTTTGGAATAAATTTTTATGATTACTTCTCATATATTGACGGGCTTCAGAGATCCGTTCCCTTACTCGTTTTTACGCTTGTGACAGTTAATTGTATTATGTTTTTCTTTTTTTTCTTGTTGTATTTGATCAAGAGAAAGGCATTGGGTGTCTTCAGGTTTCTAAAAAAAATATATAAAGATGTGAGTACAAGTTATTACCTAGCTTGGTCTGTTTTATTGTTGTTTTTTTATACTTTGTCGAGTTTTTTAGTGATGCCGATTCTTAATATTGATGGCTTGTCATATGAGCAAAAGAACTATCTTGTAGGAGCATTGTATGCAATTTTTGTTGCGCTTTTTTCTTCAGCGATATCATTGTTTTCTTTTGTGAGGAATATTCAAAGGAAAAAAAAGATAAAACATGCTATTTTTTTGTTTTTTATGTCCCCGATACCATTTCAAATAGTTATGTCAATACTTTACATACCTATTATGAATGCATATAGAGATGAGAATACAGTTAAAGCACAAGTTATAACAAAAAATGGTGATCTGCGTTCATCGCATAAAATGCTAGCTTTAACAAAAGACTTTGTATTTATCATTGATGATAAAAATGTAGTGGTAAGAAAAATTAGTGATGTTGAATATATATTTTATGGAGTCGACAAGGTTAAGTAGTGAAGATATTAAGCCAATTCGCTTTGTTAGTAGACAATAAAGTCATTGAAGTCACGAAAAGTGCATAAATGTGCAAAGGTTTTGAAGCTGTATTTTTGCTACGCAGAAACTGAAACTGAAACTGAAACTGAAACTGAAACTGAAACTGAAACTAAACCAGAACCAGAACCAGCACTGGCGGGACCTGGGCGGACCGCTAAAGTGTAGAGAAAGATACATGTTTAGCTTTAAGACGAGGCGGGTCATTTCTGTTCAGGGCCCGCCAGAATGTCTCTGGCTTCGTTTGATTGGAATAGGACTCTGAGACATACAGGTTGTCCGACATGGGAAGGAAGGAGGCTGCAGGTGAATAGCGTCTCACACCGTCAGAAACGGCGGTGTCAGCTGATAAAACCGCGCCTGACGACAGTTCAGTGACAGAACTTCCGCTGAATATCGATGTTTTGAGGCGATATTCACGCCAGTAAAGACAGGAAATCACTAGCAGCCTCAGAAAATCCGCCCGGGAAAGCTCAGATCAAGCCTTCACGAGTACCGCTCGCGGCCTGTGCACGTCGGTTGATGACGAAACCGCGCTGGCGTGGGGGCCAAAAGTTACCGCCGCGAAAGATATGAGCCTGACGCCGGAAGAGGCGGAATGCCGCTGGCGTGAACAGCTGCGGATCGAGGCAGAGCGGCGCGCGGATAACTACGCCGCGGCGGTTTCGGAATATCAGAAGAAAAAGACCGAAGCCGCAATGCGCCAGGCGCAGTAACAGGAATCGACGCAAAAGAACAGCATCTCCAAAGAGGTGATCGCCAGCATCGGCGCGCAGCTGCCGGATTTTTGTCAGTGATGAGATTGTGCGATCAGTCGCTGGCGGTACCCGCGTTCGTCACGGTGGCGGCCTGCTTGCGGCGGACAATGGCTGGTTGCGCGAGGTGAAGGTGTGGCGCGCCGGCGAGAAAGATAAACCAACTTCCGAATATAGGGCAGTGCGTGACTTGGTCACGCGCTGGAGCAGAGCAGTGAAACCAAAATAGGTAAATGCAAGATTGAAGCTTGTAATCACATATTTTACTATTGACGTTTATTTGCAACCTTCTTAAAGTGAGTGCTTGATAAGTACGGTGGTTATATTTTTCTTAGGGGATTTATTGCAATGGAATCAAGAAATAAGAAAAAAATCACCTTCGCATGGTGGAACACAAGTATGTCTCCACATTCTAAAGAAAATACTGCTAGCGATGATCATAAAAATTATGTCGTCTTTACATTATTACGCTTGATTCAAGAAAAAAACATTGACGTTTTATGTTTATGTGAAGTATCTAAAGATGATATTTCTTTCATTTTTCAATGGATCTCTGAACTTGGTTTTTCTGTATATGATGGAACAATGAGGGATGGAAGAAAAAAATTTGATTTGTGTGTTTTTTATAAATCTAACGTATTTGAATTGAACGACTCCGAAATAATAAGCAAGCCATATATATCAAATAATATTTATGCAGGCCAAGAAATTGATTTCACGATAAAAGAGACTGGTGAGCCGATTACGTTATATTTGGTTCACTGGTCTAGTCGATTGTACGATCATGAGGATTCTACAAAAAAACACTATATTAGTGTTGCTCTAAGGGATGCTGTGTTTGCTAGCATTGAGCAAAGAAAAATAAACAATGTTATAATTCTTGGAGATTTTAACGAGGAGCCGTTTAATAAAAGTTTGACTGATATATTATGTGCTTCCAGAGATATAAATCTTGTTAAAAAATCGCCGAGGCTTTTGTATAATCCATTCTGGAGACATTTGGTTAATGGAAAAATGTTTCCTGAACATAAAGAATTTGAAGGGTGTGGAACATATTATCATAAAGGTGATGAGATTCATCGCTGGCGAACGTTTGATCAAATAATATTCTCATCAAGTTTTGTGAGGGATGGTAACTGGTTTCTTGATGAGGCTAATACAGAGGTTTTTTATGATGAAACATTTGTTAGATTTATTTATAATTCAAAATCTAAATTTGACCATTTACCTGTGATTTCATCAATCGAGAGGCGTTGATATGAAAGATTTTAAAGGTTCGTTGTTAGCAGGGATTGCTGCGGCTAAAAAAGCGGAAGATAATAAGAGGGAAATACGTTCTGTTTTTTCCAACTTAAGCGAACAGGTTAAAGAAATTAGTGATAATAAAGCTAGGTTTGGATATGCTACTTTTTATCGAAAGCATGAGAATTCAACAGCGCAAGCTTTTTTCAGTCTTGCGCAGCAGCTGTCTGGGGGGGCGCAGAAGTATCAAGGTTTAGGAATATTTGATAGTGAAGGGAAGAATGGGATAGAAATTGCTGAATGGTCAGAGGATGATTCTGGGTATCCATGTTCAATTAGATATAGTGGCGAAAAAGTGTTTTGCTCTAACAAGCAGGAGCTTGAGCTTGCGCTATCAGAACTTCTGAAGGAAGTCAAAACAGGTGAAGCCATTCTAGAGCAAATTAATAATTACGATAGAAAAGCCAAGCCTAAAGATGCAGATCCAGCTTAAATTACTTTGGTTGGATGTAACGGCAAAACGATTGCCGTTACATCGAGCCGCACTTTATGATTGGGTGCACAAAAATGCACAATTTTGCACAATTTTTGAAACATTGTTTTTGTTACGCAGCACCAGCACTGGCGAGGCTTTGGCGGCTTGCACAAAGTGCACAAAAAGATGCAGGTTTAGCGCGCAGGCGAGGCGGGGGAGCAAGCGCGCGCTTTGGGGGTAGGGAAGGGGTCAGCATACCTCGCCAAAAGCCGCCTGCCGGGCGCGCACTTTCGCGGTGCATCCGGCGAGCGGGCAGGCAAAAGCCCGCCAGAATGGCGCTGGCTGCGTCTGGTTGGTGATATGACATTGAGGTGTTGCAGGTTGGCCGACATGGCCGGGAATGGTGGTGCTGCAGGTCGGTACCACACCGCCGGGAATGGCAGTGCGGTACCTTCAGATTACTTCGGGATTTCCAGCAGGGCGTAAGGGTTGAAGCGGATCACCTCTTCGCCGAGCCAGTCGTTAACATGCTTCATCGCTTCCATCACCGGCGTCAGCTCATTCACCGCGAATACCCTCGCCGCCTTCTCGACGTCGCCGAATGATCCGTTACCTTCCGGGATAGCACCCATCAGTTGCGGCGGTACGCGGTGAGCCGCGAGCATGTCATCACGCGTGGAGGACTTCACGCCGACAAACTCATCCTTCGCCGATATCTGACTGAACGGCAGGATCTGCACGGCGTCTTTGCCGACACCGGGCGCACTCAGCAGGATGTTTTTAAATGCCCCGCCGCGTCGGGTATCGGTCAACGTCTTCTTCAGGTTCTCAAGACTCTCGCCGTCGGCCACTGCGCTGCTGACGTAGACAATACAGCCGGCATGCGACCCGTTGTCGTAGTAGAGCTTGCGGAACTTGTCGGCGGAGTGGGCCAGGTTGGCCGACAGCAGACCAGCGAAGTACTCCGGCATGCCGTAGATCTCCTGGTGAATATCCGGGTTGATCACATGGCACACGGAACTGGTTTTGAACTGGTGATCATCAAGCCCGGACTGAATAAACCAGTAGGTATCGAGGTCGGAACCTCGGCGGGTGTACTTCGCCAGTGAGTTACGAAAACCCATTGGCCCATTCAGGCGGTTACGGCGCATCTCAAGGTACGCATTGCCGAACACAAACCAGTCGAGCGCAAAGGCGCTGAACGCCTGGCGCGATAGCAGCTTGTGCGGGATAAAGCACCCGGCCAGCACGTTACGCTTGAAGAACAGCGCCGACTGGTGCCAGCTCGCATAGCCGAACTGGCGGGCTAGTCCGTACCAGCTGATCGGTGTCTCGTAGTACCGGCCATTATTGGCGCAGCACATGTTATCCAGCAGGTCATGAGCACCGGTCACCGGCCACGGGCCGTCGAACGTGAACGCGCTCAGGCCGGGGGCTGACTTCAGCGCGTCGGCGAGGTCGGCCTGCTCCCTGGCATGCTGCCTGCCGCGCGGGGATTTTCGTCTGCTCATCAGTACTCCATAACAGTCATAGTGTTGCCGCCTTCCTGACCCAGCGGCTCGTTAACGGTGGCGAGCATGGTCGCCCAGGCGAGATCGCCGTGACTCACACCACGGGCGCGATCGGTGTCGTAGGTGATGACACCGCCGGGCGTGACCACCTTGCGCACGGCACAGAAAGCGGTGATCAGGTCATATTCGCCGCGGTCATACTCCCAGCGACCGGCGCGAATCAGTTGCAGCATCTTCAGTACCAGCATGCGCTTGCTGGCTGGCGAGAACTGGTAGCACACCGCCGCCGGAAAGCGCTTCTTCACGAGCTGGTAAACCGCCTCGCCAATGCCGCTGCCGTCTATGCCGATGTGCTGCACGTTGTAGCGCGTGAGCATGTTAATGATCATGGCGGCCTGCGCCTCAAACTCCATGCCGCGCACGCGAATGGTTTCAATAGTGCGGAACTTGCCGCCGGGGATCAGTGGCGCCGCGTTAACAGAGATGGCCCCGCTGTCGCCCTTACCGCTGGAGCCGTTGGGGTCGTAGCCAATCCACACCGGGCGATCGGCCATCGGGCGCATGGCGTAGGGCTTCCAGTCCGGCCACTCGTCATAGCCGTCCGCGCCGCAGCTCAGCAACATGTTGTAGTCAAAGGCCGTTTCGCCGTTCTTGATGAAGGTGCAGGCGTAGAGGTTGTCGTACTCTTCCGGGCTGTTTTCCTCGCGGATTTCGTCAATGTCAGTCAGATCCCAGCCGTTATCGACCGCATCCTGCAACGTGACGATCTGGCGCCAGATTTTATCCGGGCACATCACCCCACTGTTAAGCGTCTTCCAGGACGTGTCGAATTCCACGCGCTTACCATGGCTGCGGCCTTTGTTGAAGGCTTCACCCGACCAGAAGGGGTACGCCTCGTGACTTTCAGCCGATGGCGTGGAGAAGTAGGTGCGTGTCAACCCCTTCAGGGTCGCCATCGCGCCAGCCACTTTCTTCAGGTTGGCAAACTGCCCGACCCAGAAAAACTCATCGAAATACAGGTTGCCGGTGTACGACTGCGCGGTTGCGGCTGACGTGCCGAGAAAATGCAGCTCCGCACCGTTGAACAGCTGGATCATGTCACCACCCTTTAGCTCAACATCAACTTCAGCAGCAGCGGCACGAATAAAGCTGCGGAACTGGTACGCCTGGCGGCGACTGGCCGACAGAAATATCTGGTTAAGCTGATGCTTGTACTTCACATCGTCAGACAGCGCACGCAACAGCGCCTCACGGGCAAAGTACCATGTTGCGCCGACCTGTCGGCTCTTCAGAATGGCCCGGTTGCGGTGGTGATGGTTCTCATACCAGGTTTTCTGATGCCAGTGCAGTGAGTCGATAATGTTGGCCCGCAGCGCGGAGATCTGCGCCTCTGAGAAGAAGTTCTGTTTCTTGCGGATCTTCTTCTTCGGTTGCGTCGCTGGCGTTCCGTTGTCCAGCTTCTTGAGCTGTCGCGTCAGCAGGTCAATTTCCTTGAAGTCGCCCCCGGTTTTTGTGTCCTTACTGGTGAGCTGGATCAGTCGTGCATCAATGGACGTCGTAACGCGCTGGATCGGTGGCGTGGTGTCCCATTCGTCACGTTTTTTCCAAGAGTAAATCGTATTCTGATTGATACCCATCAGGCGCGCGATCTCCGCCGGGGGGTACCCCTGCCAGTAGAGCTGCCGTGCCCGCAGCATGATGAATGCTTCTTCAGTCGCCATTAATCCTCCTCGCTTCCTGCCGGGGAGATTAACCCGCGCGCGCGGGTGCTTTCGCCCGCTTTTGGTTGTGGTGATCCCCTCACAACAACAACGCGTTGAGCGCGTGCGCCAGCCCCTGCCATCATCTCCGGGAACTCAAAAAACAGCGAGTAAACGAACATGGCAGGCACAGCTAAAACCCGTAAGAAGTTTCGCGTTGCCGTCTCCGGGAATACCGTGGATGGCCGCGAAATTCAGCCGCAACACCTCCGCGATGCGGCGGCGAATTACAGCCAGGAGGTGTACGGCGCACGCGTCAACATTGAGCACTATCTCTCTATGTTTCCGGGTAGCGATTTTGGCGCAATGGGCGATGTAGTGGCGCTCAGCACAGAAGATATTACCGACGGCCCGTTAGCCGGGCGTACGGCGCTTTATGCTGAGATCGAACCATCTGATCGCATGGTGCAGCTGACTAACAAAGGCCAGAAGGTCTATTCCAGCATTGAGCTGCACCCGCAGTTCGCTCTCAACGGTAAGGCCTATGTCGTAGGACTGGCAATGACCGACACCCCGGCGAGCCTAGGTACCGATCGTCTGAAGTTTGCGGCACAGCAACGCGCATCGGTGATGGCCTTTAACAATCAGCAGGGTGAGGCACCAATGTTTACCGAAGCTCTGGAAGCCGAGGTGATCGATCTGGCCGCCCAGCGCAGCGATGAGGGTAAGCAGTGGTTTAACCGGGTGATGGGTATTCTCGGCAAGGGCCAGAAAACCGACGATCAGCGCTTCGGTCAGGTGCATCAGGCTGTTGAGGCTGTGGCGCAGTCTCAGGTTGATTTGGGCGAGCAGTTCAGTGCTGCCGAGCAGGAGCGCCAGCAGGACAAAGCCGCCATTCAGAAGCTGACAACCGACCTTGCCGCACTGCACCGACAGCTTGAAGGTACAGACGGCAATTTCAGCCAGCGCCCTGCGGCTGGCGGTGGCAATAACGCGCAGCTTGCTGACTACTGATATCCATAACGAGAGATCCCGCACATGAGAAACCCTACCCGTAAGCTGTTTGACAGCTACGTTGCCCGGCAGGCGCAGCTTAACGGCGTCAGCGCCGCCGCCGTTGCGGCACAGTTCAGCGTTGACCCGACCGTACAGCAGCGCCTTGAGGCGGCCGCACAGCAGGATGATGCTTTTCTGAAGCTGATTAACGTCTTTGGCGTGGAAGAGCAGATCGGCCAGAAAATCCTGATCGGCAGCAAAGGCCCGCTGGCGGGCGTCAACAACAGCACAACCAATCGCCGCAATCCCGGCGCTAATGACCAGATGGACGCGTACAACTACCTGTGCCGCAAAACCAACTACGACTACGCCGTCAGCTACGCGCAAATGGATGCGTGGGCGCATCAGCCGAACTTCCAGCCGCTTATCAGTTCTGCTATGGCCCGTCAGATGTCGCTCGACCGCATCATGATCGGCTTTAACGGTACCAGCTACGCCGACCCATCAGACCGCGCAGCGAATCCGCTGTTGCAGGATTGCGGCATCGGCTGGCTGCAAAAAATTCGTAATGAAGCTGCACACCGTCGCATTACCGGCGTGACGATCACCTCGCGTGACCAGAACAACGCCATTGTCGCCCAGGGCACCTACGGCAACGTCGCGGCGGCGGTCTATGACGCTAAAAACAGTCTCATGGACGAGTGGCATAAGCGTAACCCTGACAACGTGGTGATTTTGTCCGGCGATCTGCTGACAACCAGCAACTTCCCGACCATCAACGCCATGAGCCAGACCAACCCGAACACCGAAATGCTGGCCGGTCAGCTGATTGTGGCGCAGGAGCGCGTAGGCAACATGCCGACCTTTATCGCGCCTTACATGCCGGGTAACGCGATCCTCATCACGCCGTTTAAAAACCTCTCGGTCTACTACCAGCGCGGCGGTCTGCGCCGGACGATCAAAGAGGAGCCGGAGTACAACCGCGTGGCAACGTACCAGTCCTCGAATGACGACTTCATTGTTGAGGATTACGGCGCCGTGGCCTTTATCGACGGCATCACCTTTGCCGAAGCACCGGGCGGCGAGTAACCGCGCACTGGCGGGCTACGGCCCGCCGTTAATCGGGGAAGAAACCATGCTGACACCGGCACAAAAACATTTTCAGAAGGTCATGGCGGAACGTCATGGCAAAACCGACGAGCAGTCGGACACAGCCCGAACGGCTCACGAGCAAATCATGCACCGGTTGCGCATGGATCAGAGTGCATTAAGGCGAGTGCAGTCTGACCAGGCGAAAGCGGCGATGAAACGCCAGTTACTCCCGCATTACGAGGGCTGGATAGAGGGTACGCTCGACGGCGACAGCGGCAGGCAGGATGAGGTGATTGTCACTCTGATGGTGTGGGCGATTGATGCCGGTGATTACGCGCTGGCCGCCCGTATTGGCCGCTACGTTGTCACGCATGGGCTGCTGATGCCTGACCGGTTCAACCGCACTGCTGCAACCGCCCTGGTTGATGAAATTTGCGATCCGATCCTGGTGCAGGTCAAGGCCGACGATGCGACCGACGTCACGTCCTATCTGGTGGTGCTCGATGAGGTTGCAGAGTTCACCGCCGGCAGCGATATGCCCGATGTGGTTCGCGCCAAGCTCTGTAAAGCCCGCGCCTTCGCGCTGCGCAATGGCACAACCGAAGAGCAGACCACTGCGCTGGCACTGTTGCGACAGGCGCTGACGCTGGACGCGGGCGCCGGGGTGAAAAAAGAGATTGAGCGACTGGCTCGCGTGGTGAAAAAAGCCTCCGCAGAGGCGGGCGCAGGTGGGGGCAGTGATGCTGATGGTACCGATGGCGGCGATAGCATTGAAGGCGCTGGCGATGCTGGCGGCGATACCGCAGTGGACGACACCGGCGCAGGCGACGCTGCAGCAACGCCAGAACCGGCGGTAGTGGCCAGCGCCACAGCAACCAGAACCACCCGCAAAAGCACAACCCGTAAACCGGCGGCGCGCAAAACAACAGCGAAAAAAACGCCTGCCGCTAAAAAATAACCGACTTGCGCCCCGTGCGCTGGCGGCGCGGGCGGAGATCTGCAACGCATTGCGTTTTCTTTTCTCCGTCTGCTCACCGCCACCCATTCAGGAGACGACTCGATGAGCCTTGTAGCCGGTCGCACTGTTACCCCCTCTTCGGAGGACGTGCCGGACACTGACGACGGTGGCGAGAAAGTTACCGCCGGGGAGTTCTGGCCGGAAATCGCCCTGAGCGATGTGCGCATGGAGATGCGCATCAATGGCGCGGTGACGACTTCGCGCCTGAAGCAAGCCGTTATTGAAGGGGTATCCCACGCCCTCGATCAGCTCGCTGACTGGCAAGCCGCCCAGCAGGCGGCGGGTTATACCCGACTGGCTGACGTCCCGGCGGTCAGGGTTAACAACGAGAGTATTAAGGTTCATCGCTTCCGTCGGGCAGTATTCAGTATCGCCCGCGCGCACATCCTCGGAACGAATCGGGACGTGGACACCACCGGTGATGCGGGCGAGAAGCGCGCCGTTGCGCTGGCGTCGCAGGCAGATGATATGTGGCGCGATGCACGCTGGGCAATATCCGATATTCGCGGCACCGTGCGCAATTCTGCGGAGGCATTCTGATGAAAGTGCAGGCATTGCAGGGCGACACCGTGGATTTGCTGTGCCAGCGGCACTACGGCACCACGCAGGGCGTGACCGAAATTGTGCTGGCCGCCAATAAGGCGCTGGCCGGTCAAATCTTCCTTGAGGCGGGGCAGGTAGTGGAGTTGCCAGAAATCAGCACCACGGCAGCACAGGAGAGCGTACAGCTATGGACTTAATCAATCGCATCTGGAATGGCGTGACGTACTCCTGGTCAACGCTGCTGACCAGCATCGGCGTGATGACGCAAAAGGACTGGCTGGCGGCCATTGGTGTGCTGATCGGTATTGCTGCCGCTGTATTCGGCGAGCTGCATCGTCGTCGCATGGCACGCATCCAGGAGACAAACAACACGCTGCTGAACGAACTGATCGACGCCATTCGCGACGATACAGAGAACCGGCAGGACGTTAAAGAGCTGATCCGCAGTATCCGGGGGGCACAACGATGAAAAAACGCATAATTGCCTGCTCAACTGCGGCGATCATCTCGCTGGCCGCCACGCTATGGCCGCAGTCACTGCGTACCAGCCTGGAAGCGCAACTGAAGATGGCGAAGTACGAGGACTGCCGTAAGACCCCGTACTACTGCCCGGCAGGTGTGCTGACGGTGGGGATCGGCTCAACGTCGAAAGTGGAGAATCGCCAGTACGCCGAGGGTGAGATCGCCGGGCGCTGGGTTAACGATTTAATGCGTGCCGAAAAGTGCACGAACCGCGAGTTTAACGGCGCCGCAGCACCGCAGAAGGTTTTTGAAAGCATGACCGATGGCAACTTTAACGTCGGCTGCACCGGGCTGGGGTGGTACACCAACAGCAAAGGCCAGAAGGTACGAACCACCCTCTGGCGCCATGCGCAGGCGGGCAACTGGAAGGGCGTTTGCGAACGGCTGACGGACTTTGTCAATTCCGCTGGTAAACGTTCGCAGGGACTGGTTAACCGCCGGGAAGATTTTCAGGCGTGGTGCTTATCCGACCCTGCGCTGAAGGGGGCGAAATGAAAGCGACAGCCATTCTCGCCATCGTGATGTTTGCCCTGCTGATTGCCGCCGTCAGCGGCCTTGCGTGGCAAAGTCATAAGCGCGAACAGGCAGAGAAATCACTGACCAGCACCCGGGAAGAACTGAAACAGACCGGCGATGTGCTGGTCGAGGTCAGGGCGCTACGCCAGGACGTCAATCAGGTTGAGGCCGGACTGAAGAAACTAAATCAACAGCGAGCAGCAACGGGAGAGAACAGACGTGAAAACATCAAAACAGCACTGGCCGGTAACGGCTGCGCCGCTGCTCCTGTGCCTGCTGCTGGCGCTGACAGCCTGTACCAGCGAGCCGAAGAAGTCAGCGCCGCAGATTATTCAGGAGCCTTTACCGGAAAGTCTGACGGCAAAAACTGACGTTCCACCACCACCGGACAGGCCGATGACGTGGGGCGGGCTTGCTGTCTGGACAGATTCATTGCTTGACGCACTGGATACCTGTAACGCCGATAAAGCGGGTATTCGTGAACTGGAATTACGTCGCACCGCCAGGGGGATAAAGTGAAAAAAGCCGAACTGCTGCGCGCTGCGCTTATCGCCGGTAATACCTGGTGCAAAGCCAACCCGGAACAAATCACCGTATGGGTGGAAAAAGGCCATATCCAGATCGAGGCGACCGGCGAATCGTCGTTCATGTATCACTACACCATCCAGGTGCTGGCGATGGATTTTCCCGGCCAGATTGACGATCTGATGTTGCCGTTGCTGGCGTGGATCTGGCAGCAGCAGCCCGATTTGCTGCTGAATCCTGACAATAACCGCAAGGTGGAGTTTGACGCCGATATTATCAACGACGACGTCGCCGACATTCTGTTTAAAGTGCCGGTCTGGGAGCGCGTCATAGTGACCACGGAAAACGGTACGCAGAAAGCGGAGCACCTGGCAGAATCGCGCCCCCGCTTTAGCGGTGGTGAGTGGGAGATGGTCTTCAATCCAGAATCGGGAGGTACGCTGGCATGAGCAATAACGACGCACTCTTCAGCCAGCTTGATGAGGTATTTGCGACCATCCTGTCGGGCATGTCTCCGGCAGGACGGCAGCGTACCGCCCGCAGCGTCGGCACCATGTTGCGCCGGAGTCAAAGCCAGCGCATCGGCAGACAGGAAGCACCGGACGGCTCGACGTTCCCGACCCGCCGCCGTCGCGTGCTGCGCTCACAGGCCGGGATCGGTTTTGTCTGGCAGGGTGAAAACCGTCGTCTGCGCAACTGGCGGGCCATTCGTGGCCGCCATGGTCGCATGCTGACCGGATTTGACGAAGAGCGCGGCGCGGTTCGCTCGTTCTACAGAGAAGACATTGAGCGCTATCTCGATATCAACTTTAACGAGACGCGCCGCAATACCACGAAAGCCGATCCGATGTTCCGCCGCCTGCGTACCGCTCGTTTTCTCAAAACCAGCGCCACACCTGACGGTGTCGAAGTGGGTTTTTCCGGTGTTGCCGCCCGTATCGCCCGCGTCCATCAGTTCGGTTTGCGGGACAAAATCAACGGCAGCGGCGCAATGGGAACCTATCCCCGCCGCGAGCTGCTGGGCCTGAGTAAGGCCGACCGTATGGCGATAGCCCGCCAGGTGATTGACTCGCTGGGGGTACGCTGATGGAGATTGCCGGGCTGCTTCGACTGATTGAGAACATCGCCCGCACCGGTACGGTGACGGAGATTGACGAGGACAAATGGCGCGTTCGTGTGCAAAGCGGTGGACTGGAAACCACCTGGTTACGCTGGAACGCGCAGCGGGCCGGGGTGTTTAAAGTCTGGGTGCCGCCATCCATCGGCGAGCAGGTCTGGTTTCTGTGCCTGGGCGGCAATACCGACGTTGCCTTTATCGGCGGCAGTCTCTATAGCGACGATAACCCGGCGCCGGGAGCGTCGCGTAATGAGATGGTGGTGACCGCACCGGACGGCGCGACGTTTCGCTACGACGCGGAGGCAGGCGCATTGCAGGTGAAGGGCATTCAATCTGCCGTGGTTGAAGCGTCAGTCAAAATCACCCTGGATACACCGGAGGTGGATTGCACCAACCTGTTGCGCGCGAAAAGTCTGGATATTTCCGAGGGCGGGGAGATGCGCGGCAATTTTAATCACACCGGCGGAGCGTTCAAATCTAACGGCGTGCAGGTGGATGACCACAATCACGGCGAGGTTGAGCGCGGTGGCGACTGGACGGTGGGCACAAAATGACAGAACGCTATCGCGGCATGAATGCCGCAGGCACCGGCACCCTGACCGACGAGGATCATGTGTGGCAGTCGGTTAACGACATTCTGCTGACGCCGGTTGGTAGCCGCCTGATGCGCCGTAACTACGGCTCGTTGTGCCCTGATCTTATCGACAGTCCACAAAACGACGTGACCCGCCTGCAACTGATGAGCGCGGCGGTGATAGCGCTGGCGGCGTGGGAGCCGCGCATTGTGCTGGATACGATCAACGTGACGTATTCCGCCAGTGGTGCCGTAACCGCTGAGCTGTCAGGCATGTTGACCGAAACGATGGAAAAGAGCACCCGCGCGGTGACGTTAAAGGGAGATGCCAATGCCAACAATTGACCTGTCTCAGCTGCCATCACCGACCATTATTGAGGCGCTGGACTTCGAGACCATCCTCATTGAGATAAAAGCGGTAATGGTGGCCGCATTCCCTGAGGATCAGCAGGCCGCTGTTGCGGCGGCGCTGACGCTGGAATCGGAGCCGTTAACCATCATCGCTCAGGCGATAGCCTACCGTGAGCTGCTGTTACGCCAGCGCATTAACGAAGGGGCGGCGGCCTGCATGCTGAGTCATGCCACCGGCGACGATCTGGACAATATCGCCGCCAATCTGGACACGGAGCGCCTGGTTATCACCGCGGCGACCGATACGGCGGACGCAGTAACGGAAGGTGATGAAGCCCTGCGCCTGCGCGCGCAGGCCGCGTTTGAGGGAATGAGCGTTGCCGGGCCGTCGGCGGCGTATGAGTATTTTGCCCGCAGCGCCAGTGGCCAGGTCTCTGACGCGCGGGCAACCAGCCCGTCGCCGGCTGAAGTGGTCGTGGCGGTATTGTCAACTGAAGGCGACGGTACCGCATCGGCGGAACTATTGGCCGCCGTTGCCACAGCTGTCAATGATGAGGAGGTGCGCCCTCTGGGAGACAGAGTAACAGTGCAGAGCGCGGAGATCGTCGAGTACGAGATCGACGCCACGCTGTACCTCTATCCCGGCCCGGAGTCGGAGCCGATTATTAATGCGGCCATGGCGTCGCTTCAGGCGTTCCTCGCTGATAACGATAAGAAAATTGGCCGCGATATCGTGCGCTCCGCTATTTCGGCGGCGCTGCATGTCCAGGGTGTGCAGAGAGTGGTGATTAACACGCCTGCTGACGATCTCCAGATTGATAACACCCAGGCGGCCCGCAATACCGGTTACACCGTGGACAATGGCGGGACGGATGAATAACTCTCTTCTCCCGCCATCCTCAACGGCATGGATGCGCAGCGCCGAGGGCGCTGCCGCCAGGCTGTCAGCCATAACGGTAGCACTTCGCACACTCTGGACGCCCACCGCCTGCCCGGTTGATCTGCTGCCGTATCTTGCCTGGGCACTGTCAGTAGACCGGTGGGATAAGGACTGGCCAGCAGAGCGAAAAATTGCGGCTATCCAGCAATCCTACTGGCTGCACCGTCGAAAGGGTACGCGCGCAGCTGTTCGGCGGGTGATCGAGGACATGGGTTTTTCTTCCACATTCGCGGAATGGTTCGACGTCGGCGACGAACCGGGCACATTCCGGCTGGAGGTGGACGTTAACGAGGTCGGGTTGACGCCGAGAACCCTGGATGAATTAAGCCGCCTTATCGGCGATGCAAAGCCGGTGAGTCGTCACCTGGCCCAGCTGAAAATCGCGGCCAGCTCGCGAGGCACGGCATGGCTCGGTTCCTGCGTTTTTGATGGCGAAATTATTACGGTTTACCCGCAGGGCTATAAACCTGATGACAGTATTTATTACGACGAAATGGCTAATTATGACGGCAATTATTATTACTCCGGGGGCTGAATATGTCTGCGATTAACGAAGAATCTCAATGGGGAAATGAAATCCCGCTCATTGCCCGGACGGACAAGGTTGCCGGAGGGAAAACGGGTCTGGTGAATGTTCAGGCTACTATTCTGGCGAACCGAACTCAGTATCTCAAAGGGCAACTGGAGGCTTACAACACGCTAATTAAGTCGGGGGAGCTACCGTTTACATCGCTGCCGGATGCGCAGGCTGCAATCTCTGCCGGAAAAATTCCGGAGGGGGCGATTTTTTCCGTCAGATCTGAAGATGCCAGAGTGTGGGCTGAAGAATTCAGGAATGCTGATGGCGTTGCAGTATCTACCGGTAAAAAGATACTCGATGGCCAGTCGTTCACAGTAACCATTTTCCCCACCGACGAGGATCCAGACGGTACCATAACGGGAATTGCCGCGACATTTACCGGCCAGACGTTTCGCGTTGTTTTTTCTGGCGAGACCGACGGGCGCGAGGTGCTTTACCGCAATGATAATGGTACGGCGATCCCGCTTTCGGAGACCGTCAGCAAGGCCGCCGTTGACGCCGTGTCGGAATCCGTAGCCAACCTGCTCCCTCTTAATAACACCTCCCGATTTATTGAGGTCGGGGCGGCGGGATCGGAACTGGCAAGGGTTACCGATGAGGATATTAAGCTCGATAAGGATAACTTCATCCTGGAATGCATCAGAGATGGTATGAGAATGTTTTTTGTTCCCGTCTGGTCAGAAAAGATCACAACCGACGAGCTGGAAATTAACGGTATCGCCATCGATCCTGCCGCAATTCCTCCCGCCATCATGGCTGAGAACCTGATCGGGCTGGCAAAGTCCAGTAAATTTTTAGATCCAGAGGTATTCAAACCCGGCGGGGAGCTGGCGTCGATAAAGGACGAGGATATTAAGCTGGATAAAGATAAATATATCCTGGAATGCATCCGTGACGGGAAGCGTGTTTTCTTTATTCCGGTAGAGACGGACGAATTAACCACGCGATCACTGACGCACGAAGGCGCCAGTAAATTGCTTGACCCCGGGATCTTCAATAAGGGCGGGGAAATGGAATCATGGGCCGGGTACGACAATATCACCTGTGACAAAGAAGGGAATGTTCTCTCTTATGTCAAAAACGGCATCCACTACATCCTGCCCCATCATTCCTTCTCGGAGATTAACGTTGACAAGTTATATGTTGGCGGCGTCGACGCAGCTCAGCTTTTTGGTAAAAGCCGCATGCTAAAAATCCCTTACACCGAGGAGGTGGAAGGCAGAAGTCAGATTTTCACTCTGGATACAGTGACCGGCGCACAAACGCAGTTAACCGACGGCACCGCTAATGAGAGCCTGCCTGATGTTGGGCCTGACGGATTGCTAACCTGGCACTCAGATCGAGAAGATAATGTGCCCGGCGGCCGGTATTTCCTTGATGAGTCCGGGATTATTCGTCCCCTCATTTCTCGCAATATTCTGGTTGGCTGGGGTGATTCGTTCATGGAACAGCCCGTGATGATGAATAAGCTGCGCGAGCTGACGGGGTTAACCACATATAACTTTGGCAAGTCAGGATTGCGATCGACAGCTGTCGCAGCGCGACAAGGTGGGGCTCCATTCCACTGCATGCCTGATGGTGGTGTTATTCCCGCCAGCGGCTCAGTAAACCTGCTGCCAAATCTTCCGGGCCCAGCCGCTTCTGCATCGAATGGCGCCATGACAGGCATTAAGTGCAGCCTCGCAGGCGTTGACGGAACCTTTAACTGGTCGGGCTCTCAGGCGTATTTTACCCGTGATGTTGCAGGCGTAGCGGTCAACGTTCCCGCTTTGCTCCCTCTGTTTGTTTATCCATACACCACCTCAACGGTCGTGGGTTCTGTTGCGGCAGGCACGCGTTATGACCTGCACGACGAGGCCATTGTGTTGCTGACGTGCGGGCGAAACAACACGACGCTCTGGTGGGAGGTTATTAACGATCTCAAAAGTATGGTGGGCTACCTCAAGCCTCGCGGTATTCGCTTTGCCTACATGCCGCAGTTTACGCAGGCCAGTGAGATTCGCGGAACGGATGGATATCAACGCATCCACAGGATTAATGAAGAAGCCCGATTGTTATGTCCTGAAAATTACGTTGAGTTAGACGGCGTGGATTTATTGCAGAATTTCAAAAATCACCACAACCCGGCATCCGCCCAGGACGTAGCTGATATTGAAAATGATACCACGCCAACATCACTGCGAACTGACACGCTGCATCCATCACAGGTATTAAAAAGTGACGCGCTTTATATCGGTGCAGAGGTCAATGCTGAATTCAACTATCTATTTTTTAAAAGTAAAGGGTGGGTAAAATAATGGCCGGTAAAGCAGAGCAGTTTTTATCGTTGTCCGTCAAAACAAAGCTAAAAATGTACCGGGATCCGGCAATTAATGCCGGAACGCTGGGATTAATTGACGTCAGTCACGGGTGGGCGGGGGGCGGCCAGGATCTTCCGTCAGGCACGCCATTAAATAATTTGTGCTGGGTTGATAATGACCCCGCCGTAGTCGGCTCGGTTTCCCTGGCTTACGACGGGGTCGCTAATGGAATGGTTTTCGATAAAACGTCTCGCCAGTATTTCCAGATGCCCGCTGGCTTTATACCGACCGCTGACATGACGGACTACATGCACACGTTCTGGCTGAAAATCGACCCGGCCAATGCGGGTAATGCGGGGTTTAATAACGTTATCGTAGGCATTGCTGCCACCAGTTATGCCACCACAGCCAACCGCCTGATGCAGGTTTTCCCGACGATCACCAATGGTGTCATTACGGCGCTTACCGTAAGTGTGCGCGGGGTTAACTATTCAATTCTGCCGTACCTCAGTGGTTTGGTTGACGGAAACCTGCACTGCCTGAGCGTGCGCTATGTCGAGTCGTCAGACGGTACGCAGCAAAAGGGGATGGTTTATCTGGATGGCGCGCTTGTCTATGAGGGGGCCTTTGTCGCGAAAATTGCCTACCCGGCAGCGGCCATTACCTATAACGGCGTAGGTTCCGATCGCGCTGATGCGGCAGCATTTGCCGGCAGATTCTATCGTGCGCGCATGGATGATTTAACGCTGGCTGAGAGTTCCGCGTTGACGATCATCGCTACAGAAATGGATGCAGTGAGCGGGCTGTTTAGCTGATCCACCACGCGCGCGGCAGGGCGACCACATGGCCGCCTCACCGGATTAAAGATTTACTCAGGTGGACATGATATGGCTGAAAAATATTATTCAATACTGACCGACAAGGGTAAGGAACGCTTTGCACAGGCCGCGATAACCGGCGTTCCTGTAGATTTTGCTGAAATGGCCGTAGGCGACGGGGGCGGATCGACCCCCGGCGTCGACCCGGCGCAAACGCAGCTGATTAATGAAGTCTTTCGCGCCCCACTGAACAGGCTGATTATCGCTGATGATGCGGCGAACATCATTCGCGCTGAAATGATCATGCTTCCACAGGTTGGGGGGTTCTGGTTGAGGGAGGCCGCGCTATACAGCAGTGGTGGAGAGTGCCTGGTCGTTGCCAGCCTGCCTCCTTCTTACAAGCCACAGCTTGCGGAGGGGTCGGGGCGCCTTCAGTCGGTTAATATCTGGATTGCGGTCAATAATACTGCGGAGGTGGAGCTAAAAGCCGACCCGTCGGTCATTCTTGCGACGATTGAAGAGCTGAACAAGGCTAAGGCTGAGGCAAAAGATTATACCGATGAGGTGGCCGGTTCGCTGAATACTGATATTCAGCTGGCCATCAGCAGTGCCATCACAGCGGCAAAGCGTGATTTCTGGGAAGAGGATAACCCGGTCGGCACGGTGAAGTTTTACGCGCAGAATATTGACCCTAACGAGCGTTATCCGTGGTCGGAGTGGGTTTACACCGGTGAGAACAAAACGATCCGCGTCGGCAAGGCTGACGGTTCGGACGTAGGGCAGACCGACGGCAGCGATACCGTCACGCTCCAGCGGGCTAACCTGCCCACTGTGCAGATTGACGTCAGTGGCAAAACCAGCGAGCAGCCAGAAGAGACATTGACCACGAAGCCCGCCGGTAAACATAAGCACGGCGGCGTGCCGAGCCGGGATAACCCGTGGGAGATTGGCGGTGATATCAGTCAGCGTTTTAACCCGGCGAATTTGGGGGAGACGGACGAGGTCGAAGATCATGAACATGAGTTTGTGATCCCGCCACACGACCACGAGGTCACCGGTAAAACCGCAAATCTCGGCGATGGCCAGGCAATTAGCGTGGTTGAGGCTCACACTCTGCTGATGTGTTGGGCGCGGGTGGCGTAGTATCGAGCACCGTCAAAAATAGCAGTGCTGCAGTTCAGGACAGCACCGCCGGGAATGACGGTGCGGTACCATCACGGCCAGAAATGGCAGTATCTGCCGGTAGTGAGAGCCCCTGCATCCAGGGGCTTTTTTGCTGGTTAAAACAGGCTACTGAGGGAGTTTGACACAGAGTTAACAGCTTTGGTCGCGCTGGTCTTCAGATCATCCAGTACATCACTGACCGATGAAGTCTGTAGCTTCTCGCGAAAATCCGCATCCGCCCGACTCAGACTGATAGTGAACTCAATTTTTTTCGGGTTGCCATAGCGATCAAACTCCATTTTTCCCCGCTCCAGCCGCGTCATGACGTACATCCCGTAAATCTGCCCGTCACCCTCAATAAGCGGCCACGGGCGACCGGCAAAGCCGATTGTCTCAAGTACTGACAGCGACCACCGTCCGCCGGTGATTTCAGGGTAGAGCACGCCGTCAAGCGTGATTGTGTCGTCACCCGGCCCGATATACTGCCAGGCCGCTGACTGATTAACCCGGTCATTCTTAACGTGACGCCACTCCTGCGCGTGACGCAACTGCTGATACGGCACAGTGCGCAGCGTAAAAACAAACATTCCGTAAACCATCATCATAAAAGATCTCCTTACTCCCGATCGCGGAATGAACCACGGTTAGTTTTGCGGGTGCTGGCCATTGCATCACGCACCGCGTTGCGAACCATTTTTTCAAGTTCCTGATCCGAGCGCTTACCGACGTCGTTAAAGACCAACTGGAAGAACGGCGCGGCACCCGACGCGGCAGCGACCGGAGCAGACGTCGCCCCTTGCGTTGCCGTCGGCACCGACAGAATGCCGCCAGCCGCCGTCGCAGAAACGCGCGGCACCGGTTGCGGAATAACCCGCGCTTCCTGATAGGGTCCACGCAGCGCCAGCGCACGCGGCAGGTTTTTAAAGACAATATCGCCGGGGCCGATCTTCTTCGTGTTATTCGCCGTCGCTTTTGTGTTATCAGCGATGCTGTTCAGGCGTCGCAGAGTGCCGTTGTCGCCAGTGATAACCGGTGGCTTAGTACCTGCGGACACGGTAGCCTGCGCGAGGGGGAGCTGATGTCCGGCCAGCGCGACCGCTGATGCCTCAAGCGCCTGCTGGGCTTTGTCAGCCTGCTGCCTAGCTCTTTCGATCCCGTCAGGAATAAGATCCAGCTTTTCAAGCAACCAACTGACGCCATTCATTAATTGTTGAAGCGGCCAGAGCAGAACGCTAAGTGCTGTCCCCATCACGCGCCCGAAGGTTTCACCCGCTGACGCGCACTTATCCAGCGTGTCTTTACTGGTCTGCATCGGGGTCAGCAGGTTTTTGAACCACTCCCAGATAGCCTTGATGCCATTACCCAGAGCGGAGAAAACAGGCGACAGTGCAGAAAAGGCGCTTCTGACAGGCGTTAGCGCCTGCCACACACCAGAAAAGAAGCCAGAGAAAAAGGCTGTGATAGGCTCCCAGTAGCGCCAGATCAGCAGCCCGGCGGCGACAAATGCTGCACCAATCAGCCCTATTGGGCTTAACAGGAAAGACAGTGCGCCACCCAGCACAGATACCGCACCAGTAATCATCCCCCACAATGCAGGGAGCCCGGTAAGTCTGAGCATCAGCATGGCAAGGTTTTTACCCAGAGAGGTCAACGCAGCACCAGGCGCGAGAAATGCACCTAACAATCCTGCACGGATAGCGGGAAGTATTGCTGAGATCCTCCCGAAACCGGATGCGACACCCGATACAACGACGGGCCAGCCGCGCATACTTGCCATCACCGGGCCAGCGGCAGTACCCAGAGTGCGGAATGCGGCAATTGTGCCGAGAATACCCCGACCACCGGTTAACACTGTGAAGCCGAGCTGTAGTTTGGCCAGTGGGCCAATCAGAATGCCGACAGCAAGCGAGAGCGCGCCAACAGCGACAGTCAACGCCAGCGCACCGCCCGCAACAAGCAATAGGGTCTGCGCGAGACGTGGGTTGGCTTTAACCCATTCAATCGCTGTTGTAATCGCATCGCTTAAACCTTGCGTTAATTTGCGAAGCGGGCCATCAACGGTCTCCTCAATCTGAATGCGAAATCCTTCCCAAGCGCTGTCGAGGTTCTTTAGATCGCCGCTCAGGTTGTCAGCTATTTTTTTAGCGACGGCGGATGCCTCGCCTCCCGCGACCTTTAGTTCGCGAACGAGCTTTTGCAACTCC
Source organism: Klebsiella sp. GL120222-02 (assembly GCF_003097195.1). Taxonomy (NCBI): domain Bacteria; kingdom Pseudomonadati; phylum Pseudomonadota; class Gammaproteobacteria; order Enterobacterales; family Enterobacteriaceae; genus Klebsiella; species Klebsiella sp. GL120222-02. The sequence continues at coordinate 268,419 of NZ_QEQO01000007.1, forward strand.
CCGCTTCCAGCGCCAGCAACCAGTGTTTGCAGACCAACAAAAGCCTCTTCCCCTGCGATATCTTTAAAAAAGCTGACCTGATCAACCTGTCCGTATTTTTTTGTCGCCTTGTAGAGATCGGAAAGAATAGTTTCTATTGGCCGCATTTTGCCACCGGCATCAGATACTGATATGCCGAGCTGTTTTAATGCCTTTGCCGCCCCGGCTGTAGGAGATGCGAGGCGGGCCAGCGAAGCACGCATAGCTGTACCAGCATCGCTACCGCGAAGCCCGTTGTTGGCCAGGATGCCTGCCATCCCGGCCGCCTCCTCCAGACTGATACCTAGCTTTGACGCGACAGGCCCGGCATACTTCATCGTATCACCCAGACTTCGCAGATCGGTGTTGGTGCGGGTGAATGCGGCGGTCAGTACGTCACTGACGCGATTCATTTCGCCAGCGGGGAGGGTAAATTGAGAAAGGATGTTTGACCCGATATCGGCACTTTCACCCAGCTCCATCCCGCCAGCTAGCGCCATATTCAGTACGCCAGGTAAGGCCGCCTGGATTGATTGCGGAGTAAAGCCAGCCATCGCAAGGAACGCCTGGCCACTGGCGGCATCACGGGTAGTAAAGGCCGTTTCCGCGCCAAGCTTTTTCGCCTGCGCGCGCAGTGCAGCAAGCTGAGAATCACCTTTATCAAGCCGTGTCAGTGCTTGTACGCGCGAAATTTCCTCATCAAAGCCAACAGCAGGAGCAAGAAAGCGCCCGCCTGCGTATCCGGCAGCCGCCGCACCGGCCACCGCCATCGTGCCACCGCCACGAAGTTTCGCGCCGGTTTCTTTTGCCTTCTCATAGCTTGCCTGCGCGCGAGTTACCGCCGCGAGGCGCTGCCGCTCACGCTCGAGCGTCTGGTTATATTGCTCGGTTCTCCGGATGGCGCTTTGAATAGCCCCACCGCCAGAGGTCAGGTTGACGCCGTGCTGGCGCACCGCCTGCCCGGCAGAGCGTAGTTGGGTAGTCTGCTTGTTGTAGGTATCCGTCAGGCGTGAGAGCTTGTTGCGCAGCGTTTCAATACGTGCCGCCTGAGCCTCGGTAAGCTGACCGCCTTCGCGCTGCTTCTGGTTGAGACCGTCAAAGGCGCGCTGAGTGTTCTGGAGCTTCAGAGCTGTGTCGTTAGCTTGCGAGCGCAACTTGTCGAAAGACGCTGCACCTTTTTCCAGGTCTTTGATGGAAGACTGTGTTTTTTTGAGGGAGTCAGAAAGGCCGCCAATCGCTTTACTGGCGGCACTGACCGGGCGGGTGAGCTTATCAATAGCACTGAACGCAACGCGAATACTAAGATCCATCGTCGTCATCCTCCTGTTCATGGTTGCCGCTTCTGATGGCCGCCTTCTCGCGCCAGGCCATCAGCTCGCGCAGCTCCATGCCGTACATCTCGGAGGGCGGCCAGTGAAAAATAACTGCAATGTCGGCGATCAGATCGTCGACCTCAGAAAATACCGCTTCTCTTACTCGCTCTCCGTCTCCGCCGCGTTCGGTACGGACGGCGCCGGTTTCGTCAAAAAAGGCGTGATCTCTTCACAGAGCGCGGTGAAGTCACCGGTTGCCATAGAGCCGACGTCAGAGCTGGTTAGCGAAGGCGTGGTGATGCGCGTAAGCAGGGTGGATACAGCATCAAAATCGAAGTTCAGCACATCAACCAGGCGCAGCCCGCGCAGGGAGCCAGCTTGCTTGATATTGTCGTTAATAGTGATGGTGGTAATTTCCTGATCGCCGCGCTTAATCGGCTTACTGAGAATAACGGACATAGCATTTTCTCCTGGCGGCCAGCAGGCCGCCTTAAAGGTGAGTAAAAAGGGTTATCAGTTGCCGAGGCCCAGCGCCGACATAATGCGATCCGGGTAAAGATTTTCACCGTTGCGCTTGTAGATAAAGTTCAGCAGGTCGATTTCCAGCAGCGGTTTATCGTCTACCGACTCTTTGTAGTAGGTATTTTTGATCGCGTAAGTGTGGTTGGTGTCATCACCCTGTTTCGCATCACCCGGATCGATTTCGGTAATGCGACCACGCATCTCAACTTCCAGCAATGAGCTGGTACCGCCGCTGTAAATCTCACCAACAAAACGCAGGCGCACTTCGTCAATATCGCCGCCATATTTCAGGATCAGCGCCTCGACCACACCGCCGACCACCATCGACGCATCCAGCGCCCCGGAGTCAAGACCCAGATCTACCGCCACCGAGCCGACCATGCCGCCGCCCTGGTAGTCTTCCGTTTTCCGGGTGAGTTTCGGGAGCGTGACGCTTGGTACTTTCCCGATGAAGTTTTCCCCGTCAACAAAGAGGGTAAACAGCCGGAGTTTTTTAGGAATAGCCACTATTCACCCCCTAGCGATGCAAAAGCGGATTCGTAGTACTGATCGGTGAACGTCTGGATCATCGTCAGATCTTCCAGCGGCGGCACCGGGCTGTAGTTGTAGCGCACGATGGCTTTACCCTGCCGCAGGCCAACGGTTGGGTTATCGACGATATCAAACCAGCACGCTGCACCAATCAGCTTGCCCGCCGTGACCAGCGCCTGAAGTTTGGCGTTAATCCCGCTCACCACGTCTTTCACGTTCGCAGGCGTCAGCGGGGTATCTACGGTGGTGAACTGCGCTTCCGCGATGCTGTCAGCCAGGATCTGCGCGGTTCGCGTGTACACCTCGAAAATGAATTCTTCGGTGTCCGTCGTGCGGTTGCCCCAGAAGCGGAAGCCATCGCGCTTAATCAGCGTGGTGATCTCGTTGGCGTTCAGCTCGTTGGCATCAGAGTCTTCCGCCTGCAACGCCCAGAACACGTCCTTCGCAATACCCAGCACATTTTTCACCGGCACATTAGACAGCGATTTATGCCAGCCCTGCTCATTATCGATAAGCGCCCGCAGACCCAGCGCATAAGCCACGGCGGGGAATTCTTCATTCACACCGGTCAGCGGGTTATAGGCGATGAAGTTCGGCCAGATCAGCATTCCCTCGCGCTCCGCAAATGTCTCGCGGTAAGTCTTCGCTTCCGCAATGGTGTCGCAGCCGTCGCAGTAGCTGTACGAGAACGCCCGCAACTGCTTCGCGATAACCCGCAACTGCGCGGTAACTTCGGCAGTGTCATAATCTGGTACGCCGAGGATACGAGGGCGATAGCCTGTTTTCTGCTCCGCCGTCAGAAAGGCAAACATCCCAGTATAACTGCCGTCAGCCTGTGTGCCGCCGATAATCAGCTGCGACTGCGTTGGATTGCCTTCACCGGCTTCGGCTTCAGCAACGCGAACGACAATCACGCGGGTACTGACCTGGTCAGAAATAGCTTTCAGCGATTTGTAAAGCGAACCGGTTTTACCTGCTTTGCCGAGTACGCTGATAACACGTGTCACCAGCACCGGAGTGTTAAGTGGAAAAGCGAGAGGGTCGGCATCTTCGGCTACCGCAACCAGACCAATGACCGTTGAATCAATGTCATTGATCGCGGTCTGGAGGTCGGTATTTTCTTTGACGCGCGCCCCGTGGAAAAAGTTGTCGGTCATACTCTACCGCCATCATGTTGAGTGAGTTCGTGGTCATATTCGCCGGGATACAGGGCGCTGTCGTGCCTTCAGGGTTGTGCCCATTCCGTCACAACAAAAAGCCATCGCCAGTATCGCGCGCGCATGAAACCATCGGTGTGGGGGAATGAATATGGCACTGACAACAGGCACTATCGACAAAGCAAAAGCGCTACTGGACGATGGGGCGCAGCGATTCCAGGACTATCAGTCCGAACTGTCGCGCGTGCCAGCGTTCAGCATCTTGATGGGCGGCAAAGCACTGACGCAGCTGGATCCTCGCATCATTTCACTGGAGCTGACCGACAACCGCGGCTTTGAGGCCGACGAGTTGACCATTGCTATCGACGACAGCGACGGCTTGATCGAGCTACCGCCGCGCGGTGCCGAGCTGTCGGTATCCCTGGGGTGGCAGGGCGAGCCGCTGGTTTACAAAGGGGTTTACACTGTTGACGAGGTCGCCCATTCGGGGCCGCCGGACAGGCTGGAGATAACCGCCCGCAGCGCGGATTTTCGGGACGAGTTTAACGTCAAGCACGAGGTGTCCTGGCACGACGTGACGGTCGAGCGGATTGTGTCGGCCATTGCCCGACGCTACAAGCTGACGCCGGTGATTTCAGAGCAACTGATGAATGCCGAGATTGACCACGCTGATCAGACCCAGGAAAGCGATATGTCATTTCTGACGAGGATGGCCGACCTGCTGGGTGCGATTGCTACCATCAAAAACGGCTGTCTGCTGTTCATTCTCCCCGGGGGAGGCGTCAGTGCGAACGGCAAAGCGTTACCAGAGTTTGCGATCACCCGCTCCAACGGTGACAGGCATTCATTCCGCATTGCCGACCGTGACGCTTACACCGGCGTGCAGGCGTACTGGCTGGATATGGAGTTTGGCAAAAAGAAAAAAGTGACTGTGAAAACTCGCAAGAAGAAGACCCAGAAGAAGCCGCGCAGTAGCGCCAGGGAAGGGGATTATATCGCGGGCGAAGACGGTAACGTTTTTGTATTACGGACAACGTACGCCAGCGAGACTGCTGCTCAACGCGCCGCCGCAGCAAAATGGCAACAACTCAAACGCGGCGCTGCTGAATTTAATATGACGCTCGCCCGTGGTCGCGCGGATCTGTACCCAGAAATGCATGGCACCGTGTCGGGCTTTAAAGCAGATATTAATAATCAGGACTGGATAATTGCGAAGGCCACACACACGATCGACGAGGGCGGGTTTAAAACGCAACTTGAGCTTGAAGCGAAAATACCTGAATGGATTGCAGAAAGTGAGAGTTAACGGCCATAATATGAGCGAGTTCAACTCCCGCCTGGGAGGCCATCATGTTCAAGTGTCCCATTTGCGGTGCCGTTGCCAAAACGCGCACCAGTCGTCCATTGAGTAACACAACCGTTCGGCATTATCACCAGTGCCAGAACTTCGAGTGCAGCATCACTTTCACCACCCTGAACAGTGTTGAAAAACTGGTGACAAAGCGTGGTCATCGCGAAAAGTTGCCACCTGGCTTTATCCCCGCAGATGCGTTTCCTGCCTCGCATTACGGCAACGATCAGCTTACTTTTGCTATATGAAAAAGCCCCGCTTTGCGGGGCTGGTTCTAAAGATTATGAGTGTAGGTTGATATAACCAATCCCGCATCATCCCTCTTGGATTTGGCGACTTCTTTACATGATTTCCTTGGCGATTCGAATGCAAATCCATTGTGCCCAAAGCGATTCAGCACACGCACTTCGCTGGTATTCTTTAAATACCAGACATGGGCATTTTGTGATAGAAAAGGCACGCAAACCCCCATAAGAATTATGGATTCGTAAACCTGAGGTGTAACACGGTCTTCGTTCGTGACCATAGTGATGATGCCACCATTGTCGTTTATCGAGAGGGGCCGCCAAGGTTTAAGAGATTTTTGCAAGACGGATTCGTTAGATGTCTGAGCCGTAACGCTAGCCGAGGCTAGCAGCAGTAAGAGAAAGAATTTTTTCATTGTTTAATTAATCCAGAGTTTGATAACAAAACACTCAACTATTTGCTGCTGCTTAGTTGAAGGAGCGATCTTTTAAATAAACCAATAACCAGCATGGGTCTTTTTGTGGTCTTTATTTTTTTAAATTTTAATTAAAACAATTGGTTATGTGGTAATTTGAGGCGGATCACTCCGCCTCGTCTTCCGCGACCCGCACCCCAACCTTCAGCACGTGATCGTTCTCTTTTTCCGCCACCGTCCACACCATCCCGGCGAACTCCACCTGGTCCCCCACCACCGGCGCCGCGCCCAGCAGCTGCTGCACCACTTCCCCGAGCGACTGCTGATGCTCGCGGAACTCCTCTCCGCCGTCGAGGCCGTAGATTTGCGCCACATCGGCGAAGCGGGCCTCGGCATCAAGAATAAAGTCGCCGAAAAAGCGCTGATCGAGCGCCACCGGCGGCGACTGGCTGAACATTTTGCCCAGCGCCGGCAGGTCGTGCTCCCGACCAATGACGCACAGGATATCGCCTTCCCGCAGGCGGGTGCTGCCGGTGGGGTGCAGCAGGGCATTGTTGCGAAACAGTGCCGCAATCCGCGTCTCCGGCGGCATATGCAGATCGCGCAGCGCCGCGCCGATGCACCACTTATCGGCGCCCAGCTGATAGACAAACTGCTCCCACGGGTTTTCCGGGTGAATATCCAGCCCGACGCGGGAGATGGGCCAGCTGATGGGCGGCACCACCACTTTGGCTTTCTTCGCCGCCCACGACAGCGAAGTGCCCTGCAGCAGCAGCGACACCAGCACCACGAAGAAGGCGACATTGAAGAACAAGCGGGCGTTGTCCAGCCCGGCCATCATCGGGAACACCGCGAGAATGATGGGCACCGCGCCGCGCAGGCCAACCCAGCTGATAAACACCCGTTCGCGCAGGTTAAAGCCGCGAAACGGCAGCAGGCCGGCAAACACCGACAGCGGGCGGGCAATGAAAATCATCCACATCGACAGCAGCAGCGCCGGGATGGCGATCGGCAGCAGGTCGGAGGGCGTCACCAGCAGGCCCAGCACCAGGAACATGGCGATCTGCGCCAGCCACGCCAGGCCGTCGAAGTTCTGCAGGATACCGTGTCGGTTGCGGATCGGCCGGTTGCCCAGCAGAAAGCCGCAGAGATAGACGGCAAGGATACCGCTGCCGTCGAGGGTGGTGGTGACGGCAAAAATCATGATCCCGCCGCTCAGCGCCAGCAGTGGATAGAGCCCGGCGGGCAGCACGATGCGGTTAATCATCTGCAGCAGCAGGTAGCCGCCGCCGAGGCCGATGGCGATCCCGAGACCAAACTGCTGGATGATATGCACGGCGAACATCCAGCTGAGGCCGGTCTGGTGCTGCTGGATCATTTCGATCAGGGTGATGGTCAGGAAGACGGCCATCGGGTCGTTACTGCCTGACTCAATCTCCAGCGTTGAGCCGACGCGCTCGTTGAGCCCCTTGCCGCCGAGCAGCGAGAAGACCGCCGCGGCGTCGGTGGAGCCGACAATGGCGCCGATCAGCAGGCCTTCGATCATATCCAGCTTGAACAGCCAGGCCGCCATCATCCCGGTCAGCGCCGAGGTGATCAGTACCCCGACCGTCGCCAGCGACAGCGCAGGCCACAGTGCGACACGAAAGGAGCTGGCCTGGGTGCGCATCCCGCCGTCCAGCAGGATCACCGCCAGTGCCAGGTTACTCACCATATAGGCGAAGGGGTAGTTGTCGAAGGGGATGCCACCGATGCCGTCAATGCCTGCCAGCATCCCGATGGCCAGAAAGATGACCAGAATCGGGATGCCAAGGCGCGAAGAAAAGGAGCTCAATAAGATACTGCAGGTTACTAAAACAGAACCCAGAATAAACAGACTAATGACCGCAGCGGCGTCCAATGTTCACGTACTCCCTGACTGGCGTGAAAAAATGGCTAAAAGTGACACTATTTTAACAATTCGCAGGGGATCCGCCTATGCGTCCGGGAAATTTATTCTGTCAGCACCGGGTGGCCGCTGATCGTCAGAGTGGTGGTAGCTGCCTGATTCACCAGTCGCGCGCGGGCGCCCAGCGGCAGGGTCACCGTGCGCTGCTCGTGGCCAAACTCCAGTCCGCTAATCAACGGCAGGGAAAGCTGCTGGCGCAGGTAATCAAAGACCTGCGGCAAATCGTACCCCGCGTCATAGTCGTTTGGCGCGCTGCCGGTGAAGCTGCCGAAGATCACTGCTTTCTGCGCCGCCAGCACGCCGCTATGCAGCAGCTGAAGCAGCATGCGCTCGACGCGGAACGGGTGTTCGTTGATATCCTCCACCACCAGGATGCCGTCGCGGATCGACGGTAGCCACGGCGTGCCGATAAGCGAGGTCAGCATCGCCAGATTTCCCCCCCACAGGGTGCCTTCCACCTGGCAGTTCGGCCCTTCGCCCGGCCATTCGAGGGTAAATTCCGCCTGGCGTAGCGCCTGCCAGAAATGGTGCTCGGTAAACGGATCGAGGGTCTCCGCGCCGAAGTTGCCCGCGAGCATTGGCCCGCTGAAGGTGATGACGTTGCCCGTAGCCAGCAGGCCCGACTGGATAGCAGTGAAATCGCTGTGGCCGCAAATCAGCAGTGGGTCGCGCTGCTGGCGGGCAATCAGTCCCTGCCAGTCGATATGCGGCAGCAGGCGACTGGCGCCGTAGCCGCCGCGCACCGCGAAGACGATACGGTTGCGCCCGGGCAGCTGGGCCAGCTGGTTAATATCGGCCAGGCGCTCCTGTTCAGTCCCGGCGAAACGCTGCTGCCGGCGGGGAATGACCTGCTGGTGGGCCACCTCATGTCCGGCCTGCTGCAGACGCTCGACGCCGCGGGCTGCCGCCTGCTGGTTAATGCAATAACCCGAAGGCGCGACCAGATAAAACTGAGACATGATAATTCCTTGCTATGAATGAAAGGGTTATGATGCCGCCTGGAATGGCGATTGTCATCTCCAGGTGGCTAACTTCAGTCCGCACCCGTCATCCTTCAGGCTGTCGGCGGGCGGGGGACGTACCGCTGCCGTCGTTCTGCAGCATGATGGCGTTTGGGTAGATAAGGATAGATGTGTGAAATTGAGATGGTTGCTTATTTTAGTCGTTTTTCTGGCCGGTTGTAGTTCGAAACATGATTACACTAACCCGCCGTGGAACCCCGAGGTCCCGGTGAAGCGGGCGATGCAGTGGATGCCGATCAGTGAAAAAGCCGGCGCCGCCTGGGGCGTGGACCCGCAGCTGATCACGGCGATCATCGCCATCGAGTCGGGCGGTAACCCTGCGGTGGTGAGTAAATCCGGCGCCGTCGGGCTGATGCAGCTCAAGCCGTCGACCTCCGGACGCGATGTCTACCGGCGGATGGGCTGGCGCGGCGAGCCGTCGGTCAGTGAGCTGAAAAACCCGGAACGTAATATCTCGATGGGGGCCGCCTATCTGAGCATTCTGGAGAACGGTCCGCTGGCGGGGATCAAAGACCCGCAGGTGATGCGCTACGCGGTGGTGGTCTCCTATGCCAACGGTGCCGGCGCCCTGCTGCGCACCTTCTCGTCGGATCGCCAGGACGCCATCGATGAGATTAACGATCTCGACGCCGATGAGTTCTTCGAGCATGTGGTGAAAAAACACCCGGCACCGCAGGCGCCGCGCTATATCTGGAAACTGCAGAAAGCGCTGGACGCCATGTAGGCCTACGCTCACCCCGCTGGCCTGGCGGGGTGAGTGCTTCTCACTCGCCTAATCCTCGGTACGCAGCGAGGAGATAGCGCTCATCGGCGCAATGAGCGTTTTATAGTCCCGGTAGCGCTCGGGAAGGGATCCTGGGCCGTTCACCGCCACGCAGAGCATGGCTGTCGCGTCATCTTCTTGATCGCCTTTCAGCGCTAACGCTTCTCGTAACGCATCGATGCAGGCATGGGCGTCATGATGTGAGATGCCGCAGATATCGAGACGAATGGTTTTGCTAATGGCTTCTATCCATAACCCGCCCCACAAAACGCAACCCGTGGGCATGAGCAGGCAACTAAAGATGCTGTACGCGGTGAAGTCGAGCCAGATAAAGGTCTTACTCACAACGATAATGCCGAGGGCGAGCGAAGGGATGCTGATGGCCAGCATATTACACCCGCGGCGCAGCGGACTTAAGGCTAAGCCCGCGCTCGCTATCTGTTCCTGCCAGAGGTTACGTCCGGCAATACTCAGGCTGCAGGGCAGATCTTCATGACACGGCTTTCGCACCTCAAAATGGTCAAACAGTATTCTTTCAATGACGTTCATTTCCTGGTTTGCATAGCGTCCGTTGGCCAAAACCTGCCCGGCCTCCGGGATCCACAGATACTTTTTACTGAGTAAGCTGAACATCGCCAGCTGGATCACCCGGGTCCCTTCTCCGGTCAGCCAGGCCAGCAGCCATGGACTGACCTCCGTCGCGTGCGGCTGGGGCTGAGCCGCTGGCCGTGTCACGACGATCGTCGTACCGATAGCAATATAGATACCCGGGACGATAAACATAAATCCGCCAAGAAACAGCAGTGGATGCAGATGCATCATAAAATTCCACATACTGTCCCCTCGTTAATCCAGGCGCTGCAGACAAAAGGGATACTGAATAAGGTTGATGATTTTTACATATTCAGCAAATCTTTCGGGAAGCAGGGTGGTTGTACCAATCGCCACGCAATAATCGGCGTTTTCATCGGTCAGGGTATCTGCGTCAGCAATAAGCGTCTCTTCCAGGGTATCAATATAGTGGTGAAGAATATTAATAGCGATCCCCTCCCGGTCGAGCCGGGTGGCATTTAAGGTGATGCATAATAGCCACAGCCACCACAGTCCGGAAACCATAAACATCACCAGCCAGCTCAATACGCTGGAGTGAATTATCGCCTGATGATCAAATAGTGTTTTCCAGACGAGCACAGCGATTAACAGCAGGGAGGGGGCGGCAATCACTATCATGTTCCACGTTTGGTGCGTTGGGCTTAGCCGTAGCCCACTGCAGTGGGGATCGGTAGCCCAGTGGTTTTGTTCAGCGACGTGCAGAGAAAGCGGGAGATCCTGGTGACAGGATTTTGGCGTAGCGAAATGGTCAAACAGTATTTTTTCCACGCAGGTCATTTTGCATTCGGCATACTGCTGATTGGCGCAGAGCTGAATATCTTCAGCAGAATGGATGAGGGTGACATAGTTTTTTCTTAACAGCCGGAACATGGCCAGCTGAATGACGCGGGTGGCGCGATGACGTAGCCAGGCTAAAAAAGAGGGGGAGATAGAATAGGGCGCCGGAACGGCGGTGGTATTTTTAGCGGGGCGGGTCTTCACAATAATCATATTCAGCAGAATATATATCACTGTGGTGGATAATACATAATAACCCATAAATGATAACGGGTGTAAATTGGCGATATAGCTAATGACGGGGTTCACTTTTATTCCTTGTGAGCGCTATAACCGGTTTGCGCCAGCATAGTAAGCTTTCTCATCCACGGGGGGCAAGTGAAATAATGGGGTGGCATTTTTAAGTTAATTTCAGCAATAAAAGCGAGACAAAAGTCTTCATGAAAGCCTCCGCCGTCATGGCCGGAGGCTTATATTGCTGCGGTCAGTTAAAAGTCGTAGCCCACGGTGGCCATGACGCTGCGCTCTGCTCCCCAGTAGCAGTTGCCGGTGCCGTAGCAGCCGGAAATATACTCGCGGTCGCCGATATTGTTGGCGTTAACCTGCACATAAGCGCCTTTCAGCGTTGGCGACCAGACACCGAGGTCGGCCCGCATCATGGCATCCATCAGCGTGACCGACGGCAGCCGCGCGGTGTTGGCATCATCCGCCCACTGTTTGCCGATGTAGCGGACGCCAGCGCCCACCGAGATCCCCGCCGGGAACTGATAGCGCGCCCAGAAGGAGGCCATCTGATCCGGGGTCAGCTGCGGCGTGTTGTTATCGGTACCGTCCCTGGTGTCCTGGAAGCGCAGACGATTCCAGGTATACGAGGCGATAGTACTCAGCTGCGGGGTGATCTGGTGGTGTGCTTCCAGCTCAACGCCCTGGGAATGGACCTTACCCGCCGGAATATAGGTGGCGGTGGCGATGTTCGGGTCGCGGGTGGCGACATCCTTTTGCGTCAGGTCGTAAATTGCAATGCTATAGAGGTCGCGGCTGCCCGGCGGCTGGAACTTCAGACCGGCTTCGACCTGCTCGGCGGTGGTCGGTTTCAGCGGTTTGCCGTCCGCGCCCGGCAGCATCGCCGGGGTGATCGCCTGGCTGTAGCTCAGATAAGGCGAAAGGCCATTATCCAGGGCGTACAACAGCGAGGCGCGGCCGCTGATATGGTCGTCTGAACGGCGGTTTGAGGTGCCGAAGGTATCGCTGACCTGCTGGGAAACGATGCGGTCGTAGCGTGCGGAAACATCCACATGCCAGCGGTTCCAGACCATCTCATCCTGCAGATACAGCCCGGTCTGGTAGTAGCGGCGATGATTGTCATCGCTGTAGGTGACGGTATGCCCGGTCTGCGCGGTATAGCCGGTAAACGGGTTTAGCGGCGCCGCACCGCCGGCGCCGGTCCACAGATCGTTGCGGAAGCGATGATATTCGGCGCCGAGGATCAGGGTATGCGCCAGGTCGCCAGTATTGAAATCGGCGCGCAGGCGGTTATCGGTCGACCAGCCGTCCAGCGAACCGCGCGAACCGCTGTAGCCGCGGGTCAGCATGTCGCTGTCATCTATCCAGCCGACCTGGTAGACCTGATCGAGGGAGACGTTGGTGTGGGTGTAGCTCCCGGCGGAATAGACCGACCAGACGTCGGTGAACTGGTGGTCAAACTCATAGCTGTAGATCTGCTGGCGGCGCTGATAGCCATCTCCCGGATCGCCCTCGTTGATGCTGGGGGAGAGCTTACGACCATTATGCGCGTAGCGGGTGCCGTCCAGCGGCAAAGAGCCGTGGTAGCCGCCGGAAGGATCTTTTTGCAGATAGGCGCGCAGCAGCAGCGAGGTGTCGCTGTCCGGCTGCCACAGCAGGGAAGGCGAAATCGCGTAGCGCTCTTCGCGGGTATGGTCATACTGCGTGTCGCTGCTGCGGGTCATCCCGATCAGCCGCCATGCCCACTGCTCGTTGATGGCGTCGGTGTAATCGAAGGCCGCGCCTTTGGTATTTTGCGTACCGCCGGTCAGGCGGACGTGGCCCTGCTGGCTAAACTGCGGGCGTTTGGAGGTCAGGTTGACCACGCCGCCCGGCACGCTCTGCCCGTAGAGCGCGGAGGAGGGGCCGCGGATCACATCGACCCGTTCGATAAACCACGGGTCGATTTGCACAACGTTATGGCTGCCGCCGTCGCTCATCAGGCGCATACCGTCGAGGAACAGGTTATCGACGTCGCCGCCGTGGTAGCCGCGCAGGGAGATAGCGTCGAACCGGGTCGCGCCGCCGCCGAAGCTGGAGTAGACCCCCGGGGTATATTCCAGCGCCTGGCTGATGGTATTCGCCCCCTGGTCCGCCATCTGCTGGCGGGTGACCACCGATACCGACTGGGCGGTGGTGATTAACGGCTGGTCGGTTTTCGTCGCCCCGAGCGAAGTGCTGGCGCTGTAGCCTTCAGTCGGCGCGCTGGCGGACGCCGGCGGGCTGGCAGTGACCACCACGGTCTCTTCAGCTTGCGCGGTGAGGGGAAGGGCGACCACGAGGGCGTACAGCAGCCTCGGGCGTTTTCGGAAAATAGCCACGTTCATAAGATCATCCTGAACCAACGCGGTCTGGTACTCCTGTACGCCGCCGCGGGAAAAACGAATCTGTCATTGTTCGTTAAAAAGTAATGCGAATTATTATTGTTTGTATTTATGTGATCAAGCGAAAGGTGACCGGTTCAGGGCGATGGGGGGAGTGACGTGCTTCCCGCGGGCCGCAGAGCGGGGCTGCACGGGGACGTTGTCAGCAGGGAGACGACTACCCCCTACCGAATTTGGTAGGGGGTGCGTGAAAAGCGTCAGGCGCCGGTTTTTTGCGCTGCCGCCGGTGCGGGGTCGTTGGCGGCTGGCTTGCTCTGCGCGGAAGGGGCCGCCGCCGGGCGCGTGGCGGGCAGGGCATCGCAGGGTTTCTCCTGCGGGCAGATCAGATCCAGCATCTTCAGGGTGACACCGTTGGTCCAGCCAAAGCCATCCTGTAGCGGATATTCGCCACCGCCGCCGCCGGTTCCGGTCGAGCTTACGTCATACTTCTCCACCAGCTTTTGCTTGCTGTCATAGGTATGCTGAACGTTGCTCAGGAAGCGCCAGCTGACCTCCATGGCGATCTTTTGTTGGCCGTAGTTTTGCAGGCCCTCGACCGCCACCCACTGCAGCGGCGCCCAGCCGTTCGGGGCGTCCCACTGCTGACCGCTGTTGACGGTGGTGGTGGTCAGCCCGCCGGGTTTGAGCAGCCGCGACTCAGCGGCGGCGGCCACTTTCGTCGCCCGCTCGCGTGACGCCGCATTGACGTACAGCGGGAACAGCGCCGCCGCGGTCAGCTGATTGCGCACCTTGCGGGTTTTCAGATCGTAATCGGCGTACCATCCCTCTTTATCATTCCACAGATATTTCTCGATGGCCTGCTGGCGGGCATTAGCCAGCGCATCGTACTGCGTAGCGCCGGCGCTGTCCCCGGATGCCTTGCTGGCGCGGGCGAGGGTTTTCTCCAGATGGAACATCAGGGCATTGAGATCGACCGGGACAATCGAGGTGGTGCGAATGGTGGCGAGCTGCTGCGGATTATCCATCCAGCGGGAGCTGAAATCCCAGCCGGAGGCGGCGGCGGAGCGCAGGTCGCGATAGATCTCGGTTGCCGGACGATTCGGGTTGCTTTTGGCGGTTTTGACGTCGTCAAGCCAGGACTCGGGGCGCGGGGTGTCGTTATCGTCCCAGTAGCGGTTGAGCAGCGCGCCGTCCGCCATCCGCACCGCCCGTTTGTCAGCGCTGCCGGGGGCCAGCGCGTCCGCTCCGGCCATCCAGTAGCGATACTCCTTCTCCAGCTGCGGCTGGTAGGTTTTCAGTACCTGGTCGCCATCGTGCGTCGCCAGCAGGCTCACCATAAAGGAGAAGAAGGGGGGCTGCGAACGGCTGAGGTAATAGGTGCGGTTGCCGTTGGGGATATGGCCCCAGGTGTCAATTTCCGCGGCGAAGTTGGCGACCATATCTTCGACTTTATCCCAGTGACCGCTTTCGGCAAGACCCAGCATGGTGAAATAGCTGTCCCAGTAATAGACTTCGCGAAAGCGTCCGCCGGGGACCACGTAGGGCTTAGGCAGCGGCAGCAGCGAGTCCCATTTTTCCACCTCGACGGTGCTGCGGGTCAGGACCGGCCACAGGCCATCGATATGTTGACGCAGGGTTTGCCCTTTAGGCGGCACATAGGTGTCATTTTCTTTCGGCAGCGTGAAGTTCAGCTCGACGAAGTGGCGCAGGTCAAAGCTGGCCTGGTTTTTCTGCATCCGGTAATCGGCAAGGATCATCAGCGGATCGCTGTTAGGGATCGCGTCGGCGAAGGTTTTTTGATCGGCAAAGAGCTTCGCGCTCTGGACATCATTGAACAACGGGCCCAGCAGAATATCCGGCGAAGGGGGCGGCGCGGTTTTGTCTTCTTCCGCCTGGACATTCAGGCTCATCAGGGCGAGCAGGGCGCCGCCGATCGCCAGGCGCAGGGTACAGGGCAAAGCAGCGGGACGATGTGCATCAGTACTCGTCATGGGGAGTTCTCCTTATCATTATCGACTGCGGGCCACGACGTTTGGCCATCCAGAAACCTTAGACGAATATCTGCCGCTGCGCGTGTCAGGGGTAACATTTTGCGCGAAAACAGAGGATTTACCTGCCAGGTTTTCTGATATAACCACCAGCAAAGCGGTTAGGTTTACAGGCAAGCCAACGCGCCCGGGAGCCAGTCATGAATCGACGTCAATTTCTGCTGTTTAGCGCCGCTGCGCTGTCTGCGGTGCGGGGCGCGGCGGCCACTGCTCCGGCGCTGACGCTGCCGCTGTGGCCGGATCAACCGCCGGGGGGAGGCGGGCCGGGGGGCGAGGCTCGGTTATCCGCCCGCGGCGCGCTGAGCCATATCCCTCGTCCTGTGCTGACGGTCTGGCAACCCGCCCGGGCCACTGGCCACGGAGTGCTGGTGGCGGCCGGCGGCGGATACCAGCGGATCGAGATGGGCAGTGAGGCCTGGCCTGCGGCGCACTGGCTGACGGCGCACGGCTATACCGCCTATGTCCTGAGCTACCGCTTGCCGGGGGAGGGCTGGCAGGCCGGTGCGCTGGCGCCGCTGCAGGATGCGCAGCGGGCCCTGCGGCTGATCCGCGCCCGGGAATCGCAGGTCAGCGTGCTCGGTTTTTCGGCGGGGGGACATCTGCTGGGGATGGCCGCCTGTCGGCCGGCGTTCGCCAGCTACCCGCCGGAGGATGCGCTGGACCACCAGCCCGCCACCGCCGACGGCGCCGCGCTGATCTATCCGGTGATCACGCTCCTGCCGCCCTGGAGCCATACGGCGACCCATCGTCTGCTGGTGGGGCCGCAGGCGAGCGAGGCGGCCGACCGCGCCTGGTCGGTACAAACCTGGGTGACAACGGCCACACCGCCCTGTTTTCTGGTACAGGCGCAGGACGATCCGATTTCCAATCCGCACAATACGCTGTTGATGGCTGACGCCTGCCGCCAGCATCAGGTTCCTGTGCAGCTTTTCCGCTATACCCGCGGTGGCCATGGCTTTGGTATGGGGCGCCCGGGAACGCCGACGACCGCCTGGCCCACGGCCTATGCCGCCTGGCTGAAGGCGCTGGCGTCCACGATGGCGCAAAAATCGTAGCGCTGCCTCACGACGGTGCAACCGCAGCCGGGCGCGGGCGGCTGTTCTGGCGATTTTTTGCACAATCAGACGGCGGGTCAGAACAGATTTGCACAACGCCGCGACGGTAGATGACCTGGCATAATTAATGCTTATCTCTTACCGGGATTACCACAAAGTGAGTACAACCGGAGGGGATAGCCATGATTAAAATTACGCTACCTGACGGGCATTATTATGACGAGATGCTGACCGCGCAGGGTGAACAGCGGCCGCACTATAATGCCTGGTGGCAATGGTTTCGCAACACCGATCAATTCTCTATCCGGCAGAAAAAAGCGCAAGCGGAACTGCTTTTTCACCGTATCGGCATCACCTTTAACGTGTACGGCGAGGATGAGGGAACCGAGCGGCTGATCCCGTTTGATAGCGTGCCGCGGATCATACCCGCCGGGGAGTGGCAGCGCATTGACCGCGGCATTCGCCAGCGGGTGAAAGCGCTGAACGCCTTCCTCTATGACATCTATCATGAGCAGAATATTCTGCGCGCGGGGCTGATCCCGGCCGAGCAGGTGCTGGCCAACGAGCAGTATCAGCCATGCATGCAGGGCATCAACCTGCCAAACAACACCTATGCCCATATCACCGGCGTCGATATGGTGCGCAATAACGACGGTCAATACTACGTGCTGGAGGATAACCTGCGTACGCCGTCCGGCGTCTCCTACATGCTCGAAAACCGTAAGATGATGATGCGCCTCTATCCGGAGATGTTCGAGCAGCATCACATTGCGCCAGTGGAGCGTTACCCGAGCTACCTCCTGCAGACCCTGCGCGAAAGCTCGCTGGTGGATGACCCTTGCGTCGTGGTGATGACCCCGGGGCGCTTCAACAGCGCCTACTTTGAGCACAGCTTCCTGGCGCAGCAGATGGGGGTCGAGCTGGTGGAGAGCGCCGACCTGTTCATTAAGAACGGCGCGGTGTATATGCGGACCACCGAGGGGCCGCGGCGAGTGGATGTGATTTATCGCCGCATCGACGACGCCTGGCTCGACCCGCTGGCCTTCCGCGCCGATTCCATGCTCGGCGTACCGGGGCTGCTGTCAGTCTATCGCGCCGGCGGCGTGGTGCTGGCCAACGCTATCGGCACCGGCGTCGCCGACGACAAATCAATCTACCCGTACGTTCCGGAAATGATCCGCTTTTACCTCGGCGAACAGCCGATCCTCAGCAATATCCCCACCTGGCAGTGCCGGAAAGCAGAGGACCTGCGCTATGTGCTGAGTAACCTTGAGCTGATGGTGGTCAAGGAGGTCCATGGCGCCGGGGGCTACGGCATGCTGGTTGGCCCGCGTTCGACTAAAGAGGAGCGAGAGGCCTTCCGCCAGCGCCTGCTGGCCAATCCGGCCAACTATATCGCCCAGGACACCCTCGCGCTGTCGACCTGCCCCACCTTCGTTGATGAAGGTCTGTCGCCGCGACATATCGATTTACGGCCCTACGTGCTGTCCGGGCAGGAGATGCGGCTGGTGCCCGGCGGCCTGACCCGCGTGGCGCTGACCGAAGGGTCGCTGGTGGTCAATTCGTCGCAGGGCGGCGGAACCAAGGATACCTGGGTGATGGAGGATGACGCATCATGCTAAGTCGTACGGCGAGTGAATTGTTCTGGATGGCCCGCTATCTCGAGCGGGCGGAAAGCTACGCCCGGGTACTGGACGTGACCTGGAAATTATCGATGATCCCCCGGCACAGCCAGCAGTCGCGGGATCTGGCGCTGCCGCTGAATTTGTCGATGACCCACGAGCTGTTTCAGGCGCGCCATGCCCGCTTTACCATGAGCAACCTGCTCAACTTTTTTGCCCTCGATGGCAACAACCCCTGCAGTATTTACAGCTGCGTGGAGATGGCGTGGAACAATGCGCACGCGGTGCGCGGCAGTCTGTCGGCCGAGGTGTGGGAGAGCATCAACGCCACCCGAATCGAGCTGCGAACCCTGCGCCAGCAGGGGCTGGGCGAACTCGGCAGCGACGGCTTTTTCGAGTGGGTGAAAGAGCGGGTGCATCTGTTTCGCGGGGCGGTGATTGGCACGCTGCTGCGCAACGACGCGCTGAGCTTTATCGGTATCGGCACGCTGATAGAGCGCGCCTTCGCCACCACCCAGCTGCTGCTGATTAAGGATCAACAACTGACCAACGACCCGGATCCGGTGCGGGAATACTATCGACTGGATACCTTGCTCAATGCGGTCAGCGCCCGCGAAGCCTACAACAGCCTCTATCGCCAGCCAGTCAGTCGCGAAACGGTGATGGAGCTGCTGATCCTGCGTAACGATATTCCGCGTTCGCTGCGCGCCAGCATTGCCGATCTGGTCGGCGAGCTGGAGAAGATCGCCAACGATCGCTCCTATCAACCGCTGCGCCTGGCCCATCAGCTCAACGTTGACCTGCGCTTCAGCACCCGCGACGACCTGGCGCAGGCGGACCTGCAGACCACCCTTAACGGCCTGCTGGCGAGAATTAACGCGCTGTCCGACAGCATCAGACAAACCTATCTGGAGGCCTTATGAAACTGGTCATCGATCATCTCACCCGCTATGGCTACGATGAAGAAGTGAAGTTTTCCACCCAGTATCTGCGCCTGACGCCGCGCAGTACCGGCCGGCAGACCATCACCGCCTGGACGCTGACCCTGCCGGACGGGGCGGCGGTGACCACTACCGACGGCTGGGGCAATGTGCTGCATGTGCTGACGCTGGATAACCCGCACAAGGAGATCACTATCCGCGCCAGCGGGATTGTCGATATCGCCGATGAAGGGGAGGAGACGCGTGATGAAGAGGCCGAGCTGCTGTCGCCGCTGGTTTTTCTGCGCTGTACGCCGCTAACCCGCGCCGATACGGCGATCCGTGAGTTTGCCCAGCGCCTCTATCGTCCCGATGCGGCGGAAGAAAGTCTGAATCAACTGATGGCGGATCTGCTGTTAAGAATGCCATACTCCCCCGGCGCGACCCAGGTGCAGGACTCCGCCGCCGACGCCTTCGCCCGCGCGAAGGGAGTGTGCCAGGATCATACCCATGTTTTTCTGGCCTGCTGCCGCGCACTGGAGATCCCGGCGCGCTACGTCAGCGGCTATGTTTACAGCGATAACGCTCAGCATGTGGCGATGCACGCCTGGGCGGAAGTCTGGCTCGACGGCCGCTGGCTGTCGTTTGATATCACCAATAATACCCGTCGCCTGAATCAGCATTTGCGGCTGGCGACCGGGCTGGATTATCTCGACGCCTGCCCGGTACGGGGCACCCGGCTGGGCGGCGGCGGGGAGATTATGTTAACCAACGCTGAAGTGCGCGAACACAGCCAGCAGGCGCAGCAGCAATAATACGGGAAAAACCGCAATGACCTACTGTGTGGCCATGTGCCTGGCGGATGGACTGGTGTTTGCTTCCGACTCCCGCACCAACGCGGGCGTCGACCATATTGCCACTTTTAAAAAGCTGCACGTTTTCCATCAGGAGGGGGAACGGGTACTGGTGCTGCAATCCGCTGGCAACCTGGCCACCACCCAGAGCGTGATAAGCCTGCTCAGCGCGCGCATCCGCACCCAGCAGGAGCCGAATCTGATGCAGGTCACCTCCCTCTACGACGCCGCGATGCTGATCGGTAAAACGCTGCTGGAGGTGATCCAGCGCGACAGCAGCAACCAGCAGAACTGCAGTAACACCAACTTCAACTGCAACCTGCTGCTTGGCGGCCAGATCGCCGGCGAAACCCATCGTCTGTTCCATATTTATCCGGAGGGCAACTTTATTGAAGCCACCCGCGACACACCTTATTTCCAGATCGGCGAAAGCAAGTACGGCAAGCCGATCATCGATCGGGTGCTGACCATCGATACGCCGCTGGAGCAGGCGATGTGCTGCGCGTTGATCTCCATTGACTCGACGCTGCGCAGTAATCTGTCCGTCGGCCTGCCGCTGGATACGCTGCTCTACCGCAGCGGCAGCCTGAGCAGTGCCGGGCAGCATCGCATCACCGACAGCGATCCCTACTTCAACCGCATCCGCAAGGCGTGGTCCGAAGGGCTGTTGCACACCTTCCAGACGCTGCCGACCTGGACCCCAGCGGAGCGGGAAGAGGAGTAGCCCTGGAACACGACCTCGCCCGGAGCCCGGCCACACGGATGATGACCGGCTCCCTTCGCCCTTAGCGCGTCTCCGCCAGCCGCTCGCCGCTGGCGGCATCAAACAGATGCAGGTTTTCGCGGCGGAGAGTCAGCCCCAGCGTCTGCTGCGCCGCGACCGCCACCCTGCCGGCAACCTGCACATGCACCGGAAAACCCTGCCAGTCGAGATGCAGCAGGGTGGATTCCCCCGTCACCTCCATGATGTTTACCGTTGCCGGCGCGCCATGCGCATCCGGCAGAATATCCTGCGGGCGCAGACCGACAATCAGCGGGGCATCGCCCTGCTGCGCCACGGCCTGATGCCAGCGTTCGGCCAGCGGAAACCACAGCGCGCCGCAGGCGACGCCGGGCTGGCCGTCGCGCACGGCGCGCTGACCGGGCAGGAGATTCATCGGCGGGGAGCCGATAAAGCGGGCGACGAAGGTATTGCAGGGCTGGTCGTAAATGGCCAGCGGCGCCCCCTGCTGGACGATCTGCCCGTCGCGCATCACCACAATCTGATCGGCCAGGGTCATCGCCTCCACCTGGTCATGGGTGACATAGATCATGGTGGTATTGATGCGCTGGTGAAGGGATTTGATCTCCGCGCGCAGCTCCATCCGCAGCTGGGCGTCAAGGTTCGACAGCGGCTCATCGAACAGGAAAACCTGGGGGTTTCTGACCATGGCCCGGCCCATCGCCACCCGCTGGCGCTGGCCGCCGGAGAGCGCTCGCGGATAGCGAGCCAGCAGTTTATCAATCCCCAGCAGGCTGGCGACCTGCTGCACTTTGCTTTTCTGTAACTGCTTATCCACCTTTTTGACCTGCATATGAAAGGCGAGATTTTCCGCCACCGTCAGGTGGGGGTAGAGTGCGTAGCTCTGAAAGACCATCGCCACATCGCGGTCGGCCGGATCCAGATCGTTGACCGGCCGCTTGTTCATCAGAATGGTGCCGCCGGAAAGCGTTTCGAGACCGGCCAGCAGGCGCAGCAGGGTCGACTTGCCGCAGCCGGAAGGGCCCACCAGTACGGTAAAGCTGCCGTCGGGGATGGTGAGGTCCAGCGGCTGGAGCACCGTCTGTTTGCCGTAGCGCTTGGCGACATCGATCAGTTCAACACTGGCCATCGGTGGCCTCCTCAAGGTGATGTTGCAGGGTATGCCAGTCGGGATAGCGGCGCGGGGAGGTGCCGATCGCCTGCGCGGCGACGGTATTTCCCCAGCGCAGCGCGGCTGCCGCAGGTTTACCGCTCAGCAGCGCGGCAAGGAATCCTGCGTTAAAGCTGTCGCCAGCGCCGATGGTATCGATCACGGTGACTGGCCGGGTCGGCGCATGGTGATGGCCGTCGGTCGTCCAGCAGTCCGCGCCGTCGGCGCCGCGCTTTACCACGCACCCGCCGCGGCCGCTGAGCCGTGCCGCCAGGGCTGCGGCGGCTTCGGCGAGGGTCGGGTGGCCGGCCAGCTGCAGGGTTTCAACGTCGTTGAGCAACAGCCAGTCGCAGTCGCCCAGCCAGCGGTCGACCTCATGACGCAGCGGGTCGCTCCAGCCCTGAGGCGGCCAGCCGGTATCGACGGCAAGGGTAAACCCGCGCTGGCGGAGCGTGGCGAGCAGCTGCGGATAGTCGGACAGCAGCCCGGTACAGAGAAAGGTACCGCAGAGCAACACGATATCGCCCTCGCCAGCGGCGGCCGGCAGCTGGCTCAACACATCCCCGGCGGTCAGGCGGGTAATATGTCCGTGGTTGCTGAGGAAGGAGCGCTCTTTGTTGGGATGGGTGATCGCCACCGTCAGCGAAGTTTCACAGGGATACTGCGGCCAGCGTGCGCTGCCGCCGGGAAACTGTGCCGCCAGCCACGGAGTAAACGCGTCGTCGCCCTGACAGCCGACCGTGCAGTGCGGAAGCTGCATGGCGGCGGCGGCCAGCGCGCAGTTGCCGGCAGAGCCGCCGGGCCGCAGCGCGCTGTGCTCGAGCATCATCTCAGTCCCCTGGGCAGGCCAGTGGGTCAGGGTTCCCATCACTAAGTCAATATTGTAATTGCCCACGATATAGAGCACAGGTGTCCTGGTGTTATTCATAGTTATCCTTTACTTCCCCCGTTGGTGAGGCCGCTGACCAGCGATTTTTGCAACCAGATAGCAATCAACAGCGGAGGGACTGAGGCCAGTATGCCCACCGCCGCCACCAGCCCGTCATCGGTGGCGCGGCCGGCGGTGAAGCCGGCGATGGTCACCGGCAGCGTTTGGGCGGCGAGGTTGCTGGTGAACAGTAGCGCATAGAAAAACTCGTCCCACGCCAGCAGCCAGCCGAACAGCGCGGCGGCGCCAAGCATCGGTTTCGCCAGCGGTAGAGTAATGCGCAGCAGGACCTGCCAGATGCGCAGACCGTCAAGCCGGGCCGCCTGCTCGATATCCTGCGGCAGGGTATCGAACTGGTTTTTGACCATCCACGTCAGAAACGGCACGATCAGCGAGCAGTAGACCAGCACCAGCCCGCTGCGGGTGTTGAGCAGGCCAAAGTGTTCAAGAATAAAATAGAGCGGCAGCACAAAGGCCACGGGCGGCACCATATAGATGCCGAGGCCGGCGTACAGCCAGCCGTCGCGGCCGGGATAACGCGAAAAGCTGAAGGCGGCGGGGATCGCCAGCAACAACGACACCAGCGTCGCCCCGGCGGCCACCAGCAGGCTGTTGCCCAGCGCGGGAAGAAACAGCGCCCCGGGTTCGCCAGGGGCCAGCGACAGCAGATGGCCATAGCGGCTGAAGTCCCACTGCCGCGGGAGCCACTCCAGCGGGACGCGGGTGAGGTCCGCGGTGGTGCTGACGCTCATCAAAAACAGCCACAGCATCGGGGCGAGGATCGAGATCGCCACCGCCAGCGCCGCCAGGTAACGCAGTACGATGTACCCTTTACGCTTCATCATCAACACTCCGGCGCCGCTGACGCAGCAGCAAAAACAGATACAGGGCTATCAGCACGGCGCACATCAGGCTCATCAGCATGGCGTAGGCCGCGCCGCTGCCGGCGCGCAGGTAGCTGAAGGACTCCTGATAGACAAAAAAGCTCAACGTTTTGGTACTGTCGAGCGGGCCGCCGCGGGTCATAACATAGATAATGTCGAACACTTTGAAGGCATCGATGGTGCGTAGCACCAGCGCGACGCCAAGGGGACCCACAATGGCCGGAAAGGTAATGGCGCGAAAACGCCGCCAGGCCGAGGCGCCGTCGAGCCGCGCCGCCTCGTACAGATCGTCGGGAACAGACTGCAGGGCGGCCAGCACCAGCAGGGTGACCAGCGGGTAGTTTTTCCAGATATCCGCCAGCATCACCGCGTGCAGCGCAGAATCCGGCGAGCCCAGCCAGCTGCGATAGCTGTCAATCAGCCCCAGCTGGCTGAGCAGAGCATTAACGCTGCCGTAGTCGGGATTAAAGTTAAGCCGCCACATCATGGCGTTGACGATAGTTGGCAACGCCCACGGCAGGATCACCAGCACCCGCAGGACATTTCGCCCGACAAAACGCTGGTTCAACAACAGCGCCACCAGTACGCCGATCGCCCCCTCAATCGCCACCGAGACCACGGTGAAATAGAGCGTTCGCGCGAAGGCCGCGCGAAAGTCCGGGTCGGTCAGGGCATAAAGATAATTATCCAGCCAGACGTAGTGGGTCGCCTCGCCGCTTCCCGCCAGCGCGGTATCTGTAAAACTCAGCCACAGCGTGCGCGCCAGCGGCCATGCGGTGAGGATAAACATCGCGATAAGCATGGGCGCTAACAGCACCCATGCCTGACGATGCTCGCGTCGTTGCAGACTCAGCATCATGCCTCCTTAACGCAGACGGGCCGCGCTGGTGTCGACCGCCTTGAGGGCGACGTCGGGCGTGGCTTTACCCTGCAGTACCGACTGAAGCTGCTGTTGCAGGGTGTTTGACAGGCGCGAGTAATCTGCCGTTTCGGGACGAGAGAGCATCACGTTCAACGACTTGTCGGCGGCGGCGATCAGGCTCTCCTGGCCTTTGGCAACGGCAGGATCCTGGTACGAGGCTTTCCACACCGGCAAGCTCAGTTTGGCATACTTGTCCTGTACCGGCTGGGAGGTCAGATAGTGAATATACTGCCAGGCCTCTTCCGGATGCTGACTGGCTTTGGCGATGCCCAGCCCCATAGAACCGTTGACGGCGCCGGGTTTATCCGGGGTATCGCCTGGGGCGGGGACAATGCCAACATCACCTGCGACTTTACTCTGTTTCGGATCGTTGGCCATGTTGTACATATAGGTCCAGTTGAGCGCAAAGGCGGCGTCGCCATTGGAGAAAGCCTTACGCACATCCTCCTCAAGATATTCACGTGAGGCCGGGTTGCTCAGCCCCTGATCGAGCGAGGTTTTCATCAGCGTGACCGCTTTCAGCGAGGCGGGCGTCGAAAAATCGAGCTTGCCGTTCTGGTAGAAGCTCCCGCCGAAGCCGGAGACGAGGGTGGTGTAATCGCAGACCAGCGCTTCCGCTTGCGACCAGCTCCAGACCAGAGGATATTTAACAATCCCTTTGTCCTTAAGCACTTTGGCGTCGTCCATTACCTGCTGCCAGCTGGCAGGCGGCGTTTTGATCCCCGCTTTGTCCAGCATGGCTTTGTTGTAATACAGATATTTGGTGTCGAGGATCCACGGCATGCCGAGGGTTTTGCCTTGATACACCACGGTATTCATCGCCCCGGGGAAAATCTTCTCGCGCTCGTCGGCGGCAATCCGTGAGGAGACATCCTGCAGCAGATCGAAGCGGCTAAACTCCGCCGGCCAGATCGCGTCGAACAGCACCACGTCGTAGCCGTTACCCCCTGCGCCGCGGGCGGCGACGATCTTGTCGTGCAGCGCTTCATAGGGGACGAATTCGAGATTGACCTTCACGTCAGGGTGTTGCTTTTCGAAGTCACTGGTCATCGCGCGAATGTCGTTTTCGCTATAGGCCGCCTGGGTCATGAACAGGGCATTAATCTGGGTCGCTGCGCTGACGCTCCCGCTGATAACGAGCATCGCCAGCAGACAGGCGTTGACCCGTAGTGCGCTGTGGTATTTCATCTTTGCTCTCCGCTGTGCTGTACTGAAAGGGGTTATGATTTATTAAATCAATTTGATTGATTTAATCAGGGCGACAATATCGGCGACATCTCCCGAGGGGCCCCAGCACTAAGCGTAGCAAAGGGTATGCCATCGCGAAGACCCGCCTGCGCGGGTCGTTGTCAGATCTGTGATGCCGGCTAAAATTTCACCAGTCCAGCCTGGAAGGGAAACGATGAAAACATCAGGTACAAACCTTGAACATGCCCGGGTGCATAACCGCCGGGTGATCATTGAGGCGGTGCGTTTACATGGCGAGCTGACCCGCGCCGAGCTGGCGCGGCTGACCGCGCTGACCCCGCAGACCGTGTCGAATATTGTGGCGGAGCTGGAGCAGATGGATATCCTGACCAGCCACCAACCGCGGCGCGCCAGCGGCCGTGGACAGCCAGCGGTGCCGGTGAGCCTCAATCCCGCCAGCGCCTGGTCAATTGGCATCCATCTTGATCATCAGACGCTAATTGTGGTGCTGGTGGATCTGGCCGGCGAGGTCCATTTTCGCCGACTCATTCTGGTGCAAAAGCCCCAGCCTGGTGCGACCTTTGCCCGCCTCGCCGAGGTGCTGGATGAGATCCGTGCGCTGCCGACGCTGGACTGGTCGCGGGTGCTGGGGATGGGGGTCGTGATGCCGGGGCCCTTTGGCGTGGAAGGGATCTCGTCGACGGGGCCCACGACGCTCAACGGCTGGGAAGGGGTCGATGTAGCGGCGGAGCTCGGGCGACTCAGCGGCCTGCCGGTGACTCTCGAAAACGACGCCACGGTGGCCGCCATTGGCGAACGCTTTCACGGCGTGGCGCGGCAGCTCAACTCTTTTGTCTATCTCTATATTGGCACCGGTCTGGGCGCCGGTATTTTTACCGATGGTCATGTGTATACCGGCCATGCCCATAACGCCGGTGAGGTCGGGCATATTGTGGTCGCGCCGAACGGTCGCCCTTGCTATTGCGGGAATGAGGGATGCCTTGAGCGCTATGTTTCGCTGCAGGCGGCCTATGAGTTTTGCGGCCTCGACCCCTATCGCGCGCTGCCGGAAGATCTGCTGTCGGTGGACGCTGCGCTTTTCGACCAGTGGATCACCAGCATCCTGGCGCCGTTGCGTCAGGCGATCAATTTGCTGGAGTGCGTCTTCGATGCCGAGACGGTGGTGGTGGGCGGTATGATGCCCGCCCCCTTGCTGGAGAAAGTGCTGGCGCGGCTGCCGCCGCTGTATCAGTCTGTGCGCGGGCGTTACCTGCCGGCGCAGCGTGTCAAAATGGGGATGACCGGCACCGATACCGCCGCGCTGGGCGCCGCTGCGCTGCCAATCTTTGATGAATTTAATCCGCAGTTTCAGGTGTTGATGAAAGCGGTGAATACAAACGCGCTTTTTGGCAAAGCTAAGTAAATTAAATACTTTGTTATTTAACGTGTTATCTCACATCTTCGGAGGGAATGAGGCAACACGGCAAGGTATCGGAAGTGACGGAAAAGAAGACGGCTGTCTATGTGGATGATCAACAGCGCATCCTGATCCGCCAGCTGGCGCGCAGCTGGCTGTGGCGCAGCGAGCTGCCGACATGGCTGCTGATTGTGACGGTTTACGGCGGCTGGTTTGCCTGCGTGGCGGGCTGGCAGACGCTGGGTTTGATGCCGGCCACGCTGCTGCTGATCTGGTTTACCACCTGGTATATGTCCTTACAGCACGAGCTTATCCATGGGCATCCCACCCGGCTGGCATGGTTTAACCAGCTGTTGGGGACGCTGCCGCTGGCGGTCTGGTATCCCTATGGCATCTACCGCGACAGCCACCTGGCGCACCATCGCAACCATCTGCTGACGCACCCCGAGGACGACCCCGAATCGTACTATGTGACGGCGGAAAGCTGGCAGCGCTTCTCAGCCTGGCAGCGCCGTCTTATCCACCTGCGCAACACCTTCTGGGGGCGTCTGCTGCTGGCGCCGCTGATGGATATTATTCACACCCTGAACAGCGCGCTGCGGGCTTTCCGCGAGGGCGACCGCCGCGCTATCGCCATGTGGAGTCTGCATCTGTTGCTGCTGACGGGCCTGCTGACCTGGATGGCGGCGCAGGGTTTTTCCCCACTGTGGTTTGTGCTGGCGGTGAGCTACCCGGCGCTGGCCCTGACCAAAGTGCGCTCTTTTCTCGAACACCGCGCCGCGGATGACCCGCTGGCCCGCTCGGTGATCAACGAGGCCGGGCTCCCCTGGCGGGTGCTGTTCCTCAATCTCAACTACCATGCGGTGCATCATGACCTGCCAGGGGTCCCCTGGTACGCTTTACGTCAGCTGTATCTGCATCGCCAGACGGCTTATCTGCAGCGTAATCAGGGGTTCCTGGTGCGTGGGTACGGCGAGTGGCGACGCCATTTTGGCCGCCGGGCGGTGGCGGTGAACGCCCATCCGGGCTTTGGCGAGCAGGCGCAAGCGGGAGGAGAACATGGCTGAACGCATGACCTTTCCGATGTATGCCATCCACCGTCAACAGACCCAGGCCCTGTGGCAGGCGGTGCAGTCGCTGCTGGCCGAACGCGGCGTGACCGTGACGGGAGATCCTCCGGCGGCTGACCCCGAGGAGCTGCTGGACCACTGGCGCCAGCCGACGCTGTTGCTGAGCCAGACCTGCGGCTACCCGCTGGTGACCCAGCTGCCGGAGGTGCAGACGGTGGGCTGTTTCCACTACGCCGCGCCCGGTTGTGAAGGGCGCCGCTACCGCAGCCTGTTGGTGGCCCGCGAAGCGGATAGTCATCGGATGCTGGGGGACTTTTTTGGCCGTCGGGCCGCGTGCAATGCCGAGCACTCGCAGTCCGGCTACAACGTGCTGCGTAAAATGGTCGCGCCGCTCTCCCGGGAGGGGCGATTTTTTTCGGCGGTGGTGTTCAGCGGCAGCCATCGGCAGTCGCTGCGCGAGCTGCAGCAGGAAAACGCCGATATCGCCGCCATCGACTGCGTGACCTACGCGCTGCTGCAGCGCCATCAGCCGCAGGCCCTGGCAGGCCTGGTGGCGATCGGCTGGAGCCCGGCCGCGCCAGGGCTGCCGCTGATCACCGCCGGCGCCACTCCGGCGGCGACGCTGAATAGCCTGCGCGAGGCGCTCCAGCAGTTAGTGAGCGATGCGCGCTATCGTCCCCTGTGCGATGCCTTGCTGATCTGCGGCTATAGCGATATGCCGCGGGAGGCCTATGCGCCGCTGCTGGCGTGGCGGGATGAGGCCGCGGCGCTGGGAGTCAGCCAGCTATAGGTAAAATGCCCCGGCCAGCGGTCTGTGCCGGGGCGGGCCACGTCGGGCTACGGCGCGGTGAAGCGGTTTTCCACCGCGGGCAGACCGAGCTTTTCACGCAGGGTGCCGGGCGGGTAGCGATCGCGCATGACGCCGTTACGCTGCAGAATCGGCACCACCTGGTCAACAAAGCGGTCAAAGTCTCCCGGCAGCAGCGGGAACATCAGGTTGAACCCATCGGCGGCGCCCGCCTGCCAGGTCTCCGTTAAGGCGGCGGCAATCTCCTCGGCGCTGCCCAGCAGCAGCCAGCTATCGGAACTCTGTAATAACAATTTCCCCAACTCCAGCAGGGTGAGCCGCGGATCGTACTGGCGGATAAGCTTCAGCGCCGTGCGGATGCCATCAAAGCTCTCTTCATCGGGGAGCGGCGGCAGGGGTTGGTCCCGTGGCAGGGTGCTGAGATCCATCCGAAGATAAGAGGAGAGCAGGTCGATAGCCATCTGGTCGCTCATCAGCTGCTCGTTAAGCTGCTGGCGGGCCGCCTTTTCCTCGCTGGAGTTCACCACCACCGGCAGGACCCCGGCGATAATTTTGAAATGGGCCGGATCGCGCCCGTGCTGGCGCAGCCGCTGGTTCATCTCTTCGCGATAGGCCAGCCCTTCGGCGATCGAGTGAATAAACACGAAGTGCATATCAGACCAGGCGGCGGCCAGCGCTTTTCCCGCCTCTGAAGAGCCGGCCTGCACCAGCAGCGGATGGCCCTGCGGCGGGCGAGGGACGTTGAGCGGGCCGCGCACGCGAAAGTACTCGCCCTGATAGTCGAGGTGATGCACCTTGCCGGCATCGGCGAATACTCCGTGCGCTTTATCGAAGATCGCCGCGCCATCTTCCCAGGAATCCCACAGGCGAGTGACCACGTCGATGAATTCACTGGCCCGCTGGTAGCGGGTGCCGTGGCGGGGAAGCTGCTCCAGACCGAAGTTTGCCGCCTCTTCTTCCAGCCACGACGTCACCACATTCCAGCTGGCCCGGCCATTACTGAGGAAATCCAGCGAGGCAAAGTAGCGCGCCAGGTTATAGGGTTCGTTATAGGAGGTCGACGCGGTGGCCATCAGACCGATATGCTCCGTCACCGCGGCGAGGGCGGAGAGCAGCGTCAGGGGTTCAAGCCGGGCGTTGGCATAGTGGGTCAGGCCGCTGGGCACCGTATCCCACACCGCGATATGGTCGGCGACAAAGATAGCGTCGAGGGTCGCCGCTTCGGCCTTGCGCGCCAGACTGGCGTAATAGTTGAGGGTAAATATTTCCGCTTCTGGTGCGTCAGGGTGACGCCAGGAGAAACGGTAATCCCCCTGCGGGTTATAAAAGAACAGGTTCAGGATCATGTGTCGGGTAGACATAGCGTGGACTCGCGGCTGAACGCCATCCGTGGCGGGGTGACGGTCAGTGTTGGGGGAGGTTGGCATTAACCCATTGCTCGGCGACGGCTGCCGGATCTTTATGCTGGAGATCCACCTGCTGGTTGAGGGCAATCAGCGTGGCATTGTCCAGCTTGCCGGAAACCTCATTGAGCACGGCGCTGATCTCCGGCGTCAGACTGGCTTTGCGCACCAGCGGCACCACGTTCTGACTCGGTTGTTCATGTTTATCATCCTCGAGGACCACCCATTTCTCCTTCGCCAGGTTGCCCTGGGTGGAGACGACCGTCGCGACGTCGATTTTGCCCGAATTGAGCGCCAGCCGGGTCAGCGGCCCGCCCATGTCCAGCGATTTCACCGCTTTGAATTCAAGGCCATAGACGCGCTTCAGCCCCGGCAGGCCCAGGGCGCGCACCGCCAGCTCCGGTGGTCCGCCGATCACCAACTGCGGGGCGACGGGCTTCAGGTCGGAGAGGGTGCGCAGATGGTATTTCTCCGCGGTCTCGGCACGTACCGCCCAGGCGGTGATCGAGGTGGCCGGGGCCGGGTTCAACAGGGTGAAATCGGCGGGCAGGGC
The DNA here is from genome assembly GCF_003097195.1 of Klebsiella sp. GL120222-02. Lineage (NCBI taxonomy): Bacteria > Pseudomonadati > Pseudomonadota > Gammaproteobacteria > Enterobacterales > Enterobacteriaceae > Klebsiella > Klebsiella sp. GL120222-02. The sequence continues at coordinate 299,264 of NZ_QEQO01000007.1, forward strand.
CTGGGCCAGCTCAGCGCTAACGGCCTGCTGGCTGGTGGCCTCGGTCTTGCCGTTATAGAAATTGAGCAGGGCGCCAAGATATTCCGGGACGATATCGATCTCACCGCTCTGCAGCGCCGGAATAATAATTTCCCGGTTGCCAAGGTTGAGACGGGTGTTGGCCTCGATATGGTTTTTCTTTAACGCGCTGGCGTAGATGTTGGCGAGAATGGAGCTTTCGGTAAAATTGGCCCCGCCCACCGTGACGCTGGCGGCAAAGGTGCTAACGCTCAGGCTGAAGAGCCCGGCGGCCAGCAGCGAGAGACGAAATCGACGGGCGGTGACGGCCTTGCCAAATAATTGCTTCATAATACCTCTTTTATTTTCAGGTTAATCAGCCCCAGGCGCTGGGGTCATGTCAGTTTCACGCTAATAAGGCGCGGCAATACGGCGATGAACCAGGCGGCCGGCGCAGCGGGCGAAAAGCAGTTCACCGCCTATCGCCAGCAGGGAAACCACCAGCGAGCCGCCGATCACCTGCGGGATATCCCGCTGCCCGAGGCCGTCAATCAGAAATCGTCCCAGCCCACCCAGACCGGCATAGGCCGCGACCACCGCCGTGGCGATAAGCTGAACCAGCGCCGTGCGCACCCCGGCGAGGATCAGCGGCGCCGCCAGCGGGATCCGCACCTGCCACAGGCTTTGCCAGGGGGTCATGCCCAGCGCGATGGCCGCATCGCACAGCGGGCGGTCGGCGTGATAAATCCCCACCCAGGTGTTAGTGAGGATGGGCGGGATCGAGAGCGCGATAAGCGCCGCCAGCACCGGGATATCGTTAAAGCCAAAAACGATGATGCATAATAAAATCAGCCCTAACGACGGAATGGCGCGGCCGAGATTAAACAGGTTGATCACCACAAAGGCCCCTTTGCGCCAGTAGCCCAGCGCGATGCCGAGCGGCAGGGCAATGGCGCAGGCCACGGCCATACTGACCAGCACGTAATAAAGGTGTTGGCCCAGGCGCAGCAAGATGCCCTCGTCACCCAGCCAGTGCTCCGGCTGGGTTAGCCAGTGAAAAGTAGCAAGAAGCAGGGTCATCATTCCGTCCACGGCGTTAGCCAGTCGCCGAGACGGGCAATCAGCCCGTCAAAGACCAGCGACAGGAGCAGGCTCAGGACCAGGCTAACGACTATCGGCGTTAGAAAGTCCTGATTAAAACCCGCCAGCAGTAGCTGCCCCAGCCCGCCCTGGCCGATCAGCGCAGTGACGGTGACCAGGCCGACCAGCGTCACCGAGGCAATGCGCAGCCCGGCAAACAGAGAGGGCAGTAGCAGCCACAGCTCGATATCGAAGAAGCGGAACCCGCGGGTATAGCCGAGCGCCCGCGCGGACTCCAGCGCCGCCTGCGGCAGCTTCTCCATGCCGGCCAGCACGTTGCGCAGCAGGATCAGCAGGGAGTACAGCGTCAGGCCAATTAGCGAGGTGGTCAGCGACAGCCCGGTAAACGGCAGCAATAAAATAAACAGCGCCAGCGAGGGAATGGTAAAGAGCACGCCGCACAGGGTGATGAGCGGCTGCGCCGTTGCGGGCCAGCGTAAGGTCACCGCTAACAGGCCGCCGGTGAGCAGGGAGCCGAACAGCAGGGCCAGCAGGACCATCCGCGCATGCTGCCAGAGCAGATCGCCGATCATCGCGCGGTTATCGATAACCCAGCTCCAGTCAATCATGAGATCGCACCCCCACCGCGCCGTCGAGCACCTGCTGCAGCAGGGTGTGGGATACCGCCCCCTGGTATTGTCCTTCGTCATCCACATGCACCAGCACGCCGGTCGCCACGTCGAGCAGCGCGCTATAGGCAAAACGCAGGCTGTGGCTGCTGGCGAGCGGGCGCTCCACCGGCAGGGTGAGGCCCCGCTGCGGATCGAACCAGTGTAGCGGGCGTCGCTGGCGGTCAAGCACCAGACGCAACGGGCTGGCCAGCGGTGGATGGGCGCTGGCGATCGGCGTCAGCGCTTCGTCGAGCAGGGGGACATCGTGACGCGGCAACTGGCCGACCTGTATCATGCCCAGCCGCTTCAGATTGGGTTCCGGGCCGATAAAGCGGCGCACGAACTCGCTCGCCGGGTGGGCCAGAATACGGTCGGGAGTATCAAACTGCGCCAGCACGCCGCCTTCCTGGAAAATGGCGATTTTATCGCCGAGGCGGATCGCTTCATTGATGTCGTGGGTCACTAATACAATGGTTTTCTGCAGCCGCTGCTGCAGAAGCAAGAGCTCATCCTGGAGGCGTTCGCGGACCACCGGGTCGATGGCGGCGAAGGGCTCATCCATCAGTAAAATGGGCGGGTCGGCGGCGATAGCGCGGGCGATGGCCACACGCCCCTGCTGGCCGCCGGAGAGCTGATGCGGATAGCGGTGCAGCAGATGACTATCGAGCGACATCAGCGCCACCAGTTCGTCAATCCGCGCGCGGATGCGCGCTTTGCTCCAGCCCGCCAGCCGCGGCACGGTCGCGATATTTTGCGCCACGGTACGATGGGGAAAGAGCGCAGCGCTTTGCATCACGAAGCCGATCTGGCGGCGGATCTGGATAATATCAGCGTCAGCGAGGCGGACCCCCTGAATATAGACGTCGCCGCTGTCGGGAATATCCAGCTGGTTAATCATGCGCAGGATAGTCGTTTTTCCGCAGCCGCTCGGGCCGACGAAGGTGCAGAATTCGCCATGATCAATATCCAGACTGAGGTCGCGAATGGCCGGCTGGGCGCTGCCTGGATAGGTTTTAAAAAGATGCGTTAATTTAATCATGGCGGAATTCAACACTCTGAATAATAAAGTCCTGACCCGGATAAAGTGGCGCCGGGATCCTGGCTCAAACTACAGAGCGCCTGCGGGGAGGGCAAATACGTTATTTGCATTTGCATAGTGAAAAGCTGGTTAATCAGTTGCTATGGAAGAGAGGCCGGGAAGTTGTTTTATGGATTTGTGATCGGCAACACAAATGACTCTCCATTGGCCACCGTAAAAGATAAATTACCAGGGTTGATTTTAATCAAAGTATGACCGCCTGCGATATGGCGGAAAAAGCAGCGCCGTCCGCCGCAAAACAAAAACAAGATTGTGAATTTAATGTTTCTATCGTGTAAATAATGACCGCGCATTTTGCCCAACCGCCGGGGATAAAATGTGATGCCCGACCGGCTTGTCGTTAAATAACGGCGTTTATTACGTCTGCTTTTTATTGTTTACAGCATTAATTTAATTTTCGGCTTTCTTCTCACCCTGATAACGCGGGTCGAATAACGTACAAAAGGCGTATTTTTTATCGCCATTTCGCTGTCGATGTTATCGCCATCAATTATTTTTATCCCCGCATTCGACCACAGTAAAAGGCGCGCAAATAGCGTTTATGATGCTTGTAATTTGTTGATTTTAATTTACTTATTCTGACTCGTGGCTCCTGCTTATCCTCCGCGGCGGAGCCTTTGTGAGAGCTCTCACATAACCCGGTGATCGCGATTTGTTACACTTTCCGCCGTCAACAAAGGAATGAAAGTGAGACGCGATGAATACTTTTTCTCTGCCTAAAACACAGCATCTGGTGGTTTTCCAGGAAGTGATCCGCAGTGGGTCAATCGGGGCCGGAGCAAAAGCGTTAGGACTCACTCAGCCGGCGGTCAGTAAAATCATTGGTGACATGGAAAGTTATTTTGGCAGCGAATTAATCGTCCGGCGAAATACCGGCGTCTCGCTCACCGAGGCCGGGCAGGTATTTCTCAACTGGTCAGAAGCGATCACCCGTGAAATGAAAAATATGGTCAATGAAATGAATGCTCTGACCAACAGCGCGGTGGTGGATGTCTCCTTTGGTTTCCCTTCGCTGGTCGGGTTTACCTTTATGTCGGAGATGGTGCATCAGTTTAAAATGACCTTCCCGAAGGCGCGGGTCTCAATGTATGAAGCGCAGCTCTCCGCTTTTTTACCGGCGATCCGCGACGGGCGTCTCGACTTCGCCATCGGGACGCTGAGCGATGAGATGAAACTGCAGGACCTGCACGTCGAGCCGCTGTTTGAGTCTGAGTTTGTGCTGGTGGCGAACCGGGCGCGGATCGGCAACGGCACCGTCCGTCTGGCCTCGCTCCAGCATGAGCAGTGGGTGCTGCCGGAGACCAATATGGGCTATTACAGCGAACTGCTGGCCACCCTGCAGCGCAGCGGCATCCGCCGCGAAAATATCGTCAATACCGATTCGGTGGTGACGATCTATAACCTGGTACTCAATGCCGATTTTCTGACGGTGATCCCCTGCGACATGACCACGCCGTTCGGCTCGAGCCAGTTTGTCACCATCCCCATTAAAGAGGCCTTGCCGGTGGCGCGCTATGCGGCGGTATGGTCGAAGAATTACCGGCTTAAAACCGCGGCGGCGTCGCTGGTGGAGATGGCGAAACAGTACTCTTCGGGGCAGGGAAACCGCCACTGGCAGCCAATAGAAATTGCCTGACTGATATTGATTAAATAACCCAACACACGTCCTCGCTGTTATCAGCAGGATGACGCCCGGTCATTGACTTTATATTAAGATACAGAGGCCATCATGCATATTACCTACGATCTTCCGGTATCCATTGACGATATTCTCGAGGCGAAGCAACGCCTGGCGGGAAAAATATATAAAACGGGCATGCCCCGCTCGAATTATTTTAGCGAACGCTGCCAGGGGGAAATATTCCTTAAATTCGAAAATATGCAGCGCACGGGCTCATTTAAAATTCGCGGCGCGTTTAATAAGCTCTGCGGTTTAACCGCGGCGGAAAAACGCAAAGGGGTGGTGGCCTGTTCGGCGGGCAACCATGCGCAGGGGGTCTCGCTCTCCTGCGCCATGCTCGGCATTGACGGGAAAGTGGTGATGCCGAAAGGGGCGCCGAAATCGAAAGTCGCCGCCACTTGCGATTATTCGGCAGAGGTAGTCCTGCATGGCGATAACTTTAACGATACCCTCGCCAAAGCCAGCGATATTGTTGAACTTGAGGGCCGTATTTTTATTCCCCCCTATGACGACCCGCAGGTTATTGCCGGGCAGGGAACGATTGGTCTCGAAATATTAGAAGATCTGTATGACGTGGATAATGTCATCGTGCCGATTGGCGGCGGGGGATTAATTGCCGGCATCGCGATTGCGATTAAATCCATTAACCCGACGATCCGCATTATTGGCGTGCAGTCAGAAAATGTTCACGGGATGGCCGCCTCCTGGTATGCCGGGGAGATCACCAGCCATCGCCACGCCGGCACCTTAGCCGATGGTTGCGATGTCGCCCGGCCAGGGAAACTGACTTATGAAATCGCCCGCCAGCTGGTGGATGACATCGTCCTGGTCAGTGAGGACGACATTCGCCAGAGCATGGTCGCCTTAATTCAGCGCAATAAAGTGATCACCGAAGGGGCCGGGGCGTTGGCCTGCGCCGCGTTATTAAGCGGCAAACTAGACAGCTATATCCAGAACCGCAAAACGGTCAGCCTGATTTCCGGGGGCAATATCGATCTCTCGCGGGTATCGCAAATTACGGGTTTTGTTGACGCTTAATTCAATACATAAGTGAGGACAGGATATGAGTACGACTGAGAGCATTGCATCCAGCCAGACAAGCCTTTCGTCCTGGCGTAAATCTGACACCACCTGGACCCTGGGCCTGTTTGGCACCGCTATCGGCGCCGGGGTGCTGTTTTTCCCTATTCGCGCTGGCTTCGGCGGGCTGATCCCGATCCTGGTGATGCTGGTGCTGGCCTATCCCATCGCCTTTTATTGCCATCGGGCGCTGGCCCGGCTATGCCTGTCGGGGGCTAACCCCTCCGGCAATATCACCGAAACGGTGGAAGAGCATTTTGGCAAAACCGGCGGGGTGGTGATCACCTTTCTGTACTTCTTCGCCATTTGCCCGCTGCTGTGGATTTATGGCGTCACGATCACCAATACCTTTATGACCTTCTGGGAGAACCAGCTGCAGATGCCGGCCCTCAACCGCGGGGTGGTGGCGCTGCTCCTGCTGCTGCTGATGGCGTTTGTCATCTGGTTTGGTAAAGACCTGATGGTCAAGGTGATGAGCTATCTGGTGTGGCCGTTTATCGCCAGCCTGGTGGTGATCTCCCTGTCCCTGATCCCTTACTGGAATAGCGCGGTGATTGACCAGGTCAACCTCAGCGATATCGCCTTAACCGGTCACGACGGCATTCTGGTGACGGTATGGCTGGGCATCTCCATCATGGTGTTCTCCTTTAACTTCTCGCCGATCGTCTCCTCATTTGTGGTCTCCAAACGCGAAGAGTATGAAGCGCAGTTTGGCCGGGAGTATACCGAACGCAAATGCTCACAGATCATCTCCCGGGCCAGCATGCTGATGGTGGCGGTGGTGATGTTCTTCGCCTTCAGCTGCCTGTTTACCCTCTCGCCGCAGAACATGGCGGACGCCAAGGCGCAGAATATCCCGGTGCTCTCCTATCTGGCGAACCACTTTGCCTCGATGTCGGGCACCAAATCCACGTTCGCCACCCTGCTGGAGTATGGCGCGTCGATCATCGCCCTGGTGGCCATCTTCAAATCGTTCTTCGGCCACTATCTCGGCACCCTCGAGGGGCTGAACGGTCTGATCCTGCGCTTCGGCTATAAAGGGGATAAAACCCGGGTCTCCAGCGGCAAGCTCAATACCCTGAGCATGGTGTTCATCATGGGCTCGACCTGGGTGGTGGCGTATGCCAACCCCAATATCCTCGACCTGATTGAGGCCATGGGCGCGCCGATTATCGCCTCGCTGCTGTGCCTGCTGCCGATGTACGCCATTCGTAAAGCGCCTTCGCTGGCCAAATACCGTGGCCGTCTCGATAACCTCTTTGTGACCGCCATTGGTCTGCTGACCATCCTCAACATCGTTTACAAACTGTTCTAATCCGGCTCAGGCCACGCGGAGTACAACATGACTGAATTTCCGGTAGTACTGGTGATCAACTGCGGCTCGTCGTCGATCAAATTTTCCGTCCTGGACGCCGCCAGCTGCGACTGCCTGCTGAACGGCGTGGCCGAGGGCATCAACGCGGAACGGGCGTTTCTCTCGCTCAACGGCGGCGAGCCGGTGGCGCTGGCGCAGCGCGGCTATGAAGGCGCCCTGCAGGCGATTGCCGGAGCATTAGCCCAACGCGACCTTATCGACAGCGTGGCCCTGATTGGCCACCGCGTCGCCCACGGCGGCGACCTCTTCACCGAGTCGGTCATTATTAGCGAGGAGGTTATCAATAACATTCGCCAGGTATCATCCCTGGCCCCGCTGCATAACTACGCCAGTCTCAGCGGCATCGCCTCGGCGCAGCGGCTGTTCCCGCAAGTGATGCAGGTGGCGGTCTTTGATACCAGCTTTCACCAGACCCTGGCCCCGGAAGCCTTTCTCTATGGTCTGCCGTGGGAGTATTACCAGAACCTCGGGGTACGCCGCTACGGTTTCCACGGTACCTCGCACCGCTATGTGTCCCGGCGCGCCCTGGCGCTGCTCGGGTTGCCGGAGCAGGAGAGCGGCCTGGTGATCGCCCACCTGGGCAATGGCGCCTCGATCTGCGCGGTGCGCAACGGCCGCAGCGTGGACACCTCGATGGGGATGACGCCGCTGGAGGGGCTGATGATGGGCACCCGCAGCGGCGATGTCGACTTCGGCGCCATGGCGTGGATTGCCGGGGAGACCCGGCAGACCCTCAGCGACCTGGAGCGGGTGGCCAACACCGCCTCCGGCCTGCTGGGGATCTCCGGCCTTTCCTCCGACCTGCGGGTGCTGGAGCAGGCGTGGCATGAGGGCCATGCCCGCGCCCGCCTGGCGATTAAAACCTTTGTCCATCGCATCGCCCGTCATATTGCCGGTCACGCCGCGGCGCTGCAGCGTCTCGACGGCATTATTTTCACCGGGGGAATTGGCGAGAACTCGGTGCTGATCCGTCGGCTGGTAAGCGAGCGGCTGGCGGTATTTGGCCTTGAGATGGACGTCGCCCGCAACCAGCAGCCGAATTCGGCCGGCGAGCGCCTGATCTCCGCCGACGGCAGCCGGGTGCGCTGCGCGGTTATTCCTACCAATGAAGAGCGCATGATTGCCCTCGATGCGATCCGCTTAGGTCGGATCCACACGGCGGCGGCGCTGGCCTGACTTTTTATTCTGTAGAGAGACGATGTTCATGAAAGTAGATATCGACACCCACGACGCACAATACGCCGACGCCTGGCAGGGCTTTCGCGGTACGGCGTGGCAAACGCAGATCGACGTCCGCGACTTTATTCAGCATAACTACACCCCTTACGAGGGCGATGAGTCTTTCCTCGCCGACGCGACGCCAGCGACCACCGCCCTCTGGGAGCAGGTGATGGCCGGGATCCGCGTCGAGAACGCCACCCATGCGCCGGTGGATTTCGACACCAATGTCGCCACCTCCATCACCGCCCACGCGGCGGGCTATATCAACCAGCCGCTGGAAAAGATCGTCGGCCTGCAAACGGACCAGCCGCTGAAGCGCGCCCTGCATCCTTTTGGCGGCATCAATATGATCAAAAGCGCCTTCGAGGCCTATGGCCGCGAAATGGATCCCGCCTTTGAGTATCAGTTTACGGCGCTGCGCAAGACCCACAATCAGGGGGTATTTGACGTCTATTCCCCGGATATGCTGCGCTGTCGCAAGTCGGGGGTGCTGACCGGGCTGCCGGACGGCTATGGCCGCGGACGGATCATTGGTGATTACCGCCGCGTCGCGCTGTACGGTATCCGCTATCTGGTTCGCGAACGTGAGCTGCAGTTTGCCGACCTGCAGCCAGCCCTTGAGCGCGGCGAGGCGCTGGAGGCCACCCTGCGCCTGCGCGAAGAGCTGGCCGAACAGCGGCGCGCGCTGCAGCAGATGCAGGAGATGGCGGCCCGCTACGGCTGCGATATCGCCCACCCGGCGCGCACTGCCCGGGAGGCGGTGCAGTGGCTGTACTTCGCCTACCTGGCGGCGGTGAAGTCGCAGAACGGCGGTGCCATGTCGCTGGGGCGCACGGCCACCTTCCTCGACATCTATATCGAACGCGATCTGCGGGCGGGTCGGCTCAATGAACAGCAGGCCCAGGAGCTCATTGACCACTTCATCATGAAGATCCGCATGGTGCGTTTCCTGCGCACCCCGGAATTTGACACGCTGTTCTCCGGGGATCCCATCTGGGCGACGGAGGTGCTGGGCGGTATGGGGCTGGATGGCCGCACCCTGGTCAGTAAAACCACCTTCCGTTACCTGCATACCCTGCACACCATGGGGCCGGCGCCGGAGCCGAACCTGACCGTGCTCTGGTCGCAGGCGCTGCCGGTGGCGTTTAAAAAATATGCCGCCCGGGTCTCTATCGCCACCTCGTCGCTGCAGTATGAGAACGACGATCTGATGCGCAGCGATTTTCACAGCGACGACTACGCCATCGCCTGCTGCGTTAGCCCGATGGTGATCGGCAAGCAGATGCAGTTCTTCGGCGCCCGCGCCAATCTCGCCAAAACGCTGCTCTACGCGATTAACGGCGGGGTGGATGAGAAACTGAAGATCCAGGTGGGGCCGAAAACCGACCCTCTGCGTGATGAGGTGCTGGACTATGACACCGTGATGGCGAGCCTCGACCACTTTATGGACTGGCTGGCGGTGCAGTACATCAGCGCGCTGAACATCATCCATTGTATGCATGATAAGTACAGCTACGAGGCGGCGCTGATGGCCCTGCACGACCGCGACGTCTACCGCACGATGGCCTGCGGCATCGCCGGCCTGTCGGTGGCGGCGGATTCGCTGTCGGCGATAAAGTACGCCCGGGTGAAGCCGGTGCGCGATCACCACGGGCTGGCGGTGGACTTTGTCATTGAGGGCGATTATCCGCAGTACGGCAACAACGACGATCGGGTCGATGCCATCGCCTGCGACCTGGTGGAGCGCTTTATGCGCAAAATTCAGGCGCTCCCCACCTGGCGCCAGGCGGTGCCGACCCAGTCGATCCTGACCATCACCTCCAACGTGGTGTACGGGCAGAAAACCGGCAATACGCCGGACGGACGTCGGGCGGGGACGCCGTTCGCCCCGGGGGCCAATCCGATGCATGGCCGCGACCGCAAAGGGGCGGTGGCGTCGCTGACCTCGGTGGCGAAACTGCCGTTTACCTACGCCAAAGATGGCATCTCGTATACCTTCTCCATCGTGCCGGCGGCCCTCGGCAAAGCCCCGTCGGCGCAGGAAAACAACCTGGTGGGGCTGCTGGACGGCTACTTCCACCACGAGGAGACGGTGGAGGGGGGACAGCATCTTAACGTCAATGTGCTGAACCGGGAAAAGCTGCTTGATGCGATAGAACACCCGGAGCAGTATCCGAATCTGACGATCCGCGTCTCCGGCTATGCGGTCCGCTTTAACGCGCTGACCCGCGAGCAGCAGCAGGATGTGATCTCCCGAACGTTCACCAGTCAACTCTGAGCCGCCGCCAGGCCACAGGAGAGCCTTTAACGGGCTCTCCTGTTATCATCTTCACATTACCGCAACAAAATAATCACCACTGTTGATCATATTCGCATTTTTGCACCACGCTGGCGCGCAGCGACCGCTAACTGCATCTATGTTTAGCTCACGGGCCGGTACGGATACCGCGTTGTCCGGCTCGCCACGTGATGGCAACCGATCTCCTGACCTGAAAGGGAATGCGACCTTGCCGGATGCGGCACGGGTTGCCGTCGCGTGCGCACTGACCGGGGCGTCCGCGCTCCGGCGCGACCTCTCTACCTGGCGGGATTTTTGCTTCTTCCACCCTGGCCGTCCTGGCGCTGCGCCAACGTCGGCACCACACGGTAAGTGATATTTTCTGCGTCATTCCATGACGCCAGGCTTTACATCGCTGAGGAATATCCGAATGTCTTTGAAACTGAAAACAATGACGCTTCATGTTGTGATAGCAGGTTGTATGAGCATGGCCTTTTACGCCCAGGCAGACGTGAAGATCGGCGTCGCCGGGCCCTTTACCGGACCCAACGCCACCTACGGCGCCCAGTACTGGAAGGGGGCTTCACAGGCGGTGGCCGATATCAATGCCGCCGGTGGCATCAAAGGCGAAAAGATTGTGCTGGTGCAGGGGGATGACGCGTGCGAACCGAAGCAGGCGGTGGCGGTGGCCAACCGGCTGGTGGACGAAGCGAAAGTCTCCGCCGTGGTGGGGCACTTTTGCTCTTCCTCAACGATGCCGGCCTCCGAGGTATATGACGAAGCCGGGATCCTGACCATTACCCCCGGCTCGACCAACCCGCAGATCACCGAGCGCGGCATGAAGGACCTTTTCCGCATGTGTGGTCGTGACGATCAGCAGGGGGCGATTGCCGCCAACTATATGCTGGATGTGCTGAAGGCGAAGAAAATTGCCGTCATCCACGATAAAGACACCTATGGTCAGGGGCTGGCCGATGCCACCCGCGCGGCGCTGGCGAAGCGGGGCACCAAAGAAGTGTTGTACGAAGGCCTCTCCCGCGGTGAAAAAGACTTTAACGCCCTGGTGACCAAGATCGGCGCCCTCAAGCCGGACGTGGTCTACTTTGGCGGCTGTCATCCGGAAGCGGGCCCGCTGGTGCGTCAGATGCGCGAGCAGGGGGTGCAGGCTAAATTCTTCTCCGGCGACTGTATCGTCACCGAGGAGCTGGTGACGGCCGCCGGCGGGCCGCAGTTCACCAACGGCGTGCTGATGACCTTTGGTCAGGACCCGCGCACCCTCCCGGAAGGCAAAGCGGTGATCGAGAAGTTCCGCGCCAGCGGCTTTGAACCAGAAGGCTATACCCTCTACGCCTACGCCTCCATTCAGGCCATTGCCGCGGCCTGGAACGCCGTGGGTACCGATAACGCCAAAGCCAGCGACTGGCTGAAGAGCCACGACGTCGATACGGTGATGGGCAAGAAAGCCTGGGATGGCAAAGGCGACCTCAAGGTGTCCGACTACGTGGTCTATCAGTGGGACGACAAGGGCAAATATCATCAGCTCTGATCGGCCACGACCTGAGGACGCTCTGTCCTTTTGACTTGCGAATCGTCACACGGCGGCGGTCGACCGGGAACGGAACCCGGCGGCCGTCTGCCTGGCGGCTGGAGGGGCTATGACGGCGTTTTTTCTGCAACAACTGATCAATGGGCTGACGCTGGGCGCAGTGTACGGCTTAATCGCCATCGGCTACACCATGGTGTATGGGATCATCGGCATGATCAACTTCGCCCACGGCGAGGTGTATATGGTCTCCGCCTATCTGTGCGCCATCGGCCTGGCGCTGCTCTCTTTCTTCGGGATCCACTCCTTTCCGCTGCTGATTTTCGCCACCCTGGTGTTCACCATCGTGGTCACTGGCGTATATGGCTGGGCGATCGAGCGCATCGCCTACCGGCCGCTGCGCAACTCGACGCGGCTGGCGCCGCTGATCTCGGCTATCGGAATGTCGCTGATCCTGCAGAACTATGTCCAGCTGAGCCAGGGGCCGAACCAGCAGGGGATCCCGACGCTGCTCAGCGGCGCGCTGCGCATGACGGTGGGCGATGGGGTGGTGCAGATCACCTGGACCAAAGTGTTTATTCTCGTCGCGGCGCTGGTGGGGATGCTGACCCTGACCTGGATTATCCAGTACACCCGGCTGGGGCGCATCTGTCGCGCTACCCAGCAGGACCGGCGTATGGCGGCGATCCTTGGCATCAATACCGACCGGGTGATCTCCCTGGTGTTTGTCATCGGCGCGGCGATGGCCGGTCTGGCCGGCGTGCTGGTGACCATGAACTACGGCACCTTCGACTTCTATATCGGATTTATTATCGGCATCAAAGCCTTCACCGCCGCGGTGCTGGGCGGGATCGGCTCGCTGCCTGGCGCGATGCTGGGCGGACTGCTGCTCGGGGTGGCCGAAGCCCAGTTCGCCGGGCTGGTGAATTCGGATTACAAAGATGTCTTTTCCTTTGCGCTGCTGGTGGCGATCCTGATTTTTCGCCCGCAGGGGCTGCTGGGACGTCCGCTGGTGGCCAAGGTCTAAGGAGGCTTTATGGGTGAATTTACGCGCCAGCCTGCGCGGGATATCAAAAGCGCGCTGATCGACAGCGTGCTGGCCGGTCTTTGCGCGTTAATTGTCTTTGGCCCGATCGTCGGCGTGGTGCTCAAAGGGTATGGTTTTACCCTCGCGCCCGCGCGGGTGGCGATCCTCGTGGCGGTGGTGATGGCCGGCAGGCTGGCGCTCAGCCTGCTGCTGCAGAGCCGTCGGGGAAAAGCCTTTATTGCCCGCTTTGAGGGGGCGGATGACGGGGTGTACGTCCGGCCGCCGGGCTACCGCTCGCGGCTGCGCTGGATAATGCCGCTGCTGGCGGTCCTGGCCATTGCCTTTCCATTTCTCGCCAGCAAATACCTGCTGACCGTGGCGATCCTCGGCCTGATCTACGTTCTGCTCGGCCTGGGGCTGAACATTGTGGTGGGCCTCGCGGGCCTGCTCGATCTGGGCTATGTGGCGTTCTACGCCATCGGCGCCTACGGCCTGGCGCTGGGCTACCAGTACCTGGGCCTCGGCTTCTGGGCGATGCTGCCGCTGGGGGCGGTGATGGCGGCCCTCGCCGGGGCGTTGCTGGGCTTTCCGGTGCTGCGCATGCATGGCGACTACCTGGCCATCGTCACCCTCGGCTTTGGCGAAATCATTCGCCTGGTGCTTAACAACTGGGTGAGCTTCACCGGGGGGCCCAACGGCGTACCGGTGCCGTCGCCCACGCTGTTTGGCCTCGAGTTTACCCGCCGGGCCAGGGATGGCGGCATCCCCATCCATGAGTTTTTCCACGTCAGCTACAACCCCAACCTGAAATTCATCTTTCTCTACGCCGTGCTGTGCCTGGTGGTGATGCTGGTGCTGCTGGTGAAACATCGTCTGACGCGGATGCCCATCGGCCGCGCCTGGGAGGCGCTGCGCGAGGATGAGATCGCCTGTCGGGCGATGGGGCTCAACCACGTGCTGGTGAAGCTCTCGGCGTTTATGCTCGGCGCGTCGACCGCCGGCATCGCCGGGGTGTTCTTCGCCAGCTATCAGGGGTTTGTTAACCCGACGTCGTTCACCTTTTTTGAGTCGGCGCTTATCCTGGCGATTGTGGTGCTCGGGGGAATGGGCTCCACCCTGGGAGTGGTGCTGGCGGCGTTTGTCCTGACGGTCACCCCGGAGCTGCTGCGCGGTTTTGACGAATATCGGGTGCTGCTGTTCGGCGTGCTGATGGTGGTGATGATGATCTGGCGGCCGCGCGGCCTGGTGCGCACCAGCCGCAGCGGGGTTACGTTACGAAAAGGAGTCGCGCCATGACCGACAGCATCTTACGCGTTGAGCATCTGATGATGCATTTCGGCGGCATCAAAGCGCTGAATGATGTCAATCTGGAGGTGGAGCGGGGGTCGATCACCGCCCTGATCGGCCCCAACGGAGCGGGCAAGACCACGGTGTTTAACTGCCTGACCGGTTTTTACCGGGCGACGGGGGGGAGCATCGTGCTGCGGGCGCGGGAAAAGGTTACCGATGTCATTCAGGTGCTGGGGCAGAAGCTTCACCCGGACGATTTTCTCCACCCGGCGCAGCTGGGGCGGCGGATCTATTACAAGATGTTCGGTGGCACCCATCTGGTGAACCGCGCTGGCCTGGCGCGCACCTTCCAGAATATACGTTTATTCCGCGAGATGTCGGTGATTGAGAACCTTCTGGTGGCCCAGCATACCCAGGTTAACCGCCATCTGCTGGCCGGGATCCTCAATACTCGTGGGTATCGGCAGGCGGAGAGTCAGGCGCTGGATCGCGCTTTTTACTGGCTGGAGGTGGTGGAGATGGTGGACTGCGCCAACCGTCTGGCAGGGACCCTCTCCTATGGACAGCAGCGGCGGCTGGAGATCGCCCGCGCCATGTGTACCCGCCCGGAGATGATCTGTCTGGACGAGCCGGCCGCCGGCCTCAACCCGGTGGAAACCCAGGCGCTGAGCCGGATTATTCGCTTTCTGCGCCAGCAGCACGGCATCACGGTGCTACTGATCGAGCATGATATGGGGATGGTGATGGAGATTTCGGATCATATCATCGTCCTCGATCACGGGGACGTCATCGCCCGCGGCGTGCCGCAGGCGATCCAGGCTAACGCCAGCGTGATTGCCGCCTATCTTGGCGCTGAGGAAGAGGAGACGCGCCGATGAGCCAGCCATTGCTTGCCTTTGATGAGGTGGATGTCTTCTACGGGCCGATCCAGGCCCTGAAGCAGGTCTCCCTCACCGTCAACGAGGGGGAGACGGTGGCGCTGATCGGCGCCAACGGCGCCGGTAAATCAACGCTGCTGATGTCGGTCTTCGGCCAGCCGCGCATTGCCGGCGGGGAGATTTTCTATCGCGGGGAGGCGATCAGCCGGAAATCGACCCACTTTATCGCCAGCAACGGCATCGCCCAGGCCCCGGAAGGGCGGCGCATCTTTCCCGATATGACCGTCGAGGAGAACCTGCTGATGGGGACCATTGCTATTGGCAACCGCTATCAGGCCGAAGACAAGGCGCGGATGTATCAGCTGTTCCCCCGGCTGGAAGAACGGCGGGGACAGCGGGCGATGACCCTCTCCGGCGGCGAGCAGCAGATGCTGGCCATCGCCCGGGCGCTGATGAGCCGACCGCGCCTGCTGCTGCTGGATGAGCCGAGCCTGGGGCTGGCGCCGCTGGTGGTGAAGCAGATTTTTCAGATCCTGCGCGAGCTGACGGCCCAGGGGATGACGCTGTTTCTGGTGGAGCAGAATGCCCGCCATGCCCTCAACCTGTCGGACCGCGCCTATGTGATGGTGAACGGTCAGATCCGCCTGAGCGGCAGCGGCCAGGCGCTGCTCAACGACCCGGAGGTGCGTAAGGCATATCTGGGGATCAGCGGCTGAGGGGGTTATTCCCGCGGTTCGTTACGGGTTTTAATGTGCTGCCAGAAACGTTCGGCGGCCTGGTTAAGCCGCGAGCCGGAGCGGTAGAGCCAGGCGCCGATAGGCAGCGACAGGCGGTCATCGAGGATCGTCAGTCGGCCTTCGTCCAGTTCGCGCTGAATAGAGTATTGCGGCAGCCAGCCCACGCCGTCGCCATTGAGGATCATGCGCTTGAGCAGCTCGCTCATGGAAGAGACAAACGTAAGGGAGAAGGTGATCTCCGGCGTACGGTCGATCACCTGGTTCACCTGGCGCCCCATATAGCTGTCGTTGGCGTATTTCATCAGCGGGAGTACGCCGCGATGTAAATGAAACAGCGGGCGGCCATGTTCGTCGCAGGGGGAGACCAGGTGCAGGTAAGAATCAAAAATTTTATGATTAATAAACGGATAGTTCATTAATTCTTCATTATAGAAGGAGAGGATAAAATCGCTTTTTCCCTCTTTCAGGTTAAATACGGCGTCGTTGACGTTAATCGATTCAACATGAAAAGTCTTATTTTTACGGTCGGTGTAACCGGCGATGATTTCCGGCAGTAATAACACCGACAGCGAAGGGGCCGCGTCGATTCTTATTTTCTGGGTCGTGTTATTTAAACCCTTAATACGACTGATCTGAAAATCCATGTCATCGAGCATATTTCGCGCATAGCCGACAAAAATTTTCCCGCGGTTGGTCAATTGCAGGGGGTTGGCGCTACGATCGAAGATGCTGAATCCGAGGGAGGCCTCCAGCGACTGGATGCGTCGACTGAACGAGGACTGAGAGATGTTGCGGGCTTTAGCCGCCAGGGTAAAGCTGCGCGACTCCTCAAGGGCAATCACATCATACAGCCATTTTACTTCCAGATTTGCCAACACCGATCCAGTCCTCAAAAACGCAATAAAGGCTATGCAATTTTAGCATAGCGCATAGAAACTATGCAATTAACATAATTATCGACAGGTGTTAACATTTTTTGGAAAGTTGAGATTTATGAATGCATATCGGCGACCCTACATGAGCACGATATGAAATCGCGACTCACGGTTATTTATTGCTTTATTTTATTGTCCAGGACTTATCTTATTAAATCGCCGGCGACGATGACGAAAGCAATGAATAACCCAGGCCTCTTACCTTAAATAGTTTGTCAGGAGTTCCATGTCACAACAAATTGAATCAGTTAAAATGGCTCTGCAGGAGCTGGGGATTAATGCAAGCGGCGAATTCTTTTACAACCCTGATTACGATTTGCTTATTGCACATGAAACCGCTCCTGAACTGACCGGCGCGGCCCGCGGCGTGATGACCGACTCTGGGGCTGTGGCTGTTGATACCGGGATCTTCACCGGCCGTTCACCGCGCGATAAATACATCGTCCGCGACGAACAGACGCGTGATACCGTCTGGTGGGCAGACTCCGGCCTCGGCCGCAATGACAACAAACCGTTATCGCCAGACGTGTGGCGCAGCCTGAAAAGCCTGGTCGCGGGCCATCTGAGCGGCAAAAAACTGTACGTCATCGACGCCTGGTGCGGCGCCAGCCCGGACACCCGTCTTGGCGTACGCTTCGTCACCGAGGTGGCGTGGCAGGCCCACTTTGTCAAAAACATGTTTATCGTGCCGAGCGCCGACGAGCTGGCCAGCTTTACGCCAGACTTCGTGGTGCTCAACGGCGCGGGCTGCACCAATGCCAACTGGCAGGCGCAGGGGATGAACTCCGAGAACTTCGTCGCCTTTAATCTCAGCGAGCGTATTCAGCTCATCGGCGGCACCTGGTACGGCGGCGAAATGAAGAAAGGGCTGTTCTCGGTCATGAACTACCTGCTGCCGCAGAAAGGCATCGCGTCGATGCACTGCTCGGCCAACCGTGGCGAAGCAGGGGATGTGGCGCTGTTCTTCGGCCTCTCCGGTACCGGCAAAACCACCCTGTCGACCGATCCGCATCGTCAGCTGATTGGCGATGACGAGCACGGCTGGGACGATGACGGCGTGTTTAACTTTGAAGGCGGCTGCTACGCCAAGACCATCAATCTCGACCCGCAGGCGGAGCCGGAGATTTATGGCGCCATCCGCCGCAATGCGCTGCTGGAAAACGTGGTGGTGCGCGCCGACGGTAGCGTGGATTATGCCGACGGCAGCAAAACCGAAAACACCCGCGTCTCCTATCCGCTGTCGCATATCGACAATATCGTCAAGCCGGTGTCCCGTGCGGGCCATCCGTCGAAGGTGATTTTCCTTGCCGCCGACGCGTTTGGCGTCCTGCCGCCGGTCTCCCGTCTGACCACCGAGCAGATGCAGTACCATTTCCTGTCGGGTTTCACCTCGAAGCTGGCGGGTACCGAGCGCGGCATTACCCAGCCGACGCCGACCTTCTCCGCCTGCTATGGCGCGGCGTTCCTGCTGCTTCACCCAACCCAGTACGCCAGCGTCCTGGCGGCGAAGATGGCGGAATCCGATGCGGAAGCCTGGCTGGTCAACACCGGCTGGAACGGCGAGGGCAAACGCCTGTCGCTGCGCGATACCCGCAGCATCATTAGCGCGATCCTCAACGGCACTACCGGCCCGCTGCGCGATGAGACCATCCCGGTGTTCGGTCTTGCGATCCCGCAGAGCATTCCAGGGGTAGACAGCGCGGTGCTGGATCCGCGTAATGGCTGGAGCTCAGCGGATAAGTGGCAGGAGAAGGCCGAGAGCCTGGCTCAGCTGTTTATGGATAACTTTAAGCAGTACAGCGATACCGAAGCGGGCGCGCGTCTGGCGCTGGCCGGTCCGCAGCTGCAGAATAGCGCGGTCGAAGCCTGATCCGCGGCCAGCAGGTCGACGCCTTGCGCCGACCTGCTGGCGAGCCGCTTTACTCCGCAAAGGCCCGCAGCGCATCGCCCGTGAGGCGATAACGCACCCACTCATCCTGCGGCTGCGCGCCAATGCTCAGATAGAAATCAATCGCCGGCTGGTTCCAGTCGAGCACGCTCCACTCCAGACGCCCGCACTGACGCTGTACAGCATATTGCGCGATGGTTTTCAGCAACGCTTTTCCGGCGCCGATCCCGCGATAGTCGGGGGTCACGTACAGATCCTCCATATAGATACCATTGCGTCCAAGCCAGGTGGAGTAGCTGGTGAAGAACACCGCGTAGCCCACCGCTTTGCCCGCCACCTCGCAGATCAGCGCTTCGGTTTTGCTGCCGCTGGCAAACAGCGTCTCTCTGATCTCCTCTGCCGTCGTCACCACCTCTTCAGGGGCTTTCTCGTAGACCGCGAGTTCATAAATCATGTCGTAAATAGCGGTGGCGTCGTCCGGGGTGGCCTGGCGGATCGTGATGCTCATGGGGCGTCCTGTATCAATAGTCAAAAGAGAGCAAAATTGCTGACCCAGAGGATAAGCGGTATTGTGAAAAGAATTAAGTGCAATGAAATCAGCAAACGATGAATATTATGCATCCTGTCCTGCGCCGGATTGACCTCAACCTGCTGCCAGTCTTTGACGCGGTCTATCGCTCCCGCTCGGTGCGTCTGGCGGCGGAAGAGCTGGCGATGAGCACCTCGGCGCTGAGCCATGCGCTTTCCCGGCTGCGCAGCGCCCTCAACGATCCGCTGTTCTATCGCGAAGGGCACCGGATGTGCCCCAGCGTCTATGCCAGCCAGCTGGCGCCCTCTATTGCTTCGGCGCTGAAGTTTCTCAACCAGGAGCTGACGCCGCCGGCGGCGTTTGTACCGGCCGCCAGCACCGACTGCATGCAGATTGCGATCACCGATTTTACCGCGTTCTGCGTCTTTCCGACGCTGATGCACCACCTGCAGCGTGAGGCGCCCGGGCTGCGGTTTGAACTCCGTTATCTGCCCCACAGCCCGGCGCTGACCGAGCTGCTGGCGGGCGAGGTCGACCTGGCCCTCGGGTTCAATACCCCTGATGAGCCAGCCCATCCCGATCTTGAGGAGATTAACTGGCTGCGGGACGAATATGTGGTCATCAGCAAGGCCGACCGGACGGCGCTGACCCTGGATGCCTACCTTGCGGCCCGTCATCTGGTGGTGACCCCGTGGAATGAGCAGCAGGGGGTGCTGGATTGTGAGCTGGAGCGGCAGGGCTATTCGCGGCAGGTGGCGATGAAAACCCCTTCGATGCTGAGCGCACCCTTCATTATTGAGCAGAGCGACCTGTTGATGGCGCTGCCCCGGCGAGCGGCGGAGACGATGGCCCGCGCCGCCCGGCTGACCATTTTCCCGCTGCCGTTTCCGGTTCCGCCGTTTGACGTCAAGATTTACGCCCACCAACGCAGCGGGAAACGCGAAGCTACCCGCTGGCTGATCGCTCTGTTGCAGACGCTGGTGGGGGAGTCTGCCGCTTCCGCTTCCTGACGCGCTTTGCGGCCGGCAGCGTGTATCCTCACCCCAGGCCAGGGTTTTTATGCCGTCAACCCACGGCGACGTACCCTGGCCTCGGTCACAAAACGGAAAACTGACTTTTTCGCCGTCACCCGCAGCGTGGTTAGCACGGCATGTGTTAAATGATTGTATGTAAAAGTAATGTTAATTAGTTAAATGTTATTCATGCGTAAAATGCATTAATGGATGCGTTTATTACGCTTATTTCGTTCCCGGTTCTGTTTCAGTCTTCAGCAACAGGCGCGCGACAACGCGTGGATAACAAACTGGAGACCTGCATGCATTCAACAACCTCACTGATGAGTACCCGTGACCGGATCGGCGCCATCCTGCGCGTCACGTCCGGTAACTTTCTCGAACAGTTCGACTTTTTCCTGTTCGGGTTTTATGCCACCTACATCGCACATACCTTTTTTCCGGCGAGCAGTGAATTCGCCTCGCTGATGATGACCTTCGCGGTCTTTGGCGCCGGCTTTTTGATGCGCCCCATCGGCGCTATCGTGCTTGGCGCCTACATCGACAAGGTGGGGCGGCGCAAGGGGCTGATCGTCACCCTGTCGATCATGGCCACCGGCACCTTCCTGATCGTGCTGATCCCCTCTTACCAGACCATTGGCCTGTGGGCGCCATTGCTGGTGCTGATCGGCCGTCTGCTGCAGGGCTTTTCCGCTGGCGCCGAGCTGGGCGGGGTGTCGGTCTATCTGGCCGAGATCGCCACACCGGGTCGCAAAGGCTTTTACACCAGCTGGCAGTCGGGCAGTCAGCAGGTTGCCATCATGGTGGCGGCCGCGATGGGCTTTGCCCTCAACGCGGTGCTGGAGCAGAGCGCCATCAGCGACTGGGGCTGGCGCATTCCGTTCGTCTTCGGCTGCCTGATTGTTCCGTTCATTTTCATCCTGCGCCGTAAGCTGGAGGAGACCCAGGAGTTTACCGCCCGCCGCCATCATCTGGCGATGCGCCAGGTGTTCGCCACGCTGCTGGCGAACTGGCAGGTGGTTATCGCCGGGATGATGATGGTGGCGATGACCACCACCGCGTTCTACCTGATCACCGTCTATGCGCCGACCTTTGGTAAAAAGGTGCTGATGCTCAGCGCCTCTGACAGCCTGCTGGTTACGCTGCTGGTGGCGATTTCCAACTTCTTCTGGCTGCCGGTGGGCGGGGCGCTGTCTGACCGCTTTGGCCGCCGACCGGTGCTGATTGCCATGACCCTGCTGGCGCTGGCTACCGCCTGGCCTGCACTGACCCTGCTGGCGAACGCGCCGAGCTTTTTGATGATGCTGAGCGTGCTGCTGTGGCTGTCGTTTATCTACGGCATGTACAACGGGGCGATGATCCCGGCGCTGACCGAAATTATGCCTGCCGAAGTGCGCGTGGCAGGTTTCTCGCTGGCCTACAGCCTGGCGACGGCGGTATTTGGCGGCTTCACGCCGGTGATTTCCACGGCGCTGATCGAGTATACCGGTGATAAAGCGTCTCCCGGCTACTGGATGAGCTTTGCCGCCATCTGCGGCCTGCTGGCCACTTGCTACCTCTATCGCCGTAGCGCCGTTGCGCTGCAGACGGCACGTTAATCAGGGAGAAGATGATGCGTAAAACGACAGGAACACTGCTGGCCACGCTGCTGCTGGCCGCCACCGGCGGCAGCGCGCTGGCCGCAGAGGTCACCGTGATGATCTCCGGCGGCTTCAAAGCGGCGCTGGAAAAGCTGGCCCCGGCGTGGGAAAAACAAACCGGCAACCACCTCGTGGTGATCCCCGGCCCGTCGATGGGGAAAACGCCGCAGGCGATCCCTAACCGCCTGGCGCGGGGCGAACACGCGGACGTGGTGATTATGGTCGGGGATGCGCTAACCAGCCTCGAAAAAGCGGGCCGTACGCAACCGGGTTCGCGTCGGGAGCTGGCCGACTCGCCGATCGGCGTGGTGGTGAAGGCGGGGGCGCCGCTGCCGGCTATCCATAGCGCAGACCAGCTGCGGGCGACGCTGCTGGCGGCGCCGTCGGTCGCGTACTCCGACAGCGCCAGCGGACGCTATGTTAGCTCGACGCTGTTCCACACCCTGGGCATTGATGACGCGATGCAGAGCAAAGCGCAGATGGTGGAGCGCATTCCGGTAGCCTCGGAAGTGGCGAAGGGACGGTATGCGATCGGTTTTCAGCAGGTGAGCGAACTGCTGCCGGTACCCGGCGTGACCTTCGTTGGCGAACTGCCGGATAACCTGCAGTACATCACCCGCTTTGCCGGGGCGGTGACTATCAGCGCCGACCACCCGCAGGAAGGCAAGGCGCTGCTGGCGTATCTGGCCTCACCGGCGGCGCAGGAGACCATCCACGCCACCGGCATGCGAAGCGTGGCCGCCACCACGCCGGTCAGCCAGAAGGATACTGTTCAATAATCAGCTTCTCCAGCTCTGCCGCCACGTAGGACTGAATACGGCCGCTGAGGCGGATCAGGCCTACCGTACGCGTGACCACCGGGTCAGTGAGCGGCACAGCGCGGAGAACGGAATGCTCCCCGGCGGGCATCGACATCGCGGGCACGGCGGCAATGCCGATGCCCGCTTCCACCATCCCCAGCATCGTGGTGACGTGGCGGGTTTCGCAGATACTTGGCCGCGCCGGCGTCAGATGCGCCAGCTCCCGGTCGAGCAGCGTCCGGTTGCCCGAGACCCGATCCAGGCCAATATAATCCTGTTCAAAATACGCCTGCCAGCTGAGGTGCGTCTTGCGCGCCAGCGGATGATCGTACCGACAGGCGGCCACATAGCGGTCGTCGGCAAGAGGCGTGAATTCGAGACTGGCTGGCAGGTTTTTGGCAAAACAGAGGCCAAAGTCAGCCTGTCCGCTGCTGACCGCCTCGATCACATTCCCGACGCTGCTGTCAATCAACCGGATGCGCACCTGGGGATAACGCGCCTGAAAGCTGCGGATGATTTCCGGCATAAAGTAGTAGGCGGCGGAGGGCACCGTCGCCACCGTCACCAGCCCGGTGCGCGCCTTGCTGACCTGGCTGATATCCGCCAGCACCGTCTCGACATGGGCCAGCAGTTGCTCCGAACGTTCGGCAAAATTTTGCCCATACAGCGTGAGGGTCACCCGCCGGGTGGTACGTTCGAACAGCCGGTTGCCCAGCGCCGTCTCCAGCTTTTCGATGCGTCGGCTAAGGGCCGACTGCGACAGGCAGATGGATTCAGCGGCCAGCCGAAAACTGCCATATTCCATCAGGGCGCGAAAGGCGTAGAGATCGTTGAAGTCAAAATTCACGGGCATGGCGGCGGCATCCTTATCGGCTGTCTGGCGCCATCGCCCCGTCCGGCGAGGGGCGATGGCGGGTAGTCTATCGGGCAGGTCTTCGGGCGCGCGGGAAACCGCGCGCCGGGGCTTACACCTTAAGCAGTTTTACCGTGGCATCGATATCGATTTCGTCTTCCGAGAAGATCAGGGTTGTCCCCTGAAAGGTGGTGATCGCCAGCTTTTTCACCGAACGCATCTCTCCCGGCTGCACTGTGGATTTTGGCCGGATGCTGTTCATCAGCAGCCCGACCGACAGCACCGCGTTTTCTTTATCGACGCGGGTCTCGAGCGGCTCCTCCTCATGGTACACCACATAGGATTTGATGGAGGTCAGCTTCAGCCGCTCGCCGGCGATATAGATATATTTGCTCTCCGGAATGACCTTCACCGCGTAGGCCGACAGCCCTTTATTGTTGGTGGTAGGTTCGAAAGTCACCGCCGCGTCTTTCTTGATAAGATCAGGATTGGCGACCTTAATCACGTGAAAATAACGATTTTCGCCGTTTTCATCTTTGATAAATCCAAAACCTTTATCTTTAAACCACGTTGTGATTGTTCCGTTCATCGCCATTACCGTATTACTCGTTGGTTAACACAAATTTTGCAGCGCGCAGTGTAAAGCACATTGCCTGTGCAGGCCATGCCTTTGCGATAAGTGTGGGTGATAAATGACGCCGCCGCGAGGGCGGATTGTGCGCCAGCATCGTGCCGGCGGCCAAAATGGGGTACTATCGCCAGCCACTCCTTCTTCGGGCCGCCTGATGTCCACCATTATCGATACCTTTGTCGCGCCGCCGTGCCGCGAACAGATCACCCTCTTGTATCAGGACGAACACCTGCTGTTGATCAATAAACCCGCCGGGCTGCTGAGCCTGTCGGGCAAAGATCCGCGCAACCTTGACTCCGTGCATCACCGGCTGGTTCAGCGCTTTCCGGGCTGCACCCTGGTGCACCGCCTGGACTTCGGTACCTCCGGTCTGATGGTGGTGGCCCGCAACAAAGACGTTAACGCCTTGCTGTGTCAGCAGTTCAGCCAGCGCACGGTGGCAAAGTTCTATACGGCGCTGCTGTGCGGCCACCTGGCGGAAGACGAGGGGATCGTGGAGGCGGCAATCGCCAAAGATCCGGCCCGTTTCCCGCGCATGTCGCTCTGCGCCCGGCACGGCAAACCGGCGCGTTCGCGCTATCGGGTCATTGACCGCCTGTATCAGTCACGGGATGGGGAGAGGGCGCTGGCGTTAACCCGGGTGGCGCTTACCCCGGAGACCGGGCGCACCCATCAGCTGCGCATCCACTGCCAGCTGCTGGGCTATCCGATCCTTGGCTGCGATTTGTACGGTGGCCGGGAGCTGCCCGGCACGGAACAGGCTCCGCGGCTGATGCTGCACGCCAGCGAACTGCGCTTTGTCCACCCCGTCAGCCATGAGCCGATGCATATCCAGCAGGCGAGCCCGTTCTGATCGCCCGCGGCGAGAAAGCCCGGGGTTACCACATCAGATCGTCGGGCACCTTAAAGTCGGCATACGGATCGTCTTCATCCTGCTCATCCTGACTCAGGGCGCTGTGCAACACGATGCTGCTGGCGTCGCGCTGGGCGATTTTCTCGGCCACCACCGCCGGAATAATCGCATATTCACCTTCGGGCTTGTTATCCACCGCCAGGCGGGCAATCGCCAGACGGCCGTTAATCAGCTGGGTCTGGGTGGTCTTGTCGACCATGATTTTTTTGATCAGATTATTATCGGTGAAGTTAAAGCCGATATCGCCCCGGGCGACCGTAATGCGGTTCATCTCGATCAACTGCTTCACCTGGGCTTTATACTCTTTCGCCAGCACTGCCTGCTTTTGCTGCTCGCTGAGCTGCTTATCGCGCTCCAGCTGAGCTTTTTTATTTTCTTCCACCGCTTCCCGGGC
This sequence comes from Klebsiella sp. GL120222-02, assembly GCF_003097195.1. Classification (NCBI taxonomy): domain Bacteria; kingdom Pseudomonadati; phylum Pseudomonadota; class Gammaproteobacteria; order Enterobacterales; family Enterobacteriaceae; genus Klebsiella; species Klebsiella sp. GL120222-02. Next base: position 324,817 of record NZ_QEQO01000007.1, read on the forward strand.
CTCACGGGCCTGAACGCGGGATTTTTTCGCCGTCCTCTGGACTTTAGCCATTTTTTTGCTGCTGACCAGGCCGGCTTTGAGCATCTGCTCTTGTAAGGTGAGTTTTGTCATCTGCGTGTCTGAAACTGAGGAAACATCTGCCCAGTATACCTGCATTGGCCGAAACGACGCCACACTACCCACTGTTCGTTACCCCGATTAGCCTGACAGCCCCCCGCCGAAGCCGCGTTAACCCAGCCTCGCAGGCCCATCTTTCCCGTCCCCGGCGAAGGATCGTCGCCACCATTTTTGGCATGTCGACGATCCTTTTTTGTGATGGATTGTCTTTTTTGTGATCTTGATTGTAGTACAATTTTTACTAATAGTACTACTATGTGTCACAGGCAAGGATGAACAGGTTCACGTTTGTACTACCAGACTGGGTGGAAACGCGCTGAACGGAGTAAAGTAACCGGGCATAACCCCGTTAAGGACACGCTATGAACCTGACTAAAACCGATCGGCTGATGGTGACCCTGGGCCGCCAGATTGTGAGCGGCAAATATCTTCCCGGCGCGGCGCTGCCGGCGGAGGCTGACCTGTGCGAGGAGTTTGCCACCTCCCGCAACATCATCCGCGAAGTCTTTCGCTCGCTGGAGGCGAAGCGCTTGATTGAGATGAAACGCTATCGCGGCGCCTTCGTCGCGCCGCGCAGCCAGTGGAATTTCCTCGACAGCGACGTATTGCAATGGGCGCTGGAACAGGATGAAGACCCGGGGCTCATCGCGGCGATGAGCGAAGTGCGTAATCTGGTGGAGCCGGCGATAGCCCGCTGGGCGGCAGAGAGGGCCACCTCCAGCGATCTGGCGCAGATTGAGGCGGCGCTGAATGACATGATCGCCAACAACCAGCAGCGCGATGCCTTTAATGAAGCCGACATTCGCTATCACGAAGCGGTGCTGGCGTCAGTGCATAACCCGGTGCTGCAGCAGCTCAGCGTGGCGATTAGCTCGCTGCAGCGCGCGATATTTGAACGGACCTGGATGGGGGATGAGGCCAACATGCCGCAAACGCTCCAGGAACATAAAGCGCTGTTCGATGCGATTCGCCATCAGGACAGCAACGCGGCAGAGCAGGCGGCGCTCACCATGATCGCCAGCTCGACACGAAGACTGAAGGAAATCACATGACATCTCGCTACATCGCTGTTGACTGGGGATCGACCAATTTTCGCGCCTGGCTGTTTGAGGGCGAACGCTGCCTCGACAGCCGACAGTCGGCGGCGGGGATCGCCCGCCTGAACGGTCAATCGCCGGCAGCGGTGTTAGCGACACAAATCCATGGCTGGCGCGAGGGGCGTACCCCAGTGGTCATGGCGGGAATGGTAGGCAGCAACGTGGGCTGGAAGAACGCGCCCTATTTACCGCTTCCCGCCGATTTCACGGCCATTGGCAACCAGTTGACCGCCGTAGATGAAGGGATCTGGATTGTCCCCGGGCTTTGCACTTCCCGCGAAGACCACCACAACGTCATGCGCGGCGAAGAGACACAGCTCCTCGGCGCACGCCTGCTGGCCCCTGCGGCGGTGTACGTCATGCCCGGCACCCATTGCAAATGGGTCAAAACCGACGGCCGGCGGATTGAGGACTTTCGCACGGTGATGACCGGCGAACTGCACCATCTGCTGCTGACGCACTCCCTGATCGGTGCGGGATTACCCGAGCAGCAGGCTGCGCCGGCGGCGTTTCACGCCGGGCTGGCGCGCGGCCTGGCCGCGCCCGCGGTGTTGCCACAGCTTTTTGAGACCCGCGCCGCGCACCTGTTGGGGGCGCTGGCCCGGGAGCAGGTGAGCGAGTATCTATCCGGCCTGTTAATTGGCGCGGAGGTGGCCAGCATGCGCGCCTTCATTGCCGACGAACAGGCTATCGCGATCGTTGCCGGCCCGTCCCTCTCCGCGCGCTATCAGCAGGCATTTCAGCTGCTGGGCCGCCAGGTGACGACAGTGTCGGGCGACGATGCCTTTCTGGCTGGTATAAGGAGCATCGTACATGCAGTGGCAAACCTCACTTCCGCTGATCGCTATTCTGCGCGGCATCACCCCTGACGAGGCGCTGGCGCACGTCGGCGCGGCGATCGCCGCCGGGTTCGACACCGTGGAGATCCCGCTCAATTCACCGCAATGGCAGCAGAGCATCCCGGCCGTGGTCGAGGCCTACGGCGCGCAGGCGCTGATTGGCGCCGGAACGGTGCTGCAGGAAGCGCAGGTCGATCGGCTGGCGCAGCTTGGGGCGCGGCTGGTGGTGACCCCCAATGTGCAGCCGGCGGTGATCCGCCGGGCCGTCGGGCACGGGATGACCGTCTGCGCCGGCTGCGCGACGGCAAGCGAGGCGTTTACCGCGCTGGAGGCCGGGGCGCAGGCGCTGAAGATTTTTCCCTCTTCGGCGTTTGGCCCCGACTACATCAGGGCGCTGAAAGCGGTTTTGCCCGCGTCGGTGCCGGTATTTGCCGTCGGCGGCGTCACGCCGGAAAACCTGGCGCAATGGATCGAGGCCGGTTGTGCGGGCGCGGGGCTGGGCAGCGATCTCTATCGCGCCGGTCAGCCGGTAACGCGGACCGCAGAGCAGGCCGCCGCATTTGTTAGGGCGTATCAAGAGGCTGTGAAATGAAAATAACCAAACTGACCACCTGGCGTTTACCCCCGCGCTGGATGTTCCTCAAGATTGAAACCGACGAGGGGATAGTCGGCTGGGGCGAGCCGATCGTCGAAGGCCGGGCGCGCACCGTGGAGGCGGCGGTACATGAGCTGGGGGACTATCTGATTGGCCAGGATCCGGCGCGGATCAACGATCTGTGGCAGGTTATGTACCGCGCCGGCTTTTATCGCGGCGGACCGATCCTGATGAGCGCGATCGCCGGTATTGACCAGGCGCTGTGGGACATTAAAGGGAAGGCGTTAAATGCGCCGGTCTGGCAGCTGCTGGGCGGCCTGGTGCGCGATAAAATCAAAGCCTACAGCTGGGTGGGAGGAGACAGGCCTGCCGAGGTCATTGCCGGGATTAACACGCTGCGCGGGATGGGGTTTGATACCTTCAAACTCAACGGCTGTCAGGAAATGGGGATGATTGACAGTTCGCGCACGGTGGATGCGGCGGTGAACACGGTGGCGCAGATCCGCGAAGCATTTGGCAACGACATTGAATTTGGCCTCGATTTCCATGGTCGCGTCAGCGCGCCGATGGCGAAATTGCTGATTAAAGAGCTGGAACCCTATCGGCCGCTGTTTATCGAAGAGCCGGTGCTGGCCGAGCAGGCGGAGTACTACCCGCGGCTGGCGGCGCAAACTGCGATCCCGCTGGCCGCCGGCGAGCGCATGTTCTCGCGCTTTGAGTTCAAGCGGGTGCTGGAGGCCGGCGGCCTGGCTATTTTGCAGCCCGATCTCTCTCACGCTGGCGGCATCACCGAATGCTTCAAAATCGCCGGTATGGCGGAAGCGGCGGACGTGTCGCTGGCTCCGCACTGCCCGTTAGGCCCCATCGCGCTGGCCGCCTGTCTGCACGTGGACTTTGTTTCCTACAACGCTGTCTTCCAGGAGCAGAGCATGGGGATCCACTATAACCAGGGCGCCGAGTTACTCGACTTCGTGAAAAACAAAGCCGATTTCAATATGGAGGGGGGGTACTTTAAGCCGTTAATGAAACCGGGGCTGGGGGTCGATATCGACGAAGAGAAAGTGATTGAGATGAGCCGACGCGCTCCTGACTGGCGGAACCCCGTCTGGCGCCTTGCCGATGGCGTGGTCGCCGAGTGGTAGTCCCCGGTTAATACCTGCTGCGATTCTTAATATCAATCTTTGCCTGGCGCGGGCGGTCTTCCCCTGCCCGAGGCAAAGTCATGGGGTTATTATTATGAGCATTGAACTCTGTACTTCTACATTAAAAAAGCTAAACAGCAAAATCATCCCCTTTATTATTATCTGCTATTTTGTCGCCAATCTTGATAAAACCAATATTTCAATTGCCGCGCTGCAAATGAACGCCGATCTGGGATTAACGGCCAGCATGTACGGCCTTGGGGTCGGCATGTTTTATATTTCCTATATTATTTTCGAAATTCCCAGCAACCTGATCATGACCCGGGTGGGGGCGCGGATCTGGATCGCCAGAATAATGATCACCTGGGGAATGGTGAGCGCCGGCATGGCGTTCGTCCAGACGCCGACCCAGCTTTATATTATGCGTTTTTTACTCGGCATGGCGGAGGCGGGATTCACCCCAGGGATTATTTACTATATCTCCTGCTGGTTTCCGAAGCGCAACCGGGCGCGGGCGATGTCGTTCTTTTATATGGGATCGGTGCTGGCGTCGATCATCGGGCTGCCCGTCTCGGGGCTGATTTTAAATATGCATGGCATTGCCGATGTCGCCGGCTGGCGCTGGTTGTTCGCCATTGAAGGGGTTCCCGCCATCGTGCTGGGGGCGCTGGTGCTCTGGCTGCTACCTTCCAGCCCGCAAAAGGCGGCATGGCTCTCTGAGGCGGAGAAAGGCTGGCTGACGGCGCAGATTGCCGCTGATAACCGCGGCGCGGTAGTTAATCAACACGCCTCCTGGTTCAGTGCGCTGAAAAATAAAGTGGTACTCCTGCTGAGTCTGGTCTGGTTTCTGCAGGCGTTCGGCTCCATCGGTATCACGCTTTTCTTACCGCTGATCCTCAAAAGTATGGTCAGCGAGCAGAGCGATGTGGTCATTAGTCTGCTGTCCGCGGTGCCGTTTATTTTCGCCTGCCTGTTTATGTACCTCAATGGCCGTCATTCGGATCTGACCGGCGAGCGGGCATGGCATATGGGATTGCCGCTGATTCTGGCCGGTCTCTCGCTGGCTGTCGCCATCTATACCGGCAACCTGCTGGTTGCCTATCTGCTGCTGGTGCTCACCGTGGGCTTCAATTTCGCGCTAACGCCGGTGTTCTGGGCGGTGACCACCGAGAAGCTGGCGGGCGTGGCGGCCGCGGCCTCCATTGCATTTATCAACACCATCGCCAATTTTGTCGGCTTAGGCTTGCCGCCGCTGCTCGGGAAGATTAAGGACCTGACCAACAGCTATCACTCCGGACTGCTGATCGTCGCCGTGGCGCTGGCCCTCGGCGGAGTTATCGGCATCATCGTCTCCCGGAGCGGCCAGAAACCCTCCGCCTTCCACACTCTGAAAGAAGATAAGCTATGAAACTGAACGTGTTAAAACAGGCTTCGCTCCCGGATGCCCTGACCGCGGAACTGGCGCGACGTTATCACCTCGTGGAGCTGACAGCACTCACCGATGCCGACTTTCGCGCGCTGGCCGGCACCTTTACCGTACTCATCACCAACGGCGAAGCCACCGTGACGCGAGAGCTGATCGCCAGCCTGCCTGCGCTGGAGCTGATCGCCGTCTTTGGCGTCGGCTATGACGGCGTGGATGTGCAGGCGGCCGCTGAGCACCAGGTGCGGGTCAGCCATACGCCAGGGGTGTTAACCGACGATGTGGCGGATCTGGCGCTGGGCCTGATGCTGGCGACCTCGCGGCAGATCGTCGCCGCCCACAAGTTTATCGAAGCGGGCGAGTGGGCGGCGGGCGGTTTTCCGTGGACGCAAAAAGTCTCCGGTTCGCGGGTCGGCATCGTGGGCATGGGGCGCATCGGCCAGGCCATCGCCCGGCGCTGCGAGGGGTTCGCCATGCAGATTGCTTATCATGACCGCAAGCGTCTCCCGGCGCTAAATTATGCCTGGCGGGAAGATCTGCTGACCCTGGCCGCGGAGAGTGATTTTCTGGTTATCTGCACGCCGGGAACGGCGGCAAACCAGGGGCTCATTAACCAGCCGGTGCTGGCGGCGCTGGGGGAGAAAGGGATCCTCATCAATATCTCGCGCGGCAGCGTGATTGATGAGCCCGCGCTGGTTGCCGCGCTGGAGAGCGGGATTATCGCCGGGGCGGGGCTGGATGTCTTCAGCCATGAACCGGCGGTACCGGCCGGGCTGCTGCAGCGCAGTAATGTGGTCGTCACACCGCATATGGCCAGCGCCACCTGGAGTACCCGCGCGGCGATGGCGCAACTGGTGCTCGATAACGTTGCCTGCTGGGCTGAGAAGAAGGCGCTGCTGACTCCAGTGGCGGAAAGCCTGGCGGACTGACCGCAAAGCCGTGAACGCGCTGGGCTGCTGTATTGTACAGCGCGTTCGCGGCGGGGATTACTCCCGGGGCTGAAGCTGATAAATCCAGGCGCTGACCTGCTGTCCATCGTCGGTGGTCACCTCCACCGGCACCCGATCGTACCCCTCCTCAAAGTCGTCCAGCATGGGCCAGTGCGCCGCCAGCCGATCGGACAGGAACAGATAGCCGTTGACCCGCGGGCCGTGAGCGTCGAGGACGATCCCCGGAAAATCGGCGGCTGCGCCCCAGCCGCACGCGTAAAAGGTGCCGGTGACGTAGCCGGGACGCCACTCGCCCCCGATCGCCTCCAGAATGTGCGCATTGCTGCGACCGGGACAGAGCGTCCCATAGACAAATAGCGGTTTCATTTTCTCTCTCTCGTTCGCCCTGATACCCGCCCACAGCGGAGCGGAAAACCAAAATACGGGGTAATTCAGCGCCTGGCAATGGCCGGGTGGGGCGGGGCACTCCTCCGGGCATCTCTCTGATGCCGGGGAACGCTTTGGCCTCGGCGCTAATGAAGGTATATCGATTGCGATGATATTTTTATTATTATTTATATTTAAGATCAATATAAATAAGCCTGACGGAGAGACTAATTCGCTAATTAAATTCAATGGGGAAATAATAAAACGATAGCTTATGGAATATTCCTTCTCAATGGATTAAACAAGAGCCATAAAAGCAGCCGTAGGTTGAATTCAGATATTATTTAGGGCCAGGCGTTACCTCCCCTGGCTTTTTCGCTTTATGATAAACCTCCCTTGTACAAAGAATACCATCTGACTTCTAAACCCTCGCGGGCAGAGTTGATATTTCCTTTCCCTGAAGCGGCAGGCAATAAATCGAGCCGAACGACGTTCGGGAGAAAAACCGCTAGTGATGAACAGGCCAGAGCAAAGGCAGAGGCTGAGGCGAACGTACGGCGGATGAAGGATATCCGCCGCGGCATTTGGTCCTGTCTGCAGACAGATGAAAGCGAAAGGCACAGGAGGTGCAATGAAGATTTTCCGCCCATTATGGCGCGACGGGGCTTTTCTGGTCCCGCAGCAGTTTCAGCAACAGGCCCGCTGGGACGCGCACGTCGCCGATACGGTCTCCCGCATGGCGCTCGCCCACCCGTGGGGGGTATTGCGCGCGGAGTTTGACGCCAGCGCGCTCACCCTTTCCCGGCTCAACGCCACCCGGCTGATCGTGCGTTTCGCCGACGGAACGCTGATTGACACCGAGCTGGCGGATACTCTGCCACCGGTCCGTGATGTCTCGGGCGTGATGCTGGACAGTGTGGAGGTTGTGCTTGCTCTGCCGCTGCTCAGCGCCAGCGGCGGCAATCTTGATGACGGCCAGGAGAGCGCCCGCCCGCGCCGCTGGCGCGCCGAGCAGGTGACCGTGCAGGAGCTGGCCGGCCATGAACGCAGCGAGCTGGCCGTTCTGCGCCACGCGCTGACGCTGCGTCTCTCCACCGAGGAAAACGCGGCCTTCCTTACCTGCCCGGTAGCGCGTCTGGTGCGCGACGCCCAGGGGCAGTGGATCGTTGACCCGGAATTCATTCCGCCGCTGCTGTCGCTGGCGGCAAGCCCGACGCTGGTCAGCGAGCTGGGCGAGCTGTTACATCGCCTGCAGGCCCGACGCAGACGCCTGATGGCCATGCGCCGTGAAAGCAATGCGCGGATGGCTGATTTTGCCGTGGCGGATGTTTCCCTGTTCTGGCTGCTCAACGCGCTGAACAGCGCCGAGCCGGTGCTCAGCGAGCTGCATCAGGACCCTTCGCGCCATCCGGAGCTGCTCTATCGTGAACTGGCCAGGCTGGCCGGCAGTCTGATGACCTTCTCCCTTGAACATCATCTGGAAGCTATCCCCCGCTACCGGCATGCCTCGCCGGAGCAGGTATTCCCGCCGCTGTTTGCCCTGCTGGATACGCTGCTCGAAGTCAGCCTACCCTCAAGGGTGATCGCCATCGCTCTGGAGCAGGGCGCCGACCGGGAGATCTGGCGGGGCAGGCTGCACGATGCGCGGCTGCGCGAGGGGGCGGATTTTTATCTGTCGGTGCGCTCTTCACTCCCCCCTCACCAGCTACAGAGCCGCTTTCCGCAGCTCTGTAAGGCGGGTAGTCATGATGATGTCGCCGAGGTCGTCAACATTGCCCTCAGCGGCATCGCGATCAAACCGCTGAGCCACGTGCCGGCGGCCATTCCGCTACGTCTGGAAAATCAATATTTCGCTCTGGATCTCTCCACCGATGCCGCCCGCGCGATGCTGGAGGCCGGCAACTGCACCTTCTATACCCCGGAATCGCTTGGCGACGTGAAACTTGAACTCTTTGCGGTACTGCGCTCATGAATACCTCTGAAAGCGATCTGATCAACAAAACTTTTTACCCGGGCTGGCTGATGGTCAGCCAGTTACGCTGCGGCCAGCCGGTGACCGATGGCGAGGCGCTCTATCGTCAGGCCTGTCGATGGGTGACCGAGGCGCGCGAGGCGCTGACGGCGGCAGGAATCAGTGACGCCAGCGCTGAGCAGATGCTCTATGCCTACTGCGCGCTGCTCGATGAGAGCGTCCTCAACCGCGCCAGTCAGGATGATGGCTACCGCAGGTGGCGCAAGGATCCGCTGCAGGCGCGTTTTTTCAGCACTCTCAACGCCGGGGAAGAGCTCTGGGAACGGATCCGCCAGCTGCTGCGAGAGCCCACGGCGGATGCGGCAGTGCTGACTTGTTTCTATCGTACTTTGCAACTGGGGTTTGTCGGGCAGTACCGCGCCCAGGATGACGAACGGCGTGAGGACGTGGCGCATGCGCTTGGCGCGCGGGTCCCGCCGTTCAGCCTGACCCAGGAGGCGCCGGTGGTGGTTCGTGCCTCCCGGCTGCGCAGCGGACGGCGGATGTACTGGTGCGGCTGGGCGGTTGGCATTGTGGCGCTGGCCGCGCTGTGGTTGACCTTCTCCGCCGTGCTGTCACAGATGGTGGCGAAGATAGCAGGGCAGGGATAAGAGATGCGTGATAACGCCCGTCGTCTGCTTACGCTACTGACCGTCATCCTGGCCCTGTGGCTGGTGCTGGGCTTCTGGCCGCTGTCCATAGGCAACCAGGTGATCGTCAGTCTGTGCATCCTGCTGGTGGGCGGCGCGGCGCTCTGGCGTCAGCGTCGCCGGGCAGTCAGCCGTCAGCGATCGGAAATCGTCCTGCCGCCCGAGGATTTTCAGGGGGCGGTGGTTCTGGTCTGCGGGGATACCGACGGTCTGTTTCCCGGGCGTTCGGCGCACTGCGAAACCCGTCACGGCTGGTATCTACGGGGAGACAGCGCGGAGCAGTTGCCGCTGCTGGCCCAGTACCTGGCGGCGGCGCGTCCGGCGCTGGTATCGCAGGTTTCCGTGCTGCTGGCGGTGGTACCGGAGCACCACCCCTCCGGGGAGCAACTGGCGCAGTCGCTACGCGACTGGCGGCGGAGTATCGTTCAGTGCCGAACCTGGCTAAACGGTCTGCCGCCGGTGTGGAGCGTGTTCTGGGTGACGCCGCCAGGCGGCCAGGCAGGGGAAAGCCGCTGGTTTACCGTCACGCCGGAGAGGCCTGGTTTCCAGGTGCAGCAGAAGGGTCAAGTGCCCCAGTCGGTTGCCGAGTGGCTGCTGGAGGGCAGCCCTGCCTCACGCCTGCATCAGACGCTGTGGCTGGAGAGCATTCTGACCTTGGCCGAAAACGCTCTTTTCCGGCCATTCCGCGCCCGGCAGGCGGAACTTCCTCCGCTGAACCTGTGTGCCGCGGGCATCTGCCTGACACCGGTGGCGGCGGTGGCAAATAACCTCTGGCAACAGCAAATCGCCGGGATCACCACGCTCTCCCCGGGCAACGCCGCGGCGCCAGGTCCTCACCCGCTGCCGGATCTTCTTCTGTCGTCACTGCCGCACCGCCACGGGGTCAGCCGCCGGATGCGCGATGCCGGTCTTGCCGCTGGCGTGGGCTTCCTCTTTCTGGCGCTGGCGATGCTGGCTTCCTTTATCAACAACCAGCGCCTGGTGCGCAGCGTCGGCGATCATCTGGCGGTGTATCACCGCCTCAGCGGCACGCCGCCGACGCCGAAGCTGCAGGCGCAGCAGCGTCTGCGTACCGACAGCCGCCAGCTGGATGACTGGCTGCGCCGGGGAGAGCCGTTGCGTTACCGGCTGGGGCTGTATCAGGGGATGCGGCTGATCCCCTTCGTGGAAGCCGCTATCAATGACTGGGCGCCGCCCCCGCCGCCGCGTCCGGTCATTAAGCAGGTTGTGCAGGGGCCGCAGACGATCCGCCTCGATAGCATGGCGCTGTTCGATACCGGCAAATCGACGCTGAAACCGGGTTCGACAAAGCTGCTGGTGAACTCGCTGCTGGGCATTAAGGCGAAACCCGGCTGGCTGATCGTGGTGGCAGGCCATACAGACAGCATCGGCAACGATAAATCCAATCAACAACTCTCCCTGAAGCGTGCCGAGGCGGTCCGCGACTGGATGCGCGATACCGGCGATGTGCCGGAGAGCTGTTTTGCGGTGCAGGGCTACGGCGCAAGTCGTCCTGTCGCCAGCAACGAGACGCCAGAGGGGCGGGCGAAAAATCGCCGGGTGGAGATCAGTCTGGTCCCGCAGAAGGACGCCTGTCTGACACCGGGCACGGCTAATACGTCAGGAGCCGGGGCTGACGCCTTAAAAAACGAAACCAAGTAACCCGCGAACCCGATCGCGGACGTTGAATAACAATCTGCCTGCCTGACCCTGTGCGCTACGGGTTCCTGATAAACAGGAAACAGCGATGGGCGGTAGCGTGCCTGCAGCCAGTCAATCTTGTCGGCAAAGCGGGGCCTCTGCGGGGATGAAGCGCAGGAAAGGGGATGGATAAAGGAGATCAGCATGGATAGCGCTAAGGACAGTGCCAGAGAAATGCTGGCGGCGATAAACGTTGAAGGTTCCGGTTTCTGGCTGCTCTTTTTATTTCTCAGTCAGTGAATATAAATATCCCTGGGGTTGCCTTTTAGTAATGAAATTCCTGGTGGGGTATCTGAGATATCGATATGCACATAAATATATTTATGATGAATGAGATGATTATCATTAAACAAAATTAAACAGTGCATCCTGTTAATTGATTTTTGGTGGTCATTACTGCGGAGTAAAACAGGAATATAATGGATACCTTTTCAATGATTACCGGCACCACCCTTAACCGTTACCAGCTGGATATTCCTTCATGTACCGCATCGCTGGATGTGGAAGAATTCAGTGGTGCAGAAAAGCTGAGTGAACTTTATTATTACACCATTACGTTTACCAGCGCAGAGAAAAACATCGATGCCGCACAGCTCCTGAGCAAACCCGCCATGCTGACGATGGGCGGCGGCGCACTGCAGCAGCTGGCGGACTGCAAACGCGTCCATGGTGTGATTACCACCTTCCGGCGCGTCAATCGTTCTGAAGATCAGTCGACCTATCAGATAACCCTCCAGCCGTTTCTCTCCCTGCTGGATAAACAGTTTCGCAGCCACCGTTTTTTCGTCAACAAATCGGTACCGGAGGTGGTGGAGCAGGTATTGCAGGAACATCACCTGCATGACTGGGAGTATGAGTTTAATCTCAAGCAACACTATCCGCGGCGCGAGCAAATTAATCAGTATCAGGAGAGCGACCTGGCATTTATCCAGCGCCTGCTGGCAGAGGTGGGGATATTTTATTTCTTCACCCTGCAGGAAGAGGCGCAGAGCGAAGTGGTCCACTTCGCCGACGCGCAGCGGGCGCTGATGTTCGATAAAACACTTCCTGTAAACAGCCCGTCCGGGATGAGCGACAGCGGTACGGAATCGATATGGGGTCTGAGCATCACGCATAACGTCGTAGAGGCGAACGTCACTACCCGGGATTATAACCCCCGCGATGCGCAGAGCGTTCTCCAGTCGGCAACAGCGGATATGACCCGGGGAAATGGTGAAGGCCTCACTTACGGTGAGGTATACCACTATAAGCTTCGCCACCTGGAGCGTGGCGATAAAATCGACCCGCAGACGGAGACCGCCAACTTCTATGCCCGCCTCGACCATGAGCGTTTTCTGGCTCACCAGACGCTCATTACCGCGAGCAGTACTGCAGCCTGGCTGGCGCCGGCCCAGGTGCTGACCGTTACCGACAGCCTCCCACCGACCCTGCCTGCGCCCGTGCAGGATCCGCTGTTAATCACCGGCACCGGTTTTACCGCCAGCCGCCGGGAGGCGCTGCGGGTGTCCCTGCTGGCGGTGCCCTACAGCGAAACATTGTGCTGGCGTCCGCCGCTGCTGCCGCGCCCGAAGGTGACTGGCACCATGACGGCGCGGGTGACCAGCGCGAAGGCGAATGATATCTACGCCTGGCAGGATGCGTCCGGCCTGTACCGGGTGAAATTTGACGCTGACAGAGAGGAGAAAGGGCAGGGTCAGGAAAGCATGCCGGTGCGTCTCGCCAAACCCTACGGCGGCGACGTGTACGGCTTTCACTTCCCGCTGATCCAGGGCACGGAGGTGGCGATTGCTTTCCACGAAGGCGATCCTGACCGGCCGTACATTGCGCATGCGCTGCACGACTCGCGGCATGTCGACCCTGTGACGGAGAAAAACAGCACCCGCAATGTGATTCGTACTCCGGCCAATAATAAGCTGCGAATGGAGGATAAGCGCGACGAGGAACATATCAAGCTCAGCACCGAGTACGGCGGCAAGACGCAGCTCAACCTGGGGCATAACGTGAATGCGCAGAGGGAGTTGCGGGGCGAGGGTGCGGAACTGCGTACGGATAAATGGGTGAGCATCCGGGGCGGTGCGGGGGTGTTTATCAGTGCGGATAAACAGCCTTCGGCAGGCGACAGGATGCTGGCAATGGAGGAGGCGATTGCGCAGCTTGAAAATGCCCTGGGTATTGCGAAAAGCCTGGCGTCGGCAGCGGAATCGGCTCAGGCCCTGCCATCGGATACCGGCAACCAGCAGACGCTGAACGATGCGCTGAAAGAGCTGGCGCAGCCGGGGATAGTGCTGAATGCGCCGCAGGGCGTGAGCATCAGCAGTCCGCAGGCGGTACGGTTGTCTTCGGGTAGCGCCAGCGTGGGGATTGTGTCACAGCAGAATACGGACATCAGTGCGCTGAAACGTTTTACGGTGGCGGCGGGAGAAGCCGTCAGCCTGCTGGCGCGAAAGGCGGGGATGAAGCTGTTTGCGGCGAAGGGAAAGATGGAAATCCAGGCGCAGGATGATGCGCTGGAGGCGACGGCGAAAAAGGATATCACCGTGACCAGCGTGGAAGGCCGGGTGGAAATCACGGCGGCGAAGGAACTGGTGGTCAACTGTGCGGGAGCGTATATCAGGCTAAGTGGTGGCAATATCGAGCTGGGCTGCCCGGGGAATATTCTGCTGAAATCGGCCAATGTGCAGAAAATGGGCGCAGCTGATTATGATGCAAACAAACCTGAGCTTCCCGTCGGTTTCAGTGAGTTTTTTACTGCAAAAGATGAAGAGTCCGGGGAGATTTTACCTTTTACCCGGTACAGGATAACAACCGGTGAAGGTAAAGTATTTGAAGGCAGGACCGATGCGGAAGGTAAAACTGTTGCAGTTTATACTGCCCTGCCTGATGCCCTGCATATAGAATTACTTTAAAGAATGAAGGAATAGCATATGGCTACCGGAGAAGAGAAAAGTAAAACATCGGTACAAGGGACGGGAACGGTTGTAAAAGGAAAATATGGCCCAGAATGTTATTTTCACCCAGGTAGCGCAACATTGCTTTTTCTGGAGGCTTCAGATACTAAAATTATCGAACAGGAGCATGATTTTCTGTCTGGCTTGCTTGAAACTCAGAAACAGGCGCAAAAAAATCTTGATGATATTAATTTTGAAGCAATCACTCAGGCAGGCAGAGTGCCAGCAAGAAAATTTGAAAGTGAAATCACTAAAGCCTATGAAGCCTTAAACAAAGCAAATCAGGCTTTGCGGAAAGAGCTTATGTCACTAACAGCGAATCCTCCGGAGGGGGAATTGCTTAATGATAAAATGAAAGATACTGCCATTGGTATAATGGAACTTATTCCGCTTAAAAATAACACAGTGAAAGGGTTCAAGAAAACTTATGTGCGTTCCGATAAAATAAAACACCAGTGGCGAACATATAAGCTCAGCGAAGTTGATAAAGAAAGTGGTGAAGCCAGTTTCATAAAATATAAAAACAAAACTATTGTTTCTCAGGATGCGAATGGTAATCAGGTTAATAAAACCATACGTCAGGGAAAAATAGATACAGCAGAACTAAAAAAACAACTAAGTAACGTACCTGTTTCACTGAAATTCGATCTTGTTGACGATACGAATGTTATTGTCAGTCACTGGGCAGAGGAAATGAACAAATCTCTGACCTGGCCAAAGGGGGATGGTAAAGTCGACGAATCTGTTTATCACCAGTATGTTGATATTAGCGCGCAGGCTCAACTGATGCGCTACAGCCATGGAGGGGGTGCATCAGCGGAATATAATCCGTCAGAAAAAAAACTGGAGGGAAAAATAGAAGGTCATGCCAGTTTTGCACTGGGGGAGGCGAAGGCCGAAATGGCCCTGTACCTGCCGGACAGGTTAGGTGTCAGCCTTTTATTTCCGGCGAAAAAAGTGACGCCACAGACACCGGATGGTGTCTGTAATATGGGAGCGCTGCGTTTTGCCATGAAACTGGTATTGTCAGGTAGCGTTGGTGCCAGTGCTGCAATTGAATTAGGGGTGACAGTAGACTGGAGTGGAGAAATGGGAAAGGGCTATGGCATTAAAGGCCGTCCTGCAACCCTGACTGCTCCACCGTTGCCAGGACAGCAGCAGGTGAATTTAAAGACCTCAACGATACCTGAAGCACAGGGGGGAGGTGAAATTGGTGTTTTTGTTGGTGCTCAGGCGGGAGGTAATATCAGTGGTGCCATTGAGTGGTTTGACCCGCATCCTGATGATACGCCAGTAGCTATAGGTGTCGAGAAAGATAACAAACCCATTGTCAATAAAGAGAAGAAGTTTGCCGCGATAGCCAAACTGGAAGCGGGGATGACGGTGCAGGCAGGCGCTGGGGGAAGTGGGGTTTTTTATATCACCTATATTCAGGGACGTTTTCGTATTTACTGTAAAGCGGCTTTATGTTGGGGAGTGGGGGCCAAAGGGGAAGTCGGTTTTGAAGTTGATGGCAGCAGCTTTGCGGCTTTTATGAAGAGTTTTATGCTTATGCTAAGGAATGTTGATTATCAGAAGCTTGAGCAGATGATGGCAGGGGATGCCTTTCGATCTTTATGTGCAATTCCTATTATTATGGCTGCGCAAGGGATACAGGCAATTGATGCGATGTACATCGATGTAACTAGAGTGTTAGTTAACTTGAGTAATCAGATTAGTGATGAGGGAAAACGAATTGATTTAATGTATAGTATTTTGTCTAATCCGGATCAGCTAAAATATACTCCTCCAGAAACAAAAGGGGCAGTGATTGCCACATTAATTGATCAGAATTGGGTGGACTGGCTTGACCCTCGCAATCAAAATAATGATTTTTTTTCCGTTAACAGTTGGAAGCTCGGTCCTCTCAAGAGGCGAAAGCAAGCGGTGTTTATGGCACTGAAGTGGGTACAAAGTCAGGCAGATTATAACAATGTTATGCAGCATTTGACGTTGTCGCCAGGGGAGAAGAAAGGTAATAAAGAATTGAATGAAAAAGATGTGATTAAGTTTTTAGGCATTGGAGAACGAAAATTGTTTTTCTATACCAATTATGGCGAAAAGCTCACCTTATTGCATAATAACCTTCCGGTTTCCGTTGGCCCGGATGAACCATTTAGACCTATTCCGGATATCCTGATGTCAGAATATCTTGCCATGATCGACGACCAGCACCCGACGGGGACAATGACTGCCTGATGCAATGGCTGAGGTGATAAGATGAGAAAATTAATCGTAGTTGCTTCTGTTGCCGCCAGTTTACTGCTCGGGTGCGACCAGAAGAGTACTGAAAAGCGTAAAACCTTGTCTGAAGCGCTTGTTGCTAAGTCGCTTTCTGACATGGTCGCCGTACAGGGCGGCGAATTTTTAATGGGAGATTTTGGACCGTTAGTCGGTGAAAAACTGCCTTTCAGCATAAACCAGGATGATAAGGTATTACATAAGGTTGTGTTAAGTGATTTTTTAATATCAAAATATAAGGTTATTAATAAGAATTATAAAGAGTATTCAAAACTTACTAATAAAAGAGCACTGCCGGTAGGTCCATTTATGAAAAATCATCCATCTTTATTATCCGATGATTATTCAGCAAATGTGACCTGGCAACAGGCAAAAGACTATTGTCAGTGGTTAGGTAAGGAGTCCGGTAAAAAAATTGATTTGCCGACAGAGGCGCAATGGGAGTATGCAGCAAGATCCAGAGGGCAGTATCTTCCGTTTGCTACCAACAATGGTGAGCTTTTACCCGGGAAAAATTTCCCGAACCAGGACGAACTGGATAGTTATACTGATGGTATTGGACTTCCTTTTTATCCAATAGGGAAGTTCCCGCCAAACCCCTTAGGTCTGTATGATATGGGACTCAGTGGCTCTGAATGGACCAATGACTGGTATGCAGCAGATTATTACTCTCATTCTCCGGTAAACGATCCTCAGGGGCCTGCGCAGGGTACTAAAAAAGTCCTGCGCGGGAATGTTGGCGGTGACAGACAGTACGCATTGACTATGTTTAGACAATCTGCTTCACCACTCCCAGAAGAAGTTGATGGTGACTATGAAAAATATGGTGTTGGTCCGCAGTATGTTTTCCGTTGCGTCATCAATAAATAATGTCGTTTGGTGGTGACATATATCATTTTAACCGGAGCAACAACGTTGAATGAATGTTCCAATAAACCGGAGAGACTATTTAAACCTGTCCCGGATAGCCTGATGTCAGAATATCTTGCCATGATCGACGACCAGCA
>NZ_QEQO01000008.1:0-326335 GCF_003097195.1 Klebsiella sp. GL120222-02
ATCTGTACGATCTGGGCACCGGCAACCAGGTGAAAATTCCTTCCGAGGTGATGATCCCGGAAACGCGGGAGTTTGAGTTCGCCAGCCTGGGCTTTATCCCGCTGTCGTACTACAAAAATCGCGATTACGCCTGCTTCTTCTCGGCCAACTCCGCGCAGAAACCGGCGCTGTACGATACCGCTGACGCCACCGCCAACAGCCGCATCAACGCGCGTCTGCCTTATATCTTCCTGCTCTCGCGCATCGCGCACTACCTGAAGATGATCCAGCGCGAGAATATCGGCACCACCAAGGACCGGCGGCTGCTGGAGCTGGAGCTGAACACCTGGGTGCGGAGCCTGGTGACTGAAATGACCGACCCCGGCGACGAGCTGCAGGCCTCCCATCCGCTGCGCGATGCCAGCGTGGTGGTGGAAGATATTGAGGATAACCCAGGCTTCTTCCGCGTGAAGCTTTACGCGGTGCCGCACTTCCAGGTCGAGGGGATGGACGTCAATCTGTCGCTGGTTAGCCAGATGCCCAAAGCAAAAGCATAAGGCAGGATGGGATGAAAATTTATCGTCCACTGTGGAACGAGGGGGCTTTACTGTCCCCTCAACAGTTCCAGCAGCAGGCTGAATGGGAGTCTTTCCGCAGTGCCGGTGCAGCAGCGCTGGCATCCCCATTCCCCTGGGGCGTGGAGAAGATTGAGTTTAATGACAGTCTTCTTTCGTCCGGTCTGATCCAGATTACGCAGTTACGCCTCTGGCTGGAAGATGGTTCATTAATTGATGCGCAAAGGAGCGATCTGCCTCCGGCGCCGCGTGAGTTAGATACCAGCCAGCTGGCAGGTCGTGATGCGGTAACTGTCGTCATTGCATTGCCGCACATGCAGCCAGGTATGAGCAACGTTGAACAGGAGGGCGTCCGTTCAGAACGGCCGCTTCGCTATCGTGAAGAGTGGATAACATTGCAGGATGCCTTTGGCTCTGAAGAAGAATCTATGGCAGTTGCCCGGTTTAATTTCACCATCCGGTTTGCCCATGAAAGCAATGATTCCTGGAAAGTGTGTCCGGTCGCAAGACTGATTCGGGATGGACAAAATGCGTGGCGACAGGATCCCTCTTTTATTCCTCCAGTGGCGTCATTTGGAGCAAGCCCGGTCCTTCACGAACGTCTGATGTTGCTTAATCGCCAGTTACGTTCCCGACGCCAGCGTCTGATGACGATGCGACGAGAAAGCAACGAAAGGCTCGCCGATTTTGCCGTCGCCGATGTTTCCCTTTTCTGGTTGCTGAATGCACTGAATTCTCACGCCACAGTGCTAACAGAATACGAGCGTTTTCCTTCACGTCCACCTGAACAGGTATGGGCTGAGCTCGCTCGTCTGGCAGGCAGTATGTTGACCTTTTCCCTGGACCATGATCTCGACGCCATACCGGGTTACGACCACGAGGAGCCAGCTAAGGCGTTTCCTCCGCTGTTTGACCTGATAACGGGTTTGCTGGAGGCAAGTTTGCCATCTCGGGTCATTGCTCTGGAAATGTCCCGCCCGGACGGACAGACCTGGAAGGCCAACCTCCACGATATCCGTCTGCGTGAAGAGGCCGATCTCTATCTCTCTGTACGCTCGGATATCCCGGCCTGGCAGGTTGCCGAGAAATTTCCTGCACTCTGTCAGGCAGGTTCACCTGATGATGTGCGCGAAATCTATGGTGCTGCGCTCAAGGGGATCCCGTTGATACCGGTGAGCAGGGTCCCGGCAGCGTTGCCTGTACGCATGGAAAACCAGTATTTCGCACTTGATATACAAAGCCCCGCTGCGCATGAAATGCTGGAGCAGGGGGTGTGTATGTTCTATGTGCCTGAGTTACTTGGTGCTTTGGAACTTGAACTGTTTGCGGTATTGCGCTCATGAGACAGGATATCGATATCGACCAGCTAATGACGGAGACCTGGCTCACCGTCACCATGCTTAAGAAAGGCGCCATCACGCTTAATGGCTCTGCGCTTTACAACACATGCGTTAAACAAGTTGAAAGTGTGCGGGAAGCGCTGGAGCGTGCCGGTTATGACGATGCCAGTGTGGAACATATTTCCTACGCACAATGTGCCTTGCTGGATGAAACGGTGATGAGCCGTAAGCCCGAAAAAAGCGAAGGAGGAGAGGAGCCGAAAGTAGATGAAGGCCAGATGGTCTGGCGTAAAGCACCGCTTCAGGCCCGTTTTTTTGGCTCACTTCGGGCAGGTGAAGCACTATGGGATCGGATTGCAGAGGTTCTGCGTCAACCTTCACCGAACCCGGCCGTTTTAACCTGCTATCACCGGGTGATAGCGCTGGGCTTTCAGGGATTATACAGCCTGAAAGCGGTCAGCCAGTCACAGCGGGATGAGGTAGTGAAAGCTCTTTCTGAGCGAGTTTCTCCACCTGATGCTGGCCTGTCGCTGGTTGTTTACCGGATGGGGAAACATCGCTGGAGTCTGATGCGCTCGGTCTGGTTCTGGATAGTGCTGGCCGTCATTCTGACCGGGGTTATCTGGTGGGGTGGCCATCTGTGGCTTCAGGCGCTGTTGTCAGCACAAATACCGGAGCTGCATGGCTAATGCGCAGAAAAGTCATCATTTCGGTAGCCCTACACACTTTAGCAGCCGTAGCCGGGCTACTGTGGTTGCTGTGGTATTTCATTCCGACAGGCAACGTATTTAACGGCCTGTCCACTGCGCTGATCATTCTTCTGGCAGGCTGGTATGTGTTCAAAAACTGTCGGCATGAGGAGCACGTATCCGACGCTAACCTCCCGGCGGCTGAACTTCCATTACTCGACGCCGAGGGCCCCGTTGTACTGGTGTGTGGCGACATGCTGGATGCGTTGTTTCAGGGAAGCCCTCTACGTAAAACAGCCCAGGGATGGTGGCTACGGGTCGGCGACGTCAGCCGGTTAACTGACGTTGTCCGCAGCATACAGACGCAGTTCCCGCACCAGGTCGGTCAGCTCTCGGTAATGTACCGTTGCCTGCCAGACCGTCATCAGGATGAAGCCGTACTTCGTTCCGCACTAAAAACGCTCCGCCAGCAGTGTAAACAGATTAAATCCCTGACGGGTATCACATTGCCGGCTGTGTTAAGCGCTGAATTTTCCGGGCCTGAAACGCCATGGATAATCGTCCGGGGTGACAAGCCGCTGGTATGTCCGTTTAATGATTCGCCGCAGGCATTCATTGACTGGCAGCAGACGGACGACAATATCCTGGCGCTGCCGACAGTCAGCCAGGCATTTTCCTTTATCCGTAATACGCTGGCTGATGAGCTGGAGAAACCTGACGGCCTAACGCCGCCTGTGCGTGTATTTTCCGTGATCATGCGTCTCGGAGTAGTCAATCCAGCGACTCGGTCTGTCTGGGCCGGTTGGCTCTATTCGCGCACCTGCTTGCAGTTTTCCCGAGCTCCCGGGCAGTCATCGACAAGTCTGTTCCCGGATGCGGTTTTGCCACTTCTGGCGCCGTTTGCCTCGAAAGTACAGGGGGGCCAGCGTACCCGTCTTCTGGTTCTGCTGATCTGGCTGTGCGTTCTGACGGCGTTGGGCATCTCCGCTCTCAATAATCGTGAACTTATCCGTCATGTCAGTACCCATTTACAGCGCTGGAATGCTATTCCAATGAGTCACTCCCCCCCTAAAGCAGAATCATTGGCTGCACTGAAACAGGATGCGCTCCTGCTTGAACGCTGGCAGCGTCAGGGAGAGCCTTTACGTTACAGCCTGGGTTATTACCCGGGACAACGTCTGTGGCTGGCCTTGCAGCAGGCTATCGATACCTGGACACCGCCACCCGCCCCTGAACCGAAACCGGTACCGAAAATTGTACGACTCGACAGCATGTCACTGTTTGACTCCGGCAAATCGGTACTCAAAGACGGCTCAACCAAAATACTCGTTAATGCACTGGTAGGGATTAAAGCCAGACCAGGCTGGCTGATCGTGGTCAGCGGTCATACAGACAACACCGGCAGCGTTCAGCTAAATCAAACCTTGTCTTTGCAAAGAGCTGAGGCCGTCCGTAACTGGATGCGTGATACCGGGGACGTACCGGAAAGTTGCTTTGCCGTGCAGGGTTACGGCGACAGTCGACCGATTGCATCAAACGACACGCCTGATGGCCGTGCGCATAACCGGCGTGTTGAGATCAGTCTGGTACCGCAGGCTGACGCCTGTCGTCTGCCAGGCGCAAAACACACGTCACAGGATGTAGGTGACGTTTCAACTCGAGAAATGGAGAAGTAAACATGGCAATCCCAGTTTATCTGTGGCTGAAAGACGACGGTGGAGCGGACATTAAAGGTTCCGTGGACGTGAAGGACCGTGAGGGCAGCATCGAAGTTGTTGCTCAGGAGCATAGTCTGTACATCCCGACCGATAACAACACCGGCAAGCTGACCGGAACCCGTATCCACACGCCGTTCCTGTTCACCAAAGAAATCGACTCTTCCAGCCCGTATCTGTACAAGGCGGTGACCACCGGCCAGACCCTGAAATCTGCTGAATTCAAGTGGTACAAGATCAACGACGCGGGTCAGGAAGTGGAGTACTTCAACACGAAGCTGGAAAACGTGAAAGTGGTGAAAGTGAATCCAGTGATGCACGACATCAAGGATCCTTCTTTCGAGAAGCACAACCATCTTGAGCGGATCGAACTGCGCTACGAAAAAATCACCTGGACCTACAAAGACGGCAACATCATTCATTCCGATTCCTGGAACGAACGCACTACGGCGTAAGAACCTGGCGGACAGAGCCTCTCTGTCCGCTCTTTTTGCTGAGCGTCTGTTTCACGGGCGTTGAGCAAAGAAAAACACAATCTGCCTGCCTGACCTGATGCGCTTTGGACTCCTTATCAAAAGGAAACAGCGACGGGCGGTAGCGTGTCTGCGAACTGATAAAGAGAGAATCTCATGGACAATCCCGCCATCCTGTTACGTCGTCTTAACCCATACAGCGCCCGCGCGATGGAAGGCGCCGCCTCCCTGTGCCAGACCCGCGCACACGCGGAAATCCTGCCGGAGCACTGGCTGCTGAAACTGCTGGAGCAGGGCGAGGGCGACCTGACGGTGCTGGCGCGGCGTTATACGTGGGATATGGATGCGATATGGCAGGATTTACTGAACTTTATGGATAAGCTTCCCCGTTCTGTGCGCAGCCGCCCGCAGCTGTCGGACGCCATACAGACGCTGATGCAGGAGGCCTGGCTGCGTGCCTCGCTGGCGGGTGAAGAGCAGATACGCAGCCTGCACCTGCTAATGGCCCTGGTGGAAAAACCGTCACTCATCCGTTGCGATGGGCTGTGGCCGCTGCTGACCCTGGCGCAGAGCCAGCTGGAGCGTCTGCATCCTGTGCTGGATGCGCAGTCGGATGAACGTCTGGAGGTGCAGCAGGTGGAAAGTCTGCGCCCGTCGCTTTCAACACGGAATGACGACCTCTCCCGCGATATGGGCGTTTCCGGCAACAACGGCTTAAGTGATGCACTGCGGAACGCGCTGGACAAATTTACCCTTGACGTCACCGCCCGCGCCCGCGACGGAAAAATAGACCCGGTGTTCGGTCGCGACAATGAAATCCGCCAGATGGTGGATATTCTCTCAAGACGCCGCAAGAACAACCCGATACTGGTGGGTGAACCGGGTGTCGGCAAGACCGCACTGGTCGAGGGGCTGGCGCTGCGAGTCGCGGAAGGCAACGTTCCTGACAGCCTGAAGCCGGTCTCCGTGCGCACTCTTGACCTCGGCCTTTTGCAGGCGGGGGCGGGTGTGAAGGGCGAATTTGAGCAGCGCCTGAAAAACATTATCGAAGCGGTGCAGCAATCCCCGTTACCGGTGCTGCTGTTTATTGATGAAGCGCACACCATCATCGGGGCGGGTAATCAGGCGGGCGGGGCGGATGCGGCTAACCTGCTGAAACCGGCGCTGGCGCGTGGCGAGCTACGTACTATCGCGGCCACAACCTGGAGTGAATACAAGCAGTACTTCGAACGCGACGCAGCCCTGGAGCGCCGCTTCCAGATGGTCAAGGTTGATGAGCCCGATGATGATACGGCCTGCCTGATGTTGCGTGGCCTTAAGTCACGCTACGCGGAGCACCACGGCGTGCATATCACCGATGAGGCAGTACGCGCTGCCGTCACCCTTTCACGACGCTATCTCACCGGCCGCCAGTTGCCGGACAAGGCGGTGGACCTGCTGGACACCGCCTCCGCGCGTATCCGTATGAGCCTGGATACCATCCCGGAACCGCTGACCCGGCTGAAAGTGCAGCTCACCGCGCTGGCGATGGAAAAGCAGGCGCTGCTGGAAGATATCGCGGCGGGCAAAGAGGCGCACCGCGAGCCTCTGGCCGCCATCGAACGGGACGAAGTCCGCATTATCCTGCAACTCGATGAACTGGAAACGCAGTACGGCGCAGAACTGAAGCTGACGGAACAACTGCTGGCCTGCCGCAGCGACATCTCCCGCCAGGCGGAAATCCCTGATCTGCAACAACAACTGCGCGGGATACAACAGACTAACCCACTACTGGGCCTCGACGTGGACGCCCGGACCGTCGCTACCGTCATCGCAGACTGGACCGGAGTGCCGCTCTCTTCATTAATGAAGGACGAGCAGACGGAATTACTGAGTCTTGAACACAACCTGTCAAAACGTGTTGTTGGTCAGTACGCAGCGCTGAACGCCATTGCCCAGCGCCTGAGGGCGTCAAAAACCGGCCTGACGCCGGAGAACGGACCGCAGGGGGTGTTTTTACTGGTGGGTCCAAGCGGGGTAGGTAAAACAGAAACCGCGCTGGCACTTGCTGATGTTATGTATGGTGGTGAAAAATCGCTCATTACCATTAACCTGTCTGAATACCAGGAGCCGCACACGGTATCGCAGTTGAAAGGTTCTCCTCCGGGCTATGTAGGGTATGGTCAGGGCGGCATTCTCACCGAGGCCGTCCGTAAGCGGCCTTACAGCGTTGTGCTGCTCGATGAAGTGGAGAAGGCCCATCGGGATGTAATGAACCTGTTTTATCAGGTCTTTGACCGGGGCTTTATGCGGGACGGGGAAGGGCGTGAAATTGATTTCCGCAATACCGTGATCCTGATGACGTCCAACCTGGGAAGTGACCCGCTGATGCAGTTGCTGGAAGAGCAACCAGAAGCTACTGAGAGCGATCTGCATGAGTTGTTACGCCCGATCCTGCGCGATCATTTCCAGCCAGCGCTGCTGGCTCGCTTCCAGACGGTGATATACCGCCCGCTGGCAATGGATGCCATGCGCACCATCGTCGGCATGAAGCTCGCACAGGTGAGCACGCGTCTGCAACGCCACTACGGCATTTCCACGCACATTGACGAAAGGCTCATCGACACGCTAACGATGGCGTGTTTGCTGCCGGATACCGGTGCCCGCAACGTGGACAGCCTTCTTAATCAGCAGATCCTGCCGGTTCTGAGCCAGCAGTTATTGAGCCATATGGCGGCAAAACAAAAGCCGTCTTCACTACAGCTGACCTGGGATGATGAAGAGGGCATTGTGCTGGAGTTTGACGCACAGGCAGAAGGAGAGTCGTCATGAGCAATTCCCTGATCAACCAGGCTACCAGCGTGGTGCAACAGCTTTCAGGGCAATCACGGTACCGGGTTGATGTGCATGACTGTACTGAGTTTCTTGATGTGCTGAACTTCCGTTCGGTGGAGTCCCTCAGTCAGCCCTGGCGGTATGACGTGGCGGTCACCTGCTCCTCTGCGGATATTGCCTGCGACGCATTACTGCTGAAACCCGCATCATTCACTTTTCTGACCCCGCGATTTGACGGCACCCCGGCGCTGCCGGTCCGGACGGTTTTCGGCGTGGTGGAGTCGTTTCGCCGGATATCCACGTCAAATGACGATACCCGTTACGCGCTGACGATCGTTCCCCGTATCGCCCTTCTGGACTATACGAAAGGGAGCGAAATCTATCTCAATCAGTCAGTCACTGAAGTCGTGGAAAAGGTACTGCGTAAACACGGTCTGGAAGGGCCTGATTTCGAGTTCCGGCTCTCCCGCGAATATCCATCCCGGGAACTCATCACCCAGTGGCGGGAGACCGATCTTGAGTTTATCCAGCGCCTGCTGGCGGAGGTGGGTATTTACTGGCGCTATGAAATGGACAGCCGTCTTGAACAGGACGTGGTGATTTTTCAGGACAGCCAGCAGCAGTATGAGTTCGGTGTCATCCTGCCATTACGCAACCAGGCCGGGATGAGCGACAGCGGGCAGGAGAGCATCTGGGATATTCAGACCGCGTATAAGGTGGTGAGCGGAAGGGTGGCCACCCGGGACTACAACTACCGGGAAGCGCTGACGCCGCAGGACAGTGCCGAAAGCATTTTCAGCAGGGAAGGGATCACCACCGGGGAAACGTACCATTACGCGGAACCCTTCCTGACAGCAGGTGATACGGAAAGTACAGAGTCCGGGGCATACTTTGCCCGTCTGCGTCACGAACGCATTCTGAACGCCCAGTATCACGTCACCGGGCATTCCTCAAGCCCTCATCTGGCGCCGGGTCAGGTACTGGAAACGGACGGCACGTTACCCGATGCCGTAAAAGAAGGTATCGTCATCACCACGGTACGCACCAGCGGTTCACGCAAAAGTAGCTTTACGCTGACGTTTGAAGGCATCCCCTACAGCGAAACCGTCTGCTGGCGCCCGGCACTGCTCAGTCGCCCGGTGATAGCTGGTTCACTGCCTGCCCGGGTGGAAAGCACGCAGAAAGGCGACACCTGTTCCTGGCTCGACCAGGAAGGCCGCTACCGGGTGAAACTGGACTTTGACCGCAACAGTACCGAACAGGGCTATGCGTATCTGTGGCTGCGGCTGGCGAAACCGTATGCCGGTGATACATACGGCTTCCACTCACCGCTTCTCGACGGAACGGAAGTGGCCGTCGTATTTGACGGTGGAGACCCGGATCGTCCCTACATCGCTTATGCCCTGCATGATTCAGAGCATCCGGACCATGTTACCAGCGAGAATCATACGCGGAACGTGTGGCGCACGCCGGCGAACAATAAGCTGCGGATGGAGGACAAGCGCCAGGAAGAGCATATCAAGCTCGCGACGGAATATGGCAAAACGCAGCTGAACATGGGGCACCTGGTCAATGGCCAGCGTGAAAAACGCGGGGCCGGTTTTGAGCTGCGAACGGATGAGTATGGCGCAGTCCGTGCGGCAAAAGGGCTGTTCCTGACGGCGGATGAACAGGCAAAAGCGCAGGGGCCTGTGCTTGAAATGGCCCCTGCCATCAACCAGATTAACCAGGCCAACAGCCAGATGCAGGCCCTGAACAGCGCCGCCGACGCGGCGGGAGCGCTGGTCTGTGACATCAATACCCAGGTTAGTTTTGTAACCGACAAAATCAGGGACCTCCGGTCGGCGGTGCTGCTGGGTAGCGCGCCGCAGGGAGTGGCACTGACCTCAGGTGAACACCTTCAGCTCAGCAGCACCCGCAACACCATGATCAATGCAGGCCAGCATCTTGATATCGGTGCGATGAAAAATCTGTCCGTGAGCGCTGAAAAAGCGCTTGGGTTGTTTGTGCATAAAGACGGGGCGAAGCTGGTCGCGAACCAGGGAGACATCGAGATTCAGGCTCAGCACAACACGATGGCCCTGTTTTCTGGAAAACAGCTGACTGTGACCAGTAGTGAAGATGAAATTATTATCAGCACCCCGGAAACGCTGACGCTGAACGGCGGCGGATCTTACCTGAGGCTGAGTAAGAACGGCATTGAGCATGGTTCATCAGGTGAGTTCATTATGAAGACGTCGAATTATATGGTACCGGGTACTGGCGCGAATCTTCCCAACGAAACACCCAATTTCAGCCTGACGGATATCACTCAGGAAAGCAAAATCAGCAGCAAATCTTTCAATGACTAAGGGCTGATGATGGATCCATTAATTCCTCATATGCGTAATGTTTTTTTTATTTGCATTTTTGCTTTGTTTATCAAATTTTACACAGGCATCCGAGCAAACAAGCCCAGAAAGCATCGTGTACAATTTTTATAAGTCATATTTGAAAGAAGAATCATCGGACAACAGTCGATTTCTCAGCCAATATGTTTCTGATGAGTTAATGAAAAGCATTAACGACTCAATGATGTGTAATTATGATTCTGATGATTCAGTGTCGGCAGAAGAACTCGAAGGAAAATGTTCACAAAAGCGCGAATGCAAGCAGTTTAAAGGGCGTTATATTTGTAACTGGCATGGTGCTTGGGTTGATACTGATGTTGATTATTTTACAAAATCACAAGATGTTTATCCTTCATGGAAAGCAAGTATAAGTACCTTTGATGTATATCAGAAAGAGAATGACTCTTCAGTCAACGTTATTTTAGGAGCAGGTTCCGAGCCTAAAGTTACATTTAATGTTGTGCTAGAAAAAATTGATAGGAAGTGGAAAGTCACCAGCGTAACGGAACAATAAAAACGTGGTCATTTTCTAAATTTCTCACCTCGACTACTTATACAAATACCAACATATCTACGGAGAGACGTTCATGTTGAAGAAGATTATTTTTGCTTGCTGCTTATTCTGCGTGGCCAGTATAGCCTCAGCTTCAGCAGACGAAAGTTCAATGCCTCGGGAAATTGTTGCAAATTTTTATCATGATTACCTTGTTGCGTCTGAAATGCCTGATATAGAATCAGCTGATAAACTAACTCAAAAAGCTATTTTTGAATATACAACTGAGCATCTCAGAAGTCTGCGGGATAATGATGAATCGGGTGCTGATTATTTTGTCGATGCTCAGGATATTTGTGAAGAATGGAAGGACAGCATTAATGTGGAAACTGTTTCAGAGAATGACCAGGTCGCACAAGTGAAGCTAACATTAGGATATGGTAAGGGTGTATCCCTGTATGCCGTTAACCTGGTTAAAGAAAAAGGGAAATGGTTAATGGATTCTGTTAAGCCCATATCTCATAGTAGTATTTATTGTCCTCGACAAGCAGAGGGGGGAGAATAAATGCTGGACAAGAATGTAGCAGTTAGTGTTTTAAACACTCAAGCCCTGGCTAGAGCGAAAATTAACGCTGAGAATTTTAAAAATGGCATAGATAAAAAGCTTAAATATGGCGAGTCAAAATGTGCACGCTATGTTAAAAAAGCATTAATAGCTGGAGGGGCATCTGCAAAAAATTCAGGAATTGAATCAGCTAAAAATTATGGCCCATGGCTGCTTGAAAATAACTTTAAAGTTGTGGGTGGCGCTACAACAGTGTGTACTGGCGGTGTATTCACAATTTCTGGTCAGCAAGTGGGGGATGTTGTCGTAATCCAGGCAGCACCACACCATGTGCATGGTCATATGGCGATGTTTAATGGTACACACTGGGTATCTGATTTTGTCCAGGAAAGGGGGTTCTATCCTGCCCAGATATATCGTGATCAAAACATACCCTATACACTTTATCGTTATGGCGATAATACCACATCAGAGCAGAACGCCACGGCTACCCAAAAAGGAAAAATTAAAATTGTCTGGCCGATCCCTTCTAATAACCGGGGAAGTGAGTTCAATAATCAGGAAGAGATCCTCTCTCATGTCGGGGGGGGATCCACCGGGCAGTATATGATTGGCCGTAGCGGGATGTGGCATGGCGGGATCCATATCACGGAAGCAACGACCCCGTGGTGTGCTCTGAGTGGCAAGTCTCCTCTTGAAGCATTAGATTTCCCAGTTGCCTTTAAAGGTGAGCAGGCTATACGTTGCATGGCAGATGGGGAAATCGTTGCATATCGTGTCTGCAAGGATTATCTCACGCTTGGGTGGGAATCCGGCCCGCTTAGCTTTTCCGGTTCGTTTGTTCTGGTTAAACACTTTATTCAACCGGGGGAGAAGGAATCCAGCGGACTGCATTTCTATACCCTGTATATGCACCTGGCTCCCTATTCAGCCTATAGTGTCAATCCGGCGGAAAAAAAGTGGACAGTCCAGGATACGCTTACTGCCTACGATCCAGAATGGGTCATGACCGCCAGTACCAACAATAAAAGTATCAGTGAAAGCTATCGCAAGGGTACGATCCCAAAAGGATCTATTGTTGAGTGGGATAAAACAGACAGCGGCCTCCATACCGTTGCATTTAATAAGCGAGAGTATGGCCTTGTTACATTTGTTAGCCTCTCAGAACAGGCGTTGAAAAAGGGTAAGAAAACATCCCTGAACCCAGGGCAGCAATACTGGATGCTTGTGGACAAAAACAACCTGTCACCTGGCACAGATGGGGTGGTACAGCCTTCCTGGTGGCAGAAACTCATGCCGCCAGCAAAAGAAGCGATGAAATTTGACCAGGTTGTATGTCCGACTCCCTTTGCTATCAGTGCAGGTGACCCTATTGGTCATATGGGATATTATCAGGCACCTAAGGATGGCGGATATGAAGCGCGATACCAGGTTCATATCGAATGCACGAGTATGGATGATAACCTGGAAACGTTCCTGACCAACCCTGAGCAAGCGGGAGAAAAGAATCCACTCTGGCTGAAGTACGCTCCGGGCCTTACGTTGTACAAAAAAGATGTTGCAACAGGAACATTCACAGTAGATACAAGGGCAACAACCAGGGCGGGGATCCTTCCACTGAGTCAGGTGCAAACAGAAGTCGATAAGTCGACCAAACAGGAATACTGGCAGCTGCGACCAGAAAATGCTTACGTCCCTAAAGGCCAGGCGGAACCTCAACTTTTGTCGCAGTATGATCTGGCAAAGCTGGGCTTCAGAACTGAAACCGCAGAACCAGCCAGCTTTGATTACCTGGATGGAAAAAACCAGCCCACTGGATTCTTCCGTAACCTCATCGATTCGCTCTACCAGGCCGCGATAGATGATACACGAACCAGTCATGCTCTCGTGAAGCATAATTATCAGCGCCTGCTGGATAAAATTGACAGCGGAAGCGACCGCTATTCTCCAATGGAGTACTGGAGAGCACTTCACAATCCCGACTATCGTGACGTTATTCAGAAAACAATCGTAAAACATCCAAGCGACTGGTACTTCAAAAAAGGCGATGCTATCTGGCAACCGTTCCTCAATGCGCTGAAAAAAGATGCGCCAGAATGGAAGAAATACAGCGAAGATTTTATCGATAAGATGGCATGGATGCAGGATGTTACAGCTGAGAAACTTGGGCCTTCATTGTGGCATATGCACCCGCTTAGATTCCTTGGCTCATTAAAGGACCAAAATCTTGAGAAGATCGCATGGGGTGCTAAAGTTTCAAAAGAATTTAAGCTTAAGGTTATTGAAGTTTGTGAACGACTGGAAATAAACCCAGATTATTTGATGTCGTGTATGGCATTTGAAACAGGAGAAACCTTTTCTCCAAGCGTTAGAAATCCAAATGGAAGTGCTACTGGCCTGATACAATTTATGTCGAATACTGCGCGGTCTTTAGGTACGACAACTAATGAATTGGCTGACATGACTTCGGTTGAACAAATGGATTATGTGGAAAAATATTTCAAACCGTACGCTGGAAAGATTAAAACAATTGAAGATGTTTATATGGTTATATTCTGCCCTAGGGCTGTAGGAAAACCAGATAGTTACATTCTGTATGATGAAGGGAGAAGCTATAATGATAATAAAGGCTTAGACCTGAATAAAGACAATGCAATAACTAAATATGAAGCAGGCTTTAAAGTAAGAGGGAAATTAAAATTAGGAATGAAAGAAGGATATCGAGGTTAACATGCGAAAAACTCTGTCTTTGATAGTTACACTTTTGCCTATGTATAGTATGGCAAACAGTTTCGACTTGCCAACAGTTCATTCAATAAAAAATGGAAACCAATGTGAAATATCTTTTAATGATAAAGTTGTTTCGAAGCATGACTGTGAGTATGAATCTCCTTCCTATTTGACATCTTACTCTCTCCTTACTGACTCTTGGACTGGAGTTTGGATATTCCAGGATTCTCCAATGGGAAATGCTTGTGAGGCTGGAGCAATCAGAATTATTTCCTTGGATTCTGAAAATAAAACCCAGGTGCATAAGCCAATAGATTACTGCACAGGAGTTGTTATGATTAATAATGACGGTGATAAAGTCAAAATTAATATTCAAGATGTCAATGATCCTAAAAATTCTGAGGTGTGGATATTTAAAGACAACAAACTAGCGAGGCTAAAATAGCTACATTTCCTATAATCGCTGGTCTGTGTTTTGTGTTTTGTCAGCATTGCCCCAATTTTAAAAATAATTATCTCCAAAAGTTGAGGGGAGTGATTTTAAAAAATGTTCGGTAAGTTTATGAAAAATCTTATTGGCATTCTGTTATTGCCCACATTTTGCTATGCAAATACTGCAAATGTTTTCAAATCATCGTGCGGTGGTGTCCAATATAGTATCAAATCATTTTGTAGTGTAAATAATCTTAAGGATGACCAGGATAAACTTGATATACCAATTTGCAGCAAACAAACATTCGTTCTTGGTAAGGAAAGTCATGAACTATCAAAGTCTGCGGGTCTTGTAGAACGTATTAACAACAAAGGTGACAAAATAAAAATGATGAATTTCGTCTTCTACGGTGCCTCATGTAAAAATGACAGGGTTATTTTATCCGGTGCAGGTGGTTGCAATTCATGTGGTGAAACTTTCAAGACATTTAATTTATCAGGAAAAGAAATAAAAGAGAAATCTACCACGTTAGATTTAGAACCTATGCAAGATATAATCCCCAACCTTTATTAATGAATTTATTAACACAAATAATAGTTACGGATATGGTTGTGGTTGCATACTATCTGAGGCATCAAAGGAATCAAAAGAAATAACAAGAATATTCAACTTCAAGGCACTCCCTCTTCGCGTATGCAAAACGGACCCATCACTTAGAGAAAAAACAGAAGAAATTGAAAATGTAATGAATGATAATTAGTATTGTTCACATGTGGATAAACTTTTTAGATTCTTACAAAAATCAGAGGTTTTTCATACAAAGAGCCTCAGCATTTCAAATCTTAAAATTATTAGCTGAAATTGGGGTTAAAGGATGAAGATTATATTATTCGCATTATCCATGAGCTTGCCAGTAATTTCATTTGCAAAATTACCACAGGTTTGCAATTGCTCAATGCAATCTCATTCGGATATGATCGATTGCATACAAACCAGCACAAACAAAACAGAGGACTCCATTAAAGAAATTATTACCAAATCTGGTAAGGAGTATTCAATTGATATGGCGTTTTATAATAGTCAACGCAAGTCTATTTCTGAACGATGCAGCTTATATAACTCGATGGAGGGTCAACGAACATATTTGATAGAAAACCAATGCTAATGTGATGGTGTAGAGCAACTAAATGATTTTATTAAAACCTATATGAAGACGGTTGATAATTATTAAAATAAACGTAAAACTCTCTTTGGCTATGTTACTTTTAATGGCATCGGCAACATATGCTCAATGTTCTCAAACCAAAGATGTTGATATGCTGGTAACGGCAAGTAAGCTGAAAAACTCTGGCTTTGTCGATGGGCAAACAGGTCGCGGTACTACTGATTTAAATGGTGACGGTAAAAAAGATATCATCGAGTATACGTTTCTGAGTTCAACGCCACCCGGCACTTGTGATCAATCGGACTGTATGTCTAATCTCGACAACTCTCCAACTTTAACATTCGAAATCACAAAGCATGATGGAAAATCAATAGATGCAACATATATGTGTACATCCATTGGAATATCAAAAAAAATCGCACAAAGGGCTAAAAGATATTTTTTGCGGACCTAAGTATATCTTGCGATGGAATGGTGACGAGTATGATACAGAATAAATATTCAAAAGCATTTACATGCCATTGAGTCCTGAATGGGTCTTTTCAATTGTAGAACCAGGCACTTATAGGTAAGTTAAATTACTAGTGCCTCCACTGGATTATTCAAATAAAATGAAGATTAAGAACAAAATACTGACTTTACTTCTAATACTCCCTTGTATTTCACATGCTGCACTAAACTACTATTCCAAGATTGAAACTGATTGTCGCAAAATGAATCAAGATATAAATAACTCTGTTGTAATGGGTTGTGCCGACCAGGCATCAGACGCCGCAAAGAAAGACATGAATATTGTTTACCAGAAAATATACAAAATCATTAAAGCGCGTGGAATACCTGACATTACAAGTAAATTCGAGACAGCACAAAAAAACTGGATTGCTTCACGTGAAAATTGGTGTGATATTCAAGGATTTATAATCGGTTCGCCAATGTTCAGCGTATGCTGTATGGACATGAATATTTCAAGAGTGAATGAGTTAAATGACTTACTGGAACAGATTCAGAATTAATATGTCTGGGGACTAGTTACTTTAACCTAATGATAATTATTAACTCGCAGAGGTCCTTATTAATGCTTCAGATTATCCGCAAAGGCGATAAAACTACCCACGGTGGTTCAGTACTGACCGCCTCAGAAACGATGAAATTCGGTGGTATCGGTGTTGCCCGTAAAGGCGACAAAGTGTCCTGCCCGGTTCCGGGACATGGCCCTACAACTATCATAGAAGGCAATTCTGATTATCTTGATCATGGTATCCCGGTTGCCTTTCACGGTCACAAATGTGCCTGTGGTTGCACATTGATCAGTTCATTTGCCGCTGCAAAGGTTGCCTGATTATGCCCGTCTGGCTGGATGCCATCCCTGAAAAGGCTCCTAAGGTAGCGCGTCCCGGCACCGGTCGTTGGCTGCTATTCCTCGCGTTTGTCATGCTGGTGGGCATAGCGCTCACGCTATGGTGCTGGACGTCAGAGCGAACCGGATTTGTCTTCTGGTTCACCGCTCTGGGCCTCCCGTTTTGCACCTGGGGGCTTATTTTCGGCTTACGCCGGTTTGCCTACAAAGCCGAACAGGTGGGGGCCGAGTCCCGTAATGTCGAGCGAGAAGCGCTTATTGACAGTGAAATTCTGCGCGGTCAGCGCTGCGCCTGGATCCTCGGTACGCACATCCATGCTCCGGTTGGAAACAAAGCCGATGACCTGCTGAAGGCAATGAAAGTCGCAGCTCCGGTTATCGACTTCTCTTGCCCACGAGGATGTGACAAACCGGTCAGATACGCGGCATTACCAGAATATCAGACAGATTTAACGAAGGCCCTGAAAGCAGTGGTTAATAAACTGACCACGCGTGTAGAGGGGATAGTTAAGCCGCTTCCGCCCGAGCTGCCATGCTGGCTGATGCTGGACTGTGATAACGATCTGTATCCCCTGATTGAAGAGCAGCTTAAAGCCGAGCTCTCACTCAAGACGGGCAGGATTTTTCGCCTGATGGCCGGAAAAGGGCTGGGGGCGTTTGATGCCTGGCTGGACAAGCGATGGGACACCCCGGGCATTCTGGTTGCCATCACGCTGTCGTTACCGGCGTCTCCCCGGGAAGAAGATGCTGATGCTGTATCAATGGTGGTATTGAGCAACCGCAAAGCCAATGCCTGGCCGGATGCGCTCCGCCTCCATCGCCCCGAAAGGGGAACAGAAACAACGCTCACAAAGACGCTCACCCGGGCGCTGCTCTGGTCGAAGACCCTGCCCAATGAACTCAAAGGAAGCTGGATCTCCGGTCCCACATTGACGTCGGGCAGCGGCTGGAATAATGCCTGCGAAGAGAGCGAAGTGGAATTTAGTCTTTCAGAAGACAATTCCAGTATCGATCCCGTGCTGGGATATACCGGCCATGCTGCTCCATGGCTGGCCATCACGCTTGCTAATGCTGACGTTGAACAACGGGGCCCCCAAGTTATCGCCGCACAACCCGCCGTTGATAAGGACGACATCTGGATCGCTGTCATCACCAAAGAAGAAGTTCGCAAGGAAACGCCTAAGAATGACTAAGGTAAAAGTCAAAACACTCATCGGCTCCGTTGTCACTGTCGCTTTTTTTATGACGGTCATCGTGGCATTTTTGTTATATGCCTTTCCGGAATACGTAGCTTCGGCCACGGGATTCGGTCCCTATGACGGCCAGCGCATACTCATATTCTGCGCCATACTGGTTGCCGCGTTGTTTTTACTCGGCTGGCTGACAGAGAAGGCTTTCGACTTCGCCGGTAAATCCGGATTGTATTTCCACTGGGGGCAAAAAAAGGCTGAGAGTATCACTCCGGTGACGAACACCATTCCCGGAGAAGAAGATGACGATGAACCGGTCTTCAGCGAAGACGCCGTGTCCGAACACCTGCGCTTTCGCTATGGACGCCGCTGGCAGCGTAAGGTGCGACTCCTGCTGGTGATGGGCAATCCGGACGACGTCCAGAAAGCGGCCCCGGGTCTGTGCCATGACCTCTGGCAGGAAGGCGACGGCAATGTGCTGATTTATGGCGGTGATGCGCAGTCACTCCCGGATGAGATCTTTCTTGCAAAACTGAAACGCTTGCGATCCGGGCAACCGGTTGATGGCATCATTCAGGTGACGAGTACTTCAGCCCTCCCGACGGATAGCGAACGGGATGCCTTCTTGCGTTGCCGCCAGAAAGCCGACCACCTGTTAGGCTGGCAGGCGCCCGTCTGGCTGTGGCTGACTGATAACGCCAACGGTGCTCAGCAGGGACAGGAAACAGTTGCAACAGGGGTTATTTTCGGGCCGGAAGGCACTATAAAAGAGGCGGATAAGGCATTGACTATGCTGTCTCAGCGCCTGCAAAAAGCCGGTATGGCACAGATACTGAATAATCCGGCTCATAACGGCCTGCTTCAGTTATCTTCCCGTCTGCAACACGAACTGAAAGCCAGTCTAACTGTTTTGCTCAGTGGGTTGATGCAGGGATCTGCGGCCTGGCGTTTACGCGGTGTCATGTTCAGCCCTGAACTGGCCGTTGCCGGAACGGTACCGAACACGCGCCTCGACACACCGACATGGAAAGCCGTCATTGATGACAGTGATGCCGTCAGCGGCAGGAAGCTGGGCTTCAACTGGCTGAAGATGCTGCGGTTAATTCTGCTTTCCCTGATTGTCCTGTGGGGGGCCGGTACACTGCTGTCCCTCGTCGTTAACCGTACCCAGATTTATCAGGCGCAGGAGACGGCCAGGCAGGCAGCGGATACCGCAAAATCCCTGGCTGAACGCCTGCGCAACCAGCTCGTCCTCCAGCAAGCCATTGCCCGTCTGCAACATCGTGAGGCGACCGGTGCTCCGTGGTACACCCGCTTTGGTCTTAATCAGGACAGCGACACGCTGGCCGCACTCTGGCCCCTGTATGCGAAAAACAACGCACAGCTGATGAGGGATGCCACTGCAGAACATCTGAAACAACAACTGAATACCTTTGTGCAACTTCCTCCGGCCAGTGATGCCCGGATGCAGGGAACGCAACGGACCTACGATGTCCTGAAAGCTTACCTGATGATGGCCAGACCGGACAAAGCCGATGAAGGATGGTTGGCGAAAAATGTACTAATAACCTGGCCGAAACGCCAGAATGTGGCGGATGGGACATGGCAGGAAATTGCCCCTAAATTACTGGGTTTTTATGCGCAGAACCTCCCGACACATCCGGAATGGAAAATTAAGCCTGACGCTGAATTAATCAGTACGGTCCGTCAGATCCTGCTCAAGCAGATTGGCCAGCGGAACGCTGAGGCCGGACTGTACCAGGACATGCTTAAGCGCGTGGCCAGTAACTGGCCTGATTTAACACTTGCTGATATGACCGGTGATACCGATGCTTCAACGGTATTCAGCACTGACGAAATCGTCCCTGGAATGTTTACGCGGCAGGCCTGGGAAGAGCAGGTACAGGATGCAATTAACGAGGTCGTTAAGACACGACGTGATGAAATCGACTGGGTCCTGACGGATAAAACGCACCAGGCAGGAAGTGATATCTCCCCGGAGGCGCTGAAGGCCCGCCTGACAGAACGCTATTTTACCGATTTTGGTAATGCCTGGCTGAACATGGTCAACAGCATTCAGTGGCAGGAAGCCACGTCTCTTTCTGAAGCAATTGCCCAGCTCAGTCTGATCGGCGATGTCCGTCAGTCTCCGCTTGTGGCCTTAATGAATACGCTGGCCTGGCAGGGAAAAACAGGAGAGAAGGGTGAGGCACTGGCTGATTCGATAGTGGATTCAGCGAAAAAACTGGTTGGTCGGAAAAAATATACCCGACAGTTCATTGAGCAGGCGCAGGGGCCGAAAGGTCCACTGGAGGACGTTTTTGGACCACTGACGGGATTCATGGAAGGTAAAGAGGGCACTGGTAGCAACGGTAACCTCAGTTTCCAGTCCTGGCTGGCCCGCGTTACCCAGGTGCGGCTGAAGCTTCAGCAGGTCACCAGCGCCCCGGATCCGCAAGCGATGTCGCAGATGCTGGCACAGACCGTATTCCAGGGTAAAGCCATCGACCTGACGGACACCCGCGATTACGGCAGTCTGGTTGCGGCAAGCCTGGGGCAGGAGTGGAACGGATTTGGTCAGTCGTTGTTTGTGCAACCGCTGGATCTGGCCTGGCGGCAGGTCCTTGCCCCGGCTGCGGGTAGTCTCAATACCCGCTGGCAATCGACCATTGTCGAACAGTGGAATAAGGCCTTCGCGGGGCGGTATCCGTTTAAGGCCACCGGCAGCGATGCCTCTCTGCCGTTACTGGCTCAGTTCCTGCGTAGCGACTCGGGTCGAATCACTACCTTCCTGAAAACTAATCTTGGCGGGATCCTCCACCAGGAGGGAAATCGTTGGGTCGTTGACCCTTCCGCAAGTCAGGGGATGGTTGTCAGTCCGGATTTCCTGCGGGCGATTAATCAGCTGGCAGAGCTGTCTGATATCGTGTTCTCTCAGGGCGATGCAGGTATTCACTTCGAACTGATGGCGCGTCCTTCAAAGGATGTTGCCAGAGTGCAGTTGACCCTCGATGAGCAGAACCTGGACTACTTCAATCAGATGGAAAGCTGGCAAAGCTTCACCTGGCCGGGGAATAGCTACTATCCAGGCGTATCGTTGAGCTGGCGTAGTGTAAACAGTGGTATGCAACTCTATGCCAGTCACCAGGGCAACTGGGGCTTCATTCGCCTGCTGGACAAAGCCCTGCTCACTCCTCTTGATGCCAGCCGGACACAACTGGTATGGATCACCCCGGATGGCAACCCTCTGAAGTTTGTGATGCGTAGCGAACTCGGCAGTGGTCCTCTTGAATTACTGAAGTTGCAGGGGTTCACGCTGCCCAACGCTATTTTTAATGTTGCCGCTGGCGCAGAAGCGATCCAGTAACGATGGGCGCATTGTTCACCCTTGCCGCTTCTGTCTCCACGGCCATCAGTAAGCAGGAGAAAGGGGAACCGTGGATTCTGGCACGCCGTACTGCCGGTGCTGATCTGGCTTTGCTCGGAGAATAGCGAGTGGGGAAAACAGGGAAACCTGTGAGACCCGAACCCAGACGCGTCGGAAAGCATCAGCGCTTCATTCCTCCGGATAAACCCGTGCAATTTTTGCGGGTGTCCGGGCCGCTTCGGCGCTCAGGCAGGCACCGCGAGCGCCGGAAGCCAGTCATCAAGGGACAGCCTCTCCACGCCACATCAGCGTCTTCGCCCCCATGTCATAAAAGCCCACTGGCAAAGCGACTGGAAGGGCAAACCTACTCAGGGGGAGGAGAAAAGTATGCTGCTGAAATGTAAGCCACCGCAAATCGTCAATGGTAAGGACGACGCTTCTCTGGAAGCGGCCATGAGGTTTATGAAAGAGACTAACAAACGGGAAAAAGAATGAGTTCACCGGAAGATCTGTTAACCGCCTGCGCCACCAGCCAGGAAGAAAGGCAGCGCCTCACCTCCCGGGCAAATGATGCCCTGTTGCTCTGGGATAACTGGCTGCACCCGTTCACCTCCGGGTCTGAAACCGGGGACGATCCCGCATACGATGATAATTTTCTGCTGATGCGTGAAGAGATCAATAAGATATCGGGTACCGATTCAGCACGGTTGTGCGAGCTGGCCCGGAAGTGTCTTTGCGAATGCGCCAAAGACATTCGTGTGGTGACCTGGTATGTTCAGGCCCGACTCAGCCGCGACGGTGAAAAAGGGTTGGCCGAAGGTTTACTGCTGCTTGTCGCAATGCTGACTCGCTACGGGCAGGCATGTCATCCCCAGCGTCCCGTAGCCCGTAAAGCTGCGATGGAGTGGCTGAACAGTGCAAAAGTGATTGATGCACTGCTGTTATGGCCTGAGGTAGACCGCAATGATGTTGGTCTGACGGCTGGCGCCATTAACCTGCTTCAGTCCGCCGTGGCTGACTGGCCGGAAGCTGAAAAACCGTCTTTTGCAGGTCTCTGTACCGCTCTTGAAAACCGCCTGGCACGTTCCGGTGGCATGGAAGCACTGGTCCCTCAGAACAGCAGCGCCCAGGATCACGGGCGTGAGCCAGCCCATTCGGATTCACCGCAACTGTCAGCCGTGAAGTCGGGCCGCGATCTACTCGACCAGGCAAAGTTACTTTCCCGCTGGCTGAGCGAACAACCTCAGGGTTGGCTGGCTTCTCACCGGCTGATAAAGACCGTACGGTGGGATACGGTCAATCAGATCCCCCCACTCGACAGTAGCGGTCGCACCCGCCTGGTACCGCCGAAACCCGAGTATCGCGCTCAACTTAAGCGGCTATATCTTCAGAAAAACTGGACCGAACTGGTTGAGCAGGCCAGCCAGATGTATTGCGAAGGGGTCAATCATTTCTGGTTCGATCTTCAGTGGTACCTTTGGCAGGGGCTCAGCCATGCCGGTCAACCCTGGGATACCTGGACAGACTCCGTCCTGTGCGATCTGCGGCTGCTGCTTAAACGCCTCCCGGGCCTGGAAGGTCTGGCATGGAATGACGGTACCCCCTTTGCCGACGAAGTCACCACCGCCTGGATTGC
Organism: Klebsiella sp. GL120222-02; assembly: GCF_003097195.1. Classification (NCBI taxonomy): domain Bacteria; kingdom Pseudomonadati; phylum Pseudomonadota; class Gammaproteobacteria; order Enterobacterales; family Enterobacteriaceae; genus Klebsiella; species Klebsiella sp. GL120222-02. The sequence goes on from NZ_QEQO01000008.1 coordinate 22,912, forward strand.
GGAAAAAGTGAATGAAGAAGGCCTGATGTACGGCGATGAACTCGCTACCGTCGTTAATGGTCCGGCTGATGATGTGCTGCTCCTTGAGTCGGAAGCCATGGAAAAGGGCGATACGGAAGGTCCCGAAGCGGCGCTTACCTGGCTCCAGTCCCGACCGGGGATGGACACTCCGCGCCATCGCTGGTTGATACGCCTGCTGATGGCCCGGGTGGCAGAGCAGTATGGCCGAAACGAAATGGCGCTTCATTTGCTTGGCGAACTGACCATCTGCGCGCCACAGCTGACGCTGGGAGACTGGGAACCCGGGCTGTTGTTTGAAATCCAGGCCCGTCGCCTGAAACTGCTGCGCCTGAAAGCCGGTCGCAGCGAATCCGATAAAGCCCGTCTGATGCCTGAGATGGAGTCTTTAATTGCCGGGCTTATTGCCATTGACCCGGCCCGTGCCATGGTGCTCTGTGGCTAATGTTCTCTTTAATAATTTTCAGGAATACCGTTCATGGATGATTTAACCCTGCGCTATTACGAAGCGGAAATGCGCTACCTGCGTGAGGCGGGTAAAGAGTTTGCCCGGGCTCATCCGGACCGGGCAGCAATGCTTAATCTTGATAAACCTGGCGCCCGCGATCCCTATGTGGAACGTCTATTCGAAGGCTTTGCCTTCCTGATGGGCCGTCTGCGTGAAAAGCTGGATGATGATCTGCCGGAACTGACCGAAGGGCTGGTGAGTCTGCTGTGGCCGCACTATATGCGGACTATCCCGTCACTGGCCATCGTCGAGTTCTCCCCTGACTGGCGTAGTCTGCGTCAGGCCGAAATGCTGGCGGAAGGCTTCTCCGTTTTGTCACGGCCTGTAGGACCGCATAAAACCGCCTGTCAGTATCGGACGACCCGCGATGTGTCGCTACAACCGCTGCAACTTGCGGAGGCTCGCCTCCATACTGAAACCGATGGCCGGTCAGCTATCCGTCTGCGCTTCGAATGCCCTGAAAAAGTGGACTGGCGTAAAGCCGGGATCGATAAAGTCGCCATTTTTCTTAACGCAGAGAGTCCAGTTAGCTCAGCGCTGCATCTGGCAATGACCCGGCGTGTACATGCCATGTATGCCCGGCATGCAGGGACGCATACTGAACGTCATCAGTTTAATGGTTGGTGCAAACCCATGGGCTTTGACGACAATGATGGCCTGTGGAAGAAAGCCGATACTACCTTCAGTGGTTACCAGCTTCTGCTGGAGTATTTCAGCTTCCGTCCGAAGTTTATGTTTGTTGAGCTGCGCGGTCTCGACACCATCGGGCTCACTGCGGCCAGCACCTGGTTTGAAATCGACATGGTGCTCAGTGAAGCCTGGTCATCCGATCTGCCTTTTGAGACGGAAAACTTCCGGCTGCACTGTGCACCGGTCATCAATCTCTTTACCCTGGAAGCCGACCCGCTGACGCTTAACCCGCTGGAGAATGAATATCTGCTCAGGCCGCTGCGTCTTCAGGATGGGCACACCGAAATTTACAGCGTCGATAACATCCATGGCGCGGTGAAGAATGGCAAACATCCTTATGTGCCGTTCACCAGCTTTCGGCACCGTGGCGGTATGATGCGCCACGATGCTCCTGAGCGTTATTTTCATACCCGTGTGAAACGCGGTCCCTCTGGCCTGTATGACACCTGGCTAATTCTCGGGGGGCGCTCGTTCGAACTGGAGCAACTGTCCGATAAACCGGAGTCACTTTCGATGCGAATAACCGGCACCAACGGCCAGCTTCCGCGTAAGGCACTGGAAAGCACCCTGCTGGACAGGGTGGTTAAAACCGGCAAGGTGCCCGTCAGGGTCCTGAACGTCACCGCACCGACGATGCCGTTATATCCCCCGGCAAACGACCGTTTTCACTGGCGGGTGATGAGTCACCTCGGTTCAAACTTCCTGAGCATGATGGATAATCCGGAAGTGCTGCGGGGCACGCTAGCGCTCTATGACTGGACCGACGATGAAATGAACCGCCGTCGGCTTGAAGCAATAGTCGCCGTAAAGCACACCCTGATCCGCCGTTTTGAGAAGGGTTTTATGCTCCGGGGCGTGGACATTGAGGTCACGCTGAATAGGGACAATTTTGCAGGCGAGGGTGATGTGAATCTCTTTGGCGAGATGCTGCACCGATTCTTCGCGCTCTATGCCGATATTCACCTCTTTAACCAGCTCACGCTGGTACTGCAACCAACAGGGAAACGACTGAGATGGCGCGAGAATCACAGCCAGCACGTACCGGGCTGACATTAGCTCTTAATAAAGACATCTGGCGGGCCAATTTCTATCGTTTCTGTCAGCTGCTGGAACAGGAAAATCCGGACACGCCGAAACTGGGCTCCACCAGCCATCCGGGCGACGATCCGGTACGATTCAGACCCTGGCCTGGTATGGGTTTCCCGGTCAGTACCCTGAAGGCGGTTGAGATCGACGAAGACCATCCGACATTCCCCCCAACGGTCCGCACGACATTTCTCGGGGTGTATGGCGTGGACTCTCCTCTGCCGACGTCCTGGCTGGATGATATTGCGCAGCGCCGCGAAGGTTACGAGGCGGCCACCTCGTTTTTGGATATATTCAGCCACCGGATCACCACGCAGTATTACCGGATCTGGCGAAAATACGCCTGGCCGGCCACTTTCGAGGCCGGGGGCCGTGATGCCACCTCTCAGTGTTTGCTGGGGCTGGTGGGACTTGGTATCCCGGGCACGGCGGAACAGGTGGCCACGCCGGTTTCCCGTTTCCTGGCCCTGCTGGGCACTATGCGATTACCCACCCGTAACGCCGAAGGCATTCGGGCCCTGGTGAGCCTGCTGGCACCGAATACCCGGGCAATTATCACCGAACCCGATCCGGTTAAGGTCCATATCGGTAACCGCAGTGGGCTGGGGACCGGAAACCGCATCCGGCTTTCGCAACGTGCCACGCTGGGCAAAACGGCAAAGGAAGCATGCTGCCGGGTACTGGTGACGCTGGAGACAGCGGATCCTGACGAGGCGGAAGGCTGGTTACCCGGTGGTGCCCTCCATACCGATTTGCTGGTCCTGTTGCGTGTCTATCTTGGCTACCGCAGTGACGCCCGACTGCGCCTCACCGTACCCGTGCGGTTGCTGCCTGAGCCCCGCCTTAGCACAGGCAGGCGTATCCAGCTGGGCCGTACCGGTTTGCTGGGTTTGAAAGCGGGCAAGCTCAGCAATAGCCGGGAGAGTCTGACCGTCAGCCTGGGCTGTTATGAAGGGCTACAATGCTCGGTTTTATCTCCCGCTGAAGACGGGCATTACCGCTTCGACTAATCATCAATCAATCATTCATTCTCCCCACAATACTTCTGATTGCAGGAAGGCGGCAAACGCATGAGTCTCCGGGAGCATAGATAACTATGTGACCGGGGCGAGTGTGTGCAGCCAACGCATCAGCAATCAGAAGTAGGGAGGGGGTAAAAGGAGCTTTTGAATGGCAACAATAACCCGCTGGTGGGCGCTGACGCTTATTGCCTGCGGTCTGCTCACAGGCTGCGGTCTGACGCAGACCGTCACGGACGGTACGGTCAGCATCACGAAATCCATCTTCTACAAAAAAATTAAAACGCTGCATCTGGATTTTACCCCGCGCACCGCCATCAACGCCGATGGTGCACAGACGCCGCTGGCGACCATGGTGCGGGTTTATCAGCTCAGGGATCGTAAAGCGGTTGATGCCGCTGATTACCAGACGGTGCTGCGCAGGGCCGATACGGTACTTAAGGACGACGTGCTGGCATCAAAGGAGCTGCTGGTGATGCCCAGTGGCAGCGTGACGCTCAATATGCCTATGGATGAAGAGGCGCAGTTCGTGGTGGCGGTGGGGCTGTTTAACCGACCGGATCAGAAGGACAACCGCTGGCGCCTGGTACTGACCCGTGACGATCTTGACCCGGACAAACCCCGTACGATTGAACTGGGTGATGGCTGGCTTAGTCTTGTACCGATAAAGGAGTGACGTAATGGATAACTGGCTGGCGCTTTTTGACGGGCAGACCCGTTACTTTCTGGATATCAATGACAGTTCGGTGAAGCCGGATGTTTTGCGCTTTCGCGGCCGGGAAGCCCTGAGCGAGCCGTTCAGCTGGGACATCGAGTTCACCACGCTTCAGGCGAACATCCCCCCGGAAGAGGTGCTGATGAAATATGCCTCTTTCCGGATGCGGAGCGGTAAAAGTGTTCACGGCATGGTGACCCGCCTGGAATGGTTGTCCACCTCTCAGGACCAGTCTCACTACCGGCTTACGCTCAGTTCGCGCCTGGCGCTCCTGGGATACACCCGACAGTGCGCGGTATATCAGAACCAGTCCGTTCCTGAGGTGGTTGAGCAGGTGCTACGCAAACATGGCCTGGAAGGACCTGATTTTGACTTCTGCCTGGAGCGCAGCTACCCGGCGCGGGAAATTATCACCCAGTGGCGGGAAACGGACCTTGAGTTTATCCGGCGCATTCTGTCTGAGGTGGGGATTTACTGGCGCACGGAGATGGATGATGTGCGCGGTCTGGATACCTATATACTGGCCGACAGCCAGCTTAACTACCACTTTGATGTACAGTTGCCCTACAGCGAACCATCGGGCCTGTTTGACGGCGCGGCAGAATCGGTCTGGGATGTGCGGACCTGGCACAACATTGCCACCGGCACCGTTGCCACGCGGGATTACAACTACCGGACCGCCGCCACGCCGATGGATGCCACAGTCAGCGTGCGTCATGATGCGGTCACCACCGGGGAGCATTACCGCTACGCCGCACCTTATCGTGACGCGGGTGATGACGCCAGCCCGGAGCCGGAAACCGAATCCGGGGCGTTCTATGCGCACATCCATCACGAGCGGGAGCTGAATAAATCAGCCCGTATTCATCTGTTCAGCAACGCTGCTCATCTCACACCCGGACAGGTGCTGGAGCCGCTGGGCGATGTCATTGCGGCCCTGAAAGAAGGCGTCGTCCTCACCCTGGTGACCTACCGGGGGGCCCGTGATTCCCGTCTGCATGTGTCAGTCTGGGGCCAGCCTTATACCGAACGTTACTGCTTCCGTCCGGTAGAGATCCCTCGCCCGGTCATCCCGGGTACGCTCCCGGCCCGGATCGAAAGTCGCGAAAAAAATGATACCTACGCACACCTGGACGAGCAGGGGCGCTACCGGGTGAAGCTGGACTTCGACCGGGAGGGGACGGAGCCGGGTTACGGCTACCTGTGGCTGCGGATGGCGAAGCCGTATGCCGGTGAAACGCTGGGCTGGCATACGCCGCTCATCGATGGCACCGAAGTGGCGATAGCGTACAGCAACGGTGATATTGATCTGCCGTACATCGCGTATGCGCTGCACGACTCCGAACATCCCGACCTGGTGAACCGGGACAATCACACCCGCAACGTGCTGCGCACCCCGGCGAACAACAAGCTGCGGATGGAAGACAAACGGGGTGAGGAACACATCAAACTCGCCACGGAGTACGGAAAGACGCAACTGAATACGGGCCATCTGGTGGACAGCCAGGGACAACGTCGCGGCCAGGGGGCCGAACTGCGTACCGACGAGTGGGGAGCCCTGAGGGCCGGAAAAGGGTTGTTTGTCAGCGCGGATGCGCAGCCGAAAGCGCAGGGTGACGCACTGGACAGGGATACGGCCCTGAAGGAAATCGACAGGCTTAACCAGCAACTGCAGCAGCTGGAAATGGCGGCAGAGCAGGCGCAGGCCCTGAAAGCGGATGTGGACAGCCAGATACGGATGTTTGAGCAGCGGCTGAAACCGCTCAATGAGGCGCTGCTGATGTCCGCTCCGGACGGGATGGCGCTGACCAGCGGGGAGCATCTGCAGATGACCGCTGTGAAAAACGTGGCCCTGAATGCCGGGGAGGATATCAGCACGGGTGTCATGGGCAATATGACGGTGCTGGCCGGGGAAAAGCTGGGGCTCTTTGCCCGCTCCGGGCAAGTGAGCGTCAAATCCGGAGAAGGGCCGGTGGAGTTGCAGGCGCAGAATGCCAGCCTGCGGCTGTTTGCTGAGAAGAAGCTGACGCTGAGTTCGGCGAGTGACATCTCGTTTGCCGGGAAGAAGCGTATCACGCTGATTGGTGGCGGGAGCTACCTGCGACTTGAGGCCGGGAAGGTCGAGTATGGTACGACGGCGACCTATATACGCAAGGTGAAGCGGACGATGTTTGCTGGTGCAAATTCAACACCAACACCATCAATATCAATGCCATTAGTTGACGATTTAATCCGGAATGGATTCTTCGATGAACAATTCCGAATCTTGGATGATAGTGGTAAGCCCATGGCCAATGTCCCATATTTTATCTCTAGCGAAAATGGTGAAACATTTAAAGGTGTCACCGACAATCAAGGTCTGTGCAAACGCGTTTTTTCAAAAGAATCAGCCAAACTTACCGTTTGGCTAGGTGTCCTGGCTCTGGAGAGATGGTAGATGACTGAGCATTCAACTTTAACTAATGAAACTCCACATTCAACGTACGAAATAACTGGTATGTTAATGCCAGCCCGTGCATTCTTCTTTATCGTTGTTGATGAGCCAGGGAAAGACGGTTTTCTTGTTAGGAAAATATATGCTTCAAATTCTGATTCCTATCTTTCAAAGATGGACTTATCAGAAGCAAAAATGCTTTCAGAAACTAACCCTGAACGGTATGGTTTAATTCCAAAGAATTTTTCAGCATCCTACTCTGTAGCTGAGCATGTGATGGGGGAGAACGCTTCATCATATATTTCCACTAGCTCTGCCTTTCCGGAAGGATCTCCAAGATTTGAAGGTAAAACAATTATTGTTGATATTGAAAAAGCTGTAAAGTCGGGTGCGAAATTAATTTCTACAGAAGAAATACTTAAGAGCCTTGATGATTACAAGAGCCAAAATCCACACTTGGTAAAACGTATTGATAAAATATCAAAATATGTTAAGGATATAGATAAGGAAGTATTGCTACACGGTGAAAAAATACCCGCATCCGCGGTTTTCACTCCAGAGACATTAAAATACGCAAAGTACTTTACACGTGCCGCTCGTGTCGTACAGGTGACAGGAATCGTCTTTACAGCTTATGATCTAGAACAGGCGTCAGAAAAATCGCTTAAAAACGGGAGTGTGAAACCGATAACCGCTGAAGTCATTAGGCAAGCTGGAGGATGGGGGATGGCTGTAGCTGGAGCAAAAATAGGTACAGTGGCTGGTGCGGCGGTTGGCATTGAGACGGGCCCTGGGGCGGTGCTAACAGGGCTTATAGGCGGAGTTATATTCGGAACCGCTGGTTATTTTGGTGCAGATTGGGTGGCGGACTATATTGATGAAAATTAACTTATTTAACTTATTCAGGAAAAAAAACAGATTACAGGATGATTTTCCTCATGCTCAATTTATGGCGTTGCCAGAGGAGGGGGGGTATCCTTTATTTTTCTCTCTAGATAAAAGCAATGTATATGCACATTCAGCATGTTTTATGATAAAACCTGAGGACATATTAGTCATTGAACATTTGATTGAATTATTTTTTTACAGGGAGGTAAAAATAAGCGAGGTAAAAGAGAAAGTTTCAGACCATAATAAAGTCCTCGTTTGTTATAAATTTAAGGAGTTTGAACAGGATATTGTAAGACTTATCACAAATGATAATGAATTTATCAATTGCCTTTGTGAGAAAGGCTTAGAACCTCCAGAGCCAGAGTGTGCATTTCCTGATAAGGACTTTGGTGCTTATGGTAGTCTGCAAGGAGATATGGAGTTTTGGTGGAACGTATACTGGAAACCATTTTGGGAAAGTTTAAGAGAGGAAGAAAGAAAACAATATCTTGAACGAAGTAATTTATCGATTGGTACCATTGAATTTCTGGAACACCGCCGTTAGCTAAAGTATATACAGTATTACTCATTTCGATTATCCAAAATTGCTACGTAAATTTTATTGGTATATTAGGTTCGTATCACGGGCTGCGGCCTGACGCAGACCGTCACGGACGGTAAGGTTAGCATCACGAAATCCATCTTCTACAGGAATACTAAAAAACTGCATCTGGATTTTACCCCGTGCACGGCCATTAACGCTGATGGATGCCTCAGTATTTGTGCGTCATGATGCGGTCACCACCGAAGTGGTGATGGCGTACAGCAACAGTAATATTGACCTGCCGTACATCGCGTATGCGCTGCACGACTCCGAACATCCCGACCTGGTGAACCGGGACAATCACACCCGTAACGTGCTGCGCACCCTGGCGAACAACAAGCTGCGGATGGAGGATAAACGTGGCGAGGAGCATATCAAGCTCGCCACGGAATACGGAAAAACACAGCTCAATACCGGGCATCTGGTGGACAGCCAGGGACTACGTCGCGGCCAGGGGGCCGAACTGCGCACCGATGAGTGGGGCACAATCCGCGCCGGAAAAGGGTTGTTTGTCAGTGCGGATGCGCTGCCGAAAGCGCAGGGTGACGCACTGGACAGGGATACGGCCCTGAAGGAAATCGACAGGCTTAACCAGCAACTGCAGCCGCTGAAAATGGCGGCAGAGCAGGCGCAGGCGCTGAAGGCGGATGTGGACAGCCAGATAGAGATGTTTGAGCAGAGGCTGAAACCGCTCAATGAAGCTGTGCTTTTCTCGGCGCCGGAAGGCATGGCTCTCACCAGCGGGGAGCACCTGCAGATGACGGCCACGAAGAATGTCGCCATTAATGCCGGGGAGGATATCAGTGCCGGTGTCATGGGCAACATGACGGCACTGGCCGGGGAGAAGCTGGGGCTCTTTGCCCGCACCGGTCAGCTGAGTCTGAAATCCGGGGAGGGGCCAGTGGAGGTGCAGGCGCAGAATGCCAGCCTGCGGCTGTTTGCGGAGAAGAAGCTGACGCTGAGTTCAGCGAGTGACATCTCGTTTGCCGGGAAGAAGCGTATCACGCTGATTGGTGGCGGGAGCTATCTGCGACTTGAGGCCGGGAAGGTCGAGTATGGTACGACGGCGACGTATCTGCGGAAGGTGAAAAGGACTATGGCGGCGGGAAGTAATTCTCAGGCACCAGAACTCCCATTTTTACCAGGGCCTGGTGATGTTTTTCGAAGGAGTTTTGTTCTTGTAGATGTGTAGATGATAGAACCCAAGAACCAATATCAAATATTAGATATGAATTGACCTCACCTACAGGTTCGGTCGTTAGAGGGATTTCATGCGAGAAGGGCTTCACAAGTTTCGTGAGTCACCCTGATGAGGCTGAAGTAGAATTAAATATTTTAAAACAATATTCATTATTTATAGGGTGATTTTGTGGAAACTGTAAAGATAAAATCAAAGTTAACAAGTCAAAATGAAAACAAACAAACGGTTCCGGTCAGAATCTTCAAAATAACTGACATCCCGGATGTGATGGAGGGGAAAGGTTGGACGGTGTCAGCACGTTTCATGCGGAAATGGTTCTATGATCCATTTTACGAGATGACACCAAAAGAGAAACAAAATAAAGTTGATATGAATACTGTAGACAAAAATCAATATTATTGAAGATTTGGATTTTGATTGGTTATTAACTTCATCTTTACGAATCAAACCAATTTACGATACATTTGTGAAGCAAGTATCGAGTGTTATTGAGTATAATGACTATCTAGGGAGAAAAAAACAAATATCACAACAGTTGTCTAATGGTCTTTGTTTTATCATTAACAGATTGGATGAATCAGGTCTTTTTATTAGCGACGAAATAAAGGACTGTTATTTGAATTATGGCAATTTGTCAGCAATAGAACTTGATAAAACAAGTCAGTTTAACTTTATAAAAATTGGTAGTACATTGTGGGAAAAAGAAACAGATACCCTAGATGATGTGTATGGTGCTCTTGGGTCTTTTATAATCAAAATTGCGTTTACAGATCTTAATGTTACGAGAGATACTGATGGCTTCATGAGGTTAGAAATTAAAGAGCTTGGATTGTACGTTAGGGATACCTACGAGTTTATGAATGATGGTGATGATCAACCGTTAGGCTATTGGGGGGAGAATGGTGTCATCAAACCAGGAGTGATAAGTGAGCTATTGCAAAAAGAATATATTGATGACGATGACTGCAGATACTTTAGAGTTACTAACTCATCTTTTGTGAGGTACCGTGAAAAATATAAGAACGAAAATAAAACCGGAGATTTTTTCGTATACTCGACGGTGAAAAAAATCCCTACTAACATTATCATTCATTTGAATAAGATAGATATGGTGGAATATATTTACTGGAAAGGGGTAAATATAAATGCATAGCTTTATACAAAAAACATGCTGCTTCATGTTGATATCAGTTCTCTTCTTTTGTGTTTTGCTAATGGTGGTTAAGATTATGGCTTATCAAAACGCAATAAAGAATGATTCTATATGGAGTCGAGATAATAAGTGTGAACTGACTACTTATATTCCTAACTATCGACCATATGGTGGTATCGGGAGAGTGTTGCGGTTATTTTCCAACCAATCTTTTTTTGTTGTATATGATGCTCATGGGAATAAAATAAAAAGTTCTGCATGGCATTTTTGGCAAGCTCAGTTCTCTGATTCGGTTGCACCAGAATGGCACGGGCAATATGCAATGTATCCCACAAGCGAAGGGTGGGCAGGATGGAAAATTCCAGAGTGTGGTTAACGTTTAAAATACCAATTCCCTCCGAAACTTGAGGCTAGGAAGGTCGAGTACGGCACGACGGCGATGTATATAAGCAGGGTGATACGGACTTTGGTGGCAATACCAAATTTATCATGTGGTCCAAATACCGCATGTTTCAGGGTCATGGATTCCTTAACAGGATCTGAAGATATGGATTTTTCATATCAAGTTCAGACATCTACAGGTACAGTGGAAGGAAGAACTGATTCAGCTCTGACGCATGTAGTAAATTCAGATACAGAAGAAAATATAAATCCGGACTATGTTTTCCAGATCAGAGCGGGGACAAAGTAATGGCGGTTTCATCAACGACCACCACAAAAGAGCGGGAGCATCAGGAATAGAAGGTCAGTGTTGATTTCTTCCACATTGATATGATCCCGGATGCGATGGATAAGATGCGATGGTCCACGGCAGCAAAGTTGATGCGTCACTGGTTTAGTATACAACCTGCCTACGCATTTGATATAAATAGCAAAGATCAAGCTGTAAATGAAGATCCTCGCAATCTGTCTTCGTCTAAGATAAATGTTGATATAGTTAAAATGTCATGGGCTATACAATTTGAACAGGTTAAAAATGGGATTGATGTACTAAAAAAACATGGTGCAGTCCGAAAGGCAAAACACAACTACTAGAGCGTCTGCAAAATGCTGGTGACTTTACTAATAACTGTATTTTCCTAGGGTATTCCGAAGATGTTGCTTATCTAGATGCAACAGCTCAAGTGAATTTTAAAAGGATAGGAAATAAAACTGACACTATAAATGCCTGGTATGGGGTAATGGGGAATTCCGTTTTAAAAGTATGCGTGCGGGGCAGTACGTCTAAAATTAATGGGAAAAATGCATTTATCATTGATGAATTGGGGTTTTATCTTAAAGATACATATGATTTTGTCGATGAAAGTAACACTCCAGAACCGCTAGGCATTTGGAGTAAAAACAGGGTATTAGATAAAAAAGAGTCAGCGATTTATATGTCATCATATTTATCAGGCTTTTTCGGGGATCTTGCACGTATCTACTCAGGATTTGTACCTGTTTTTAATCATGACTTTAGACTCTGGCAAAAAAAACATGGTACCGGCGGGGATTATATTATTCTTTCTGATGTACTATGGGCTAAGGTTGAAGAATCAGATAAGGTGATTTTTTTTATGAGCCTTAGAATCTACGCGAAAATAATCACCATTATACTGATTTCCGGTTGTTTGATATTTCCAACATCAGTTTTCTATGGCAACCATAACAAGGTGTTTGAAAACTCAAGCCCTAACAACACATTTAAGGTTGTTGTATATAAGGCAGAGGTTTACAACCTTTTCTCATTATACAAATTTCTTCGCGGCGAAAACTATTTTTTTTGTCGTCTATGATAAATGTGGGGATGTTGCGTTTAAGCCTTCTTTATGGTTTGGCATGGATCGTTCTGTAGTATATGGGGGGGGCATTTTTCTAAATATGACAAAAATACTCTATTTTTCCCGACAAATGATGGCATTGATTCAATACAGTTAATTCCTAACTTATCTGAATGTAAGCGTGCATAGAACGATGAAAATGATAGAGGAAAACACATGAACTCTTCAACAATAATTAAAAATAGTAATCAATCATTTCGGCAAGATTCCTAAGGTCAAAATGCCCGATAGAAAATCACCATCTTTAGCATCCGGCCCGGATTGAGAGCCGGGAGAAGGACGATATCTACGCTCACCTGGACGGGCAGGGGCGCTATCGGGTGAAGCTGGACTTCGACCGGGAGGGGACGGAGCCGGGTTACGGCTACCTGTGGCTGCGGATGGCGAAGCCGTATGCCGGTGAAACACTCGGCTGGCATACGCCGCTGATTGATGGAACCGAGGTGGCGATAGCGTACAGCAATGGCGATATTGACCTGCCGTACATCGCGTATGCGCTGCACGACTCTCCGGCGTAATGGACATCCTGACCCCGTTAACCGGAATAACCGCACCCGCCATGTCCTGCGCACACCGGCCACCAATAACCTGAAAACGGAAGAAGTGATAATTTATCTGTCAGTTAATCATTGCGTATTCTCTGGCGAATCAGTTAATAACTGACAGGGAACAGAACCCCAAATAACGAAATACAACACGGATATGGAAATGAAAAAATTAATTCTTCTCTTGCTTTCAGGCATTTTGTTGACCACTCAGGCTGACGCTGCTCGTGGAAGAAAGCCCTGCTCCGGTTCAAAAGGCGGGATAGCGCATTGTACATCCGATGGCCGGTTTGTCTGTAATGACGGAAGCCTGAGTCAATCAAAGCGATTTTGCTCTGGATATGGTGATTCTGTAACTCGCGAGCGGGTTAAACCTTCCACCCCCTCCCATAAAACACAAATCAAAAAGGCGACAACAGCGAAAAAGCAAGAGCCACAACGCGTTATTGAAAGCGATGAGCCGGTCGAAACACCAGCCCGCCAGCCCACCTGTGCGCCTCTTTATATGGCCAGTAAGCCCGGCTTTACCCATTTACCGATTTGTTCCGGAAATCAGTATTAACAGGGAGCGGAGCATCATTTTTCTGTTATTCCGCGTAATTCATCAAGATTAAAATAAAACAGGAAGTAAATATGGCACGAAGAAAAAAGGATGATAATGTTGCAATTCTCATTTTGGTCATTATAGGCGTGATGGTCTGGGGAGTTTATGTTGCGGTAAAGGCATTAATCAATCTTAATGAGCGATTCATTGAATCCGTATCGAATCCGGCAGGCGTTATTGGTTTGTTCTTTGGGTTACTGCTAGCCATTGCACTGATAATACGGATTATTATTTATCGCGGCTTTAGAAAAAAAGCCGCAGATCTGGCAAAAAAAGAGAAAGCCTTTGACGAAATCGTCAGTACCGAAGTGGCTTGCAAGCTGTATCAGGAAAAGCAACAGCTTGCCGGTCAGTGGGATGAATTTCGCAATGCCAGAAATAAAGCCTCCAGGGCATTGCAGCGTATTGTGGACTCCGCGTATAAATTCAAAGTCAAAACACTACTTTCCGGCACCACGGTAAATAACTGGCAAAGCAAATACGACCAGCTCAGGAAGGAGAGAGACGCTTACGCGGCCATTAGCGAGAAAATCACCTTTCTGGAACTTGAAGATAACGCCGACTGGGAAGGTGTAAAGCAGCAGTTTCTGGATAAGGTCGCCCTGCTGGAAAAAGCGCAGGAAGAAAAAGAGTATCAGGCTGAGCTTAAGCGTCAGATGCGGGAAGAAAAACAGCGTCAGGATGAACTGGAGCAGCAGCAGCGCGAAGCGGAAGAAGAGGAGCAACGCCTTGCTGAGCAGCAGCGTTTACTGGGGGAAGCCCTTCTCGCCGCTGAAGGCACACACCGGGAAGAGCTGGAAAGACAGCGTCTGGAGCTGGAGCAGAAAATCCAGGAAGTACATCAGCAGTATGAACGCGCCAAATCCATGGCTCAGCTCACCAGACAGGGACATGTGTATGTGATTTCGAATATCGGCTCCTTCGGTGAAAATGTCTTCAAAATTGGTATGACCCGACGGCTGGAACCTATGGAGCGAGTGAAAGAGCTAAGTGGAGCGGCGGTACCTTTTGATTTTGACGTCCATGCCATGATTTCCTGCGACGATGCCCCCGCACTGGAAAGAACGCTGCACGATCACCTGGAAAATTATCGCATTAATAAAGTTAATCTGCGCAAGGAGTTTTTTCGGGTTGAGCTTAGTCGGATTATTGATGAAGTTGAGCGCCATCATGGTCAGGTTGAATATGTTGCCGACCCGATAGCATTGCAATATCTGCAGAGTCTTGAATATGCAGAAAGCGAAGCTGCATAAAATAGGAGGCTGGATAGTTACACGTGTGTGAAAGCGCTTTTGGCAGTGATGATATCATTTCCCGTAGCGACCGACTTGGCGTGGGAAGCAAAATGAACCCCATGAAAACACCGCTGTCTTAACCAGATAAGAGCGGAAAAAGGGCGAGGCGGAAGGACGATTGTAGATTGCAGGTAATGGCGATGTAACGCAACGGATGTCGATCGAGAGAGAAGATTATTGCGGCTGGGCATGGTGTCCCCTGCAGGAATCGAACCTGCAACTAGCCCTTAGGAGGGGCTCGTTATATCCATTTAACTAAGGGGACAAGGCGGTGCGAGTATAGCGTTTTTTGCCCGCCTGAGTAAGAGCCATACCGTCTGACTGCTTAAACCCTCGCCACTCAGGGCGCTTTTTTTATGCCCGGTCGGCGTTTTTGGCTTTCTCCGCAGCTTGGGCGCGGGCTTCCGCTTTTCGCTTGCTGCTCATATCGTTACGGATCTGCGCATGGCTCAGCAGCGCGAAGATGAAGGTCCCTCCGCAGATATTTCCCGCCAGCGTCGGCAGGGCGAACGGCCAGATAAAGTCGCTCCAGGGCAGGCTTCCGTTAAACACCAGATAAAGGATCTCGACCGATCCCACCACGATATGAGTCGTATCCGCCAGGGCGATAAGCCAGGTCATGAGAATAATCACCACGATCTTGGCCGCACCGGCGACAGGAAACATCCAGACCATGGTGGCGACCAGCCAGCCGGAAATAATCGCATTAGCGAACATCTCCGTCGGGCTGTTTTTCATTACGTCTTCGGCGATGCTGACAAAGGCCTGACGAGTTGGTTCATCAAAGACGGGCATAAAATTGAAGGCCCATGCGGCCACTGCGGTACCGATGAGGTTGCCAGCCAGCACCACCGACCATAACCGCATCAGCAAACCGATGTTACCTGGTGTGGGATTGTGCATCACCGGCAGAACGGCGGTAACCGTATTTTCCGTGAACAGCTGCTGGCGGGCCATGATCACGATAATAAAGCCGAAGGTATACCCGAGATTTTCCAGTAAAAACCCGCCCGGGATCCCCTCCAGTTTGACGTGAAAAATCCCTTTTGCCAGCAGGGAGGCGCCCATCGACAGACCGGCCGCAATGGCTGACCACAACAGGGCCAGCGCATCGCGTTCCATCTCTTTTTCCCCTTCCTGGCGAATATGTTCATGGATGGCCATCGCCCGCGAGGGCAGGCGATCTTCATCCACTTCTATTTCCTCGCCGCGCTGTTTTTCTTCACTTTCGACTTCTCGCTCGTCATCCGCTGGTTTTAATTTGTTATTGTCTAGTTCATCCATTTCGTGGCCCTCGCTATCAATCTACATAGTTATAGCGTAGCGGCTTTCCCTGCCGTCTGGCTGGGCATACTCTGAAATCGCAAAAATGGTAACGTCAGATTTTTGTTGCTCCGGTAGAATAGGAGCCCCGCGATCTCGTTATTCCCAGGCTATGATCAAATCAACAACTTGGGTGATATAGACATCGTTCAACGTGCTGTTACAATCGCTCACATCTATACGGGCGGAAACGTTGTCTTTCCGTCATGGATGGCAACTCGCGATAGCCATAAAAACCAGGGAGACACCTATGAATTATCGCCTGTCGGCGCTTGCGCTTGGCGCCACATTGCTGGTGGGATGTGCCAGTTCCAGCTCTGGCGATCAGCCGCAGGGGCGTTCAGACCCGTTAGAAGGGTTTAACCGCACGATGTTCAATTTCAACTTTAACGTGGTTGATCCTTACGTGCTTCGCCCGGTGGCGGTGGCATGGCGTGACTACGTCCCGCAGCCGGCGCGCAATGGTTTGAGCAACTTCACCAGCAACCTTGAAGAGCCGGCGGTAATGGTGAACTCCTTCCTGCAGGGCGACCCCTATAAAGGTATGGTGCACTTTACCCGTTTCTTCCTGAACACCATCCTCGGGATGGGCGGTCTGATCGATGTCGCGGGCATGGCGAATCCGCAGCTGCAGCGCGTTGAACCGCATCGTTTCGGCAGCACGCTCGGCCATTATGGCGTCGGCTATGGTCCGTATGTGCAACTGCCATTCTACGGTAGCTTTACGCTGCGCGATGAAGGCGGTGATATGGCCGATGGCCTCTACCCGGTACTCTCCTGGTTGACCTGGCCGATGTCGATTGGTAAATGGGCTGTCGAAGGGATTGAAACGCGTGCCCAGCTGCTGGATTCCGACGGCCTGCTCCGTCAGTCTTCGGATCCTTACATTTTGGTGCGTGAAGCTTATTTCCAGCGCCATGACTTTATCGCCAACGGCGGTAAGCTGACCCCGGCGGACAACCCGAATGCCCAGGCTATTCAGGATGAGCTGAAGGATATTGATTCACAGTAATCTGCGAATGATAAAAAAAGGGTGAACATGTTGTTCACCCTTTTTTGTTGCGTGCGGCTTATCAGAAGCGGTAGTTGAAGTTAGCGCCGTACAGCCAGGCGGTCCCTTCGGAACGGAAGGTATACGGGCCTTCCTTAATTTCTACGTGCTGGCCGTGCATATAGGAAAGACCGACGTCAACCGACGCATCCTTGTTGAACGCGTAAGTGGTACCCGCGCTCAGCCACAGGCGATCCTGGTCAGGAATGGAGATGGAGCGGTTGTTGGCCGGCACCGGGCTGTCATCGAAAGCGATACCGGTGCGGAAGGTCCAGTTATCGTCGTAATAATACGTGGTCCCCAGAGCAAGACGGTAAGCGTCTTTAAAGCCTTCCTCTTTATAGAACAGCGTCTGGCCGTTGCTGCCGGTGGCTTTCAGCTCCTGGAACTGACTCCAGCTGGTGTAGGTCAGACTATAGTGGACCGCCCACTGCGGCGCCACGCGGTTATAGCCCGACAGCTCCCACATTTCCGGCAGGTTAAGGGTCAGTGAACCGCCAGTGGTCTGGCCGTTAGTGCCCGCTGGCAGACCGAAGTTGCCGAGGATTTGGTTATAGGCCGCCGGCAGGCTGCTGCGGTAGTTACCGTCGAAGTCGATCTTCACCTCGGAACGGTAGGTAAAACCGTAGCGGTTGTTCTTATCCAGCTCATAGAGGATACCGGCATTCCAGCCAAAGCCCCAGGCGTTGCCGTTAAGATGGGCGATCTGCGTGTCGGCAGGGATCTTCGCCACCTGGCCTGCCAGCGCCGGCGGCAGTGCGCCAGAACCAGCGACAATCTGACCCAGGTCACCCGCATAGCGCTCGATCTTCGCCTTGGCGTAGACCGCGTCAAAACCTAAGCCAAAGCTCCAGTTGCTGTCGAGACGGTAGGCGCCGCTCAGGTTGAAGTTCGCGGTGGTCAGGTCGGTTTTACCGCCCATGCTGCCAGCCGCATAGTCATCGTTGTATTCCGTTGCCAGGCCGTAGTTAGAGGTAATGGATGCCCCCCAACCGAATTGATCGTTAATCGGCGCGACAAAGTGGAAGTTGGGAACCCACGCCGTCGGGGCGATATTGTCCGCATTCAGGCTCTTGCCGGTGGGAGAGGTGCCGGAGACATTGACACCCGGGTCAACAAAAACGGCGCCCGCCGACATAGTTGGACGGTCAAACATCATAATTAATGCCGGGTTACGACTGGCATTGCCTGCATCGTCTGCGATAGCCCCTTCACCGGAATAGGCCCGACCCAGCCCTGATGAAGAGAATTCGTTGAGCTGGAAGCCTGCTGACCAGGCCTGGGTGGAAACAAGTGCTACAGCCACTGCAAGGGCAGACTGGGTAAAGCGGGTTTTCTGGCTCATGCCCATAACCTCATTGAGTTATTTTTTTTTAAACTATGTTACATGCCGTAACAGAAGCGCGGAAGTGTAGGGTCTGTGGTACAACAGAGAAATCAGACCAGTGCGCTGAGTATAGGTCTGACCAGATGAGTTGTTGCAAGTTTGTTTATGAAGTTTTTCAATTGTGATAACAGAAACGCGATCCAGCTGGCAAAATTGTCGGGGGGAGTAAGAGGCAGAAAAGCTGATTTTTGTTTTAGATCATTTTTAAGTGTGATTTCTGTCACTTAACGCGGTGATGGCGATTCTCGGCTGGAGGCTCACCGGGGGCAGGGCGTAAAATAGGCACATTATTTGTCTGGCACCGAAGGTGCCTATACAGAGGAAATCTACGATGAGTAAATGTAGCGCTGATGAAACCCCGGTATGCTGCTGTATGGATGTTGGCACCATTGTGGACAACACCGACTGCACCGCCTCATACAGCCGCGTGTTCGCCAACCGCGCGGAAGCGGAGCAAATGCTCGCTGCGCTGAGCGAGAAAGCGCGTAATGTGCAATCTGAACCGTGCAAAATCAACCCGGCCTTCACCGATGTTGACGGCGGCGTACAGCTGGATATCGATTTTATTTTTAGCTGCGAAGCCGAATCGCTGATCTTCCAGTTAGGATTACGTTAATGCCTCCGTTTAACGCCCCGTAGAAGGGGCGTTACCTTTCTGTTCAATGTGTTTTGGCTCGCAATTTTTCGCTTCCCCGATTGGCTTAATGTAAAAAATTAGTTAAGACTGTTATCAGGTCAGACCACTTGGTTGTTTTGCTTAACAGGGGAGCGTTATGAGTCAGGCATTACCGCTTATCACCCGTCAGGGCGATCGCATTGCCATTGTCAGGGGTTTACGCACGCCATTTGCGCGCCAGGCGACGGTTTTTCATGGCGTTCCGGCCGTTGATTTAGGGAAAATGGTGGTTGGCGAAATGCTTGCCCGGAGTGACATTCCCGCGGACGTCATTGAGCAACTGGTTTTTGGCCAGGTGGTGCAGATGCCGGAAGCGCCGAATATCGCCCGGGAAATCGTGCTCGGCACTGGAATGAGCGTGCACACCGATGCCTATAGCGTCAGTCGCGCCTGCGCCACCAGCTTCCAGGCCGTGGCGAATGTTGCTGAAAGCCTGATGGCCGGCAGCATCCGCGCCGGTATCGCCGGCGGCGCCGACTCCTCTTCTGTACTGCCCATTGGGGTCAGTAAAACACTGGCCCGCACGCTGGTGGATGCCAATAAAGCCCGCACGCTGAGCCAAAAGCTGAAGCTGTTTTCCCGTCTGCGGCCACGCGACCTGCTGCCGGTCCCCCCGGCGGTGGCGGAATATTCGACCGGTTTGCGGATGGGCGATACCGCGGAACAGATGGCGAAAAGCTGGGGCATCACCCGGGAACAACAGGATGCGCTGGCGCATCGTTCGCACCAGCTGGCGGCCAAAGCCTGGGAAGAGGGAAAGTTGTCAGCTGAGGTGATGACGGCCTACGCGCCCCCTTTCCGCGAGCCGCTGGAGCAGGACAACAATATTCGTAAAAATTCAACCCTCGCAGATTACCAAAAGTTACGCCCTGCCTTTGACCGCAAACATGGCACCGTCACCGCAGCCAACAGCACGCCGCTGACGGACGGCGCGGCGGCGGTGATCCTGATGACCGAGTCGAGGGCCAAAGAGCTGGGGCTGACGCCATTGGGTTATCTGCGCAGCTATGCCTTTACCGCCATCGACGTCTGGCAGGATATGCTGCTGGGTCCCGCATGGTCCACGCCGCTGGCGCTGGAGCGGGCAGGTCTGACGCTGGCGGATCTGACGCTTATTGATATGCACGAAGCTTTTGCTGCGCAGACGCTGGCCAATCTCCAGTGTCTGGCAAGCGAGCGCTTTGCTCGTGAAGTGCTGGGACGCTCGCAGGCCACCGGTGAGGTGGATGAGAGCAAGTTTAACGTCCTCGGCGGATCTATTGCTTACGGTCATCCTTTTGCTGCCACCGGCGCGCGGATGATCACCCAGACGCTGCATGAGTTGCGGCGACGGGGCGGGGGATTTGGTCTGGTGACGGCCTGCGCGGCAGGTGGTCTGGGTGCGGCGATGATCGTGGAGGCTGAATAATGGATGCTATTTCCGCTTTTAAGCTTGAGGTCCGTGCGGACAAGATCGCGGTGATCACCATCGATGCCCCGGGTGAGAAAATGAATACCCTGAAAGCTGAGTTCGGCAATCAGGTGCGGGGGCTGATACGACAGGTTCGTGATGATAAGTCGGTGCGCGGCGTGGTGTTTATCTCCGCCAAAACGGATAACTTTATCGCCGGCGCAGACATTAACATGATTGCCCGCTGCCGCAGCGCGCAGGAAGCGGAAGCGCTGGCGCGCCAGGGGCAGCAGATTATGGCTGAGATCCATGGCTTGTCGATCCCGGTGATTGCCGCCATCCACGGCGCCTGCCTCGGCGGCGGTCTGGAACTGGCGCTGGCCTGTCATGGCCGGATCTGTAGCGATGACGAAAAAACCCGACTCGGTTTGCCGGAAGTGCAGCTTGGCCTGCTGCCGGGCTCCGGGGGAACGCAGCGTTTACCGCGGCTGATTGGCGTCAGTACAGCGCTGGATATGATGCTTACCGGCAGGCAGCTGCGTGCGCGCCAGGCGCTGAAGGCCGGTCTGGTAGACGAGGTGGTTCCGCAGGCGATTTTATTGCAGGCGGCGGTGGAGCTGGCGCTGAAGGGGCGCCCGGCCAGTCGGGATATGCCCGTACGCGAACGCGTGCTGGCGGGGCCTTTGGGCCGCCATCTGTTATTCCATTTCGTCGGCAAACAAACGCAGCGCAAGACCCAGGGGAACTATCCGGCGGTGAAGCGAATTCTGCAGGTTGTCGAGAATGGCCTGGCCCACGGTTGCAGCAGCGGTTACGCCGAAGAAGCTCGCGCGTTTGGCGAACTGGCGATGACCCCGCAGTCGCAAGCGCTGCGTTCGATCTTCTTTGCCAGTACCGATCTGAAAAAAGACCGTGGCGCTGAAGCCGAGCCCGGACCGCTGACGAGCATTGCGGTGCTGGGCGGCGGCCTGATGGGCGGGGGGATCGCCTATGTGACCGCCTGTAAGGGCGGGCTGCCGGTGCGCATTAAAGATATCCAGCCGCGCGGGATTAACCATGCCTTAAAGTACAGCTGGGATCTACTGAATAAACAGGTCCGCCAGCGTCGTCTGCGCCCCAGCGAGCGCGATCGCCAGATGATGCTGATCTCCGGCGCCACCGACTATCAGGGCTTTGCTCATCGCGACGTGGTGATCGAGGCGGTATTTGAGGACCTGGCCCTGAAGCAGCGGATGGTCAACGAAGTGGAGCAATACTGTGGGCCGCAGACCATCTTTGCGTCGAACACCTCATCGTTACCGATAGGCGATATTGCCGCCCAGGCCCGTCGCCCCGGGCGGGTGATCGGCCTGCATTTCTTCAGTCCGGTGGAAAAAATGCCGCTGGTTGAAGTGATCCCGCATAAGGGAACCGATCCGCAGGCTATCGCCACCGTGGTGCAACTGGCTAAACGTCAGGGGAAAACGCCGATTGTGGTAGCGGATAAAGCGGGCTTCTATGTGAACCGCATCCTCGCGCCCTATATCAATGAAGCGATGCGCCTGCTGGTGGAGGGCGAACCGGTTGAAGAGATTGATAAAGCCCTGGTTAAATTCGGTTTCCCGGTAGGGCCAATCCAGCTACTGGATGAGGTTGGCATCGATACCGGCACCAAAATTATCCCCGTGCTGGAGAGCGCGTTTGGAGAACGTTTTAGCCCACCTGCAAACATCATTGACGCGATTTTGAAGGACGATCGCAAAGGTAGAAAAAATAATCGTGGTTTCTATCTTTATGAGACAAAAGGGCGTAAAAGCAAAAAACGGCCCGACCCGGCAGTTTATCCGCTGCTCGGCATCGACCGCCCCCAGTCGCGGCTCTCCGCGCAGCAGGTGGCGGAACGCTGTGTGATGATGATGCTTAACGAGGCGGCGCGCTGCTTTGATGAGCAGATTATCCGTAGCGCGCGCGATGGCGATATCGGCGCCGTCTTTGGTATAGGCTTTCCGCCATTTCTTGGCGGCCCGTTCCGGTATATGGATACTATCGGCGCGGGTGAAGTTGCCGCGATCCTGCAGCGCCTGGCCGCCCAGTACGGCCCACGTTTTACACCCTGTGACACTTTATTACGCATGGCCGAACAGGGGACAACCTTTTGGCCAGCGGATGAACGGCTGACCTAAGTTGTGGTCAAAGAAGATAAATCCGGCTGCGGATGACGCTGTTGATTGGCTGTTTTGTAAACAATGATTGACTATACTTACGCCATTGAGGTAAAAAACAGCGTTTCATTCGTTGAATGGATCAGGCACAATGCCCGGCCACCGGGTCACCTGCGTATTGTCTTCGCAGGCCAAACTACGGTGCTTCTGGTTAACAAAAGCGGTGCAATATGCAAGTTTTTATTATGCGTCACGGCGACGCTGCCCTCGATGCAGCCAGCGACTCAGTTCGTCCATTAACCGTATGCGGTTGTGATGAGTCTCGTCAGATGGCAACCTGGCTGAAAGGTCAAAAAGTGGATATTGAGCGCGTTCTTGTCAGTCCCTATCTGCGTGCAGAACAGACGCTGGATATTGTTGGGGAGTGCATGAACCTGCCGAAACATGTCGACGTGATGCCGGAACTCACGCCGTGCGGCGACGTAGGCCTGGTTAGCGCCTATCTGCAGGCGCTGGCGAATGAAGGCGTGGCGACGGCGCTGGTCGTCTCCCACCTGCCGCTGGTGGGGTACCTGGTCTCAGAGCTGTGTCCGGGGGAAACGCCTCCGATGTTCACCACCTCGGCTATCGCCTGCGTGACGCTGGACGCCGACGGCAAGGGTGAATACCTCTGGCAGAAAAGCCCCTGCAATCTCAAGATGGCCAACGCCATCTGACGGCCCCGGAGCCCGCCGTTAAGGCAGCTCCGGCGGTTGCCACTCCTCTACCTCAATCAGTATCAGCAGTGCGGCGTCACCGCCGTACTCTTTTGGTGCCTGGTGAAACGCCATAATATGCGGGTGTTGCGCCAGCCACAGCGGGGTTTGCTGTTTGAGAATATGTTTGCCGTGCCCGTGCATCACACAGGCGCAAAACACATGTTCGCGGCGGCAGGCGGCAATCAGCGCGCCCAGTTCCTGTTTGGCCTGCTGCTGGGTGAGCCCATGCAGATCGAGAAACAGTTCCGGCGAATAATCCCCACGGCGCAGCTTTTTCAGCTCAAAATGGCTGACGTCGGCGCGGACATATTTCGTCGAGCCTTCAGTATTCAGTAGCGGCTGAAACTCATCAGAGAAATAGTGGCTGTTATCGGCCTGTTCCTGCAGCAAACGCTTCGGAGCAACCTCAGTGACTTTCTTGCGCTGCGGACGGTGAACGATGGTGTCCTGCTTGATCTTCCGCGTGCCGGTCATTAACTGACGGAACAGCGCCTGATCCTCCTCGCTTAGCGATGTCTTCTTTTTCATTGTCCACTCTCATTAATACTTTGCGCTAGTTTACCCGACTCAATATCCCTTCGGGCAAGGAAAACCTGTTTTTTCCCCGGTCACCCCACGCAAGAATGCTGATTTATCGCCGTCTTCATGGCACACTAGCCGCCGAATTTATAGCAGAGTGTGCCCTGGAGGTTGTCGTGGATAAAATTTTTGTTGATGAGGCAGTCAATGAGCTGCATACCATTCAGGACATGCTGCGCTGGGCGGTAAGCCGTTTCAGTGCTGCTAATATCTGGTACGGTCACGGGACTGATAACCCGTGGGACGAGGCAGTACAGCTGGTGCTGCCGTCGCTCTACCTACCGCTGGATATCCCGGAAGATATGCGGACTGCGCGTCTGACCTCCAGCGAGAAACACCGCATCGTTGAGCGGGTGATCCGCCGCGTGAACGAGCGCATTCCCGTCGCCTATCTGACCAACAAAGCGTGGTTCTGCGGGCATGAGTTTTACGTCGATGAGCGGGTGCTGGTCCCGCGCTCCCCGATTGGCGAACTGATCAACAATCAGTTTGCCGGGCTGATTAACCATAAGCCGCAGCATATCCTTGATATGTGCACCGGCAGCGGCTGCATCGCCATCGCCTGCGCCTATGCTTTCCCGGAAGCCGAAGTCGACGCCGTGGATATTTCCCCGGACGCGCTGGCCGTCGCCGAGCACAACGTGGAGTCCCATGGCTTGATCCATCACGTGACGCCGATCCGCTCCGACCTGTTCCGCGATCTGCCGAAGCTGCAGTACGATCTGATCGTCACCAATCCGCCGTATGTCGATGAAGAGGACATGGCCGATCTGCCGGAAGAGTATGAGCATGAGCCGGTGCTGGGTCTGGCCTCCGGTAGCGACGGCCTGAAGCTGACGCGCCGCATCCTCGGTAACGCGCCGGATTATCTCAGCGATGACGGGATTCTGATTTGTGAAGTCGGTAACAGCATGGTACATCTGATGGAGCAATATCCGGACGTGCCGTTTACCTGGCTTGAGTTTGATAACGGCGGCGACGGTGTCTTCATGCTGACCAAACAGCAGCTGATTGACGCCCGCGCGCACTTCGGTATTTATAAAGACTAAAAAAAACAACACGCCAACATAACGAAAAAGATTGGAGCCGTGATGGCAGGAAATACAATTGGACAACTCTTTCGCGTCACTACCTTCGGCGAATCGCACGGCCTGGCGCTGGGCTGCATCGTCGACGGCGTGCCGCCGGGCATCCCGCTGACCGAAGCCGACCTGCAGCACGACCTCGATCGTCGTCGCCCGGGCACCTCGCGTTACACCACGCAGCGTCGCGAGCCGGATCAGGTCAAAATTCTTTCCGGCGTCTTCGAAGGCGTTACTACCGGGACCAGTATCGGTCTGCTGATTGAGAACACCGATCAGCGTTCGCAGGATTACGGCGCAATCAAAGATCTGTTCCGTCCGGGCCACGCCGATTACACCTACGAGCAAAAGTATGGTCTGCGCGACTATCGCGGCGGCGGTCGTTCTTCTGCGCGCGAAACCGCGATGCGCGTAGCGGCCGGGGCGATTGCCAAAAAATACCTTGCCGCGAAGTTCGGCATCGTCATTCGCGGCTGCCTGACGCAGATGGGCGATATTCCGCTGGCCATCAAAGACTGGAATCAGGTCGAGCAGAACCCGTTCTTCTGCCCGGACCCGGATAAAATCGACGCTCTGGATGAACTGATGCGCGGCCTGAAAAAAGAGGGTGACTCCATTGGCGCGAAAGTGACGGTGGTGGCTGACGGCGTACCGCCGGGCCTCGGCGAGCCGGTCTTCGATCGCCTGGATGCCGATATCGCCCACGCGCTGATGAGCATCAACGCCGTGAAAGGGGTGGAAATTGGCGACGGCTTTGAAGTGGTGAAGCTGCGCGGCAGCGAAAACCGCGATGAAATCACCAAAGACGGATTCCAGAGCAACCACGCCGGCGGCATTCTTGGCGGCATCAGCAGCGGCCAGCAGATCTTTGCCAACATCGCGCTGAAGCCTACCTCCAGTATTACCGTTCCCGGTCATACGATTAACCGCTTTGGCGAAGAAGTGGAGATGATCACCAAAGGGCGTCACGATCCGTGCGTCGGCATTCGCGCCGTACCGATCGCTGAGGCGATGCTGGCGATCGTCCTGATGGATCACTTTATGCGTCAGCGCGCGCAGAATGGCGATGTGACGACGACAATTCCACGCTGGTAACCATGAAAAACACCGTTATCGCACTGCTCGCGCTGCTGGCCAGCGCCGGTAGCCTGGCCGCGACGCCGTGGCAGAAAATATCCCAGCCGATCGGCGGCAGCGCCCAGTCAATCGGCGCATTTTCCAATGGCTGTATCGTGGGCGCCGAGGCGCTCCCTCTGAGCGCCACCGGCTATCAGGTGATGCGTACCGATCAGCGTCGCTACTTCGGTCATCCGGATCTGGTTCAGTTTATTCAGCGCCTGAGTAATCAGGTGCACAATAAAGGAATGGGAACCGTGCTGATTGGCGACATGGGGATGCCGGCGGGCGGGCGCTTTAACGGCGGTCACGCCAGTCACCAGACGGGCCTGGATGTCGATATTTTCCTCCAGCTGCCGCAAACGCGCTGGACATCGTCTCAGCTGTTGAAGCCGCAGGCGCTGGATCTGGTCGCCAGCGACGGCAAGCACGTGGTGCCGTCGCTGTGGAGCCCGCAAATCAGCCAGCTGATCAAGCTGGCGGCGGAAGATAGCGAGGTCACCCGTATTTTCGTCAACCCGGCGATTAAACAGCAACTGTGCCTGGACGCGGGCAGCGACCGCCAGTGGCTGCGTAAAGTCCGTCCCTGGTTCCAGCATCGCGCTCATATGCACGTCCGACTGCGTTGCCCGGCGGGAAGTCTGGAGTGCGAGGATCAGGCGCCACCGCCGCCCGGCGATGGCTGCGGAGCGGAGCTGCAGAGCTGGTTCGAACCACCTAAACCCGGGTCTACCCCACCTGTGAAGAAGACGCCGCCGCCGTTGCCGCCTTCCTGTCAGGCGCTACTGGATGAGCATGTGCTGTAATGGATAGTTTTATCGAGTTGTTTGCCGTATCGCCGTTGGTGCTGGTGGTACTCTTCTTTGTCGCCATCCTGGCCGGTTTTATTGACTCACTGGCCGGAGGCGGGGGCTTATTGACTGTCCCTGCACTGATGGCGGCCGGCATGCCGCCAGCGCAGGCGCTGGCGACCAATAAGCTGCAGGCCTGCGGCGGGTCGCTATCGGCGACCCTCTATTTTGTCCGCCGTAAGGTGGTCAGCCTCGCCGATCAGAAGCTGAATATTCTGATGACCTTTATCGGCTCAACCGCTGGTGCGCTGCTGGTCCAGCACGTCCAGTCCGATATTCTTAAGCAGATCCTGCCGTTGCTGGTGATCGGCATCGGTCTCTATTTTCTGCTGATGCCGAAACTGGGTGAAGCGGACCGGCAGCGTCGGCTGTACGGTCTGCCGTTTGCGCTGGTTGCTGGCGGCAGCGTAGGATTCTACGACGGCTTTTTTGGCCCCGGCGCCGGTTCGTTTTATGCACTGGCTTTTGTCACCCTGGCCGGATTTAACCTGGCGAAGTCGACGGCCCATGCCAAGCTGCTGAACGCGACCTCAAACGTCGGCGGTCTGCTGCTGTTTATCATCGGCGGGAAGGTCATCTGGGCCACCGGCTTTGTGATGATGGCCGGCCAGTTTATTGGCGCTCGCGCCGGCTCCCGGCTGGTGCTGAGTAAAGGGCAGTCGCTGATCCGGCCGATGATCGTTATCGTCTCGGCGGTGATGAGCGCGAAGCTTCTCTATGACAGCCACGGGGCTGAGATTTTGCAGTGGTTGGGAATTCATTAATGCAACAGCAACACCATTATCAGCAGCTGATTGACCTTTTCGACAGCTGCTTTGCCGAAGAATTTAATACTCGCCTGGTAAAAGGCGACGATGAGCCGATCTACCTTCCGGCCGATGACGACACGCCCTATCACCGTATCGTGTTTGCGCACGGGTTTTTTGCCAGCGCCCTGCACGAGATTTCTCACTGGTGTGTCGCCGGCAAAGCGCGCCGCGAACGAGTCGATTTTGGCTACTGGTACTGCCCGGATGGCCGCGATGCGATGACTCAAAGCCAGTTTGAGGACGTCGAGGTGAAACCGCAGGCCTATGAGTGGCTGTTCTGCGTGGCGGCGGGATTTCCGTTTAACGTCAGCTGTGACAATCTGGAAGGAGACGTTGAGCCCGATCGCATCGCCTTCCAGCGCCGGGTCCATGCTCGGGTGATGACTTTGCTTGAACAAGGGATCCCCGAACGTCCGGCGCGTTTTATTCGCGCATTGCAACATTATTATCAAACGCCGACATTGACGGCGGAACACTTTCCGTGGCCGGAAGACCTGCACTAAGGCCACACATTACATGACAAGAGGTAAGATGATGATCGCGGAGTTTGAATCACGCATTCTGGCGCTGATTGACAACATGGTAGACCACGCCAGTGATGATGAACTGTTTGCCGGCGGTTATCTGCGCGGCCACCTGACGCTGGCGGTGGCTGAGCTGGAAGGTGAGGGCGAGCATTCTGCTGAAGCGGTAAACAGTAAGGTCAGCCAGAGCCTGGAGAAGGCCATCAGCGCTGGTGAACTGTCGCCGCCGGACCAAATTCTGGTGCAGGGGATGTGGCATAACCTGTATCAACAGGCGAAAAATCAGGCCTGAGCCATATTGTAGCCCGGGTCAGGCGTCAGCCGTACCCGGGAAATTGCCTGCCCTCGTGGTTTTATTTCACCGCTTTTCCCTTCAGCAGTTTTCTCACCCACAGCCGATTCGGATTCAGCGCCGCCAGAGTATCGCTATCCAGCGGCAGCGGTTCACCGCTCATCTGCGCCGCCAGCAGCTCAGCGCTTAACGGCGCGGTGCAGAGTCCCCGCGATCCGAGTGCCCCAAGCATAAACAGGTTGTGACAGACCGGCGCGCGACCGGCGTGATCCTGCTGTTCGTGGAGGCTGGCGTATTGCGTCAATGTTGCCTCATAGTCTGGCACGTTGCCGACCATTGGCAGGTGATCGCGGGTGGCGCAGCGCACGCCGCAGCGGGCGGCATTGGCGCTGATATCCACGTCCAGCGTCCACTCCGCGTTCGGGAAACAGTCGATCAACCGTTGCCGGTTGTGCTGCTGATCTTCCTCGCTGAAGGTGGAATCGGTCTTCCCGCGATGGTAGCTGGCGCCAATACAGTGCTGCTGATTTTGCGGATTATGCGGCGTCAGGTAGCCATCGTAGCACAGCACCTGGCGCAGGGCGGAAAGCCGCGGAGTGGTAGGTATATGACTGACCTGGCCGCCAACAGGGTAGACCGGCAGCTGCGCGGTTTGCGCAAAATCCGCGATGCTGTGGCCGTTCGCCAGCACCACCGCCTGATGATTGCGCTGCTGATTGAGCAGCCAGCCATCGCCCTCCGCGCTGAGCGTTTCAACGTGATAACCATAGTGCACGTGCAGTCCGCGAGTTGCCGCCAGCGCCAGCAATTCGGCGGTGAGCTGCTGCGGGCACAGCCAGCCGCCGGCCGGATAAGTGATGCCGCCGCAGCCGGTATCGACGCCGGTCAACCCGACAACCTGTTCCGCCGTCACCGCGCAGGCGATGTCCGGAGGTAAATTCAGCGCCAGCATCTGGGCGATTTTGTGCGCGCTTTTTTCATCCCAGCCGAGCTGGGTGACACCGCACCATTGATGATCGAACATCACCGGCAGCGCGTCATACATTCGGCGGGCGAAGGTAAAGGCCGCCGGGAAAAAGCGCGCCAGCGCCGGATCGTGCTGGCTTAACAGCGGATACAGCGCACCCTGGCGATTGCCGGAGGCGCCCTGCGCCGGGGCGTCGTCGGCGCAGTAGAGGGTCACCTGCCAGCCGCGGCGCAGCAGCGCAAGGGAGAGCAGGGCGCTGGCGATCCCGCCGCCGATGATGGCTACCTCGCGGGCATCGCTGCTACTGCGAGCGAACCAGGGGACGCGCGCAGGAAAGCTCAGCGTTTGCGCCATCTCACCGGTCAGCATCTCCCGCTTGCGGCCGAAGCCTTTGCTTTTACGCATGGTAAAGCCGGCCTCCTGCAGGCCGCGGCGGACAAACCCTGCGGAGGTAAAGGTGGCCAGCGTCCCGCCGGGCCGCGCCAGACGTGCCATGGCATTGAACAGATCCTGGGTCCACATGTCGGGATTTTTGGCCGGGGCAAAGCCGTCAAGAAACCAGGCGTCCACCTGCTGGTTCAGCGAATCATCCAGCTCCCTGGTCAGCTCATTGATATCGCCAAACCACAAATCGAGCGTCACCCGCCCGCCGTCGAGCAGCAGACGATGGCATCCGCCGAAGGCCGACGGCCATTGCGTCTGCAGCTGGTGCGCCCACGGAGCCAGCTCTGGCCAGCGCTGGTGCGCCAGGCGGAGATCCTCAGCCTTCAGCGGATATTTTTCAAAACTGATGAAATGTAACCTTTGCAGGGTAACGTCCGGGTTATCACGAACAAAAACGTCAAACGCCTGCCACAGGGTGAGGAAATTGAGCCCGGTACCGAAGCCGCTCTCCGCGACGATCATCAGCGGGCGAGGGTGGCTGGCGAAACGCTCCGGCAGGCGATTTCCACCGAGAAAAACGTAGCGAGTCTCTTCCAGACCGTTGTCATTGGAAAAGTAAACATCGTCGAAATCTCGGGAAACAGGTGTACCCTCAGCGTTGAATTCCAGGTTGGCGGGTTGTATGGCGTTTTGTTTCACGTAAGTTACTCGAATCACAAGGCGTAGCACGATCTTAACGATGTGTGCCTGAGGGCGCAAATTTATACACAAAATGTCTGATCGGACTTGTTCGGCGTACAAGTGTACGCTATTGTGCGACACGAAACTTAAAATAGTGCGACTTACAGAGGTATTTAATGAAACGTGCAGTGATTACTGGCTTGGGCATCGTTTCCAGCATCGGTAATAACCAGCAGGAAGTCCTGGCATCTCTGCGTGAAGGACGTTCAGGGATCACTTTCTCTCAGGAGCTTAAAGATTCAGGGATGCGCAGCCACGTATGGGGCAACGTCAAACTGGATACCACTGGCCTCATTGACCGCAAAGTAGTGCGCTTTATGAGCGACGCTTCTATCTATGCTTACCTGTCCATGGAACAGGCCGTTGCCGACGCAGGTCTGGCGCCGGAAGCATACCAGAGCAACCCGCGTGTTGGCCTGATCGCAGGCTCCGGCGGCGGCTCCCCGAAATTCCAGGTCTTCGGCGCTGATGCCATGCGTAGCCCGCGTGGTCTGAAAGCCGTGGGCCCGTATGTAGTCACGAAAGCGATGGCTTCCGGCGTTTCCGCCTGCCTCGCTACGCCGTTCAAAATCCACGGCGTTAACTACTCCATCAGCTCGGCCTGCGCCACTTCCGCCCATTGTATTGGTAACGCGGTAGAGCAGATCCAGCTGGGCAAACAGGACATCGTCTTTGCCGGCGGCGGCGAAGAGCTGTGCTGGGAAATGGCCTGCGAGTTCGACGCCATGGGCGCACTGTCCACCAAATACAACGACACCCCGGAAAAAGCGTCCCGTACTTATGATGCGAACCGTGATGGCTTCGTTATCGCCGGCGGCGGCGGTATGGTCGTGGTGGAAGAACTGGAACACGCCCTGGCGCGTGGCGCGCACATCTATGCCGAAATCGTCGGTTACGGCGCAACTTCCGATGGCGCGGACATGGTCGCCCCGTCTGGTGAAGGCGCAGTGCGCTGCATGCAGATGGCGATGCACGGTGTTGATACGCCGATCGATTACCTGAACTCCCACGGTACGTCTACTCCGGTCGGCGACGTGAAAGAGCTGGGCGCCATCCGCGAAGTGTTCGGCGACAACAGCCCGGCTATCTCGGCAACCAAAGCGATGACCGGCCACTCGCTGGGCGCGGCGGGCGTACAGGAAGCCATCTACTCCCTGCTGATGCTGGAGCACGGCTTTATCGCGCCGAGCATTAACGTCGAAGAGCTGGACGAGCAGGCTGCCGGCCTGAACATCGTCACCAAACCGACTGACGCTAAGCTGACCACCGTGATGTCCAACAGCTTCGGCTTCGGCGGCACCAACGCCACGCTGGTGATGCGTAAATACAACGCCTAATCAGCATGCGAAGTGCAGAGGGGAGCCACCGGCTCCCCTTTTTCGTTATCTTGACAGGGTAAGGGCCAGCAGGCACACTGCTGGCGGATCCATTAGTCTCTCCACTAATGCGTAAGCGTTTAACGTCAACCAACGCGCCTTAACCCTGATAATCAGGTGGAGGGGGCGTGTCGCTTTGCTCGCCTTACTCTGCGAATCTGGAGTAATGCATGTCCGCAGTTACTGAAACAACATCCCATTCTTCGGCGAATTTTTCGCTTTTCCGTATTACGTTTGCCGTCTTTTTGACCTATATGACTGTTGGTTTGCCGCTGCCGGTGATCCCGCTCTTTGTCCATCAGGAGCTGGGATTTGGCAACACCGTGGTTGGCGTGGCGGTAGGGATCCAGTTCCTCGCCACCGTTCTGACCCGCGGCTACGCCGGGCGCCTGGCAGACCAGTACGGCGCTAAACGCTCCGTCCTGCAAGGGATGCTGGCCTGCGCCCTGGCGGGCGCGGCATGGCTGGCCGCTGCGCTGTTGCCGTTGCCGGTGCTCGCCAGGCTTGGCCTGCTGCTGCTGGGCCGCCTGATCCTCGGGTTTGGCGAAAGCCAGCTGCTGACCGGTAACCTGAGCTGGGGGATGGGGCTGGTGGGGCCGGCCCGCTCCGGCAAAGTGATGTCATGGAATGGCATGGCGATGTACGGTTCGCTGGCGGTGGGCGCCCCGCTGGGATTATTGATCTATAGCCATTTCGGCGTGGCGGTGCTGGCCTGCGTCACCATGGGATTACCGCTCGTTGCCTGGCTTATTAACGGTACCGTGCGCAAAGTGGCGGCTCACGGTGGCGAGCGGCCTTCATTATGGAGCGTCATCGGCATGATCTGGCGGCCAGGCATTGGCCTGGGCCTGCAGGGCGTTGGTTTTGCGGTGATCGGCACCTTCGTTTCCCTCTATTTCGCCAGCCATAGCTGGCCGATGGCCGGCTTTACCCTGACGGCGTTTGGCGGCGCCTTCGTCGTGATGCGTATTCTGTTTGGCTGGATGCCGGACCGGTTTGGCGGCGTCAGGGTGGCGATGGTTTCGCTGATGATAGAGGCGGTTGGTCTGACCCTGCTGGGGCTGGCGCCGAATGCCTGGCTGGCGCTGGCCGGTGCGGCGCTAACCGGATGCGGTTGCTCACTGATTTTCCCGTCGCTCGGCGTGGAGGTGGTGAAGCGCGTCCCGGCGCAGGTGCGCGGCACCGCGCTCGGCGGCTATGCGGCCTTTCAGGACATCTCCTATGGCCTGACCGGGCCGCTGACCGGCCTGCTGGCGACCTCGCTGGGCTACTCGTCGGTGTTCCTTGCCGGCGCCCTCTGTGCGGCGCTGGGGATCCTCGTCACCCTCGTCTCTTTTCGCCGCCAGGGTTAAGTTATTGTCCGGTCTTGCTTGCGGGCAGACCGGACGCCGTCTGTCGCGGCAGATAATACTTCACCTGGAATTCAAACATATTGGTATACAGAATGGAATAATCGATAGGCTGGTGGTGTTCATCAATCGCCTGCGTCTGCATGCGGATAATCGGATCTTTAGCGCTGATATGCAGGAGGGTTGCCAGCTCAGGCGTTGGGAGCACCGGCACTATTGATTCGTAACATCCATTTATTCTTACTCCACATTCGTTTTCTATATATGAAAACTTCGATTTCTTCATATGCGCGATGGTCAGATCGGGAAAACGGGTCGCGGAGAGCCAGGTTTCTTCTAATTGCATGGCAATATTATCGATAAAACGTAATCTCTTAGCATAATATACCGCTTCGCCATGCTGCAATTGCAGTCCACGGGCAATTTCCTCCGACGCTGGCTGTAACTCGAATTTGAGGATCTGGCTGGAGGGCGTTTTCCCCTGATTACGGGCAATTTCGGTAAAACTGTCTAGGTGTGTCACCGACGCCTGGAAATGCTTATTTCTAATCCATGTACCTGAGCCATGTCGGCGTTCGATTAAACCATCCTCTTCCAGGGTTTTCAGCGCCTTACGTAACGTATTGCGTGAAACATCATAAAGTTCTGCCAACTCTTTTTCGGCCGGCAGAAGATCGCCAATGTTGTAAAACGGGCTATTAATTTTGTTTTTAAGCAAATTGACGATATTTTTGTAAACCACTTTTGAACCTCCACAATCCCTTTGGAAACATGGGTTTGCTAACGTATGTTGTTAAATACAGGGCAAGACGTTCATTTTTTGCTTTGCTTCTGCACCACTTTGGTATGGCTAACTGTGATCAAAACCGCGGTTAAGAAAATTAACAATTATTAAAGTGCTCGTCAATTGAGGTCATAAATAAAACAGGAAGGGGTAATGCAAAATATATTATTAGTATGTGCGGCGGGAATGTCGACCAGTATGCTGGTGAAACGCATGCAGGAGCAGGCTGAAAATATTAAGGCTCAGGTTAATATCAATGCGCTGGCCATTTCTGAAGCTAAAGAAAAAATTAAGAACAATGAAGTAGATGTCGTCCTTTTGGGACCACAGGTCCGCTTTCAAAAAAAGGAAATAGAAGAGGTGGCTCAGGGAAAAATACCCGTGGCGGTGATTGATATGAAATATTATGGGCAAATGGACGGTAAAGCTGTTCTGGAAAGTGCGCTGGCATTATTGGCAAACCAATAGTTTTCTCATTTATCCCCGTTATCGTGTGGGTACTTTCGTTGCTGCCCTGGGCTGCTGCGGCTAAAAAACACGATGACGTTAATAAATTATTATGAATAAGGGTTCGTCATGAGTTTCATGGATACCTTTGAGCGCGGCATGGAAAAAATCCTCGTGCCTGTCGCGATTAAGTTAAATTCTCAGATCCACGTTTCAGCGATTCGCGATGCGTTTATTCTTTCGTTTCCCATCGTCATGGCCAGTTCGCTGATTATTCTTATCAACTTTGCTATTTTGTCGCCTGACGGATTTATCGCCAGTATTCTGCATTTAGGGGCGATATTCCCCCACCTCGCGGAGGCGCAGCAGATTTTCACCCCGGTAATGAACGGTTCGGTCAATATTATGGCGATATTGATCACCTTTCTGGTGGCGCGCAATATGGCGATCAGCTATCAGCAGGACGATCTCCTGTGCGGCCTGACGGCGATCGGCGCCTTTTTTGTGGTGTACACGCCTTATACCATCATCGATGGCCAGGCCTATCTGGCGACCAAATATCTTGGCCCGCAGGGGTTGTTTGTGGCGATTATCGTCGCGCTGATTTCCAGTGAAGTCTTTTGCCGCCTGGCGCGCAACCCAAGGGTGACCATCACGATGCCGGCTGCGGTGCCGCCGGCGGTGGCGCGTTCCTTTAAGGTGTTGTTGCCGATTTTCTTCGTGATGATCTTCTTTTCGATCCTCAACTATCTGTTGACGCGTATTTCGCCTAACGGTCTTAACGATCTGATCTATACCCTTATTCAGGCCCCGCTGAAGGATATGGGGACCAACATCGTGACGGTTCTGGTGCTGGGGCTGGTGGCGAATTTCCTGTGGGTGCTGGGGATCCATGGGCCGAACACCGTGGCCGCCATCCGCGAGACCATCTTCTCGGAAGCCAACCTCGAAAATCTCTCCTATGCCGCCTCGCATGGCAGCACCTGGGGAGCGCCGTACCCCATCACATGGACTGGCATCAACGATGCGTTTGCCAACTGCGGCGGGTCGGGTATGACGCTGGGCCTGTTACTGGCCATCTTTATTGCCTCCCGGCGCAAAGACTACCGTGACCTGGCAAAAATGGCCTTCGTGCCGGGCCTGTTTAACATCAATGAACCGGTGATGTTTGGCCTGCCGATTGTGCTTAACCCTATCCTGGTGATCCCGTTTATTCTGGTGCCATTTGTGAATTCACTGATCGGTTATTTCTTTATTAGCATGGAGTTTATTCCGCCGATTGCTTACGCCGTACCCTGGACCACGCCCGGGCCGCTTATCGCCTTCTTTGGCACTGGCGGCAACTGGCTGGCGCTGTTTGTCGGCATTTTGTGTCTCGCGGTTTCAACATTGATTTACTTACCGTTTGTGATTGCCGCCAACAAGGTCAATACCGCGGCGGCGACGGATCAGGAGGATGGCGATGTTTGCAGATGAAAGTACGGTCATGGAGTTGCTGATTTATGCCGGTCAGGCGCGCTCAGACGCCATGGAGGCGATTGCCGCCTCCCGGCAGCGGGAATGGGAGCGGGCAGCGGATTTGATGGCCAGCTCGGAAGCGGCCTGTCGGGCAGCGCATCAGATCCAAACGGCGTTGATAGGTGAGGACGAAGGCTGCGGAAAAATCACCGTTAACCTTATTCTGGTGCACGCCCAGGATCACTTAATGACCGCGATGCTGTGCCAGGATTTAGCCAAAGAAATTATTGCCCTGCGCCAGGAGCGCTCTGCCTGATTTACCCGCCTTCAGCCGTTCTGGCTGAAGGCCAATTATAACAATATGTAAAGGTACCCTATGTATTCAAGTCAATTGAAGGTGAGCTTATTGTCTTTATCGGTACTGCTGGCTATTTCGACAAGTGATGTGATGGCGGCTAAATTAACCATCGAACAGCGTCTGGAATTACTGGAGTCTGAACTTTCGGCGAATAAAAAAGAGCTACAAAAAACGCAATCACAATTATCGACCTATAAAGGTAAGGTGGCCGAATTACAAAAAAGTATTAAGGAGAATGAAAAACGTCATGTCACGACGGGTTATCCAACAGCAACGTCGCCGGTGGCGGAAAATATAGCCAATGAAAATAATGAACTGAGTAAAAAAGCGGCCCCGGTGCAGGTGAAAGCCACTCAGCAGGTGGCGGTTATTGATACCGAAGGCCAGAAGCCGAAACTGGAAAGCGTCACCCTGAAGGACATCAGTAAATTTGTTAAAGATGATATTGGCTTTAGCTACCAGGGGTACTTCCGTTCCGGCTGGGGAACATCAAATCACGGATCGTCGCAGACCTACGCCCCCGGCTCGCTGGGTCGTTTCGGTAATGAAATGAGTGGCTGGTTCGACTTAACATTGAATCAGCGGGTCTATAACCAGGATGGCAAAACGGCGAATGCCGTTGTGACTTACGACGGTAACGTCGGCGAGCAGTATAACGACGCCTGGTTTGGTGGCAAAGATAACGACAGCATTTTGCAGTTTAGTGATATTTACCTGACCACCAAAGGTTTCCTGCCGTTCGCGCCAGAGGCGGATTTCTGGGTCGGCAAACATAAACTGCCCGAGTATGAAATTCAGATGCTGGACTGGAAGTCACTGACCACCGACGTTGCGGCCGGGGTCGGGATCCAGAACTGGGCGCTGGGGGTTGGTCAGCTGGATGCGTCCGTCAGCCGGAACGATGTCGACGTATATTCACGAGATTTCACACAAACCACTCAGATGAACACCAACTCAGTCGACCTGCGCTATCGCAATATTCCCCTGTGGCAGTC
Organism: Klebsiella sp. GL120222-02; assembly: GCF_003097195.1. NCBI lineage: Bacteria > Pseudomonadati > Pseudomonadota > Gammaproteobacteria > Enterobacterales > Enterobacteriaceae > Klebsiella > Klebsiella sp. GL120222-02. Next base: position 60,312 of record NZ_QEQO01000008.1, read on the forward strand.
GGGGTCTCTGTCGCTAATGGGCAAATATGCGTTCGCGAATAAAAATGACGAGCAGGAGAGAAACGAGGATAACAACAGCTACTTCCGGTTCAAAGATACCTGGATGGCCACCGCCATTATTCGTCAGGAGCTGGAGCGCAAGGGCTTTAACGAATTTACGCTGCAGGTGGCGAACAACTCGTACGCCAGCAGTTTCGCCAACTTCTCCGGCGCCAGTAACTCCATGGCCAGCGGACGCTATTACTATGGTGATCATACCAACGGCGTGGCCTGGCGTCTGATCTCGCAGGGGGAAATGTATCTCGCCGATCGCATTATCATGGCCAATTCGCTGGTGTGGGCCCATGGCAATGATGTGTATAGCTATGAAAGCGGAGCGCACAGCGATTTCGACAGCCTGCGCGCGGTGATCCGCCCGGCGTGGATATGGGACACCTGGAACCAGACCGGGGTCGAGCTGGGGTGGTTTACCCAGAAAAACAACACCCGTCAGGGCGACGATCTGCAGGAGTCAGCGTATAAAACGACGCTGTACCATGCGCTGAAGGTTGGGCCGAGCCTGCTGGGGTCACGTCCTGAAATTCGCTTTTATGGTACGTATATCAATATTCTCGATAACCAGTTGTCGCAGTTTGCGTTCAACGACGACAGCAAAGATGAGTTTATGGTTGGCGTTCAGGCCGAGGTGTGGTGGTAACCGGCAAATCACTTAACGGGCGCCCGCATGAGGCGGGCGCGCTTTCCTACGGTGTGGGCTACAGCAGGAGCCAAAGCAGGAGGAGCAGGATCAGCACACCGCCTAGCGCCAGCTGCCACGGCTTAGCGGCCCACGCTCGTTTCGGCGCGGGCTCTTCCTGCGGGATGGCCAGCGTCTCCTGGGCGCGGGCTACCCGCAGCACAAACACCTTGTTCAACAGCGCCAGGATCTGCGCTGGGCTCAGCGTCGTCTGCGGGGTGACCTGCCAGCTGCGACGCGCAAAGTCGACAATCTTTTGCCATTCTGCGGCCTCCAGCGGCTGCTTGAGCGCACCCTGCAGCGAGGTGAGCGTGGGCGCGCTTTGCGCACTCAGCGTTTGCCGCGCCTGCAGCCAGTATGAAAGCGGCGTGAAGTGCGTCGCCGGGATAAGCTCTCCGGATTTGACGCCGCAAAGTTCCAGCATGGATTGCCAAATCAGTTTGCTCGGTTCGCCGGTGGCAGCCGCCAGCTTAGTCACCAGCTGATTGAGCGTGTTGTGCTCGGCCGGCAACAGCGGGCGCAGGGTCGGCGGGCGCTGCTGCGGCTGCGGGATCGATAGCTGGCCGCGCTGCAGCAGGTGCAGAATGTTCTCCAGCTGCGGCTGGCTTAACGCATGCAGCGCCGTTTGCCCATAATGTTGACGAATATAATCGCTGACCGCCTGACGGTTATTGCCCTGACCCAGCAGATCGCTGAGCTGCGCCAGCGTCTGACGATGATGATGATTGTCCTGAGCGGCGGCTAAACGCTGATTGAGACTGGCCTCCGCGGCGCTGAAATGGCAGGCCAGCAGCGGCGTGTCGCCTTTCAGTCCGAGATCATGCTTGACGCAGGCCCACACTTCCGCATTCTGCTGCGAGGTCAGCGCCACCAGGCGCGTGATCAGTCGCTCCAGGACGGTGCGTTGCTGCATGGAAAGCGAAGGTTCGCCGGTGGCGGCAGTGCCTGATGGACCTCGCCCCGGAGGGCGGTCTGGCATATCTGCAAGGGGGTGCGTCATGATTCATCCTTTCGATATCGCGGTGCTGGAACCAGGTGATGAGTATGCCTGGCGGCCAGATTATGGCACACTTCCCCGGTTAACTCTCGTTCTCAGACAGGTACTGAACTGTGAAAATCCTCGTTGATGAAAATATGCCCTATGCCCGTGAGCTTTTTAGCCGTTTAGGCGATGTGCAAGCGGTTCCGGGGCGTCCGGTCCCGGCTGAGGCCCTGACCGATGCGGATGCCTTAATGGTACGCTCGGTCACCCGGGTCAATGAAGCATTGCTCTCCGGTAAGGCCGTTAAGTTCGTCGGCACCGCTACCGCTGGCACCGATCACGTCGATCAGGCGTGGCTGCAGCAGGCAGGGATTGGTTTCTCCGCGGCGCCCGGCTGCAACGCCATTGCGGTGGTGGAGTATGTCTTTTCATCGCTACTGATGCTGGCCGAACGCGACGGTTTCGCGCTGCGCGATCGTACCGTCGGGATCGTCGGCGTCGGCAACGTCGGTGGACGACTGCAAAAACGGCTGGAAGCGCTGGGGATCAAAACGCTGCTCTGCGATCCGCCGCGCGCCGATCGCGGAGACGAAGGCGATTTCCGCTCCCTCGATGCGCTGGTTCAGGAAGCTGATGTCCTCACCTTCCATACCCCACTGTATAAAGAAGGGCCATATAAAACTCTGCATCTGGCGGATGAGTCGCTGATTAGCCGTCTGAAGCCAGGATCGATTTTGATCAACGCCTGCCGCGGACCGGTGGTGGATAACGCTGCGCTGCTGAAACGGCTGGAAGCTGGACAGCCGCTGAGCGTAGTGCTGGACGTCTGGGAGCCGGAGCCGGATCTTAACGTAGAGCTTCTTAAGCGAGTGGATATCGGTACCGCGCATATCGCCGGCTACACCCTCGAAGGGAAAGCGCGCGGGACGACGCAGGTTTTTGAAGCCTACAGCGCCTTTATCGGCCATCCGCAGCAGGTGGCGCTGGATACCCTGTTGCCAGCGCCGGAATTTGGCCGCATCACCCTGCATGGGCCGCTCGATCAGCCGACGCTGAAAAGGCTGGTCCACTTGGTGTATGATGTGCGCCGCGATGATGCGCCGCTGCGGAAGGTGGCCGGCGTCGCCGGTGAATTTGACAAGCTGCGTAAAAACTATCAGGAACGCCGCGAATGGTCTTCGCTGTACGTACAGTGCAGCGATGCGCAGGCGGCGACGCTATTGCGCCAGCTCGGTTTTAACGCTGTGCATCATCCTGTTCGTTAATGTCTTCTTAATGCCCCTGCCGGATACTCCGGCAGGGCCGCTTTATTTCTGGAGTAAACCACCATGTCTGAAGGCTGGAATATTGCCGTACTGGGCGCAACGGGCGCCGTAGGCGAAGCCCTGCTCGAAACTCTTGCTGAACGCCAGTTCCCGGTGGGGGAGATTTTTGCTCTGGCGCGCAATGAAAGCGCGGGCGAACATCTGCGTTTTGGTGGCAAGTCAGTGATCGTCAAAGACGCTGCCGAGTTTGACTGGACCCAGGCCCAGTTGGCTTTCTTCGCCGCCGGCGTCGAAGCCAGCGCGGCGTATATTGAAGACGCCACCAACGCCGGGTGTCTGGTTATCGATCTCAGCGGCCTGTTTGCGCTGGAGCCAGACGTACCGCTGGTGGTGCCGGACGTGAATCCGTTCGTGTTAGGCGATTACCGCAACCGCAATCTGATTGCCGTGCCCAATAGCCTGACCAGCCAGCTGCTGACGGCGCTCAAGCCGCTTATCGACCAGGGGGGACTATCGCGGATCAGTGTCACCAACCTGCTCTCCGCCTCGGGGCAGGGGAAAAAAGCGGTGGATGCACTGGCAGGGCAGAGCGCCAAGCTGCTGAACGGCATCCCCATCGATGAAGACGATTTCTTTGGCCGCCAGCTGGCGTTCAACATGCTGCCGCTGCTGCCGGATCGGGAAGGTAGCGTGCGCGAAGAGCGCCGTATCGTCGATGAAGCGCGCAAAATTCTTCAGGATGACGGGCTGATGATCTCCGCCAACGTGGTCCAGTCGCCGGTCTTCTACGGCCATGCGCAGATGGTGAACTTTGAAGCGATGCGTCCGCTGGCGGCGGAAGAGGCGCGTGACGCCTTTACCCGCGGTGAGGATATCGAACTTTCTGAAGAGGGAGAATTCCCGACCCAGGTTGGCGATGCCTCCGGCAACGCTCGTCTCTCCATCGGCTGCGTGCATAACGATTACGGCATGCCGGAGCAGATTCAGTTCTGGTCCGTCGCGGATAACGTGCGCTTCGGCGGGGCGCTGATGGCGGTGAAAATCGCCGAGAAGCTGATTGAGGAGTACCTGTACTGATGTCTGAGATGGAGCAACAGCCGATCTTTAAAATCGCGCTGGGCATCGAGTACGACGGTAGCAAATATTACGGCTGGCAACGGCAAAACGAAGTGCGCAGTGTGCAGGAGAAGCTGGAAAAGGCGCTCTCGCAGGTGGCGAACGAACCGATTACCGTCTTTTGCGCTGGCCGCACCGACGCCGGTGTCCATGGCACCGGCCAGGTGGTGCATTTCGAAACCCGGGCGCAGCGTAAAGATGCCGCCTGGACGCTGGGGGTAAATGCGAATTTACCTGGTGACATCGCGGTGCGTTGGGTTAAACATGTGCCGGCGGATTTTCACGCCCGGTTCAGCGCCACGGCGCGCCGTTATCGCTACGTCATCTATAATCATCGCCTGCGCCCGGCGGTGCTAAGTCATGGCGTGACGCATTTTCACCAGCCGCTCGACGCCGAGCGCATGCAGCGCGCTGCGCAGTGTCTGCTGGGCGAGAATGACTTTACCTCGTTTCGCGCGGTACAGTGCCAGTCGCGTACCCCGTGGCGGAATGTGATGCATATTAACGTTACCCGCTACGGCGCGTATGTGGTGGTGGATATCAAAGCGAATGCCTTTGTACATCATATGGTCAGGAATATTGTGGGCAGCCTGATGGAAGTCGGGGCCGGAAACCAGCCGGAGAGCTGGATGGCAGAACTGCTGGCAGCAAAAGACAGGACGCTCGCTGCGGCAACGGCAAAAGCGGAAGGGTTGTATCTGGTGTCGGTGGATTACCCGGCCCACTATGATTTACCGGTGCTGCCAATGGGCCCGCTGTTTCTGGCGGACTAATAGAGTCATTAAGGGTAAAGACAAACATGGACTTGATTCACTTTTTAATTGATTTCATCCTGCATATTGATGTGCACCTTGCCGAACTGGTTGCCCAGTACGGCGTCTGGGTTTATGCCATTCTGTTTTTGATTCTGTTCTGCGAAACCGGGCTGGTGGTGACGCCATTCCTGCCGGGCGATTCCTTGCTGTTCGTCGCGGGCGCGCTCTCGGCGCTGCCGACGAACGATCTCAATGTTCACCTGATGGTACTGCTGATGGTCATCGCAGCCATCGTCGGCGATGCGGTCAACTACACCATTGGCCGACTGTTCGGCGAGAAGCTGTTTAGTAATCCGAACTCGAAGATTTTCCGTCGTAGCTATCTGGATAAAACCCATAGCTTCTATGAACGTCACGGCGGAAAAACCATTATCCTGGCGCGCTTTGTGCCGATAGTCCGAACCTTCGCGCCGTTTGTGGCGGGAATGGGGCATATGTCCTATCGTCATTTTGCAGCCTATAACGTGGTCGGGGCGCTGCTGTGGGTGCTGCTGTTCACCTACGCCGGCTATCTGTTTGGCGATCTGCCGGTGGTGCAGGAGAACCTGAAGCTGCTGATCGTGGCGATCATCGTCCTCTCCGTCCTGCCGGGTGTGATTGAGATCATCCGCCATAAGCGGGCGGCGTCAAAGCAGGCGAAGTAGTTCGCCCTGCGCTGCGCGTGACCGAGCATGATCGTCGCGCGCAGCGGTTTGACCACTTTTTTATCCCATGTTCCGGGATGATATGATTTAATGTGCAACATTCATGGTCTGTAAGAGGCAAAAATGGCATTATGCGCCCCTTACGACAAAACTGGCATCGACCAGGTTCAGGCAGAAAGGTTATCAATGAGCTGGATTGAACGAATTAAAAGCAACATCACTCCCACCCGCAAGGCGAGCATTCCTGAGGGTGTATGGACCAAGTGCGATAGCTGCGGTCAGGTACTCTACCGCGCCGAGCTGGAGCGCAACCTGGAGGTTTGTCCTAAGTGCGATCACCATATGCGCATGTCGGCGCGTAATCGCCTGCATAGCCTGTTGGATGAAGGTTCTCTGGTAGAACTGGGTAGCGAACTTGAGCCAAAAGATGTGCTGAAGTTCCGCGATTCAAAAAAATACAAAGACCGCCTGGCGTCCGCTCAGAAAGAGACGGGCGAGAAAGACGCGCTGGTGGTAATGAAAGGTACGCTCTACGCGATGCCGGTGGTTGCCGCCGCCTTTGAGTTCTCCTTTATGGGGGGCTCGATGGGTTCCGTCGTCGGCGCACGCTTTGTGCGCGCCGTGGAGCAGGCGCTGGAAGACAACTGCCCGCTGATCTGCTTCTCCGCCTCCGGCGGCGCCCGTATGCAGGAAGCGCTGATGTCGCTGATGCAGATGGCGAAAACCTCCGCCGCACTGGCGAAAATGCAGGAGCGCGGGCTGCCGTACATCTCCGTGCTGACCGACCCGACCATGGGCGGCGTATCGGCGAGCTTTGCGATGCTGGGCGATCTGAACATTGCCGAGCCGAAAGCGCTGATCGGCTTTGCCGGTCCTCGCGTAATTGAGCAGACCGTACGCGAGAAGCTGCCGCCGGGATTCCAGCGCAGCGAGTTTCTGATTGAAAAAGGGGCGATCGATATGATCGTTCGCCGCCCGGAAATGCGTCTCAAGCTGGCCAGCATTCTGGCGAAGCTGATGAACCTGCCGGCGCCGGTTGCCGTTTCGGAAGCGCCTCATGAAGGCGTGGTGGTGCCGCCGGCACCGGATCAGGAACCTGAGGCCTGATAAAGCAGAGGGCAGGGCCTGGCGGCGCTGCCCTTTTTTATTCATACGCGTTAACCGTCAATTCTTACGGGCATCATGGAAAAAGATCCTATTCCTCAGGCCACGTCGCCCCTGGCTACGTGGCTTTCTTATCTGGAACATCTGCACAGTAAAACCATCGACCTGGGGCTGGCGCGCGTCAGCGAGGTCGCCGGGCAGATGGATATCGTTAAACCGGCGCCATTTGTTTTTACCGTCGCGGGCACCAATGGCAAAGGCACCACCTGCCGCACGCTGGAAACCGTCCTGATGGCGGCCGGCTATAAAGTGGGGGTCTACAGCTCCCCGCATCTGGTGCGCTACACCGAACGCGTGCGCATTCAGAGAGCGGAACTGCCGGAGGCCGCGCATACGGCCTCGTTTGCTGAAATCGAAGCCGCGCGCGGTGACATCTCGTTGACCTATTTTGAGTACGGCACGCTCTCGGCGCTATGGCTGTTTAAGCAGGCGCAGCTGGATGTGGTGATCCTTGAGGTCGGGCTGGGTGGCCGTCTCGACGCCACCAATATCGTAGATGCCGACGTCGCGGTGGTCACCAGCATCGCCCTCGATCATACCGACTGGCTGGGGCCGGATCGCGAAAGTATCGGCCGGGAAAAAGCGGGTATCTTTCGCGCCGGTAAACCGGCGGTGGTGGGTGAGCCGGATATGCCGCACACCATTGCCGACGTGGCCAGCGAGAAGGGCGCGCTGCTCCAGCGCCGCGGCGTCGACTGGTGCTATGAGGTGGAGGACGAGAGTTGGTCCTTCCGCGACGCGGCCGGGGCGTTAAGCCGCCTGCCGTTGCCTCAGGTGCCGTTGCCGAATGCGGCGACGGCCGTGGCGGCGCTGCGCGCCAGCGGGCTTGCCGTGGATGACGCCATCCTACGCGATGGGGTCCGCGACGCGATGCTGCCGGGCCGTTTTCAGATAATCAGCGATGCCCCGCGGGTGATCCTCGATGTAGCGCATAACCCGCACGCGGCGGCCTATCTCGCCGGGCGTCTCAAAACGTTAGCGAAAACGGGACGCGTGCTGGCGGTTATTGGTATGCTGCATGATAAGGACATTGCCGGTACGCTGGCCAATCTGGCCCCGGAAGTCGACGCCTGGTACTGCGCGCCGCTGGAAGGCCCGCGCGGCGCGACGGCGGAGCAGCTGGTGGAACATTTGCGTGGCGGCACAGTCTATACCAGCGTGGCGCAGGCGTGGCATGCGGCCATGGCTGACGCTAAAGTGGAAGATACCGTGCTGGTGTGTGGTTCGTTTCACACCGTAGCGCAGGTTATGGAAGAGATAGACGCGGGGAGAATCGGTGGCGAGTAAGTTTCAGAACCGTTTAGTCGGGACAATCGTGCTGGTGGCGCTGGGGGTGATTATCCTGCCAGGGCTGCTGGACGGGCAGAAAAAGCATTACCAGGATGAGTTTGCCGCGATCCCGCTGGTGCCGAAACCGGGCGATCGCGATGAACCGGATATGTTGCCAGCGGCGACCCAGGCGTTGCCTTCGCAACCGCCGGAAGGAGCGGCGGAAGAGGTGCGGGCGGGCGATGCCGCCGCGCCATCGTTAGATCCATCGCGTATTCCGGTGAACAGCAACAGCTTCGATGACGTTCAGGAGCCGGTGGTGGCCGCGAAACCGCAGCCCAAGCCGCAGCCGAAACCACAGCCGCAGCCGCAACAGCAGGCCGCGACGCCAACGCCGCCGCCGGCTAAGCCACAGCAGCAACAGCCACCGCAGCAGCAGGCGGCCCTGCCGGCGCCGACCGGGAAAGCCTATGTGGTTCAGCTGGGCGCGTTGAAGAACGCCGATAAGGTGAATGAGATTGTGGGTAAACTGCGGGCCTCGGGGTTCAAAGTCTATACGTCGCCTTCGACGCCGGTACAGGGTAAAATTACCCGCATCCTCGTCGGCCCGGATGCGTCAAAAGACAAGCTGAAAGGCCAGCTGGGCGATCTACAGCAGATCTCCGGGCTTAGCGGGGTCGTGATGGGCTTCACCCCAAACTGATTGTTTTTTCCGCCATGCGGAGAGAACGTGGCGGGGAGAAACGCCCCGCAAACCCTGTCTCAGCCGCCCTCAAGAGGCGAAAGGCAGTCTGGCGTTGAATGTTTTTTCAGCGCCATTTTTATTTCTGTAGGGCATGGAAATCCCTACGCAAACGTTTTCTTTTTCTGTTAGAATGCGCCCCGAACTGGACGACAGGGCGTAAATCGTGGGACGTATATGGTCTGGATTGATTACGCCATTATGGCGGTGCTGGGTCTTTCTTGCCTGGTCAGCCTGATCCGCGGCTTTGTTCGCGAAGCTTTATCGTTAGTGACGTGGGGTTGCGCGTTTTATGTCGCCAGCCATTACTACGCTGACCTGTCTGTCTGGTTTACGGGCTTTGAGGATGAACGGGTTCGAAATGGGATTGCTATTGCGGCGCTGTTTATCGTGACGCTCATCGTTGGCGCTATCGTGAACTATGTGATAGGCCAGCTGGTGGAGAAGACCGGTTTGTCAGGAACCGACAGGGTATTGGGGATCTGCTTCGGCGCGCTACGTGGGGTGCTGATCATCGCCGCTATCTTGTTCTTCCTGGACACCTTTACCGGGATGGCGAAGAGCGATGACTGGCATCAGTCGCAGTTTATTCCCTATTTTACCCCTGTCATCAGATGGTTTTTTGAATACCTGCAAAGCTCGTCAAGTTTCTTGCCTAAAGTATAGACTTTGGGTCGTTGCTGAACGAGGAAAAGACGTATGTGCGGTATTGTCGGTATCGCCGGTGTTATGCCGGTTAACCAGTCGATTTATGATGCGCTAACGGTGCTCCAGCACCGTGGACAGGATGCCGCTGGCATCATCACCATTGATGCCAACAACTGCTTCCGGTTGCGTAAGGCTAACGGGCTGGTAAGCGACGTATTCGAAGCCCGCCACATGCAGCGTATGCAGGGCAATATGGGTATTGGCCACGTGCGTTATCCTACGGCGGGCAGCTCCAGCGCCTCCGAGGCGCAGCCGTTTTACGTTAACTCGCCGTATGGCATCACATTGGCGCATAACGGCAACCTGACCAATGCGCACGAGCTGCGTAAAAAGCTGTTTGAAGAAAAACGCCGCCATATCAATACCACCTCTGATTCCGAAATCCTCCTCAATATTTTCGCCAGTGAGCTGGATAACTTCCGTCACTACCCGCTGGAAGCGGACAACATCTTCGCTGCGATTGCGGCGACCAACCGCCTGATCCGCGGCGCGTACGCGTGCGTCGCGATGATCATCGGTCATGGCATGGTGGCCTTCCGCGACCCTAACGGCATTCGTCCGCTGGTGCTGGGTAAACGTGACGTTGGCGACGGTCGCACTGAGTATATGGTGGCCTCGGAAAGCGTGGCGCTTGATACGCTTGGTTTTGAATTCCTGCGCGATGTCGCGCCGGGCGAAGCGGTCTATATTACTGAGAAAGGCCAGCTGTATACCCGTCAGTGTGCCGACAATCCGGTCAGCAACCCATGCTTGTTCGAGTACGTCTATTTTGCCCGTCCGGACTCGTTTATTGACAAAATTTCCGTCTACAGCGCCCGCGTCAACATGGGGACTAAGCTGGGCGAAAAGATTGCCCGCGAGTGGGAAGATCTGGATATTGACGTCGTTATCCCGATCCCGGAGACCTCCTGCGACATCGCGCTGGAAATCGCCCGCATTCTCGACAAACCTTATCGTCAGGGCTTTGTGAAGAATCGCTACGTCGGCCGGACGTTTATCATGCCCGGTCAGCAGCTGCGTCGTAAATCTGTTCGCCGTAAGCTCAACGCCAACCGTGCGGAATTCCGCGATAAGAACGTGCTGCTGGTCGATGATTCCATTGTACGCGGCACCACCTCGGAGCAGATCATTGAGATGGCGCGCGAAGCGGGGGCGAAAAAAGTGTATCTGGCCTCCGCTGCGCCGGAAATTCGTTTCCCGAACGTGTATGGTATCGATATGCCGACCGCCAACGAACTGATCGCCCATGGCCGCGAAGTGGATGAGATCCGCCAGATCATCGGCGCCGATGGCCTGATTTTCCAGGATCTCAACGATCTGATCGACGCAGTGCGCGCGGAGAACCCGGATATTCAACAGTTTGAATGTTCTGTCTTCAACGGCGTATATGTGACCCGGGATGTCGACCAGCAGTACCTCGACTATCTTGACTCCCTGCGTAACGATGATGCCAAAGCGGTCCAGCTGCAGAACGAAGTCGAAAACCTCGAGATGCACAACGAGGGTTAACCCGTTCGCGCGTCGCGGCCCGCCGCTCCTGAGGGACGGCGGGCTTTTTTTCGCCCCTCAACTGCGCATCAATAGTTGCGCCACAGGCTATAATCCGGCAAAGTCTGCGGCACACGCGCAAGGGGTAACAGAACGTGAAACGACTGATTATTGGCATTTCTGGCGCCAGCGGCGCTATCTATGGCGTGCGGATGCTGCAGGTGTTGCGGGATGTGCCGGAGATTGAGACCCATCTGATCCTCAGCCAGGCGGCACGGCAAACGCTGGCCCTCGAGACCGACTTCAGCGTGCGCGACGTGCAGGCGCTGGCCGATGTGGTGCATGACGCCCGCGATATCGCCGCCAGTATCTCTTCCGGTTCGTTTAAAACCGCCGGGATGGTGATTTTACCCTGCTCAATGAAAACGCTCTCTGGCATTGTCCATAGCTATACGGATGGCCTATTGACGCGGGCGGCCGATGTTGTGCTGAAGGAGCGTCGTCCGCTGGTGCTCTGCGTGCGGGAGACCCCGTTCCATCTCGGCCATCTGCGACTACTGGTTCAGGCCGCGGAGCTCGGGGCGGTGATAATGCCGCCGGTGCCGGCCTTTTATCATCGGCCGCAAAGCCTGGATGATGTCATCAACCAAACCGTCAACCGGGTGCTCGATCAGTTCGATATTAGCCTGTCTCAAGACTTGTTTACTCGCTGGCAGGGGGCACAGGATTGCACTAAATAAGTGCAGTCAATGTACGCTTGCGCCGCAGTGGTGCAAATTTGTCGTCCCGATCAAATCCTCGACATTTATTTCGTCTTTTTGCGCTGAGGCACTGCGGTTTCGCCAGTAATGCTGGTATCTTCCCTTCCAAGACAATCCTGCAACTTTATTTTAACAAATTTAACCCTGTTCCCGGCACGCACCGGGAAGATGGCACAAAAACTGCAGGATTGATCGGCAATCACCATAACAAGCAACGCACCACATCACGACACGACACTTAAGGGTACTGTATGAAGAAGACGATTCTGGCTCTCTCTTTACTCGTGGGAATGAGCAGCACAGCCAGCGTGTTTGCTGCTCTGCCGCAGAGCATTCGCATTGGCACTGACGCGACCTATGCGCCATTTTCGTCGAAAGACGCAAAAGGGGACTTTGTTGGTTTTGATATCGATTTAGGCAATGAACTGTGCTCCCGAATTAAGGTGAAATGTACCTGGGTCGGCAGTGATTTTGACTCCCTGATCCCCTCCCTCAAGGCGAAGAAAATTGACGCCATCATCTCTTCGCTCTCCATTACCGAGAAGCGTCAGCAAGAGATCGCTTTCTCTGACAAACTTTATGCCGCTGACTCGCGTCTGATCGCCGCCAAAGGGTCGCCGATCCAGCCGACGCTGGAGGCGCTGAAAGGCAAGCACGTCGGGGTGCTGCAAGGTTCTACTCAGGAAGCCTATGCCAATGACCGCTGGCGCAGCCAGGGCGTTGACGTGGTGGCCTACCAGAACCAGGACCTGATCTATTCAGATCTCGCAGCTGGCCGTCTGGATGCGGCGCTGCAGGATGAAGTCGCCGCCAGCGAAGGCTTCCTGAAACAGCCTGCCGGGAAAGATTTCGCCTTCGCCGGCCCGTCCGTTAAAGACAAAAAGTACTTTGGCGACGGCACCGGTATCGGCCTGCGTAAGGACGACGCCGAGCTGAAAGCCGCGTTTGATAAAGCGCTGGGCGAGATGCGCAAAGACGGCACCTACGACAAAATGGCGAAGAAATACTTCGATTTTAACGTGTACGGCGACTAAGACTGCTGCAGGCCCGCACAATAGGGTGGGCCTGCCGCCAGGTTCGTATCCATGCCCCAAAATGGTGCATCCAAACACGCTGCGGATCATTTCAGTGCAAAAGCAGCCATTTTTTTGGCTAAAAAATGCATAGTTAAGCGTTTCTGATGCAAAAAATCGGCCTTTCTGGTGCATAAATCTTTGCCCTTAAGGGGCGAATAATGGCACGATAACTGGCGTAAATAGTTCTAATAAACCCGTTAGAATGACAGTCTGTCGAGGATAGTTATGAAAAAACTGGCGTTGTCTCTCTCTTTAGCGCTGGCCCTTTCCAGCGTTTCCACAGTCTTTGCCGCCATTCCGCAAAAAATTCGTATTGGCACCGATCCGACTTATGCCCCCTTCGAATCGAAGAATGCGCAGGGGGAATTGGTGGGTTTTGATATCGATCTGGCAAAAGAGCTGTGTAAGCGTATTAATACCCAATGTACCTTTGTTGAAAACCCGCTGGATGCACTGATCCCCTCCTTAAAAGCGAAGAAAATCGACGCGATTATGTCTTCGCTGTCGATTACCGAAAAGCGCCAGCAGGAAATTGCCTTCACCGACAAGCTGTACGCGGCAGATTCGCGTCTGGTGGTGAAAAAAGGCAGCCCGGTAACGCCGGATCTCGCCACCCTGAAGGGTAAGCGCGTGGGTGTGCTGCAGGGGACGACTCAGGAAACCTATGGCAATGAGCACTGGGCGCCGAAAGGTATCGAAATTGTCTCCTATCAGGGGCAGGACAATATCTATTCCGACCTGACCGCCGGCCGTATCGACGCCGCGTTCCAGGATGAGGTCGCGGCCAGCGAAGGGTTCCTGAAACAGCCTATCGGTAAAGATTACCAGTTTGGCGGACCATCGATTAAAGACGAGAAGCTGTTCGGCGTCGGTACCGGTATGGGGCTGCGTAAGGAAGACAACGAACTGCGTGAAGCGCTGAATAAGGCGTTTGCAGAGATGCGTAAGGACGGCACCTACGACAAACTGGCGAAAAAATACTTCGATTTTAACGTATACGGCGAATAATTCTCACGCCTCACCATAGCGTGCGTTTCGCGCGCAATGGTGAATGACAGACAGGGTAGGCAGCATGCTGTATGGGTTTTCACAGGTTATTTTGCAGGGTGCGCTCGTCACCCTGGAGCTTGCGCTCAGCTCGGTCGTTCTCGCCGTCCTGATAGGGCTGGCGGGCGCTGGCGCAAAGTTATCGAGCAACCGTCCTCTGGCGCTGGTATTTGAAGGCTATACCACACTGATTCGCGGCGTGCCCGATCTGGTGCTGATGCTGCTGATTTTCTATGGCCTGCAGATTGCGCTGAACAGCGTCACCGATGCGCTGGGCATGGCGCAGTTTGATATCGATCCGATGATCGCCGGGATTATTACCCTCGGCTTTATCTATGGTGCCTATTTTACGGAAACTTTCCGCGGCGCCTACCTTGCGGTGCCGAAGGGGCATATCGAAGCGGCTACCGCCTTTGGCTTTAGCGGCGGGCAGACGTTCCGGCGTATTCTGTTCCCGGCGATGATGCGCTACGCGCTGCCGGGGATCGGCAACAACTGGCAGGTTATTCTCAAGGCAACGGCGCTGGTCTCGCTGCTGGGGCTGGAGGATGTGGTCAAAGCCACGCAGCTGGCCGGGAAAAGCACCTGGCAGCCGTTCTATTTCGCCATCGTCTGCGGCCTGATTTATCTGGTGTTTACCACCCTTTCTAATGGCGTACTGCTGCTGCTCGAACGCCGCTATACCGTTGGCGTGAAGAGGGCTGACCTGTGATTGAAATTATTCAGGAGTACTGGAAATCACTGCTGTGGACCGACGGCTATCGCTTTACCGGCGTGGCGATTACCTTATGGTTGCTGATCTCTTCGGTGGTGATGGGCGGCATTCTGGCGGTGTTTCTGGCCATTGGCCGCGTCTCGAGCAATAAATTTATCCAGTTCCCCATCTGGTTGTTCACTTACATCTTTCGCGGCACGCCGCTGTATGTGCAACTGCTGGTTTTTTACTCCGGCATGTATACCCTGGAAATCGTCAAAGGCACGGAGCTGCTGAACGCTTTTTTCCGCAGCGGGCTAAACTGCACGGTGCTGGCGTTAACCCTGAATACCTGCGCCTATACCACTGAAATTTTCGCCGGGGCGATCCGCTCAGTACCCGCCGGAGAAATTGAAGCGGCACGGGCCTACGGCTTCTCGTCCGTCAAACTGTACCGCTGCATTATTCTGCCTTCCGCGCTGCGCATTGCGCTACCGGCCTACAGTAACGAAGTGATCCTGATGCTGCACTCCACCGCGCTGGCGTTTACCGCTACGGTGCCGGATCTGCTGAAAATCGCTCGCGATATTAACTCCGCGACCTATCAGCCGTTCACCGCCTTTGGCATCGCCGCGGTGCTCTATTTAATTATCTCGTATGTGCTGATTAGCTTGTTCCGTAAAGCGGAAAAGCGCTGGTTGCAGCATATCAAACCTTCTTCGACGCATTGAGAACGCCATGTCCGACAATAAATTAAACGTTATCGATCTGCACAAACGCTATGGGGAACACGAGGTGCTGAAGGGCGTCTCCCTGCAGGCGAAAGCCGGGGACGTTATCAGTATCATCGGTTCATCGGGTTCCGGAAAAAGTACCTTTTTGCGCTGCATTAACTTCCTTGAAAAACCGAGCGAAGGCACGATCGTCGTCAGTGGCCAGAATATTGGCCTGGTGCGGGATAAGGACGGCCAGCTGAAGGTGGCTGATAAGAACCAGCTGCGCCTGCTGCGCACCCGCCTGACCATGGTGTTCCAGCATTTCAATCTGTGGAGCCATATGACGGTGCTGGAGAACGTCATGGAGGCGCCGATTCAGGTGCTGGGCTTAAGCAAACAGGAAGCGCGCGATCGCGCGGTAAAATACCTGGCCAAGGTCGGGATTGACGAACGTCAGCAGGCGAAATACCCGGTGCATCTCTCCGGCGGCCAGCAGCAGCGTGTCTCGATTGCCCGCGCGCTGGCGATGGAGCCGGAAGTGCTGCTGTTTGATGAGCCAACGTCCGCTCTGGATCCGGAACTGGTGGGCGAAGTGTTGCGTATCATGCAGCAGCTGGCGGAAGAGGGAAAAACCATGGTGGTGGTGACCCACGAAATGGGCTTTGCCCGCCACGTCTCTTCGCATGTTATTTTCCTGCATCAGGGCAAAATTGAAGAAGAAGGGCATCCGGACGCGCTGTTTGGCGCGCCGAAAAGCCCGCGCCTGCAGCAGTTTCTGAAAGGGTCGCTGAAATAACCGGCTCACCCGGCGTCTGTAGGCGTCGGGTGAACTTCCCGCTCCAGCCGATAGATCCAGTCATCGTAATCGATGCCGTTCAGATGATAGGCTTTCTCCAGCACCTGGGTGCGCACAAAGCCTTGCTTCTCCAGCAGGCGCGATGAGCCATGATTTTCACTCAGCACCCAGGCATTGATGGCCTGCACCCCCAGCGTGCTGAAACCATAATCGCAGATCGCGCGCAGCGCTTCGCTGGCATAGCCTCTTCCCTGAGCCTGCGGTAACAGGGCGTAGCCGACGTCAGCCTCGTGCGGATTTTTCGGACTGATGCGTAGCCCTATATCGCCCAGCGCGTCGCCGCGTTTATCACGCAAAACAAACACCCCGGGATCGGCACAGCGGCTGGCAAATACGCTGCGTAGCGCCGTCTCGCTTAACACTTCCCCCATAAAACGCATCACCAGCGGATCCTGGCGCAGGCGCAGAAAAAAGGGCCAGTCATCGGTAACAAAGCGGGTAAGCGAAAGGCGTGGTGTGGTGATGGTTGTCATAAAGCAGTCAATACGCAGAAAGAAAAGCCTACCTTAGCACTTTGCTTCGCCAGGTAACATCGGCGAACCGGCCGGCTGGCGGTGAATTCAGGCGATTAAGGGCGCTATTTGTCGTGAATATGGCGATGCTGCAGCGCCAGGGTGAGGCCGCCATCCAGGCGTGGAGCATGAGCCAGCAGAATGGAATCAGGGGAGCCAATGCTCCCCTGTGTCAGCCATTAACTCAGCACATCCTTTAGCGCTTCTTCCAGATCGTACCAGCGGAAGGCGAATCCAGCGGCTTCCAGACGCTTAGGCAGCGCGCGCTGGCCACCGAGCACCAGGACGGCAGACTCACCCATCAGCAGGCGAATAGCAGCGGCAGGAACGCGGAAAATGGCTGGTCGATTGAGCGCATGACCCAAGGCGTGGGCGAACTGTTCGTTATGCACTGGGTAGGGAGAAACCATATTGAACGGACCGCGTAGATCGTTATCCAGCAGCCACAGAATGCCGTTAACCATATCGTCGATATGGATCCAGGCCAGATACTGTCTGCCGCTGCCGATAGGCCCACCGAGGCCGAGCTTAAAGGCGGGCGTCATTTTGCCGAGAATACCGCCCCGCGGGGCCAGTACCACGCCGGTGCGCAGCAGGCAGACGCGGGTACGTTCGCTTTGCGCTTCGCAGGCAATTTGCTCCCAGCGGGCGCAAAGCTTATGGGTAAACTCATTGTGCGGTGGTTCTTCTTCGGTCACCACCACCTCGCCGAGATCGCCGTAGTAGCCGGTGGCAGACCCGCTGATCAGCACGGAGGGAGGCGTGTCGCTGGCGTGGATCAGGCCCACCAGCCGCTGAGTGAGATCCCAGCGGCTATGGCACAAGCGTTGTTTCTGCTCGGCCGTCCAGCGTTTATCAGCTATGGGCTCACCTGCCAGATTAATAACGGCATCAATATCATTGAGGTGGTGATGGCCTTCGAAATCGCGCCACAGCGTGACGCGCGGATCGAGGCGGGCGCGGGCGCTATCCGGGTGCCGCGTGGAAACCGTGACGCTATGCCCCAGCTCCAGCAACCGGGGTATCAGATGTCGGCCAATCAGGCCGGTGCCACCCGTAAGCAGGATCTTCATACCACCTCCCTGACATCGTTATCGCCGCCAGCTCATGGTCATTGACACCGAGTCGGCATAGCGCAGCGCATGAAGTTTATCGATCTCCACTTCAGCATATGTGACCCAGTGATGTTCGCATGCGATATTCAGCACATCCTGAGTTAATTTTTCCAGCAACGAGAAACGGCCATTCTCAAGATGGCTGATGATGCGCTTGGTAATGGTGCGGTAGTTCAGCGCATCATTGATGTCTTCGCTATCGCGCGCCTTATCGGCGGGATAGTGAATCGCCACATTCACCACCACGTCCTGGCGGTTGGCGATCTCTTCCTCTTTAATTCCAATAAAAGTACGCAGGCGCAGGTTCTTAATACGAATAATGGCGTCTGGTTGAGACATTGCAGGCTTCCTCCGTGTTGTAAGTTCTGCAATCATACAACAAAGCGCGACGGGCGAGCAGGGGGTTAATAAGGCTGAATTTTTAGCATCGCTTCAATGGTCGCCGGTCGCTGCTTAATGCGCTCATACCAGTTATGCACCGCCGGATAGTTCGCCAGATCGATACGCTGTCGGACATGGTTGTTGACCCAGGGCCAGGCGGCAATATCGGCGATGCTGTAATGGTCGCCGCCAAGCCACGGACTGGCTTCGAGACGGTGGTTGAGAACCCCGTACAGTCGCTGGGTTTCCACCTGAAAACGTTCAATGGCATAGGGCACCGTTTGCGGCGCCGAGTGGGCAAAATGCTGATTTTGTCCCAGCATCGGCCCAAGACCGCCGACCTGCCAGAATAGCCATTGCAGAGTAATATAGCGCTCCCGCAGCTCACCGCTCAGCAGCTTGCCGCTTTTCTCCGCCAGATAGAGCAGGATGGCGCCGGACTCGAAGACGCTCAACGGCGCCCCGCCATCGACAGGCATATGGTCGACAATCGCCGGGATTTTGTTATTCGGCGAAATCGCCAGAAACTGTGGATGAAACTGTTCCCCTTTGCCGATATCGACCCGAATTAGCCGATAGGCCAGCTGCGCCTCTTCGAGAAACAGGGTGATTTTGTGGCCGTTTGGGGTGGGTGCATAGTAGAGATCGATCATAATATTTCCCGCCGTCGTGGGTCGCAAACTGTTCGAGTATAGGTGAAGCTGCGCAACCCGGGAGGAAATCCGCGAGCGGCGCATCGGTCTGGAGGCAGCCAGGTGATGCTGACTCGCGGACGAGCAGTGACATCCCCGGCAAGCCAGGCTATGTTGGCTTATTGTCCTGTCTACCATCCTTGAGGAAGCCATGAGCCAGCCTGTGATTACCCTGTGGTCCGATGCCGATTTTTTCTCACCGTATGTGATGTCTGTCTATGTCGCCCTGCAGGAAAAGAGCCTGCCTTTTAGCCTTAAAACCGTCGACCTGAACCGCGGCGAACATCTGCAGGCCGGCTGGACGGGCTATACCGCCACCCGTCGCGTACCGCTGCTGGAGGTTGATGATTTCGCGCTGAGCGAGTCCTCGGCGATTACCGAGTATCTGGATGAGCGTTTCGCCCCGCCGGAGTGGGAGCGCATTTACCCGCATGATCTGCAAAAACGCGCCCGCGCCCGGCAGATCCAGGCCTGGCTGCGCAGCGATCTGGTGCCGATTCGTGAAGAGCGATCGACCGCCGTGGTGTTTGGCGGGGTGAAAATGCCGGCCCTCAGCGAGGCAGGCAAGCAATCTGCGGAAAAACTGTTTACCACCGCCGCCATGCTACTGGCCCACGGCGGGCAAAATTTATTTGGCGAATGGTCCATTGCCGACGCCGACCTGGCGCTGATGCTCAATCGTCTGGTTCTCAATGGCGATGAGGTGCCGGAGACGCTGGCCGATTATGCGACTTTTCAGTGGCAACGGGCCTCAATCCAGCGTTACGCCGCGCTTTCCGCCAAACGCGCAGGCTGATCGCCCGCCGCGCTTCCGCTATCATAGTGGCATTGTAACCAGTGGAGATGGAATCTATGAAACTGATGTTTGCCTCCGATATTCACGGTTCGCTGCCCGCTACGGAACGCGTGCTTGAACGATTCGCGCAAAGCGGCGCCAGGTGGCTTATTATTCTCGGCGATGTGCTCAATCACGGGCCACGCAATGCGCTGCCGGAAGGCTATGCGCCGGGTGAGGTGGCGGAGCGGCTTAACAGCGTGGCGGAGCGCATTATTGCCGTTCGCGGCAATTGCGACAGCGAAGTGGATCAGATGCTACTTCGTTTTCCCATGACCGCGCCCTGGCAACAGGTGCTCAGCGAACGCTACCGCCTGTTTCTGACCCATGGCCATCTTTATAGCCCGGAAAATTTGCCGCCGCTGGACGCTGGCGATGTTCTGGCTTACGGCCATACTCATATTCCGGTTGCGGAAAAACGCGGTGCGATCTACCTGTTTAATCCTGGCTCAGTGAGTATCCCGAAAGGGGGATATTCCGCCAGCTATGGGCTGCTGGATCAGGGGCGTCTGCAGGTTTTAGCACTCAATGATAATCAGGTTATTGCAGAGGTCGCAATTTACCCGTAATTTAGCCCTCAATCATAAAGACGCGCCGCGAGAGCGCTTTCAAAGTAAGGTTTCCTGATGGCGGAACAGAATCATTTGGCAAGCACAGAATGGGTCGATATTGTTAATGAAAACAATGAGGTGATAGCACAATCCAGCCGCGAGCAGATGCGCGCGCAGTGCCTGCGTCACCGGGCGACCTATATCGTCGTTCACGACGGAATGGGAAAAATTCTGGTGCAGCGACGCACCGAGACAAAAGACTTTCATCCGGGCATGCTGGATGCCACCGCCGGAGGCGTCGTTCAGGCCGATGAGCAACTGCTGGAGTCTGCCCGTCGCGAGGCCGAAGAAGAGTTAGGCATCGCGGGAGTACCGTTTGCCGATCACGGTCAGTTTTACTACGAAGATAAGTTCTGTCGCGTCTGGGGAAGCCTGTTCAGCTGCGTCTCGCATGGGCCATTTGCGCTGCAGGAAGAAGAGGTCAGCGAGGTGTGTTGGTTAACGCCGGAAGAGATCACCGCCCGCTGCGATGAATTCACGCCGGACTCGCTGAAAGCGCTGGCGCTGTGGATGACCCGTAACGCGGGTAATGAGTATGATGACGCGGAAGAGGGCGAGTAATACCGCAATCGCGCAGCAGCAACAGCTGCTCGCCTCCTGACGAAAAAAGGCAGCCATCTGGCTGCCTTTTGCTTTTATCTCAGCGGGGAATTACTTCTGCTGCTGAGCTGACTGGATCGCGGTCAGAGCGATGGTATAGACGATATCGTCAACCAGGGCGCCACGAGACAGGTCGTTGACCGGCTTGCGCATACCCTGCAGCATCGGCCCGATGGAGATCAGGTCGGCAGAGCGCTGTACCGCTTTGTACGTGGTGTTACCGGTGTTCAGATCCGGGAAGATGAACACGGTCGCGCGGCCAGCAACCGGCGAATTCGGCGCTTTGGATTTCGCCACGTCAGCCATGACGGCGGCGTCGTACTGCAGCGGGCCATCGATCATCAGGTCAGGACGTTTTTCCTGCGCCAGACGGGTCGCTTCGCGGACTTTCTCAACATCGCTACCCGCGCCGGAGGTACCGGTGGAGTAGGAGAGCATCGCTACGCGCGGTTCGATACCGAAAGCAATGGCGGAGTCAGCGGACTGAATGGCGATTTCCGCCAGCTGTTCTGCCGTCGGATCCGGGTTGATCGCGCAGTCGCCGTAGACATAAACCTGTTCCGGCAGCAGCATGAAGAATACGGAAGAGACCAGCGAGCTGCCCGGTGCGGTTTTGATCAGCTGCAGCGGCGGACGAATGGTGTTGGCGGTGGTGTGAACCGCGCCGGACACCAGGCCGTCGACTTCGTCTTGTTCCAGCATCAGGGTGCCGAGAACCACGTTGTCTTCCAGCTGCTCGCGAGCGACGGCTTCGGTCATGCCCTTGCTCTTACGCAGTTCGACCAGGCGAGCCACGTAGCTTTCGCGAACCACTTCCGGGTCGACGATTTCGATACCCGCGCCCAGCTCAACGCCCTGCGCTGCGGCAACGCGGTTGATCTCATCCGGGTTACCCAGCAGCACACAGGTGGCGATGCCACGTTCCGCACAGATAGCGGCGGCTTTCACGGTACGCGGTTCGTCGCCTTCCGGCAGGACAACGCGTTTGCCGGCTTTGCGCGCCAGCTCGGTCAGCTGGTAGCGGAAGGCTGGCGGGGAGAGACGGCGGCTGCGCTCGGAGGTCGCGGTCAGCGATTCGATCCAGTCGGCGTTGATGTAGTTGGCCACGTATTCCTGAACTTTCTCGATGCGCTCGTGATCGTCAACCGGTACTTCGAGGTTGAAGCTCTGCAGGCTCAGGGAGGTCTGCCAGGTATTGGTATTGACCATAAACACCGGCAGGCCGGTGGCGAAGGCACGTTCGCACAGCTTGCTGATGCGCGCGTCCATTTCATAGCCGCCGGTCAGCAGGATGGCGCCGATTTCCACGCCGTTCATCGCGGCCAGGCAGGCAGCGACCAGCACGTCAGGACGATCTGCCGAGGTGACCAGCAGCGAGCCTGCACGGAAGTGCTCCAGCATGTGTGGGATGCTGCGCGCGCAGAAGGTCACGGATTTCACGCGGCGGGTGTTGATATCGCCTTCGTTGATGATGGTGGCATTCAGGTGATGCGCCATGTCGATCGCGCGGGTGGCGATCAGATCGAAGCTCCACGGCACCGCGCCCAGCACCGGCAGGGTGCTGCCTTTCTGCAGCTGAGCCGGGTCGATTTTCACGACTTTCGCTTTCGACGAGTCGTCGAAGATTTCGGACAGGTCAGGACGGGTACGGCCCTGCTCGTCGACCGGTGCGTTCAGTTTGTTGACGATAACGCCGGTAATGCTGGTGTTTTTCGCGCCGCCGAAGCTGTTGCGGGTCAGTTCAATACGCTCGTTCAGCTGCTCTGGCGTATCGGTGCCCTGCGACATCACGAAGACGATTTCCGCGTTCAGCGTTTTGGCGATTTCAAAGTTCAGCGCCTGCGCGAACTGATGCTTACGGGTCGGCACCAGGCCTTCCACCAGTACCACTTCCGCATCCTGAGTGTTCGCGTGGTAGTTGGCGATGATCTCTTCCATCAGCACATCTTTCTGATTGCTGGAGAGCAGAGATTCAACGTGGTTCATCTTCAGCGGTTCAGCGGCGGTGGTCGTGGAGGAGCTGGCGCGAACGATGGTGGTGGTCTGGTCTGGCGCATCGCCACCGGAGCGCGGTTGGGCGATTGGTTTAAAGACGCTCAGACGAACGCCTTTGCGTTCCATAGCACGGATCACACCGAGGCTGACGCTGGTCAGGCCTACGCTGGTACCGGTAGGAATTAACATGATAGTACGGGACACGGTATATCCTCTTTCGTTACCGCCAGTATCAGGCGGGATACAAAACAGCACCACCAGCTACCCGTCATACTTCAAGTTGCATGCGCGTTGGCTCTACTTGCTCACCCCGGTGGCGTACGTGGTGTACGCCACCGGGGATTTGCTGCGTCGCCGCCTTCCTGCAGCTCGAATTATTGAAGGTTATGGCTGGCGGTGTGGAATTAAGCGGTCAGACGGCTGGCGTCTTGCGCGATGACCAGTTCTTCGTTGGTCGGGATAACCACGGCAGGACGGGTGCCTTCTTTGTTGATGAAGCCAGACTTGCCGAAACGGGCAGCCAGGTTACGTTCGTGGTCAACTTCGAAGCCCAGGACGCCCAGTTTGCCCAGCGACAGTTCACGCACCATCGCGGCGTTTTCACCGATACCGCCGGTGAAGATAACGGCGTCGAGACGACCGTCCATCAGCGCGGTGTAGGAGCCGATGTATTTCGCCAGGCGGTGGCAGTAGACATCCATCGCGCGTTTAGCGTCGGCTTTTTCCTGGTAGTTGTCTTCCACGTAGCGGCAGTCGCTGGTGACTTCGGTCAGACCCAGCAGGCCGGACTCTTTGGTCAGCATTTTGTTGATCGCGTCAACGCTCATGCCCAGGGTGTCGTGCAGATGGAAGATGATTGCCGGGTCGATGTCGCCGGAGCGGGTACCCATCACCAGACCTTCCAGCGGCGTCAGCCCCATAGAGGTATCAACGCATTTACCGTTACGGATAGCGGAAACAGAACCACCGTTGCCGAGGTGGCAGGTGATGATGTTCAGCTCTTCCACCGGCTTGTTCAGGATCTTAGCGGCTTCCTGAGTCACATAGAAGTGGCTGGTGCCGTGCGCGCCGTAACGACGAACGCCATGCTCTTTGTACAGGCTGTACGGCAGGGCGTAGAGATAGGATTCTTCCGGCATGGTCTGGTGGAACGCCGTATCGAATACGGCCACGTTTTTGTCTTTCAGATGCGGGAAGGATTTCAGCGCTTCAGCGATGCCGATCAGGTGTGCCGGGTTGTGCAGCGGTGCGAAAGACGCTGCGTCTTTAATACCCTGAATCACAGACTCGTCGATCACCACGGAGCTGGTGTATTTTTCACCGCCGTGTACGATACGGTGGCCGATTGCGGTCAGCTGAGCAGACAGTTCTGGTTTTTGTGCCAGAATAGTGTTAACGATAAAGTTCAGTGCTTCACTGTGCGCGGCACCGGCGCCTAATTCAGCTTCTTGCTTGCCGCCGTCAATTTTCCATTTGATACGGGCTTCCGGCAGGTGGAAGCATTCCGCTAAACCGGACAGATATTCGTCGCCGTTAACGGCATCAAGGATAGCAAATTTCAGAGAGGAGCTACCGCAGTTCAGAACCAGTACTAACTTACTCGACATGGAAGTACCTTTTTATGATACGTGGCTAAAAAAACGTCAGTGTGTCATTAGCGTAGCGCAGGATGACCTCGACATTTATGATTAACATCATGCCTTGTTCTGTTTTCGGGCACGATGAGAGAAGTACATTTGATTTTATGCCATTTTGCATAATTTTCAGCCAATGGCAGAATATGCGATAATTTGACTAGCCTGGCAAAAGAGTCTATCCGCCCTTTCAGGCGGGCACAGGATACCTGATTGCGGCATCCTTTGCCAAAATCTTTTGAACGATGTCATGCATAGTTGGTGTTTTGCACGAATTTTTTAAGTTTTATATGTAAAGTTGAGGTAAAGCCATGTCGACCCCTGAGAAACGCCCCGTTAGCTTCTTTAGCTTGTTCAACCGCGGGCAGCATTACGCAAAGACCTGGCCTCTCGACAAGCGCCTCGCGCCGGTGTTTATCGAAAACCGCATTATTCGTGCCACCCGCTATGCTATCCGTATCATGCCGCCGATCGCCATTTTTACGCTGTGCTGGCAGATAGCCCTGGGCGGCCAGTTGGGTCCCGCTGTCGCCACCGCGCTGTTTGCCCTGAGCCTGCCGATGCAGGGATTATGGTGGTTGGGTAAGCGTTCGGTGACGCCGCTGCCGCCCTCCATTCTTAACTGGTTTTACGAAGTGCGCGGCAAACTGCAGGAGGCGGGGCAGGCGCTGGCGCCGGTCGAAGGCAAGCCCGATTATCAGGCGCTGGCTGACACGCTTAAGCGCGCCTTCAAACAACTGGATAAAACTTTCCTTGATGATTTGTAATTCACTACGGAAAACGCATATAAAAGAAGGCGCATGATTTATGCGCCTTCTTTATTTCACGCCCTACCGTGCTACAGGAGTCACAACATGGAAATGACCAATGCGCAGCGTCTGATTTTATCCAATCAGTACAAAATGATGACGATGCTCGACCCGGACAATGCGGAACGCTACCGTCGTCTGCAGACCATCATTGAGCGTGGGTATGGGCTGCAGATGCGCGAACTGGACCGCGAGTTTGGCCAGCTGACGGAAGAAACCTGCCGTACCGTTATCGATATCATGGAGATGTACCACGCGCTACATGTCTCCTGGACCAACCTGAAAGACGCGGCGGGTATCGACGAGCGTCGGGTTACCTTCCTCGGATTTGATGCCGCCACCGAAGCGCGTTTTCTCGGCTATGTACGCTTTATGGTCAATATTGAAGGCCGCTACAGCCATTTTGACGCCGGCACTCATGGCTTTAACTCGCAGACCCCGATGTGGGAGAAATATCAGCGGATGCTGAGCGTCTGGCACGCCTGTCCGCGCCAGTATCACCTGAGCAGTAATGAAATTAACCAAATTATCAATGCCTGAGGGAGGTGCCCGTGCAGTGTAAAGGTTTCCTGTTCGATTTAGACGGGACGCTGGTGGATTCCTTGCCGGTGGTGGAGCGTTCATGGTGTAAGTGGGGCGATCGTTTCGCCATTGACCATGATGAAATTCTCAGTTTTATTCACGGCAAGCAGGCCATTACCTCTATTCGCCATTTTATGCCGGGTCGTAGCGAGGAGGATATCCAGGCCGAATTCCGCTTCCTCGAGCAGATTGAAGCCACTGATATCGAGGGCATTGTCGCTCTGCCGGGGGCGTTAACCCTGCTGAGTACCCTCAATGAGGCTGGGATCCCATGGGCGATTGTCACTTCCGGGTCGGTGCCGGTTGCCCACGCGCGTCATCGCGCGGCAGGCCTGCCGATGCCGGAGGTCTTCATCACCGCTGAGCAGGTAAAACACGGAAAACCGGCGCCGGACGCCTATCTGCTGGGCGCCGAGCGGCTGGGACTACCGGCCGATCAGTGCGCGGTGGTAGAAGATGCGCCGGCGGGGTTGCTCTCCGGCCTGGCGGCGGGGTGTCGCACCATCGCGGTCAACGTGCCTGCCGATGCCCCTCGACTGGATGAAGCCGACCTCGTGCTGAGTAGCCTGGACGATCTGGTGATCGAACGCCAGGCGGACGGCTATGTTAATGTGCGTCTTAAAGCGTAAACGTATGATTTCGCCCCGCGTTGCCGGGGCTTTTTTATGCCACTATGTCGACTCCCACTTGTGACAAGGAAACGTTGTGAACGGTGAATTGATTTGGGTTTTATCCCTTCTGGCTATCGCGGTTGTGCTGTTTGCTACCGGCAAGGTGCGCATGGATGCTATCGCCCTGATGGTCATTGTCGCCTTCGTCCTCAGCGGCACGCTGACGCTGAATGAAGCCTTTTCCGGGTTCAGCGATCCTAACGTGATCCTGATTGCCGCCCTGTTTATTATCGGTGATGGCCTGGTGCGTACCGGGGTGGCCACCAAGATGGGGGCGTGGCTGGTGAGTGTGGCGGGCAACAGCGAAACCAAGATGCTGGTTTACCTGATGCTCACCGTCGCCGGGCTGGGTGCGTTTATGAGTTCAACCGGGGTGGTCGCCATTTTCATTCCGGTAGTGCTCAGCGTGTCGGCGCGGATGAATACCTCTCCCTCGCGGCTGATGATGCCGCTGAGCTTTGCCGGACTTATCAGCGGGATGATGACCCTGGTCGCAACGCCCCCCAACCTGGTCGTCAACAGTGAACTGCTGCGCGAAGGGCTGCACGGCTTCAGTTTTTTCAGCGTCACGCCGATTGGCCTGGTGGTGCTGATCCTGGGCATCGTCTATATGCTGGCGGTGCGCTTTATGCTGAAGACAGAGAATGGCGAATCCGCGCGTGATGGCCGTAAAAGAAGCACCTTCCGCGATCTGATCCGCGAATATCACCTCACTGGCCGCGCCCGCCGGCTGGCGATCCGTCCTGGTTCGCCGATGATCGGCCAGCGTCTTGATGATTTAAAACTGCGTGAGCGGTACTGTGCCAACGTCATCGGCGTCGAACGCTGGCGGCGGTTCCGTCGGGTGATTGTTAACGTCAACGGGGTATCGGAATTCCGCGCCCGCGACGTCCTGCTGATCGATATGTCCGCCTCCGATGTCGACTTACGCCAGTTCTGTGGTGAGCAGATGCTCGAGCCGATGGTGCTGCGCGGCGAGTATTTTGCCGATCAGGCGCTGGATGTGGGCATGGCGGAGGTGTCGCTGATCCCGGATTCGGAGATGATTGGGAAAACGGTGCGTGAGATAGCGTTCCGCACCCGGTTTGGTCTCAATATCGTCGGCATGAAGCGCGATGGCGAGGCGATGGATGGTTCCGTGGTCGATGAGCCGCTGCAGCTCGGCGATATCCTGCTGGTGGTCGGCAACTGGCGGCAAATTGCCCTGCTGGCGAAGCGTGGGCGTGATTTCGTGGTGCTCAATATGCCGGTTGAAGTGGATGACGCTTCGCCGGCACACAGCCAGGCTCCGCACGCGATTTTCTGTCTGGTGTTGATGGTAGCCCTGATGCTCACTGATGAAATTCCCAACCCGATTGCCGCGATCATCGCCTGCCTGCTGATGGGCAAATTCCGCTGCATCAACGCCGAAAGCGCCTATAAGGCGATCCACTGGCCAAGCATTATTTTGATTGTCGGGATGATGCCGTTTGCCCTGGCGTTGCAGAAAACCGGCGGGGTAGATCTGGTGGTCAAGGGACTGATGGACGTCGCCGGAAGCGAGGGGCCTTATCTGATGCTCGGCTGCCTGTTTGTAATGTGCGCGGCGATAGGCCTGTTCATCTCTAATACCGCGACCGCGGTCCTGATGGCGCCTATAGCCCTGGCAGCAGCGAAGTCAATGGGGGTGTCGCCCTATCCCTTCGCCATGGTGGTGGCGATGGCGGCTTCGGCGGCGTTTATGACTCCGGTTTCCTCGCCGGTCAACACCCTGGTGCTTGGCCCGGGTAAGTATTCCTTCAGCGACTTTGTGAAGATTGGCGTGCCCTTCACCGTACTGGTGATGGTGGTCTGCGTGCTGCTGATCCCGGTATTGTTTCCGTTTTAAGGGTGTCAGGCCGGGTAGGGCGCAACCGCTGCCCGGCCTGAAAAATTACAGCGGCGAATCCTGGCTTATTTCATCCAGCGACAGCTGGAAGCTCGGGACAAACACCTGCATAAAGTAATCCATCTCTGCGCTTCGCCGCGACGCCAGCGTCTTTTCCAGACGGCCTTTGGCCAGCAGAAATTCGTTGTTACCCGCAGACAGCTCTTCGAGGCACTTCAGGTAAGCGCAGAGGGCGTCAGCCTGTTTAACGATCGACTGCTCTTCCTCACTGTAGTGATGCTCATCAATCAGCGGCTCGAAAATATCGCGCAGCTCGTCAGGGACCATATCCACCAGCTTTTGCTGAGCAATTTTCTCAATCGCCTTATATTCCTGGGCAATCTGGGAATTGAAATATTTCACCGGGGTAGGGAGGTCGCCAGTTAATACTTCGGAGGCGTCATGGTACATCGCCAGCAGGGCGATACGTTCGGCGTTGACCTGGCCGCCAAATTTACGGTTTTTAATTGCCGCCAGCGCATGGGCGACCATCGCCACCTGCAGACTGTGTTCGGAGACATTTTCGGTGCGCACGTTGCGCATCAGCGGCCAGCGGTTAATCAGTTTCAGGCGGGAGAGGTGGGCAAAGAAATGACTCTGACTCATAGGAACCCTTAATCAGTGACAACATCGGGTTCCATTGTGCGCAGGGATCGCCGCCGGATGCAAATGCCGGCGGCGTAGCGATTAAAGCTGGTGGTAGCCGGAGAGGAAGCGGCCAAAGCGGGAGATCGCCATCTCCAGGTCGTCTTCACGAGGCAGCGTCACAATGCGCACATGATCCGGCCACGGCCAGTTGAACGCGGTACCCTGCACCAGCAGGACTTTCTCCTGCAACAGGAAGTCGAGCACCATTTTCTGGTCGTCGTGAATATTGAAGCGTTTGGCATCGATTTTCGGGAACATATACAACGCGCCTTTTGGCTTCATGCAGGAGACACCCGGAATATCGTTGATCAGCTCCCAGGCGCGGTTGCGTTGTTCATACAGGCGCCCGCCGGGAATGATGAATTCGCTGATACTCTGGTAGCCGCCCAGCGCCGTCTGGATAGCATGTTGTGCCGGCACGTTGGCGCACAGACGCATCGACGCCAGCATCTCCAGGCCTTCGATATAGCCCTTCGCGTGTTTTTTCGGGCCATTCAGCACCATCCACCCCTGACGGAAACCGGCAACACGGTAGGTTTTCGACAGTCCGTTGAAGGTCACGGTCAGCAGATCTGGCGCCAGAGCAGCAATCGAGTGATGCTGGGCTTCGTCGTAGAGGATCTTATCGTAGATCTCATCGGCGAAAATAATCAGGTTATGCTGCCGGGCGATCTCGACGATCTCCTGCAGCAGTTCTTTGGAATAGACTGCGCCGGTGGGGTTGTTGGGGTTAATGATCACGATCCCGCGGGTGCGCGGCGTGATTTTTGCGCGGATATCGTCAAGATCCGGGAACCAGTCAGCGGATTCGTCACACAGATAGTGGACCGCTTTGCCACTGGAAAGCGACACCGCCGCCGTCCACAGTGGGTAGTCCGGCGCGGGAACCAGCATCTCATCGCCGCTGTTTAACAGCGCCTGCATCGCCTGCACAATCAGTTCGGACACGCCGTTGCCGATGTAAATATCTTCTACCGTGACATCACGCATTCCCCGGGCCTGGTAATGCTGCATGATGGCTTTGCGCGCCGAATACAACCCTTTCGAATCGCAGTAACCCTGGGCAGTAGGCAGATTGCGGATGACGTCGACGAGGATCTCGTCAGGGGCCTCGAAGCCGAATGGCGCCGGGTTGCCGATGTTCAGTTTCAGAACTTTATTGCCTTCTTCCTCAAGACGTTTCGCTTCTTTCAGAACCGGGCCACGGATGTCGTAACAGACGTTCTCTAACTTGCTGGATTTTTCGATGGGGGACATGAATCTTGACCTTTTAGCTGTTATCGCCACTCCCTGCCGTGGAAGTCAGCACGGAACAATGTACTCCGCATCCCCGCTGTTTTGAAGGCTTTGCAGGAGAAGATTTTGCTAACGCAGGATTTTAAGCGTAATTGATTTATCTGCCGCTTACGGTTTTAGGTTGTAGGTTATACCTGCTTATGATGCTTTTTTTGGTCGTATATGTAGACCATATGCCTTTTTTGCCATCATTTATCTGGTTTGTTTGTGTGACGAAGGGGCGAACGAAGAATGTTGGCAGACTAAACAACGCTATCCTTAATACAATAGGGACTGATTTGTAATTTTGATGTTAAATAATATCAATAAAAAACAGTCCGCGGGGGCATTATTATTATTTTTGACAGGTAATAATCTGAGGTTTGTTAATTTATATAAAACGTTGAAAAAAATTTAAAATTATCTGAGTTAATCCTTATTTAGGCTTATAAAAAGGGCGGGAATCGGTTAGAATATCGCCGTTAATATCAGTGGTAGCCGGTAAGCACTCCGGTTGGATTGATGTTTAATATATTGTTATTACAGGATTTTATTGTTCATTCTTCCCTGTGTGAACGCGCGGTGGAAGAGAGACTTTCTCACCACCACTGGCCGCTTTTCCGGAGCGACGCATGACACCTGGCTGGCCGTGGTAATAAATAACAATGAGAAATACGAACAATATATTACTCCGTGGTTCTGCGCATTTGCCCAGACGAGTACTTTGGCATGTAATAACGTTCGTCCAGTTGTTTATCCGCCATCTGACGGTGAGCACGAGGCTCAGGGAATAGCCGGAAACCTGGCGCAAAGCATCAACAAGGCAGGTCAGCGTTAGCCACCTGTAAGTGAAGAAAGATGATTAATACAACACGTCCGATACTCAACCTTGATCTCGATCTGCTGCGCACCTTTGTGGCGGTCGCTGATTTGAACACCTTCGCCGCTGCCGCCGCCGCAGTGTGTCGTACCCAGTCCGCGGTCAGCCAGCAAATGCAACGCCTGGAGCAGCTGGTCGGCAAAGAGCTTTTCGCCCGTCACGGGCGTAATAAACTGCTGACTGAGCAAGGCATCCAGCTACTGGGCTATGCCCGCAAGATCCTGCGTTTTAACGATGAAGCCTGCATGTCGCTGATGTATGGCAGCCTGCAAGGTGGATTGACCATCGGCGCGTCGGAAGAAACGGCCGATACCATCCTGCCGTTTTTATTAAACCGCATCGGCTGCTTCTATCCCAGAATGACGCTGGAGATCAAAGTGCATCCCCATGCCGCCATCATGGCGATGCTGGCCGAGGGGCGGGTGGATCTGGCGCTGACCACCCATCAGCCTCCCGGCTTTACCTCTTTCATCCTGAGAACGTCACCGACCCTCTGGTACTGTGCGGCGGAATATGTGCTGGCGAAAGGGGAGTCTATTCCCCTGATCCTGCTCGAAGAGCCAGGTCCATTCCGCCAGGATATTATTGCCGCGCTGGAGGCGGCCCGCGTCCCATGGCATCTGGCCCATGGCGCTTCGTCTCTCTCCGGGGTGAAAGCGGCGGTCAAAGCCGGGCTGGGCGTCACCGCGCGACCCGTCGAAATGATGAGCCCCGATTTGCGCGTGGCTGGCATCAGCGATGGATTGCCTGGCCTGCCGGATACCCGGTATGTGGTCAGTTGCAATCCGCAGACGGTGAGCGAGCTGCCGCAGGTGATTTTTCAGTCACTGAGTCAGGAGAGCGACCCCTGGCGAACGGGGCCGGCACTTACTCCGCAAGAGGGAGATAACACCTTCATTTTGTGAGGGCAATTTTCTAACAAACATCACAAAAACTGGTAACAGAATGTAAGTGAGCAAAAAGAGCCTCAGGGGAGGGTTTCCCGCCTGGTGGCTCTTTTTTTTGCACTATTATTGATGTTTTGAATGTTTTTTTTATTTCTTTCCTGAAAAATCAGCGTATTGGCGTGACCGGGCGCTCACCTTGTCGACTTTTCCCTGCACTTTCAACACTTCCTGCTAATGTTAAAAAACCGGACGGATTGTTGCCGATTTCCTGGGGTAATTAACAAAACCGTGTCACAGATCAAGAAAATACCCCTCTTTGGGGGGAGGAATCGAGGCTAAATCCTGTCAAAATAGAAGGGATTTTTGATTTACGACGGAAACGGACACGATTCAACAACACTAAAACCGAACAGTATGCAAGGTTATTTCGCATAAAAGGGCATTTAATGTTAATGAAAAGATTCCAATGTAAATTAATGTTATGAAAACTTTTGTTAAAGTTGACAAAAGGTTAAAGAAAGGGGTAAAAAGCCACGGCATCTGGGCTTCTCACATCAACCAGGGACGCTTTTTTGCACGGTTTTTTTATTCCTCCCGTGAAACGCTGTGGCGTTCATCTGCCAGTAAGAGCAGAGGGTTTTGGCGCTACACTTTTTTGGTTAAGCAATGCGTATGTCAACATCCACTGAAGTCATCGCTCATCATTGGGCATTCGCTATATTTCTCATCATCGCTATCGGCCTGTGCTGCCTCATGCTCGTCGGCGGCTGGTACCTTGGCGGTCGCGCGCGCGCGCGTAGCAAAAACACGCCGTTTGAATCGGGGATTGACTCCGTTGGTTCGGCCCGCTTACGTCTTTCTGCGAAGTTTTATCTGGTTGCCATGTTCTTCGTTATCTTCGACGTGGAAGCCCTGTATCTCTACGCATGGTCGACTTCTATCCGCGAGAGCGGCTGGGTCGGCTTTGTGGAAGCCGCAATTTTCATTTTAGTGCTACTGGCTGGTCTGGTTTATCTCGTTCGCATCGGCGCACTGGACTGGACGCCTGCGCGTTCCCGTCGCACGCTGGTTAACCCGGAAACAGACAGTCCCACTAACCGTCATATGCAGTAAAAGCGAGGCAATAAGATGGATTATACGCTCACCCGCATAGATCCTAACGGTGAGAACGACCGTTACCCCCTGCAGAAACAGGAGATCGTCACCGACCCCTTGGAGCAGGAAGTCAATAAAAGCGTGTATATGGGGAAACTCGAGCATGCGCTGCATGACATGGTGAACTGGGGCCGTAAGAACTCAATTTGGCCGTATAACTTCGGCCTTTCTTGCTGTTATGTGGAAATGGTGACGTCATTCACTGCGGTGCATGACGTTGCGCGTTTTGGGGCAGAAGTTCTGCGCGCCTCTCCGCGTCAGGCGGACCTGATGGTGGTCGCTGGAACCTGCTTTACCAAAATGGCGCCGGTTATTCAGCGTCTGTACGATCAGATGCTGGAGCCGAAGTGGGTGATCTCCATGGGCGCCTGCGCTAACTCCGGCGGCATGTACGACATCTATTCCGTCGTCCAGGGCGTGGATAAATTCATTCCGGTCGATGTGTACATCCCGGGCTGCCCGCCGCGTCCAGAGGCCTATATGCAGGCGCTGATGCTGCTGCAGGAGTCCATTGGTAAAGAACGTCGTCCGCTCTCATGGGTGGTTGGCGATCAGGGCGTTTATCGCGCCAATATGCAGTCGGAACGCGAGCGTAAACGCGGCGAACGTATTGCAGTGACCAATCTGCGGACGCCGGACGAGATTTAATTTGCGCCTGCGGGCGGGAGTACCACTTCGCAAATCAATCTACAACAACGCGAAGTCTCGCCCGGCAGTCACCACGGACCTTTTGCAATGGTGAACAATATGACCGATTTAACCGCGCATGACGCCGCACCAGCCTGGCAAACCCGCGATCACCTTGATGACCCGGTGATCGGCGAACTGCGCAACCGCTTTGGGCCGGATGCCTTTACCGTTCAGCCAACCCGCACCGGCGTACCGGTGGTGTGGGTGAAGCGTGAGCAACTGCTTGAGGTGGGTGATTTCCTGAAGAAATTGCCGAAGCCTTACGTGATGTTGTTTGACCTGCACGGCATGGACGAACGTCTGCGCACCCACCGCGATGGCCTGCCCGCCGCGGATTTTTCCGTTTTCTATCATCTGATTTCTATCGACCGCAACCGCGACATCATGCTCAAGGTGGCGCTGTCTGAAAATGATCTGCATCTGCCGACTTTCACCAAACTGTTCCCCAACGCCAACTGGTATGAGCGTGAAACCTGGGAAATGTTTGGCATGACCTTCGATGGCCACCCGAACCTGCGCCGTATCATGATGCCGCCGACCTGGGAAGGCCACCCGCTGCGTAAAGACTATCCGGCGCGCGCTACCGAATTCGATCCGTTTGAGCTGACCAAAGCCAAGCAGGATCTGGAGATGGAAGCGTTGACCTTCAAACCGGAAGAGTGGGGCATGAAGCGCAGCACCGACAACGAGGACTTCATGTTCCTCAACCTCGGTCCGAACCACCCGTCGGCCCACGGTGCATTCCGTATTATTCTGCAGCTGGATGGCGAAGAGATCGTCGACTGCGTACCGGACATCGGTTATCACCACCGCGGCGCCGAGAAGATGGGCGAGCGTCAGTCCTGGCACAGCTACATCCCGTATACCGACCGTATTGAATACCTCGGCGGCTGCGTCAACGAGATGCCGTACGTGCTGGCGGTGGAAAAACTGGCCGGGATCACCGTGCCGGATCGCGTGAATGTGATCCGCGTGATGCTCTCCGAACTGTTCCGCATCAACAGCCACCTGCTGTATATCTCGACCTTTATTCAGGACGTCGGCGCGATGACGCCGGTCTTCTTCGCCTTTACCGATCGGCAGAAAATTTACGATCTGGTGGAAGCGATTACCGGGTTCCGTATGCACCCGGCGTGGTTCCGCATCGGCGGTGTCGCGCACGATCTGCCGCGTGGCTGGGATCGCCTGCTGCGGGAATTCCTCGAGTGGATGCCGAAGCGTCTGGATTCTTACGAGAAAGCCGCGCTGCGCAACACTATTCTGAAAGGCCGTTCCGTCGGCGTGGCAGCCTATACCGCCAAAGAGGCGCTGGAGTGGGGCACCACCGGCGCAGGCCTGCGCGCCACCGGTATCGGCTTCGACGTGCGTAAATGGCGTCCTTATTCTGGCTATGAAAACTTCGACTTCGAAGTCCCGACCGGGGGCGGCGTCTCTGACTGCTACACCCGCGTGATGCTGAAAGTCGAAGAGCTGCGCCAGAGCCTGCGCATTCTTCAGCAGTGCCTCGACAACATGCCGGAAGGCCCGTTCAAAGCGGATCACCCGCTGACCACGCCGCCGCCGAAAGAGCGCACGCTGCAGCATATCGAAACCCTGATCACCCACTTCCTGCAGGTATCGTGGGGCCCGGTGATGCCGGCCAACGAATCCTTCCAGATGATTGAGGCGACCAAAGGGATTAACAGTTACTACCTGACCAGCGACGGCAGCACCATGAGCTACCGTACCCGCGTGCGTACGCCGAGCTTTGCGCATCTGCAGCAGATCCCGTCGGCGATCCGCGGCAGCCTGGTATCCGACCTGATCGTCTATCTGGGTAGTATCGATTTTGTTATGTCAGACGTGGACCGCTAATTATGCACGAGAATCAACAACCACAAACCGAGGCTTTTGAGCTGAGTGCGGCTGAGCGTGAGGCTATTGAGCACGAGAAGCACCACTACGAAGACCCGCGTGCGGCGTCCATCGAAGCGCTGAAAATTGTCCAAAAACAGCGTGGCTGGGTGCCGGATGGGGCGATCTATGCGATCGCTGATGTGCTGGGGATCCCGGCCAGCGACGTCGAAGGCGTGGCAACATTTTACAGCCAGATTTTCCGTCAGCCGGTTGGCCGTCACGTGATCCGCTACTGCGACAGCGTGGTGTGCCACATTACCGGCTATCAGGGTATTCAGGCTGCGATTGAGAAGAAGCTCAATATCAAGCCAGGGCAGACCACCTTCGATGGCCGCTTCACGCTGCTGCCGACCTGTTGCCTGGGCAACTGCGACAAGGGACCGACCATGATGATTGATGAGGATACTCACAGTCATCTGACGCCGGAGGCAATTCCTGACCTGCTGGAGCAGTACAAATGAAAACCGTAATTCGTACTGCGGAAACGCATCCGCTCACCTGGCGTCTGCGCGACGACAAGCAGCCGGTATGGCTGGACGAATATCGCAGCAAAAACGGTTACGAAGGGGCACGTAAAGCCCTGACCGGGATGGCGCCGGATGAGATTGTCACGGCGGTAAAAGACGCTGGCCTGAAAGGGCGCGGCGGCGCGGGCTTCTCCACGGGTCTGAAGTGGAGCCTGATGCCGAAAGACGAATCCATGAACATCCGTTACCTGCTGTGTAACGCCGATGAAATGGAGCCGGGCACCTATAAAGACCGTCTGCTGATGGAGCAGCTGCCGCACCTGCTGGTGGAAGGCATGCTGATCTCCGCGTTTGCGCTGAAAGCGTACCGCGGCTACATCTTCCTGCGCGGCGAATATATCGAAGCGGCCCAGCATCTGCGTCGTGCGATTGCCGAAGCCACTGAAGCGGGCCTGTTGGGGAAAAACATCCTTGGCACCGGGTTTGACTTCGAACTGTTTGTCCACACCGGGGCAGGGCGCTATATCTGCGGTGAAGAGACGGCGCTGATCAACTCCCTGGAAGGCCGGCGTGCTAACCCGCGCTCCAAGCCGCCGTTCCCGGCGAGCTCCGGCGTGTGGGGCAAGCCGACTTGCGTCAACAACGTGGAAACC
This sequence comes from Klebsiella sp. GL120222-02, assembly GCF_003097195.1. Lineage (NCBI taxonomy): Bacteria > Pseudomonadati > Pseudomonadota > Gammaproteobacteria > Enterobacterales > Enterobacteriaceae > Klebsiella > Klebsiella sp. GL120222-02. The sequence continues at coordinate 97,285 of NZ_QEQO01000008.1, forward strand.
CTGTGCAACGTGCCGGCGATCCTCGCCAACGGCGTCGAGTGGTACCAGAACATTTCCACCAGCAAAGATGCTGGCACCAAGCTGATGGGCTTCTCCGGCCGGGTGAAGAATCCGGGCGTCTGGGAGCTGCCGTTCGGCACCACCGCGCGTGAGATCCTCGAAGATTACGCCGGCGGCATGCGCGATGGCCTGAAGTTTAAAGCCTGGCAGCCGGGTGGGGCAGGGACCGACTTCCTGACCGAAGCGCATCTTGACCTGCCGATGGAGTTCGAAAGCATTGGTAAAGCGGGCAGCCGTCTGGGCACCTCGCTGGCGATGGCCGTTGACCATGAGATCAATATGGTCTCGCTGGTGCGTAACCTCGAAGAGTTCTTTGCCCGCGAGTCCTGCGGCTGGTGTACGCCGTGCCGTGATGGTCTGCCGTGGAGCGTGAAGATCCTGCGTGCCCTGGAGCGCGGCGAAGGCCAGCCTGGCGATATCGAAACGCTTGAGCAACTGTGTCGATTCCTGGGCCCGGGTAAAACCTTCTGCGCGCACGCGCCGGGTGCGGTCGAACCGCTACAGAGCGCGATTAAATATTTCCGCGAAGAATTCGAGGCTGGCATTAAGCAGCAGTTCAGCAATACCCATGCAATCAACGGGATTCAGCCGAACCTGCTTAAGACGCGCTGGTAATCAAAGGTTTTTTATTTTTGGAAGCACGCAAATGGCTACGATTCATGTAGACGGCAAAGAATACGAGGTCAACGGGGCGGACAACCTGCTAGAGGCTTGTCTCTCTCTTGGTCTTGATATTCCCTACTTTTGCTGGCACCCGGCGCTAGGGAGCGTCGGTGCTTGCCGCCAGTGTGCGGTGAAGCAATATCAGAACGCGGAAGACACGCGTGGTCGCCTGGTGATGTCCTGTATGACTCCGGCATCCGACGGCACCTTTATTTCTATTGACGACGGCGAAGCGAAGCAGTTCCGCGAAAGCGTGGTGGAGTGGTTGATGACTAACCACCCGCACGACTGCCCGGTCTGTGAAGAAGGGGGCAACTGCCACCTGCAGGATATGACGGTGATGACCGGCCATAGTTTCCGCCGCTATCGTTTCACCAAGCGTACCCACCGCAATCAGGATCTGGGGCCGTTTATTTCGCACGAAATGAACCGCTGCATCGCCTGTTACCGCTGCGTGCGCTACTACAAAGATTATGCCGACGGCACCGACCTGGGCGTCTATGGCGCGCACGACAACGTCTACTTCGGTCGCCCGGAAGATGGCACCCTGGAAAGCGAGTTCTCCGGCAACCTGGTGGAAGTCTGCCCGACCGGCGTCTTCACCGACAAAACGCACTCCGAGCGTTACAACCGTAAGTGGGACATGCAGTTTGCGCCGAGCATCTGCCAGCAGTGTTCCATCGGCTGCAACATCAGCCCGGGCGAACGCTATGGCGAGCTGCGTCGTATCGAAAACCGCTATAACGGGACCGTTAACCGCTACTTCCTCTGCGACCGCGGTCGCTTCGGCTATGGCTATGTCAACCTGAAAGACCGTCCGCGTCAGCCGGTGCAGCGCCGCGGCGACGATCTGATCACTCTCAACGCCGAGCAGGCGATGCAGGGCGCGGCAGATATCCTGCGCCAGTCGAAGAAAGTGATCGGTATTGGCTCCCCGCGCGCCAGCATCGAAAGCAACTTTGCGCTGCGTGAGCTGGTGGGCGCCGACAACTTCTATACCGGCATCGCCAAAGGCGAACAAGCGCGCCTGCAGATGATGCTGAAAGTGCTGCGTGAAGGTGGGGTCCATACCCCAAGCCTGCGCGATATCGAATCCTACGATGCGGTACTGGTGCTGGGCGAAGACATTACCCAGACCGGCGCGCGCGTGGCCCTGGCAGTCCGCCAGGCGGTGAAAGGGAAAGCACGCGAAATGGCAGCGGCGCAGAAAGTAGCCGACTGGCAGATCGCCGCGATCCTCAACATCGGGCAGCGCGCCAAGCACCCGTTATTCGTCACCAACATCGATGACACCCGCCTGGATGACATTGCCGCGTGGACCTACCGCGCGCCGGTGGAAGATCAGGCGCGTCTGGGCTTCGCCATCGCTCATGCGCTGGACGACAGCGCGCCGGCGGTTGATGGCCTGAGCCAGGACCTGAAGGGTAAGGTTGACGTGATTGTCCAGGCGCTGGCCGGAGCGAAAAAACCACTGATTATCTCCGGAACCAACGCTGGCAGCATGGAGATCATCCAGGCCGCCGCTAACGTCGCAAAAGCCCTGAAAGGCCGCGGCGCCGACGTCGGCGTGACCATGGTCGCCCGCGCGGTGAACAGCGTCGGTCTGGGCATGATCGGCGGCGGCTCGCTTGAAGAGGCGCTGGACGAACTGGAAAGCGGCGCCGCCGACGCGGTTATCGTGCTGGAAAACGACCTTCACCGTCATGCTTCCGCCGCGCGCGTTGACGCTGCGCTGGCGAAAGCCCCGCTGGTGATGGTGGTTGACCATCAGCGCACCGCGATTATGGACAAAGCGCACCTGGTGCTCTCTGCCGCAAGCTTTGCGGAAAGCGACGGGACTGTGGTGAACAACGAAGGCCGCGCCCAGCGTTTCTTCCAGGTTTACGATCCGGCTTACTACGATGCGAAAACCGTGATGCTGGAGAGCTGGCGCTGGCTGCATTCGCTGCACAGCACCGTCAACAACCGTCAGGTTGACTGGACGCAGCTGGACCACGTCATCGATGCGGCGATTGCCGCGCTGCCGCAGCTGGCGGGCATTAAAGATGCCGCGCCGGATGCGACCTTCCGCATCCGCGGTCAGAAGCTGGCGCGTGAACCACACCGCTACAGCGGCCGCACGGCGATGCGCGCCAACATCAGCGTGCACGAGCCGCGTCAGCCGCAGGATAAAGACACCATGTTCGCCTTCTCCATGGAAGGGAACAACCAGCCGTCCGCCCCGCGTTCGCAGATCCCGTTCGCCTGGGCGCCGGGCTGGAACTCCCCGCAGGCATGGAACAAGTTCCAGGATGAAGTGGGCGGGAAACTGCGCCACGGCGATCCGGGTGTTCGACTGTTTGAAGCGTCCGCCAACGGGCTGGAGTATTTCACCGCGGTGCCGGCCAGCTTCCAGGCGGAAGAGGGCAAATGGCGTATCGCGCCGTATTACCACCTGTTTGGTAGCGATGAGCTGTCACAGCGCGCGCCGGTGTTCGAGAGCCGGATGCCTGAGCCGTACATCAAGCTGAATCCGGCGGATGCCGCGAAGCTGGGCGTTAACGCGGGGGCAATGCTCTCCTTTAGCGTGGAAGGCCAGACCCTGCGTCTGCCGCTGGTTATCTCTGAAGGCCTGACCGCAGGACAGGTTGGCTTACCGATGGGCATGCCGGGCATTGCGCCGGTGCTGACAGGATCGCGTATTGATTCACTGCAGGAGGCGAAAGCATGAGCTGGTTAACGCCGGATCTTATCGACATTCTGTTAAGCATCCTGAAGGCCGTGGTCATTCTGCTGGTGGTCGTCACCTGCGGTGCGTTCATGAGCTTCGGCGAGCGTCGTCTGCTCGGCTTGTTCCAGAACCGCTACGGACCTAACCGCGTCGGCTGGGGCGGTTCGCTGCAGCTGGTCGCCGACATGATCAAGATGTTCTTCAAAGAGGACTGGATCCCGCGCTTCTCCGATCGCGTGATCTTTACTCTGGCGCCGGTTATCGCCTTTACCTCGCTGCTGCTGGCCTTTGCTATCGTGCCGGTCAGCCCGACGTGGGTGGTGGCTGACCTGAACATCGGCATCCTGTTCTTCCTGATGATGGCAGGCCTGGCGGTCTATGCGGTGCTGTTCGCCGGCTGGTCGAGCAACAACAAATACTCGCTGCTGGGGGCGATGCGTGCTTCCGCGCAGACCCTGAGCTACGAAGTGTTTCTCGGTCTCTCCCTGATGGGCGTGGTGGCGCAGGCGGGGTCATTCAATATGACCGATATCGTCAACAACCAGGCGCATCTGTGGAACGTCATTCCGCAGTTCTTCGGCTTCGTCACTTTCGCCATCGCCGGCGTGGCGGTGTGTCACCGTCACCCGTTCGACCAGCCGGAAGCGGAGCAGGAACTGGCCGATGGTTACCACATTGAATATTCCGGCATGAAATTCGGTCTGTTCTTCGTCGGTGAATACATCGGTATCGTCACCGTTTCAGCGCTGATCGTCACGCTGTTCTTCGGCGGCTGGAATGGCCCGTGGTTACCACCTTTCATCTGGTTCGCGCTGAAAACCGCGTTCTTCATGATGATGTTCATTTTGATCCGCGCATCATTACCGCGTCCGCGCTATGACCAGGTAATGTCCTTTGGCTGGAAGGTATGCCTGCCGTTAACGCTGGTCAACTTGTTGGTAACGGCGGCTGTCATTCTCTGGCAGGCGCAATAAGGGGTGAATTGAACATGACCTTAAAAGAATTATTGGTGGGGTTCGGCACCCAGGTCCGTAGTATCTGGATGATTGGCCTGCATGCCTTCGCCAAACGTGAAACCCGGATGTATCCGGAAGAGCCGGTCTATCTGCCGCCGCGCTACCGCGGCCGCATCGTGCTGACCCGCGATCCGGACGGTGCAGAGCGCTGCGTTGCCTGTAACCTGTGTGCGGTAGCCTGCCCGGTGGGCTGTATCTCGCTGCAGAAAGCAGAGACCAAAGACGGCCGCTGGTATCCGGAGTTCTTCCGTATCAACTTCTCACGCTGCATTTTCTGCGGCCTGTGCGAAGAAGCGTGCCCGACCACGGCGATCCAGTTGACCCCGGACTTCGAACTGGGTGAATACAAGCGTCAGGATCTGGTGTACGAAAAAGAGGATCTGCTGATTTCCGGTCCGGGCAAATACCCGGAATATAACTTCTACCGGATGGCGGGTATGGCAATCGACGGCAAAGATAAAGGTGAAGCGGAAAACGAAGCTAAGCCAATCGACGTCAAGAGCCTGTTACCGTAAGGAGAGGGCAATGGAATTCGCTTTTTATATCTGTGGCCTGATAGCCATCCTCGCAACCTTGCGGGTCGTCACCCACACCAATCCGGTGCATGCGCTGCTGTACCTGATTATTTCGCTGCTGGCGATTGCCGGGGTGTTCTTTTCGCTGGGCGCTTACTTTGCTGGTGCGCTGGAAATCATCGTCTACGCCGGGGCCATTATGGTGCTGTTCGTCTTTGTGGTGATGATGCTCAACCTGGGTGGCAGCGAGATCGAACAGGAACGCAAATGGCTGCAGCCGGGGATCTGGATTGGCCCGGCCATCCTTTCCGCAGTGCTGCTGGTGGTTATCGTTTACGCCATCCTGGGTATTAACGACCAGGGTATCGACGGCGCGGCGATCAACGCCAAAGAAGTGGGTATTGCGCTGTTTGGGCCGTACGTCCTGGCGGTGGAGCTGGCCTCCATGCTGCTGCTGGCGGGCCTGGTGGTCGCCTTCCACATCGGCCGCGAAGAGCGTGCCGGTGAGGTACTGAGCAACCGCGTGAACGACAGCGACAAAAGAAAAACGGAGGAACACGCATGATCCCCTTAACACATGGACTGATCCTCGCGGCCATCCTGTTTGTGCTTGGTCTGACGGGGCTGGTGATCCGCCGCAATCTGCTGTTTATGTTGATTAGCCTGGAAATCATGATTAACGCCGCCGCGCTGGCCTTTGTGGTAGCGGGTAGCTACTGGGGCCAGGCAGATGGTCAGATAATGTATATCCTCGCCATCAGCCTCGCGGCTGCGGAAGCGAGTATCGGCCTGGCGCTGCTGCTGCAGCTCCATCGTCGCCGCCAGAACCTGAACATCGATTCAGTAAGTGAGTTGCGTGGATGAACATGCTTGCCTTAACCATTCTTTTGCCATTGATTGGCTTTGTGCTGCTGGCCTTCTCCCGCGGGCGCTGGTCGGAAAACCTTTCCGCCACCGTTGGCATGGGGTCGGTAGGCCTGGCGGCGCTGGTCACCGCGTACGTTGGCGTCGACTTTTTCGCTAACGGCAAACAAGCGGTCAGCGTACCGCTGTGGAACTGGATGTCGGTCGGTGATTTCAACATCGGCTTCAACCTGGTGCTGGATGGCCTGTCTCTGACCATGCTCTCCGTGGTAACCGGCGTCGGCTTCCTGATCCACATGTTTGCCTCCTGGTACATGCGCGGCGAAGAGGGCTACTCTCGCTTCTTCGCTTACACCAACCTGTTTATCGCCAGCATGGTCGTTCTGGTGCTGGCCGATAACCTGCTGTTGATGTACCTGGGTTGGGAAGGCGTGGGTCTCTGTTCGTACCTGCTGATCGGCTTCTATTACACCGATCCGAAGAACAACGCCGCGGCGATGAAAGCGTTCGTGGTCACCCGCGTCGGCGACGTGTTCCTCGCCTTCGCGCTGTTCATTCTTTATAACGAATTGGGCACCCTGAACTTCCGTGAAATGGTTGAGCTGGCGCCGCAGCACTTCGCAAACGGCAGCACCACGCTGCAGTGGGCGACGCTGATGCTGCTCGGCGGCGCGGTCGGTAAATCCGCTCAGTTGCCGCTGCAAACGTGGCTTGCCGATGCGATGGCGGGCCCAACGCCGGTCTCTGCGCTGATCCACGCGGCTACCATGGTGACCGCGGGCGTGTACCTGATTGCCCGTACCCACGGCCTGTTCCTGATGACGCCGGAAGTGCTGCATCTGGTCGGTATCGTTGGCGCAATCACGCTGGTGCTGGCGGGCTTCGCCGCGCTGGTGCAGACCGACATCAAACGTGTGCTGGCTTACTCGACCATGAGCCAGATTGGCTACATGTTCCTCGCGCTGGGCGTGCAGGCATGGGACGCAGCGATCTTCCACCTGATGACGCACGCGTTCTTTAAAGCGCTGCTGTTCCTGTCGTCCGGTTCGGTGATCCTCGCCTGCCATCATGAACAGAACATCTTCAAGATGGGCGGCCTGCGCAAATCCATTCCGCTGGTTTATGTCTGCTTCCTGGTGGGGGGCGCGGCGCTGTCCGCTCTGCCGCTTATCACCGCAGGCTTCTTCAGTAAGGACGAGATTCTGGCTGGCGCGATGGCCAACGGTCATATCAATCTGATGGTAGCGGGCCTGGTCGGCGCCTTTATGACCTCGCTGTATACCTTCCGTATGATTTTCATCGTGTTCCACGGTAAAGAGCAAATTCACGCGCACGCAGGGAAGGGGATTACCCATCATCTGCCGCTGATCGTTCTGCTGGTGCTGTCCACCTTCGTTGGCGCGCTGATTGTGCCGCCGCTGGAGGGCGTACTGCCGCAGACCACTGAGCTTGCGCACGGCAGCGTGATGACGCTGGAAATTACCTCCGGGATTATCGCGATTGCCGGCATCCTGATCGCCGCATGGTTGTGGCTGGGTAAACGTACCCTGGTGACCTCCATCGCCAACAGCGCGCCTGGCCGCTTCTTCGGTACCTGGTGGTTCCATGCCTGGGGCTTCGACTGGTTATACGACAAGGTGTTCGTGAAACCTTTCCTCGGGATTGCCTGGCTGCTGAAGAGCGATCCGCTGAATGCGTTGATGAATATCCCGGCGATTCTGTCCCGCTTCGCAGGCAAAGGTCTGCTGGTGAGCGAGAACGGTTATCTGCGCTGGTATGTGGCATCAATGAGCATCGGCGCGGTGGTGGTGCTGGCGCTGCTGATGGTATTGCGTTGAGTTTGAGGATTGGGATTGTTTCGCCCGGCGGCGCGGTGCTTGCCGGGCCTACGGGACCGTAGGTCGGGCAAGCGTTAGCGTCACCCGACAAAACAAGCCTCAATCCGAAGTGAATTTTCTGTGAGAATTCGTTGAAAATCAGGTCGTAAAGGACAGGCGTTATCGGCGAAGTCAGAGTGGACACCGCCTGCGCGGAGCAACCGGAGCGTATTAAAATGCGTGAGGATTGTGAGCACAGCCGACGTTCGCTATGACGAGTAAGATAGCCTGAACCGGACTTAAATAAGGAATAAAAATCACCATGTTATTGCCTTGGTTGATATTAATCCCCTTTATCGGCGGCTTCCTGTGCTGGCAGACCGAACGCTTTGGCGTGAAAGTGCCGCGCTGGATCGCGCTGATTACCATGGGACTGACGCTGGCGCTTGGCCTGCAGCTGTGGATGCAGGGCGGCTATTCTCTGACGCAATCCGCGGGTATTCCGCAATGGCAGTCGGAATTCGTGCTGCCGTGGATCCCACGCTTCGGCATTAGCATCCATCTGGCGATCGACGGCCTGTCGCTGCTGATGGTGGTGCTGACCGGTCTCCTCGGCGTGCTGGCGGTACTCTGTTCGTGGCGTGAAATCGAAAAATACCAGGGCTTCTTCCACCTCAACCTGATGTGGATCCTGGGCGGCGTCATCGGCGTGTTCCTCGCCATCGACATGTTCCTGTTCTTCTTCTTCTGGGAAATGATGTTGGTGCCGATGTACTTCCTGATCGCGCTGTGGGGCCACAAAGCCTCTGACGGTAAAACGCGTATCACGGCGGCCACCAAGTTCTTCATTTATACCCAGGCGAGCGGTCTGGTGATGCTGATCGCCATTCTGGCGCTGGCCTTCGTCCACTTCAACGCGACCGGCGTGTGGACCTTCAACTATGAAGATCTGCTGAAAACGCCGATGTCCCACGGCGTGGAATACCTGCTGATGCTGGGCTTCTTCATCGCCTTCGCGGTGAAAATGCCGGTGGTACCGCTGCACGGCTGGCTGCCGGACGCCCACTCCCAGGCGCCAACTGCCGGTTCCGTCGACCTCGCGGGCATCTTGCTGAAAACCGCGGCCTACGGTCTGCTGCGCTTTGCGCTGCCGCTGTTCCCGAACGCCTCCGCCGAGTTTGCGCCCATCGCCATGTGGCTGGGCGTGATCGGTATCTTCTACGGCGCGTGGATGGCCTTCGCCCAGACCGATATCAAACGTCTGATCGCTTATACCTCCGTTTCCCACATGGGCTTCGTGCTGATTGCTATCTACACCGGCAGCCAGCTGGCTTATCAGGGGGCGGTGATCCAGATGATCGCCCACGGTCTGTCCGCGGCGGGTCTGTTTATTCTGTGCGGCCAGCTGTACGAACGTCTGCACACCCGCGATATGCGTCAGATGGGCGGTTTGTGGAGCAAAATTAAATGGCTGCCGGCGATGTCGATGTTCTTCGCTGTCGCCACCCTGGGGATGCCGGGCACCGGTAACTTTGTCGGCGAATTTATGATCCTGTTCGGCAGCTATAAAGTGGTGCCGGTGATCACCGTTATCTCGACCTTTGGTCTGGTATTCGCTTCCGTTTATTCGCTGTCGATGCTGCATCGCGCCTACTTCGGTAAAGCGAAAAGCGAAATCGCGACGAAAGCGCTGCCGGGGATGTCCCTGCGTGAACTGTCTATCATCTTGCTGCTGGTGGTGCTGCTGGTGCTGTTGGGCTTCTTCCCGCAGCCGATCCTCGACACCTCGCATGCTGCGATGAGCAACATTCAGCAGTGGTTTGTTAATTCTGTTTCTACTACAAGGCCGTAATTCGCCATGACAATAACTCCACAACAACTGATCGCACTGCTACCGCTGCTGATCGTCGGCTTGACGGTGGTGGTTGTGATGCTCTCCATTGCGTGGCGACGCAATCATTTTCTCAATGCCACGCTGTCGGTTCTCGGGCTTAACGCTGCGCTGGTCTCGCTCTGGTTTGTTGGTCAGAACGGGGCGATGGACGTCACGCCGATGATCCGCGTTGACGGCTACGCCATGCTCTACACAGGGCTGGTGCTGCTGGCGAGCCTCGCGACCTGTACTTTCGCCTACCCGTGGCTTGAGGGTTACAAGGACAACAAAGAAGAGTTCTACCTGCTGGTGCTGATCGCCGCGCTGGGCGGCATTCTGCTGGCCGGTGCGAATCATCTGGCGGCGCTGTTCCTCGGTATCGAACTGATTTCGCTACCGCTGTTCGGCCTGGTCGGCTACGCCTTCCGCCAGAAGCGTTCGCTGGAAGCGAGCATCAAATACACTATCCTCTCCGCTGCAGCCTCGTCTTTCCTGCTGTTCGGTATGGCGCTGGTGTATGCGAACTCCGGCAACCTGTCCTTCCTCGCGCTGGGTAAAAGCCTGGCGGACAATACGCTGCACGAGCCGCTGCTGCTGGCGGGCCTCGGTCTGATGATCGTCGGTCTTGGCTTTAAACTGTCGCTGGTGCCGTTCCATCTGTGGACGCCGGACGTTTACCAGGGCGCGCCTGCGCCGGTCTCCACCTTCCTGGCGACCGCCAGCAAGATCGCCATCTTCGGCGTGGTGATGCGTCTGTTCCTGTACATGCCGGTGGGCAACAGCGAAGCGGTACGCGTGGTGCTGGGCCTGATCGCCTTCGCCTCTATCATCTTCGGTAACCTGATGGCGCTGAGCCAGACCAACATTAAGCGTCTGCTCGGCTACTCTTCCATCTCCCACCTCGGTTATCTGCTGGTGGCGCTGATCGCCCTGCAGAGCGGCGAAATGTCGATGGAAGCCGTGGGCGTTTACCTGGCCGGTTACCTGTTCAGCAGCCTCGGCGCGTTCGGCGTGGTCAGCCTGATGTCCAGCCCGTACCGCGGTCCGGATGCGGACTCGCTGTTCTCCTACCGCGGCCTGTTCTGGCACCGTCCGATTCTGTCGGCGGTCATGACGGTGATGATGCTGTCGCTGGCCGGTATTCCGATGACCCTCGGCTTTATCGGTAAGTTCTACGTGCTGGCCGTCGGTGTGCATGCGCATCTGTGGTGGCTGGTTGCCGCAGTGGTTGTCGGCTCGGCGATTGGTCTCTACTACTATCTGCGAGTGGCAGTCAGCCTGTACCTGAGCGCACCGGAGCAACTGAACCGCGATGCGCCGTCGAACTGGCAGTACAGCGCCGGCGGTATCGTGGTGCTGATCTCCGCCCTGCTGGTGCTGGTGCTCGGTATCTGGCCGCAGCCGCTGATTAGCATCGTGCAGCTGGCGACGCCGCTGATGTAATCTGCGCTATAAATAAAAAACCGCCGGGATGGCGGTTTTTTTATGCCCGGATTTTACGCCATCTTGTAGACCATAAAGTCTTCCGCCAATAGCGTATTGGCGAAAATCTCCCGGCATTCCGCCAGCATCTTCAGACAGCCTTCGGCATCGTAGCGCGAGCTAAAGTGGGTAGCGATTAGCGTGCCGACCCCCGCTTCTTTGGCAAGCGCCGCGGTCTGCTGGCTCGAGGAGTGGCCGCGGCTATTGGCTTTCTCCGCCATCGCCTGCTCAAGGGTGGTTTCGTGGACCATCACATCCGCCCCGCGAGCCATCTCCAGCGCCTGCGGGCAGGGGGCGGTATCGCCGAAGATGGCCAGCGTTTTACCCGGCGTCGCTGGCCCCAGATAGCGGCTGCCGTCAATGACCCGGCCATCTTCCAGCTCAACGCGCTGGCCGAGCTTGAGTTGATGAAACAGCGGCCCCGGACGCACGCCATCGGCAATCAGTTGGGCGGCGTCGAGGGTGCCGGGCTTGTCATGCTGCTCAATGCGATACCCGTAGCACTCCACCGGATGGCTGAGCGGGTACGCAGTGACCCGATAGCCCTCTTCGTCGAACACCAGACCAGGGCCGACTTCGATGATGGTGAGCGGATAGTCGGTCCACGAACCGCTCAGACGCAGCGCGGTCTCAACAAACTCTTTGAGCCCTTTTGGCCCGTAGAGGGTGAGGGGCAGAGAGTTCCCCTGCATCGAGCGGCTGCACAACAGGCCGGGCAGGCCGAACAGGTGGTCGCCGTGCAGGTGAGTGATGAAAATTTTATTCAGTTTGCCGGGGTGATAGGGCGTGCGAAGAAACTGATGCTGGGTCCCTTCACCGCAGTCAAACAGCCACATTTCGGCGCGGGTCGGCTGTTGCAAATTCAGTATTATCGACGTCATATTACGCGTACGGGTCGGCACCCCGGCGGATGTTCCTAAAAAAGTTAATTCCATCGTCCAGTGTCCTCAGGGCGAGTCGCAAAGTATCAGTATATCAATAAGGAGCTACAGATGATGACCTGGCAGGATCTCCACCATAGTGAACTCACCGTTCCCCAGCTATATGCGCTGCTGAAATTGCGCAGTGAAGTCTTTGTCGTGGAGCAGCAGTGCGTCTATCAGGATGTCGACGGCGATGATTTGGTCGGTGAAAATCGCCATCTGCTCGGCTGGCGCGATGGCGAACTGCTGGCCTACGCGCGGATCCTCAAAAGCGAAGAGGAGTTTGCGCCGGTGGTGATTGGCCGGGTTATCGTTAGCCCCGCCGCCCGCGGTGAGAAGCTCGGCTATCAGCTGATGGAGCAGGCGCTGGCCAGTTGTCAGCAGTACTGGCCGCAAAAGGCAATTTACCTCGGGGCGCAGGCGCACCTGCAATCCTTTTACGCCCACTTCGGTTTTACGCCGGTGACCGAGGTCTATGATGAGGATGGCATCCCCCACATTGGCATGGCGCGAGAAAAGCGCGCTATCTGACCCCTCTGCACCCTCGTCCACACGCTGCTTTGGCCCGGCGAGCGGGTAAGATAAAACCCGCTCCCTCGTCATGGGTACTGCTATTCCGCCGTCGAACCCCTTATAATGTGGGGTTTTACTACCGTGGAGGTTTGCGTGCTGTCTGTTTCCACTGCGCTGGCCCGTTTGCAAGACGGCCTGGGTGAGTCTTTTCCAGACTCGCCCGGCACGCGAATTATCGATATTGCCTTTCCGCTGAATGATGCCTTCGATCCGCTACTATGGTGCGGCCAGCAGGCGCAATGGCCGCAGTTTTACTGGCAGCAGCGCAATGGCGATGAGGAACTGGCGGCGCTGGGGGCGGTAAAAACCTTTTCCTCGCTCGACGCGGCGAACCGCTTTTTATGCCAGACCGGGCGGCAGGATCTGCGTATCTGCGGCCTGAACGCGTTTGAACCGCAGCAGGGCAGCCTGGTGCTGCCGCGTCTGGAGTGGCGCCGGTGCGGCGGCAGGGCCGTGCTGCGGCTGGTGCTGCATAGTGATATCTCCCTGCGTGAGGATGCCGCGACGGCCCGCGCGTTTCTCGCCAGTCTGACCACCACTCAGGCGACCCCTGGCGCTATCCCGCCGCTACTGAGCGAGCGCCACTCATCCGACTATTCTCAATGGCAGGCAATGATTGCGCGGGCGACTAAGGCGATTAGCGCCGGTGAAATGGATAAAGTGGTACTGGCGCGGGCAACCGACCTGCAGTTTGCCGCGCCGCTGGACGCCGTGAGCATCATGGCGGCCAGCCGCCGCAGCAATCTTAACTGTTTTCATTTCCTGATGGCGTTTAATGCCCGGCAGGCATTTTTCGGCTCCACGCCGGAACGGCTGTGGCGCCGGCGCGGCGCGCTGCTGCGCACCGAAGCGCTGGCGGGGACCGTCGCGAACCTTCCGGAAGACGCGAAGGCGCAGCAACTGGCCGACTGGTTGATGAAAGACGACAAAAACCAGCGGGAAAATATGCTGGTGGTGGAAGATATTTGCCAGCGTCTGCAGAGTGAGGCCTCGACGCTGGACGTCCTGCCGCCGCAGGTGGTGAGGCTGCGTAAGGTGCAGCATCTCAGGCGCTGCATCTGGACCGAGCTGGCGGCGCCTGACGACAGCCGCTGTCTGCTGCAGCTGCAGCCCACCGCCGCAGTGGCCGGCCTGCCGCGTCGGGCGGCGCTGGCATTCATTCAGCGCCATGAACCCTTTGCCCGCGAATGGTATGCCGGGTCCGCCGGCTATCTGTCGCTGGCGCAAAGCGAGTTTTGCGTGGCGCTGCGTTCGGCGAAAGTGGACCACGACACCCTGCGGTTGTATGCCGGAGCGGGGATCGTCAGCGGCTCCGATGCGCAGCAGGAGTGGCAGGAGATTGACAACAAAGCGGCCGGGCTGCGCTCGCTGCTGTGTCCATAAGGCGGGAATGACGATGCATATCAAAACGTCGTCACTTTGCCTTATCTATACTTAGCATCAATATTTGATACCGGACAATTTCATGTCAGTAAGCGCATTTAACCGACGCTGGGCGGCGGTGATCCTGGAAGCTTTAACGCGCCATGGCGTGCAGCATATCTGCATCGCGCCGGGTTCGCGCTCGACACCCTTAACCCTGGCGGCGGCGGAAAACCGCGCCTTTATACATCATACCCATTTCGACGAACGCGGCCTCGGCCACCTGGCGCTCGGCCTGGCGAAGGCCAGCCGGCAGCCGGTGGCGGTGATAGTCACCTCCGGGACCGCCACCGCAAACCTCTATCCGGCGCTGATTGAGGCGGGCCTCACCGGCGAAAAGCTGATCCTGTTGACCGCCGACCGTCCACCGGAGCTGATCGACTGCGGCGCGAACCAGGCGATCCGCCAGCCCGGAATGTTTGCCTCCCATCCGTCGCAGACGATTTCTCTGCCGCGTCCCTCGCAGGATATTCCTGCCCGCTGGCTGGTCTCAACCATCGACCAGGCGCTGGGGGCGCTGCACGCCGGCGGGGTGCATATCAACTGTCCGTTCGCCGAACCGCTGTATGGCGATATGGATGAGACCGGCGTGGAGTGGCAGCAGCAGCTCGGCAACTGGTGGCAGAGCGATAAACCCTGGCTGCGTCAGGCGCTGCAGTTAGAGAGCGAGAAGCAGCGCGACTGGTTCTTCTGGCGGCAAAAACGCGGCGTCGTCGTGGCGGGGAGAATGAGCGCCGCGGAAGGGAAAAAAGTGGCTGAGTGGGCGCAAACTCTCGGCTGGCCGCTGATCGGCGATGTCCTGTCGCAGACCGGGCAGCCGCTGCCGTGCGCCGACCTGTGGCTGGGCAACGGTAAAGCGGTCAGCGAACTGGCGCAGGCGCAGATCGTGGTGCAGCTCGGCAGCAGCCTGACCGGCAAACGCGTCCTCCAGTGGCAGGCGACCTGCGAGCCGGATGAATACTGGCTGGTGGATAATCTGCCAGGCCGCCTCGACCCGGCGCAGCACCGCGGCCGCCGTCTGCTCGCCAGCGTTGAGCGCTGGCTTGAGCTGCATCCGGCGGAAAAACGTCAGCCGTGGGCGACGGTGATTCCACAGCTTGCCGGGCAGGCGTGGCAGGCGGCGGTTGCCAGCAATGAGCCTTTTGGCGAAGCGCAGCTGGCGCAGCGTATTCGGCGCTATCTGCCGGAGCAGGGGCAACTGTTTGTCGGTAACAGTCTGGTGGTGCGCCTGATCGACGCCCTGGCGCAGCTACCGGCCGGGTATCCGGTTTACAGCAACCGCGGCGCCAGCGGGATTGATGGTTTAATCGCCACCGCCGCCGGCGTGCAGCGCGCCAGTGCGCGGCCGACGCTGGCGATCGTCGGCGATCTGTCGGCCTTATACGATCTTAACTCGCTGGCCCTGCTGCGCCAGGCGTCGGCGCCGCTGGTGCTGATCGTGGTAAATAACAACGGCGGACAGATTTTCTCTATGCTGCCGACACCGCAGGACGAGCGCCGCCAGTTCTATTTAATGCCGCAGGACGTGGATTTCAGCCACGCGGCGGCGATGTTCGGCCTGGCCTATCATCGTCCCGATGACTGGCAGTCGCTGGATGAGGGGCTGGCGGGTGCCTGGCGCAGGGCGGGGGCGACGGTGATTGAGCTCGCGGTCAACGAGACTGACGGCACGCAGACTCTCCAGCAGCTGCTGGCGCAGGTAAGCCGCCTGTGACCCTCAGCGCCGCGGTCGACAACGGCCAGTCAGGTTATCCCTGGCTGGTGTTTCTGCACGGGTTTTCCGGCGACCGCGACGAGTGGCGTGAAGTGGGCGACGCTTTTCCCGCCTGGCCGCGGCTGTATCTCGATCTGCCGGGGCACGGTGGCTCGGCGGATATCGCGGTCGATGGCTTTGCCGGGGTCAGCGAATTACTGCAGGCTACGCTAAATAGTTACAACATCCTTAACTACTGGCTGATTGGCTACTCACTGGGCGGCCGGGTGGCGATGAACTTCGCCTGTCAGCCGCGTGCGGGCCTGCGCGGCCTGATCGTTGAAGGCGGCCATCCTGGCCTGCAGGATGCAGAAGCGCGGCAGGCGCGGCGCAGCAATGACCGCGCCTGGGCAGAACGTTTTCGCCGCGATCCGTTGGCGCAGGTCTTTGCCGACTGGTATCAGCAGCCGGTTTTTGCCTCACTGGATGCCGCGCAGCGCGAGTCATTGGTCGCCTTACGTAGCCGCAATAACGGCGCCACGCTGGCGGCGATGCTGCAGGCAACCTCCCTTGCCGGGCAGGCCGATCTGCGCGCGCCTCTGCAGGCGCGCGATTTTCCTTTTCACTACCTGTGTGGCGAACGCGACGCGAAGTTTCGCGCCATCGCGCAAGCGCTCGCTGCCGATACCCATATCATTCACCATGCCGGACACAACGCGCACCGGGACAACCCCGCCGCGGTGATTGCTTGTCTGGCGCAGATTCTGGCAAGTTAACTGAAGGACATTCTATGATCTCTCTTGATGAAGCAATGCTCTATGCCCCTGTGGAATGGCACGATTGTTCCGAAGGCTATACCGATATTCGCTATCACAAATCGGCCGACGGCATTGCCAAAATCACCATCAACCGCCCACAGGTACGCAACGCCTTCCGCCCGCTGACCGTCAAAGAGATGATTCAGGCGCTGGCGGATGCCCGCTATGACGACAATATCGGGGTGATTGTCCTGACCGGTGAAGGTGAGAAAGCCTTCTGCGCCGGCGGCGACCAGAAAGTTCGCGGCGACTACGGCGGCTATCAGGACGACTCCGGCGTTCACCACCTTAACGTGCTCGACTTCCAGCGCCAGATCCGCACCTGCCCGAAACCGGTGGTGGCGATGGTAGCCGGCTACTCTATCGGCGGCGGCCACGTGCTGCATATGATGTGCGATCTGACCATCGCGGCGGACAATGCCATCTTCGGCCAGACCGGGCCAAAAGTCGGCTCCTTTGATGGCGGCTGGGGCGCCTCCTATATGGCGCGTATCGTCGGGCAGAAAAAGGCGCGCGAAATCTGGTTCCTGTGCCGTCAGTATGACGCCCAGCAGGCGCTGGACATGGGGCTGGTGAATACCGTAGTTCCGCTGGCGGAGCTGGAAAAAGAGACCGTGCGCTGGTGCCGTGAAATGCTGCAAAACAGCCCAATGGCGCTGCGCTGCCTGAAAGCGGCGCTGAACGCCGACTGCGACGGCCAGGCCGGTCTGCAGGAGCTGGCGGGCAACGCCACCATGCTGTTCTACATGACGGAAGAAGGGCAGGAAGGCCGCAATGCCTTCAACCAGAAACGTCAGCCGGACTTCAGCAAATTTAAACGGAATCCATAATGCGCGTTTCGCAGGTTTACCGCTGGCAGATACCAATGGACGCGGGCGTGGTTCTGCGCGACCGGCGGTTAAAAACCCGCGACGGGCTGTTCATCCGCCTGCAGGAGGATGAACGCGAAGGCTGGGGGGAAATTTCTCCCCTACCGGGATTCAGTGACGAGACGCTGGAAGACGCGCAAACGGCGCTGCTGGCGTGGGCGCAGGCCTGGCGCGACGGCGCGGAACCGCCGCTTCCCACACTGCCTTCTGTCGCTTTTGGTATTAGCTGCGCGCAGGCGGAACTTTACGGCGAACTACCGCAGGCAGCGGATTATCGCGCGGCGCCGCTCTGTTCCGGCGATCCGGATGAGCTGTTCGCCAAACTGGCGGCGATGCCCGGCGAGAAAGTCGCTAAGGTGAAAGTGGGGCTGTGGGAGGCGGTCCGCGACGGCATGGTGGTTAATCTGCTACTGGAAGCCATCCCCGATCTCCAGCTGCGGCTGGATGCCAACCGGGCGTGGACGCCGCTTAAAGCGCAGCAGTTCGCCAAATACGTCAATCCCGCGTATCGCCAGCGCATTGCGTTTCTTGAGGAGCCCTGCAAAACGCGGGAGGACTCGCGGGCCTTTAGCCGCGAGACGGGGATCGCTATCGCCTGGGATGAAAGCCTGCGCGAGGCGGATTTCCGCTTTGTCGCGGAGCCCGGCGTGCGCGCGGTGGTGATCAAACCGACGCTGACCGGCAGTGTGCAAAAGGTTCAGCAACAGGTCGCCGCGGCACACGCCCTGGGGCTTAGCGCGGTGATTAGCTCGTCAATCGAGTCCAGCCTCGGGTTAACCCAGCTGGCGCGGGTTGCCGCCTGGCTGACGCCGCAGACCATCCCCGGACTCGATACGCTGGCGCTGATGAGCGCCCAACTGGTACGGCCGTGGCCGGAAAGTACGCTGCCGATGATCAACATTGATGCGCTGGAGCCGCTGCTGTGATGTTTTCCGACTGGCCCTGGCGCCACTGGCGCCAGTTACGCGGTGAGGCGCAGGCGTTACGCCTGAACGATCGGCTGCTGACCTGGCGTGAGCTATGCGCTCGGGTTGACGCGCTGGCGGCCGGCTTTGCCGCGCAGGGCGTTATGGAAGGTCAGGGCGTGGCGCTCCGGGCCTACAACCAGCCGGAGACGCTACTCGCCTGGCTGGCATTGCTGCAGTGCGGGGCGCGGGTGCTGCCGCTGAATCCGCAACTGCCGGCGGTGTTGCTGCAGGAACTGCTGCCTGCGTTAACCGTCCAGCATCAACTGGTGCTGAATGGTGCTGCGCAGCCGGGGGATTTACCGGCGTTAACTCTGCAGGCGGCCGAAGGCGTCCATGCCGTTTGCTGGCATGGCGAACGGCTGGTGTCGATGACGTTAACCTCCGGCTCAACCGGCCTGCCGAAAGCGGCGGTACATAGCGCCAGCGCCCATCTGGCCAGCGCCGCTGGCGTGCTGGCGCTGATGCCGTTTGCCGCAGAAGACGACTGGCTGCTGTCGCTGCCGTTGTTTCATGTCTCCGGGCAGGGGATCATCTGGCGCTGGCTGCTGGCCGGCGCGCGAATGACGGTGCGCGACAAGCAACCGCTGGCGCAGATGCTGCAGGGCTGTACCCATGCTTCGCTGGTGCCGACTCAGCTGTGGCGCCTGCTGAATGATGATGCTGCGCATTCCCTCAAGGCGGTGCTGCTCGGCGGCGCAGCGATCCCGGTCGAATTGACTGAGCGTGCACTCGCGCAGGGAATACGCAGTTTCTGCGGCTACGGCCTCACCGAGTTCGCTTCCACGGTCTGTGCCAAAGCGGCCGACGGCGCGGCGGATGTGGGCGAACCGCTGCCGGGGCGGGAGGTGAAAATTGTCGCCGGCGAGATCTGGCTGCGGGCGTCGAGTATGGCGGCGGGTTACTGGCGCGACGGTCAGTTATTGCCATTAACCAATGATGAAGGCTGGTTTGCGACACGCGATCGCGGGGAATTACACAATGGTCGGCTGACGGTTGTTGGGCGACTGGATAATCTTTTTTTTAGCGGCGGCGAAGGTATTCAACCGGAAGAGGTCGAGCGCGTGATACTCGCATATCCAGCGGTACAACAGGTGTTTATTGTACCGCTGGATGATGTCGAATATGGTCAACGCCCGGTCGCGGTGGTGGAATGCGATGACGGCTGCGAGTTGAGCGCGCTGGCGACATGGAGCGCTGAGCGGTTAGCGCGCTTCCAGCAGCCAGTACAGTGGCTACGGCTGCCGGACACGTTAAAGAACGGTGGGATTAAGATTTCCCGTCAGGCGCTGCGCGAATGGGCCAGACAGCAGACGTATGCGACCGTATCGTAGCCACCCGCCATATCCCGCGACATAACGCCGGGTGGGTTGAACGCGGTATGCTGGACTAAAGTAGCCCTTTCTGGCTGAGCGTAACGCGGGTGGCGGCATTGAGATCGTAGTTTTTGAGATCGTCGGCTTTGACCCAGGCGTAATTGTCAAACTCCTCGTTGATCGTCACGTCGCGATTGGCGCTGACGCAGTCGAAGATCAGGTAGATCATATAGATCGTTTCCTGCCGACCATCCGGGTAAGTTTTGACGCGGGTATCATCGCGAAAGCTCCACGGCGCGATATGGGTAAGGATGAGTTTTTCGCCAAGCTCTTCGCGTATTTCCCGCCGCAGCGCCTCTTCAATACGCTCCCCTGGCTCCACGCCGCCGCCGGATAAGGCCCATTGCCCGGGAAAAACACCGCGGTCGGCGGCCATTTTGCAGAGCAGATACTGACCTTCATTCTGGATAAGCGGGCAAACAATCGTCCTTTGGCGCACGGTTTTTCTCCTTCACAGGGGGCGGTATGCCGATGAAATAGTTTGCGAGCCGCCTCGGTAAACCGCAAGCGAAATGCGGCCCTGGCCCTGTTGAGTGTTAAGTTAGGTGAAAATAATCGCATGGAGTTTCGCCATGGACAGGGCGCCCCATTCCCCGCATGACGCCGTATTTAAACACCTGTTGTCGCACCGGGCGACGGCAAAGGACTTCCTTGACATTCATCTCCCCGCACCGCTGCGCGCGTTATGCAATCTGAATACGCTGCAACTGGAATCAGGGAGCTTTATAGACGATGAGCTACGAGCGAGTCATTCCGATATCCTTTACTCGCTGCAAACGCAGGCGGGGGAGGGCTATATCTATCTGTTGATTGAGCACCAAAGCTCGGCGGACCGCCATATGGCCTTTCGCCTGATGCGCTATGCCATCGCCGCGATGCAACGTCATCTGGATAAGGGGCATACGCAGCTGCCGCTCGTTATCCCCCTGCTGTTTTATCATGGCCGCGTTTCGCCCTGGCCGTACCCGATGTGCTGGCTGGCAGGCTTTGCCGATCCGGACGTTGCGCGGCGGATCTATGGTGATGATTTTCCCTTAATCGATATCACCACCACCCCGGATGATAAAATCATGCGCCACCGGCGCGTGGCGATGCTGGAGCTGCTGCAGAAGCATATCCGCCAGCGCGACATGATGGACCTGCACGAGCAGCTGGTCAGCCTGTTAGCACTGGGATACACTAGCCGCAGGCAGCTAAAGACGCTGCTGCATTATCTGTTACAGGCAGGAAATGCCGCCGATCCGGTCGCTTTTTTGCGCCATCTTGCGCAAAGCGTTCCCCGGCGGTCGCACAAGGAGACGCTCATGAATATTGCCCAGTTTCTGGAACAACGCGGCCATCAGCAAGGGTTAAAGCAAGGTCTGCAACAAGGTCTGGAGCAAGGTGAGCAGCAGACCGCGGAGCGTATCGCCCGGGCGATGCTCGCTAACGGGCTTGACCTGTCCCTGGTGGCGAAACTGACCGGCCTCGCCCCGGAATGTCTGGCCCGGCTGCAGCATTAATTATTCCCTTATCCACCCGCGCCGCGCCGATCGTGCGGCGTCAGTTCTCTGTTTTCGTCAATGTGTCAGCGTTAATCATAATAAACATGAATATTCATGGCGCTGAACGGGCGGTTCGTTATTCCGACAACGCCCGATGCCATAAAAAAACGCAACTGGTTACACTCTTGTGAAAATTCATTTCGCCAGGTCATTGATTCCTGACGGGTGCGCAGTAGAATTTTCAGGTTTTTTCGGGACTTCTTTGATTTTAATTTTCTGGATAGAGTAAATAATGAAAAAAAGCATTTTTATGGCGCTGGCTGGCGTCATGCTGGTTTCTTCCGCGGCCCATGCGATCAGCGTTACCGGTGAAGCAGGCGAGCATTACACCAATCTTGGCGTCGGGTTTGGCACGGAGTCTACCGGCCTGGCCGTTTCCGGTAACTGGCTGCATAGCGATAACGACGGCGACGCCGCGGGTTTAGGCCTGGGGCTCAATATTCCGCTGGGGCCGTTCCTCGCGACCGTGGGCGGTAAAGGCGTATACACCAACCCGAAACAGGGCGATGAAGGTTATGCGGCAGCGGTCGGCGGCGGCCTGCAGTGGAAAATCGGCGACAGCTTCCGCCTGTACGGCGACTACTACTACTCGCCGGATTCCCTCTCCAGCGGCATTGACAGCTATCAGGAAGCCAACGTCGGCGCCAGCTGGACCATCATGCGTCCGCTCAGCATCCAGGCAGGCTATCGCTATCTGAACCTGGCGGGCAAAGATGGCAACCGCGATAACACCATCGCCGACGGCCCGTACATCGGCGCCAGCGCCAGCTTCTAATCTCCTCCGGCGCGGTATCTTCTTGCCGCGCCAGATTTTCCTCCTCGTCAGCATCCCGCTTTGCGTTATAGTATTTGCCACCTGGCAGGCAAGGAGTGAGCAATGTTGAATGTGGAAATGCTGTCCACTGGCGATGAAGTGTTGCATGGTCAAATCGTTGATACCAATGCGGCATGGCTGGCGGATTTCTTTTTTAATCAGGGGTTACCGTTAACGCGCCGCCATACCGTTGGCGACGATCTTGATGCGCTGGTGGCGATTCTGCGCGAACGCAGCGAACAGGCGGATGTGCTGATCGTTAACGGCGGCCTTGGGCCGACCAGCGACGATCTGAGCGCGCTGGCCGCCGCCACCGCGAAAGGCGAAGGGCTTATTTTGCATCCGGAGTGGCTGGAAACCATGACCCGTTTCTTTGCCGAGCGCGGCCGGCCGATGGCGGAAAGTAACCGCAAGCAGGCGGAAATCCCCGCCAGCGCCGAGATGATCAATAACCCGGTCGGCACGGCCTGTGGCTTTGCCGTTCAGCTCAACCGCTGCCTGATGTTTTTCACCCCCGGTGTACCTTCTGAATTTAAGGTGATGGTCGAGCAGGAGATTTTACCGCGTCTGCGTCAGCGCTTTACGCTGCCGGAACCGCCGGTATGTCTGCGTTTGACCACCTTTGGCCGCTCGGAGAGCGAGCTGGCGCAAAGCCTCAATCCGCTGACGTTACCGCCTGGCGTGGTGATGGGTTACCGTTCGTCGATGCCGATTATCGAACTCAAGCTAACCGGACCGGCTGACCAGCGCGACGCCATGCTGGCCCTGTGGCCGGAAGTCCGCAAGGTGGCTGGCGACAGTCTGATTTTCGAAGGTACGGAAGGGTTACCGGCGCAGATTGCGCGCTGCCTGCAGGAGCGGCAGCTGAGCCTGACGCTCAGCGAGCAGTTTACCGGCGGCCTGCTGGCGCTCCAGCTGTCCCGCGCCGGCGCGCCGCTGCTGGCCAGCGAAGTGGTTCCGGCGCAGGAGGAGACGCTGGCGCAGGCGGCTCGCTGGGCGGCCGAGCGGCGAATAAACCATTTTGCCGGCCTGGCCCTGGCGGTGAGCGGCCAGGAGAACGATCATCTTAACGTGGCCCTGGCCACCCCGGACGGCACCTTCGCGCTGCGGGTGAAGTTCAGCGTCACCCGCCACAGCCTGGCGGTACGCCAGGAAGTCTGTGCCATGATGGCATTAAACATGCTGCGTCGCTGGCTGAATGGTCAACCGCTGGCCAGCGAACATGGCTGGATTAACGTGGTGGATTCCCTCTCGCTGTAAGTCGTTTCCCCCGGCGCGCGGGCTTCTCCCGGGCGCCGGTTGTCCAGCCTGTTGTACTCTCCTGAAAAAAATCTGTGCGTTAGGTCGCAATATTCTGCACTACATCGTCCAGCATACGGGAAAACGATTGCCCCGCGATGCCGCTCACACTTTACCGCCCGCACAATCGCAACACTGATTCCAGTATTCAGGATTGGAGTCCAGTATGTTGGAATCAACAAAAGTCCCGGCGCTGACCCGCGCGATTGAGATCCTCAATTTAATCAGCCGCATTGGCCCCTGCAGCGCAGCCACCATCATTGCCGAACTGGGGATCCCGAAAAGCACGGTTTATCTGCTGCTGGGCGAGCTAAAAAAACAGCGCTTCATCAGTATGGATAATCAGGATAACTACTGCCTGTGGACCAAGCTGGTGGAGCTGGCCGGGCAGGCGCTGAGCAAAATGGATCTGCGCGAGCTGGCGCGTCCGCGCCTCACCCGGCTGATGGATGAGTGCGGCCTGCTTTGCCATCTGGGCATCTTCGATCAGGGTAACGCCTACTACATTCTTAAAATTGAGTCTCCCGCCACCATTAGCGTGCGTTCGCACGAAGGCAAGAGCCTGTCGCTTTATCGCTCCGGGATCGGCAAATGTTTGCTGGCCTGGCAGCCCGCCAGCGTTCAGGCGTCGATTATCGACGACCTGCAGTGGGAGCGGGCCACGCCAACGACCATCATCGATGCTCAACAGCTGCGGGAGGAGCTGGGGCGCATTCGCGCTCGGGGCTGGAGCTTTGATAATGGCGAGGACTATCCGGATGTGCGCTGCGTGGCCGCCCCGGTATTTAACGCCAATAACGACCTGACCGCCGCCATCTCGGTGGTGGGCACCCGTCTGCAAATCAATGAAGACAATCGCGATTATCTGGCCGGTAAGGCGATTGCCTGCGCGAAAGATATTTCCCGTCTGCTGGGGTGGAAAAGCCCCTTCGAACAACTCGCCTGATCATAAGGAGAACATCATGACCCTACCGAAAATTAAACACGTCCGCGCCTGGTTCATCGGCGGCGCCACGGCAGAGCAGGGCGCCGGCGGCGGCGATTACCACGACCAGGGGGCTAACCACTGGATTGACGATCATATCGCCACCCCGATGAGCAAATATAAAGAGTATGAGCAGTCCCGGCAGTCGTTTGGCATCAACGTGCTGGGGACGCTGATTGTGGAAGTGGAAGCCGACAACGGACAGACCGGCTTTGCGGTGTCGACGGCCGGGGAGATGGGCTGCTTTATCGTGGAAAAACATCTCAACCGCTTTATCGAAGGCAAATGCGTCAGCGATATCAAACTGATCCATGACCAGATGCTTAACGCCACCCTTTACTACGCGGGATCCGGCGGCCTGGTAATGAATACCCTCTCCTGTGTCGACCTGGCGCTGTGGGATCTGTTCGGGAAAGTGGTTGGCCTGCCGGTCTACAAACTGTTGGGCGGGGCGGTGCGCGACGAAATCCAGTTCTATGCCACCGGCGCGCGTCCGGACCTGGCGCAGGAGATGGGCTTTATCGGCGGCAAAATGCCCACCCACTGGGGGCCGCACGATGGCGACGCCGGGATCCGCAAAGACGTCGCCATGGTGGCGGATATGCGTGAAAAGTGCGGCCCGGATTTCTGGTTAATGCTGGACTGTTGGATGAGCCAGGACGTTAACTATGCCACCAAACTTGCCCATTCCTGCGCCCCTTATAACCTCAAGTGGATCGAAGAGTGCCTGCCGCCGCAGCAGTATGAAGGCTATCGCGAGCTGAAGCGCCAGGCGCCGGCCGGGATGATGGTGACCAGCGGCGAGCACCACGGCACACTGCAGTCCTTCCGCACCCTGTCGGAAACCGGCATCGATATTATGCAGCCCGACGTCGGCTGGTGCGGCGGCTTAACCACCCTGGTGGAGATCGCGGCCATCGCCAAAGCGCGCGGGCAGCTGGTGGTGCCTCACGGCTCGTCGGTGTACTCACATCATGCGGTGATCACCTTCACCAACACGCCGTTCAGCGAGTTTCTGATGACCAGTCCGGACTGCGCCACGCTGCGTCCGCAGTTCGACCCGATCCTGCTCGGCGAGCCGGTGCCGGAGAGAGGGCGCATTCATAAATCGCTCCTGGATAAACCCGGCTTTGGCGTCGAGCTCAATCGCGACTGCAACCTGAAGCGTCCTTATCAACACTGATTGCGTCGGGCCGCCCGGCGGCCCGCGCCTGAGGATATTATGATGAGCAACACTCTGCTGGAGAGCGTGGTGAAGAAAAACCGCGCCCGCTTAATCCCCTTTATGCTGGCGCTGTACGTGCTGGCGTTTCTTGACCGTTCGAATATCGGTTTCGCCAAAGAGACCTACCAACTGGATACCGGGCTCAGCAATGAGGCCTACGCGCTGGGGGCGGGGATTTTCTTTGTGGTCTATGCCTTCCTCGGGGTGCCGGCCAATCTGCTGATGCGCAAATTTGGCGCCAGAAAATGGATCGGCTGCACCACGCTCCTGTGGGGCGTGCTGTCGGCGGCGATGGCGTGGGCGGATACGGAAGCGAAATTCCTGCTGGTACGTACCCTGCTGGGCGCGGCGGAGGCGGGCTTCTTTCCCGGAATGATCTACCTCACTTCGCAGTGGTTTCCCCAGCAAAACCGCGCCAGCATTATGGGGCTGTTTTATATGGGGGCGCCGCTGGCCCTGACGCTGGGATCGCCTTTATCCGGTGCGCTGCTGGAGATGCATGGGTTTATGGGCCATCCCGGCTGGTTCTGGATGTTTGTCATTGAAGGCTTGCTCGCCGTCGCCGCGGGAGCGTTCACCTTCTTCTGGCTGGACGATTCGCCGCAGCATGCCCGCTTCCTGAGCATGGAGGAGAAACAGGCGCTGATAAGCGAGCTGGCGCGCGAGGAGGAGAAAAAGATTGCCTCGCGCCTGTCCGATGCGCTGCGTAACGGGCGGGTCTGGCAGCTGGCGCTGATTTATCTGACCATTCAGGTGGCGGTCTATGGTCTGATTTTCTTCCTGCCCACCCAGGTTGCTGCGCTGCTGGGCACCAAAGTCGGCTTCGTTGCCTCGGTGGTGACGGCTATCCCGTGGGTGGCAGCGCTGTTTGGCACCTGGCTTATCCCTCGCTACTCCGATCGCACCGGCGAGCGGCGCAATATTGCCGCCCTGACACTGCTGGCGGCGGCGGTCGGGATTGCGGTGTCCGGACTGGTGGCGCCGGTGCTGGCTATCATCGCGCTGTGCGTGGCGGCGGTTGGGGTGATTGCCGTGCAGCCGGTCTTCTGGACGATGCCGACGCAGCTGCTGTCCGGCACGGCCCTGGCCGCCGGGATTGGCTTTGTTAACCTGTTTGGCGCCATCGGCGGCTTTCTGGCGCCGATCGTGCGCGTGCAGGCCGAAACTTTGTTCGCCAGCAGCGCCGCCGGACTGTTAACCCTGGCCGGCGTCGCCATTGTCGGGGTGGTCATTATCTTTTCATTGAGCCTTACCCGCGCGGTACCCCAGCGCGGCAGCGTACAGCATTGAATAAAGGAATCGCTATGAACGCACTGTTATCTAACCCCTTCAAACGGGGATTATTACGCGGTGAGACGCAAATCGGCCTGTGGCTGAGCTCCACCTCCTCCTACATGGCCGAGATCGCCGCGACCTCGGGATACGACTGGCTGCTGATCGACGGCGAGCATGCGCCGAACACCATTCAGGACCTTTATCATCAGCTTCAGGCGATTGCCCCCTACGCCAGCCAGACGGTCATTCGTCCGGTCGAGGGCAACCGCAGCCTGATAAAACAGGTGCTGGATATTGGCGCCAGAACGTTGCTGGTGCCGATGGTCGATACCGCCGAGCAGGCGCGGGAGGTGGTCTCAGCGACCCGTTATCCGCCCATCGGTAGCCGCGGTGTTGGCGCTGGCGTGGCGAGAGCGGCGCGCTGGGGAAGGATAGAGAATTATATGGCGGAGGCGAATGACGAACTCTGTCTGCTGATACAGGTCGAGAGCCGAACCGCGCTGGAGAATCTGGACGCGATTCTTGAGGTGGACGGCATTGACGGGGTGTTTATCGGTCCGGCGGATCTTTCCGCCTCACTGGGTCACCCGGACGATGCCGGCCATCCTGACGTGCAGCGGGTGATCGAGCAGAGCATCCGGCGCATTCGCGCGGCGGGGAAAGCGGCCGGATTTCTGGCGGTCGACCCGGCGATGGCAGAAAAATGTCTTGCCTGGGGGGCCAACTTCGTCGCCGTCGGGGTGGACACCATGCTGTATACCCAGGCGCTGGACCGCCGGCTGGCGATGTTCAAACCCACCTGCGCCCAGCCCAGGAGAAAGCGAGCTATTAACTATTGATGGCGGAGGCTGGCGCTGGGCTCAGGCGAGCGCTTGCGCCAGTACCGTCAGCGGATGCTCGCAGCGTTTGCGGGTGGACATCTCAATCTGCCACTTGCAGGTCTCGCAGTCGGTCACGACGATGTCGGCGCCGCTCTCCTCAATCTGGCGGAACAGCGGGGCGCCGATAGCCTGGGATACCGCATAATTCTCAGTTTTAAACCCGTAGGTGCCCGCGATGCCGCAGCACTGTGAATCCAGCACCTCCAGCTGCAGGCCGGGGATCAGCCGCAGCAGCTCGAGGGTATACAGCGACCAGCCCATCTTTTCCATATGACACGGGGTGTGATAGACCACCTTCAGCGGCAGCCGGCGCAGCGGTAGCGTCTTGCCGGCATCCAGCTGTTTCCAGATCCAGCGGGTGGCCAGCTCGACCCGATCGCGAAGATCGCTGTTGTCGACATCGAGGAGATGAGGGTATTCATCACGTAGCGTAAAGGTGCAGGTCGAGGAGGTGGCAATGATCGGCAGCGTGTTTTCCCGCATCGCAGCGACGTTACTCTGCGCCTGTTTACGCGCCTTGTCGAAAAAGCCGTTGGCGATCAGCGGCACGCCGCAGCATTTTTCCTTCGATAACAACTGCACGCCGGTACCCAGCGCGTTGACGACGCGGATCAGATCCTTACCCAGCTGCGGATGGTTATAGTTGACGTAGCAGCCATGAAAGAAGACCACCTGCTCAGGGTACTGCGCCTGTCTGGCCGCGAGCTGGCGGTAAGCGCGGCGGAAGGTGCCGAAGCCATATTTCGGTAGTGTGCGCCGGTGGTCGATTTTAAGCGCCGCGTCGAGCAGGCGGCGCACCGGTTTTAAACCGGTCGTGGCGTTGACCAGGGGGGCAAAGGGAGTGGAAAGGGTGCCCATCAGGTCGGTATGGCTGAGGATGGCGTCGCGCAGGGTCGGCTTTTGCTGGCCGTACTGTGCCCGGGCGCGCTGAATGATATCGCCAATTTTCACATCCGACGGGCAGGCAACCTCGCAGCGCTTGCAGTTAATGCAGTACTTCAGCGCCTCGTCGTACAGCGCGCCATCCTTCAGACGCAGACGTTCGCCGTCCGGCCCCGCCTGTTTCGGGCCGGGATAGCGTGGATTGACCCGACTTACCGGGCAGGTGGTGGTACAGACCGTGCACTTAATGCAGCTTTCAAAACGGGTATCGTTCATGGCCGGTCTCCGGCAAGGGCGTGGATCTGTCTGGCGGCGTGCAGCGCGGTGACGGCGCAGACGCCGCCGCCACAGCCGAGCTGAATGGCATCGAACCCGCCGATCAATGAGCCAATGGCGAACAGATTATGGAACGGCTGCCCGCCCAGCACGGGGCGCAGCAGGGCATCGGTTTTCACGCCGAAGCGCTGCCACGGTTGTGAGACGAAGAAATCGCGCTGGTACCAGCTTTCCCGTGGCAGGGTCTGCTGCAGGTCGAGGCCGAGGATCGGCTCGCGCACGCTATCGCGAGTGGCGACAAGACCGTTGCTGAAAAAGCTGCCGCTGGCCAGCACGGTGAAACGCGGACGCAGCGCGACATCGCCGTGATTTCGCGT
Organism: Klebsiella sp. GL120222-02; assembly: GCF_003097195.1. Lineage (NCBI taxonomy): Bacteria > Pseudomonadati > Pseudomonadota > Gammaproteobacteria > Enterobacterales > Enterobacteriaceae > Klebsiella > Klebsiella sp. GL120222-02. The sequence continues at coordinate 126,482 of NZ_QEQO01000008.1, forward strand.
CCAGACGGCCTCGACGGCGCCCTGTCGATGGCTGATTTTCACCACTTCATCGCCAGCAAGCCAGGTGCCGCCCTCGCGAATGAACTGACGCTGAAGCTGGCTATGCAGGCGCATCCCCGGCACCGAAGGCGGCAGCGTCGGCAGCAAACGCAGCGGGCAGGGCAGACGCGTCTGCAGCCAGCGGTACAGGCGATCGTCGGCGAGGCCAAAACAGGCGGGCATGATCAGCAGGTCATGCTGCTGCGCCAGCGGCAGCAGCTCTGCATGCAGGGCCGGCCATAGATTCTCATCATCCAGCACGCGGGCGATATTGGCGGCGCGAAACTCGGTGGGGTTGTCACGCAGCACATCCAGCAGCGGTAACCCGATTTCCACCGCCGCGGCGGTAACTCCGTGTTGATCGAGCGCGGCGGCGGCGAGATATGGCTGAAAATCAGCAAAACCGCTAATCCCTACCAGGCATACGTGTTGCTGCGCGAAGGGTGCCAGCGGAACCTCTTCCGGCGACAGCCACGCCGGTCGCAACGTCCCCAGCGGCGTCACCCGCAGATGAGGTTGGCGCGCTTCGCCTTGCATGTTCGCGCCGCAGGCGGCCAGCAGGGCTTCGGTCTGTGTCGCGTATTCGAGTACCGCCCCGGCGCCGAGCCGGGAATAAGGGTGTTCAGGAAGCTGTTCAGCGAGTTGCTGCAGACCTTGTGCGACGTCAGTAACGTTATCGCCGTTGGGCAGCGCCGAGAGCAGGTCTAACGACGCGGAGGAAAAATGCAGCGCGCTCTGCCCGCGGCTGATAATGACGCTGCGCAGGCCGTACTGATTCAGCGCCAGCCCGCACAACAGGCCGGCGAGCCCGCCGCCGACAATTGCGCAATCAAACTTCATCCTGGTGCTCCTGTGGCAGTCCGCACAGGCCGAGGTAGACCCAGCGGGTAAATTCGCTTTCGCGCAGTGCATCGCCCCAGGCGATGGGCTGAACGCCCTTCCAGCGTTCATTGAGAAACGCCGAGAGCTGGGTTAATGACTGCGCGGGGGTGGTGACGTTAAAGCGCTGCAACAGTCCGGCAGCGCGGCAGGCGCAGAGTTCCCCCTGGCAGGTACCCATGCCAATCCGGGTGCGGCGGCGCAGGTCGAGGAGGGTGTTGACCGCCAGATTTTCCACCGCGTATTTCACTTCGCCAGCGGTAACGGCTTCGCATTCGCAGACCAGGCTACGGTGCTGGCGGCTGTCGCCAAGCCAGGCCGGAGTGCGATCGCCGTGACGGTAGACGGCCGAGCCGCGCAGCGGGGTGGGGAGGGAGATAATTTTTTGCAGGGTACTTTCCGTTGGCTCCTGTGAACCGGGCAGCGGGGTCTCGGCCGTGCTACAGGGGGTGGTGTTTCCCAGCTTACGACAGACGGCGTCGGTGGCCCACTCGGCCATCAGGCGATAGGTCATCAGCTTGCCGCCGGTGATAGTAATGAAGCCTTCCATACCGTCACGCTGGGCATGGTCGAGCAGGACGATGCCGCGGCTGACGCTGCGCCCGCTGGGATCGTTATCGCTGGCCACCAGCGGGCGGACGCCGGAGTAGGCGCGGAGGATCCGGGTGCGGCCCATGACCGGCGCCAGCTTTTCGCCTTCGCGCAGCAGGGTATCGACTTCCGCCGTCGTTACCCGGTTGTCGTCAATGTCGTCATAAGGAATATGCATTGAGGTGGTGCCGATCAGCGAGATGGTATCCCCGGGCACCAGAATATCGGCGTCGGCCGGCTTACGGCAGCGGTTGATCACCAGGTTGTTAATCCGGTGGTCGAGGATCAACAGCGATCCCTTCGCCGGGAACATGGTGATGCGCAGGTCGGCATATTCCGCTATGCGCTGCCCCCAGATCCCGGCGGCGTTAACCACCACCCCGGCGTACAGCGTACGGGCCTGGTGAAGTTGGCGGTCGTATACCTGGACGCCGCAGACGCGATCGCCCTGGCGCAGCAGGCCTGTTACTTCGCAGCCGGTAAGGATCTGCGCGCCGTGTTCGCGGGCGTCGAGCATATTGGCTGCGGTGAGGCGAAACGGGTCGATGGTGCCGTCCGGGACCTGCACTGCGCCCAGCAGCGTCGGGTTGACGGCGGGCTCCTGGCGCAGCGCGTCCTGCGGCGAGAGCGGCGTGGCCTCTATGCCAGCCTGCTGACAGGCGGTGATAAAAGTCTGCTGATACGCCAGGTCATCTTCAGGCAGGGTGATAAACAGCCCATTGGTCGGTTCAATGCAGTGGCGGGCGATGCGGCGCAGGATGCGGTTCTCACTGATGCATTCGCGGGCGGATTCGTTGTCGGTCACCGCATAGCGGGCGCCGCTGTGCAGCAGTCCATGATTACGGCCGGTGGCCCCGGTGGCGATATCATGGCGCTCAATGAGCAGCGTTCGTAATCCGCGCCGGGCGCAGTCGCGGGCGATACCGGCGCCGGTTGCTCCGCCGCCGATGATAATGACCTCGCTATCAAGACGTCCCGTCATCTTCAGCTCCTCTGCTTTCGTTTAACGCCATTTAGCCACAATTCATAAGGTTATTGTTTGATTTCGAGCATATTCGCGCGTTATTTGAGCGTGTTATGTGATTTCGTGCTCACATTAGAACGTTTTGTCATATTTCTGTAACAAATTGTGCGATGTTTCACAGTATCAACTCTACGTATTGCCTACCATCGCGACCATATTTGAAGTTGGTGATTAATCTGGGATTTTGTCGTGACGTCAGTAGAAAACAGCAAGGGCCACGGAGGCTGATATGTTAAGTATTTTTAAACCCGCCGCGCATAAAGCGCGTTTGCCAGCAGCGGAGATCGACCCGCTGTATCGTCGATTACGCTGGCAGATTTTCATTGGCATCTTTTTTGGTTATGCCGCTTACTATCTGGTTCGTAAGAACTTTGCCCTGGCGATGCCTTATCTGATTGAGCAGGGCTTCTCCCGTGGCGACCTCGGTTTCGCCCTTTCCGGCATCTCCATCGCCTACGGATTTTCGAAATTCATCATGGGCTCGGTCTCTGACCGCTCGAATCCGCGCATTTTCCTGCCGGCCGGCTTGATCCTCGCCGCGCTGGTGATGCTGGTGATGGGCTTTGTACCGTGGGCGACTTCCAGCATCATGATCATGTTCGTATTGCTGTTTCTTTGCGGATGGTTCCAGGGGATGGGCTGGCCGCCGTGCGGCCGGACCATGGTGCACTGGTGGTCGCAGAAAGAGCGCGGTGGGATTGTCTCGGTGTGGAACTGCGCGCATAACGTCGGCGGCGGTATTCCGCCGCTGCTGTTCCTGCTGGGGATGGCGTGGTTTAACGACTGGCACGCGGCGCTGTATATGCCGGCTTTCGGCGCGATCCTGCTGGCGATTTTTGCCTTCGCGATGATGCGCGATACCCCGCAGTCCTGCGGTCTGCCGCCGATCGAAGAGTATAAAAACGACTATCCGGATGACTATAGTGAAAAGCACGAAGAAGAGCTGACGGCGAAGCAGATCTTTATGCAGTACATTCTGCCGAACAAGCTGCTGTGGTACATCGCTATCGCTAACGTCTTCGTTTATCTGCTGCGCTACGGCATTCTCGACTGGTCGCCGACCTACCTGAAAGAGGTCAAACACTTCGCGCTGGATAAATCCTCCTGGGCCTACTTCCTCTATGAGTACGCGGGGATCCCGGGCACGCTGCTGTGCGGCTGGATGTCGGACAAAGTGTTTAAAGGCAACCGCGGCGCGACCGGCGTGTTCTTTATGACCCTGGTGACCATCGCCACTGTCGTTTACTGGCTCAATCCGCCGGGCAATCCGGGCGTCGATATGGCCTGTATGATTATTATCGGCTTCCTGATCTACGGCCCGGTGATGCTGATCGGTCTGCATGCGCTGGAACTGGCGCCGAAAAAAGCCGCCGGTACCGCTGCGGGCTTCACCGGTCTGTTTGGCTATCTCGGCGGTTCCGTAGCCGCGAGCGCCATCGTCGGCTACACCGTCGATTTCTTCGGCTGGGACGGCGGCTTCATGGTGATGATCGGCGGCAGCGTGCTGGCGGTTATCCTGCTGGTTATCGTGATGCTTGGCGAGCGTCGTCATCATCAACAACTGAAACAAGCCTAAGGAGCGACGATGAACATGAAACTCACCGCGCTAATGAGCGGCATGATTTTGGACAGTTCGGCGCTGTGCTTCAGCGCTGTCGCAGCGGAGAAAATGGTCATCGCCCACCGCGGCGCCAGCGGGTATCTGCCGGAACATACCCTGCCGGCGAAAGCGATGGCTTACGCTCAGGGGGCGGATTACCTTGAGCAAGATCTGGTGATGACCAAAGACGACCGGCTGGTGGTGTTGCACGACCACTATCTCGATCGGGTGACTGACGTTGCGCAGCGTTTCCCGCAGCGGGCGCGTCAAGACGGTCGTTTTTACGCTATTGACTTTACCCTGGCCGAGATTAAGTCGTTGAAGTTTACCGAAGGTTTTGAGCCGAAAAATGGTAAGAACGTGCAAACCTATCCCGGGCGTTTCCCGATGGGCAAATCCGATTTCCGCATTCATACCTTTGAAGAAGAGATTGAGTTTGTCCAGGGGCTGAACCATTCGACGGGTAAAAATATCGGTATCTACCCGGAAATCAAAGCGCCGTGGTTCCACCATCAGGAAGGCAAAGATATTGCTGCCAGTACCCTGAAAGTGCTGAAGGAATATGGCTATACCAGCAAGCAGGATAAGGTTTATCTGCAGTGCTTTGACGCCAACGAGCTCAAACGCATCAAAAATGAGCTGGAACCGAAGATGGGCATGGATCTCAATCTGGTGCAGCTCATCGCCTACACCGACTGGAATGAAACCCAGCAGAAACAGGCGGACGGTAAATGGGTGAACTACAGCTACGACTGGATGTTCCAGCCGGGTGCGATGGCGCAGATTGCGCAGTACGCCGACGGTATTGGCCCGGATTACCATATGCTGGTGGCGGAAGGCTCGAAGCCGGGCGCGGTGAAGCTGACGGCGATGGTAAAAGAGGCGCATGCCAGCCATCTGCAGGTGCATCCGTACACCGTGCGCGCGGATCAGTTGCCGGAGTACGCCACTAACGTTAATCAGCTCTATGACCTGCTGTATCACCAGGCGGGCGTCGACGGCTTGTTTACCGATTTCCCGGATAAAGCGGTGCAGTTTCTGAACGCTAAACGCTAAAAAGCCGGGTGGCGGCTACGCCTTACCCGGGCTACGGTCTGTGCGGCCTGCCTTTAATTTATTCACCATGCTGGCTGAAACTGCCGGTGTTGGTGGCCTCAAAATCGCTGAGACGTTCCCGGCAGGCCGGGGCAGCCCGCATGGATGCGGGCTGAGGGCCGTGATTTGCAGGGACGCTGCCTCGGCCCGACCCGAAGCCTGCAGGGATAAGTCGAAGGCACCACGAAGTGGCGATTTTGGCGGCCAGAGCCCGGGAGTACAGAGGGCGGCGGCGACTGGCCGCCCTCTGTGCGCTCCCTGCGCCACGGAAAACATATTGCATAAAAATTAACCGGGAGCGCAATATCCTCTGAAGCGACACGCGATAAACGTTTTTCTCAAGCGAAAAAGTTGCAAACCGATAACAGTATCTACGAACTGCGGTTTTGTAGGTCAGGTAAGCGTAGCGCCACCTGACAAGACTACATCTCGATCTCAATATCGCCTTTCGCCCGGCAGCAGCAGGGCAAAATTTCCCCCGGCTGGATAAAGGCCAGCGGCTCGGTCAGCCAGTCAACCTGGCCGGAAACCAGACGCGTGCGGCAGGAACCGCAATAGCCTTCGCGGCACTGATATTCCACATCGATATTATGCGACTCCAGCGCAGCCAGCAGGGAAGGGTGTTCATCCTGACACTCAAGGCGAGTGTCAGAGATTTTCAGGAAAATCCGCTTCATTACAGCTGGAAGTTGCTCAGGTCGTCGGCATCGACTTCAGAATCGATCTGACCGACGAGATACGAGCTGACTTCCACTTCCTGCGGCGCCACCTGGACGTTATCGGAGACCAGCCAGGTGTTGATCCATGGGATTGGGTTGGAGCGGGTCTGGAATGGCAGATCAAGGCCCACTGCCTGCATGCGGATATTGGTGATGTACTCGACGTACTGGCAGAGAATATCTTTGTTCAGGCCGATCATCGAGCCGTCGCGGAACAGATAGTCCGCCCACTCTTTCTCCTGCTGCGCCGCCAGCACGAACAGGTCATAGCACTCCTGCTTGCACTCTTCGGCGATTTCCGCCATCTCCGGATCGTCGCTGCCGGAGCGCAGCAGGTTCAGCATATGCTGGGTGCCGGTCAGGTGCAGCGCTTCATCGCGGGCGATCAGGCGGATAATTTTGGCGTTGCCTTCCATCAGCTTGCGCTCGGCGAAAGCGAAGGAGCAGGCGAAGCTAACGTAGAAGCGGATCGCTTCCAGGGCGTTAACGCTCATCAGACACAGATAGAGTTTCTTTTTCAGCTCGCGCAGATTCACGGTCACGGTTTTACCGTTGACGGTGTGGGTGCCTTCGCCCAGCAGGTGCCAGTAGCTGGTCATTTCGATCAGCGAATCGTAATAGTGAGAGATGCCTTCCGCACGCTTCTGGATCTGCTCGTTGGTCACGATATCGTCGAACACGGTCGCCGGATCGTTGACGATGTTGCGGATGATATGGGTGTAGGAGCGTGAGTGGATGGTCTCGGAGAAGGCCCAGGTTTCCACCCAGGTTTCCAGCTCCGGGATGGAGATCAGCGGCAGCAGCGCGACGTTCGGGCTGCGGCCCTGGATGGAATCGAGCAGCGTCTGGTACTTCAGGTTGCTGATGAAAATATGTTTTTCATGTTCCGGCAGCGCCTGGTAGTCGATGCGATCGCGGGAAACGTCAACCTCTTCCGGACGCCAGAAGAAGGAGAGCTGCTTTTCAATCAGCTTTTCAAAGATGTCATATTTTTGCTGATCGTAGCGGGCCACGTTAACCGGCTGGCCAAAAAACATCGGTTCCAGCAGCTGATCGTTTTTCGTCTGTGAAAAAGTGGTGTATGCCATTGAAGTGAGTCCTGTTGAAATGTATTGCCCGGCGGTACTGCATTGGCCGGGCCTACACAATCGTAGGCCGGGTAAGCATCGCGCCACCCGGCAAAAATAACTTAGATCTTACAAGCGCCGCTTTCGCAGCCGTCGTCCTGGATGGACGGGGCCAGGTCATCCTGAGCGTCTTCTGCGCCATCACGGGTGTTGTGATAGTACAGCGTTTTGACACCGAATTTATAGGCGTTGAGCAGGTCTTTGAGCAACTGCTGCATCGGCACTTTTCCGGACGGGAAGCGCGTCGGATCGTAGTTGGTGTTGGCAGAGATCGACTGGTCGATAAACTTCTGCATGATACCCACCAGCTGCAGATAACCGTCGTTGTTCGGCATTTCCCACAGCAGCTCATAGGCGTTCTGCAGATTTTCGTAATCCGGCACCACCTGGCGCAGGATACCGTCCTTGGACGCTTTGATACTGACGTGGCCGCGCGGCGGCTCAATGCCGTTGGTGGCGTTGGAGATCTGCGACGAGGTCTCGGACGGCATCAGTGCGGAGAGCGTGGAGTTACGCAGACCGTGGGTTTTAATGGATTCGCGCAATGCTTCCCAGTCGAAGTGCAGAGATTCGCTGACGATGCCGTCCAGGTCTTTCTTATAGGTATCGATCGGCAGGATACCCTGCGCATAGGTGGTTTCATTGAACCACGGGCAGGCGCCCTGCTCGATAGCCAGCTCGTTGGAGGCCTTCAGCAGGTAGTACTGAATCGCTTCGAAGGTTTTGTGCGTCAGGTTGTTGGCGCTGCCGTCGGAGTAGCGTTTGCCATGCTTCGCCAGATAGTAAGCGAAGTTGATCACGCCGATGCCCAGCGTACGACGCCCCATCGCGCCGCGTTTGGCGGCCGGGATCGGGTAATCCTGATAGTCCAGCAGTGCATCCAGGGCACGCACCGCCAGCACCGCCAGCTCTTCCAGCTCGTCGAGGCTGTCAATCGCGCCGAGGTTGAAGGCCGACAGGGTGCACAGCGCGATTTCGCCGTTTTCGTCGTTGACGTCTTCCAGCGGTTTGGTCGGCAGGGCGATCTCCAGGCACAGGTTAGACTGACGCACCGGGGCGACTACCGGATCGAACGGGCTGTGGGTGTTGCAGTGGTCGACGTTCTGGATGTAGATGCGGCCGGTAGAGGCGCGTTCCTGCATCATCAGCGAGAACAGCTCAACGGCTTTAATACGCTGCTTGCGAATGCTGTCGTCCTGCTCGTACTGGGTGTACAGGCGCTCAAACTCGTCCTGATCGGCAAAGAAGGCGTCATACAGGCCCGGGACATCGGAAGGGCTGAACAGGGTAATGTCGCCGCCCTTCAGCAGACGGGTGTACATCAGCTTGTTGATCTGTACGCCGTAGTCCATATGACGAACGCGGTTGGCGTCGGTACCGCGGTTGTTTTTCAGCACCAGCAGGCTTTCCACTTCCAGATGCCACATTGGGTAGAAGAGGGTCGCCGCGCCGCCGCGAACGCCGCCCTGCGAGCAGGATTTCACCGCGGTCTGGAAATGTTTGTAGAACGGAATGCAACCGGTGTGGAAGGCTTCGCCGCCGCGGATCGGGCTGCCCAGCGCGCGAATGCGCCCGGCGTTGATGCCGATCCCGGCGCGCTGGGAAACGTATTTCACAATCGCGCTGGAGGTGGCGTTGATGGAATCCAGGCTGTCGCCGCACTCGATCAGCACGCAGGAGCTGAACTGACGGGTTGGGGTGCGCACGCCGGACATGATTGGCGTCGGCAGCGAGATTTTAAAGGTCGATACCGCGTCGTAGAAACGCTTAATGTAGTCCAGACGGGTTTCGCGCGGGTAGTTCGAGAACAGACACGCGGCGACCAGAATATAGAGGAACTGTGCGCTCTCATAAATTTCGCCGGTAACGCGGTTTTGTACCAGATACTTGCCTTCCAGCTGCTTAACGGCTGCGTAGGAGAAGTTCATGTCGCGCCAGTGGTCGAGGAAACCGTCCATCTGCTGGAACTCTTCTTCCGTGTAGTCTTCCAGCAGATGATGATCGTATTTACCCTTCTCGACCATCTTCACCACGTGATCGTAGAGCGCCGGCGGCTCAAACTGGCCGAAGGCTTTTTTACGCAAATGGAAAATCGCCAGACGCGCGGCGAGGTACTGGTAATCCGGCGCGTCGCGGGAGATCAAATCCGCAGCGGCTTTAATAATGGTTTCGTGGATGTCCGCGGTTTTGATGCCGTCATAGAACTGGATATGAGAGCGCAGCTCTACCTGGGAAATCGAAACGTTATTCAGTCCTTCTGCCGCCCAATCCAGTACGCGATGGATTTTGTCGAGATTGATGCGCTCGGTGGTCCCGTCGCGCTTTGTCACCAGCAGACTCTGATTCATGTGGATTTTACCTGTCCGTGAAAGAAAATATCCCCCGTTTATCCACAGAAGGCCGTTGTGACTAACTCTGTGGATAAATACTATATGTAGGGGGTTGTCGATAAAAGAAACGCTATATGGTGAGTATTTTAGTAAGGAATCTTTTGAGTACAAGGGTTGATTTTGACGTTAAATTGAGGTTGCGGAAGGGTAATAATCCGCAAGTCCACGTCGCATAAGGCCTGGAGAAGAAGTCAATAAAACAGAAAAAAAAATGAAAATTTGATCGAGTGCTGATTTCTTCATCGGAAGAAATAATCACGCGGCTTGATGCCGCGCAATCATCATAAGCGCAGGTGCTGACCTCAGTCCTGTTTGGCGGTCGTATGCAACATATAGTTAACATCAACCCCCGGCGCTAACTTGAAGGTGTTGGTCAGCGGATTGTAATGCAGACCGATGATATGCTGCTCTTTCAGAGTAGTCTGATCTACCCAGCTCAGCAGCTCGGCCGGTTTGATAAACTTCTTCACATCATGAGTGCCCTTAGGCACCATCTTCATGACATATTCCGCACCGACCACCGCCATCAGCCAGGCCTTGCCGTTGCGGTTGATGGTGGAGAAGAAGACCTGGCCGCCGGGCTTCACCAGCCGCGCGCAGGCATGCACCACCGACTGCGGGTCGGGCACGTGCTCCAGCATCTCCATGCAGGTCACGACGTCATACTGCTGCGGATGCTTCGCGGCATGTTCCTCAACCGTTTCCTGAACATAGTCCACCTGAATACCGCTCTCCAGGGCGTGCAGCTTCGCGACCTGCAGCGGTTCGGCGCCCATGTCCAGTCCGGTGACCGTCGCACCTTCGCGCGCCATGCTCTCGGCGAGAATGCCGCCGCCGCAGCCGACATCGAGGACTTTTTTACCGAACAGGCCGCCGGAGCGTTCGGCGATATAGCCCAGCCGCAGCGGGTTGATGCGGTGGAGCGGTTTGAACTCGCCCTCCAGATCCCACCAGCGCGAGGCGACGGCTTCGAATTTGGCGATTTCAGCATGATCGACGTTAGGGGCTACCGACGTTTTTTCGGCATTCATGGGCGCTTTTACTCCTTTTCTGTTCAGACCTGCGAGTATATCAGCAGCGCGCCATGAATAAACCGTATTGCTTTACCTCTATTAGCGCGGCTGTGTTATAATTTGCGACCTTTGAATCCGGGATACAGTAGAGGGATAGCGGTTAGATGAGCGACCTTGCGAGAGAAATTACACCGGTCAACATTGAGGAAGAGCTTAAGAACTCTTATCTGGATTATGCGATGTCGGTCATTGTTGGCCGTGCGCTGCCGGATGTCCGAGATGGCCTGAAGCCGGTACACCGTCGCGTACTTTACGCCATGAACGTATTGGGCAATGACTGGAACAAAGCCTATAAAAAATCAGCCCGTGTCGTTGGTGACGTAATCGGTAAATACCACCCGCACGGCGACTCCGCGGTATACGACACCATCGTTCGTATGGCGCAGCCGTTCTCGCTGCGTTACATGCTGGTGGACGGCCAGGGTAACTTCGGTTCCATCGACGGCGACTCCGCCGCGGCGATGCGTTATACCGAAATTCGTCTGGCGAAAATCGCTCATGAGCTGATGGCCGATCTTGAAAAAGAGACGGTCGATTTCGTCGACAACTATGACGGTACGGAGCGTATTCCGGACGTCATGCCGACCAAAATTCCTAACCTGCTGGTGAACGGCGCCTCCGGGATCGCCGTAGGGATGGCGACCAATATACCGCCGCATAACCTGACGGAAGTGATCAACGGCTGTCTGGCGTATGTTGACGATGAAGACATCAGCATTGAAGGGTTGATGGCGCATATTCCAGGCCCTGATTTCCCGACCGCCGCCATTATTAATGGCCGTCGTGGCATTGAAGAGGCTTACCGCACCGGTCGCGGTAAAGTGTACATCCGCGCGCGCGCGGAAGTGGAAGTGGACGCGAAATCCGGCCGCGAAACCATCATCGTGCACGAAATTCCGTATCAGGTGAACAAAGCGCGCCTGATTGAGAAAATCGCCGAGCTGGTCAAAGAAAAACGCGTGGAAGGCATCAGCGCGCTGCGTGACGAGTCTGATAAAGACGGGATGCGCATCGTGATTGAAGTGAAGCGCGATGCGGTAGGGGAAGTGGTGCTCAACAACCTCTATTCCCAGACCCAGCTGCAGGTCTCCTTCGGCATCAACATGGTTGCTCTGCACCATGGTCAGCCGAAGATCATGAACCTGAAGGACATCATCGCCGCGTTTGTACGCCACCGCCGTGAAGTGGTGACCCGTCGTACGATTTTCGAACTGCGCAAAGCGCGCGACCGGGCGCATATCCTCGAAGCGCTGGCCGTTGCGCTGGCCAACATCGACCCGATTATCGAACTGATCCGTCGCGCGCCGACCCCGGCAGAAGCGAAAGTGGCGCTGGTTGCCCAGGCGTGGGATCTCGGTAACGTTGCGGCGATGCTGGAGCGCGCCGGTGATGACGCCGCGCGTCCGGAATGGCTGGAGCCAGAGTTCGGCGTGCGCGACGGTAAATACTACCTGACCGAGCAGCAGGCTCAGGCGATTCTGGATCTGCGTCTGCAGAAACTGACCGGCCTTGAGCATGAAAAACTGCTCGACGAATATAAAGAGCTGCTGGAGCAGATCGCGGAACTGCTGCACATTCTCGGCAGCGCCGACCGTCTGATGGAAGTGATTCGCGAAGAGCTGGAACTGATCCGCGACCAGTTCGGCGACGAACGTCGTACCGAAATCACTGCCAACAGCGCTGATATTAACATCGAAGATCTGATCAACCAGGAAGATGTGGTGGTCACCCTGTCGCATCAGGGCTATGTGAAGTATCAGCCGCTGACCGACTACGAAGCACAGCGTCGTGGCGGTAAAGGCAAGTCAGCAGCGCGCATTAAAGAAGAAGACTTTATCGACCGCCTGCTGGTGGCTAACACCCATGACACTATCCTCTGCTTCTCGAGCCGTGGCCGTCTGTACTGGATGAAGGTCTATCAGCTGCCGGAAGCCAGTCGCGGCGCGCGCGGTCGTCCGATCGTCAACCTGCTGCCGCTGGAAGCCGATGAGCGTATCACCGCCATCCTGCCGGTCCGCGAGTACGAAGAGGGCGTCAACGTCTTTATGGCGACCGCCAGCGGTACCGTGAAGAAAACCGCGCTGACCGAGTTCAGCCGTCCGCGTTCCGCCGGTATCATCGCGGTCAATCTGAACGAAGGCGATGAGCTGATCGGCGTCGATCTGACCTCTGGTCAGGACGAAGTGATGCTGTTCTCCGCGGCCGGTAAGGTTGTGCGCTTCAAAGAAGACGCCGTTCGCGCCATGGGCCGTACCGCCACCGGCGTACGCGGCATCAAGCTGGCGGAAAACGACAGCGTCGTCTCGCTGATTATTCCGCGCGGCGAAGGCGCGATCCTGACGGTAACGCAAAACGGTTACGGTAAACGTACCGCAGCGGCGGAGTATCCGACCAAATCGCGTGCCACTCAGGGCGTTATCTCGATCAAAGTCACCGAGCGTAACGGCTCCGTGGTGGGCGCCGTGCAGGTGGATGACTGCGATCAGATCATGATGATCACCGACGCCGGGACGCTGGTTCGTACCCGCGTTTCCGAAGTGAGCATCGTGGGCCGTAACACCCAGGGCGTGATCCTCATCCGCACCGCGGAAGATGAAAACGTGGTGGGTCTGCAGCGCGTGGCAGAGCCGGTGGACGACGAAGAACTGGATGCCATCGACGGTAGCGTAGCGGAAGGCGATGACGATATCGCCCCGGAAGCGGATACCGATGACGACATCGCCGAAGACGAAGAGTAATCGTCCCAGGTAAATGTTCTGAAAGGGCCGGGTATTCTCCCGGCCCTTTTTGCATTAAGATTGCGGCAAAGCCGGTTTACCGCTACTTTAACCCCATTCTGTTGAGTCCCTGACGGCCGAGCATCGCCACATTGAAATATCTTGCCTCGTTTCATACAACCCTGAAGGTTTCACGTTATCTGTTCAGAGCGCTGGCGGTATTACTGTGGCTGCTGATTGCGTTTGTCTCTGTGTTCTATATCGTCAATGCCCTGCACGAGCGGGAAGCCGAGATCCATCAGGAGCTCAATCTCAACGCCGACCAGGCCCAGCGCTATATTCAGCGTACGGCGGACGTGATTAAAGAGCTGAAGTACGTCGCCGGTAACCGCTTGTCGGCAGGGGACGCGGTAGCGCAAGGGCAAAACGGCGATATCGCGGTGCCCAACTTTGAACCCCTGTACCCAGATTCCGACTGCAGCGCGATGAGCAGCACCTGGCGTAATTCGCTGCAATCACTGGCGTGGTTTATGCGCTACTGGCGGGATAATTTTACCGCTGCCTACGACCTTAACCGCATCTTTCTCATTGGCAGCGATAACCTCTGCATGGCCAACTTTGGCCTACGGGACGTGCCGATTGAGCGCGATCAGGCGCTGAAAGTCCTGCATCAGCGCATTGAGCAATATCGCAACGCGCCGCAAAACGAGCGCGGCAACAACCTGTTCTGGATAAGCCAGGGCGTGCGCCCCGGCGTGGGCTACTTTTATGCCCTGACCCCGGTCTATATGGCCAACCGTCTGCAGGCGATGCTCGGCGTGGAGCAGACCATCCGTATGGAAAGCTTCTTCACGCCAGGCAGTTTGCCGATGAGCGTGACGATTTTTGACGATAACGGCCAGCCGCTGATCTCGTTGGCCGGCGCGGAAGGCAAAATCCAGAGCGAAGCGAAGTGGATGCAGGAGCGGATGTGGTTTGGCTACAGCGCAGGCTTTCGCGAGCTGGTGCTGAAAAAAAGCCTGGCGCCGTCCTCCTTAAGTATCGTCTATTCCGTTTCGGTGGACCAGGTGCTGGAGCGGATCCGCATGCTCATCATCAACGCCATCATTCTCAATATTCTGACCGGAGCAATGCTGTTTGCGCTGGCGCGAATGTATGAGCGGCGCATTTTTATCCCGGCGGAAAATGATGCGCAGCGACTGGAAGAGCATGAACAGTTCAACCGCAAAATCGTGGCCTCAGCCCCGGTGGGGATCTGTATTCTGCGCACCGTCGACGGGACCAATATTCTCAGTAACGAGCTGGCGCACAACTACCTGAATATGCTGACCCATGAGGATCGCCAGCGGCTGACGCAGATTATCTGCGGCCAGCAGGTCAACTTTGTCGATGTGCTGACCAGCAACCATACCAACCTGCAGATTAGCTTTGTCCATTCGCGTTATCGCAATGAAAACGTCGCCATTTGCGTGCTGGTGGACGTTTCCGTCCGCGTGAAAATGGAGGAGTCGCTGCAGGAGATGGCCCAGGCGGCTGAACAGGCCAGCCAGTCGAAATCGATGTTCCTTGCGACCGTCAGCCATGAGCTGCGTACCCCGCTATACGGCATCATCGGTAACCTCGATCTGCTGCAGACTAAGGCCCTGCCGAAGGGCGTTGATCGCCTGGTGACGGCGATGAACAACTCTTCCAGCCTGCTGCTGAAAATCATCAGCGATATTCTCGATTTCTCGAAAATCGAGTCTGAGCAGTTGAAGATCGAGCCGCGGGAGTTTTCCCCGCGCGAAGTGATGAACCATATCTCTGCTAACTATCTGCCGCTGGTGGTACGCAAGCAGCTGGGTCTGTACTGTTTTATCGAGCCGGATGTCCCGGAGCAGATGTCCGGCGACCCGATGCGCCTGCAGCAGGTGATCTCTAACCTGCTGAGCAATGCGATTAAGTTCACCGACACCGGCTGTATTATCCTGCACGTCCAGTGTGCGGGGGATTATCTGCAGATCAGCGTCCGCGATACCGGGGAGGGGATCCCGGCGAAAGAGGTGTTGCGCCTGTTCGACCCCTTCTTCCAGGTGGGGACCGGCGTGCAGCGAAACTTCCAGGGCACCGGCCTTGGCCTGGCGATCTGTGAAAAGCTGATCAGCATGATGGATGGCGATATCGCCGTGGAAACGGAGCCGGGGATGGGCAGCCGTTTTACCATCCGTATCCCGCTGTATGGCGTGCAGAACACACCGCAGGTGACGGCGGACGGTTTCGCAGGCAAGACCTGCTGGCTGGCAATTCATAATACCTCGCTGGCGATGTTCGTCACGTCGCTGCTCAGCTATCACGGCCTGACGGTACGCCGCCATGCCGGAGAAACGCCGGACGCCGACGATGTCTTGCTGACTGACGATGAAGCGCAGAGGGGCTGGCAGGGGAGTGCGATGGTCATCTTCTGCCGCCGCCATATCGGCATCCCGCAGGAGCGAGCCGCCGGAGAGTGGCTGCATAGCGTGACGACGCCGCATGAACTGCTGCCGCTGCTGGGGCGTATTTTCCACGTCGCCCTCGACAGCGCGGAGAATAGCCGGGCGCTGATGGCGCCGGACGCGCAGATCGGTAATAACGACGACATGATGATCCTGGTGGTCGACGATCACCCGATTAACCGCCGTCTGCTGGCGGATCAGCTGGGATCGCTCGGCTACCAGTGCGTGACCGCTAACGACGGGGTCGACGCGCTCAACGTACTTAGCAAACAGCATATCGATATCGTGCTCAGCGACGTCAACATGCCCAATATGGATGGTTATCGTCTGACGCAGCGCATTCGTCAGCTTGGCCTGACGCTGCCGGTGATCGGCGTCACCGCCAATGCCCTGGCGGAAGAGAAGCAGCGCTGTCTTGAATCGGGGATGGACAGCTGCCTGTCCAAGCCGGTCACCCTCGACGTGCTGAAGCAAACGCTGACGGTGTATGCGGCGCGGGTACGTAACGGGCGGGAATAACGGGGAGCTCCGTCTCGCCGGGGCGAGACGGAGAAAACAAAGGGATTACTCTTTATCCGTCGAACTCAGCGAGACGGAGGAGAGGTAGTTCAGCAGCGCAATGTCGTTTTCCACGCCCAGCTTCATCATTGCCGACTTCTTCTGGCTACTGATGGTTTTGATGCTGCGGTTGAGCTTTTTAGCGATCTCGGTCACCAGGAAGCCTTCAGCGAACAGACGCAGCACTTCGCTCTCTTTCGGCGACAGGCGTTTATCGCCATAGCCGCTGGCGCTGATTTTTTCCAGCAGACGAGAGACGCTTTCCGGTGTGAATTTCTTCCCTTTCTGCAGCGCGGCCAGCGCTTTTGGCAGGTCGGTCGGCGCTCCTTGCTTGAGAACGATCCCTTCGATATCCAAATCCAGCACCGCGCTGAGGATCGCCGGGTTGTTGTTCATGGTCAGAACAATGATCGACAGATCCGGGAAGTGGCGCTTGATGTATTTAATCAGCGTGATCCCGTCGCCGTATTTATCACCGGGCATGGACAGATCGGTGATCAGCACATGGGCGTCCAGCTTCGGAAGATTGTTGATAAGGGCCGTGGAGTCTTCAAACTCGCCAACGACGTTCACCCACTCAATTTGCTCAAGTGACTTACGAATACCGAACAGTACGATCGGATGGTCATCGGCAATAATTACGTTCATAGTGTTCATGTATAAGGCTACCTTCTACAGCAAGCTCTTGACGTAAGCGTCAATGTCGCTGATATATTTTTCTATGCCTTGCGCATCCTTTTCGCGAATCAGATGCTCAAGCGTTTCACATAACTGCTTGCCGGGTATCAGATTAAGCATAGCAAATGCCCCTTTGAGGCGGTGGGCGGTTTGCGCCAGAGCAGCAAAATCGCCCGCTTCGATTTCAGTATACAATCTCTGAACATCATCCGGTACCGTATCGGCAAACAGTGCGTAATAGCCGCTGGCATGGAGTTCGGCGTTACTCTCGTTTCCTGAGGTGGCGGGCTGAACCGCCTCCTCCGCCAGCTGCTGCTCAATAAGCTGCAGGATAGCCTCCTGCATCGCCGTGCTAATATTAAAGTTGACCCGCAGTTGTCCCGGGCCGATCTTGCGTATCCCGACCTCATCATCGCTTAAAAGCAAGCCCGAAGCAGTAAGATTAGACGGATTATCCGTTAAATACAGATCGAACGCTTGACTTGTCGCCCGATCGTCCGGCGTGATGCAGGACGCCCCCCAGCTCTCCAGCTGGCGTGTGACAATCTGCCGCACTTCACTGGAAGTCACATCCAGCAGGACGATAACGTCATCCAGCAGATGTTCGCCCGCCTCTGGCGCCTCTTCGCTGGCCGGCATTTTCAGGTGCAGGGTATAACGCGTTCCCAGCGACTCCCGCGCTTTGATGGTCAACTGCCCACCCAGTTTGCGCGTCATGCGGTCGCACAGCCAGAAGGTGAGGGCGTTCGCCTTGCCGTACAGATCGCTCTGGGTCTCGTTGAGATACGGGAAGTGCAAATTGTCGATCTCGTTTGCCGAGACGCCGTTGCCAGTATCCAGAATACGGAAGGTCAAACGATCGCTGGCCGACTCGTCCTGGCAAACGTCGAGGGTGATCTTGCCGATAGGCGTGGTGGTGATGGAATACTGGATTAACAGTACCAGTGTGCGTCGCAGGGCTTCACGGTCACCGTAGCGCTGCTCACCGGCAGGAAGTGCGTTATTGATCAGCAGCTGCAGACCCTTGCGCTTCATCGCCGGCAGAACTTCCGGTACAACGTCATCGATCAGTTCCTGAACCGAGAACAGCGCCTGGCTGGTTTTCCAGGTGTCGCTTTCCAGCAGATTGGCGAGCTGAATGTCATCGATCAGTTTGACCAGCTCATCGGCATGCTGCGCCAGCGTTCGGTTCTCTGTACTGCTGAGCGCCGCCGCCTCTGCCGCCAGGTTCCGCGCGGGCTGCTTCAGGGCGCTGCCAATATGCTGCATAAAGGCCGCCCGCCCCTGCTGGTTTTTCTCATACAAGCGCTGGGCCTGCTTGAGCTTTTTATTGACCAGCACTTCGCGGTCCTGGTCTCGGATAATCAGGATCTGCGTGCGCGGGGCTACCTGGCTGCGATACTGGCGGATTTCATACTGCTCATTATTGACGGTAGCCTGAATCACCCCCTGATGCTGGTCCGCCATATTGGTGATGTTCTGCAGATTCAGGTGCGGAAGCAGATGGTCGGCAATAGGGTTGCTGATAAGGGTTCGGTTGGCTTCCTGATCGTGAACCAGTAGCCCCAGCGGCAGCAAAGAAACAATTTCTTCATTTATAGCGCGCAGCAGACGCAGTTCGCTGTTGGCGGCGGAAGGGAGCCCGGCGCCAGACGGACTGCTGCGTCCTTTAAAGTGACGAAAGGTGGTAAAACCAAACAGCGCCAGCGCCAGCAGGCCAATGTTGAGCAGCAGCGGCAGAAGAATATTCTGCAGGGCGGCCAGCAGCATGCTGCTCAGCGGTACCGTCCAGAGCAACTGCATACCGGTAGTGCTGATATCGGTGGCGATGTCGATCTGCATGCCGTTAAAGGTGATCCCGATATGGTCGGTCGTCTCTTTGTCAGGATTGGTGGCAAGGTTTTGCGACGGGTCTGGCTCGATACGGAAGCTGTCCAACGCCATGCCCGGCGGGATCAGATCGTTAATCGGCAGGTCGAAAGCGACCACCGTGGCCAGATGTCCAGGCTGGTTGAAGGTGGTGCGTAACGTAAAGTAGTGCGCGTTCTGCCAGGCGAGATGGCGCAGCGGCGAGAAGGTCTCGCGCTCATCAAGGGTATTGGCCTGCAGCAGCATCTCCGCGCGCCGGGATTCCACGACGCTACTGATCGTTGACTCTTTAAAGCTTGAGGAGAGGTCCTTCAACGGCAGGGTTGAGACCAGAATCAGGCTATTATCCAGACCATTGAGATAGTACATCGACCATGGGATGGTTTCCGCACCCCACAAAATATCGAGATAATCGGACATTTTCTGCGTCATCTCGAGGGTCGAGCTATCGTGGGAGCCAAAAATCAGCGCTTCGGTTTTACGCCGGGGCTTCTCAAGGTAGTAGACGTCCTGTTTTAAACGCGTCTCCTGCAAGCCACCGCTCGCAGCGTTAGCCGAGGTCGCGGCGATATTGTCGTAGATCTGCCAGGTGGCATAGCGCCAGGTGTCAATGCGCTGGTGCAAGGCGTGGGAGACATCAACCACCTGATAGCTCTTCTCTTTCAGCCAGGCATTGACGGCACTTTGAATCATCACCCCCATCGTCGCCAGCAGGACAATAACCATCAAAATGAAGAAGCGGCTGATGTTGCCGGGGATCAGGGAGAATTTTTTCGGGGTCATCTTGTGGCTGAACGACTCATCATTGTTTGTAAACAGGATGTAGCGCCAGAGTAACTGGCAACAAAGCAGATGCTGCAGGCAGTATAAAGGCTAATGGCGTAAATCCATACTACAGAATGGTGCCAGCGGCGCGATACTCTCCAGGAATTATCTTAGAATCGAAGCGCCAATGAAACCGCGCCAACAACGCTGACCAGTCGCGATATTGACAAAGTACAGGCGGAAGAATCGCACGAAATAACAAGACATTGGCTGAATAAGGGCAATTGACAGGCTAATTGATTGATTAATAGTCGTTAGGGAATTTTTTGCCGTAGCACAGATAAATTAAAGTTGTGTAAAGAAGGGTAAAAAAAACCGGATGCGAGGCATCCGGTTGAAATAGGGGTAAACAGACATTCAGAACTGAATGACGGTAATAAATAAAGTTAATGATGATAGCGACTGTTATTTTAGTCACCAATGATAGTTTTGTTTTACCATTCAGTGCTATAGAGTTATTTGTGTGTATGTGATTGATTGTGAACCAATAAATATTTTTTTTGATTATTAGTGCGTATTTCCCAGACCATTTTGTGGTGCAAAAAGTTCCGCCATTTTTACAAATTGAAACATCTTGTGGGCATTTTGAAACATCTTAGAAGTTTTAGTATCATATTCTTGTTGGATTATTCTGCATTTTGCAGCACAATGAAATAGCCGACTGATTAGAAGGGTAATCAGTAAGCAGTGGCATAATAAAAGGCATATAACAAACAGAGGGTTAATAACATGAAAGTTAAAGTACTGTCCCTCCTGGTACCGGCTCTGCTGGTAGCAGGCGCAGCAAATGCGGCTGAAATTTATAACAAAGATGGCAACAAATTAGACCTGTACGGTAAAATCGATGGTCTGCACTACTTCTCTGACGACAAGAGCGTAGACGGCGACCAGACCTACATGCGTGTAGGCGTTAAAGGCGAAACTCAGATCAACGACCAGCTGACCGGTTACGGCCAGTGGGAATACAACGTTCAGGCGAACAACACTGAAAGCTCCAGCGATCAGGCATGGACTCGTCTGGCATTCGCCGGTCTGAAATTTGGCGACGCGGGTTCTTTCGACTACGGTCGTAACTACGGCGTGGTATACGACGTAACGTCCTGGACCGACGTTCTGCCGGAATTCGGCGGCGACACCTACGGTTCTGACAACTTCCTGCAGTCCCGTGCTAACGGCGTTGCAACCTACCGTAACTCTGACTTCTTCGGTCTGGTTGACGGCCTGAACTTTGCTCTGCAGTACCAGGGTAAAAACGGCAGCGTCAGCGGCGAAGGCGCGACCAACAACGGTCGTGGCGCGCAGAAACAGAATGGCGACGGCTACGGTACTTCTGTAACTTATGACATCTTTGATGGCATCAGCGCTGGTTTCGCGTACTCTCACTCTAAACGTACCGACGATCAGAACAACCTGGTTCTGGGTAACGGCGACAACGCTGAAACCTACACCGGTGGTCTGAAATACGACGCGAACAACATCTACCTGGCCACTCAGTACACCCAGACCTACAACGCGACCCGCGCCGGTTCCCTGGGCTTTGCTAACAAAGCACAGAACTTCGAAGTGGTTGCTCAGTACCAGTTCGACTTCGGTCTGCGTCCGTCCGTGGCTTACCTGCAGTCTAAAGGTAAGGATCTGGAAGGCTACGGCGACCAGGACCTCCTGAAATATGTTGATGTTGGCGCGACTTACTACTTCAACAAAAACATGTCCACCTATGTTGACTACAAAATCAACCTGCTGGACGACAACAGCTTCACCCGCAACGCCGGTGTTTCTACCGACGACGTGGTTGCACTGGGCCTGGTTTACCAGTTCTAAGTCGCAAGCTGCACAAGAAAAAGGCGCCTCTGGCGCCTTTTTTTATGTCTGGTTTAACCTCGCTGGTATACTCTTGTCGCCCTGGTAAGAGGAGCCTCGACTAATGGACATGACTTTCTTTCGCGCCGCACTGCTGGGCGCCTGCGTACTGCTCTCTGGCTGCGATTCAGCCACCACCCCTGCGACCCCGGCTTCGACGGCCACCGTGCTGGATGGCAAAACCATGGGCACCTTCTGGCGGGTCAGCGTCATTGGCGTGGATGAGGCAAAGGCCGAGGCGTTGCGCGCCAAGGTTCAGGCCCAGCTGGATGCCGACGATCGCCTGCTCTCGACCTGGAAAAACGACTCGGCGCTGATGCGTTTCAACCACGCGGCGGATACCCGGCCCTGGCCAGTGAGCGAAGCGATGGCGGACATCGTGACGCTGTCGTTGCGGATTGGCGCCAAAACGCACGGCGCGATGGATATTACCGTGGGGCCGCTGGTCAATCTGTGGGGCTTTGGCCCGGATAAACAGCCGGTCACCACCCCGGATGCCCAGGCGATAGCCGCGGCGAAGGCGCGCACCGGCCTGCAGCATCTGCAGGTTATCAATCAGAGCGGCAGGCAATTCCTGCAAAAAGATATCCCCGATCTGTTTGTCGATCTCTCCACGGTGGGGGAGGGCTATGCTGCCGATCACCTCGCGCGATTGATGGAGCAGGAGGGGATCTCCCGCTATCTGGTGTCGGTGGGCGGGGCGTTGGTGAGCCGCGGGATGAACGGCGAAGGCAAGCCCTGGCGGGTGGCGATCCAGAAACCGACTGACCGGGAAAACGCCGTCCAGGCGATTGTCGACATCAATGGTCACGGCATCAGCACCTCCGGCAGCTATCGCAACTACTATGAACTCGACGGCAAACGTATCTCGCACGTCATCGATCCGCAGACCGGGCAGCCGATAACCCATAAGCTGGTCTCCGTGACCGTCATTGCGCCAACGGCGCTGGAGGCGGATGGCTGGGATACCGGACTGATGGTCCTCGGGCCGGAAAAAGCGCAGCAGGTGGTGCGCGAGCAGGGGCTGGCAGTCTATATGATCGTCAAAGAGGGCGAGGGGTTTAAAACCTGGATGTCGCCACAGTTTCGCACCTTCCTCGTCGGCGAGAAAAATTAAAAAGCAAGATTGCGGGTTTTTTGCTGCGGGCGTCGCCGCAGACTGAGGATACACTTACAGCAGGAGCCTCGTCATGAAACCGATAGTTGCCGATACCGATGACCGCCGCTGGCAGGCGGTCTGCGAACGTGATACCCGGGCCGATGGTCAGTTTGTCTTTGCGGTACTGACCACCGGTATCTGCTGCCGCCCTTCCTGCCGCTCGCGTCGTGCGCGGCGGGAAAACGTGCGCTTTTTTGCCGACGTCGCCGCTGCCGTGGCGGCGGGGTTCCGCCCTTGCAAACGCTGCCAGCCGGATAAAGACGATCCGCAGCAGCAAAGGGTCGACAAAGTGGCGCAGGCCTGCCGGTTGCTGGAGCAGGACGCGCCCCTGACCCTTGAGGCGCTGGCTCGTGAGCTGGCGGTCAGCCCGTTTCATTTCCACCGTTTGTTTAAATCCGTCACCGGTATGACCCCCAAAGCGTGGCAACAGGCGTGGCGCGCCCGACGTCTGCGGGAAGCGCTGGAGCAGGGGAACACGGTGACCCGCGCCGCGCTGGCGGCCGGTTTTCCCGACAGCAGCAGCTATTATCGTCAGGCCGATGCGGCATTAGGCATGACGGCCCGTCAGTTTCGCCGCGGCGGCGCCGCCACCGTGGTGACCTGGACCACGGGCGACTGCGCGCTGGGCCGCTGTCTGGTGGCGCAGAGTGAGCGTGGCGTTTGCGCCGTTCTGCCGGGCGATAACGATACGGCATTGCTCGACGACCTGCGCCAGCGCTTTCCCAACGCCGAGTTGCGCCAGGGCACCCCTGAGTTCCGTCGCCAAATGGCCGAGGTTTTCGCCCACCTCGACGACAGCCGGCGGCCGGTATCGCTGCCGCTGGATCTGCAGGGCACCGCCTTTCAGTTGCAGGTCTGGCAGGCGCTGCGGCAGATCCCGGCGGGCGAGACCCGCAGCTACCGCCAGGTGGCAGAGCATATTGGTCTGCCACGAGCAGCAAGAGCGGTGGCTGGCGCCTGCGCGGCGAATTCGCTGGCGGTGATCGTTCCCTGCCATCGGGTGGTACGGGAGGGCGGCGCGCTGTCCGGTTATCGCTGGGGAACGGCGCGGAAAGCGCAGCTGCTGGCGCGCGAGGCCCAATACGAGGAGGAATAATGCTCGATCTGTTTAGCGATACGCCACCGTGGCAGGAGCCGCTGGCACCCGGTGCGGTGGTGCTCCGACGCTTCGCCCGCGAGCGCGCCCCGGCGCTGCTGCAGGCGATTGCCGATGTCGCCCGCCAGTCGCCATTTCGCCAGATGGTCACGCCGGGCGGATACACCATGTCGGTCGCCATGACCAACTGCGGCGCGCTGGGCTGGACCACCGATCGCCACGGCTACCTGTACGACCCGGTCGACCCGTTAACCGATCAAACCTGGCCGCCGATGCCTGCCGTATTCCGCGAACTGGCGCTGGCGGCAGCCGCGGCCGGCGGCTATCCGAACTTTTCCCCCGACGCCTGTCTGATTAACCGCTATCAGCCGGGCGCAAAACTGTCGTTGCATCAGGATAAAGATGAACAGGATCTGCGGGCGCCGATCGTCTCGGTCTCGCTGGGTCTGCCGGCCATCTTTCAGTTTGGCGGGTTGCAACGCAGCGACCCGCTACAGCGGCTGCTGCTGGAGCATGGCGATGTGGTGGTCTGGGGCGGCGAGTCGCGTCTGTTTTATCATGGTATTCAGCCGCTGAAAGCCGGGCATCACCCCGAAACGGGCGACTGTCGTTACAACCTCACTTTTCGGCAGGCGGGCAGTCGCCAGTATTAAAATAAGAATTATTCTTGATGTCATCGGCGAGCCGTTTAAACTGCTGGCTGTTTTGCTTTTCCGGATAGCCTGTTATGGAACTTCTCTCTCTCGTCTGGCGTCAGTATCGCTGGCCGTTTCTCGGCGTGATTGCCCTCAGTCTGCTCAGCGCCGCGCTGGGTATCGGCTTAATCGCCTTCATTAACCTGCGCCTGATTACCGCTGTCGATACCTCGCTGCGGGTCCTGCCGGAGTTTCTAGGCCTGCTGGGGCTGCTGATGGCGGTGACGCTGGGCTCCCAGCTGGCGCTGACCACCCTCGGCCACCATTTTGTTTATCGCCTGCGCGGCGAATTTGTTAAACGCATCCTCGATACTCAGATTGAACAGGTGGATAAGATCGGCAGCGCGTCGCTGCTTGCCGGGCTGACCAGCGATATCCGTAACATCACCATCGCCTTTGTGCGCCTGCCGGAGCTGGTGCAGGGGATCATTCTGACCTTCGGCTCTGCCGCCTATCTGGCCTGGCTGTCAGGCAAAATGATGCTGGTGACGGCGCTGTGGATGGCGCTCACCATCTGGGGCGGTTTTGTGCTGGTGTCGCGGGTGTACAAACATATGGCCAGCCTGCGCGAAACGGAAGATAAACTGTATCACGACTACCAGACGGTGCTGGAGGGGCGCAAAGAGCTGACCCTCAACCGCGAGCGCGCGGAGTATGTGTTTAATCAGCTCTACCTCCCGGACGCCCGGGAGTATCGGCACCATATCGTTCGCGCCGATACCTTCCATCTCAGCGCGGTTAACTGGTCGAATATTATGATGCTTGGCGCCATCGGGCTGGTGTTCTGGATGGCCAACAGCCTCGGCTGGGCCGATACCGCCGTGGCGGCGACCTATTCCCTGACGCTGCTGTTTCTGCGCACGCCGCTGCTCTCCGCCGTCGGCGCGCTGCCCACCTTGCTCAGCGCCCAGGTGGCGTTTAACAAGCTGCGCCAGTTCTCTCTCGCCCCATATCAAGCCGAATTTCCCCGGCCGCAGGCGCATCCTGACTGGCAGACGCTGGAGTTGCGCGATGTCACTTTCCATTATCCGGACCAGCGCTTTGCGGTAGGGCCGCTTAACCTGACGCTGAAACGCGGCGAGCTGGTGTTTCTGATCGGCGGCAACGGCAGCGGCAAGTCAACCCTGGCGATGCTCCTGACCGGCCTGTATCAGCCGGTTTTCGGTCAGATCCTCGTGGACGGCCAGCCGCTGGCGGCGGATAAACCGGAGGAGTATCGCAAACTGTTCTCCGCGGTGTTTACCGACGTCTGGCTGTTTGACCGCCTGCTCGGGCCGCAGGGAGAGGAGGCCGATCCGGCGCTGGTGGCAACGTGGCTGGAGCGTTTGCAAATGGCCCACAAGCTGCAGCTGGAGAACGGGAAAATCGCCGACCTCCGGCTGTCGAAAGGGCAGAAGAAGCGCGTGGCGCTCCTGCTGGCGCTGGCCGAGTCCCGGGACATCATTCTGCTGGATGAATGGGCGGCGGATCAGGATCCGCATTTCCGCCGCGAGTTCTATCAGGTGCTGCTGCCGCTGATGCAGCAGATGGGGAAAACCGTGTTCGCCATCAGCCATGACGATCACTATTTCCAGCACGCCGATCGCCTGCTGGAGATGCGTGCCGGCCAGCTGTCCGAGCTCACCGGGGAGGAGCGGGCGCAGGCTTCCCGCGATGCGGTGGCCCGTACGGCCTGATGCTCGCCGCGAGCCCGGGGGAAAAGCTGGGCGCCACGCCGCTGAAATTTTCAGCGACTACATTGCTGGCGGTTATTATTTCCCCCTCCTCGCGCTATGCTTAAGGCTTCCGGCCCGCAGGCCGGCTCACTATTCTCAAAAGGATTGCCCGATCGATGTCCGTTTTGCATAAAAAAAGCGCCCGCTTACGTGACGAAGAGCGCGCCCGTCTGATTTGGCTCTTGAGCACCGATAAAGCAGTGACCTCCGCGCTGCTGGGCAAACTAACGCTGGCCGAACGCTATGATGAAGGCACGCTGGCCGATGACCTGGCGGAAGTCGAGATCCTGGTCTCGCATCTGCCGCCGCCGGATCTCGCCGATGCGCTGGAAGCGCTCCCCTATGACGCCCGTACCGCGCTATGGTGCCTGGTACCTGACGATAAACGCGGCGAAGTGCTGCTGGAAGCCTCAGAAAATGTCTGGGGCGACCTGATCGACAAGATGAGCGACCCCGAGCTGCTGCAGGCGATGCAGCCGCTGGATATCGATGAACAGGTTTACCTGCTGCAGCATCTGCCGCGCAACCTGACCGGACGGCTGCTGGCGACCCTGCCGGCCGAGAAGCGTGCCCGTATTCGCCAGATTATGCGCTACGCCGACAACAGCGTCGGGTCGATCATGGAGTTTGAGGTCATTACGGTGCGACCGGAGGCCACGCTGGCAGCGGTGCAGCGCTATCTGCGGCGTCTGGGTAAAATGCCGGAAAACACCGATAAGCTGTTCGTCACCACCCGTAACAAGCTGCTGCTCGGCGAGCTGGAGCTGCAGACCATTCTGCTCAACGATGCGCAGAAGCGGGTAGGGGAGGTGATGGAGGGCGATCCGGTCACCTTTCAGCCGCACGAAGAGGCGGAGAAGGTGGCGCGCACCTTCGAACGTGATGACTTGCTCAGCGCCGCCGTCATTGATGCCGATGGTAAGCTGATCGGGCGACTGACCATCGATGAGATCGTCGATGTGGTCTATGAAGAAACCGATAACGATCTGCGCCGGATGGGGGGCCTGAGCGATGAAGAGGATGTCTTCGCCCCGGTCAGCAAGGCGGTGAAAACGCGCTGGGCGTGGCTGGCGGTCAACCTGTGTACGGCGTTTATCGCTTCCAGGGTCATCGACGGCTTCGAACACACCATTTCACAGCTGGTGGCGCTGGCCTCGCTGATGCCGATCGTCGCCGGGATCGGCGGCAATACCGGCAACCAGACGATCACCATGATCGTCCGGGCGATGGCGCTACAGCAGATCCAGCCCGGCAGCTTTACCTTCCTGATCCTGCGTGAAATGGGGGTCGCCCTGATTAACGGCCTGGTATGGGGCGGGATTATGGGGGCCATTACCTGGTGGCTGTATGACGATCCGCAGCTCGGTGGGGTGATGACGCTGGCCATGATGCTCAACCTGCTGATGGCGGCGATGATGGGCGTGATAATCCCGATGGTTATGGTGAAGCTGGGGCGCGACCCGGCGGTCGGCTCCAGCGTGATGATCACCGCTATCACCGACACCGGCGGCTTCTTTATTTTCCTTGGTCTGGCGACGCTGTTTCTGATGTAGCCTGCGCCTTCGTGCGCAGGCGGCGGGGGATGAGCGCCATGGCGACGATCCCCGCCAGCACGCCGATCGCCAGATTGCTGGTTCCCACCGTCGCGGCGACGGTCACCAGCATCACCAGCGTTTCCGGCCACGGATTACGCACCAGTTCGCCCGGGCGAATACTATGCCAGCTAAAGGTTTTCACCGCCACAATCACCATCACCCCTGCCAGCACCGCCATCGGGATCTGCGCCATCACCTGGCTGAGCGCTGTCACCAGCAGGAGCAGCACCAGACCGGCGATCACCGTTGAGAGACGGCTGCGGGCTCTGCCCATCTCCACGTTAACGATGGTCTGGCCGATCATCGCGCAGCCGGCGATACCGCCATAACAGCCGGCAAGGATATTAGCGATACCCAGCCCGGCGCTTTCCCGCGATTTGTTCGACGGGGTATGGGTGAGATCGTCCACCAGCTTAGCCGTCAGCAGGGACTCCATCAGACCGACAAAGGCGATACTGAGGGCGCACGGCCAGATAATCTGCAGTGTCGCCAGGTTCAGGGGGACGGTCAGGGCAGTGAATCCCGGCAGGCCGCCGCTCATCGAGCCTTCATCGCCGACGGTGGGCAACTGCTGGCCAGTGGTGACGGTATAGAGAGTGAGCGCGACAATGGCGATCAGTGGCGCCGGGACGGCCTTAATGAAGCGCGGCGCCCAGAGGACGATAAGCAGCGTCAGGACGAACAGGCCGACGATCAGCGGCTGGCGACTCCAGAAGTGCGGTACCTGAGCAAAGAAAATCAGGATCCCGAGGGCATTGACGAACCCGGTCATCACTGCCGGGGGAAAAAAACGCATCAGGCGCGCCATGCCGCACAGACCAAACAAAATTTGAATCATACCCGCCAGAATGACCGCCGGCAGAATGTAGCCCACGCCGTACTGATGCACCATTGGGCCAATGACCAGCGCCACCGACCCGGCAGCAGCCGTCACCATTGCCGGGCGCCCGCCGAGGACCGACATCGCCAGGCAAAGCACCACCGAGGCAACCAGGCTGACCTGCGGGTCAACACCGGCAATGACCGAAAACGAAATAACTTCAGGGATTAACGCCAGGGCGGTAAGCACGCCGGCCAGCACTTCGCGCGTCAGTAACGACGGGGAGCGGAGGATGGGGCGCAGATTGCCGGAAGCGGCGGGGTCAGAAACTGGGGGCATAAAAAAAGTTCGCAGCTTATAAAAAAGAGGGAGCGGTGGCAGGCCCTGCTTCCGTGCGGTCTGTCACAAAACCGAGGATGATAGCGCGGAATCCCCAAGGCTACCAGTACAAAAAGTGATTTGGTGTATACATTTATTAAACATTTTTATAACGGATCTCAAAACAGAACTTAAAATTTAAACAATATTTAAATTTTTGAGCTTCGGTGGTAACGTGAGTGGTGAGAATCGTATCACCTGCGCTAAATAAAAACAGCGAGTAAAGTAAGGCTCAAATCCGATGAATAAAAAGATGGCCGTACCACGCTCACAGGCGGTTGGTCCCAACAGCACTCGGACCAACACCCGCCATGAGCAAGAGACGGATGTATTGTTGATTGGCGGCGGCATTATGAGCGCCACACTGGGAACCTGGCTGCAGGAGCTTGAGCCAGACTGGTCTATTACCATGGTTGAGCAGATGTCCAGCGTGGCGGAAGAGAGCTCAAACGGGTGGAACAATGCGGGTACCGGCCACGCGGCGCTAATGGAGCTGAACTACACGCCGCAGACCGCCAACGGCATCAATATCGACAAAGCGGTCGACATCAACGAAGCCTTCCATATCTCGCGTCAGTTCTGGGCGCATCAGGTGACGCGCGGCGTCCTGAACAAACCAAAATCTTTCATTAACAGCGTGCCGCACATGAGCTTTGTGTGGGGCGAAGATAACGTCAACTTCCTGCGCGCGCGCTATGCGGCGCTGCAGCAGAGCGAACTGTTCCGCGGTATTCGCTATTCTGAAGACCATCAGCAGATCAAAGCCTGGGCGCCGCTGGTAATGGAAGGCCGCGATCCGCAGCAAAAGGTGGCCGCCACCCGTACTGAAGTGGGAACCGACGTCAACTATGGCGAAATTACCCGCCAGCTGATCGCCGGCCTGCAAAAGCATGATAATTTCTCCCTGCAGCTGGGTACCGTGGTACGTCGCTTCAAGCGCAACGCCGACAAGAGCTGGACGGTCACTCTCGCGGATGCCGACAACCGTCGTCAGAAGCGGGTCATTAAAGCGAAATTCATCTTTATCGGCGCCGGCGGCGCGGCGTTGACGCTGCTGCAGGAAACCGGCATTCCACAGGCCAAAGAGTATGCGGGCTTCCCGGTCGGCGGCCAGTTCCTGGTCTGCGAAAATCCGGAGGTGGTGAACCACCATCTGGCGAAGGTTTACGGCCAGGCCGAAGTGGGCGCGCCGCCGATGTCGGTGCCGCACATTGATACCCGTATTATCGACGGTAAACGCGTGGTGCTGTTCGGGCCGTTCGCCACCTTCTCGACCCGCTTCCTGAAGAACGGTTCATTGTGGGATCTGCTGGCCTCGACGAATACCTCGAATATTCTGCCGATGCTCAACGTCGGTCTGGACAACTTCGATCTGGTGAAATACCTGATTAGCCAGGTGATGCAGAAAGATAAAGATCGCCTGGCGGCGCTGTGCGAGTACTATCCGGAAGCGCGGAAAGAGGACTGGCGGTTGTGGCAGGCCGGTCAGCGCGTGCAGATTATCAAGCGCGATGCGAAGAAGGGCGGGGTACTGCGCCTCGGTACTGAAGTGGTGAGCGATGACGAAGGCACTGTCGCGGCGCTGCTCGGCGCATCGCCAGGCGCCTCCACCGCGGCGCCTATCATGCTGCAGCTAATGGAAAAAGTGTTTAAAGACAAAGTCAATTCGCCGGAATGGCAGGCCAGGCTGAAGGCCATCATCCCGACCTACGGTATTCGCCTTGACGGCAACCCGGCGGAGATTGAGAAAGCGCTGGCGTGGACCAGTGAAGTGCTGGAGCTGAAATATGAGCCGGCCGCGGTGGCGGATGAAGCCCCGCAGGCGGAGCTGAAGCCGCTGAGCGGTGGTAAGCCGATGGCGGATATCGCGCTCTGACAAACGCTCTGACAAAAACGGCAGCCTGCGGGCTGCCATTTTTTTGTCGGTTTGATGGGTCGACTTAGCGGACGACGGCGTTACCGATGGTTTCGTCGGCGCGCCAGATGCGATATTTCACATCGACATTGGTCGGCGCGTACACGACAATCGGCAGCTTGCTGTTGTAGCGCAGCATGGCATCATCGCCGAGACCGGCAGTGACAAATTTCTTCTCTTTCTTGCCATCCGGGCAGGCCATCATGGTAGAGACCGGGCCGCTGAGCTTATCAAAGACATAGTAGTCATAGCCCCAGCCTTCCAGGGTTTTGCTTTCCAGCTTCCCGCCTAAACGATGGTGGTTGCAGTCAACTTCCAGCGTCTGGCCGATTATCAGCTCAACCTTCAGCGCTGACTCATCCTGCTGCTGCGGCAGCTGAATAACCTGACGCTTCATGCCTTTTTCCGCTTTCGGGAACGGCGCGACTTTTTCCAGCGGCTGGTCTGCGGCCTGGGCGCCAGCGGACATGCAGGCGGCGGTCAGCAGAGAAACGGCTAGCGTAGTGATTTTTTTCACGGTTGATCATCCTTTATTTTCGTTCCTGACTGATACAGCCTATCATTGCTTTGCTGAATGTTAAGTTTTATTTACTAATTTTTTCAAAATGAATGGTGTTATGTACTGGTGTGATGCCGTGTCGCACCTTGCGCCACGGCGGCCCATGAAGCTTATTCGTTGCGGCTATTTTTCGCTTCCTCAATGAATTCTTCATCTATTTCATCGGTATTACCGGCATGCTCTCGTCCCGACAGCAGGTTCCAGCAAGCGATAAACAAGGCGGCAATCAGCGGCCCGATAACGAATCCGTTGATACCGTAGATCTCCATGCCGCCCAGCGTGGCGATAAGGATCAGGTAGTCCGGCATTTTGGTATCCTTGCCCACCAGCAGCGGACGCAGAATGTTATCCACCAGGCCAATCACAATCACAAAGAAGCCGACGATAAAGGCGCCCTGCCACAGCTGCCCGGTGGCGAAGAGGTAAATCGCCGCCGGCACCCAGATAATGGCCGAGCCTACCGCCGGGATAAGCGACAGGAACGCCATCAGCGCACCCCACAGAATGCTGCCGTCCAGACCGGCAACCCAGAAGGCAAAGCCGCCCAGCGCCCCCTGCGCCAGCGCCACGGCCACGGTGCCTTTTACCGTGGCGCGGGCGACCGCGGCGAATTTAGCGAACAGGTGCTGCTTCACATAGCTCGATAACGGCAGAGATTCGAGAGTCAACAGCACCAGGTAAGGCCCATCCTTCAGCAGGAAGAACAGCAGGTACAGCATAATGCCGAAGCTGACGGTAAAGCCAAAGGTGCCTTTACCAATCAGAAACGCGCTGCCGGCCAGATACTGGCCGCTTTTCAGCGCAACATCGGAGAGCTGCTGCTGGATCTGCTGCGCGCTATCGAGGTTGTGCTCGGCAAGGAAACCTCTGGCCCAGCCGGGGAGGTGAGCAAACAGACTGGCGACCACCGTCGGGAACTGAGTGTCGTTATGCTGAAGTTTGCTATACACCACGTTCAGCTCGTAGGCCAGCGACGAGAGGATGATCGCCAGCGGCGTAAAAACGATAAGGCAGATGATGACGATGGTCAGCAGCGCCGCGAGGCCATTGCGCTCGCCGAGGCGAGTGCGAATCTTGTTTTTGACCGGATTAAAAATCACCGCAAGGATCGCGGCCCAGAGGATGGCGGAATAATAGGGTGAGAGAACATCAAAAAAGGCCAGGGTTACAATAAAGACGATAAGGATGAAAAATCCTTTGGTAAGTCCATTAACTCTCATGTCATCCGCTCCTGCTTATGAGTCATACAGTCGAATGATAGATGCTACGACGTAATTTACCATCTGGATAGTCGTACTCTATAACAGAGGGGAAAAAGTGGATAAAAGCCCTGGCAGAAAACCCTGCGGACGCTATTGAGTAAAACAGACAACTTCTGCTTTCAATGCCTGTCCGGTACGCATGATGAAAGCAGTGTTATCTGCAAAATGTGCTGTCAGGAAGCAACGAGGTGTAGAAGCGTAGTATATCGATACGGCAAAAGCGGAGGTTATGGCGGATAATCCATGGTCAAACGGGCAGAAAGAAAGCGCGCAGCGGATATTTCCACGCGCGCCTTATGCAGTGTCTTACTGAAGATTGCCTGCGGTCAGGCTCTCTTTATCAAAGGCATGGCTGACATCAATATGATTCTGATGCATCGATGTATCGATATTTGAACCCGCCTCCGGATGCGTCTGGCTCTTCTCTGCGGCCATCACGCCGGACGAAAGTGTAGCGGCCAACAGCAGTGCGGTGACTACGCCGATATTTTTCATATTCTGTTCCTTATTTCATCGTGTTGTCGCTGTCGCCTGTTTCTTCCGGCGGCCCGGCAATGTGGCGATTTTATTTCGTCAGCTCAGCGGTCATATGTACGCGGTTATTGAATTGAGCGCTGGTGATTTTGTAAGACGCGCCTTGCTCTGCGGCCTGCGCGGCAATTTTGGCTTCTGCGCGGTCCAGGGTGGAAGCGCTGGCGCTGATGCTCTGAGCAAAAGTACTGAAAGAGATCATAGAGAGTGCGGCAACTGCAACGAAAGTTTTGATGGATTTCATGGTCGTATTCCTTAAGTGTTTTGTCAGTGTTGGAGCGTTGTTGCCCCGATGTGATAAATGATAGGCTGACGGTTGGATGATTAAAATCGAAACAATTTGCTTTCATTGTTCAGTAAATTTGAATAATCATTGTCAAGTATTGCCATCCAGTTTTGTTAAGAAAGCTAAATTACAATTCAGCCTCATTGTCATAACAAATATATAAAAAGTTATTTTTTAACTTTCGATAGATGATTTTCTTGTTTGCTATCATCTGAACTGCAGCAATATAGTTTTTAGGCAGCAATAAGCGCCGGCGTGCGGCAAATAAAAATTATCCACGAATATTTAATTATGATAACTATTAATAAGATCAGTAAAAGCTTCTCCGGTGAAAGAGTGCTAAAAGAGGTCTCGCTCAGTATTCATTCCGGCGAGATTATTTGCATTATTGGCCCCAGCGGCTCAGGGAAAACCACGCTATTACGTACGCTTAATTTCCTGGAGCCTGCCGATAGCGGGCAAATAAGAATAGATGATGTGGCGCTGGATTGCGCAAAAGCGGGTAAAAAGGAGATTGAAAAGCTACGGGCGAAAACCGCCATGGTTTTTCAATCGTGGAATCTCTTTCATAATCTGACCGCACTGCAGAATATTACCGAAGGCCTGATTTACGCTCAAAAGCGCCCGCGTCAGGAGGCGCAGGATATTGCTGAACAACTCTTAAAGCAGGTGGGGTTATTGCATAAAAAAGACAGCTATCCGCACAGTCTCTCCGGCGGCCAAAAGCAGCGTATCGGGATTGCGCGGGCGCTGGCAATTAACCCCGCCGTTCTGCTGCTGGATGAGCCGACTTCCGCGCTGGATCCGGAAAAAGTTGGTGAAGTGCTGGAGCTTATTCAGACGATTGCCGCTGCGGGTCAGACGATGATTATCGTGACCCATGAAATGGCGTTCGCCCGCCAGGTCGCTTCCCGGGTGGTATTTATGGAAAACGGCGAAATCGTTGAGCAGGGCCCGGCGGAACAGATATTTGGCGCAGCACAGCAGGGGCGAACCCGGGCGTTTCTGGCGCAACTGCACTATCATGCCTGAGGCTAATGATGAACAATAACCCGCTCTTTAACTGGCAGGATATCGCCGGAATATTGCCGAAACTGCTGGAAAATTTACCCGTGACCCTCGGGATAACGCTGGCATCGCTGCTGCTTGGTTTGACGATCGCGCTGCTGATTGTGCTGCTGCAGTTTAGTCGCTTTAAGCCGCTCAGCGCGGTGGCAAACGGGTATACCGACATTCTGCGTGGCGCCCCCCTGGCGCTGCTGATCCTGCTGTTTTTCTTCGGCGGAAAATTAATTTTGACTGCGCTGGCGCTGCCGCCGCTATGGATTAGCGATACCACCTTTGCGGTGTTGTCTATTTCGGTCAGCATCAGTCCCTATTTTGCAGAAATGATGCGCTCCGCGTGGCGTGCGGTGGATACCGGCCAGAAAGAGGCCATCATCAGCCTCAATATTCCCTGGCATAAGGGAATGCTGCGGATTATTTTTCCCCAGGGGCTCATTATTGCCATTCCCGTTTTTGGTAATCTTTTAATTAACCTCGTGAAGATGACCTCACTGGTCAATATTATTGGTATTGTAGATATTTTTGGCCGTGCACAAAAGATTTCGCAAAATAGCTATGGGGCTAAACAGGTTGCGGCGTTTATTAGTGTTATTATCGTTTACTGGGTGCTGAATAGTATTATTCTCTATTTTACCACTCGTATTGAAAAGAAGTATCAGTTCCTGCTGGAGTGATAGATTAACATGTTTAGCCTGGCGTTCATTCGGGACAATTTTACGTTTATTTTAAGCGCGCTGCCGGTTACCCTGGTGATAACGTTATTGTCCTTACTCTTTTCCACTCTGCTGGGCGCGGCGCTGGCGTGGGTGATTATTCGTCAGGTTCCCGGGGTTCAATGGGGGGCGAAGGTATTTCTCTCCTTTAGCCGTTCGGTCCCGGTACTGGTGATGCTGTATTTCTTTTTTTACGTCTGGCCGTGGATAGCCGCCGGGCTGTTTGGCGGCCCGCAGGATAATATGTACCACTATAAACTCTCGCCACTGGTGGCGGCGGTCACCGCGCTATCGCTGATTTTCAGCGCGTATTTCGCCGAAACCTTTCGCGCAGGCTGGAACGCGGTTGATAAGGGGCAGCGCGAGGCCGCATGGTCAATTGGGCTAAGCGGGTTCACGCAGTTCCGACGCATTATTTTTCCGCAGGCGGCAGTATCCGCACTGCCGAACTTCACCAGCGTGCTGATCGATCTGATTAAAGACACCTCGCTGGTTTACACCATCACCGTTATTGATCTGATGGCGAAAGCCAATATCGCCGCCGCGCGCGGGTTTCATTTTGTCGAAGCCTATTGCGTCGTGCTGGTGATTTATATCGTGCTGTGCCTGGCAATTGCCAGAGCATTGCGCAGTGTAGAACGGTTTCTGCGCGCCCGCTGGCAAGGAAACGTAAAAAAGAGTGTTCCACGGTTATCATTTTGGGGAAGGTATTTTGAAAAATAAAATTTTACTGGTGAGTGCGCTGACGTTGGCAATGGGAATTAACGCCGCACAGGCGGTTGAAAAAAGTCCGCACGCGAAGACGATTGAGGTTGTCGTTAACGCTAACGGTTTTCCCTTTAGCTTTGTGGACGATAACAACAATATTACCGGCTACGATGGCGATCTGTTAAAGGTGCTGGACCAGCGGTTAACCGACTATACGTTTCATTTTAATGCGGTCTCGCGCGACGCGATGATCGTCGGCCTGTCGACCGGCGCGTATACCCTTGCGGCGGATCACTTTTATCTCACCAAAGAGCGGGCGGAAAAATATGACCACTCCGGCGAGCCGACCGGGATCAGCGATTTACGCCTGATTGTACGTAACGATGAGAACGATATTCATCAACTCGGCGATCTCGCCAGCGGTAAGAAAAAGCTGGTGCCGATTCACACCTCCGACGCCCGTTATACGGTGATTGAAAACTACAACAAAAAACATCCAGGCCAACAAATTAACCTGCAGCCCAACGGCGAGCAGTCCGCCGCCGATATCTTTAAAGCGGTCGCTTCCGGGGAATACGATGCGGCGATTTATCCCATTGGTGCGCTACTGGCGTTAAATAAGGCGCTAAATCTCAATCTGAAAGCTTCGGATTCCGTCGGCCTGTTTCCTAACGTCTATTTGTATAAAAAAAATACCGACCCGCAGTTGATCAAAGCGATTGATGCGCAGTTGGTTGCCCTGAAAAAAGACGGCACGCTCGCTGAGCTCTCACGGAAATGGTACGCCGAAGATGTGTATGCCCTGCCGGGCGCCAGCGACGTCAAAGTGAATACCGACTGGGAATAAACGCATGACGCAAATAAGCTCGGAGCCGGCGCATAACGCCGCCACCTTAAACGATGAGGTGACCCTGGCGCTGCGCGCCATTACTGAAAAACGCGCGGCTACCATCGGTTACCTGTTGGACGAAAGCCGACAACGTCATATCGCGGATGATTTTGCGCGTGAAGCCATACGTCACTATGGCCGCGATATCGGGCATAAGCTGCGTGCGCAAATGCGCGATCGCCAGGATTTGCAGGAGTTTGCCGGGCTGTTTACCCGCGGTCTGGAATCTCAGGTTTATGAGATGGAGCCCGTTAGCGCCAGCCGGGCTGAATTTATCGTCCTGTTTCACTACTGTCCTTACGTTAACTGCTGGCGGCAGCAGGGGCGGGGCGCCAGCGAAATTGAGACGCTATGCGATATCTGCATGGAAGGCGATCATGCGTTAACCGACGCGTTTCCGGGGCTGCGTTTAGAGGTGCAGACCGCGCTGGCTCGCGGTGATGCCGCCTGTCGGCTGCGTTTTTATCAGTCAGAGTCGCATGAGGCGGAATGGCAACCTTAAGTGGGGGCCACGCAACCAGTTTATTAATCAGCCAGAAGCGGCGATTCAGGCACTGAGCGGGCAAAAGCTCACCACGGTTGACGGCGACGTTGACGGACGGATTTATCCCACTGACGGAACGGGGATTCGCGTTGCCGACCCGGCGCGACAAGGCCGGCGCTTCGGTGTTGGTCACGACGAATAGCGTTTTGAATAAGGAGTAAAACTATGGCAAAGGTCCATTTTATTGGTGCCGGACAGATGACGGAGGCGATTATTCGCGCGTCATTAAGCAACGGTACGCTGCGGGCGGACGCGATCTCGCTGGAGGATATCGACAGCGCGCGAATCGAGGCTTTGCACTCCCGCTATCGGTTGTCGGGCGACGGTGGCTTAAGCGAGGCCTCTTTGCTGGTGCTGGGGATCCGTCCGCAGGACGATCTGGCGGCGGTGGCGAGCCGCGTGCGCGCCCAGCTAAACGGCTCGACGACGGTGGTTTCTCTGATCGCGGGAGTGACCCTGGAAAAGCTGGCCTCCCTGTTTGGTGAGACAACGCCGATTGCCAGGACGATCCCCAATACCCTGACCGATACCGGATTTGGCTATAGCGGCGTAACCTTAAACGCCCACGCCAGCGCGGCTGAGATCGAGCCGTTTCTGCGCGGTTTTGGCAAAGTGCTGTATTTGCCAGAGCGGTTGATCGATGTCTTTACCGGTTTTGGCGTCGCGGGGCCTAACTATATTTACTACTTTATTGAGTCGCTTACCGATGCCGGCGTACTGGCGGGGCTGTCGCGGCCTCAGGCGACGGAGGTGGTGCTGGAGAACCTCCTCGGCGCGGTCGAGATGCTGCGCCAAAGCCAGAAGCATCCGCGTCAGCTTCTGGATATCAATAATTCACCGGCGGGAGTCGGGATCCACGCTCTGTATGAGCTGAACAACAGTGACTTTGCCGCAGGCCTTCAGCGCAGCGTACTGGCGGCGGTCAGGCGTACCCGTGAACTGGGACAGCGCTAAACCCCTTCTTCCCGCCACTGGCCGTGCAGCACCCGGCGCTTTTCCGGCGATGCGCTTAAAGGCACGGCTTAAGGCTGCATGAGAACGGTCGCCCAGCCGGATCGCTAACGTCGTCTATTAATCCACGGGGAGCAGGACAAGTTCAGGCATTGGTCATTCGACATGCCAGGGGGAATATGCCTGAAGATCCCGTTTAAATTCGACGGAAAACAGGCAACAAAAAACCCGCAAACTCGGAGAGAGTGCGGGTTTCTGTAGGGTTACCGGTCGTTAACAAAACTTACCGGTGAATGATTTGGTCGGCACGAGAGGATTTGAACCTCCGACCCCCGACACCCCATGACGGTGCGCTACCAGGCTGCGCTACGTGCCGACGCGTGGGGAACAATATTACCCGTTCCCCGAGCGAATGCAAGCGGGTCGCGCGCGATTGATTCATAATTAATCAATCAGTTAGCGATAAAGCGTTTTTCGTCAGTCAGGACCTGCAGCAACAGGCTGAGCTGCGGTTTCTGATCTTTAATTTTCTCGCCGTCGCGGCTCCAGGTGGTATAGGTGCCGTTATGGTTGAGGACCACGGTGATGGTCGGGGTGGTAATGGCCAGCGTATCGCCGTTGGCCGCGGTGACCCAGTTCCGACGTCGTGCGGCGCTGAACAGATCTTCACCCTGCGAGTACTCATTGGCTGGCGTCGAAACGTGGAGCAGGCGCTGCATCAGCGTGGTCATTACATCTTTGTTATCGGTCAGCGTGGCAATTTCCTGCGCCGGCGTGCCCGGCCAGTGAATAACCAGCGGCACCTGCAACTGCTCGCGCGACCAGTCGAACGAGTCGTGTTTGACGTTAAGCGGCTTGCCGTGGCCGCCAGTGATAATCACCACCGTGTTGTCGAGCTTGCCGGCTGCGCGTAGCGCGGTCAGCACCCGATCAATTTGGGCGTCAACATCACCTGCCGCCTTGCTGTAACGGCGGACAAAGCCCTGTTGCTGCGTGTCGTCGAGGGTGGTGCCGTTGAGCGAGATCCACGAGAACCAGCGATTCTCATCCTGCGCGTAACGGTCCAGCCAGCCGATCCACTGATTGGCCGTCTGTTCGTCGCTCTGAGTCTTCGCGCTCGGTAGCGAGAAGTCGGAGAGCAGCGCCTGGCGATAGAGCGGGCTGCTAAACCCATCGGAGGAGAACAGGCCCAGCTGGTAGCCCTGCTGGTTGAGGGCGGTGATCAACGCGGCGGGAATACGCGCCGAGAGGACACCGTCCATATAGCCTGGTGAAATACCGTAGAACAGGCCAAACAGGCCGCTGTCGGCGGTATTACCCGAACTCATATGCTGGGTAAAATTGACGTTCTCTTTGGCGAACGCCGCCAGCGCCGGCATGGTCTTTTCAAACCGCGAATAGTTCAGGTTGTCGACGGTGATCAGCAGCACGTTGTAGCCCGCGCCGAGATCACGGTAGCGCAGGTTGCTGAGCGGATACTGGACCGATACCGCCTCCGGCGCCCCTTGCTCCACCAGACGACGTTGATAATCCTGGGCGTCGAGCAGGCCATGTTTCTCGAGGAAACGGCGGGCGGTCATCGGATAAGAGAGCGGCAGATTCGCCCGCTGCATCGTGATCGGGCGATAGAAGTTGGCATCCGCCCAGATATAGACCAGGTGGCTGCTGATAAACGACAGAAAGAAGAACCAGGCGACCGGGCGGGCGTAATGACGGCGGCGCGTCAGGCTGCGCAGTTTCTGCCAGCTCCAGGTGGCGAAGAGCATTTCAATCAAAAAGATGACCGGGACGCTGATAAACATCAGCTGCCAGTCGCGCGCCATCTCATTCTGGTCAGGGTTGATGACCAGCTCCCAGACGACCGGGTTTAAGTGAAGATGGAAGCGGGTGAAGACCTCGCTATCTATCAGCAGCAGCGTCATCCCGGCGGTGGCAAGGATCACCGACAGGAAGCGCATCAGGCGCTGCGAGACCACGATAAAGGTCAACGGGAAGAGGATCAGCACATAGCTGGTAAACACCAGGAAGCTGAAGTGTCCGACGAGACTGACGTACGAAAAAAGCCGTCCGGCAAGCGTCGTCGGCCAGTCGGCGACAAAAAGATAGCGGCTGCCGAGCACCATGGCCAACAACATGTTGAACAGGGCGAACCAGTGCCCCCAGCTGACCATCTGGGAGACTTTTTCTCGGTAGGGCTGACGTAGAGTCACCATATACTGTTGCTGTTATCCTTAATGCGCCGGATCGTCGTTAATGGAAGACTGCAAAGCCTGCGCGAAAGAACGGGCGATGGCCTGACGCTGCGCCGGCGCGACGCTACTGTTGATCAGGTTGGTCACCATATTGCCTAACACCATCAGTGAAAGGTCAACCGGGGCTTTGTGTGATTCCAGGACGTTCGTTAGCTCGCTGAGCAACTGTTCGACCTGTTGATCGCTATAGCGGGAAATTTGCGGCATAAACTCAAAATCTGTTTGTTCGTGAAAGGGCAACATATTACCGTAGCAGCAGCTTTTTTTCC
Source organism: Klebsiella sp. GL120222-02 (assembly GCF_003097195.1). Taxonomy (NCBI): domain Bacteria; kingdom Pseudomonadati; phylum Pseudomonadota; class Gammaproteobacteria; order Enterobacterales; family Enterobacteriaceae; genus Klebsiella; species Klebsiella sp. GL120222-02. Next base: position 167,402 of record NZ_QEQO01000008.1, read on the forward strand.
GCATTTTTTCGCCGCGACGCAAAAGCGCACCGATCGTCGGTAACAACGTCGAAATGTGTGGCGCCAGTTGCGTCGGCAACCCGGCGGTGGTTGAATACCGCCCGGTCTAAAAGGAGAGTTTAACATGAGTCTGGATATCGACCAGATTGCCCTGCATCAGTTAATCAAACGTGATGAACAAAATCTGGAGCTGGTGCTGCGCGAGTCACTGCTGGAGCCGAATGCGACGGTCGTCGAGATGATGGCTGAACTGCACCGGGTCTATAGCGCCAAAAGCAAAGCCTATGGCCTGTTCAATGAAGAGAGTGAACTGGCGCAGGCGCTGCGTCTGCAGCGTCAGGGGGAAGAAGAGTTTCTGGCGTTCAGCCGCGCGGCGACTGGTCGTCTGCGCGATGAACTGGCGAAATACCCGTTCGCCGAAGGGGGCATTGTCCTCTTCTGCCAGTATCGTTACCTGGCGGTCGAGTATCTGCTGGTGGCGGTGCTCAATAACCTGAGCAGTATGCGCGTCAACGAGGAGCTGGATATCCGCTCGACCCATTACCTGGATATTAACCATGCTGATATTGTCGCGCGCATCGATTTAACCGAGTGGGAAACCAACCCGGAGTCGACCCGCTATCTGACCTTCCTGAAAGGGCGGGTAGGGCGCAAAGTGGCCGATTTCTTTATGGATTTCCTCGGCGCCAGCGAAGGGCTTAACGCCAAAGCGCAGAACCGCGGCCTGCTGCAGGCGGTGGATGACTTCGCCGCCGATGCTCAGCTTGATAAATCCGAGCGACAGAATGTGCGTCAGCAGGTCTACGCGTACTGTAACGAACAGCTGCAGGCCGGGGAAGAGATTGAGCTGGAGTCGCTGTCCAAAGAGCTCGCCGGCGTCAGCGAAAAGAGCTTCCAGGAATTCACTGCCGCGCAGGGCTATGAGCTGGAAGAGAGCTTCCCGGCGGATCGCAGCACCTTACGCCAGCTGACCAAGTTTGCCGGCAGCGGCGGCGGATTGACCATTAACTTCGACGCCATGCTGTTAGGTGAACGCGTATTCTGGGATCCCGCCACCGATACCCTGACCATTAAGGGCACCCCGCCGAACCTGCGCGACCAGCTGCAGCGCCGGACGTCCGGCGGCAATTAAACCCCATGCCCTGTCGGCGCTATCGCTGAACGGGGATGATCTCCACGCCGCACTGCACCAGCTGCTGGCGCAGCGCGGCGTCGGGTTCACCGTCGACGATAAGCGTACTGGCGAGGTTCAGTTCGCCGATGGCAAAGGCTGACGCGGCGTTGAGCTTCTCCCGGGACGCCATCACCACGGTTTCCGCCGCTCTGGCCGCCAGTGCGCGTTTGATGCCCGCTTCTTCATAATCACCGGTAGTGAAACCTGCCCGCGGGTGGATGCCGGTCACCCCCATAAAGAACAGATCGGCATTGATCCGCGCCATACCCGCCAGCGTCTCGGCGCCCACAGCGACGACCGAATGTTTAAACACTTTGCCCCCGAGCAGGATCACCTCGATTCGCGGGTGGTCCACCAGCGCCACGGCGATGCCAGGGCTGTGGGTGACCACCGTACAGTTCAGTTCCGCAGGTAAAAAGCCGATCATTGCCGCAGTAGTGGTGCCGCCATCGACAATCACCACCTGTCCAGGCTGGATCAGCGCGGCGGCGGCGCGGGCGACTGCCTGCTTGGAGGCGATCTGCACGCTTTTGCGCGTTTCAATAGGCGCAATAGCGGCAGAAACCGGCAGTGCGCCGCCGTGGACCCGCTGCAGTTTTCCTTCCGCCGCCAGCTCGCGCAGATCGCGGCGAATGGAGTCCTCGGAGACGTTGAACCGCTGGCTTAGCTCCCCGGACATCACCTGTTTTTCCTCGGTGAGGATCTGGAGGATCTGCTGTTTTCTCTGACTGGCGAGCATGATTTTTCCTTCACGAATTATCTTGTTTGTGCCTGAGTATGCATGTTATGGTGCCGGCTGTCATCTCAAAGGGGATATAACATGCAAACTCACGCACCGCACGTCCGCCACGTTCGCGAGACGCTGCTCTCTGACAACTGGTACACCCTGAAAAAATATACTTTTGAACTGCTGCGCCGGGACGGTTGCTGGCAGGAGCAGAGCCGGGAAGCCTATGATCGCGGCAACGGCGCGGTCATTTTACTCTATAACCGTGAGAAGCGGACGGTGGTCCTGACGCGCCAGTTCCGATTTCCGGTATTTACCCACGGTCATGATGGGTATCTGATTGAGGCTGCCGCCGGGCTGCTGGATAACGCCTCGCCGGAGGCGCGGATCGTTGCCGAAGCGGAAGAGGAGACCGGCTTTCGCGTGACGCGGGTCGAACCCGTCTTCACTGTCTTTATGAGTCCAGGCTCCGTGACCGAGAAGCTCTACTTTTTTATCGCGGAATATCAGGCCGATGACCGTCGGGGCGACGGCGGCGGGTTGGCGGCAGAAGGTGAGGATATTGAAGTGCTGGAGTGGCCGCTGGCGCGGGCGCTGCAGGCTATTCGCGATGGCGAGATCATGGATGCGAAAACGATAATGCTGTTGCAGCATCTGGCGCTGAATGCCGATACGCTCCTCGCCAGCTAAGCGGCAAGGAGCAGGGGAGATTAGCGCAATTCGCGGGCAATGGCGCTGTACATCAGCGCCGCTTCCAGCGGCTGGGCGTTGAAGGACGGTTCCGCCTGCGGCCAGGTCGACCACTGGACGATCACCAGATGTTCCGCGCGGTTCACCATGATCACCTGGCCATAGATCCCCAGCGCCCACAGCGAGCCCTGCAGTCCTTCCTGCGGCGTCGGCTGTACGTGTTGCGCATTGGCCGGAATGGCGTTGTTCCACCACTGATAGCCGTAGATACCTTGCGGATGCGCTGCTGAAACCGAGTTCAGCGCTTTTGTCCAGCTTACGGCCTGGTCGAACCAGCCAGCGGGCACCAGCTGTTTGCCGTTGCTTAACCGACCATCGCGGGCGACAAACTCGCCAAAGCGGCCCCAGTCTTCGAGGGTGGCGTTAAAGCCGTGGGCGCCAACATCATGCTTCCCTTGCTGATAAGCATGCCATACGCCATCGTGGGCCATACCCGCAGGCTGCCACAGCGACTGCTCAAGCCAGGCGGCCAGCGACATACCGGTCGCGCGTTCCAGCACATCGCCCAGCAACCAGGCGCCGCCGGAAGAGTAGGACCACTGCTCGCCTGCCGGGTGTTTACGCGACAGCGTCGACACAATTTTACGTACGCAGTCATAGGCGCCGGGCTGTGCTTCACATTGGGTCAGGCGGGCAAAGTGCGACTGCAGGTTGGTGTAATCTTCATTCCAGTCCACGCCGCTGGTATGTTGAATGAGCTGCTTGAGCGTTACGCCGTCCCAGGCGGTGCCTTTCAGTTCGGGTTCATAAACGGTAATCAGGTCATCGAGGGAGTGGATTTTCCCCTGTTGAATGGCGATGCCCACCAGCGTTGAGACGACCGATTTGCCCACCGATCGCGAGGTCCACAGCGTGGTATCGGTGTTGCCGTTGCCAAGGTATTTCCAGGCGACTTTGCCGTCTTTCAGCACCAGCATGCCGCTGACGTTCTCGCGCTTCAGGTAATCCTGTAGCGTCCAGGTGTGGCCGTTGAGGGTATAGCTGGCGTGGGTCAGTGGCTTTTCAGCACGCTCCAGCGGGACCGCTGCGCCGTGGCGGAAGACGTCTCCGGCATAATTGCGATAGTCGTTACGAAAGCCAACGACGCGTGACGCCTGATCCCAGGTGAGCATGTCTTTGGCCGCGGGTAGCGTTTGGTCGTAAGGGGTGGGGCAGACATCCAGCGTCAGGTCGCCGCAGTTTTGCGCCATCGCCGCCGCCGGCAGCGCCGCCAAAATTAACGCCAGAGCCAGTGGTTTTTTTATCATTTTCATTTCCTCGTTTGCCATAGTTTCGCTGCGCAGTATATAAATCGGCTCGCGAAGGCTAAAATCAGCATAGGGGGGATTTTCCCCCGCAAGGGAGAGAGGGATGAAAACCCTGCAGTATTCTTTCGCACAGATTGAGGCCTTCGCCACCATCGCCGAAACTGGCAGCCTGTCGCAGGCGGCCATTCGTTTAGCTAAAGACCGGACCACGCTTCGCGATCTGCTGGACTATCTGGAAGATGCGCTGGGCTACCGGCTGTTCAGCCGTGAAGGACGTAGCCTGACGCTAACCGCCGAAGGCGAGCAGCTTTTTCGCCAGGCACACCTGCTGTTGCGTCAGGCGCAGGCTTTCGAGTCTTTTGCGCAAACGCTGCCGCAAACGGCCTGGCAGGCGTTACGTCTGGTGTACGATCCCTTCGTGCCGCGTGAATTTCTCTGTTTGCTGGCTGATACGCTTGCCCGGCGGCAGATCCGTTTAAGCTGCTGGAGCGCCTCGCGGCGCGAAGCCGAGCAGGCGCTGAGCGAGGGCATCGCGGATATGGCCATTTGCCAGGCTAATAATCGTACGCTGGGCAGCGAAATGGAGTGGCGGGCGCTGGGCACCGTTGATTTACGTTTTTACGCCGCGCAAGGATTGTTTACTGACGCCGCACGGCCGCTGACATTGCTGAATTTATCGCTAACGCCACAGCTGGTGATGCACCGGCGCAGTGACGATCAGATCGCCCGCCGGCTACAGATATCCGGCCATACGCTGTATATGAATGAAATCGCGCTGCTGCGCCATGCGATGGAGCAGGGGATGGGCTGGGGGTTTTTACCGGAACATTTACGGCCAGGCGAGTGGCAGGGGGTTGCTGAAATAGCTACCGAGGTCGGCAGTCAGGGACTGAACGTGACCATGGTGATGCTCTGGCTGCCCGGCATGAATAAGCACCGGATGCTGAGCGACCTCGTGGACGAGGCGCCGGAACTTTGGCGGCGCCGATAACAAAACGCCCCGGGTCAGAAGACACCAGGGCGTTTGCCATACAACTTGCTATCGGCGATTACGCGCGAACGAAGTCGATGTGGGTCAGTTTCGGCTTGAACGCGTGACGCTGAACAGCCTGAACTTTAACTTTCTCTTCTTTGCCATCGATAACGAGGGTCACAACTTCGCCGTAAAATTCAGCTTTATCCTGCATGTTCCACAGTTTGTCGTGATCCAGTTCGATAGCAACCGGAGCAGCTTCGCCACCGTAGATGATTGCCGGGAACTTGTTAGCTGCGCGCAGGCGGCGGCTCGCACCCTTACCCTGCTCTTTACGTACTTCTGCGTTGATAGTAAACATTGATGTCTCTCTATATATAAAGCCTGCAACAGGCGACCCAGCTGCAGGCAGATTATCTGCTTTGCGAATGCAAAAGCGGGCGGCATTATAGCCGCCAATCGGCACAGCGGCAATCAAAACCTCAGTTTTTGGCGGATTAACGCAGCTCATTGGCGCGACGGAAACGGCCCTGATAATCGAAAACTTTTTCCCGCACCTGCCAGTATTGCCCCTTCATTCGGGCGACGACAAAGTCAGGATGGCGCAGCAGCGCCTGCTGGGCAATGATATCCGCCGGGGTTATCCAGCGTAACGGCACGCCCGGCGTACGGGTATGCGGGCGGATAAACAACTGCTCAAAGGCGGTACGCTGGGCGGGCGTTTGCAGACGGAAGCGCTCACTCACGTCGGCGCCGTCCTCATCATAGTAGGTGATTTTCAGCCACGGGCCTTTCTCGTCGCTACCGTGCTGCATAGCCATGCCGCTGCAGCGCAGCACCAGCGCGTCCTTTAGCTTCAGCGCCGCCTTCAGCATATCGTCCGGGTCGACCAAAATCGTGTCGCACTCGCGGCAGCGGCGGGCGGCGATATCGTTTTCCGCGTTGCACTGCGGGCAGTTTTTGAAGCGAAAGCGGAAGTCGCACTGTTCGCGGTGGCCGTCATCATCTTCAAACCAGCCCTGGCAGCGGCGGCCAAAATGCTCAATCAAGGTGCCGTCGGCGGTGGTTTTGCCCCAGAAGGTGTTGGCGAAACCACAGGCCGGGCAGAAGACCTGCACCGGCACGTTGTCGCTTTTCCCCTTCGGCGTCCCCACTTCCGGGGCGTACAGGTCATGCGGGTTGCCGGCGTAGTCGAGGATCAGGCAGTCGGTTTTGCCCGGCGCCAGGCGCAGGCCGCGGCCAACGATCTGTTGGTAAAGACTCACCGACTCGGTGGGGCGGAGGATGGCGATCAGGTCAACGTGCGGGGCGTCGAAGCCGGTAGTCAACACCGCGACGTTCACCAGATAGCGATACTCCTGCGCTTTAAACGCCTCGATAATGCGATCCCGCTCTGGTCCAGGCGTTTCCCCGGTGATCAGCGCGGCTTGCGCCGCCGGCAGCAGACCGGTTACTTCCCGGGCGTGTTCCACGGTGGCGGCGAAGATCATCACCCCTTTACGGCTTTCGGCGAACTCCACGATCTGGCTGACGATATGCGGTGTTATGCGCTGCTGTTTTTTCAGTTCGTGGTTAAGATCGGCTTCGCTGAACAGGCCGTTGCTTTGCGCCTGCAGACGGCTGAAATCGTACTGCACCACCGGCATATCAAGGCGTTCCGGTGGCGTCAGGTAGCCGTGCTTAATCATATAGCGCAGCGGCAGCTCATAGATGCAGTCGCGAAACAGTGCTTTCTCATCGCCACGTACCATGCCGTGGTAGTGAAACTGATAGATCCAACCCTTGCCGAGGCGGAACGGGGTAGCCGTCAGGCCGAGCAGCCGGAGCTGAGGATTCACCTGCCGCAGGTGGCTTATGATCTGTTGATACTGGCTGTCGTCGTCATCGCTGATACGGTGGCATTCATCGACGATGAGCAGCGAAAATTCACTGTGAAACTGATCGAGGTTGCGCGCCACCGACTGCACGCTGCCGAACACCACTTTGCCGTGGCTCTCTTTACGCTGCAGACCAGCGGCAAAGATATCCGCCTCGAGGCCAAGGGCGCAGTATTTCGCATGGTTCTGCGCCACCAGCTCTTTGACGTGGGCCAGCACCAGCACGCGGCCGCGTGCCAGCCGGGCAAGCTCGGCAATCACCAGGCTTTTGCCCGCGCCGGTGGGCAGGACAATGGCCGCCGGCTCGGTATGGCGACGAAACCAGGCGAGGGTGGCATCGACGGCTTCTTGTTGGTAGGGGCGTAATGTAAAAGTCATGAATTCACGGGGCTAATTAACTCGCGAATAGTATGCCATGAATCTTTTCCCTTGAGTGGTGTTAAGAGCCCGTTATACTAGCCAGTGAAATTCTTCTTTTTCGGGCGAGTTGCCCGCTCCAGCACTATTACAGGCTAAAAAAATTCATGCGACTTGATAAGTTTATCGCTCAGCAGCTTGGCGTCAGCCGGGCTATTGCCGGGCGTGAAATCCGCGGCAGCCGTGTTACCGTGGACGGCGACATTGTGAAAGATGCCTCTTTTAAGCTCCAGCCAGAGCACGAGGTGGAATATGATGGCAATACGCTGACCCAGCAGAACGGCCCCCGTTATTTTATGCTGAACAAGCCGCAGGGTTACGTCTGTTCCACCGACGATCCCGATCATCCGACTATCCTTTATTTCCTCGATGAGCCGGTGGCGCACAAGCTGCACGCCGCCGGGCGCCTGGATATCGACACCACCGGGCTGGTGCTGATGACCGATGACGGCCAGTGGTCGCACCGCATTACCTCGCCGCGCCACCATTGTGAAAAAACCTACCTGGTGGAGCTGGAAAGCCCGCTGGCGGAAGGGACCGCAGAGCTGTTTGCCAAAGGCGTCCAGTTGCACAATGAAAAAGATCTCACTAAGCCGGCAGTGCTGGAAGTGATCACCCCGACCGAAGTGCGCCTGACCATCAGCGAAGGGCGCTACCATCAGGTGAAACGCATGTTCGCCGCCGTGGGCAACCATGTGGTTGGCCTGCACCGGGAGCGCATCGGCGATATCCTGCTGGATGACGCGCTGGCGCCGGGTGAATATCGTCCGCTGACGGAAACGGAAATCGCCAGCGTAGGCGCCCCGCAGGCACGGAGTAAAACGTGACAGTGAAGCAGAATTCTTCTCTGGGAATTGTGTTTATCCTCGGCCTGCTGGCCATGCTGATGCCGCTGTCGATCGATATGTATCTTCCGGCGCTGCCGGTGATCGCCGCCCAGTACAACGTCCCGGACGGCAGCGCGCAGATGACGCTCAGCACCTATATCCTGGGCTTTGCGCTGGGTCAGCTGCTGTACGGGCCGATGGCAGACAGCCTTGGTCGCAAGCCGGTGATCCTCGGCGGGACGCTGGTGTTCGCCGCGGCGGCGGTGGCCTGCGCCCTTTCGCAGACCATCGATATGCTCATTGTCATGCGTTTCTTCCACGGTCTGGCGGCCGCGGCCGCCAGCGTGGTGATCAACGCCCTTATGCGCGATATCTATCCGAAAGATGAGTTTTCACGGATGATGTCGTTTGTCATGCTGGTGACGACCATTGCGCCGCTGGTGGCGCCGATGGTTGGCGGGGCGGTGCTGGTCTGGTTTAGCTGGCATGCCATCTTCTGGATCCTCGCGCTGGTGGCCCTGCTGGCCTCGCTGATGATCGGCCTGTTTATCCGCGAAACGCTGCCAGCTGACAGGCGTCAGCCGTTCCATCTGCGCACCACGCTGGGTAATTTTGCCACTCTGTTCCGTCACAAGCGGGTTCTGAGCTATATGCTGGCGAGCGGTTTTAGCTTCGCGGGGATGTTCTCGTTTCTCAGCGCCGGGCCTTTTGTTTACATCAATATTAACCACGTCGCGCCTCAGCACTTTGGCTACTATTTTGCGCTGAACATTGTTTTCCTGTTCCTGATGACCATGTTCAACAGCCGGTTTGTGCGGCGGGTGGGGGCGTTGCGCATGTTCCGGGCCGGGCTGTGGATCCAGTTTGCCATGGCGGTATGGATGGTGGTTTGCGCGCTGCTGGACGTCGGCTTCTGGTCGCTGGTGATCGGCGTGGCGGCCTTTGTCGGCTGCGTATCGATGGTGTCGTCTAACGCCATGGCGGTGATCCTCGATGAGTTTCCGCATATGGCCGGCACCGCTTCGTCACTGGCCGGAACGTTTCGTTTTGGTATCGGGGCGATCATTGGTGCGCTGCTGTCGATGGCGACGTTTACCACCGCCTGGCCAATGCTGATCTCTATTGCCTTCTGCGCAACCTGTTCTATTTTCTTCTCGCTTTACGCTTCCCGTCGGCGAAAAATCGCACACTAGGTCACATTTTCAGGGGCGAAATCGCCCCTTTCTTGATACATGTCAACCAGAATGAGCTTCAGGGTTCTGCGATTTGTTTCCTTTATGTAAAATCAATTAGTGTAAAAAGTCGCATTGTTGCGATAAAAAAGTTGTTTTGGATCACAGAAACGGGTACATATAGCGCCAATCGGCTCGCCGGGTATAAAAATAACGCGCTGGATTATAAGTGCTTAGCCCTGGCCCGCCGCGGCTGTAAACGTTTTCTGCGTCAAGGCAGGACTATTTGTCAACAGTGTGTTAATATTGATGTAAATTTATTGTGAAGCCTTTTGCTTCCGGGGAAACCACGTGAATACACAACAACTCTCTATCGTACACCGTCTGCCGCAGAGCTATCGCTGGCTGGCCGGTTTTGCGGGTTCCAGAGTTGAACCGATTCCGCAAAACGGCGCTCAGAACGAGAACAGTCTCGTTGCCCTGAAGTTGCTGAGTCCGGACGGTGAGAAAGCCTGGCCGGTTATGCATAAGCTCAGCCAGGCGTTAAGCGACATCGAAGTCGACTGTTCAGTCCTTGAGTGCGAAGGCGAACCGTGCCTGTTCGTTAACCTGCAGGATGAGTTCGCCGCCACCTGTCGTCTGAAAAATTTTGGCGTGGCCATCGCCGAGCCCTTCTCCGGCAACAACCCCTTCTGACCGTCAGCTCAGCGCCAGCAGCTGGCGGGTATATTCGTGCCGGGGTGCGCTGAAGACGGACTGGCACTCGCCCTGTTCAACCACCTCTCCCTGACGCAGCACCATCACCTGATGACACAGCGCCCGCACTACGCGTAAATCATGACTGATAAAAATATAGGCCAGCTGATGCTTTTGCTGTAACGCTTTCAGCAGGTGCAGGATCTGCGCCTGAACGGTTTTATCCAGTGATGAGGTCGGCTCGTCGAGGACGAGCAGCTGCGGCTTGACGATCAACGCTCTGGCGATGGCGATACGCTGGCGCTGGCCACCGGAGAAGGCTGCCGGGTAGCGCTGGCGGCTGGCCGGATCGAGGCCGACCTCCTGCATGGCGAGGATCACTGCCTGTTCGCGTTCGGCTGCCGTCAGCGTCGGCTGGTGGACGCGCAAGCCTTCCTCAATGATCTGCTGCGCCGTCAGGCGCGGATTGAGCGACGAGTTCGGATCCTGAAAAACCACCTGCATTTGTCGGCGCAGCGGCAGCAGCTGTCGGCGGTTACGCCCCTGAATCGGCTGGCCGGCAAAGGTTATCCTGCCCTCGGATGAGATCAGGCGCAGCAGCGCCAGACCGGTGGTGCTTTTTCCCGATCCCGATTCGCCCACCAGCCCCAGCGTCTCGCCGGCGCGTAGCTGAAAACTGAGGCTGTTGACCACCCGATGGTGATCGACCACCCGGCGCAGGATCCCTTTGCGAACAGGAAATGCCACGTTTAAATCGTCCGCCTGTAGCAGCACCGGGGCATCGACGGCCAGCGGCACCGGCTCACCGTCTGGTTCGCTATCCAGCAGGCGTTGGGTGTAGGGATGCGCCGGCGCGCTGAACAGCGCCCGACAGTCATTTTGTTCCACACAGCAGCCGTTCTGCATCACCGCTACCCGGTCAGCCAGCTGACGGACAATGCTCAGGTTATGGGTGATAAACAGCAACCCCATGTTCAGCTCCCGCTTTAGCTCGCGCAGCAGCTGCAGGATCTGCGCCTGCACTGACACGTCCAGGGCGGTGGTCGGTTCGTCGGCGATCAGCAACTCCGGGCGCGTCAGCAGCGCCATGGCGATCATCACCCGCTGGCGCTCGCCGCCGGAGAGCTGATGCGGATAGTCCGCCAGACGCCGCGGCGCCTGACGGATCCCGACGCGCTCCAGGCAGTCGAGGATCTCCCCGCGCGCCGCCTCTTTGCGCATTCCCCGGTGTAACGACAGCACCTCATAGAGCTGTTTTTCCAGGGTATGCAGGGGGTTGAGCGACACCATTGGCTCCTGAAAGATCATCGCGATCCGGTTGCCGCGCACGCCGCGCAGGGTCGACTCATCCGCATGCAGCAGCGACTGGCCATGAAAGCGGATATCGCCGCTGGGGTAGCTGGCCGGCGGGGTGGGGAGCAGTCGCAGCACCGACAGCGCGGAGATGCTTTTTCCTGAGCCGGATTCGCCCACCAGCGCCAGCGTCTCACCAACTGCCACCTCGAGCGACAGATTGTGCACCACGGTCTGCGTCTCGCCCTGCTGGCGAAAGGCAATAGAGAGATTGTCGATAGCTAATAGCGGGTGGGTCATATTACACCGCCTTACTCGGGTCAAAGGCGTCGCGAACCGCTTCACCAATAAAAATCAGTAGCGTCAGCAGTACGGCGACGGAGAGAAACGCGGCAATGCCCAGCCAGGGCGCCTGCAGGTTGTTTTTTCCCTGCAGCAGCAGCTCCCCGAGAGAGGGGGAGCCGAGCGGCAGACCGAAGCCGAGAAAATCCAGCGACGTCAGGGTGGTAATGGAGCTGCACAGGATAAAAGGCAGGAAGGTGAGGGTCGCCACCATTGCGTTAGGCAACATATGCCGCAGGATGATCTGCCGGTCGCTGACCCCTAGCGCCTGCGCCGCCCGGATGTAGTCGTAGTTGCGGGTGCGAAGAAATTCAGCGCGCACCACGCCCACCAGCGTCATCCAGCCAAAAAGGACGGTGATCGCCAGCAACCACCAGAAGCCCGGCTGCACGACGCTGGAGAGCAGGATGATCAGAAACAGGGTCGGCATCCCGGACCAGACTTCGATAAAGCGCTGGCCCCAGAGGTCGATTTTGCCGCCATAGTAACCCTGTATCGCCCCGGCCAGCACTCCCAGCACGCTGGAGAACAGCGTCAGCAGCAGACCGAAGAGCACCGAGATGCGCGTACCATAGAGGATCCGCGCCAGCACATCGCCGCCGTTGGCGTCGGTGCCAAGCCAGTTGCTGGCCGAGGGCGGTGATGGAAAGGGGACGGTGCTGGCAAAATTAATCGTCGTGGCGCCGAAGCGCACCGGCGGCCATAGCGCCCAGCCGTGGGTGGACAGCTGGTGCTGCAGCCAGGGATCCTGATAGTCGGCGGCGGTAGCGAACGCGCCGCCAAAGGTTTGCTCGGTGTAGTTTTTTAACACCGGAACATACAGCTGGCCCCGGTACTGCACCAGCAGCGGGCGATCGTTGGCCAGCAGCTCGGCGCCGAGGCTGCAGAAGAAGAGAATTAAAAACAGCCACAGCGACCAGTAGCCGCGACGGTTGTGACGAAAGCGCGCCCAGCGGGCCTGATTAACGGGACTGAAGAAAGACATTAGCGGCCCTCAAAATCAATGCGCGGGTCGACCAGCGTATAGCTGATATCGCTGACGATATTCAGCAGCAGGCCAATCAGAGTGAAAATATAGAGCGTGCCGAACATCACCGGATAGTCGCGGGAGACCGTCGCTTCATAGCCCAGCAGACCCAGGCCGTTCAGCGAGAACATCACTTCGATCAGCAGCGAACCGGTAAAGAACATACTAATAAAGGTGGCCGGGAAGCCGGCGATCACCAGCAGCATGGCGTTGCGGAACACATGTCCCCAGAGGATCTGTTTCTCACCGACGCCTTTGGCGCGGGCGGTGACCACATACTGTTTGCGGATCTCATCGAGGAAGCTGTTTTTGGTCAGCATGGTCAGGGCGGCAAAGCCGCCGATCACCGTCGCCAGCACCGGCAGGGTGATGTGCCACAGGTAATCGAGGATCTTCTGATACCAGGGAAGGGTGTCGAAGTTCGGTGAGACCAGACCGCGCAGCGGGAAGAGGTCGAAATAGCTGCCGCCGGCAAAAATCACGATCAGCAGGATGGCGAACAGAAAGGCGGGGATCGCATAGCCAATAATAATCAGCGTGCTGCTCCAGATGTCAAAGCGGCTGCCGTTGCTGACCGCTTTGCGAATACCCAGCGGAATGGAAACCAGGTAGATAATCAGCGTACTCCACAGTCCGAGGCTCACCGAGACCGGCAGGCTGTCTTTAATCAGCTGCAGTACTGAGGCGCTGCGAAACAGGCTGTCGCCAAAATCAAAGCGCAGATAATCGCCCAGCATCTTCAGGTAACGCTCGTGCAGCGGCTTGTCAAAGCCGTAGCGGTGGGTGATCTCGGCGATGACTTCCGGATCAAGGCCCCGCCCACCGCGATAGTGCCCCTCGCTGATGTTCCCTGCGCCGGTTCGGGCATGGCTGGCGCCCATCCCGCCGTCGCCGGCACCCGGCATCCCGCCGTGCTGACCAAATTCGATGGCGGCGATGGCCTGATCGACCGGGCCGCCGGGTGCGATTTGCACAATAAAAAAGTTAATGGTGATGATGGCCCACAGGGTGGGGATCACTAACAGCAAACGGCGGATCAGGTAGCTGCCCATGGGATGTCCTTAACGTCTGTCCGCGGGGAGGGTGGCCGCTTTGTTCACGTCGTACCACCAGGTATCGAGCCCGGAGGAATAAATGGGGCGGGTCTCGGGGAAAGAGAACTTATTCCACCACGCGGTGCGGTCCTGCGCCATATACCACATCGGCAGCATGTAGTTATTCCAGGTGAGCACGCGGTCCAGCGCCCGACCGAGGGGGATCAGTTTCTGCTTATTGCCCTGCCACTGCAGGATCTGCGCAATCAGCTTATCCACTACCGGGCTTTGCACCCCCGGTGCGTTATAGCTGGAGTGAATATAGTCTGAGGCCCAGGAGATTTGCAGGTCGGTGCCGGGCCAGGGCATGGCACGCCACAGGCTCGGCATCATGTCGTAATCACGGCTGCGGCGACGGTTGCTGTACTGCGAGTTATCAACCTGACGAATATCCATGACGATCCCCAGGCGCTGCAGGTTGTGCTGAAACGGCAGCACCCAGCGGTCATTGCCACCGGCTGGCATCAGCAGTTCAAAGCGCAGCGGCTTGCCGGTGGCGGCGTTGACCCGGCGCTGGTTTTTTACCGTCCAACCCGCCGCATTGAGCAGGGCGTCGGCTTTGAGTAAGTTGTCGCGGTCGAAGCCATCGCCACGGGAGACCGGCGGCTGGTAAACCTGGCTGAAGACCTCCGGGGGCAGTTCGTTTTTCATCGGCGTCAGCAGGGCCAGCTCGGCGGCGTCGGGCAGGCTGCGGGCGGCATATTCGGTGTTCTGGAAATAGCTGTTGGCGCGCTGATAGGCGCTGTAAAACAGCGCCTTGTTCATCCATTCAAAATCGAACGCCAGGGTAATGGCCTCCCGCACCCGGCGATCGGCAAAAACCGGGCGCTGAATATTGAACGCCAGCCACTGGGTATCCTGCGCCGAGGTATTTGTATGCTCATCTTTAATAATGTAGCCGCGGCTGAAGTTGCGACCGACGTAGCGGGTAGCCCAGTTTTTGGCGACGGTCTCTTCCCGGCGATCGACGGCTCCCGCTTTAAAGGCTTCGAAAGCGACATTGTCGTCGAGATAATAGTCATAGCGCAGCGTATCGAAATTCCAGCGACCCCGGTTGACCGGCAGGTCGGCCGCCCAGTAGTCGGCGACGCGTGAATAGATAATGTATTGCCCCATTCGCCAGGCGCTGATGCGGTATGGCCCGCTGGCCAGCGGCGGCTTCGACAGCGGGTCGCTGAGTTTGTGCTGGCGCCAGAACGACTCAGGCATCACCGGCAGGCTCAGCAGACTCAGCATGTTCTCTTTGCCGGGCTGGCCGAGGTCGATTCGTACGGTCAACGGGGCGATGGCCTTAACGGTGGTGCCTTTATAAAACAAGCGGAACTGTGGCACCCCTTCGGTCATAAACTTGTTGAAGGTAAATGCAACGTCCTGGGCGGTGATTGGCGTGCCGTCATGGAAGCGGGCGTGCGGGTTGAGAGCGATCTCCATCCAGGAATAGTCCTCGGCATAGCGCGCCCGCTCGGCAATCAGCGGGTAGTAGCTGCCGGGCTCATCATCCGAGGTGGTGAACAGGGTATCGTAGAGCGCCTCAGTGCGCACGGCGGGATTGCCGCGCAGTGCGTAGCGGTTGAAGTTATCAAAGGTGCCGATCGCCGCCAGGGTGAGGGTGCCGCCTTTCGGCGCCTCAGGATTGACATAATCAAAATGGCTGAAGCTGGCGGCGTATTTGGGTTCACCGATAATCGCAAAGGCGACGCTTTCTTTTATTGTTTGCGCCTTAGCGCTAAGGCTAAACAGAGCAAGCAGAATTAAAAAGAGGCGCGCATACATAGGCGGCAGAATACCTTGTCACGGTCGGCCCCCATAGCCGACCTCTGTTCCCGCATCATATGTGAGACTTAGCGCGTTGTGAAATAATTCGCAGGTTCATCATGCGCGGCGACCAGCGCCTCCAGCGATAGCGGACGGCTTATCCAGTACCCTTGCAGGAAATTGACGCCCTGGGCACGAAGCCACTCCGCCTGTTCCTGGGTCTCCACTCCTTCAGCGACGGTCATTAATTTCAGCCGGCGGCTGAGGGTCAGTACCGCATCCAGCACCGGCGAGGTCACGGTTTCGGTGCCAATCGCCTGCACAAAGCCGCGATCGATCTTCAGATAATCGAAGTTATAGCGTTCGAGATAAATCAGCGCGCTATGCCCGGTACCAAAATCATCTATCGCGATTTCAAAACCCTGCTGGTGGAGCCAGGCGAAGTTAGCGATCGATTTTTCTTTATCAATCATGGCCCGCTCGGTCACCTCCAGCACCACGTGAAAATGGTCGGCGGGCAGCGCGGCGGCAAAGCGCAGCATATCGTCGCGGAAGCTGTCAGCCTGCAGATGGGCAGGGGAAATATTCAGCCCCAGCTTGACGCCGCGCGGCAGGATCCGTTTAAGCACTTGACCATCGCTGGCGATCAGCGCCAGCAGGTGATGGGTCAGCGGCACGATCATCTGCTGGGTTTCCGCCAGATTAATAAAGACGTCGGGCGGGATTTCACCCACCACCGGATGGCGCCAGCGCATGAGCACCTCCACGCCGCTGATACGCAGGGTCTGGGCATTCACGACCGGCTGATAGACGACGTAGAACTGGTTATTTTTGATCCCCAGCAGTATCGATTTTCGCGGATCGGATTTGATCGTCAGCACGTAATAACAGAGCAACCCCGCCAGCAGGCCGCACACTACCCCGAGCAACAGGGCAAACTGTGTATTTTCCGCCAGCCAGCTGTTGGCATACAGGTAGACCTTCAGCGGTAAACCGTCGATCTGTACCTGGCGGATCGGTTCGTTATGCAGGGTTTGCGGATCCACCAGCCGATTACTGAAGGTGGAGATGGCGGTGTGACCGATGGCCAGCGCAATACCGCTGAAATCATTTTGTCGTGCGGAATAGAGGATGTACGGCGTGAGATTGGCGTTGATCGATACGAAAATGCCGCTGTTTGCATCATCGGGTTTGCTGACCCATAACGCCAGCGCTGCGCTTTTCGGCATCATCGGCGTACCCGGCAAAATCGCCATATCAACGGGTTTGCGAATATCGATCGCCGGGATAAGCTGAGTAAGGGGCGTATTCATGGCCCCTGTCGCCGAGGAGCAAAAGACGACGCCGTTTTTAACCAGCAGAAACGCGCGAACGTTGGGGCTGAAAGCGGCATGGGAGGTGAGTCCGGAGTCGATATTCTCGCAGGGCTGATCCACCAGCGGCTGCAGGCCATCAATGGTTTCACGGAGATCGTGAAAATAGCTTTTCAGGTAAGTGTCAACGTTGTTGAGAATGGCGTCGAAACGCTCTACCCGGTTATGGTAAATCACCATAAACTGAATGCAGCCGGCCAGCAGCGCGACGATAATCCCCACGCACAGGCTGGTTAACCAGATTTTACGCTGGGGTGAAAAGTAGCGAGTAAGCATAGCTATAGTCTTTCCGTGTTATTGAATCCCATCAACGGTTTGTCGGTCGTCGTTTTTCTCATTCCCACTTAAAAGACATAGCTTATTTTGCGGCGTTCAGAATCAGGTGGCAAAAAAAAACACTGCCGGGGCAGTGTTTTTTTATCCCGCCTCCAGCCAAGGGATAACCGGCGGCGGTAGAGGACAGTTTACGAGCGGCTCAGAACTCGACGCGCTTCGTTGTAGCGCTTTTTCCAGTACGGTTCATCCATGCTGGAGATGGTCACCCCGCTGCTGGTGGAGGCGTGAACGAACTGGTTGTTGCCGAGATAGATCCCGACGTGGCGGCCGGTAGAGCCGGCGCGGAACAGAACCAGATCGCCAGTACGCAGCTGGGTACGGGAAATCGATTTTCCGGTTTCCTGCTGTTCAGAGGTTGAACGCGGCAGTTCCAGACCAAATTGTTCGCGGAAGGTGCGCTGCACAAACGCTGAGCAGTCGATACCTTTACGGGTGCTGCCGCCGAGGCGGTAACGCACGCCTTTCCAGCTGGCATACTGATCCATTAAACGGGACTTCACGTCCAGGTTACGGACCATCGTTTCAAATTCATCCTGAGAGGCTTGCAGTGATGATAAATCGCCACTACCCACAGCATGCGTCTCAGAATGCATATTCCTGGCGGTACTTGTTGAACTACACGCGGAAAGCAGAACCGCTACTGCAATCGCGGGGGCTACCCGCAAGATGTATCTCAAAATCGGCTGAGATTTGACCATGCTGTTTATTTTCCCTTGTTGTCCTTAACGACAATGTCGTTATAAAAAATGCCAAACGTGTTAGAGCCTAAATACCCATCCGCAATGAGACAATTCCTTAAGCTTAAATTTGTGCAGTCACGCACAAATTTATTCATGCTCTGAATTAATGTTGCGGAAAAGGCAAAACGAGAACGAGATTACCCTATCAAACGCCGCATGGCGAGCGGTTTTGCGCGATTTCTTATAAGTATTTTGGTGACAAAAAGTGAATCATCGGGAAAGGACAAAATAGCGCCAGTATCGGGTAAAAAACAGACAATTCCTTCATTTGTCACGGGATTAATGTGACAAGAAGATGAACATCATGTTGAAAAAAAGCGCAATTGAAAAAGGGGACCCAAAAGGTCCCCTTATAGATAATGACGCCAGACGGCGACCACGACATTATTTGGCCGATATTCCGCCGGGCAGATAACGGTCGAAAAGGGCGATCAATTTATCGCTCAGCGGTGTCATCAATACCCACGGTGCGCCAATCAGCACGGCGGTCAGGGAGCCGACGGCAATATCGCTGAACCAGTGAGCGCCAATCATGACGCGTGGGAAAGCAAAGACCACAAATATCACCAGCGCCACGGTTAGCGCGCGGCGGCCGAAATAGCGCCACATAAAGCTCGCGAAGATCAGCAGCATCATCCCATGATCGCCAGGGAAGCTGTCCTTGGAGGCGTCTTTGGTCGGGAAATTGACGACATCGCTGACGCGGGTGACATCGTGGAAAAACAGCGACGGGCTGGCGCGCTGTACCGGCATCAGGTGCTGCGCCAGCTGGTTAATGATCACCGCGGCCAGCAGCATCACCAGGCCCATGATGGCAATCTGGCGACGGCCTGCTGGCGGCGCTTTAAGCCAGTAGCGGAGCATCAGGCAGCCCATCGCCAGCAGCGAACAGGCGTCGAAGGCGCGATTGTTGATGATCGCCAGCAGCCAGGCATAGGCGTGGCTGACGCTGACGCCATGGTTAAAGAAATGGAAGATCGCGGAGTCGACCGGCGACCAGGCGCCGTGGTTGACCGGCAGATACCAGGAGCAAAATAGCGCCACACCCGCGATGTTAAGCAGCAGAATTAAAGGAATTCGGTTTTTCATCATAGCCATTGCGATTTTGTGACAGTCGGCGGCAACCTTAGCCGCCTCAACTTAAACGAAGCCTCAACAGTGAGGTCTGGAGCGCGTTCCAGTCGGCTTCGTTCGCCGAGATAAGCTCGATTCGGCTATCGGGTGGGGGGACGCTCAGAGTCTCGATATGCCAATCCTCGCCCTGGCGGTTGATCCTCACGGCCCCTTCGGCAATGCGCATCACGCCTTTGACGCGCGCCACGGGCGCCAGCCGTGCCCATTCGAGCAGGCCGATGGTCTCAAAGACCGTTTCCGCGTCGAAAATCCAGCCGCAGGCCTGATAGCCCTGGCCGCTGTTGAGGTGGCGGCGCCAGCGCTGGTGCTCGGGCAGGCTGAGTGCGGCGAGACCGCTGGTCGGGCGAGAGTGGTGAACATGCTCCGCGCTCGCCGGCAACGGGGCGGTGTTGCGGCGCGGCTCATCGAGCAGGGCGAGGTCGATATTACCCTGGGTTGTCGACACCTTGCGACGATCGCTGCCCCAGCGCTGCCACCAGTCGGCCAAGGCGTGGGCGCTTTCGGGCGTTTCCCGATCGTTTTTATTGGCCACAATGATGTCCGCCGCGGCCAGCTGATCGCGGAAATTGTCGTTATTGACGACTTTTTCATCCAGCAGCTGACGGGGATCGAGGATGCACACCGTAGCGCGCAGATCGATCCAGGGTTCATACACCGCTGCAGTGAGGATATCGAGGATCTGCTTCGGGTGGCCAAGGCCGGTGGGTTCGATCAGCAGGCGATCGGGTTTACCCTGGCGCAGTAGGGTATTCAGTCCAACCTGCATCGGCAGGCCGTTAACGCAGCACATGCAGCCGCCGGGGATCTCTTTGAGCAGGGCGCCGCTGTCGGCCAGCAGCGCGCCGTCTATCCCGACTTCGCCAAACTCATTCACCAGTACGGCCCATTTTTCATCCGCAGGCTTCTGCGCCAGCAGATGAAGAATTGAGGTCGTCTTACCGCTGCCGAGAAAGCCGGTGATCAAATTGGTTCTGGTCACTCTTTTCTCCAGGATAAATGTAATGTTGTAACAGTTACGTCTATCCTGACGAAAAAAGGGGAAAAAGAGAAGTCCTGAGGCGGACAGAAGAAGATTCTGTCCGCATAAGCGCAAATATTGTTAAGAATTTAGCGCGCGGGCCACGGCCTCGCGGGCACCGTGCGTCGCCAGTTGCTGCCAGGCGGCGCGGATCCCGGCGACAAACTGCGCGTTGTGCGGCAGGTCGCGGCCAAATATTACCTCCAGACCCAGTAGCGCATCGACGCGCTGCTGCTCATCGCTCTGCGCCACCCGCTGCTGGATCTTGTCGACCAGCGGATCGCGCACGTCGATCGTCTGACCCGCGTCGTCCGTACCACTGACGTAGCGCATCCAGCCGGCAACGCCGAGGGCCAGCAGCGGCCAGCGGCTGCCGCGCTCAAGATGTACGCGGATGCCGTCGAGCATGCGCTGGGGCAGTTTCTGGCTGCCGTCCATGGCGATTTGCCAGGTGCGGTGTTTGAGCGCCGGATTACTGAAGCGGTCGATGAGGCTGTCGGCATAGGCCTCGAGATCGACGCCGGTAATGGTCAGCGTCGGAGCCTGTTCGTCAAGCATCAGCTGGTGAGCGGCGCGGCGGAAAACGTTATCCTGCATGCAGTCGCTGACGTGCGCATGACCTGCCAGATAGCCAAGCCAGGCGAGAAAAGAGTGGCTGCCGTTGAGCATCCGCAGCTTCATTTGCTCCCAGGGCAGCACGTCGTCGGTCATCTGCACGCCGGCCGTCTCCCAGGCCGGTCGTCCGGCGACGAAGTGGTCTTCGACCACCCACTGAATGAAGGGTTCGCAGCTGATGGCGCAGGGATCGTCGACCCCCAGCACGGCGGCGATTTCCGCCAGCGACTCGGCGGTGGCCGCAGGAACAATGCGATCCACCATGGTGCCCGGGAAGCTGACGTTATTGGCGATCCAGTTCGCCAGCGCCGGGCTGCGTTTTTCCGCCATACCGAGGACGGCATTTTTCACCACGTGGCCGTTGTCGGGAATGTTATCGCAGGAGAGCACGGTAAAGGGCGGCAGGCCCCGGTCCCGGCGGCGGGCCAGCGCTTCCACTAAAATACCGGGAGCCGACTGCGGCAGCGTCGGATTCTCCAGATCGTGAACGATGCGCGGATGCGTCGGATCCAGTTTGCCGGTCGCCGGATCGATGCAATAGCCTTTTTCGGTGATGGTCAGCGAGACAATCGCCACCTGCGGCTCGCAAAATTTTTCGATAATTGCCGCCAGCGAATCGAGCCTGGCGTTCAGGCATTCGTGCACCGCGCCGATCACGATGGGCTGGTTACCGTCGGCGCCTTTTTCCAGCACGGTAAACAGATGGTCCTGTTCGCGAAGCTGGCTCATCAGCGTATCGCCGCTGAACAGACTGATTTCACAGATCCCCCAGTCGCCACCGACGTTATTCAGCACGCGATCGGTCAGCAGCGCCTGGTGCGCGCGATGAAACGCGCCAAAGCCGAAATGGACAATACGCGAGCGGAGCTGGCTGCGATCGTACTGAGGACGTTGCACGTTTTCCGGTAGCGTAGCGGTTGCAATTGTTGTCATTCTTTACACACCTGTTTAACTGCTTATTAACAACGCCAGTCTAAAGTTATATGACAGGAAATTAAATTGGTAAGCCGAAATTATCCGCTGACTGTGAGCTGGATCAATCAATGCGCCGGCACTATTTGCAGCCTGAGAAGAAACATGTATGGTAGTCGTCATCAGTGTCGCCATTATTGGTATAACAACTTTTGTGAGGGCATAGCGATGGAACAAACCTGGCGGTGGTATGGGCCGAACGATCCGGTATCGCTTGATGATGTACGGCAGGCAGGGGCGACCGGCGTCGTGACTGCGCTGCACCATATTGCAAACGGTCAGGTCTGGCCGGTAGAGGAGATTAAAGCGCGTCAGGCGCTGTTAGCGGCAAAAGGGCTGACCTGGTCGGTCGTCGAAAGCATTCCGGTGCATGAGGATATTAAAACCCACAGCGGGGAGTATGCGACCTGGATTGCCAACTATCAGCAGAGCATCCGCAACCTCGCGGCCTGCGGCATCGATACCGTATGCTACAACTTTATGCCGATCCTCGACTGGACGCGCACCGATCTGGAATATGAGCTGCCGGACGGTTCCCGGGCGCTGCGTTTCGATCAGATCGCCTTCGCCGCCTTTGAACTGCATATTCTCAAACGCCCGGGCGCGGAAGGAGATTACAGCGAAGAAGAGCAGCGTCAGGCTGAGGTTTATTTCAAGGCGATGAGCGAAGCGGACATCGAGAAACTGACCCGCAATATCATCGCCGGCCTGCCGGGAGCGGAAGAGGGTTACACTCTTGACCAGTTCCGCGCGCGCCTGGCGGAATATGACCACATTGATAAAGCGCAGCTGCGCGAGAATATGGCCTACTTCCTGCGGGCTATCGTGCCGGTGTGCGAAGAGGTAGGCATCCGCCTGGCGGTGCATCCGGACGATCCGCCGCGGCCGATCCTTGGCCTGCCGCGTATCGTGTCGACCATCGAAGATATGCAGTGGCTGAAAGAGACAGTGGACAGCATCAATAATGGCTTCACCATGTGTACGGGATCGTATGGCGTCCGCGCCGATAACGATCTGGTGAAGATGGTGGAGACCTTTGGCGATCGCATCCATTTCACCCATCTGCGATCTACCTGCCGTGAAGCGAACCCGAAAACCTTCCACGAGGCGGCGCACCTTAGCGGCGACGTCAATATGGTGGCGGTGGTGGATGCGATTCTGCGTGAAGAGCAGCGGCGTAAACAGGCTGGCGATCTGCGCCCGATCCCATTCCGTCCGGATCATGGTCATCAGATGCTTGACGATCTGCGCAAGAAAACCAACCCAGGCTATTCGGCGATTGGCCGTCTCAAGGGGATGGCGGAAGTGCGTGGCGTCGAGCTGGCGCTGAAAATGACCAAATACCCTGAACTGTTGTAATCGCGGTAACAGGGATAATAAAAGGGACAGCCAGCGGCTGTCCCTTTTTACTGTCGGGGCGTCAGCCTGGTCGGGTAAGTGAAGCGCCACCCGACAAAATAACGGCGCAATGGGGTAGATACGGTGATCGGTTTGCAACAGTGTCGACCCTGGAAAAACCTGTGTTCTCTGTTATTTCCGGGCAGATTGCGCTCCCGATATTTCTTCTGCGTTATGTCACTCATGGTGCAGGGAGCGCACAGGGGGCGGCCAGTCGCCGCCGCCCCCTGTACCCCCGGGCCGGGAACGTCTCAGCGATTTTGAGGCCGCCAACACCGGCAGTTTCAGCAAGAATAGTGAATAAATTAACGACAGGGCGCCCGGATCGTAGGCCGGATAAGGCGTCAGCCGCCATCCGGCACAAATACGGGAACCGTGTTGAATGGATATTACCCGGCATCGGGGCATACCGTCGCCAAATAAAAAGGGACAGCCAGCGGCTGTCCTTTTTTACTGTCGGGGCGTCACAGAGGATTAATCCGCGCGGCCCATATAGCGGCACTCTTCGATATGAATGCGGATTTTCTCACCGGTGGTCAGGTATTCCGGCACCTGAATTACCAGGCCGGTGCTCATGGTGGCTGGCTTGGTGCGGGAGCTGGCGGACGCCCCTTTAATACCCGGCGCGGTTTCGATAATTTCCAGGTCAACAGTCTGCGGCAGCTCCAGGGCCAGCAGCTGGCCGTCCCAGGTCAGCACCTGCATATCCGGCATCCCGCCTTCCGGAATAAACTGCAGCTCTTCTTCGATCTGCTCTTTGGTAAAGGTGTAAGGGGTATAGTCTTCTTTATCCATGAACACGTATTCGTTGCCATCGACATAGGAGAAGTCAACGAAACGGCGGGTCAGGGTCACGGTATCGACGATATCGTCACCTTTGAAGCGCTCTTCCACTTTCAGGCCGGTACGCACATCGGAGAAGCGCATTTTATACAGTGTCGCAGCACCACGGGCGCTGGGTGACTGAATATCAATATTTTTCACAATCAGCAGCTTGCCGTTGTAATTCAGCACCATACCTTTTTTAATTTCATTCGCTCTTGGCATTGCAGTAATCCTGTCACTTAACGAGTCAAAAATATCGCGTAAAACTACTCGCGCCCGCGCCTTCAGGCAAGCGGAATTCGCGAGTTTTGCTATCTTCTGGCAAAACGTTTAGGCTGTGGCACAAAATGAGCGTTTGGGAGCTGGGTTGTGGAATGTCGTACCGATTGTGGCGCATGTTGCATCGCTCCCTCTATATCATCGCCAATACCCGGAATGCCGCAGGGCAAGCCCGCCAATACCCGCTGTATTCAGCTTTCCGAGCACAACTTGTGCCTGATTTTCGGCTCCCCTCTGCGCCCGAAGGTGTGCGCCAGCCTGCAACCCTCGCCCGAGATGTGCTTCACCCACCGCGATGACGCCATCACCTGGCTGCTGGATCTTGAGCTGGCCACCGCGCCCTGAGCTTAAAGCAGCAGATGAGACAGGTTTTTGATATGGGCGCTGAGGCCGTCGAGTAGCGCCTGTACGCGCAAGGGGAGAATGTCCCGCCGCTGGAAGATAAGCCAGGCCTGCAGGTCGATACAGCGCTCCTTTTTCAGACAGGGAACCAGCTGTCCCGCAGCCAGCTCGGTGGCGAGTGAATAGTAGGGCGCATAGACGATCCCCATCCCCAGCTTCGCCAGCTCCACCGCCGGTAGTGTGTTATCGCAAACGAATCCCCCCTTTACCGTGAGATTAAGCGGTTCGCCGTTTTTGCTTTTGAAGGTCCAGATATTGTCGCTGCCGCCCAGCATGCGCAGGGTAATGCACTCATGATCCACCAGCGCCTCCGGCTCGGCGATAGGATGTTGCGCCAGATAGTCCGGAGAGGCGAAGACGCCGGTGCGAAAGCGGGTAAAGGGGCGGGCGATGAGATTTTCATTCTGCGGCTTAAAGGGGCTTATCAGCAGATCGCAGTCGCTATTGAAGATGGCGCCGTATTTCTGTTCCCGCTCGCTGGCGTTGCGGGTGACCAGATTGATCTGCAGCTCCGGCAGGGTTTTCCTCAGCGCCGGCAGAATATAGCGCCCGAGAAACTGATGGATACCGATGGGCGCCCCAAGGGTGACCACGCCCTGCAGCGTGTTCTTATAACGGTCGGCGAGGTTGATAAGCTGTTCATGTTGTTCGAGAACCGCGCGACTGGCGTGAATAAACTGCTCGCCGAACTCGGTGCGCACCAGCTCTCTGGCGGTGCGCAGGAATATGGCCAAACCGACTTTCCGCTCCACGCTGGTCAGCGTCCGCGAAACGTTAGACTGGGGCATATTCAGGCGCTGGGCCGCCCGGCTCACGCTGGCGGTTTCGGCGATAGCGCAGAGGATCCTCAGCTCATCCATTTTAAAGTCTTTCAACATCTTATCGCTGCCTGATATCTGTGGTATATCAAAAATGATATACCAGTTTGGCGGAATTGCCATGTGATTTATTGATCAGCTAAACGTATGATGGCCTTTGCGTTGAACAGTCCGTTATTTAAGGAAAATTGTGCGTTTTATCGCTTCTTTTGTGGTCCTCGACGTCATTAAAAATAACGATCTTCCCGCTGGCTTACTGAGTGTATATGCACCATGCTGCTTAATTATTTTGCTTTGTTTGTATTAATACTGGTTTTTCTCATATTATTTTATGGAGTGATTATTATCCATGATATTCCCTATCATATCGCGCAAAAACGGCAGCACCCCCATCAGGACGCGATTCATGTGGCGGGCTGGATAAGCCTGTTTACCCTGCATGCTATCTGGCCTTTTCTGTGGATCTGGGCCACCTTGTACCGCCCTGACCGCGGGTGGGGGATGGCTTCGCAGACCGAGGATAGTCTGCAACGCAAGGAACTGGAGCAACGTATCGCATTACTCGAAGCGGCGTTAAAAAACAGCCAGCAGGCGTCAGCGGGGAATAAAGATAAATAATATGGATCTGTTAATTATCCTTTGCTATGTCGCCATCGCCTGGGGCGTTTTTAAGATATTTCGCATTCCAGTAAATAAATGGACAATACCCACTGCCATATTAGGCGGAATAGTGGTCGTAGGCGCGTTAATATTAACGATGAACTATAACCATCCCTATACGCTGCGGGCGCAAAAAATTGTCGTTTCTATTCCGATGGTGCCTCAGGTCTCAGGCGAGGTGGTTGAGGTTACGACTAAAACCAACGTGTTAATGAAGAAGGGCGAACTGCTGTTCCGCATCGATGACACCCGCTACCGCGCGCGGCTGAACAAGCTGAAAGCCGATCTGGCGGCCGGGGAGGCGACGCTGCGGGCGAAGCAGGCGACTATCGACGATGCCAGCGCCAGAGTGCAGCAGGCGCAGGCCGAGTACGATCGCGTTACCCGTGACTACCAGCGTTATGCACAGGGGGCGGCCATGCCGGTCAATCCTTTCTCGGAACAGGATGTGACTCACGCCAGGCAGCAGGTGCAGATCCAGACGGCGGTATTGCAGGCGGCGAAAGCGCAATTACAAAACGCCAGAGAGCAGGTGTCTGGCCGCTATAACGGGCTTGATGCCAACATTGCCAGTCTGAAATCGCAGATCCTCGAGGCGGAGTATAATCTGGCGCAAACTGTGGTTCGTGCGCCGAGCGATGGCTACGTTACCCAGCTATTGGCGCGGCCGGGGATGACCGCGGTACGTCTGCCCTTCAAGCCGGTGCTGGTGTTTATTCCCCAGCAAAAGCGCCAGGTGGTGGCGGTATTCCGCCAGAACTCGGTTCTGCGTCTGACGGCCGGGGATAGCGCGGAGGTGGTGTTTAATGGTCTGCCGGGCAGCGTCTATAGCGGTAAGGTATCGCGGGTGCTGCCGGCGATCCCGGATGGCAGCTATCAGGCCAGCGGTGCGCTGCAGGGGCTGAGCGCCGGAGCCGGAAAAGAGGGCATCTATGTGCTGATCGACCTCGATCCCCACCCGGAAGTGGAACATTTACCGGACGGGGTCAGTGCGCAGGCGGCGGTTTATACCGATTATTTTGCCCATGTGTCGATTATGCGCAAAGTCCTGCTACGAATGACCAGCTGGCTGCATTACCTCTATCTGGATCATTAATCAGGATGGCCCGGTCGAGGCCGGGCCGTCTTGCCTACACGTCCCTGATCCGCCACAGGCAGACCTGAGCGGTGATACCCATGACCAGCGCTATCCAGAACACCGCGTGATAGCTCCAGATCTCCGCTACTACCCCCGCCAGTGAACCGGCGATGATCCAGCCGACGCGGGTGGTATTGGTGTAGAGGGTAGTGGCCGCGCCCGCTTGCCCCGGCATCAGATCCTGGAAAT
Organism: Klebsiella sp. GL120222-02; assembly: GCF_003097195.1. Classification (NCBI taxonomy): domain Bacteria; kingdom Pseudomonadati; phylum Pseudomonadota; class Gammaproteobacteria; order Enterobacterales; family Enterobacteriaceae; genus Klebsiella; species Klebsiella sp. GL120222-02. The sequence goes on from NZ_QEQO01000008.1 coordinate 194,670, forward strand.
AGAGCATGCCGATCCCGGCGAGGATCCCGATATAGACGGCGTTCAGCACCTGCATCGCCAGCAGCAGCGCCGGCGTATGCACCGTCAACATGCCCACGTAAAACAACACACCGGCCACTGCCGAAAGGCGCATCAGAAAGCGTTTACCAAAGCGCCGGGCATAATAACCGGCAATCAGCATGGTAGGAATTTCCAGTCCGGCCGCGGTGCCCATCATCAGCCCGGCCAGCTTCTCCGGCAGATGCAGCTCATTAATGATAAACAGCGGCATATTAATGATGTACAGGCTGTTGGTGCCCCACATCAGCGTGCAGATGCTAAACAGCAGCAGCGCATCGCGGCGGTGCGTGCGCGGGGCTTCCAGCCGGCCCGTCGCCACCGCCGCCGCTTTATGCATGCTGGGTAAGAACAGCCAGACCATGATCCCGCAGACGATAAACGCCGCCGCAGCGCTGAGATACATTGCGGTAAAACCAAACCCCATCGCCAGGGCGTAGGCCAGCGGGGGACCAATCACCCATGCCAGGGAGACCTGGGCGCGCAAAATGGAGCTGAACATCACCGCTTCGCGACCGGTCTTGTCGGCGTGCTCGCGCGCGAGGGCGAACATCTGCGGGTTGGCGGTCGAGCCAAAGCTACTGAGGAAGACGCCGATAAACAGCAAAATGAAGTAGTTCCGGTTCCAGGCAAACAGCAGGCAGGCCAGCACCCCCAGCAGGCAGCAGACGACAATCAGCTGTTTGCGATCGCCCCGCCGGTCGGAGCGGCCGGCGAGAAACTGGCTGACCAGAATGCCAATGACGGCGCTACCGGTAAAAAAGAAGCCGACCATCGCCGGGCGGACGTGCACTTCGTTGGTCAAAAAGAGGCTCAGTGTTGGGGTTTGCAACGCCCCGGCAATGCCTGTCAGAAAGGCGACGATCAAGAATGCGGAAGAGGTTACATCGAACCCGCGTCGGGGAAGAGCGGCGCTACGGTTTTGCATGTTCGGTTTTCTGTAGTTTCAGGAGACGGCGCGGAGTTTACGCCTGCTGGCTGAAAATAAACAGTAGTATGGCACGAATAATTAAAAAGGCGTTTCAAAATATAAGGTTCAGCAAAAAGCTGACATTTGCGGTGGTCGATAGCAAAGGCTTCAGCAAAAGTGTGCAGTACCTCTAAGTTCTGCAATCAAGTCGCTGACGTACCTTGCGCGTTGAGCAAGAAAGGTACAAAATTCTTGAAACGTTTCAGCGTCATTCGACAATCCGTTCCCCGTCAGATGGCGCCTTTTTTCTCAAGTTAGCTGAAACGATTCAATTCAGCAGGAGAGGAGAACCATGTTCCAGTTATCTGTGCAGGATATTCATCCCGGCCAGCAGGCCGGTAATAAAGAAGAGGCCATCCGGCAGGTCGCCGCCGCGCTGGTCAGCGCCGGCAACGTGGCTGATGGCTACGTGAACGGTATGCTGGCTCGCGAGCAGCAGACCTCGACCTTCCTCGGCAACGGGATTGCGATCCCGCACGGCACGACGGACACCCGTGACCAGGTGCTGAAGACCGGCGTCCAGGTATTTCAGTTCCCGCAGGGCGTCACCTGGGGCGAAGGGCAGACCGCCTATGTGGCGATCGGGATTGCCGCCAGCTCAGATGAACACCTTGGCCTGCTGCGTCAGCTGACCCATGTGCTAAGCGATGACGCGGTAGCCGCGCAGCTGCAGTCCGCCACCACCGCGGAAGAGCTGCGTGCGCTGCTGATGGGGGAAAAACAGAGCGAAGCGCTGAAGCTGGACAACGAGACCCTCAGCCTCGACGTGGCGGCCAGCGATCTGCTGACCCTGCAGGCGCTGAACGCGGCGCGACTGAAAGAAGTGGGTGCCGCTGACACGGCATTCGTAAGCCACGCTATCAACGATACGCCGCTGAACCTCGGTCAGGGCGTCTGGCTGAACGACAGTGCGGAAGGCAATCTGCGCAGCGCCGTGGCAGTCAGCCGCGCGGCTAATGCCTTTACCCGCGACGACCAGCCGGTTTCCCTGCTGGTCACGGTGGCGATGGCCGATGAGCAGCCGACTGCGGTGCTGAACCGCCTGAGCAAGCTGCTGCTGGATAAGAAAGCTGACCGTTTGCTGAAAGCCGACGCCGCCACCGTGCTGGCGCTGCTGACCAGCGACGATGCCATTGCGGAAGACGTGCTGAGCGCCGAATTCGTGGTGCGCAATGAGCACGGCCTGCATGCCCGACCGGGCACCATGCTGGTCAATACGATTAAACAATTCTCCAGCGACATCACCGTCACCAACCTCGACGGTTCCGGCAAGCCGGCCAACGGTCGCAGCCTGATGAAGGTCGTGGCGCTGGGTGTGAAAAAAGGTCACCGTCTGCGTTTCACCGCGCAGGGTGAGGATGCGCAACAAGCGCTGGATGCGATTGGCGAAGCGATCGCCGCAGGCCTTGGGGAGGGCGCATAAATGAGCAGACGTGTAGCAACGATTACGTTAAACCCGGCGTACGATCTGGTGGGGTTCACCCCGGAGATTGAACGCGGTGAAGTGAACCTGGTGCGCACCACCGGCCTGCATGCCGCCGGGAAAGGCATCAACGTGGCGAAAGTGCTGAAAGATCTCGGTATTGACGTCACCGTCGGCGGCTTCCTGGGCAAAGACAACCAGGATGGCTTTCAGCAGCTGTTCAGCGAGCTGGGGATCGCCAACCGTTTCCAGGTGGTGCAGGGTCGGACCCGCATCAACGTTAAGCTGACGGAAAAAGATGGCGAAGTAACCGATTTTAACTTCTCCGGCTTTGAAGTCACCCCGGGCGACTGGGAACGCTTCGTCAACGACTCCCTGAGCTGGCTCGGGCAGTTCGATATGGTCTGCGTCAGCGGCAGCCTGCCGTCCGGCGTCAGCCCGGAGGCTTTCACCGACTGGATGACCCGTCTGCGCAGCCAGTGCCCATGCATTATTTTCGACAGCAGCCGCGAAGCGCTGGTTGCCGGACTGAAAGCGGCGCCATGGCTGGTGAAACCGAACCGTCGCGAGCTGGAAATCTGGGCCGGGCGTAAGCTGCCGGAGATGAAAGATGTTATCGAAGCCGCCCATGCGCTGCGCGAGCAGGGTATCGCCCACGTGGTGATTTCCCTGGGTGAAGAGGGCGCGCTGTGGGTGAACGCCTCCGGTGAGTGGATTGCCAAACCGCCTTCAGTGGAAGTGGTCAGCACCGTCGGCGCGGGCGATTCGATGGTTGGCGGCCTGATTTACGGCCTGCTGATGCGTGAATCCAGCGAGCATACCCTGCGCCTGGCGACTGCCGTCGCTGCCCTGGCCGTCAGCCAGAGCAACGTGGGTATTACCGACCGTACCCAGTTGGCCGCGATGATGGCGCGCGTCGACTTACAACCCTTTAATTGACAGCAGGAGAGGCATAATGAAAACGCTGCTGATTATTGATGCCGGACTCGGACAGGCGCGCGCCTATATGGCGAAAACCCTGCTGGGAGCGGCAGCGCCTAAAGCGCACCTTGAACTGATTGATAACCCGAACGACGCCGAACTGGTGATTGTGCTGGGCGCGGCGCTGCCCACCGACAGCGCGCTGAACGGCAAACAGGTCTACCTCGGCGATATTAATCGCGCCGTGGCGCACCCGGAGCTGTTCCTCAGCGAAGCCAAAGGTCACGCAACGCCGTACGCGGCCCCTGCCGCTGCGGCAGTCCCGGCGGCTACCGGCGGACCGAAACGTATTGTCGCGGTCACGGCCTGCCCGACCGGCGTTGCTCATACCTTTATGGCGGCAGAAGCCATCGAAACCGAAGCCAAAAAACGCGGCTGGTGGGTGAAGGTGGAAACCCGCGGCTCCGTCGGGGCTGGCAATGCCATCACCCCGGAAGAGGTGGCCGAGGCGGATCTGGTGATCGTCGCTGCCGATATCGAGGTGGACCTGGCGAAATTCGCCGGTAAGCCAATGTATCGCACCACCACCGGTCTGGCGCTGAAGAAAACCGCCCAGGAGCTGGATAAAGCGGTGGCCGAAGCCAAACCGTACCAGCCGTCCGGTAAACCTCAGGCTGCTGGCGAAGGGAAAAAAGAGTCGGCGGGCGCCTACCGCCACCTGCTGACCGGCGTCTCCTACATGCTGCCGATGGTGGTGGCCGGGGGCCTGTGTATTGCGCTCTCCTTTGCCTTCGGGATCAAAGCGTTTGAAGTGAAAGACACCCTGGCGGCGGCGCTGATGCAGATCGGCGGCGGCTCGGCCTTCGCGCTGATGGTACCGGTGCTGGCAGGCTTTATCGCCTTCTCCATTGCCGACCGTCCGGGCCTGACCCCGGGTCTTATCGGCGGTATGCTGGCGGTCAGCGGCGGCTCCGGCTTTATTGGCGGGATCATTGCTGGTTTCCTTGCCGGTTACGTGGCGAAAGCCATCAGCACGAAGCTGAAACTGCCGCAGAGTATGGAAGCGTTGAAGCCAATCCTGATCATTCCGCTGGTCTCCAGCCTGATCGTGGGTCTGGCGATGATCTACCTGATCGGTAAACCGGTAGCCGGTATTCTCGCCTGGCTGACCCACTGGCTGCAAACCATGGGCACCGCGAACGCGGTTCTGTTAGGCGCAATCCTCGGCGCGATGATGTGTACCGACATGGGCGGGCCAGTGAATAAAGCGGCTTATGCCTTTGGCGTGGGCCTGCTGAGTACCCAGACCTACGCGCCGATGGCGGCGATCATGGCGGCCGGTATGGTGCCTCCGCTGGCGATGGGTATCGCGACGCTGGTTGCCCGCAATAAGTTCGACAAAGGGCAGCGTGAAGGGGGGAAAGCCGCGTTGGTTCTCGGCCTGTGCTTTATCTCTGAAGGGGCAATTCCTTTTGCCGCCCGTGACCCGATGCGCGTGCTGCCTTGCTGCATCGTCGGCGGCGCGGTAACCGGCGCAATCTCGATGGCGATTGGCGCGAAACTGATGGCTCCGCACGGCGGTCTGTTTGTCCTGCTGATCCCGGGAGCGATTACGCCGGTGCTGGGCTACCTGCTGGCGATTGTTGCCGGGACGCTGGTGGCGGGCCTCTCCTACGCGGTGCTGAAACGCCCGGAAGCGCAGGTAGTGGACGTCGAAAAAGCGGCATAATCTTACCGTAATAAAAAAGGGCCGATTGTTCGGCCCTTTTTTTGTCTCTGTTTTACGCCACTTCGGCGATCTGCTGCGCCCGCAGCCAGGCAATCTCTTCCGCCCAGATATCCGGGTTGATGGTTTCCAGAATCAGTGGAATGCCGTCGAAGCGGCTGTCCTGCATGATCCAGCGGAAGCAGTCGTGGCCAATGTTGCCTTCGCCAAGGCTATGGTGACGGTCAACGCGGCTGCCAAACGTACTCTTGGCATCATTCAGGTGCATGCCGCGCAGATACTGGAAGCCGACGATACGCTCGAAGTCGGCAAAGGTCTTCTCGCAGGCTTCGGCGCTGCGCAGGTCATAGCCGGCGGCGAACGCGTGGCAGGTATCGATGCAGACGCCGACGCGGGATTTATCTTCCACGCCGTCGATAATCGCCGCGAGGTGCTCGAACTTAAAGCCGAGGTTGCTGCCCTGGCCGGCGGTATTTTCGATAACCGCAGTAACGCCTTCGGTCTTCGCCAGCGCGATATTGATCGATTCGGCGATGCGCGCCAGGCACGCCTCCTCCGGGATCTGCTGCAGATGACTGCCGGGGTGGAAGTTGAGCAGCGTCAGCCCCAGCTGCTGGCAGCGGGTCATCTCATCAATGAAGGCATCACGGGATTTTTCCAGCGCCTCTTCCACCGGATGGCCGAGGTTAATCAGGTAGCTGTCGTGCGGCAGGATCTGCCCGGGGCCAAAGTGATACTTTTCGCAGGCGGCTTTGAATTCGGCGATGGTTTCGTCGCTGAGCGGCGCGGCGCGCCACTGGCGCTGGTTTTTGGTGAAGAGGGCGAAGGCGGTTGCTTCGATTTCGGCGGCGCGAATGGCGGCATTGGCCAGTCCACCTGAGGCGCTCACGTGCGCTCCTACGTATTTCATAAAAAAACTCCAGTTAAAGCCGCTGGGGGGTGGGTAATGATAGCGGCTTAACTGGAGAAAGATGTAGTGCTTTATGCCATCAGGCTGTGGATAGCGACGTTAATGACCCCGCCGCCGACAATCAACCAGACGAACAGCATCAGCGCCATCAGCAGCGGTTTCGCCCCGGCTTTTTTCAGCGCGCTGACGTGAGTGGTAACCCCGAGGGCGGCCATTGCCATCGCCAGCAGAACGGTATCCAGCGTCACCAGCATATCCACCACGGCTTTCGGCAGCAGATGGAAGGAGTTAAACACCGCCACCAGGATGAACATAATCGCGAACCATGGAATGGTGATTTTGCTTTTCTCGCCGTTGCCTGCCGGGGTCAGCTGTTTAACACGCGCCGCCAGGAACAGCAGGAACGGAGCCAGCATCATGACGCGCAGCATTTTGGCGATAACCGCCGCGTTCTCGGCGTCCGGGCTGACCGCATGGCCGGCGGCAACCACCTGCGCCACTTCATGCATGGTGGAACCCATATAGATCCCGTAGGTCTCCGGAGTAAACCAGTGCGCCAGCAGCGGGTACATCGCCGGGTAGAGGAAGATGGCGATGGTACCGAAGATAACCACCGTGGCGACGGCGACCGTCACTTTACTGGCTTCGGCTTTGACCACCGGTTCGGTGGCGAGCACAGCCGCCGCGCCGCAGATGCTGCTGCCGGCGCCGATCAGCCAGCTGGTGTGTTTGTCGAGACCAAACACTTTCTGGCCAAGGAAGCAGGCGATGAAAAAGGTACTGGAGAGCGTCAGAACGTCAATCAAAATACCGCTCACGCCGACGTCGGCAATCTGGGCGAACGTCAGGCGGAAGCCGTAGAGGATGATCCCCAGGCGCAGCAGGTGCTGCTTGGCGAAGATCACCCCGCCGTCGCAGGGCTGCCAGATTTTCGGGTAGACCGTGTTGCCGACGACCATCCCGAACAGGATAGCGAGGGTCAGGGCGCTAAAGCCTGCGCCGGCGATGGCCGGGAAACTCCCGGCCCACAGGGCGGCGCCGGTCAGCGCGGCGGTCAGCGCCAGGCCTGGGACAAAATGCCACAGGGAACGATGTTTGGTGGGTAAAGTGAGTGCTGTCATAACCTTCTCCTTTGTCTGCCTAAAGGTTACGCCGCGCGCGGTTAAATATAAAATTGATTATATGTTTATAATCAATCGTAATAAGTGGTTAAGGACCGCATCGTCGCTGACAAGGGGGGGCAGGGGAGCGATGCGGCGAAAGCGGGGTGGTTTCCCGGCAAGACGATGATTTTGTGACATAAGCGGATTTTCCTTCCTTCAGCCGCCTCGATTTGTGTCACCATAGTAAGGAAGGTTATTCAGGTTGGATTACTAAACGGGTGGGTTATGCATATTACGCTGCGGCAGTTGGAAGTGTTCGCCGAAGTCCATAAGAGTGGGTCAACCACTCAGGCGTCACAGATGCTGGCGCTTTCGCAATCTGCGGTCAGCGCCGCGCTGACCGATCTGGAAGGGCAGCTCGGCGTGCAGCTGTTTGACCGCGTCGGTAAACGACTGGTGGTGAATGAGCACGGACGGCTGCTGTACCCGCGTGCGCTGGCGCTGCTGGAGCGGGCGCTGGAGATCGAACAGCTGTTTCGCGGCGATAACGGGGCGATCCGGGTCTACGCCAGCAGCACCATCGGCAACTATATTATGCCGGAGATCATCGCCCGTTATCGCCATGACTTCCCGGAACTGCCGGTGGAATTGAGCGTCGGCAACAGCCTGGATGTGATCAACGCCGTCGCCGACCTGCGGGTGGATTTCGGTCTGATTGAGGGGCCGTGCCATGCCGCCGACATCATTGCCGAGCCGTGGCTGGAAGATGAGCTGGTGGTGTTTGCTGCGCCTGATTCGCCGCTGCTGGCGGGGGAGGTGACCCTGCAGCAACTGGCTGAGGCGCCGTGGATCCTGCGCGAGCATGGGTCCGGTACCCGGGAGATTGTCGATTATGTACTGCTGTCGCATCTGCCGGCGTTTCATATGGGCATGGAGCTGGGCAATTCGGAGGCGATCAAGCACGCCGTCCGGCATGGCCTGGGCATCAGCTGTTTATCGCGCCGGGTGATTGCCGAACAGCTGGCCTCGGGCACGCTGGCGGAGCTGAAAGTGCCATTGCCCCGGCTGACGCGCACGCTGTGGCGGATCCATCATCGGCAGAAGCATATTTCCAAAGCATTACAACGTTTTCTGCAATATTGCCAGGTGTAGCACCCGGTTTTTACGCCTCATAACGGGGGGAATTCGCTGGCAATTCCGCAGGTTAGTGCTTTACTAATAATTTGCGGGCGATCATGAAGCTCTCTTATAACTTTGCATTTGTACCGGATGGAACCCCGATCGTCTGCTACAATCGCGCCTCATTTTTTGGATGGATAGCATTATCACATGGTTTCGGAAACTAAAACCACAGAAGCGCCCACGCTACGTCGTGAACTGAAGGCGCGCCACTTGACCATGATCGCCATTGGCGGTTCCATCGGTACGGGTCTTTTTGTTGCCTCTGGCGCAACCATTTCGCAAGCAGGTCCCGGCGGGGCGCTGCTGTCTTATATTCTGATCGGTTTGATGGTCTATTTCCTGATGACCAGCCTGGGCGAGCTGGCGGCGTTTATGCCGGTGTCCGGTTCCTTCGCCACCTACGGCCAGAATTATGTTGAAGAAGGCTTCGGCTTCGCGCTGGGCTGGAACTACTGGTACAACTGGGCGGTGACGATCGCCGTTGACCTCGTGGCTTCGCAACTGGTGATGAGCTACTGGTTCCCTGATACCCCGGGCTGGATCTGGAGCGCCTTGTTCCTTGGCATTATGTTCCTGCTGAACTGGATCTCGGTGCGCGGCTTTGGCGAGGCGGAATACTGGTTCTCGCTGATCAAAGTCGCCACCGTCATTATCTTTATTATTGTCGGCGTGATGATGATTGTCGGCATCTTCAAAGGGTCGCAGCCCACTGGCTGGAGCAACTGGGGGATCGCGGATGCGCCATTCGCCGGTGGTTTCTCGGCGATGATCGGCGTGGCGATGATTGTCGGCTTCTCCTTCCAGGGCACTGAGCTTATCGGCATCGCGGCCGGTGAGTCTGAGGATCCGGAGAAGAACATCCCGCGCGCGGTGCGCCAGGTCTTCTGGCGTATCCTGCTGTTCTACGTTTTCGCCATTCTGATTATCAGCCTGATCATTCCGTACACCGACCCGAGCCTGCTGCGCAACGACGTGAAGGATATCTCCGTCAGCCCGTTCACGCTGGTCTTCCAGCATGCTGGTCTGCTGTCGGCGGCGGCGATCATGAACGCGGTTATCCTGACTGCCGTTCTGTCGGCCGGTAACTCCGGGATGTACGCTTCCACGCGTATGCTGTACACCCTGGCCTGCGACGGCAAAGCGCCGCGTATTTTCTCGAAGCTGTCGCGTGGCGGCGTGCCGCGCAACGCGCTGTACGCGACCACTGTTATCGCGGCGCTGTGCTTCCTGACGTCCATGTTCGGCAACCAGACGGTGTACCTGTGGCTGCTGAACACCTCCGGGATGACCGGCTTTATCGCCTGGCTGGGTATTGCGATCAGCCACTATCGTTTCCGTCGCGGCTACGTCATGCAGGGTAACGATATTAATAATCTGCCGTATCGTTCCGGGTTCTTCCCGCTGGGGCCGATCTTCGCCTTCGTGCTGTGCCTGATCATCACCCTCGGACAGAACTACGAAGCGTTCCTCAAGGACACCATTGACTGGGGCGGCGTGGCGGCGACCTACATCGGTATTCCGCTGTTCCTCGTCATCTGGTTTGGTTACAAGCTGGCGAAAGGCACCCGCTTTGTTCGCTACAGCGAAATGACCTTCCCGGACCGCTTTAAGCGTTAATCTTCGCAATTGTGCGATAAAAGCCCTCTGAAAAGAGGGCTTTTTTTATGTCCGCACGGTTACAGCTTGACACAATTCTTCATAATTATATTGATAATCGTAATCATTATCTTTATCATTTTCGCCCATTACGGATGAAGCCACTCCCCGTCTCTGCCATTGGGTCAGACTGACATCGGGCGACCAGCCACATCGACGAGAAAACAGCGCGAGCATGTCGCCGACAGAGCGACAGGCCGCCAGCGCGTGTGAGCAGCACCTTTTTGTTTGTTTGGTTGTACACCTCATGGAGATTTGGAATGTTCAGGTTAAACCCTTTTATCCGGGCGGGATTGTCTGCGTCCGTCGTATCATTGGCGTTTCCGGCTCTCGCCGATGTAAATGAAGAAACGCTGGTGGTGACCGCCTCGGCAACTGAACAGAGCGTCAAAGACGCGCCGGCGAGCATCAGCGTCATCACCCAGCAGGATTTACAACGTAAGCCCGTCCAGAACCTGAAAGACGTACTGCGCGATGTCCCTGGGGTCCAGCTCACTAACGAAGGAGATAACCGCAAGGGCGTCAGCATTCGCGGTCTGAGCAGCAGCTATACCCTGATCCTCGTCGACGGGAAACGCGTCAACTCCCGCAACGCCGTCTTCCGCCACAATGACTTCGACCTGAACTGGATCCCGGTGGATGCCATCGAACGTATCGAGGTGGTGCGCGGCCCGATGTCCTCCCTTTACGGTTCCGATGCGCTCGGCGGCGTGGTCAACATTATTACCAAAAAAATCGGCCAGAAATGGACCGGGACGCTGAGCGCCGATACCACCATTCAGGAACACCGCGACCGCGGTGATACCTGGAACGGCCAGTTCTTCACCAGCGGTCCGCTGATCGACGGCGTGCTCGGGATGAAGGCCTACGGCAGCCTGGCAAAACGCGCCAAGGACGATCCGCAGTCTTCCAGCAGCGCCACCGGCGAGACGCCGCGCATCGAGGGCTTCACCAGCCGCGATGGCAATGTTGAATTCGCCTGGACGCCGGGCGAAAACCATGATTTTACGGCGGGCTATGGCTTTGACCGTCAGGATCGTGATTCCGATTCCCTTGACCGCAACCGCCTTGAGCGTGAGAACTACTCCCTGAGCCATAATGGCCGCTGGGATATGGGTAACAGCGAGCTCAAGTTCTACGGCGAAAAGGTGGATAACAAAAATCCGGGGCAGAACGGGACCATCACCTCGGAAAGCAATGCCATCGACGGCAAGTATGTCCTGCCGCTGGACATGATTAACCAGCTGGTGACCTTCGGCGGCGAATGGCGCCACGATAAACTCAAAGATCCGGTCAACCTGAGCAGTGGCGGCCAGTCGACCTCCGCCAGTCAGTACGCCCTGTTTATCGAAGACGAATGGCGCATTATCGAGCCGCTGGCGCTGACCACCGGCATTCGTATGGACGACCATCAGACCTATGGCGATCACTGGAGCCCACGGGCCTATCTGGTGTATAACGCCACCGATACCGTCACCGTCAAAGGCGGCTGGGCGACGGCGTTTAAAGCCCCGTCGCTGCTGCAGCTTAACCCCGACTGGACCACCAACTCCTGCCGCGGGTCGTGCAGCATCATCGGTAACCCGGATCTGAAACCGGAAACCAGTGAAAGTTTCGAGCTCGGTCTCTACTACCGTGGGGAAGAGGGCTGGCTGCAGGATGTTGAAGGCAGCATCACCACCTTCCAGAATAATGTCGACGATATGATCGATGTTCTGCGCACCTCCAGCGCCAGCGAAGCGCCGGGCTACCCGAACTTTGTCGGCTGGAAAACCGTCAACGGCAAGCGCGTGCCGATCTTCCGCTATTTCAACGTCAACAAAGCCCGCATCAAAGGGGTGGAGACGGAGGTGAAGATCCCGTTTGGCGATGAGTGGAAGCTGACGATGAACTACACCTATAACGATGGCCGCGATCTGAGCAATGGCGGCGACAAACCGCTGCAGACGCTGCCGTTCCATACCGCCAACGGCACGCTTGACTGGAAACCGCTGGACGACTGGTCCTTCTACGTGACGGCCAACTATACCGGCCAGCAACGCGCGGTAAGCGCCACCGGCAAAACGCCGGGCGGCTACACCCTGTTTGACGTTGGCGCGGCATGGCAGGTGACCAAAAACGTGAAACTGCGCTCCGGGGTGCAGAACGTGGGTGATAAAGATCTGAGCCGGGACGACTACAGCTATACCGAAGAGGGCCGTCGCTACTTTATGGCGGTGGATTATCGCTTCTGATCGTCGGCACTAAAACGTGGCCTGCGGGCCTGAGCATGCGCCGCGAAGCTGCTTCGCGGCGCAGTGGCGTTTAGGCAAAGAGATGCTGCGCATGGAAGCGCAGATGGTCTTCAATAAACGAGGCAATGAAGTAATAGCTGTGGTCGTAGCCAGGCTGGATACGCAGCGTTAACGGCCAGGCCTTCTGGCGGGCGGTTTCCGCCAGTACGGCCGGCTGTAATTGCCCGGCGAGGAACGGATCGTTATCGCCCTGGTCGATCAGCGTCGGCACGGCGTCAGCCGGCTGGCTGGCCTGCATCAGCGCGCAGCTGTCCCACGACTGCCATGTCGATTCATCCGCGCCCAGATAGGCGGTAAACGCTTTCTTGCCCCACGGCACCTGGCCGGGATTGACGATCGGCGCAAAGGCGGAGACGCTGGCGTAGCGGCCCGGATTTTTGAGCGCTATTACCAGCGCGCCGTGACCGCCCATCGAATGGCCGCTGATGGCGCAGCGTTCGCCGACGCTAAACTCGCTACGGATCAGCGCGGGCAGTTCATCGCGCAGATAATCATACATCCGATAGTGCGCCGCCCACGGCGCCTCGGTGGCATTCAGGTAGAAGCCGGCGCCTTGCCCCAGATCGTATCCATCATCGTTGGCGACCTCATCACCGCGCGGGCTGGTATCCGGCATCACCAGCGCGATGCCCAGCTCAGCGGCAATGCGCTGGGCGCCCGCCTTGGTGGTAAAGTTTTCGTCGTTACAGGTTAGCCCGGACAGCCAGTACAGTACCGGCGGCGGCGTTTCGCGCTCAGGCGGTAAAAAAATGCTGAACGTCATGGCGCAGTTCAGGACAGGGGAGTGATGACGCCAGCGTTGTTGCCGACCGTCAAAACAGCGATGCTCTTCAAGCAGTTCCATGCAAGGCTCCTCGAAAGGGGGGGGCGCGTAAACGTTCATAATACAGATATTTCATTAGCCGGTGAGTAACTTTCACTTTCTCCTTTTGAGAACTTACTGCATCATTAATGCAACTTATAGCCAACATGCCGGTGTAGCGATGGCGCTTATGGATGCGTACAGCGGTTAGATCATTCCGGATTCGGCGATAAGGATTTGGCGCCGCGCCTGAGGCGCGGCTTCAGGCCCTAATAAAAGGCAGCGCCAATTTCAATAATTATCGTTACGGCTACTGGATTCTGTGCGCCACCTCACGCACAATGAATACAAACTTTGCCCCCAGAAAAAGCAAAGAGCGCCACACCTGCAGGAGAAACCCAAATGTCATCACTGAGTAAAGAAGCCGTCCTCGTTCATGAAGCGCTGGTCGCTCGTGGGCTGGAGACGCCGATGCGTGCGCCAGTACAAGAAATTGATAACGAAACACGCAAGCGTTTGATTACCGGTCATATGACCGAGATTATGCAACTGCTGAATCTGGATCTGAGTGATGACAGTCTGATGGAGACCCCGCATCGCATCGCCAAAATGTATGTCGATGAGATCTTCTCCGGGCTGGATTACTCCCGCTTCCCGAAAATCACCGTCATTGAAAACAAAATGAAGGTTGATGAAATGGTGACCGTGCGCGATATCACCCTGACCAGCACCTGCGAACACCATTTCGTCACCATCGATGGTAAAGCGACAGTAGCCTATATCCCGAAAGATGCGGTGATCGGCCTGTCGAAAATCAACCGCATCGTGCAGTTTTTCGCTCAGCGTCCGCAGGTCCAGGAGCGTCTGACCCAGCAGATCCTGATCGCGCTGCAGACGCTGCTCGGCACCAGCAACGTGGCGGTATCCATTGACGCGGTGCATTACTGCGTGAAGGCGCGCGGCATTCGCGATGCGACCAGCGCCACCACCACCACCTCTCTCGGCGGCCTGTTTAAATCCAGCCAGAATACCCGCCAGGAATTCCTGCGCGCAGTACGTCACCACAACTAAAACGGAGCAGGGTACATGGAGAGAAATGTCACGCTGGACTTTGTCCGCGGCGTCGCCATCCTCGGTATCCTGCTTCTCAATATCAGCGCCTTCGGCTTGCCGAAGGCCGCTTACCTCAATCCCGCCTGGTCAGGAAGCGCGACCCTCAGCGATGCCTGGACGTGGGCACTCCTCGACCTGCTGGCGCAGGTGAAGTTTCTCACCCTGTTCGCGTTGCTGTTTGGCGCCGGTCTGCAGCTATTGCTCCCGCGAGGGAAGCGCTGGATCCAGTCGCGGCTGACGCTGCTGGCGCTGCTCGGTTTCATTCACGGTCTTTTTTTCTGGGATGGCGACATTCTGCTGGCCTACGCCCTGGTGGGGCTGGTGAGCTGGCGCATGGTGCGTGAGGCGCACCATGTCAAATCGCTGTTCAATACCGGGGTGGTGCTCTACCTCATCGGCATTGTGGTGTTGGTCCTGCTGGGAGTCATCTCCGGGACGGCGGCGAATCGCTCCTGGGTGCCGGATGCGGCGAACCTGCAGTATGAGCAGTACTGGAAGCTGCACGGCGGCATGGAGGCGGTCAGCAACCGGGCGGATATGCTATCGGACAATCTGCTGGCGCTGGGCGCCCAGTATGGCTGGCAGCTGGCGGGGATGATGCTGATGGGCGCGGCGCTAATGCGCAGCGGCTGGCTCAAAGGGCAGTTCAGTCTGCGTCACTACCGGCGCACGGGTGCCCTGCTGGTGGTTGCCGGCATGGCGGTAAATCTGCCGGCAATATTCGCCCAGTGGTATCTGGCCTGGGACTATCGCTGGTGCGCGTTTTTGCTGCAGGCGCCGCGCGAACTGAGCGCCCCCTTACAGGCGATCGGCTATGCCTCGCTGGCCTGGGGCTACTGGCCGCAGCTGTGCCGTTTCCGCCTGGTGGGCGCTATCGCCTGCGTCGGACGCATGGCGCTGACCAACTACCTGTTGCAGACCCTGATCTGCACCACCCTGTTTTATCATCTCGGGCTGTTTATGCGCTTCGATCGCCTGCAGCTGCTGGCCTTTGTTCCCCCCATCTGGGCCGTTAACCTCCTTGTCTCATCGCTGTGGCTGCGCCGCTTCCGCCAGGGGCCGGTGGAATGGCTGTGGCGTCAGTTAACCCTGCGTGCGTCAGGCACATCATTGAAAGACACATCCAGATAACGATCTCGATCACAATCATTAACAAAACGGATGTAAACGTTTCCAGCCGTGTGACCTCACTCACGTAGCGGACCGCGGGTCGCTGCCAGAATAGCCTCCTTGCTGAGCACAGGAGGTGAATGTGACGTGCTGTAATTCTCTTAAGGTCGCTGAGTATGATCACCATTCGTGATGTCGCCCGCCAGGCGGGTGTATCCGTGGCCACCGTGTCGCGGGTGCTGAACAACAGCGCGCTGGTGAGTCCGGATACGCGCGACGCCGTGATGAAAGCGGTGACCCAACTGGGCTACCGGCCCAACGCCAACGCCCAGGCGCTGGCCACCCAGGTGAGCGATACCATCGGCGTGGTGGTGATGGACGTCTCCGATGCCTTCTTCGGCGCGCTGGTGAAAGCGGTGGATACCGTCGCCCAGCAGCATCAGAAGTATGTGCTGATCGGCAACAGCTATCACGAGGCAGAAAAAGAGCGCCACGCCATCGAGGTGCTGATCCGCCAGCGCTGCTCGGCGCTGATTGTCCATTCGAAAGCGCTCAGCGATGATGAACTGAGCGACTTTATGCAACATATCCCGGGAATGGTGCTGATCAACCGCATTGTACCAGGCTTTGCCCATCGCTGCGTCGGGCTCGACAACGTCAGCGGCGCGCTGATGGCCACCCGCATGCTGCTCAATCAGGGTCACCAGCGCATCGGCTATCTCTCCTCAAACCACGGCATTGAAGATGACGATATGCGCCGGGAAGGGTGGAGCAAAGCGCTGCAGGAGCAGGGCATCATCGCCCCGGACAGCTGGGTCGGTTCTGGCTCCCCGGATATGCAGGGCGGCGAGGCGGCGATGGTCGAACTGCTGGGGCGCAATCTCGGTCTCACCGCGGTGTTTGCCTATAACGACAGCATGGCGGCCGGCGCGCTGACGACCCTGAAGGACAACGGCATTGTCGTGCCGCAGCATCTGTCGCTGATTGGCTTTGATGATATTCCTATTTCCCGTTACACCGATCCTCAACTCACTACCGTGCGCTATCCGGTAATGTCGATGGCAAAGCTGGCCACCGAGCTGGCGCTGCTGGGGGCGGCCGGCAAGCTGGATCGCGAGGCAACGCACTGCTTTATGCCGACGCTGGTGCGCCGTCATTCCGTTGCCCAGCGGCAAACTGTGGGGCCGATCACTAACTGAAGCGGTGATGGGATGTAACCGCTTTCAATTTGTGAGTAAATTCACAGTATATTAACATTCGCCTGATTATGATGGCAGCGTTTACCAGTCTGAACCACGAGGTGATGGGTTATCCTCACTTTTTTAAGTAGGAACAAGGCGTTAAACGAGTTTTAGAGCCGTATCTTTCTGGAGCGTTACCCGACACGGAAGACCGAATTTTCGTCGTGAAATGCGTTGTGCGGTAACACTAATGCAACAAACCCCGCCCGCACTTTTTCACAATAATGACCCTGCATAATAAAACCGGAGATTCCATGAATAAGAAGGTGTTTACCCTGTCTGCTGTAATGGCTGGTCTGTTATTTGGCGCCGCCGCACACGCAGCAGATACCCGTATCGGCGTGACGATTTATAAATATGACGACAACTTTATGTCGGTGGTGCGTAAGGCAATTGAAAAAGATGGCAAATCCGCGCCTGACGTCCAGCTGCTGATGAATGACTCGCAGAACGACCAGTCGAAACAAAACGATCAAATTGACGTGCTGTTGGCGAAAGGCGTGAAGGCGCTGGCGATTAACCTGGTTGACCCGGCGGCAGCGGGAACGGTGATTGAAAAAGCGCGCGGGCAGAATATTCCGGTGGTGTTCTTCAACAAAGAGCCTTCCCGCAAAGCGCTGGATAGTTATGACAAGGCTTATTACGTCGGTACCGATTCGAAAGAGTCGGGGATTATTCAGGGCGATCTGATCGCCAAGCACTGGAAAGCCAACCCGAACTGGGATCTGAATAAAGACGGCCAGATCCAGTTCGTCCTGCTGAAAGGCGAGCCGGGCCATCCGGATGCGGAAGCGCGTACCACCTACGTTATCAAAGAGCTGAATGATAAAGGTCTGAAGACCCAGCAGCTGCAGCTGGATACCGCCATGTGGGATACCGCGCAGGCGAAAGACAAAATGGACGCCTGGCTCTCCGGCCCGAATGCGAACAAGATTGAAGTAGTGATCGCGAACAACGATGCCATGGCGATGGGTGCGGTTGAAGCGCTGAAAGCGCACAACAAGAGCAGCATTCCGGTGTTTGGCGTCGATGCCCTGCCAGAAGCGCTGGCGCTGGTGAAATCCGGTGCGATGGCCGGTACCGTGCTGAACGATGCCAACAACCAGGCAAAAGCGACCTTCGATCTGGCGAAAAACCTCGCGGAAGGTAAAGAAGCCGCGGCGGGCACCAACTGGAAAATTGACAACAAGATTGTTCGCGTACCGTACGTGGGCGTCGATAAAGACAACCTGAGCCAGTTTACCGGCAAGTAATCGTGATGTGAGTTGCGGGCGTGGTTTAACCACGCCCGATTATTCCTGATACAGAACCAGACTCCTGCTGGCGTTATTGCGCCGGACGGGGCGTGCATGAACGCAGCCAGGTATAACTATGGTCAGCAATAATAGCGAACGGTCAGGCGAATATTTGTTGGAAATGACCAACATCAACAAATCGTTTCCTGGCGTCAAGGCTCTTGATAATGTCAACCTGAAGGTTCGTCCGCACTCCATTCATGCGTTAATGGGTGAGAACGGCGCCGGCAAATCGACATTATTAAAATGCCTTTTTGGGATCTATCAAAAAGATTCCGGTAGCATTCTTTTTCAGGGAAAAGAGATCGATTTCCATTCGGCGAAAGAAGCCCTGGAAAACGGTATATCGATGGTGCATCAGGAATTAAACCTGGTTTTACAGCGTTCAGTCATGGATAACATGTGGCTCGGACGCTATCCCACCAAAGGCATGTTTGTCGATCAGGACAAAATGTACCGGGATACCAAGGCCATTTTTGATGAGCTGGATATTGATATCGACCCGCGCGCCCGCGTCGGTACCTTATCGGTATCCCAGATGCAGATGATTGAGATCGCTAAGGCGTTTTCATATGACGCCAAAATCGTCATCATGGACGAGCCGACGTCATCGCTGACGGAAAAAGAGGTCAACCATCTGTTTAAGATCATCCGCAAGCTGAAAGATCGCGGCTGCGGTATCGTCTATATCTCGCATAAAATGGAAGAAATTTTCCAGCTGTGCGATGAAATAACCATCCTGCGCGACGGCCAGTGGATCGCCACCCAGCCGCTGGAAGGGCTGGATATGGACAAGATTATCGCCATGATGGTCGGGCGCTCGCTCAACCAGCGTTTTCCGGATCGCGAAAATACCCCGGGAGAAGTGATCCTCCAGGTGCGCAATCTCACCTCGCTGCGTCAACCCTCCATTCGCGATGTCTCCTTTGATCTGCATAAGGGCGAAATTCTCGGTATCGCCGGCCTGGTAGGCGCTAAACGCACCGACATCGTGGAGACCCTGTTCGGGATCCGTGAGAAGGCCAGCGGCACCATCACCCTGCACGGTAAGAAGATCAACAACCACAGCGCCAACGAGGCGATTAACCACGGTTTTGCACTGGTGACCGAGGAGCGGCGCTCCACCGGGATTTATGCCTATCTGGATATCGGTTTTAACTCGCTGATCTCCAATATTAAGAAATATAAAAACAGCATCGGCTTGCTGGACAACTCGCGAATGAAGAGCGACACCCAGTGGGTTATTGACTCGATGCGCGTTAAAACCCCCGGCCAGCATACGCAGATCGGTTCGCTTTCCGGTGGTAACCAGCAAAAGGTCATTATAGGCCGCTGGCTGCTGACCCAGCCGGAGATCCTGATGCTGGATGAGCCAACGCGCGGTATCGACGTCGGCGCCAAATTCGAGATCTACCAGCTGATTGCCGAGCTGGCTAAAAAAGACAAAGGGATCATTATTATTTCTTCCGAAATGCCGGAACTGCTGGGGATTACCGACCGCATTCTGGTGATGAGCAATGGCCTTGTCGCGGGCATTGTAGAGACTAAAACCACCACGCAAAACGAAATACTGCGTCTTGCGTCATTGCACCTTTAAGATCAGGGGCTTCACATGAGTGCGTTAAATAAAAAGAGTTTTCTCACTTACCTGAAAGAGGGTGGGATATATGTCGTCCTTCTGGTCCTGTTGGCCATTATTATTTTCCAGGATCCGACATTTTTAAGTCTGCTCAACCTGAGTAATATCCTGACTCAGTCTTCGGTGCGTATTATTATTGCCCTGGGCGTGGCCGGACTTATCGTCACGCAGGGGACCGACCTCTCCGCCGGCCGTCAGGTGGGACTGGCGGCGGTGATTGCCGCCACCATGCTGCAGGCGGTGGATAATGCCAACAAGGTGTTCCCGGATATGGCGACCATGCCGATCCCGTTGGTGATCCTGCTGGTGTGCGCCATCGGGGCGGTCATCGGCCTGATTAACGGGATCGTCATCGCCTACCTGAACGTGACGCCGTTTATTACCACCCTCGGCACTATGATCATCGTGTACGGCATTAACTCGCTGTACTACGACTTCGTGGGCGCGTCGCCGATCTCCGGTTTTGACAGCCACTTCTCCCATTTTGCCCAGGGGTTTGTGGCGCTGGGCTCGTTCCGCCTGTCCTACATTACCTTCTACGCGCTGATTGCCGTCTTCTTTGTCTGGATCCTGTGGAACAAGACGCGCTTTGGTAAAAACATCTTCGCTATCGGCGGTAACCCGGAAGCGGCGAAAGTCTCCGGGGTTAACGTGGCGTTGAACCTGCTGATGATCTATGCCCTCTCCGGCGTGTTTTACGCCTTCGGCGGCCTGCTGGAAGCCGGGCGTATCGGCTCGGCGACCAATAACCTCGGCTTTATGTACGAACTGGACGCCATCGCCGCCTGCGTGGTGGGCGGCGTTTCGTTCAGCGGCGGGGTAGGGACCGTATTCGGCGTGGTGACCGGGGTGATTATCTTCACCGTCATCAACTACGGCCTGACCTATATCGGCGTCAACCCTTACTGGCAGTACATTATTAAGGGGGCGATTATTATCTTCGCCGTGGCGCTGGACTCCCTGAAATACGCCCGTAAGAAATAAGATTGAACGCATCAAAAACCCGCGCCTGGCGCGGGTTTTTACTATTTAAATAGAGAAGAAATAAGTGTTTTAGAAATAGGGACGAGTCCTGTTTCAAGGCCAAACGGCTTATAGATTTTATTAATGATCTCGGCAGAATAATTGCCTTTATCATTTTCCACATCAGATAAGGTCTTACGAGAGACATCCACTAGCCGGGCATATTCATCCTGGCGTAAACCCAGAACTTCTACTCTCAGTTTTTTCAGGGCCTCTCCCTGGCTGATGGCGCCTAGCATGATGTCATGGATAATGGCGTGAATGACCGCCTGACGATCGACCGTTTTGACTTTTTTTAAACCAGCCGAGACGCGTTGTCTGCTTATCTCTGAACGAGCTTTTTTTTCCGTAGCCGTTACCCCGGTGGCGGGTAGGGATGGTGGGTTATCCGCCCGCAGCCTGGCTAAGGTATTTTGGATTTCTGTTTCTTTTTTATTCAGGGTCTTCATAACAGCCCCCAGCGAGCGAGTTTGTCAGGTATAAATTTAAAACCAATTGATGGCATTTCCAGAATCTGAACAGGAACGCCGCGTACTTTAAGACGGGATGGTAAATCAACGAGTTGAGATGCGGTTTCACTTAAAGCATTAAGCAATGTGTCAGGGGTGATCCATTCAGCCAAAGCTTGTGCGATGGCGCCAAAGTTATATTCGCCTCCTGATTCGCAGGCTAATGACCACTTCATCGTGCGCGGTATACCTTCCGGGTCGGCTTTCATTGGTGCAAAATCGTAGATTGGCGCAAGGATAATTTCATTATCTGCTTTCATAAATGCAGTATTACGTCCATGGTTATCACTATTGCCAAAAATAATGTTTAATAAGTCTCGACGTACCCAATCGATGATAAATCCTTGAACATCAAAGCGATAATTCTGTACTCTTACCATATTACTGGATGTGATCTTTTCGATTAGGATCCGCAGCGTGGTTTCATGATCAAGTATCGTCGCTGGCGCTTTTTGTAACAGAGAATAGACTGACTCCATTCCCAATCTCATTATCCGGCCATCACCGTCTCTTCTGATATCAAATCGCGGCAACCAGAGAGAGGGATAATGTAGCCCCTCCTGCTGCGGCTCCTCGTTCCTGGTCATAGTCGAGAAAATCACTGGCACGATTCATGACATCAGTGACAGAGAACGTTTTACTGCTTGCCAGACTATCCCAGTCCGGCACCGAGTCTTTAATGCGTAAATTTCCCACTGGCGACATCGTGCCGAATTTGAGCAAGATGAAATTCTGCTGGCCCTGAGGAAGTTCACTGATATCTAAAAAGTTAACCCAGTAACGTCGGCTGGCGCCGCCTGGAATGATATCGTCTATAAATCTTAACCATCCAGGATTTCCGTGATCCTCAAAATAAAGCGAAACGGGATGGTTGAGCGACACGGCGTGATAGTCATCGCGTTCCAGAAAGTCGATGGCGTAATCGGTAAGATAGTCGATTTGTGTTGTAAACCAGTCCCCTTGCTCACTACCGGGGAATTTTATCAACGCAATGTCTTGCCACTCCGCATTGAGAAAGGCTTGTACCGTTAATGTTTCCATCTCGCCCTCCAAAAAGGATGATGAGTGAAATATTACTCATTAAAGAGCATTCATGCAATTAACGTTACTTATAATACGCATTGTTTTGGCATCGCATGATTAATGCATCTTATATCACTCATTGGCGGGTTTTGTGTTTTTCTGCAGTTCCAGCAGCTGCTCCGGAGTGACTGCCGGGTAGGACTGGGCGTCATCCGGTACGTCATGCTGCTGCGCCGGAATGGGGATGAGAGGGCCGAGAAAGCGCGGTTCCCGTTTGAAGATGTAGAGGTCCGCCAGCGCGCCAAAGCGGGCGCCGAACTCGCGCAGCCGCACGCTCCACATATCCTTCGGCGACGGCACCGCGTAGCACTGGGCCTGGATCCCCATATGCAGGGCGATAAACAGCGCCCGTTCGCAGTGGAAGCGCTGGGTGATGATAATGAAGTCGTTGGTGTCGAACACTTTGCGGGTACGGACGATTGAGTCGAGCGTACGGAAGCCGGCATAGTCCAGCACGATATCGGCGGGATCGACGCCGCCTTTAATCAGGTCCCGACGCATGGTCATCGGTTCATTGTAGCTTTGCAGAGCATTATCGCCGCTCAGCAGCAGATAGTTGACCTTGCCGCTGTTGTAGGCGTTCAGCGCACCCTGGATGCGGTAGCGGTAATACTGATTGATGACGCCGGTGCGGTAATATTTGGCGGTGCCCAGCACCACGCCGACCTGACGGTAGGGCAGGTCCTGCAGCTCATCATAGATATAGGGCGCGGTTTTCCAGCTCATCCAGCGGTCAAGGCCCAGCACGGTCAACAGCAGCAGGCCGAGCAGGACTAACAGGCTGTAGAACACACGCTTTAACATGAACTTGGCTCAATAATAGACAACGGAGTCTTCAGGCTACTTTACCCGCCGGGTAAGCGCAAGAAACCCGCGTTTGATTGCGGGGATTTTCAGCAATATAGACAGATCGCCGAACGCAGGTCGGGTAAGGCGTGAGCCGACACCCGGCATAGAGATCTTCAGCTCGCCATGGCGCGAACCGTAGGTCGGGTAAGCGTAGCGCCACCCGACAACATCACGGTATAACAGGTCGGCCGGATAAGGCGAAACCGTCATCCGGCAATCTGCTCAGGCTGATCAACCTAACAGGACGCGCTCGATATTCTGGCAGCCCAGCGCCTTCAGGGTGGCGACGGTAGCATCCCACTGGATCAGCGCCGCGTCGGCTTTCTCCGCGAGGATTGCCCGCTGGATAGCGGGATAATCATAGCCGTTGAGGCTCAGGAGATTCAGCGCCCCCTGCAGCGGCGGCAGCGTCGGATTGAACGCTGCGTTTTCCGCATAGCTGCCGCTGAAAATGGTGCCGTCTTTCAACTCCAGCGCCACGCCGGAGGGCGAGTGGCTGTAGGGCGCATGGCAGCGGTTGGCGGCCTGAATGGCTGCCTGGGTCAGGGCATCGCCGCTCACCGGGAAGCCATGGTCCTGTGCATCCATCAACAGGGTTTTGATCTCCAGATCTTTCGGACCAAAGGCGTCCGGCAGATAGTGCTCCAGGGCATGCGCTTCGCGGCCCGGCAGATGAATGCGCAGCGCCAGTCCGCTGTTCAGTTCGTTCATAAACTGACGGCAATGGCCGCACGGCGTGTAGTTCACCGTAATAGCGCGCAGGGAGGTCTCGCCGCGCAGCCAGGCGTGGCTGATGGCGCTCTGTTCGGCGTGAACGGTCTGCTGCATGGTCGCGCCGAGAAATTCCATATTGCCGCCAAAGTACCAGCGGCCGCTGACGCCGCGGGCGATCGCCCCGACGTTAAAATGAGAAAGGTCGGCGCGCGCGCAGGCGGCAGCAAGCGGCAGTAGCGCAAAGGCCAGCGCGTCTTCGTCCAGACCTGTCGCCTGCTGCAGCGTCGCCACCTGATCGGCTTCGAGCAGCGCCGGGAAGTGCGGGTCGGCGAGCATCGGGGCGATGGCCGCCTGCAGGTCTGCTGCCAGAGTCGTCAAAGCAGCTTGAAAACGTGAGTGCATAGCGTTGCCTCATAACAATGTAATGGGAAGCCAGTGTACGGGCGTCCAGCAGTCTCATATGTGATGAATATCTCATTGTTTATGCAACTTTGATTTGTTGCATTAAAAAATGTGATTTAAATCACAATTTATCCCACCACCGCGAGGATCAGCGGAAATAAGAACGGTGCCATCAACGAGGTGATGATCCCGCACAGCACCAGCGCCAGCGAGCTAAACGCCCCTTCCTGGTAGTCCAGTTCCGCACAGCGGGCAGTGCCGAGGGCGTGCGAGGCGGTGCCCATTGACAGGCCGCGTGACGCTTTGGTGCGAATGCGCATCAGGTTAAGCAGCGTATGGCCGAATACCGCGCCGAGGATGCCGACAAAAATCACGCACACGGCGCTGATGGCCGGAATACCGCCGATGCTGCCGCTGACCGCCATGGCAATTGGCGTAGTGACTGACTTAGGCAGAATAGAGGCGGCGATTTGCGGCGTGGCGCCCATCAGCAGGGCGACGGTAGTACCGGTGATCATCGCCACGCAGCTGCCGATAAAGCAGATGGTGATGATTGATTTCCAGCGCGCGCGGATCTGGTGCAGTTGCTCATACAGTGGAAAGGCCAGCGCGACCACCGCCGGCTGCAGCAGATCGTTCAGGACTTTGCTGCCGGCAAAATAACGCCCATAGGAGATCCCGGTCAGCAGCAGAAACGGAATTATAACTACCATCGCCACCAGCAGCGGGTTGAGCAGCGGGAACTTAAAGCGGGCGGCCAGCCTGCGGGCGAGAAAAAAGACGATCAGGGTTAGCGGCAGCGACCACCAGATTTCATGCATCATTTTTCTTTTCCTTTTGCCCAATCACTTTACGTTCGCCATGCACCAGGTGAGAGCTCCAGCTCACCACCACAAACACCACCAGCGTGCTGATGGCGCAGGAGATGACGACTGGCCCCAGCTGGGCGCGCAGCAGATCCCAGTATTGCATCACGCCGACGCCGATGGGCACGAACAATAGCGCCATATAGCGGATCAGGATATTGCAGCCAGGATTGACCCACTGCGGCGGCATAATTTGCAGCGCCAGCAGCACGAAAAGGATCAGCATGCCGATGATGCTGCCGGGGATAGTGATGGGCAGCAGTCCGGCGATAAAAATTCCGGCGTATAAGCAGGCGTAAATCAGGACGAAGGCCCGCAGGTACTGCCAGATAATAGTCAGCGATTTACTCATGGTAATAACCCTTGATGAAGTGCATTCATCATACAATTAATCCCTAAAATGTGCTACCGATCACATCATGAATTCTACGCATAGCGCTGATAGCGTACGGGAACAATAGCCTCTCCCGGCAGGACCCGACAGCTCGCAGCTTAGGGTATATGGAGTCCCACGCTACCTTTTTGAACGAGGCGCGGCAAATAAAGGCGGCATGAGACGCCGCAGGCTCCTGTAAAGCATAGAGATTATCTCCTCGCTTTGCCGCATTCGCCGAACGGGGAATGGCGTACGGCAGGCCGGACGCATTGAGCGCTTTCCACCAATGCCTGGAGGCGCTACCATAGCGCCTCTTTTTTTTCCGGATAACGATATGCGTGTTCTACTGGCGCCGATGGAAGGCGTGCTCGATTCGCTGGTGCGCGAGCTGCTGACCGAGGTTAACGATTACGATCTGTGCATCACCGAATTTCTGCGCGTGGTGGATCAACTGCTGCCGGTAAAATCGTTCTACAGGCTGTGCCCGGAACTGCATCATCAGAGCCGCACGCCGTCCGGCACCCGCGTGCGCGTCCAGCTGCTGGGACAATATCCCGAGTGGCTGGCGGAAAACGCCGCCCGCGCGGTGGAGCTGGGGTCGTGGGGGGTGGATTTAAACTGCGGCTGTCCGTCTAAGCTGGTGAACGGCAGCGGCGGCGGGGCGACGCTGCTGAAAGATCCGGAGCTGATCTATCGCGGTGCGAAAGCCATGCGCGAAGCGGTTCCCGATCATCTGCCGGTGACCGTCAAGGTGCGACTCGGCTGGGACAGCGGCGAACGGCGCTTCGAAATCGCCGATGCGGTGCAGCAGGCCGGGGCCAGCGAGCTGGTGGTTCACGGCCGCACCAAAGAAGATGGCTACAAAGCCGAACGCATTAACTGGCAGGCGATCGGTGAGATCCGCCAGCGTCTGACCATTCCGGTGGTGGCCAACGGCGAGATCTGGGACTGGCAAAGCGCCCAGGATTGTATGGCCGTCACCGGCTGCGATTCGGTGATGATTGGCCGCGGGGCGCTCAACGTGCCGAACCTCAGCCGGGTGATCAAATACAACGAACCGCGCATGCCGTGGCCGCAGGTGGTTCAGCTGTTGCAAAAATATACCCGCCTGGAAAAGCAGGGCGACACCGGTCTGTATCATGTGGCGAGAATTAAGCAATGGTTAGGCTATTTACGCAAGGAATATAGTGAGGCGCTGACTCTGTTTAATGAAATTCGCGCCCTGCAAACGTCTGCTGAAATAGCGGCGGCCATCGCCCGCTATTAAACACCATACTGTTATTTGCTTCACATATTATTACTTGCCTGCCTATTGCTGGTAGGCATGAGTTGAATAAAGTGATAATGTGCGGTCAATCAATTCAGGATTGCTACTGAACCCAGGCAAAACCTAAGCATTTTCGTCATTCGTGGCGGAAAGTGCTTAGGTTTTTTTTTGGCTAAAATTCAATGGTGAAAAAATGGTTATGTAAAACAATAGGTTGTAATTAACGTTTTCTCTGGCATCGTCGCGGTTTTATTACCGGCGGACGCCCTTTGCCATTCATTTTTTAAAAAAGAAAACAGGTAAATAAATAACCTGGGGATCCCCTTTGTTTTTATTCAGTCACGGTGGATATCACAATGCATAACAAAAAAATAAATCAGCTTTTGATCGGCGCGGCGCTGGCGGCAATGGTGCCTGCCGTCAGCGCCGCGGAAACTCCGGCCTGGAACGGCAGCGTGCTGGGGTTCGAAGCCGGACAGCAGGGGCTGCTGGGCGATATGCTGGGCATTCGTCCGATCCTCGAAGAGAACGGCTTTCATTATAATCTCGGGTATCTTAACGAGATGGCCTACAACGCCGGCGGCGGTTACGACCATGATAAACACCTGGCCTATATTGACCAGGTGGCGCTGACCTTTACCCAGGATCTGGAGCGCTGGACCGGCATACCGGATGCGCGTCTCGAAGGCAACATCGTCAACCGTAACCACGATGATAACCTCACCACGAAACGGCTGCAGGATCCGCGGGTGAGTTTCAACGATCTGTCGCAGGAGAGTTGGGGCGGCGGGTCGATCACCCGCCTCGGCTGGCTGACCTTTGCCCGCAGCTTTGACGACCGTCGCCTGACCTGGCGCATCGGCATGATGAACAAGGTGCAAACTTTCGACCAGATCATTCCCTGCGATTTTCAGCTACTGACCCAGTGCGGTGGGAAATCGGCCAACTCGCTGACCTGGAATAACTGGAACATCCACACCTGGGGCACCACCCTGGAGTACAAGCTGACGCCGACGGTCACCCTGAAAGGCGGGGTGATGGAGCAAAACCCGCAGGCTACCGCGCGCAGTCACGCCTGGAGCGGGTCGACGAAGGGCAGCAAAGGCATTTTACTGCCGATGGAGATCGAAACCCGTCCGCTGATGAATGGCCTGCCGGGAGCCTATAACCTGGGTGTGGTCTGGACCAACGCGCCGCAAACCGACCTCTACAGCGGCAAATCCGGCGGCGTCGGGGCGACCGATCCGCAAGGCTACGCCGAGCACGACAGCACCTGGTTTATGTACGCCGGCCTGAACCAGCAGATCACCCGCCACGCCGACGACCCGCTGCGGGGGATGAGCGTCTCGCTGAGCGGCAGCCTCAGCGACCAGCGCAGTAACTATATCCACTCCGCCGTCGCCGCCTCCATGCGCTACCGCGGGCTGTTTGACGCCCGCCCGGAGGACTGGATTGGCTTTGGTCTGACGTGGATCGACATGAGCAGCCACTACGCACGTAACCAGCGCTATATGAATCAACTCAGCGGCGCCACCGACTATAACGACCCGGCTTACCAGCCGGTGGCCGGTCATTCGCTGAACGGCGAGCTCTATTATCGCTTCCGCCCGGTCTCCTGGCTGGAGCTGCAGCCGGGCCTGCAGTACTGGCACCGTCCGGGCGGCGTCGCGCAGACCCAGGACGCATGGGTGGTGGAGTGGAAAACGGTGGTGACTTTCTGATAGTCGCGATCTTAATCACGTTTTTTCACTTGTCAGGTTGAGCGCGCAGCAGAAGTTGTTACAGTGCGGGTGTTGGATTGCAACTGCTGCGGCAGGCAAAACCTGATCACCTGGCGTTTCGTCGGGGGTCAGGTTTTTTTGTTTCTGGGGTCTATATGCAAATCGCCAAAGTACTCAATAACAATGTGGTGGTGGTTCTTGACGAGCACCGGCGCGAACAGGTGGTGATGGGGCGAGGGCTGGCCTTTCAGAAACGCCCGGGCGACGTGCTGGACGACAGTAAAATTGAAAAAGTCTTCGCCTTACAGAGCGATGAACTGGTAGGCCGCTTAGGTGAGTTACTCAGTCAGATACCGTTAGAAGTGATGACCACCTGCGATCGCATTATCGACCTGGCACGCGGGCGGCTGGGCAAGCTACAGGAAAGTTTGTACATCACATTAACGGATCACTGTCATTTTGCTATCGAGCGGCAGAAAAAGGGCATCGCACTGCGTAACGTGCTGCTGTGGGAGATTAAGCGGCTGTATCCGAAGGAGTTCGCGCTGGGTCAGGAGGCAAGGGCCATTATTGCCAAAAGGCTTGGTGTGGAGCTGGCGGAGGATGAAGCCGGATTTATCGCCCTGCATCTGGTGACGGCGCAGCTCAACAGCGAAATGCCGGAGGTCATGCACGTGACCCGGGTGATGCAGGAGATCCTGCAGCTGGTGAAGTATCAGCTGCAGCTTAACTATGACGAAGAGTCATTGAGCTATCAGCGCTTTGTCACTCATCTCAAGTTCTTCGCCCAGCGGATGCTGACGCGCACGGTGGTGGAAGATGACGACGTCTCGCTGCACAGCGCGGTGAAAGATAACTACGCTAAAGCGTGGAAGTGTGCGGAAACGGTGGCGACGCATCTGCAAAAGCAGTATCAGCGGTCGCTGACCACCGAAGAGATTATGTTTCTTGCCATTCATATCGAACGGGTAAGAAAAGAGGGGCGTTAATTCCCCCCAACAAAACTGGATTGTTACTGCATGATGCAGGCAAAACCTGAGCGCGACGCCCACCGGCGTGGTTCTCGGGTTTTTTTATTTTTTACTACTCAGTCGCCGGTTGTCTGCGGGCAGCGGCAGTAAGGAAAAGAGCATGGAATATAAAGCACTCGCGCAGGATATTCTCAACCGCGTCGGCGGCAAAGAGAACATTGTGAGTCTGGTTCACTGTGCGACACGTCTGCGTTTTAAACTGAAAGATAACGGCAAAGCCGATGCCGAAGGGCTGAAGGCCAATCCGGGCGTCATTATGGTGGTGGAGAGCGGTGGCCAGTTTCAGGTGGTGATTGGCAACCACGTTCACGACGTCTGGCTGGCGGTGCGCCAGGAGGCGGGGTTAAGCGATGACAGCGAACCGGTTGCCGGGGAAAAAGCGGCTAAAGGATCGGTGTTAAGCCAGCTTATCGACATCATTTCCGGCATTTTTACACCGTTTATCGGCGTGATGGCGGCGACCGGTCTGCTGAAAGGCCTGCTGGCGCTGGCGGTGACCTGCGGCTGGCTTACGCCGGAGCAGGGGACTTATAAAATCTGGTTTGCCGCCAGCGACGCGCTGTTCTTTTTCTTCCCGCTGTTTCTTGGCTATACCGCCGGGAAGAAGTTTGGCGGCAACCCGTTTATCTCGATGGTGATTGGCGGGGCGTTAACCCACCCGCTGATGATTCAGGCCTTTGAGGCCAGCCAGGCGCCGGGCGCGGCGGTGGAGCACTTTCTCGGCATTCCGGTGACCTTTATCAACTACAGCTCGTCAGTGATCCCGATTATTCTCGCCTCGTGGGTCTGCTGCTGGCTGGAGCGCAAGAGCAACGCGCTGTTGCCGTCATCAATGAAAAACTTCTTCACCCCGGCGATCTGCCTGGCGGTGGTGGTCCCGCTCACCTTCCTGGTGATTGGCCCGGTCGCCACCTGGCTGAGCCATCTGTTGGCCAACGGCTACCAGTTCATTTATGCGTTTGCCCCATGGCTGGCGGGCGCGGTACTGGGCGCCATGTGGCAGGTGTGCGTTATTTTCGGCCTGCACTGGGGGCTGGTGCCGTTGATGATCAACAACATGACGGTACTTGGTCACGACTCCATGCTGCCGATTATTCTTCCGGCGGTGATTGCCCAGGTGGGGGCGGTTCTGGGGATTTTGCTGGCCACCCGCGATGCGCGTCAGCGGATGCTGGCCGGTTCCGCCTTCTCTGCCGGGCTGTTTGGCATCACCGAGCCGGCTATCTACGGTCTGACCCTGCCGCTGCGTCGTCCGTTTATCTTCGGCTGTATCGCCGGCGCCATCGGCGGGGCGATCACTGCCTTCAGTAATAGCCATGCTTACTCGTTCGGCGTGCCGAATATCTTTTTCCCGGCGCAGATGATCCCGCCCGGCGGCATTGACGCCAGCGTCTGGGGCGGGCTTATCGGCACCGGCGTGGCTTTCGTGCTTGCCTGCGTGCTGACCTTCTTCGCCGGCATGCCGCGCGCCAGCGCTGCACCGGGCGCCGTGACGGTAGCCCCGGCCTCGGCAAACGATATTCTGGCGCCGATGAGCGGCAGCGTTATCGCCCTCGAGCAGGTGCCGGATAGCACCTTCGCCAGCGGCCTGCTCGGTAAAGGGGTCGCCATTATCCCGGCGGTGGGCCAAGTGATTGCCCCGTTCCCGGGCGAAGTGGCTTCCCTGTTTCAGACTAAACATGCCATCGGCCTGCAGAGCGACAGCGGCATTGAGCTGTTGATCCACGTCGGCATCGACACGGTCAAACTCGACGGCGTGCCGTTTACCGCACATGTCAAAGAGGGCGACAGGGTGCAGGCCGGCGATCTGCTGATCGAGTTCGATCGTCAGGCGATTCTGGATGCCGGTTACGACCTGGCGACCCCGATCATTATCAGCAACAGCGACGACTACCGGGAAATTGATACGGTGGCGTCCAGCGCCGTCGAAGCCGGCCAGCCGCTGTTGTCAGTCAGCCATTAATCACAGGAGAGAGAGATGAAAACATTCCCGGCGGATTTTTTATGGGGCGGCGCGACCGCGGCGAATCAGGTGGAAGGGGCTTATCTGGAAGAGGGCAAAGGCTTATCCACCTCCGATGTGCAGCCGCACGGCGTGTTCGGCGAGGTGGTCGAGCGCGTACCCGGCGACAGCGGTATTAAGGATGTGGCGATCGATTTTTACCATCGCTACCCGGAAGATATCGCTCTGTTCGCCGAGATGGGCTTTAACTGCCTGCGGGTGTCCATCGCCTGGACCCGCATCTATCCCAACGGCGATGACGCCGAGCCCAACGAAGCCGGTCTCGCGTTCTACGACAAGCTGTTCGACGAGATGGCGAAGCACAACATCACCCCGCTGGTGACGCTGTCGCATTATGAAATGCCGTGGGCGCTGGTAAAAAACTACGGCGGCTGGGGCAGCCGGGAGGTGATTGGTTTCTTTGAGCGCTACGCCCGCACGGTGTTCAGCCGCTATAAAAATAAGGTCAAATTGTGGCTGACCTTTAACGAAATCAATATGTCGCTGCATGCTCCGATGACCGGCGTCGGCCTGCCGGCCGGCAGCAGCAAAGGCGAGGTGTATCAGGCGATTCACCACCAGCTGGTGGCCAGCGCTCTGGCGGTTAAAGCCTGTCACGAGCTGGTGCCCGAGGGCAAAATCGGCAATATGCTGCTCGGCGGGCTGATGTATCCCCTGAGCTGCAAACCGGAAGATGTGTTTGAGACGCTGCAGGAGAACCGCAGCTGGCAGTTCTTTGGCGACGTGCAGGCGCGCGGCGCGTACCCGGGCTATATGCTGCGCTTTTTCCGCGACAACGGTATCACACTCACCATTACCGATGCCGATCGTGAAGCGCTGAAAACCACCGTCGACTTTATCTCCTTTAGCTACTACATGACCGGTTGCGTCACCGCCGACGAGGCGCTGAACCAGCAGGCGCGCGGCAATATTCTCAGCATGGTGCCGAACCCGCACCTGGCGAGCTCGGAGTGGGGCTGGCAGATAGACCCGCTGGGCCTGCGTACGCTGCTGAACGTGCTGTGGGATCGCTATCAGAAGCCGCTGTTTATCGTGGAAAATGGTCTGGGCGCCAAGGATAAGGTGGAAGCCGATGGCAGCATTAACGATGACTACCGCATCAGTTACCTGAACGACCATCTGGTGCAGGCGCGGGAAGCCATTGACGATGGCGTTGAGCTGATGGGCTTTACCAGCTGGGGGCCGATTGACCTGGTGAGCGCCTCGAAGGCGGAGCTGTCGAAGCGCTATGGCTTTATCTATGTCGACCGTCATGATGACGGCACCGGCACCCTGGCGCGCAGTAAGAAGAAGAGTTTTGACTGGTATAAAGAGGTGATTGCCAGCCGCGGCGCCAGCCTGAAAGCGTAAAGCATGCCCGCCCGGCCATCGCCGGGCGGGGGATTAGCCCGGTTTACGCGCGCGCAGTAAAAAGATCATCGGACGTTCTTTCTCTTCATCCAGGGCGGGCTGTTGGACAATCTGTTCGGCGCTCGGACCCCACTCATCCAGCTGCTCCAGCACAAAACCCGCGGCGATAAGCGCGTTTATCCAGCTTGAGAGCTTGCGATGTTGCTTGATGACGCCCTCGGCAAACCAGTTGCTGACGCGCTCGCCCTCCTGCTGATAGTGACTGACCGGCCAGCTTTTCTGTCCCTGGTCATCCACCCGCCAGCCCTGCTGCAAGGGGGCGGTATAGATGGGATGTTCGGCGGAAAAGACCAGGGTGCCGCCGGGAACCAGCGCCTGCTGCAGGGTGGCGAAGAGCGGGGCAATGTCCGGTAAATAATGCAGCGCCAGCGAGCTGTAGACCAGATCGCAGCTGTTGGCGGGCAGCGTCAGGGTTTGCAGATCGGCGCAGCGGTAGACAATCTCATCCCCGCGGGTCATCTCCCGCGCCTGCGCCAGCATGCGCTGGGAGATATCAAAACCGGTTATCTGGCTGGCTCCCTGCTGCTGTGCCCAGCGGCAAAACCAGCCGTAGCCGCAGCCGAGATCCACCACCCGCAAACCGGTTATCGGCGGCAACATTGCCTGCAGGGAAGGCCACTCCGGTGCGCCATCCAGCCCCTTCACCGAGCGATCGAGGGTCGCATAGCCGGCAAAAAACTGCGGGTCGTCATAAATATTCTGACTCATATTCATCCCTTGAATTGATAAGGTTGTTTATTTTTAGCTAACTAATAATTTAGTCACACGCTTTACTAAACGCGTTTAATTCAATTAACTTATGATAACCAACCTGATTAAGTTATCTGACCTGTCTAATGAAATTGATATTAAATAAAAGCGTGCTGGCGGCATTGCCCCTGGCCATCGCGCTGGCTGGCTGCGCGCCATCTCATGAGGTTGCTAATCCGCCGCAGCAGCAAATTCCAGCCTCCCATGTTTCCATGGATCTCCCTGCCGCCGTGAAAAATGGCTGGCCGCAGACCGACTGGTGGAAAGACTACCACGATGCCCAACTGGATAATCTGATTCAGCGCGCACTCGCCAATGCGCCGGATATGCAAATTGCCGAACAGCGCATCAGGCTTGCCGAAGCGCAGGCGCGAATGTCGCAGGCGAATCTTGGCCCGGAGATGGATTTCTCCGCCGATGTTGAACGCCAGCGCATGTCGGCCGAAGGCCTGATGGGGCCGTTCGCCACCGACACCGACGGCAATACCGGCCCGTGGTACACCAACGGCACCTTCGGCCTGACCGCTGGCTGGGATCTGGACCTGTGGGGTAAAAACCGCGCGCTGGTGAAAGCGCGCATCGGCGAGCTGAAAGCCCAGGTGGCGGAGCAGGCCCAGACCCGCGAATTGCTTTCTGGCAGCGTGGCGCGCCTGTACTGGCAGTGGCAGACGGAAGCGGCGATTAAAGCAGTGCTGCAGCAGGTGAAGGGTGAGCAAAATAATATCGTGACGGTCGACAAGGCCCTGTTGCAGCGCGGGATCACCAACTCCGCCGAAGGGGCGGAGAACGATATTAACGTCAGCAAAACCGACCAGCAGCTGGCGGACGTGGCGGGCACGATGAAAGAGATTGAAGCGCGCCTGATGGCCCTGACCAACAGCCAGAGCCAGTCGCTGAACCTCAAACCGGTCAGCCTGCCGACGGTCAGCGCGCAGCTGCCTGATACCCTCGGCTATGAGCTGTTGGCGCGCCGCCCGGATCTGCAGGTTGCTCACTGGTACATTGAGGCATCGCTGAGCGAAGTGGACGCGGCGAAAGCGGCGTTTTATCCCGACATCAATCTGATGGCGTTCCTGCAGCAGGATGCCCTGCACTTAAGCGATCTTTTCCGTCACTCGGCGCAGCAGATGGGCGTCACCGCCGGACTGACGCTGCCGATCTTTGACAGCGGCCGCCTCAATGCCAATCTGGATATCGCCAGCGCGCAGAACAGCCTGTCGATAGCGCAGTACAACAAAGCGGTGGTGGATGCCGTCAACCAGGTGGCGAAAACCGCCAGCCAGGTCGAGACGCTGATGGCCAAAAGCCAGCAGCAGCAGCAGGTTGAAAAAGACGCCCAGCGGGTGGTGAACCTGGCGCAGGCCCGAATGGCGGCGGGGATCTTACCCGGCTCCAGAGTCAGTATGGCGAAGCTCCCGGCGCTGCAGGAGCGCATTACCGCATTGCGCCTGCACGGTCAGTGGATTGACGCCAGTATTCAGCTGACTTCAGCCCTCGGCGGCGGCTATCACCAGAGCGTGAAATAACCGGCGCAACGGCGCGCCTTCGGGGGCGCCGTTTAGTCTTTCTTCTTCCTTTCTCGCCGCCTGAGCCACCAGTGGGCGGCGACCACCAGTCCTACCGCGAGGATCAGCCAGATCCAGTGCTTCAGATGGGCGTCCAGATGGTGCAGCCACGGGCCAACCACCTCGCCGCCGAGATAGCCAATGGTGGTAAACAGCAGGGCCCACACCAGCGCTCCGACAATATTCAACGGCAGGAAAATGCGCGGCGGCAGGCGGCTGGCGCCGATCAGCAGGGGGCCGATTACCCGGAAGCCATACATAAAGCGGGTGCCGATGACAAACAGCCACGGCCGGTGCTGGATCATGCGCTGCGCTTTACGTATTCGCGCCTTCTGGCTGGCGAAACGGCGCAGAATGCGTCCCCCGAAGCGGCGGCCGACCAGATAGAGCAGCTGATCGCCAATCATCCCGCCGAGGGCGACGGCGATCACCACCAGGGGAAACTTCAGTAACCCCTGATGCGCTGCGACGCC
This sequence comes from Klebsiella sp. GL120222-02, assembly GCF_003097195.1. Lineage (NCBI taxonomy): Bacteria > Pseudomonadati > Pseudomonadota > Gammaproteobacteria > Enterobacterales > Enterobacteriaceae > Klebsiella > Klebsiella sp. GL120222-02. The sequence continues at coordinate 230,174 of NZ_QEQO01000008.1, forward strand.
GCCCAGCAGGGTAATGGTCTCACCTTCCGCCATGCTGCCGACGATCAGCGCCGCGTAGCCATACTGGGAAATCAGGTGATTGATATCCATAAACAGCTTATCTCCTTATCTCATCACCTGTTAATCATACACCCTGCTGACCAAAACGCGGCGACGCAGTTTTTTTGCGCTGTACACAAAATAATCTACAGGGTGAATTATACTTGGATCAGTGCAGTACGAAGCCGTGACAAGGGGGACGCTATGAACCATGTCTGGGGGCTCTTCGCTCATCCCAACCGGGAGATGAGCGTGATAAAGAGCGAGAATGAAACCATTTCTCATCACTATACGCACCATGTGCTGCTGATGGCGGCGGTTCCGGTGGTGTGCGCCTTTATCGGCACTACGCAGCTGGGCTGGAACTTCGGCGACGGCACCGTTATTAAACTGTCGATGTTGACCGGTCTGGCGCTGGCGGTACTGTTTTACGCCGTGATGCTGGCCGGGGTGGCGATCATGGGGCGGGTTATCTGGTGGATGGCCAGGCAGTATCCGCAGCAGCCTTCGCTGAAACGCTGCATGGTGTTTGCAGGCTATGTGGCCACGCCGCTGTTCCTGAGCGGGATTGTGGCGCTCTATCCGCTGGTCTGGCTGTGCGCGCTGATCGGTACCATCGCGCTGTTTTACACCGGCTATCTGCTCTATCTGGGCATCCCGACCTTCCTGAGCATTAACCGGGAAGAGGGTTTAAGCTTCGCCAGTTCGACGCTGGCCATCGGAGTGCTGGTACTGGAAGTGCTGCTGGCGATCACCGTGGTACTGTGGGGGTATGGTTACCGACTCTTCTGATCGCACGTCACTGGATAATATGCATTGCCGGCAAATATGTATTTTGTGTCGGCAATGCAGCATTTCTTCACGATTCTTATTAGGCACAGGGCCTTACGGCGCGGTATGATGGCGTTTGCCAGCGATGTTGCCCACTTAACCTCGCGGCGTACGTTCCATAACGTGCAAAAATACTTTTCAGAATGCCCATGATGCCGAAATTTCGAGTCTCTTTGCTCAGCCTGACCTTGCTGCTGGCTGTGCCTTTTGCGCCCCAGGCGTTAGCAAAAACCTCCGCGGCGGTTGCCGCCTCGCAGCCGGATATCGCCTCCGGCAGCGCCATGATCGTCGATCTGGCCACCAAAAAAATCATCTATGCCAGCCAGCCGGATCTGGTGCGCCCGATGGCGTCAATCACCAAAGTGATGACCGCCATGGTGGTGCTCGATGCCCATCTGCCGATGGATGAGATGCTGACGGTGGATATCAGCCATACGCCGGAAATGAAGGGGATCTACTCCCGCGTGCGCCTCAACAGCCAAATCAGCCGCCGCACGATGCTGCTGCTGGCGCTGATGTCTTCCGAGAACCGCGCGGCCGCCAGCCTGGCGCATCACTATCCAGGCGGCTACGATGCCTTCATTCGCGCGATGAACGCCAAAGCCCAGGCGCTGGGCATGACTCATACCCGCTACGTGGAGCCGACGGGCCTGTCGGTGCATAACGTCTCCACCGCCCGCGATCTGACCAAACTGCTGATCGCCAGCGAGCAGTATCCGCTGATCGGTCAGTTGAGCACCACCAAAGAAGAGACCGCCACTTTCGCCCATCCGGCCTACAGCCTGCCGTTCCGCAACACCAACCATCTGGTGTATCGCGATAACTGGAATATCCAGCTGACTAAAACCGGCTTCACCAACGCTGCCGGCCACTGCCTGATTATGCGTACGGTGATTAACCAACGCCCGGTGGCGCTGGTGGTGATGGATGCCTTCGGTAAATACACCCACTTCGCCGACGCCAGCCGCTTGCGGACCTGGATCGAGACCGGGAAAGTGATGCCGGTACCCGCCTCGGCGCTGAGCTATAAAAAGCAGCGCGAATCGCAGATGGCAGAGGCGATGCTGAAAGGCGGCGCGCAGACCGCGCAGAACGATTAATCTACATGTCCCCCGGATGGCGGCGCATTGCGCCTTATCCGGGCTACGTGATTTGGCACCGGGTTCGCCGCTTTCGTAGGCCCGGCAAGCGCAGCGCCGCCGAGCAATATACCCGACACCGTGCCGCGTTTGTGCCGGATGGCGGCTCGCGCCTTATCCGGCCTACGTGATTTGGCGCCGGGTTCGCCCCCTTCGCAGGCCCGGCAAGCGCAGCGCCGCCGGGCAATATACCCGACACCGTGCCGCGTTTGTGCCGGATGGCGGCGCATTGCGCCTTATCCGGGCTACGTGATTTGGCGCCGGGTTCGCCCCCTTCGCAGGCCCGGCAAGCGCAGCGCCGCCGGGCAATCAGGCCGAGTGCCGGTGTTTGTGCAGGATGGCGGCTGACGCCTCTCCGGAACCGCGCTGAACGGTAGCTCGGCTAAGGCGTTTACGCCGCGAGCCGGGGGTTTGACGCCGGATATCACTCCGGCAGCGTCCAGTCGCCGTCACCCAGCGCGCGCTGCATAATCAACGTATCTCGCCAGTCGCCCATTTTGTAGCCCACGCTGCGCAGTTGACCCGCCACGGTAAAACCAAACTTTTTATGGATCGCCAACGAACCGGCATTGTTATGGCCATCACCGATGATCGCCAGCATCTGCCGCCACGGGCCTTTCTCGCATTCGGCGATCAGCCGCGACAGCAGCGCGCTGCCGATGCCGCGCCCGCCCATCCCGGATTCCACGTAGATCGATTCCTCAAGCGTGTAACGATAGGCCGGACGAGGCCGATAGAAGGTGGCGTAGCAGTAGCCGACGATGGCGCCGCGCCACAGCGCCACCAGCCAGGGCAGCCCGTTATCGCGGACGGTTTTGATCCGTTTACGCATTTCGTCAACGGTAGGGGGGATCTCTTCAAAGGAAGCGCGGCCATTGAGCACGTGCCAGACATACAGCGCGGCGATGGCGTGCGCATCGTCGGGCAGCGCTTCACGAATTTCTAAATCACTGTCGAGTAACGGGGCCTCTGCGGGCATGGCGGCGCTCCTGAATCTGCCGGAGAGACATTCTCCGGCGTGCAGCGTAATACAGAAGCGCCAGGCTGAATAGTCCTGCCGCTGATTATTGCGGATCTGCCGGGGAGACCGGCGTTGGTGCCGCTTCACCCCAGTATTTCTGCTTACTGGTTTTACCAATCCCCGGGTTCATGCTGTTGGTCGGATCGTTCTGGCGATAGAACTGCTGCAGGCTCTCCGGGGCCTCATACAGATGACCCACGTTATGCTCCGCCGGGTACTGGGCGCCGCGCGCTTTCAGCAACGCCAGCATCTGCTCTTTCAGAGCGTGGGCGTCGACCCCTTTCTTGACGATGTAATCCTGATGGAACACATGGCACATAAAGTGGCCATAGTAGAGCTTATGCACCAGCTGGCTGTCGATCTCCGGCGGCAGATGTTCGAACCACTCGGTATCGTTGCGGCGCAAGGCGATATCCAGCGCCAGAATATCTTCCACTTCGTCAGCATGCACCGCCTGATAGCGGATGGCCGCGCCGGCGGCGGCAAAGCGGTGCAGAAACGCCTTGCTGCCTTCCTCCGGCGTACAGGCGAAGAAATCCCCCTCGGCCTGCTGGAAGTATTCCGTCAGCCAGCGCTGCGCTTCTTCGATGCCATCCCCGGCCATCTTCAGCAGCAGATGATGTTCATATTTATCACGCCAGGTTTTCATCCGCTCCGGTAAGTGCGCCGGGAAGACGTGGCCGAGCTTCTGCATAAAGCGGTCGGTAAAGTGCGGCTTAAACAGCGAGACTTTCTCCAGCATCGCGTCGGTGCGCCCCTTCATGGTGAAGAAGAACGGCATTTTGTCGGTGCCGAGCTTGTCGATCATCAGGAAGGTGTCTTTGCCATACTTCTCGGCGATATCGTAAATATCGCGGTGCATATATTCCCCGGCCACCGGCAGATGCTGGAACTCGGCGAGGATATGGCGGCGGATCTCGGTCAATACCTGCGGCTGGTTGGTGCCAATGTAAAACACCTGCTGGCGTTTTTCCGCCGGGAAGGTATCCAGACGCGCGGCGAAAACCGCCAGCTTGCCGGCGCAGCCGGAGGATTCGAACAGGCGGTCCGGGTCGGCGTTGTAGCGCGCCGGGGTGTCGGCATCGACATCGCGCACGCGGGTCACATAGTCGTGATCGTGGGCGTGGCGGCCGTCGTGCAGCACATCGCTATCGCTGATGCGCTCGTCGTCGAGGCGGCTGAGGATCTGCTCCGGCGTGCTGCCGAGATCAATGCCCAGATGGTTGACCAGCTTCAGCTTGCCGTCGGCGTCAATCTGCGCGAACAGCGACATTTCGGTATAGGCGGGCCCGCGCTGCACCAGCGAACCGCCGGAGTTGTTGCAGATCCCGCCGATCACCGATGCGCCGATGCATGACGAGCCGATCACTGAGTGCGGCTCGCGACCCAGCGGTTTGAGCGCTTTTTCCAGCGAATAGAGGGTAGTGCCGGGCCAGGCCAGCACCTGCTCGCCTTTGTCCAGCAGATGCAGTTTATCCAGGCGCAGAGTGCTGATAATCACGATCTCGCGATCGTAATCATTGCCGTTGGGGGTCGAACCTTCGGTCAGGCCGGTGTTGGCCGCCTGCATCAGAATAATTTTATCGGCGTCTACGCAGGCGTTAAGCACGCGCCAGAGTTCCAGCAGGGTGCCGGGAAAGACAACCGCCAGCGCCTCGCCCTGACCGGAGCGGAAGCCTTTGCGGTAGCGTTGGGTTTTTGCCGGGTCGGTCAGCAGATGCGAAGGGCCAACCAGGCGCGCCAGATCCGCCAGAAACGTTTTATGGGTATTAGTGGGTGCAGATGACATGTTCCACTCCTTGTGGTGGTGCGCGAAATATCGAGGATAAGCATAGCGCTTTGTATGACAATTTGATGCATGAATGTTTCGCAAAAATCAGAGAAGAACCTTAGCATTCTGCGGGCGCGTTGTTTATATATATGGCAAACTGCGGTTTTTATTATGTTTTACCGAGTCCCCGTCTGAGAAAAAGCGAGATAACAATGAAATGGCTCTGCACTGTAGGCGTCGCCGTGAGTCTGGCGCTGCAACCCGCGCTGGCGGATGAACTGTTTGGTAACCACCCTCTGACCCCGCAGGCGCGGGATGCCTTTGTCACCGATCTGCTGAAAAAAATGACGGTAGACGAGAAAATCGGCCAGCTGCGTCTGATAAGCGTTGGCCCGGATAACCCGAAAGAGGCGATCCGCGAAATGATCAAAAACGGTCAGGTGGGGGCGATTTTTAACACCGTCACCCGGCCGGATATCCGCGTGATGCAGGATCAGGTGATGCAGCTTAGCCGCCTGAAGATCCCATTGTTCTTTGCCTACGATGTGCTGCACGGTCAGCGCACCGTGTTCCCGATAAGCCTCGGCCTGGCCTCATCGTTTAACCTTGACGCCGTGAAGACCGTGGGCCGCGTGTCAGCTTATGAAGCCGCCGATGACGGCCTGAACATGACCTGGGCGCCGATGGTCGACGTCTCCCGCGACCCGCGCTGGGGACGCGCTTCCGAAGGGTTCGGGGAAGACACGTATCTGACCACGATGATGGGCCAGGCGATGGTGGAGTCGATGCAGGGCAAGAGCCCGGCGGACCGCTATTCGGTGATGACCAGCGTCAAGCACTTCGCCGCCTACGGCGCGGTGGAGGGCGGGAAAGAGTACAACACGGTCGACATGAGCCCGCAGCGCCTGTTCAACGACTATATGCCGCCGTACAAAGCCGGGCTTGATGCCGGCAGCGGCGCGGTGATGGTGGCCCTGAACTCGCTGAACGGCACCCCGGCGACTGCTGATTCCTGGCTGCTGAAAGACGTCCTGCGCGACCAGTGGGGCTTTAAAGGCATCACGGTCTCCGACCACGGCGCCATCAAAGAGTTGATTAAGCACGGCGTGGCCTCCGACCCGGAAGACGCGGTGCGCGTGGCGCTTAAGTCCGGCATCAACATGAGCATGAGTGACGAGTATTACAGCAAGTACCTGCCGGAGCTGGTGAAGTCAGGCAAGGTGACCATGGCTGAGCTGGATGACGCCACCCGTCATGTGCTCAACGTCAAATATGACATGGGGCTGTTCAACGATCCGTACAGCCACCTGGGACCAAAAGATTCTGACCCGCAGGACACCAACGCGGAAAGCCGCCTGCATCGCAAAGAGGCGCGCGAAGTGGCCCGCGAAAGCCTGGTACTGCTGAAAAACCGTCTCGATACGCTGCCGCTGAAAAAATCCGGCACCATCGCGGTGATTGGCACGCTGGCGGACAGCAAACGCGACATGATGGGCAGTTGGTCCGCGGCCGGGGTGGCCGACCAGTCGGTGACCGTGCTGACCGGCATTAAAGAAGCGCTGGGCGATAACGGCAAAGTGATTTACGCCAAAGGGGCGAACGTTACCGACGATAAAGGCATTGTCGATTTCCTTAACCTGTATGAGAACGCGGTGCAGGTTGACCCACGCTCGCCGCAGGAAATGATCGACGAAGCCGTCGCGGCGGCGAAGCAATCCGACGTGGTGGTTGCCGTGGTGGGCGAAGCGCAGGGCATGGCGCATGAGGCCTCCAGCCGGACCGACATCACCCTGCCGCAGAGCCAGCGCAATCTGATTGCCGCCCTCAAAGCCACCGGCAAACCGCTGGTGCTGGTGCTGATGAACGGGCGTCCGCTGGCGCTGGTGAAAGAGGATCAGCAAGCCGATGCGCTGCTGGAGACCTGGTTTGCCGGCACTGAAGGCGGTCACGCCATCGCCGACGTGCTGTTTGGCGACTATAACCCGTCGGGCAAACTGCCGATGTCTTTCCCGCGCTCGGTGGGGCAGATCCCAACCTACTACAGCCACCTGAATACCGGCCGGCCGTATAATCCGGAGAAACCGAACAAGTACACCTCGCGTTACTTCGATGAAGCCAACGGCCCGCTGTATCCGTTTGGTTACGGCCTCAGCTACACCACCTTTAGCGTCTCCGATGTCACCATGTCGTCAGCCACCCTGCCGCGCGACGGCAGCGTGACCGCCAGCGTGCAGGTGACCAACACCGGCAAACGCGAAGGGGCAACGGTCATTCAGCTGTATCTACAGGACGTCACTGCCTCCATGAGCCGGCCGGTGAAAATGCTGCGCGGCTTTAAAAAGGTCAACCTCAAGCCGGGCGAAACGCAAACCGTCAGCTTCCCGATTGACGTCAACGCGCTGAAGTTCTGGAACCAGCAGATGAAATACGTTGCTGAGCCGGGCAAATTCAATGTCTTTATCGGCGTGGACTCCGCCCGCGTGAAGCAGAGCGAGTTTGAACTGTTGTAAGGAATAGCCCTTAAGCTCAACGTGACACTTTAAAGGCCGATTAATCGGCCTTTTCTTTTTCGCATCGCTGGCAAATGGACTACGCTTTTCTCTTAAGCTTCTGTAAGCGAAGCGCAAAAGAACTGAGGGACGCGGGATGAAGATGGCAATGAAATGGTCCGGTGCGCTGGCGCTGGCCGCCCTGATAAGTTTACCGCTGCAGGCGGCGGAGCCGGTGAAGGTCGGCTCGAAAATTGATACCGAAGGCGCGCTGCTGGGCAATATGATCCAGCAGGTGCTGGAAAGCCACGGCGTAAAAACGATTAATAAAATCCAGCTCGGCACCACGCCGGTGGTGCGCGGAGCGATTGTCGCCGGCGAGCTGGATATCTATCCGGAATATACCGGCAATGGCGCCTTCTTCTTCAAAGATGAAAACGACCCGGCGTGGAAGCATGCCCAACAGGGCTATGAGAAGGTGAAGCGCCTCGATCAGGAGAAACATCAGCTGGTATGGCTCACCCCGGCGCCGGCCAACAATACCTGGACTATCGCCGTGCGCCAGGACCTGGCGGAGAAAAATCACCTGACCTCGCTGGCCGACCTCAGTCGCTACCTGAAGCAGGGCGGCGAATTTAAGCTGGCGGCCTCGGCGGAGTTTATTGAGCGCCCGGACGCGCTGCCGGCGTTTGAAAAAGCGTATGGTTTCAACCTCAACCAGAACCAACTGCTGTCGCTGGCCGGGGGCGATACGGCGGTGACCATCAAAGCGGCGGCGCAGCAGACCTCGGGCGTAAACGCGGCGATGGCCTACGGCACTGACGGCCCGGTCGCGGCGCTGGGGTTACAGACGCTGAGCGATCCGCAGGGCGTGCAGCCGATTTATGCCCCGACGCCGGTGGTGCGTGAGGCAGTGCTCAAAGCCTATCCGCAGATCGCCGACTGGCTGAAGCCGGTCTTTGCCAGCCTCGATGAAAAAACCTTGCAGCAGTTGAACGCCCGTATTGCGGTGGAAGGCCAGGATGCGAAGCGCGTGGCGGCAGATTTTCTGCAGCAGAAAGGCCTGCTGAAGTAAGCCACCGGTGACCATTCGCTGTACTCACCGCGTCGGCCTGCTGCTGACAGGTCTGCTGCTGGTTACGCTGGCGCTGCCGTTTATTACTTACGCGCCGAATCGCTTACTCTCCGGCGAAGGGCGCGGGCTGTGGCAGGTGATGCCCTGGCTCGCCGGCGTTCAGATGGCGGCAGTCCTTGCCGGGATGCTGCTTTGCTGGTTGCCAGGCAGGGCCGCGCCGCTTCTTCACCTGCTGCTGGCCGAACTGCTCTTCCCGCTGCTTATCTGGGGCAGTGGACAGGCGGCGCTTGAGCTCTCCCGGCACGGCTCGCCGCTGGCGCGCACCTCGCCCGGCAGCGGCCTGTGGCTGTCGCTGGCGCTTTGTCTGCTGCTGGCCAGCGAGGCCATCCGTCATCTTACCGTCCGGCCGCTGTGGCGCTGGCTGCTTAATGCGCAAGTCTGGCTGTTGCCCATCATCCTGCTTGCTACCGGGGCGCTCGATCAGCTCTCTCTGCTGAAGGAGTATGCCAACCGTCAGGAGGTATTTGACGACGCCCTGCGCCAGCATCTGCTTTTGCTGTTCGGCACCCTGCTGCCGGGCCTGCTCATTGGCCTGCCGCTGGGGGTATGGCTGTGGCGACGTCCGCGCTGGCAGGCGCCGGCCTTCACCGTGCTCAATGTGATCCAGACTATCCCGTCGGTGGCGCTGTTCGGCCTGCTGATTGCGCCACTTGCCGGCCTGGCGCGCTATTTCCCGGCGCTGGGCGAGCTGGGCGTCTCCGGGACCGGCGTGGCGCCGGCCCTGATCGCCCTGACTTTGTATGCGCTGCTGCCGCTGGTGCGCGGGGTGGTGACCGGCCTGCAGCAGGTGCCGCAGGACGCCCTGGAGAGCGCGACGGCGATGGGCATGAGCGCCGGGCAGCGCTTTCGTCAGGTGCAGCTTCCGCTGGCGATGCCGGTGCTGCTGCGCAGCCTGCGGGTGGTCAGCGTGCAAACCGTCGGCATGGCGGTAGTGGCCGCGCTGATCGGCGCCGGCGGCTTTGGCGCGCTGGTGTTTCAGGGGCTGCTGAGCAGTGCGCTGGATCTGGTGCTGCTGGGCGTGGTGCCGACCATTGCCCTGGCGGTGGTGGTGGATGCCCTGTTCGCCCTGTGGGGCGCCTGGCTAAAAGGAGAGGCCAATGATTGAGTTTGAAGGGGTCAGCAAAGTGTTTGCCGGCCACCCGGCGGTGAAGGACCTGACCCTGGAGCTGCGCGAAGGCGCCTTCTCGGTGCTGGTGGGGACCTCCGGCTCGGGCAAGTCGACGACGCTGAAGATGATCAACCGCCTGCTGGAGCCGGACCGGGGCACTATTCGTTTTGCCGGCGAGGACATCCGTCAGCAGCCGGTCCTGACCCTGCGACGGCGGATGGGCTATGCCATCCAGTCCATCGGCCTGTTTCCGCACTGGACGGTGGCGCAGAATATCGCCACTGTGCCGCAGCTGCAAAAATGGCCGCGGGCGAGGATCGCCGACCGGGTCGACGAGCTGATGGCGTTGTTAGGGCTGGAGGCGACGCTGCGCGACCGTTACCCGCATCAGCTCTCCGGCGGCCAGCAGCAGCGGGTGGGGGTGGCCCGGGCGCTGGCGGCGGATCCGGAGGTGCTGTTGATGGATGAGCCCTTCGGCGCCCTCGACCCGGTGACCCGCGAGGCGCTGCAGCAGGAGATGCTGCGCATCCACCGGCTGCTGGGGCGGACGATTGTGCTGGTGACCCATGATATTGACGAAGCGCTGCGTCTGGCGGACCACCTGGTGCTGATGGACGGGGGCGAGGTGGTCCAGCATGGGGCGCCGCTGGAGATGCTCCTGCGGCCGAAAAATAGCTTTGTGCAGACCTTTTTTGGCCGCAGCGAGCTGGGCGTGCGCCTGCTGTCGCTGCGCGAGGTGGGGGACTATTTGCGTCCCGGCGAACGGCTGGCGGGCGAGGGGCTGACCGTCACCATGACCCTGCGGGAAGCGCTGTCGCAGTTTGTCGCCCGGCGCTGCGAGGCGCTGCCGGTGGTCGATGCCGAAGGCAGGCCCTGCGGCACGCTGCATTTTGCCGATCTGCTGCGCCAGGAGGCGAGCCATGAAGGCGCTTCGTGAGCCGCTGTGGTGGCTTATCGCGCTGTTTATCGGCCTGCTGGTAGGGCTGCCCTACAGCGCGCCGCTGTTCAGTCGGCTGTTCCCGGAGCTGCCGCGGCCGGTCTATCAGCAGGAGAGCTTCTGGGCGCTAACCCTCGATCACGGCTGGCTGGTGGTGGCGTCCAGTCTCGCGGCAACGGTTGTGGGACTGGGGGCAGGGGTGGCGGTCACCCGGCCCGCCGGCAGCGCGTTTCGCCCGCTGGTGGAGACCATCGCCGCTATCGGGCAGACCTTTCCGCCAGTGGCGGTGCTGGCGATGGCGGTGCCGGTGCTGGGATTTGGCTGGCTGCCCGCGCTCATCGCCCTCGCGCTGTATGGCATACTGCCGGTGTTGCAGGGGACGCTGGCCGGGCTGGGGTCGATACCGTCGGGGGTGTCAGGGGTGGCCGAAGGGATGGGAATGAGCGGCTGGCAGCGTCTGTATAAGGTGGAGCTACCGCTGGCGGGCCCGGTAATACTGGCGGGGATCCGCACCTCGGTCATCGTCAATATTGGTACCGCGACCATTGCTTCGACGGTGGGGGCCAGTACGCTCGGGACGCCGATCATCATCGGCCTGAGCGGCTTTAATACCGCCTATATTGTTCAGGGGGCGCTGCTGGTGGCGCTGGCGGCGATTATCGTCGACCGCGCGTTTGAGCGTCTGACCCGCTGGATCAGCCGACACCGCCACGCACAATAAAGGAATAGCCGGCCAGCATTACGCCGCTGATCCCGCCGATGGCCATAAGTAAGAAGAGGGTGACGACCGCGATTTTCGCTGGCTTCATAATAGGCTCCTGATGTTAACAGGGGGATTATACGGTGAAGCACAGGTGTTAATGAAACATTAATTGCGGTTTAGCGCGCCGCGTCGGGGTTTTTGCCGCGTTTACTGAGCAACGCGCCGGAAAAAAGTGTGATCCTGTCCGTCATTTTTCATTTTTATGCAGGGCTTCAAAGAAAGTTTTCGCCAGGCAGGGTATGGTACGCGCTTTCAGGCATGTGTGGTTTGCGGGTATGTACGAGTTTGATCTGGTGTTGCTGCTGCTTCAGCAGATGTGCGTATTTTTGGTCATCGCGTGGTTGATGAGCAAAACCCGGCTGTTTATCCCCCTGATGCAAGTCACCGTTCGCCTGCCGCACAAGCTGCTGTGCTACGTCACCTTCTCCATTTTTTGCATTATGGGGACCTATTTCGGTCTGCATATCGAAGACTCCATCGCCAACACCCGCGCCATCGGCGCCGTGATGGGCGGCCTGCTCGGCGGCCCGGTGGTCGGCGGGCTGGTGGGGCTGACCGGCGGCCTGCACCGCTACTCGCTGGGGGGAATGACCGCCTTAAGCTGCATGGTCTCCACCATCGTTGAGGGGCTGCTGGGCGGGCTGGTGCACAGCGTGCTGGTCAAACGCGGCCGGCCGGACAAGGTCTTTAGCCCGCTGACCGCCGGGGCGATCACCTTCGTGGCCGAGCTGGTGCAGATGATGATCATTCTGCTGATTGCCCGCCCGTTCCAGGACGCCCTGCATCTGGTGCAGAGCATTGCTGCGCCGATGATGGTCACCAATACCGTCGGTGCGGCGCTGTTTATGCGCATTCTGCTGGATAAACGGGCGATGTTCGAGAAATACACCTCCGCCTTTTCCGCCACCGCGCTGAAGGTGGCGGCGTCGACCGAGGGGATCCTGCGTCAGGGATTCAACGAAGAGAACAGCATGAAGGTGGCCCAGGTGCTGATCCAGGAGCTGGATATCGGCGCGGTGGCGATCACCGATCGCGACAAGCTGCTGGCGTTTACCGGCATCGGCGACGATCACCATCTGCCGGGCAAGCCTATCTCCTCCTCGTATACGCAACGGGCGATTGAGACCGGGGAGGTGGTCTACGCCGATGGCAACGAGGTGCCTTACCGCTGCTCGATTCATCCGCACTGTAAGCTGGGGTCGACGCTGGTGATCCCCCTGCGCGGTGAGAACCAGCGGGTGATAGGCACCATTAAACTGTATGAGGCGAAAAATCGCCTGTTCAGTTCGATCAACCGCACCCTCGGGGAAGGGATTGCCCAGCTGCTGTCGGCGCAGATCCTCGCCGGACAGTACGAGCGGCAGAAGGCGCTGCTGACGCAATCTGAAATCAAGCTCCTGCACGCCCAGGTCAACCCGCACTTCCTGTTTAACGCGCTTAACACGCTGAAGGCGGTGATCCGCCGCGACAGCGATCAGGCCGGCCAGCTGGTGCAGTATCTGTCGACCTTCTTTCGTAAGAACCTGAAACGGCCGACGGAAATTGTCACGCTTGCCGATGAGATCGAGCATGTTAACGCCTATCTGCAGATTGAGAAGGCTCGCTTCCAGGCTAACCTGCAGATCCAGATGGCGGTGCCCGAGGGGCTGGCGCATCACCAGCTGCCCGCTTTCACCCTGCAGCCGATCGTGGAGAACGCCATTAAGCATGGTACATCGCAACATCTTGGCGTCGGCGAAATTACCATCCGCGCCAGCCAGGACGATCGCTGGCTGCAGCTGGATATCGAAGATAACGCCGGGCTGTACCGGGCCAACCCCCAGGCCAGCGGACTGGGGATGAATCTGGTGGACAGGCGTCTGCGGGCGCGTTTTGGCGCCGACTGCGGCATCAGCGTCACCTGCGAGCCGGAGCGCTTTACCCGTGTCACCCTACGTCTGCCCCTGGAGGAGAATGCATGCTGAGAGTATTGATCGTCGATGATGAGCCGCTGGCGCGGGAAAACCTGCGTATTTTGCTGGAGACTCAGCGCGATATCGAGATCGTCGGCGAGTGCGGCAACGCGGTGGAGGCGATTGGCGCAGTACATAAGCTGCGCCCTGACGTGCTGTTTCTCGACATCCAGATGCCGCGCATCAGCGGTCTGGAGATGGTCGGGATGCTCGACCCGGAGCATCGCCCCTATATCGTGTTTCTCACCGCTTTTGATGAGTACGCGGTGAAAGCCTTTGAGGAGCACGCTTTTGACTATCTGCTGAAGCCGATTGAGGCCGTGCGGCTGGAGAAAACCCTGGCCCGCCTGCGTCAGGAGCGCAGCCTGCAGGACGTGTCGCTGCTGGATGATGCCCGGCAGACGCTGAAATACATTCCCTGTACCGGCCACAGCCGTATCTGGCTGCTGCAGATGGAGGATGTGGCCTTCGTCAGCAGCCGGATGAGCGGCATCTACGTGACCGATCGCGAGGGAAAAGAGGGCTTTACCGAGCTGACCCTGCGCACCCTCGAGAGCCGCACGCCGCTGCTGCGCTGCCATCGCCAGTATCTGGTGAATATGGCGCACCTGAAGGAGATTCGCCTGGAAGAGAACGGCCAGGCGGAGCTGCTGATGCGCGCCGGGCAAACGGTGCCGGTGAGCCGGCGCTATTTAAAAAGCCTGAAAGAAGCGATTGGCCTGTAAAACTGCTACACTGCGCCCCATTGCAACATCGACAGTAAAAGGCACTCATGCTCAGTAATGATATTCTTCGTAGCCTGCGCTACACCCTGAAAGCCAATAATAACGATATGGTGCGCATTCTTGCGCTTGCCGATATGGAATCCACCGCCGCCAGCTTCGATACCTGGATGACGAAAGAGGATGAAGAGGGTTTTGTCCGCTGCCCGGATATTATCCTGTCGGGTTTCCTCAACGGCCTTATCTATGACAAGCGCGGCAAAGATGATTCGGCGCCGGAGCTGGCGCTGGAGCGTCGGGTGAATAACAACACGGTGCTGAAAAAGCTGCGGATCGCCTTCTCGCTGAAAACGGACGATATCCAGGCGATCATGAGCGAGCAGAAATACCGGGTGTCGGTGCCGGAAATCACCGCCATGATGCGCGCCCCGGAACATAAAAACTACCGCGAGTGCGGGGATCAGTTTATGCGCAACTTCCTGCGCGGGTTGACCCACCGGGTGCATCACCCGAAGGCGTGATGTTTAGCCGGGTGGCGGCTTCGCCTTACCCGGCCGACAAAACCCGTAGGCCCGTGCAAACGTAGCGCCGCCGGGCAAAAAAAAGCCGGAGATAATCTCCGGCTTTTTTGTTATTTCACCTGCTGACCCGGCTTCGCGCCGTCGTCAGGGCTTAACAGGAAGATATCCTTCCCGCCAGGGCCGGCGGCCATCACCATGCCCTCGGAGATGCCGAAGCGCATTTTGCGCGGCGCCAGGTTGGCGACCATCACCGTCAGGCGGCCAATCAGCGGCTGCGGATCCGGGTAAGCGGAGCGGATGCCGGAGAAGACGTTACGTTTTTCGCCGCCGAGATCCAGCGTCAGGCGCAGCAGCTTGTCGGAGCCCTCGACGAATTCCGCGTTTTCAATCAGCGCCACGCGCAGATCGACTTTGGCGAAATCGTCAAAGGTGATGGTCTCCTGAATCGGATCGTCCGCCAGCGGACCGGTGACCGGGGCCGCGGTGGCTTTCACCTCTTCTTTAGACGCTTCCACCAGGGCTTCCACCTGTTTCATCTCGATGCGGTTATACAGCGCTTTAAACGGATTGACCTTATGCGCCAGCAGCGGCTGCTGAATGGCATCCCAGCTCAGTTCGCTGTTGAGGAATGCCTCCGCACGCGCCGCCAGCTGCGGCAGCACCGGCTTCAGCCAGGTCATCAGCACGCGGAACATGTTCAGGCCCATGGTGCAGATGGCCTGTAGGTCGGCGTCGCGGCCTTCCTGTTTCGCCACCACCCACGGCGCCTGCTCGTCGACGTAGCGGTTAGCCACGTCGGCGAGGGCCATGATTTCGCGAATTGCCTTACCAAACTCGCGGCTGTCCCATGCTTCGCCGATACTTTCCGCCGCGTCGGTGAAGGTTTTATACAGCGCCGGGTCGGCCAGCTCAGCGGCCAGCACGCCGTCGAAACGCTTGCTGATAAAGCCGGCGTTGCGCGAGGCGAGGTTAACCACCTTGTTGACGATGTCGGCGTTCACGCGCTGCACGAAATCTTCCAGGTTCAGGTCGATGTCATCGATGCGCGAGGAGAGCTTGGCGGTGTAGTAGTAGCGCAGGCTGTCAGCGTCGAAATGATTTAACCAGGTGCTGGCCTTGATAAAGGTCCCGCGCGACTTGGACATCTTCGCGCCGTTAACCGTTACGTAGCCGTGCACGAACAGGTTGGTCGGCTTACGGAAGTTGCTGCCTTCCAGCATCGCCGGCCAGAACAGGCTGTGGAAGTAGACAATGTCCTTGCCGATAAAGTGATACAGCTCGGCCGTGGAGTCTTTCTTCCAGTATTCGTCGAAGCTGGTGGTGTCGCCGCGCTTGTCGCACAGGTTCTTGAAGGAGCCCATGTAGCCGATCGGCGCGTCCAGCCAGACGTAGAAATATTTGCCCGGCGCGTTGGGAATTTCGAAGCCGAAGTACGGCGCATCGCGGGAGATGTCCCACTGCTGCAGGCCGGATTCGAACCACTCCTGCATTTTGTTCGCTACCTGCTCCTGCAGCGCGCCGCTGCGGGTCCACGCCTGCAGCATTTCGCTGAACGACGGCAGGTCGAAGAAGAAGTGCTCGGAGTCACGCATTACCGGCGTAGCGCCGGAGACCACCGATTTCGGGTCGATAAGTTCGGTGGGGCTGTAGGTCGCGCCGCACACTTCGCAGTTATCGCCATACTGGTCCGGAGATTTGCACTTCGGACAGGTGCCTTTCACAAAACGGTCCGGCAGGAACATGCCTTTTTCCGGATCGTAGAGCTGAGAGATGGTGCGGTTTTTAATAAAACCGTTCTCTTTCAGACGGGTGTAGATAAGCTCCGACAGCTCGCGGTTCTCGTCGCTGTGCGTCGAGTGATAGTTATCATAGCTGATGTCGAAGCCGGCAAAATCGGTCTGATGCTCCTGACTCATCTCGCCAATCATCTGCTCCGGTGTGATACCGAGCTGCTGCGCTTTGAGCATGATCGGCGTGCCGTGGGCGTCGTCGGCGCAGATGAAGTTGACCTCGTGGCCGCGCATTCGCTGGTAACGGACCCAGACATCAGCCTGGATGTGCTCCAGCATGTGGCCGAGGTGGATGGAGCCGTTGGCGTACGGCAGGGCGCACGTTACCAGAATTTTCTTCGCGACTTGAGTCATAGTGAGCATTACATCTTCTGTTGTAAAAAGGGCTTCCGATATTACCAAAAGGGCTGTGGGTGCGCCATAAATGGCTGCCCATATATGGATAATCGTTAGCTGTGATAAACTCTGTGATTACTGAAAGCATCTCAAAACAACAAAGGAGTCGGGATGAATTCGCAATCCCAGGCCAAATCCCCTGAGCGCCTACGTGCGATGGTCGCCGGGACGCTGGCCAATTTCCAGCACCCAACCCTGAAGCATAATCTCACCGCCCTCAAGGCGCTGCACCATGTCGCCTGGCTGGACGATACCGTTCATATTGAGCTGCAGATGCCGTTCGTCTGGAGCAGCGCCTTCGAAGTGCTGAAAGAGCAGTGCAGCGCCGAGCTGCTGCGCATCACTGGCGCGAAGGCCATCGACTGGAAGCTGACCCACAGCATCGCGACCCTCAAGCGCGTGAAAAACCAGCCCGGGGTCAACGGCGTGAAGAACATTATCGCCATCAGCTCCGGCAAAGGCGGCGTCGGTAAATCTTCTACTGCCGTAAACCTGGCGCTGGCCCTGGCGGCGGAAGGGGCGAAGGTGGGCATTCTTGATGCCGATATCTACGGTCCGTCGATTCCGACCATGCTGGGCGCCGAAGACAGTCGCCCGACCTCACCGGACGGCACCCATATGGCGCCGATCATCAAGTATGGCCTGGCCACCAACTCTATCGGCTACCTGGTGACCGACGACAACGCCATGGTCTGGCGTGGTCCGATGGCCAGCAAGGCGCTGATGCAGATGCTGCAGGAGACCCTGTGGCCGGATCTTGATTACCTGGTGCTGGATATGCCGCCGGGCACCGGCGACATCCAGCTGACCCTGGCGCAGAACATTCCGGTGACCGGTGCGGTGGTGGTCACCACGCCGCAGGACATCGCGCTGATCGACGCCAAAAAAGGCATCGTGATGTTCGAGAAAGTGGAAGTGCCGGTGCTGGGGATCGTGGAAAACATGAGCATGCATATCTGCAGCAACTGCGGGCACCACGAGCCTATCTTCGGCACCGGCGGCGCGCAAAAACTGGCCGAGAAATACCACACCCAGCTGCTGGGTCAGCTGCCGCTGCATATTACGCTGCGGGAAGATCTGGATAACGGCACGCCGACGGTGGTGGCGCGTCCGGACAGCGAATTTACCGACATCTACCGCCAGCTGGCGGGCCGGGTGGCGGCCCAGATGTACTGGCAGGGAGAAGTGATCCCGGGTGAGATTGCCTTCCGCGCCGTTTAAGGCCGCGGCGAGCGCATCAGCCAGTATCTGCCCTCGGGCGACGCGCCCTGTGCTTCGATGGTCCAGCCATGACGCTGGTAGAAGCGCAGGGCGTTTTTATTTTCCATCAGGCATTTCAGCGTTCCGCTGGCGGTAAAGCTCCGTTCGACCTGCGCCAGCAGCGCGCTGCCGATATGTTTGCCCTGCCAGTCGGGGTCGACAAACAGATGGTGAAGGAAATTATCGGCGGTCCATACGGCGGCAAAGCCCACCGGCTGGCCGTCGCATTCCGCGACCCACAGTTGTTCATCCGCGGTGGCGGCATCGAAATCCTCCAGCCGCCACGCCGCGGCGGGAAGCCAGGTCCACGATAAACTGCGCGCCCGCAGGAAGATCTGGCGCAGCGCCGGAGAGTCCGCTGGCTCGCCGGGGCGGACGTGGAGGTTGCGCGGATCAGCGATGATAGAAGATCTCGCCATCGTACACTTTGAGGATTTTGCCTTCGGTATCAGTGATCAGCACGTAGTTACCGCCCATGTAGGTCCAGTGGCTGCCGGCGTCCGGTGCAGGCAGGTTACGCTGCTGCCACTGTTTGATGTTGTATTCCGGGGTGAGGTACATCGCCGGAACGGTGTCGCCGATGTGAAACTGGGTGAAATCGGCAGTGAACTCTTTCAGCGCATACTGATCGATCCCCGCGGCAGTAGCCGTCCAGCTGGCGCCAGCGGTGGCAAGAAGTACGCCCAGAAGCATCATTTTTGTTTTACGCATAATTTCCTCAATATTACCTGGACTCAAATTAGCAGCCTCGTATCATTCCTGATGCGTTGCTGAAATGGCAAGCACTGGATTTTTAAAAAGTGTAAGCAAAACACGGCACAAGTCTTGTGCCGCTTGCGTTGCAGCGACGGTGATGCGTATTTTGGGAGCAATCTGAAGCAGGGGAGAATCGGCATGTTCAGGCTGGAAGATCTGACCTTATTTGTCCGCGCCGCGGCACTGGGCAGTTTTAGCGACGCGGCGCGCGAGACCGGACAGCAGCCGGCGCAGGTCAGCGCGGCGATTAAGCGTCTGGAGACGATCCTCAATATTCGCCTGTTTGCCCGTTCGACCCGCAGCCTGCGCCTGACGCCGGAGGGGGAGACCTGGCTGCCCTACGCCACCCAGATGCTCGATACCCTTGAAGCCGGTCTGCAGAAGATCCAGACCCCGGACGATGAAGTTCGCGGCATGTTGCAGATTGCCGTGCCGTCGGACCTCGGGCGTAACCTGCTCCTGACCCTGTTCCGTGATTTCCGCCAACGCCACCCGGCGCTGCGTTTGCGGTTGCTCTTTTCCGACCAGCTGACCGACGTGTTTAAAGATCCGGTGGACGTCGCGTTTCGCTATGGCAATAACGACGATGCCTCGTTTATCTCGCTGCCGGTGGCGCCGGAAAATCGTCGGGTGCTGGTGGCCTCGCCTGAGTGGATCGCCCGCCACGGCGAGCCGCAGACCCTCGAGGAGCTCAGCCAGCACAATGCGTTGATCTACATTTTGCGCGGCCGTCCGTTCGACCGCTGGTCGCTGAGCCTCGACGGCGTGGTTCAGCAGCAGAAGGTCTCCGGCACGGTGATGAGCGACGACGCCGAGGTGATCCGTCGGCTGGCGGTGGCCGGGGAGGGCATTGCCTATAAATCGATGCTCGACGTCAGCGACGATCTGCGGGCGGGGCGCCTGCGGCGCCTGCTGCCGCGTTATCAGGGGGATGTGGTGCCGTTGAATCTGATTTGCCCGCACCGCAAACAGCTCTCTGCCGCGGTGCGTTTGTTATATGAAGAGGTGAAATCACATTGTGAAGGGCTTAATGCCTGACTAAGGTCGCGAAGTAATACACCAGCGGGACAGCCAGCACCCACAGGCCAATCGGGATTTCCCGCCACTTGCCGGCGATAGCCTTGATCACAATGTAAAACAGCAGCCCGCCGGCAATCCCGGTGCCGAAGCTGTTGGCGATAAGGGTGATCATCACCATCATCAGCACCGGCAGCCCGTCGGTGAAGTTGCCAAGATCCACTTTGCGCAGGCCGCTGAACATGTTGAGGCCAATCAGGATCAGCGCCGGGGCGGTGGCTTCTTTCGGGATCATCAACGCCACCGGCGTGAACAGCAGCATCAGCAGGAACATTACCGCCGCCGACAGGGCGGTGAGGCCGGTTTTGCCGCCGGCTTCCGCTGCCGCCGAAGACTCAATCAGCGCCGTCGCCGCCGGGATGCCCACCCATGGGCCGAGCGCGGCGGCAATCGAATCGACCATAAACGGGCGATTAATCTGCGGCATGTTGCCTTCTTCATCCAGCAGCCCCGCCTCGCCGCCCACCGCCAGCGTCGTCCCCATGGTGGAGAAAAACTCAGAAGCGAAAAAGACGAACAGGAACGGCAGGAAGGCGATGTTTAACGCCCCCAGCAGGTCAACCTGCCCCAGCACCGGGGTTAGCGAATGGGGAACGTCGATAAAACTTGTCGGCAAATGGGTGACGCCGAAGGGGATGCCCACCAGCGTGGCGCACAGAATGGCCCACAAAATCGCGCCCGGAACCTTACGCGCCTGCAGGGCTATCGCCAGGAACAGGCCGCACAGCGCCACCAGCGCGCCGGGGGCGAGAAAGTCGCCGAGCATCAGCGCGTTGGTTTTCGCATTGGCCAGCACCAGCCCGGCATTGCGAAAGCCGAGGACGGCGACAAACAGGCCGATGGAAGCGGTGAGCCCCAGCTTGATCGACTGCGGTACCGAGCGGGTGACCACTTCGCGCAGGCCAAAGCGGGTCAGCAGGAAGAAGAGGATCCCCGACCAGCAGGCAATCCCGAGGCCAGTCTGCCAGCCAATCCCTTCGCTACCGGCCAGCGTCACTCCCACCAGCACCGAGCCGCCAATCCCCGGGCCAACGATAAACGGCAGGTTGGCATAAAACGCCATCAGCAGAGAGCCGACGACGAAGACCAGAATGGTGCCGGTGGTGGCGGCGCCTTTGTCCATCCCGCCGATCGCCAGCAGCCCCGGGATGACCACCAGTAAATAGGCGGCGGCGAGAAAGCCGGTGATCCCGGCCAGGCATTCAGTGCGTAGCGTACCGCCGCGCGAGCGCAGCGCAAAGCGGCGCTCCAGCCAGTTAGCGCGGGCGGATGAGTGAAGTGTGTTATCGGCCATGCTCAGGCTCCCTGAGGATTATTGTTGTGATCGGTTGGCTCCGGGGTCTCCCGGCAGGCTATCAACGGGTCGACTATCTGACGGCTGCCGCCGTCGGTCAGACCCAAATCGGTTAAATGCGGCCCGGCGTTACAGGCAAGGCAGGTTCCTTCAATGGCCTTGAACACCCGGTACGGTGGCTCCCAGTCGGCGACTTGGCTGCTCAGATCGCGCAGCTCGCGGAACTGACGCGCCAGCTCGGCGGCCGGGAGATCCGACAGCATGCCGGCAATCGGCATTGCCACATGGGCAAGGATCTCGCCCTGTTGCGCCAGCGCCATCCCGCCGCCGGAGGCGATAAGCTGGTTGGCCGCCAGCGCCATATCATCAGCGTCGCGCCCGAGCACCACCAGATTGTGCGAGTCGTGGGAGTAGCTGGTGGCGATGGCGCCGCGCAGCTCACCCCAGCCTTCGAGCAGGGCGATTTGCGGTGTCGCCTCGTGGCGGCCGTGGCGGTGTTTAACCCAGATCAGACTGAAGCCGGCGGGCAGCTGGACTTTCCCGTCACGAACCTGCACTTCCACTTCGCCCCACTGGGTGAAGCGCGCGCCGCGGATATGACGCAGGCGGGCGACGCCGTGACGAATGCCCTGGACGCGCAGAACAAAGTCATCGGCGCGGAGGGGGGCGATCGGCAAAGTATCGCGCGGCGGCGTCACGCCCGGCGCGGGGGCGATCGGCTTCAGCAGGCGGCCAGCATGGGCCAGCCGTTCCCCCCCAACGTAGACTTCACGGGCCACCAGTTTCTCCAGGGAATCAAACACCACCAAATCCGCGCGCCGCCCGGCGGCAATCAGCCCGAGATCGTGGCGCTGCAGGCGAATAGCGGCGTTGAGGGTGGCGAATCGCAGCGCATCGACCGCCGGTAAACCGTGCTCGATCAGCAGGTTAAGCAGGGCGATAATCCCGCCTTTCTCCAGCAGCATATCCGGCGGCACGTCATCGGTGCAGACGGTGATTTGCGAGGAGAGGTGCGGCAGCGTTTTTAACGCCGCGACGATATCCGGCAGCAGATAGGGGTGCGAGCCGCGGATCTCGATCGTCAGACCGGCGCGCAGTTTTTCCAGCGCGTCGTCCGCCGAGGTCAGTTCATGATCGGAGGTGACGCCGGCGGCGAGGTAGGCCTGCAGGTCAGCGCCGCTCAGGCCGCGGGCGTGGCCTTCAATCAGTTTGCCGCTGTTGAGACCGGCCTGGACAATCTCCTGCATCCGCTCGCTACCGTGCAGCACGCCGTGCATATCCATCACTTCCGCCACACCGCGCACTTCCGGCCAGCCGAGCATGGTCTCCATCTCCGCGCCGGCGAAATCGGCGCCGGACATTTCGAGACCTGGCGTGGAGGGGACGCTGGACGGCGCGGCGACCATCACCTGCAGCGGCAGATGGCGGCTGGCGTCAACCGCGTAGCGCACGCCCTCGACGCCGAGGACGTTGGCCAGCTCATGCGGATCCCAGAACACCGCGGTGGTGCCCTGGGTGAGGACGATTTCCGCGTAGCGCTCCGGCGGCAGGTGCGAGCTTTCGAGGTGTACGTGGGTGTCCATCAGGCCGGGGGACAGGTAGCCACCGGCCAGGGAACGTACTTCATGGGCGTCGGCGCGGCTGCCGCGCGGGTGGACGCTGGCGATCATTTCGCCGACGATACCGACGTCAGCGGGGCGAATTTCGCCCGTGGCCATATCGACGATCTGCGCCTCGACCAGCAGCAGATCAAACGGGAATTCGCCGCGCGCGGCCTGCACGGCGCGACGACGGACTTGAGCATTGCTGGACATAACCACTCCGGCACAAGGATAATGCGGATACTCTATGGGCACAGCAAACGTTTGCCCAGATGAATAAATTTATCACCCGATAAGCTCGGGTTATTGTGCAGGACCACCGTAGCGAACCCGATAATGAACGAACCCTGGCAGCGTCTGCCCGCGCTCTCTCTTAAACAGCTTCAGTATTTCGTCACTCTGGCCCAGCTGCGCCATTTTACCGATACCGCCAGTCGGCTGGCGATTAGCCAGCCGGCGCTGAGCAGCGCGCTGCGGCAGATTGAAACGGTGCTCGGCGGCAAGCTGGTCAACCGTACCGCTTCGGCGGTCACCCTGACTGAACTGGGGGCGGCGATTTTACCCCACGCCCAGCGGATCCTCAGCGTGGCGCAGGCGGCCTTTTTCGATATGCAGCAGATCGTCGAGGCGGGCGGCGACGGGACTGTGCGCATCGGTCTGGTGCCGTCGGTCAGTTCGCTGCTGTTCCCATTGCTGCCGCAGACCCTGGCCCAGGCCTTTCCGCGTCTGCGCATTGAATTTCACGATCAGACCAACGATGCGCTTATCCAGGCGCTGCTGCGCGGCGAGATTGATTTCGGTATCGGGGCGATCGACAGCTCAGTGCCTGCTGAACTGCTGGTCTATCCGCTGCGCGAAGATCCCTTTGTGGCGGTGCTGCACCGCGACGATCCGCTGGCCGCGCAGGCGCACTTGCCGTGGAAGCAGCTGGTGGGGCGGGATATTGCCGTCTTCTCGAAGGGCAATATTCAACGGCTGGTGGCGGCATTAGTGGAGAGCCATCGCCTGACGCTGACCACCCGCTACCAGGTGGACTATATCGAAACCCTGTATGGCCTGGTGCGCTCGCGCTTAGCGGTGGCCATTCTGCCGGCGCTGTACACCACCCATCTGCAGGACCCGGCGCTCCAGGTCGCCCAGTTGCAGCAGCCGGCGCTGACCCGTACGGTGGCCCTGATGCGCGGCCCGCAGGCGCTGCCGCCGCTTATCGAAGCCTGTTTTTCCCTGCTGCAGGGAGAATTGCGTCGCGCTGATGCCTGATCCGCACATTGATTATCGTGGCGGGGGGATCAAAAAATCCCCCGCGGCCTGACCGGCGACGGGGGATGTCCGCGTTAAACGCTTATGGTGTGACGATATTGAACCAGAAGGCGAATGTGTCCATGTAGCTCAGCATCTCGTCGAGCTTAGCGCCATTACCGCTAATCTTGACCTTGCCCTGAGCTTCAGCCTGCTTCAGCGTTTCCTGCTTGAGGATAATCTTATTCAGGGTGTCGCGGCTGAGCGAGATGCTGGCGTCGGCATTGTCCGCCACCGCGTTGGCGGTATGGTTAAGCACGCCGTTTTCCAGCTCCAGTTTGTACTTGCCGCCGTCTTTACCCAGGTCGATATTAAAGACCGCTTTAGCCGCCCCGGCTTTTTCGCCGTTGATATGCACCCCGAGGTAATCGAAGAACATTTCTGGCGTCATCGCCCGCACGGTATCCGGGCTGGCGGTGTTCGGCGTCGGCAGTTTCTGCACGCCGTTACGTAGCTCCTGAGCGCCGGTGAGGTAGAAGTTGCGCCAGGTCCCGGCTTCCGCCTGATATCCGAGCTGCTCCAGGGCGTCGGCTTCCAGATCACGCGCCTGCTGATTGTCAGGATCGGCGAAGACGATTTTGCTGGTCACCTGGGCCACCCAGCGGTAGTTCCCCTGCTGGTAGTCGGCTTTGGCTTTCTGCATGATGGCATCGGCGCCGCCCATATATTCCACGAACTTCTTCGCCGCCTGTTCTGGCGGCAGCTCGTCGAGGGTGGCCGGGTTGCCATCAAACCAGCCGAGATAGAAGACGTAGGTCGCTTTCACATCGTGGCTAACGGAACCGTAGTAGCCGCGGCTGGACCACTGTTTCTCCAGCGAATCCGGCAGCTTGAAGTTGGCGGCGATCTCATCGCGGGTCATGCCTAAGTTCGCCATACGCAGGGTCTGGTCGTTGATATAGCGATACATATCGCGCTGACCTTTCATCAGCTTCACGATATTGTCGTTCCCCCAGGTCGGCCAGTGGTGCTGAGCGATAATCACTTCCGCCTCGTTGCCCCAGCGGTCGATGGCGGCGTTGATGTATTTCGACCACGCCAGCGGATCGCGGATTTTGGCGCCGCGCAGAGAGTAAGTGTTGTGCAGGGTATGGGTCACATCCTCTGCCGCCTCGATCATTTTCTTCTCTTTGACATACCACAGCATTTCCGACGGCGCTTCCGAGCCCGGCGCCATCATAAAGTCATAGGTCAGACCGTCGATCACTTCCTGCTGACCGGTATGGGTAATGTAGTGGGTCGGCGGGATCAGCGTAACGGTACCCGCCGAGGTGGTGGTGCCGAGACCGGCGCCGACCTGTCCCTTAGCGTCCGGCTTCAGCAGGTTGCCGTACATGTAGCTGGCGCGGCGGCTCATCGCAGTACCGGCCATGATGTTCTCGGAAACCGCTTCCTCCATAAAGCCGGCAGGGGCGTAAATCTTCACTTTACCGGCTTTCACGTCAGCTTCATCGACTACGCCACGGATACCGCCGTAGTGGTCCACATGGCTGTGGGTAAACAGCACCGCCACCACCGGTTTTTTCGGCCGGTGGGCAAAATAGAGCGCCAGAGCCTCTTTGGCCGGTTCGGCGCTCAGCAAGGGGTCGATGACCGTAATCCCGGTTTTGCCTTCGATAATGGTCATATTGGAAAGATCGAGATTACGGATCTGGTAAACGCCGTCGGTAACTTTGAACAAGCCGCCGATATTGAGCAATTGTGACTGTCGCCACAGGCTGGGATTGACGGTGTCCGGCGCCTTTTCGCCTTCTTTGACGAAATCATATTTGGCGGGATCCCAGATAATATTTCCCTGTGCGCCTTTGAGCATCGCTGGCGGCAGGGGGGCGATAAAACCCTGATGGGCGTTATTAAAGTCGGTTTTATCCGCGAACGGCAGTTTGCGGTATAGCGCCTGATTCGCCTCACGCGTGGCCGGTGTGGCATCCTGTTGTAGCGCGGCGGCGAAGGTGGTTATCGACAAAGACGATAACATTCCGGCCAGCGCCAGATTTTTGGCTATCTGATTTAATTTCATGACTACCTCTCAGGTAATTTATTCCGCGGAAATAAAGAAATATTTTCCGTTTTTAAAAATGGATGGCTTGCGGTTTATTCTAAAGACAAATATTGTGCTGAATAGTCCCATATGGGACTGACAGGGAGTCGCTTAAGGATCCGCTCGTCTTCGCCGGACGAGGGCTGCTATACTGTTGCTAACGGCGCAGGTGAGGGCAGAGGATGAATTTCCAGGAAATACATAGTTATTATAAAACGTTAGCCATAGCCGACTTTTTTGCCGATATCGTTACGGAAGGTGAAGAGATTATTCTCGCCGCTAATAAAAAATGGCGTCCGGAGTCGGGTTATATTTATTTTTGTACCGAGGGTTCGTTATCAATATTAATGCCGGATGATGGCTTGAGTATCGGTAATTCCATTGAGTATATGCCGATTGGCCTGATGGAGCGGTATTGCCCGCTGGCGAAATTTGAATATACAGGCAGTGGCCCGATGACGCTGCGAAAAATCACTTACGCGGTCTTCGATCGTCTGTTTATTGAAAATCATCCGCAGCGCGTTGAGGCGCTGGCGAAAGTGCTGGTGTTCATGAGTATCTTTACCATCGACCTGCACAATGAACGCCGTCAGGTGACCAGCTATCAGACGATTCGCCCGATGCTATATCGCTATCTTTATCGACAACACACCCATGAGGGTGAAAATGAGGGACTGGCGTTATTTATCATCAGGCGTACCAATCTTTCGCGCACCCATGTGTTTCGCGTGCTGGCGGACTTAAAGGCGGGGGGATACATCACCATGAAACGGGGCAAGCTTATCTCTATCGATCGCCCGCTGCCCGCGGACTATTGAACGACGCTGAGAAGGGTAACAAGGCGGGATCGCCGCCTTGTTACTCAGGATAGCCGTCAGCAGATCATTACGGCGTCACGATGTTAAACCAGAAGTCAAACTTGTCCATATAGCCCAGCATTTCATCGAGTTTAGCCCCGTTACCGCTGATTTTAACTTCCCCTTTCTCTTCCGCCTGCTTCAGGGTCTCTTCTTTAAGAATGATTTTATTCAGGGTGGCGCGATCCAGCGTCAGGGTGGCATCCGCCTCTTTCGCTTCCGCATTCGCGGTGTGGTTCAGCACGCCGTTTTCCAGTTCCAGTTTATATTTACCGCCGTCATTGCCCAGATCGATATTGAACACCGACTTCGCGTTACCCGCTTTTTCGCCATTGATATGGACCGCCAGATAATCAAAGAACATTTCCGGGGTCATGGCGCGGACGGTGTCCGGGCTGGCGGTGTTCGGGGTCGGGCCTTTCACCACGCCGTTACGCAGCTCCTGGGCGCCGGTGAGGTAGAAGTTACGCCACGGGCCGGATTCCGCCTGATAGCCTAACTGCTCCAGGGCATCGGCTTCCAGATTACGCGCCTGCTGGTTGTTGGGGTCGGCGAAGACAATTTTGCTGACCACCTGGGCGACCCAGCGGTAGTTACCCTGGTCGTAATCTTCTTTCGCTTTCTTCAGGATCGCATCCGCACCGCCCATATAATCGACGAACTTCTTCGCCGCTTCTTCCGGCGGCAGTTCGTCGAGGGTGGCCGGGTTGCCATCGAACCAGCCGAGATACAGCACGTAGGTGGCTTTCACATCGTGGCTGACCGAGCCGTAGTAGCCGCGGTTAGCCCAGGTGTTGGCCAGACTGTCCGGTAGCTTAAAGTTAGCGGCGATTTCATCGCGGGTCAGGCCTTCGTTAGCCATCCGCAGGGTCTGGTCGTTGATGTAACGATACAGATCACGCTGGCTCTTCAGCAGGTT
Source organism: Klebsiella sp. GL120222-02 (assembly GCF_003097195.1). NCBI lineage: Bacteria > Pseudomonadati > Pseudomonadota > Gammaproteobacteria > Enterobacterales > Enterobacteriaceae > Klebsiella > Klebsiella sp. GL120222-02. The sequence goes on from NZ_QEQO01000008.1 coordinate 257,892, forward strand.
AACCACGTTTTCGTTGCCCCAGGTCGGCCAGTGGTGCTGAGCCATAATGATCTCAGCCTTATCGCCCCAGCGAACGATCGCCTGGTTGATATATTTCGACCACGGCAGCGGTTCACGGATCTTCGCCCCGCGCAGCGAGTAGGTGTTATGCAGGGTATGGGTGACGTCTTCTGCGGATTCGATCAGTTTCTTCTCTTCGATATACCACAGCATTTCTGACGGCGCTTCGGAGCCCGGCGCCAGCATAAAGTCGTAGGTCAGGCCGTCGATCACCTCTTTCTGGCCGTCCTTGTCAATAATATTGGTTGGCGCAATCAGGGTGACGGTACCCGCAGAGGTGGTGGTGCCCAGCCCGGCGCCCACCTGGCCTTTGGCATCTGGCTTCAGCAGGTTGCCGTACATATAACTGGCGCGGCGACTCATGACGTTCCCGGCCATGATGTTTTCCGCCACGGCAGCTTCCATAAAGCCGGCCGGCGCGTAGATTTTCACTTTGCCGGACTTCACATCCGCTTCATCAACCACACCGCGCACGCCGCCGTAGTGGTCAACGTGGCTGTGGGTGTAGATCACCGCGACGACCGGTTTGTTACCGCGGTTTTTGTAATACAGGTCCATGCCCACTTTGGCGGTTTCTGCCGAGACCAGCGGGTCAACGACGGTGATCCCCTCTTTACCCTCAATAATTGTCATATTGGAGAGATCGAGGTTGCGGATTTGGTAGACCCCGTCGGTCACTTCAAACAGGCCGCTGATGTTAATCAGCTGCGACTGGCGCCACAAACTCGGGTTCACCGTCTCCGGCGCTTTTTCCCCTTCTTTAATGAAGGCATACTGGCCCGGATCCCAGATGACATTGCCTTGTTCGCCTTTAATGACTTCCGGCGGCAGGGCGGCAATAAAGCCTTTATGCGCATTGGTGAAATCGGTGTTATCGGAGAAGGGGAGTTGATTGTAGAGGGCATCGTTCGCTTTTTTGGTCGCTTCGGTCGCCTCTTTGGCTGACGTGTCCGCCGAGGCGGCGAAAGCGAGACTATTTAACAAACCCGCTAACGCTAACCCTTTTACTATCGGGGTCAATTTCATTGGAATCCTCATTAATGGCATGGTTTATTCGGTTTTACCGATTTAACGCAGGTGGTTGTTTGTTACAGGTTTTTTAAATATAACCATGCATTAACATTCATCCAGTTTTGCTTACAAAAAATGCGTGTTTTACTCCTTTTGTAGTACTTACATATACGGGAAAAGAAATCATGCCGGCTTGTGTTACACCGCCACATTTCGTACCCTGCTGACTGAAAATGTTGTACCGCTTTTATGACTCGGGGTGCCCTTCTTCGTTGAAGGCTGAGAAATACCCGTACCACCTGATCTGGATAATGCCAGCGTAGGGAAGTCAGAGACCGCAGGGTCATTGCTTCTACCTCGTCTGGCGGGAGCAAACCATGCCTGAGCTGCTGAATCCCGCGCCTGTCGCGCACCTGCGCCATCTGCTGCGCGCCCATTCCCCCCTTGTGCACTGCATGACCAATGATGTGGTGCAGACCTTTACCGCCAATGTTCTGCTGGCCGTCGGCGCCTCGCCGGCGATGGTGATCGATCCCCGCGAAGCGGCGCAGTTTGCCGCTATCGCCGATGCGCTGTTAATTAACGTCGGTACCCTGACCGAAGATCGCGCCGTGGCGATGCGCGCCGCGGTGGAGCACGCCCGTCAGGCCGGCAGGCCCTGGACGCTGGATCCGGTGGCGGTCGGCGCCCTGACCGTGCGCACGGCCTTTTGTCATGAGCTGCTGGCCCTCCAGCCGGCGGCCATTCGCGGCAATGCCTCTGAAATTCTGGCGCTGGCCGGGATGAGCGCCGGCGGGCGCGGGGTGGATACCACCGATACGGCCGCCGCGGCGCTGCCGGCGGCCCAGGCGCTGGCTCGCCGGCTGGCTACCGTGGTGGCGGTCACTGGCGAGGTGGACTACGTCACCGACGGCGAGCGGGTGCTCAGCGTGGCGGGGGGTAATCCGCTGATGACCCGGGTGGTGGGCACCGGCTGCGCGCTGTCGGCGGTGGTGGCGGCGAGCGCGGCGCTGCCGGGAGACCGGCTGGAAAACGTGGCCGCCGCCTGCGGGCTGATGAAGCAGGCCGGGGAGATCGCCGCCCGTCAGGGAGGCCCTGGCAGCTTTATTCCGGCGTTTCTCGACGCGCTGTATCAGGAGGTGCAGGGATGAAACGCATCAACGCCCTGACCATCGCCGGCACCGATCCCAGCGGTGGGGCCGGTATCCAGGCCGATCTGAAAACCTTCTCCGCGCTGGGGGCCTATGGCTGCTCGGTGATCACCGCCCTGGTGGCGCAGAATACCCGCGGCGTGCAGTCGGTCTATCGCATCGAACCGGATTTTGTGGCCGCGCAGCTCGACTCGGTGTTCAGCGATGTGCGTATCGATACCACCAAAATCGGCATGCTGGCGGAGACCGATATTGTGGAAGCCGTGGCCGAGCGGCTGGCGCGCTACCGGGTGGCCAACGTGGTGCTGGATACCGTCATGCTGGCGAAAAGCGGCGATCCGCTGCTGTCGGCCTCGGCGGTGGAGACCCTGCGTCAACGATTGTTGCCGCAGGTGTCATTGATCACCCCGAACCTGCCGGAAGCGGCCGCGCTACTCGATGCCCCCCATGCGCGCACCGAGCGCGAGATGCTGGAGCAGGGGCGGGCGTTGCTGGCGCTGGGCTGCGGCGCGGTATTAATGAAGGGCGGCCATCTCGACGACGCCGAAAGCCCGGACTGGCTCTTCACCCGCGAAGGGGAACAGCGGTTTACCACGCCTCGCGTGCAGACCAAAAATACCCACGGCACCGGCTGCACGCTCTCCGCCGCGCTGGCGGCGCTGCGCCCCCGTCATGCGGACTGGGCGGCCACCGTCGCCGAGGCGAAGGCCTGGCTGTCGGCGGCCCTGGCGCAGGCCGACTCTCTGGAAGTGGGCCACGGCATCGGGCCGGTGCACCATTTCCACGCCTGGTGGTAAATGGCAGCGCAACGGGACAGCAGAATCTCCTGAAAAAATGGCCCCCCGGCTGGAAAATAGGCTAAGTCGGTACCAGGCTTAACCTGCCCAAAAAAATTGGGTTGGGATAATGCATGCCGGCTTCGGCCGGCCTTACGGGAGATTGCTATGACTGATATTACGCAGTTGCTGGGCAAAGATGCCGAGAGCCTGTTGCAGCACCGTTGTATAACCATTCCGGCCGACCAGCTGTATCTGCCTGGGGCAGATTATGTTGATCGGGTGATGGTGGATAATAACCGACCACCGGCGGTGCTACGCAATATGCAGACCCTGTACAATACCGGACGCCTGGGGGGAACCGGCTACCTTTCCATTCTGCCGGTTGACCAGGGCGTGGAGCACTCGGCGGGCGCCTCCTTCGCCGCCAACCCGCTGTACTTTGATCCGAAAAATATCGTCGAGCTGGCGATCGAAGCCGGCTGTAACTGCGTGGCGTCGACCTACGGCGTGCTGGCCTCGGTGTCGCGCCGCTACGCGCATCGCATCCCTTTCCTGGTGAAGCTCAACCATAACGAAACGCTGAGCTACCCCACCGAATACGACCAGACCCTCTACGCCAGCGTTGAGCAGGCGTTCAATATGGGGGCGGTGGCCGTGGGAGCGACGATCTATTTCGGCTCGGAACAATCGCGTCGTCAGATAGAAGAGATTTCCGCCGCCTTTGAGCGGGCCCATGAGCTGGGCCTGGTCACCGTGCTGTGGGCCTATCTGCGCAATTCGGCGTTCAAGAAAGATGGCGTCGACTATCATGTCTCCGCGGACCTGACCGGTCAGGCCAACCACCTGGCGGCCACCATCGGCGCCGATATCGTTAAGCAAAAAATGGCGGAGAATAACGGCGGCTACAAAGCGGTTAACTTCGGCTATACCGACGATCGGGTGTACAGCAAACTGACCAGCGATAACCCCATCGATCTGGTGCGCTACCAGCTGGCCAACTGCTATATGGGCCGCGCCGGGCTGATTAACTCCGGCGGCGCGGCGGGCGGGGAGACCGACCTTGCCGACGCGGTGCGCACAGCGGTGATCAATAAACGCGCCGGCGGTATGGGGCTGATCCTTGGTCGCAAAGCGTTTAAGAAATCGATGGCTGACGGCGTGAAGCTGATCAATGCCGTGCAGGACGTCTACCTTGACGGGAAAGTGACTATCGCCTGATAAGCACGAGTATCGTTGGGATCCCCGGTGGCGCGACGCGCACCGGGGTTACCGTTGTGTATGCGCCTTCAGGCCGCGCCGTTACCGCGTCAGCAGCCAGCGGGCGGTATGTTCATCGGTCACCAGACCATTGATCCAGCCGCCTTTAAGGGCCGCCAGGATCGCCGGTCGTTTGTATTCTCCACAGGCCGCGGCAATACGCGGGCAGTGGTTCTGACGGATATCATAGCTGGTGATCATGCGGTTGATCTCGCTGTCTACCACGTGGCCTTCCGCATCGATAAACCGTCCGAGGATCTCTCCGATGCCGCCGCGCGCGGTCAGCTCATCCATTTGCGCCTGATTGATAAACCCGTCTTTAAAGATCGGACTTTGCGTGCCCAGGGGACCAATGCCGACAAAAATCACGTCCGCCTCTTGGGCGACGCCGGAGACGCTGCGGAATAAGCGGTTGGTGCACCACATCTCATGCTCCTCCGCGCTCTGGGCGTAGCGCGGCGCCGGCCACTGATAGTACTTGGCCTTAATTTTGCGGGTCAGCAGCAGGGGCACGTCATCGTAATAATTGCACTGCCCGTCGGCGTTCATGGCGCTGATCAGCGCCACGCAGCGGGTATTCAGGCTGTCAAAATCGATGCGCTGCAGCGCTTTTTTCAGGGTCAGGCCCGAGCCCAGGCCGATGATTTTCTCCTTATCATCCTGCAGATAGCGAGCCATCAGCTGATAGCAGCCAAACGACACGCTGTCGAGGGTGCTTTCTTCGCTAAAGGCGGGGACCACATTGCACTCGAGAAGCCGGTACTTTTCCTGCAGCAACTGCGCATAATCGAGGCAGTTTGCTACCGGATGGTGCAAATTAATCGACACTATCCCTTCTTCTTTCGCGGCGGCGATCAGCCGTTGCACCACCGGTCTGGAGGTGCCCAGCTGGCTGGCGATCTCGCTCTGATTCTGACCGGCGATGTAGTACATCCATGCGGCACGCACCTTCTGATCCAACCGGATATCGTCTTCTTTACTCATGGTTTCCCGCCCTAAGTTGCTGACCAGGGCTCGCAATTGGCCCGGCGAATACCCGCATTCTCGCCGTGGTTGGCATAACTGGCAAGCTTTTGCTCTTGTCTGGTCATTTGTAATTTAATTGGGTAATTGTTCTTTTGTGATCCGTGGCTCTTATTTTGGTCAAATGATCAATTACAGTGGCGCCATCAACTCAAGGAGAACAGAACATGAACAATCAATTCACATGGCTTCATATCGGTCTGGGTTCTTTTCATCGCGCGCATCAGGCGTGGTATCTGCATCGTCTGATAGCGTCCGGGGATAAGCGCTGGCACATCGCGGCAGGAAATATTCGTAACGACGCCGAGCAGGTGGTGCAGGCGCTGGCGGCGCAGGGAGGACGTTACGTCCTGGAGACCGTCAGCCCGGAAGGGGAGCGCGAATATGAAGAAATTACTTCTATCCAGAAATTGCTGCCGTGGCAGGCCGGGCTGCAGCCGCTGATTAACGAAGGGGCGAACCCGCAGACCAAAGTTATCGCCTTTACTGTGACGGAAGGGGGGTACTACCTGAACACCCGCCATCAGCTGGAAACCAGTAACCCCGATCTGCAGGCCGACCTGCAAGGCGAGTGCAAAACCATTTATGGCACCCTCGCGCGGATCCTGGAGAAGCGCATGGCCGACGACGCCGGGCCGCTGACCCTGCTCAACTGCGACAACGTGCGCCACAACGGCGAGCGTTTCCACGACGGCATGGTCGAGTTCCTGCAGCTCACCGGCAAACAGGCGGTGATTGACTGGATGGCGGCCAATACCACCTGTCCGAACACCATGGTGGACCGCATCACCCCGCGTCCGGCGGCCGATCTGCCGGCCCGTATCAAAGCGCAAACCGGGATTGATGACAAAGCGCCGGTGATGGGGGAGACCTTTATCCAGTGGGTGGTGGAGAACCACTTCCGTGATGCCCGCCCGAACCTGGAAGCGGTCGGCGTGGAGATGGTCGAGTCGGTCATCCCGTATGAAGAGGCGAAAATCCGCATTCTGAACGCGTCGCACAGCTGCATTGCCTGGGCGGGAACCTTAATTGGCCAGCAGTATATTCATGAAAGCACGCTGACCGATGTTATCTACGCCATTGCCGACCGCTACGTCACGGAGGATGTCATTCCCTGCCTCGGCGATAACGGCATTGATCTGCCCACCTACCGGGATGTGGTGCTTAAGCGCTTTACCAATCCCTATATCCAGGACACCAACCAGCGCGTCGCCGCCGACGGCTTCTCGAAAATTCCGGCGATGATCGCCCCCACGCTGCAGGAGTGCTATCAGCGCGGCGTCCGCCCTGAGGCGACCGCCATGCTGCCGGCGCTGTTCTTCGTCTTTATGGAGCAGTGGCATAAGGGAACGCTGCCCTATCAGTACCAGGACGGCATCCTGGATGCGCAGGCGGTGCATGAGATGTATGAGGCTCAGGATCCGGTGGCTGTCTATGCCCGCGATAAAGCCCTGTTTGGTGACCTTGCCAATAACGCGGATTTCCTGGCGCTGATGCGCGAGAAAGTCGCCGCCGTTTACACGCTGATTAAATAAAGAGGTGGCTATGTATCTGGGTATCGATCTCGGCACATCGGAAGTCAAAGCGCTGGTCATTGATGAGAACTATGAGGTTATCGCCAGCCATAGCGCGCCGCTGAGCATTCAGCGGCCCCATCCGCACTGGTCAGAACAATCACCGGAGCTATGGTGGGAGGCGACGGAGTACCTGATGAGCACGCTACGGGAAAAATGCGCGCAGCACTGGCCGGCCATCAAGGCGATTGGTCTCTCCGGACAGATGCACGGCGCGGTGTTGCTGGATGAAGAGGGGGAGACGATCCGTCCGGCCATTCTGTGGAACGACACCCGCTGCGCCGCAGAGTGCGCCGAGCTGGAGGCGATGGCGCCGGAGCTGCATCAGGTGGCGGGCAACCTGGCGATGCCGGGCTTTACCGCGCCGAAGCTGCTGTGGGTGCGCCGTCATGAGCCGCAACACTTTCAGCGCACCGCAACGGTGCTGCTGCCGAAGGATTATCTGCGCTATCGGATGACCGGGAAGAAAGTCTCCGACATGTCGGACGCCGCCGGGACGCTGTGGCTGGACGTGGCGAAGCGCGACTGGTCCGACGCTCTGCTGGACAAGTGCGGCCTGTCGCGCAGCCACATGCCGACGCTGGTCGAAGGCTGCGAGGTTTCCGCCACCCTTGATCCGCAGGTGGCGGCGCGCTGGGGGCTGAACGCCTCGGTGGTGGTGGCCGGGGGCGGGGGGGATAACGCGGTTAGCGCCATTGGCGTCGGCGCGGTCTCGCCGGGGGATGCGTTTATTTCGCTCGGCACCTCCGGGGTGCTGTTTGTGGTGACCGACGCCTATCGTCCGGCGCCGCAGTCGGCGGTACATGCGTTTTGTCACGTGCTGCCGAACCTGTGGCACCAGATGAGCGTCATGCTGAGCGCCGCCAGCTGTTTGCAGTGGTTCTGCCGCCTGACCGGCACCACGGAGGTGGCGCTGCTGGCGGAAATTGCCGAGCTCAGCGAGGAGGAGAAAGCCCACGCCCCGTTCTTCCTGCCCTATCTCTCCGGCGAACGTACCCCGCATAACGATCCTGACGCGCGCGGCATGTTCTGGGGCATGACCCACGCCAGCCTGCGCGCCCAGCTTGGCTACGCGGTGCTGGAAGGGGTGAGCTTCGGTATCAACGACGGCCTGCAGGCGTTGAAAGAGAGCGGTACGCCCATCGCGCAGTGCTCGCTGGTGGGCGGCGGCGCCCGCAGTCCTTTCTGGGCCCAGCTGCTGGCCGACATTCTCGCTATGCCGGTGGTGACCCATAAAGGGGGAGAGACCGGCGGCGCGCTGGGCGCGGCGCGGCTGGCCTGCCTGGCGGCGGGCAAACCGATTGCCGCGGTGTGTGAAAAACCGGAAGTCTGGCAGACCTGGCGTGCGGATCCCGTTCGCCACCACACCCTGATGCAACGCTACGCGCAGTTTAAAGACCTGTATTTAAACGACCTGAATTATCGGCAGCACTGATTTTCATCATAACAGCCGCTTCGTTGCACATCGCGGAGCGGCCACCCTGTACCCTGAAAACGAGGTCATTATGTCTATCAATAATAAACAGTGGCTCGGTTTACCCCTGAACCTGCTCTGGGGATACATCGCCATTGCCGTATTTATGACCGGCGACGGTTTTGAATTAGCCTTTCTGTCGCACTATATCAAAGCGCTCGGCTTCTCTCCGGCGGAGGCCTCCTTTGCCTTTACCCTCTACGGCCTGGCCGCCGCGCTGTCGGCGTGGATTTCCGGCGTGGTGGCGGAAATTATCACCCCGCTGAAAACGATGATGATTGGCTTCGTGCTGTGGTGCGTGTTCCACGTGCTGTTCCTCGTTTTCGGCCTCGGTCACGCCAACTATGCGCTGATCCTGATTTTCTACGGCATCCGCGGCTTCGCCTATCCGCTGTTCCTCTACTCGTTTATCGTGGCGATTGTCCATAACGTCAAAAGCGACAATGCCAGCTCGGCCATCGGTTGGTTCTGGGCGGTCTATTCCATCGGCATCGGCGTGTTCGGCAGCTATATTCCGAGCTTCACCATTCCGCACATTGGCGAACTGGGGACTTTATGGCTGGCGCTGGCCTTCTGCGTCACCGGAGGCGTGATTGCCCTGGCTTCCCTGCGCCATATTCAAACGCCGCAGCATATGCAGAATCTCACCACTCGCCAGAAATTTTCCGAGCTGGGACGCGCCGCGACGCTGCTCTATACCAACCGCAATATTCTGCTGTCGAGCATGGTCAGGATTATCAATACTCTCTCGCTGTTCGGTTTTGCGGTCATTATGCCGATGATGTTTGTCGATGAGCTGGGCTTCACCACTTCAGAATGGCTCCAGGTATGGGCAGTCTTCTTCTTCACCACCATTTTCTCTAACGTGCTCTGGGGGATCCTGGGGGAAAAACTGGGCTGGATGAAGGTGGTGCGCTGGTTCGGCTGCATCGGGATGGCGCTCTCCAGCCTGGCGTTTTACTACATCCCTCAGCACTTTGGCCATAGCTTTGCGATGGCGCTGATCCCCGCTATCGCCCTCGGGATCTTTGTCGCCGCCTTCGTGCCGCTGGCCGCTGTGTTCCCGGCGCTGGAGCCGAAGCACAAAGGCGCGGCGATTTCGGTCTATAACCTGTCGGCGGGGATGTCGAACTTTCTCGCGCCGGCGATTGCCGTGGTGTTGCTGCCGTTCTTCAGCACCATCGGGGTGGTGATCGCCTACACCGCATTGTACGTGGTGGCCTTTTTCCTCTGCGCCTTTATCCGCGTGGAGCAACCGGGGTTCTCCCACAAGGAAGCAACCGCCCGCGAGCAGGTTGAATTCTCTTAGGTGATGCGGCTGGCATGAAGCGCATGCCAGCCTTAATGAGGTGAACGAATGAGTATGCAGGCGGTTATTTTTGACATGGATGGCGTGATTATTGATTCCGAGGCGCTGTGGCGCCAGGCGCAGATTGACGCCCTCGCGCAGTGGGGGGCAACGGCGAGCGTGGATGAGTGTGAAACCCTCACCAAAGGCAAACGCCTCGACGAAATCGCCGGCACCTGGTGCCGCTATTTTCAGCTTGATCTCGACCCGCAGCGGCTTGAAGCCGCGATATTACAGCGTATTACCGGCCTGATCGCCACCGAAGGCGAGCCGATGCACGGCGTGCATGAGGCGTTATGCTATTTTCGCGAGGCGGGCTATCAAATTGCGCTCGCCACGTCATCATCCCGCCAGGTTATTGCCGCTGTGCTGAACAAGCTCTCGCTCTGGCACTTTTTCGACGTGGTTTGCAGCGCAGATGATGAACCACGCGGCAAACCGCACCCGGCGGTGTACCTGACGACGCTGCGCAAGCTCAATCTCAACGCCAGCCAGTGTCTGGTGATTGAGGATAGTTACAACGGTTTTTGCGCGGCTCAGGCCGCCGGTATTCCCACGGCGGTGGTTGCCGAAGATAGCCGACAGGGGCGCTATCAGGCCGCTGTCGGCCGCTATCAAACCTTACCTGAACTGCTGGAAGCGCTTAACGCCGAGCCAGCGACGGTCACATAACTTACGCTTTCGTGAGCGCAGAAAATCCCGGGATGTACACGGTCGGTCACTCTCTTTTCTGCGCTCACGCCCTTTTTTCTCCATGCCGATCCGCCTCACATTTCGCTCATCTTTTGTGAAAACAGTCACGTCTTGTTGTGCCAATGCCCAAATTTATGGCCTTGCTTAGCGGTGTTTGTCCGAGGCACTGCTACGTAATTGTGCTTAGATTATATATTGAAACGTATTTTCAATAATGTGAAACCGCTTTGCCGATTTGTCTCTGTCGATCGGATTTGGCCGTGATAAGGATTGAGCATGAAAATTGAATCTGTGAATGTCACCGTTTTCCAGTATCCCACTCGTCGGGTTTCCGACAGCGCCGGGCACTCCCATCCGGGGGCTGAAAGCATGGCCAAAATGGCGATGCTGACCATCACCGCTGATGATGGGGCGCAGGGTTTTTCGTTTGCGCCTCCGGAAGTCGTGCGCCCGTTCGTGGTGAATACTTTTTTTCGCAAAGTGCTGGTGGGGCAGGACCCGTTTAACCGCGAGCGTATCTGGCAGGATCTTAACCACTGGCAGCGCGGCAGCGCACATCAGCTAACGGAGCGCGCGCTGTCGTTTGTTGAACAAGCGCTGTGGGACCTGATTGGCCGCAGCCTCAGGATGCCGGTCTACAAGCTGCTTGGCGGCTATCGCGACACCGTCCCGGCTTACGGTAGCACCATGTGCGGCGACGATCTACCGGGCGGCCTGTCGACCCCGGAAGAGTATGCCGCCTTTGCCGAAAAGCTGGTCGCCCGCGGCTACAAGGCCATCAAACTGCACACCTGGATGCCGCCAATCTCTTTTGCGCCCAATCCCAAAATGGACATTAAAGCCTGCGCGGCGGTGCGCGAAGCGGTAGGGCCGGATATTGACCTGATGATTGATGGCTATCACTGGTACAGCCGCGCCGAGGCGCTGTGGATCGGCAAAGCGCTGGAAAAACTCAATTTCGCCTGGTTTGAAGAGCCGATGGAGGAGGATTCGATGTCCTCCTACGCGTGGCTGGCGGAAAACTTGTCGATTCCCATCGTCGGGCCGGAGAGCTTCGGCGGCAAGCACCACATGCGCGCCGAATGGGTGAAAGCCGGAGCCTGCGACATTCTGCGCGCCGGCGCTAACGGCGTGGGGGGCATTACCCCGACCATGAAGGTGGCGGCGCTGGCGGAATCTTTCGGCATGGATTGCGAAGTCCACGGCAACGGCGCGGCAAGCCTGGCGGTGGTGGGCGCGATCCGTAACTGCCGTTGGTATGAGCGCGGCCTGCTGCATCCGTTCCTCGACTACGATGAACCGGCGGCTTACCTCAACAGCATTGTCGACCCGATGGATGATCAGGGATTTGTGCATTTGTCACAACGTCCGGGCCTCGGCGAAGACATTAATTTTGCGTATATCGAAGCCAATACCGTTAGCCACGACTGATTTAAAAAAATAAATGCCCGATGGCGCTGCGCTTATCGGGTCTGCGGCCCGGTAGGCCGGATAAGGCGAAAATGCCGCCATCCGGCAACATGTACCCTACAGTACAGGCAAACAGAGATATGAAAAAAACCTCCCTACTGGCAGCGTGTTTATTCACGCTCGCCGTGTCGATGGGAAGCGGGGCGGCGGTGGCGAAAACGCCGCCCGATCAGCTCATCATCGGCATGAATATGAATAACCTGCTCACCCTTGACCCGGCGGCGATGACCGGTAACGAAGTGGTGGGGATCGTGGTCAACCTCTACGACTCGCTGGTGGAGCTGGACCCTGAGCAGCTCACCACCGTTAAGCCCGCGCTGGCGAAATCCTGGGATATCAGCCCCGACGGCAAAACCCTGACCTTTCATCTGCGCGATGACGTCAAGTTTCACTCCGGTAACCTGCTGACCGCCGCCGATGTGGTGTGGTCGATGCGGCGCATCCTGCATCTCAACCTGGCACAGGCCTCGGTATGGAAATCCTATGGCTTCAGTAAGAAAAATATCGACAGCCAGGTCAGCGCGCCGGACCGCTTCACGGTGCAAATCGTATTACCCAAAGATAACGATCCGCAGCTGGTGATTTACTCGCTGGCGGCGCTGGGCAACCTCGGGGTGCTGGACAGTAAAACGGTGCAAAGCCACCAGCAGGATAACGATTGGGGCAACCGCTGGCTAACCACCCATGAAGCCGGTTCCGGGCCGTTTACGCTGGAAACCTGGCAGGCAAAAGAGGTGCTGCGCATGAAGCGCAATCCTGACTACTGGCGCGGCGAGGCGAAAATGAGCCGCGTGGTACTGCGTCATTTCCAGGAGTCGCAAACTCTGCGCCTGATGATCGAAAAAGGCGACCTCGATATTGCCAACAACATGGCGGTTTCCGATATCAACGCCCTGCGCAGCGACCCGCTGCTGACCGTCGATGCGGTGCAGCGCGGCACCATGTACTACGTGGCGATGAGCATGAAAGAGGCGCACTTCGCCAATCCGAAAGTGCGCGAGGCGGTGCGCTATCTGATTGATTATCAAGGTATCAATAAAGCGCTGATGCCGGGCTACGGCGTGCTGCACCAGCGGCCTATCAAAGCGGGAATGCCATCCACGCTGCCCGACCCTGGCTACAGGCTGGACGTGGCGCGGGCGAAAAAGCTGCTGGCGGAAGCGGGATATCCCAACGGCTTTGATACCACGCTGCGGGTACTCTCCGATCAGCCATTTCTTAACATCGCTATCGCCGTGCAGTCGACGCTGATGCAGGCGGGGATTAACGCCAAAATCATCACCGGCACCGGTAACCAGATCTACGGCGCGATGCGCGAGCGTAAATTTGACCTGCTGGTGGGACGCGGCGGCAGCGGAATGGAGCCGCATCCTCACTCCAGCCTGCGCGCGCTGGTCTATAACCCGGATAACAGTGATAAGGCGCGTCTGACCAACTTCCAGGGCTGGCGTACCGGTTTTTACGACCCGCAGCTTAATACGATGATTGACCAGGCCCTGCTGGAACGCGATCCGCAAAAACAGGTGGCTGACTACCAGGCCATCCAGACACGCTACGACCAGCTGGTTCCGGCTTTAATTCCGCTTTCGCAGATGGTTGATTCGGTCGTCGTGCGCAACGAGGTACGGGAGTATCAGCCGCACCCCTCCGCCACCACTTTTCTGCGTGACGTCTATAAAGTCCGCGAAGGAGATAAAGGATGAGTACCGCAATCCTTGCGCCCGGCTCACGCGGCCGGCGCTTATCCAAACGGCTGCTGCAGGTGGTGATTACGCTGTTCGGCCTGCTGCTGCTGACCTTTACCATTGGCCGCGTCATGCCCATCGACCCGGTGCTGGCGATTGTCGGCCCGGATGCTGACCAGAGCACCTATCAGCAGGTTTACCAGCAGCTGGGGTTTGATAAATCGCTGACCACCCAGTTTGGCATCTATTTCGTCAACCTGTTGCACGGCGATCTGGGCAACGCGCTGCTGACCGGGAAACCGGTGGTGGACGATATTATCCGCGTCTTCCCGGCCACCATGGAGCTGGCAACGATGGCGATTATTGTCGGCGCGGGTCTTGGTATTCCGCTGGGCGTGTTGGCGGCGGCGCGGCGCAATAGCGTCTCCGATTATGTGGTACGCATTATCAGCCTGGCGGGCTACTCGACGCCGATCTTCTGGGTCGGAATGATGGGACTGCTGGTGTTCTATGCCTGGCTTGGCTGGGTAGGCGGCGCCGGGAGGGTAGATCTCGGGCTGGATGGTGTGGTGCCGCGCCGCACCGGCCTGATGACCGTTGATGCGCTGCTGGCAGGCAACGGCCAGGTGTTCTGGAACGCCATTAATCATCTGATTCTTCCCGCCTCGCTGCTGGGTTTTCACTCGCTGGCTTATATCAGCCGTATGACCCGCAGCTTTATGCTGGCCCAGCTGTCGCAGGAGTTCATTATTACCGCGCGGGTGAAAGGGCTGACCGAGCGTCAGGTTATCTGGAACCATGCGTTTCGTAACATCCTCGTGCAGCTGCTGACGGTAGTGGCGCTGGCCTACGGCGCGCTGCTGGAAGGCGCGGTGCTGATTGAAACCGTCTTCTCATGGCCGGGTTTCGGCTCCTACCTTACCGGTAGCCTGCTGCTGGGCGATATGAATGCGGTGATGGGCTGCGTGCTGCTGGTGGGCGTGATCTTCGTGATGCTCAACCTGCTCTCCGACATGCTGTATCAATTCTTTGACCCGAGGACAAAATCATGACCGTTTCTCTGGATTCGCCGCTTTCGGGCGGTGCGGGCGAAGGCCGTCAGCGGCTGCAACGCGCGGCGGCGCGGGCCGTCGGGTTTATCGGCAAAATGGCGCGCAATCCGCTCACGGCCATCGGCGGAGGCATTATCTTTCTGCTGCTGGTGGTGGCGATTTTCGCGCCGCTGATTGCGCCTTATAACCCGCTGGTACAGGACCTGAATAGTGCGCTGGTCGCGCCGAATACACAGCACTGGTTCGGCACCGATGAGTTTGGCCGGGATATCTTTAGTCGCCTGGTGTACGGCTCCCGCATCACGCTCTATATCGTGCTGCTGGTCTCGGTGACTGTCGGTCCGCTCGGGCTGCTGCTGGGCGTCAGCGCCGGCTATTTCGGCGGTAAAGTCGATATGGTGCTGATGCGCGTCACCGATATTTTCATCTCCTTCCCGAGTCTGGTCCTCGCGCTGGCGTTTGTCGCCGCTTTAGGACCGGGGCTGGAGCACGTGGTTATCGCCATCACGCTGACCGCCTGGCCGCCGATAGCCCGTCTGGCGCGCGCCGAAACGCTCTCTCTGCGCCAGGCCGATTTTATCTCCGCCGTGCGTCTGCAGGGCGCTTCATCGGCCCGCGTCCTCTGGCGCCATATCGTGCCGCTGTGTCTGCCCTCGGTCATTATCCGTATCACCATGAATATGGCCGGGATCATTCTGACCGCGGCCGGCCTCGGCTTTCTCGGCCTCGGCGCGCAGCCGCCAGAGCCGGAGTGGGGAGCGATGATCTCCAGCGGGCGCACTTATATGATGGAGTGCTGGTGGGTCGTAACTATTCCGGGGCTGGCGATTCTGATCAATAGCTTAGCGTTCAACTTCTTAGGAGATGGCCTACGTGACATCCTCGATCCCCGTAGTGAATAATGCACCGCTGCTCGACGTGCGCGATCTGTGCGTCGACTTTGTTAACGGTAGCGCGGTGACCCACGCCGTGCGCGGCGTCTCCTTCCAGCTGGGGCATGAGAAGCTGGCCATTGTCGGCGAGTCCGGTTCGGGTAAGTCCACCGTTGGGCGCGCGCTGCTGCAGCTGCATCCGAAAAAGGCCCGCGTCAGCGCCAGCCGGATGCAATTTGCCGATCTCGATCTGCAGCATCTTAGCGAAGCGCAGATGCGCGGCGTACGCGGCAAACGTATCTCTATGATTATGCAGGACCCGAAATATTCGCTTAATCCGGTGGTCTGCGTGGGTAAGCAAATCGCCGAGGCCTGGCTTACTCATCATCCCGGGCGCAAAGATGAGGCGAAAGCCAGGGCGCTGGAGATGCTGGAGGTGGTGCGTATTCGCCAGCCGGAGCGCGTTTATCAGCTTTATCCGCATGAAATATCCGGTGGACAGGGGCAGCGCATCATGATCGCCATGATGCTGATTACCGACCCGGAACTGATCATTGCCGATGAGCCCACCTCCGCGCTGGACGTGTCGGTGCGCCTGCAGGTGCTGGGCCTGCTGGATGACCTGGTTCAGTCGCGCGGGCTGGGGCTGATTTTTATCAGCCACGATATCAACCTGGTGCGCAGCTTCTGCGACCGCGTACTGGTGATGTACGCCGGACGGGTAGTGGAGTCCATCGCCGCTAAAGATCTCGATAACGCCCGTCACCCCTACACTCAGGGATTGATTAACTCGCTGCCGTATATGCAGCATCGTCGCCCGATACTGCCGGTGCTGCAGCGTCAGGCCAGCTGGTTAACGGATTAAGGAGCGGATAATGATTGAAGTTCAACATCTCAACCTCACGTTTGGCGAGGGGGAGAAGCGTAACCAGGTGCTGTATGACGTCAGTTTCCACGTTAAGCCCGGCGAGATCTACGGTCTGGTAGGAGAGTCCGGATCCGGTAAAACGACGGTGCTCAAGTGTCTGGCGGGGCTGTTTACCCACTGGCAGGGGGAGCTGGCTATCGACGGTCAGCGCTTAGGGCATGAAATTAGCCGCGAGCGCTGCCGTCAGGTGCAGATGGTATTTCAGGACCCCTACGGATCGCTGCATCCCCGTCACACCGTTGGCGATATCCTCGAAGAGCCGCTGCAGATCCATCGTTTCAATGACCGCGACCGGCGGATCAATGCGCTGCTGGATAAAGTTGGCCTCAACCGCGCTTTTCGTGAGCGCTATCCGCATCAGCTCTCCGGCGGGCAGCGGCAGCGCGTGGCGATAGCCAGAGCGCTGATTCTTGAGCCACAGGTGCTGCTGCTGGATGAGCCGACGTCGGCGCTGGATGTGTCGGTGCAGGCTGAGATCCTTAACCTGCTGGCGGAATTGCAGCGGGAGGCGAAGCTCACTTACCTGATGGTCACCCACGATCTTGGGGTTATTGCCCACTTATGCCAGAAAGTGGCGGTGATGCAGTACGGGAAGATCCTCGAAACCCTGACGGTCGATGCGTTGGTCAGCGGCGAGGCGCGGACGGCCTATACGCAGATGCTGGTTAACGCCAGTCGGCAATATACGCGCGAAATGGCGCGCGAGGTGGCGGACTACTAAGCTTGATGGCGCATTGTCTCACGGCAGATGCGCCCATTTTAATGGGTAATTATTTGATATTATGTGAGTTTGAGGTTGTAGATATCGTCTATTAATGTAAGTGCGGTGTTTGGATCGATATCCTGCCCAGGTTTTTCCTGCAGCCGCAGGTGCCGTTTTACCTTAACATTCAGAGGCTCAATCAACGAACCCGGCTGCTGTATACCAGCCGGGCGCCGTCTTTGCTTTGCGAAGCCTGATCAACGTAGCAGCGGGCAGTCGGGCGGCAGCCGGCAGCGCAGGGCCGCCGGTAACAGCTCCATGCGGAAGGTTTTTCCGCTGAGCGGCTCGCCGTCGAGGTTAAACGTCATCTCATGGGGGGCGGTGATCTCAAACCATGAGGAGACACCGTCAACAATATTCGGCGAGTTTTCCGGATTCGCCAGGGTGCTGAACAGGGCAGGGATCAGCTCTTCGCCGGTGAAAATGCGCAGATGCAGCAAACCATCGTTAATCAACGCCTCCGGGCACAACTGCTGGCCGCCGCCGGCCTGGCGGCCGTTGCCGATGCCAATGACCAGCGCATCGCCCTGCCAGTGAAAGTTCTCTCCGCGGATCTCGCAGCGGTCTGGCTTCAGGGTATCCATACGCATCAGGCCATGGATTAAATAAGAGACACCGCCGAGCGCGGCTTTGAGTTTTTCCGGCGTTTCGGTGGTGATCCGGGTGCCGAACCCGCCGGTCGCCATATTAATAAAGCCGGTTTTATCATTCACCCGGGCGATATCTATCGGCACATCGCGGCCGACGATCGCCAGCTTGAGGGCGCTGGCCAGATCCTGCGGAATGCCGACGCTGGTGGCAAAGTCGTTGGCCGTGCCCAGCGGTAAAATCCCCAGCGCCATCTTGCTACCGCGCTCCACCAGCGCGGTCGCCACTTCATTAATGGTGCCGTCGCCGCCGCCGGCGATCACCGTTTCAACGTTCAGCTGCAGGGCTTCATCGATAAACCGCACGGCATCGCCCTTTTCCCAGGTGACGCGGACGTGAATATCGATCCCTTCGTCGCGTAACAGGTTAACCGCCTCGCGTAACTGCGGTTCATTGGCACCTTTGCCGTTAAGGATCAGTAAGCTGGCAGGAAACGTAGACATCATCAAGGGAACCTTTATTGCTTAATGTTGCATAAAGTGTACCGCATGACGCAAGCGAAGACCGGAGGAGAGGCAAAAAAATAAGCCCGCGTAAGGGAGATTACGCAGGCTAAGGAGGTGGTTCCTGGTACAACTAGCATTTATGGGTTATGTTTTTCAGCGAAATGGATGATACCTGTTTCGATCGAAACGGTATGTGATCCGATTCTAATATCCTTACATCCTGAAAAAATAACGCAAATTAACTAGTTACCGTGCGGATTTCTGGTTGTCTGACCAGTGAAGTTGCGCATCAGCAGCGCATACTGCAGGGGCAAGTCGTCCGGCACAGGCAACCATACGGTATAACCATCGCCCGGGGCCACTGGCATGGCTTCGCCTTTGCCATTTTCCATATGCTCGAGGGTGAAGTTGACGTTACCCTGCGGGGTCATCAGCTCGAGGCTGTCGCCGACGCTGAACTTATTTTTGACCGCCACGGCCGCCAGCGGGCCGTTACGCTCCCCGGTGAATTCGCCGACAAACTGCTGGCGCTCGGAGAGGGAGTAGCCGTACTCGTAGTTCTGATAATCGTCATGGGTATGGCGGCGCAGGAAGCCTTCGGTGTACCCGCGATGGGCCAGTCCTTCCAGGGTCTCCAGCAGGCTGGTATCGAACGGTTTGCCGGCGGCGGCATCGTCGATGGCCTTGCGGTAAACCTGGGCGGTACGCGCGCAGTAGTAGAAGGATTTGGTGCGGCCTTCGATCTTCAGCGAGTGAACGCCCATCTGGGTCAGACGCTCAACGTGGGCGATAGCCCGCAGATCTTTCGAGTTCATGATGTAGGTGCCGTGCTCGTCCTCAAAGGCGGTCATGTACTCGCCCGGACGTTTGGCTTCCTCAATCATAAAGACTTTATCGGTCGGCGCGCCGATGCCGAGGGTGGGCTCCACGGTCTGCACCGGGATCGGCTCATATTTGTGGACGATGTTACCGACGTCGTCCTCTTTGCCTTCCGCCACGTTGTATTCCCAGCGGCAGGCGTTGGTGCAGGTCCCCTGGTTCGGGTCGCGCTTGTTGATATACCCGGAGAGCAGGCAGCGGCCGGAGTAGGCCATGCACAGCGCGCCGTGGACGAAAATCTCGATCTCCATCTCCGGCACCTGGCGGCGAATCTCTTCGATTTCATCCAGCGACAGTTCACGCGACAGGATCACCCGGGTCAGCCCCATCTGCTGCCAGAATTTGACCGTCGCCCAGTTGACAGCGTTGGCCTGCACTGAAAGATGGATCGGCATCTCCGGGAAGTGTTCCCGCACCAGCATGATTAAACCCGGATCGGACATGATCAGCGCGTCCGGCCCCATCTCCACCACCGGCTTCAGATCGCGAATAAACGTTTTCAGCTTGGCGTTATGCGGGGCGATGTTGACCACCACATAGAATTTTTTACCCAGCGCGTGGGCTTCATTGATGCCGAGCTGCAGATTTTCGTGATTGAATTCGTTGTTACGCACGCGCAGCGAGTAGCGCGGCTGGCCGGCATAAACGGCATCGGCGCCATAGGCGAAAGCGTAACGCATATTCTTCAGCGTTCCCGCCGGGGAGAGGAGTTCTGGTTTAAACATGGTGTTCTCGTTCTGATGACAGGTCAGATTCGCCGCACCTGGTGCGGCGAGTTGGGGAGTGTCCCCACATTAAGGGCGGGCATTGTAGCGCCGCGGCGAAGGGGAGTAAATATCAGATGGGTATCTTTCAGTATGGCTAATTTGTTTGCCATTTTGAACCTGGGCAGTGCTCACACTGACAGCACTCATAACGCCTGGGGGGATAGGCTCTGGAGTTCCCCGGGTTGCGGCGTAAACGCCTTACCCGGGCTACGGATTGCAGAGGGCGGTGAACGTGTAGCCCGGCTAAACGCAGCGCGAGCCGGGAAAAGGCTCACTACGCCAGTCGACAGGCGTCCGCCTCCCAGCGGTAGCCAACGCCATACACCGCGCGAATAAACGACTGCTCGGCGTCCAGCGCCTCCAGCTTGCGCCGCAGGTTTTTGATGTGGCTGTCGATGGTGCGGTCGGTGACTACCCGATAATCGTCATACAGATGGTTGAGCAACTGTTCGCGGGAGAAGACCTTGCCCGGCTCCTGGGAGAGGGTTTTCAGCAGCCGGAACTCGGCGGGAGTGAGGTCCAGCAGCTTGTCGCGCCAGGAGGCCTGAAAACGACCTTCGTCGACAATCAGCGGGCTCTGGGCGTCCAGAGCCTGCAGATCGCGCTGCGGCTTGCAGCGGCGAAGAATGGTTTTCACCCGGGCGACCACTTCCCGCGGGCTGTAGGGCTTGCAGATATAGTCGTCGGCGCCAATTTCCAGCCCCAGCAGTCGGTCGATCTCTTCGATTTTCGCCGTCACCATCACCACCGGAACGTCGGAGAAGCGGCGAATTTCCCGGCACAGCGTTAAACCGTCGGTGCCGGGCAGCATCAGGTCCAGCAGGATCAGGTGCGGCGGCGTCTGCCGAACGTAGGGCAGGACCTTGTCACCGTGGTTAATCAGCGTAGGCGCATAGCCGGCGGCTTGCAGATAATCAATCAGCAGCTGGCCGAGCTTCGGTTCATCTTCCACGATAAGAATGCGTGGGGTGTTTTCATCTACAGGCAATTCAGTCATACGTCTCTCGGTAAATCATGTTCCAGAGGTAACTCAACTTTAATGCTAACCCCGCCAAAAGGCGAATGGTCGGCACGCAGGGTGCCGCCGTGGGCCGCGACAATATTGAGGCAAATCGCCAGTCCGAGGCCGGAGCCGCCGCTGGCGCGATTGCGCGATCCTTCCGCCCGGTAAAAGCGTTCGCACAGGCGGGCCAGCTGCTCATCGCTGACGCCGGGGGCGCTGTCGGCGAAGTCAATCACCAGCATTCGGCCGCTGCGGCGGGCGGTGATGTGCAGGCTGCCGCCGCTGTCGGTATAGCGCAGGCTGTTCTCCAGCAGATTGTTGAAGAGCTGCATCAGGCGGTCGCGGTCGCCGAAGATCATCGCCTGCTCGGGGAGCGACACCTGAATGCTCAGCTGCCGGCTGGCGAAGCGCTCGCGAAAAGCGCCCGCGGCCACCTCCAGCAGGGTGATGATATCCAGCGACGTTTTCTGGTAGGCCAGCGCCCCCTCATCGGACATCGACAGCTGATGGAGGTCGTCCACCAGCTTGGTGAGGGTAGCCACCTCGGCCTGCAGGGAGGGGATGGACTCGGGGGTGAAGCGCCGGACTCCGTCCTGAATCGCCTCCAGCTCGCCGCGCAGCACCGCCAGCGGAGTACGCAGTTCATGGGAGATATCGGCCATCAGATCGCGACGCATCTGCTGGTTGCGCTCCAGGGTGCTGGCGAGCTGGTTAAAATCCTGCGCCAGGCGGCCGAGCTCGTCGCCGCCGGTCACTGTCACGCGGGTGGAAAAGTCGCCCGCCGCCAGCTTATGGGTGCCTTCCACCAGCCGCTTCACCGGCGCCAGCAGGCCGCGGGCCAGCGGGAAAGTGGCCAGCGCGGCAAGCAGGGTGGCAAGGGCGACAATCAGCCAGCTGGTGCGCTTTTGCTGCCGGTCGAAGTTAATATCGGTATTGCGCGTCAGCCGCTCTACCGGCGAGGCGATCACTTTGCCTACCTCCACGCCGTTGACCACAATGCTGCGCTGGGTGCCGTCCTCCGGTACGCGCTCACGGGGCCCCACCAGCACGCGGCCCGACTGATCGACCACCCAGAACATGGTGCGCCAGCCGTGGGGCGGCATTTCCGGCCTCGGCGGCGGGGTGTCGCTGGGGCCGTCGGGCGGCCCATCCGGCGGCGGCCCATCCGGCCTCTGACCCTCCATCGGACCCGGCTTCATGCCGTGTCCCGGCGGCGAACGGTCGTCGTTATCCCGTTCGAAGGTGCGCAGCAGCTGGAAGATAAAGCGGTCGTTGTTGCGCAGAAACGCCCAGCTGCCGTGCTGGGCATACTGCTCACTCAGCGCGTCGCTGAGCATGGTTAACCGCTGCTCATTACCGCGCTTGATGTAGTCGATAAACCCACGTTCGAAACTGATACGCACCGCCCAGTGCATGCTGATCAGCAGCACGATGCAGGTGGCGAAAATAGCGAGGAACAGCTTACCGGTAATGCCCGGGCGCCAAAATTTCACGATCCACTCCTGTTGCGTCGACGGATGACAGTATTAGTGCCGACGTCATCCGGTACCCGGGAAAAGATGAGCGCCGGGAGGGCGATGATCGCCGCCATGCTCAGATAGGTATAGAGAAAGACCTGATGGGTGCTGGCGGCGTCGAGGCTCATATGCTGTTGGCCATACAGCCCCAGCAGCAGCCCGGCGATGGTCACGCCGATACTCATCGACAGCTGCATCACCATCGACAGCAGGCTGTTGCCGCTGCTGGCCAGATCGTCCGGGAGATCTTTCAGCGTCAGGGTATTCATTGAGGAGAAGCGGCTGGAGTTGATCATCCCCTGCAGAAACAGGACCAGCGGCAACGCGTAATACCAGCCGGCTAGGGCGCTAAACATAAACAGCAGACTGACCGCCGCCAGGCCCAGGGTGCTGACGACCAGTACGCGGCGGTAGCCAAAGCGGTTGACCACCTGGACCACGATCCGCTTCATCCCCATGCTGCCGAGCACCATCGGGATCATCATCAGCCCGGCGTGAAAGGGGGAGAAGCCGAGGCCAATCTGCAGAAACACCGGGGTCATAAACGGCAGCATACCGCTGCCGATGCGTCCGGCGAAGCTGCCGCCGAGGCCGAGGGAGAAGGTGCGGTTACGAAACAGGTTGAGGCTGAACAGCGCCCGGGCGTTACCGCGGGCGTGCCACAGGTACAGCAGCAGGGCGGCGAGGCCGACGGCCACCAGCCCCGCCAGCCAGCGTGACGATATACCGAGCCCTTTCTGGCCGTCCAGCGCCAGGGTCAGGGTCGCCATCCCGGCGGCCAGCAGCAGAAAGCCGGAGAGGTCGAAGCGCCGGGTCTGCAGGGTGTAGTTGGGCATCAGGCAGAGGGTGGCGATGGCGCCGACGATCCCCACCGGGATATTGATGAGGAAGATCCAGTGCCAGGAGGCATACTCCACCAGCACCCCGCCCAGCGCCGGGCCGAGCAGCGGGCCAACCTGGCCCGGCAGGGTGACGAAAGTCATCGCCGCCATGTACTGATCGCGTGGGACGATCTTCATTACCGTCAGGCGACCAACCGGCACCATCATCGCGCCGCCGATCCCCTGCAGCACCCGCGCCATCACCAGCTGGTCAAGGGTGCTGGCCTGGGCGCAAAACAGCGACCCGGCGGTAAACAGCACGATGGCGGTGAAGAAGATATTGCGCACCCCGACCCGGTCGGCCAGCCAGCCGCTGGCCGGGAGCATGACCGCCACCGTCAGGACATAGGAGACGATGATCATATGCATATGCAGCGGGCTCTCCCCGAGGCTTTTGGCCATCGAGGGGAGGGCGGTGTTAACGATGGTGGTGTCCAGCGACTGCATAAAGAAGCCGAACGCCACTATCCATAGCTGCCAGCGCACGCTGGCCGGGAGGTCTGTCATGTTATTCGCTTACCGGTTGAGAGGAGTGACGCGAAAAACGCAACCGCAGACGGTCAAAGAAAAGATAGACCACCGGCGTGGTGTAGAGCGTTAACAGCTGGCTCATCACCAGACCGCCGACGATGGTGATCCCCAGCGGCTGGCGCAGCTCAGAGCCATCGCCCCCGGAGAGCACCAGCGGCAGGGCGCCGAACAGCGCCGCCAGGGTGGTCATCATAATCGGCCGGAAACGCAGCAGGCAGGCCTGGAAAATCGCCTCTTCCGGCGCCAGATTGCCGGTGCGCTGCGCCTCAAGGGCAAAATCGACCATCATGATGGCGTTTTTCTTCACGATGCCAATTAATAACATGATCCCGATAAGGGCGATTAGGCTGAACGGGGCATCGAATATCTCCAGCGCCAGCAGGGCGCCCACTCCGGCGGAGGGCAGCGTCGAGAGGATGGTCAACGGATGCACATAGCTCTCATACAGCATCCCCAGCACGATATAGACCGTGGCGATGGCCGCGAGGATCAGGATCACCTGCGCGTTCATGGTCTGCTGAAAGACCTGAGCGGTACCGGCAAAGGAGCCGCGCACGCTCGACGGCACCCCGAGCTGGGTCATCGTGCGGTTAATGGCGTCGCTGGCTTCCGACAGCGAGCGGCCGGTGGGCAGGTTAAAGGAGATAGTGGACGCCGCCGACAGCCCCTGGTGGTTCACCGACAGCGGGGCGTTGGCCGGCTGCCATTTGGCGAAATAGGCCAGCGGGATCGGCTTGCCCTCGCTATTGATAACAAACATCTTGTCGAGGGCGCTGACGTCCTGGGTGTAGGCCGGATCCACCTCCATCACCACCTTGTACTGGTTGAGCGGCTGGTAGATGGTGGAGATTTGCCGCTGGCCGAAGGCGTTGTTCAGCAGGTTGTTGGCGTCCTGGACGCTGATGCCGAGGCGCGACATCGTGTCCCGGTCATAGACCAGGTCCATTTCGGCGCCATTGTCCTGCTGATCCGAGTTGACGTCCGCCAGCTCAGGCAGCGCCGCCAGCGCTTTGCGGATCTTCGGCTCCCACTCGCGCAGCGCCGACAGGTCGTCGGACAGCAGAGTGTACTGATAGCTGGCGTTCGACTGCCGGCCGCCGACGCGAATATCCTGCACCGCCATCAGGAACAGGTTGGCCCCGGGCTCGTTGGACAGCTTTTTGCGCAGCCGGTCGATCACCTGCTGCGCCGTCTCGTGGCGCTGGTCCCGTGGCTTGAGGGTGATAAACATCATCCCGCTGTTGACCCGCGAGCCACCGGTAAAGCCGGTGACGTTATCCACCGCCGGATCTTCACGAATGATCTTCATAAAGTCCTGCAGCTTGCCGCGCATCGCCTGGAAGGAGATGCTCTGGTCGGCCTGAATGCCGCCCATCAGCACCCCGGTGTCCTGCTCCGGAAAGAAGGTTTTCGGGATCGAAATGTAGAGCCAGACGCTGAGGGCGATGGTGCCGAGCACCACCAGGCCGGTCAGCCGGCTGTGCCTGAGCACCCATTTTAACGATTTCCCATAGCCGCCCTGCACGGCCACCAGCAGGCGGCCAAAGCCGCGGTTGCGCGTCGGCTGGTGGGGCTTACCGCTTTTCAGCAGCCAGCCGCACATCATCGGCGTCAGGGTGAGGGACACCGCCAGCGAGATGCCGATCGCCACCGACAGGGTGACGGCGAACTCGCGCAGCAGGCGGCCGGGCAGGCCGCCCATCAGCAGCAGCGGCAGAAACACCGCCACCAGCGACAGGCTCATCGACAGCACGGTAAAGCCGACTTCGCGGCTCCCCTGCAGCGCCGCCTGCAGAGGTTTCATCCCCGCTTCCAGATGGCGGGAGATATTCTCCAGCACCACGATAGCGTCATCCACCACGAAGCCGGTGGCGATGGTCAGAGCCATCAGCGACAGGTTATTGAGGCTGAAGCCGCACAAATACATCGCGGCGAAGGTACCGATTAAGGAAACCGGGACGGCGACGGCCGGGATCAGCGTGGCGCGCCCCGAGCGCAGGAACAGGAATACCACGAGGATCACCAGCGCCACCGATATCACCAGCGTCTGCTCCACCTCCTCCAGCGAAGCACGGATGGTCGGCGAGCGGTCCTGGGCGATCTGCAGGTCGATAGCCGCCGGAATGGTCTGCTGCAGCTCCGGCAGGCGGGCGCGGATGCTGTCCACTGTCTGGATAATATTGGCTTCCGGCAGTTTGCGGATCATCAGCAGGATCGCCGGTTTGGCGTTGGTCATCCCGGCGTTGCGCACGTCCTGCACCGAATCCGAGACGGTGGCGACATCCCCCAGTCGCACTGCGGCGCCATTCTGGTAGTGGACGATCAGCGGCTGATAGTCGGCGGCGGTCTTCAGCTCATCGTTGGTCTGCACCTGCCAGCGGTGCGCGCTGTCCTCCAGCGCCCCCTGCGGTTTGCGCACGTTAGCGTCGCTGATGGCGGTGCGCACCGCGTCCAGCGACACGCCCTGGTTGAACAGCGCCTGCGGGTTGAGGTCGACGCGCACTGCCGGCAGGGAGCTGCCGCCGACGTCGACATCACCCACGCCGTCAATCTGCGCGATGGTCTGCGCCAACTGGGTGGAGGCGAAATCATACAGCTCACCCTGGGAGTAGGTGTCCGAGGTCAGCGTCAGGATCATGATTGGCGCATCGGACGGGTTGGCTTTGCGGTAGGTCGGCCGGCTGGGCATCCCGCTCGGCAGCAGGCTTTGCGCGGCGTTGATCGCCGCCTGAACGTCGCGCGCCGCGCCGTTGATATCGCGGTCGAAGTTAAACTCAAGAATGATGCGCGTACTGCCCAGCGAACTGGAGGAGGTCATCTCATTGACCCCGGCTATCCGTCCCAGGGAGCGTTCCAGCGGGGTGGCCACCGACGAGGCCATGGTTTCCGGGGAGGCTCCCGGCAGCGAGGCGCTAACCATGATCACCGGAAAGTCCACCTGCGGCAGCGGGGCTACCGGCAGCAGCCGGAAGCCGAGAATGCCGCACAGGGTGATGGCCAGCGAGATGAGGATCGTCGCCACCGGGCGGTAAATGAAGAGGGCGAAAAACTTCACTTACGCCTCCTCTTCCTGACGCGGGAAGCGGCGCTTCAGGTGCAGCGACAGGCGGTCGAACAGCAGATAGATCACCGGGGTGGTGAACAGGGTCAGCACCTGGCTGAGCATCAGACCGCCGACCATGCCGATCCCCAGCGGACGCCGCAGCTCCGCGCCGACGCCGGTACTCAGCATCAGCGGCAGGGCGCCGAGCAGGGCGGCGAGGGTCGTCATCAGGATCGGACGAAAACGCAGCAGGCAGGCCTGGTAGATCGCTTCCCGCGGCGGCATGCCCTGCTCGCGTTCGGCGGCCAGCGCGAAGTCGATCATCATGATGGCGTTCTTCTTCACGATGCCGATCAGCAGAATGATGCCGATGATGGCGATCACATCCAGCTCGCTGCCCGCCAGCCACAGCGCCAGTAGCGCCCCGACCCCGGCGGTGGGCAGGGTGGAGAGGATCGTGATCGGATGGATAAAGCTTTCATACAGCACCCCCAGCACGATATACATCGCCACCACCGCGGCGACCACCAGCCAGACGGTGCTGCCGAGCGCCGACTGGAAGGCCAGCGAGCTACCCTGGAACTGGGTGCGGATATCGGTCGGGAAATCCAGCGACTGTTCGGCGGCGAGGATCGCGTCCACCGCTTCGCCCAGCGAATAGTTGTCCGGGACGTTAAACGAGATGGTGGTCACCGGGAACTGATCGAGGTGGTTCACCGACAGCGGGGTAAAGCGCTGCTCCACCGTGGCGATGGCGGTCAGCGGCACGATGCCGCCGTCGCTGCTGGTCAGGCGGATATTATCCAGCGCCGCCAGGCCCGGCGTCGCCTCGGTATCCTGCTCGAGCACCACGCGATACTGATTCGCCTGAGTGTAAATGGTGGAGATCAGCCGCTGGCCGAAGGCGTTGTATAGCGCGTTATCGACATCGGCCATTGAGATGCCGAGGCGGCTGGCGCTGTCGCGATCCACCTTGATATAGGCGGCCAGGCCTTTGTCCTGCCAGTCGCTGCTGACGTCGGCCAGCTGCGGCTGGGCCTGCAGGCGGCTGAGCAGCGGCGGCACCCAGGTGCTCAGCGCCTCGAGGGAGTTTGCCTGCAGGGTGAACTGGTACTGGGTGCGGCTCACCGTGGTGTCGATGGTCAGATCCTGGGTCGGCTGCAGGTAGAGCGCCACGCCCGGGACGCCGTCCACCGCCTGCTGCAGGCGGCTGATCACCGTCTGGACGCGGTCATCGCGTTCATCCAGCGGCTTGAGGTTGATCTGCAGACGGGCGCTGTTCAGCGCCGGGTTGGTGCCGTCGACGCCGACGAACGAGGTCAGGCTCTCCACGGCCGGATCCTTAAGGATAATGCTGGCCACCTGCCGCTGGCGCTCGGCCATGCTGGCGAAAGAGACCGACTGCGGCGCCTGGAGGGTGCCCTGAATAATGCCGTTATCCTGGATCGGGAAGAAGCCTTTCGGGATAAAGACCCACAGGATTATCGACAGCGCCAGGGTGCTCAGCGCGACGCCGAGCGTCAGCCACGGATGGTTCAGCACCCGGCTCAGCCAGCGGCCATAGACGGCGATCACCCGTTCGAAGAAACGCTCGCTGGCCCGGGAGAAACGGTTCTGCTTGCGCAGCGATTCGTGGCTTAACATGCGGGCGCACATCATCGGCGTCAGGGTCAGGGAGACCACCGCCGAGATAAGAATAGCGACGGCAAGGGTGACGGCGAATTCGCGGAACAGACGGCCGACGATATCGCCCATAAACAGCAGCGGGATCAGCACCGCGATCAGCGAGAAGGTGAGGGAGATAATGGTGAAGCCGATTTCCCCGGCGCCTTTCAGCGCGGCGGCCAGCGGCTTCTCGCCTTTTTCGATATAGCGCGAGATGTTCTCGATCACCACGATGGCGTCATCCACCACGAAGCCGGTGGCGATGGTCAGGGCCATCAGCGTCAGGTTATTGATCGAAAAGTCGAGGAACACCATCACCGCGAAAGTGCCCACCAGCGACAGCGGCACCGCGACGCCGGGAATAATGGTCGCCGGGACGTTGCGCAGGAACAGGTAAATGATCATCACCACCAGGGCGATGGCCAGCATCAGCTCAAACTGGGTGTCGCGCACCGAGGCGCGAATGTTGGTGGTCCGGTCGGAGAGGACCTGAACCTTCACCGATTTCGGCAGGCTCTCGGTGAGCTGCGGCAGCATCTGGCGAATGCTGTCGGCGGTGTCGATGATGTTGGCCCCCGGCTGGCGCTGGACGTTCATCACGATGGCCCGCTGCTGGTTGGCCCACGCCCCGAGCCAGCTGTTTTCGGCCCCTTGTTCGACGCTGGCGACATCGCCGAGACGGATCGGCGCCCCGTTCTGATAAGCGATGATCAGACGGCGGTAATCCTCAGCGGACTGCATCTGATCGTTAGCGGAAAGCGTCACCGCGCGGGCCGGGCCGTCGAGGCTGCCTTTCGCCGAGTTAACGTTGGCGCTGGTGATAGCGGTACGCACGGTTTCGCTGGTCAGGCCGAGGGCGGCGATGGCCTGGGCGTTAAGCTTCACCCGCACCGCCGGGCGCTGGCCGCCGGCGAGGGTCACCAGACCGACGCCGGAAACCTGGGAGATCTTCTGCGCCACCCGCGTCTCCACCATGTCCTCCACCTGGGTCATCGGGATCGCGGAGGAGGTGACGGCGAGGGTCATGATCGGCGGATCCGCCGGGTTCACCTTGCTGTACACCGGCGGGTTGGGCAGATCGCTCGGCAGCAGGTTGGTGGCGGCGTTAATGGCCGCCTGCACTTCCTGCTCGGCGACGTCCAGCGGCAGGGTCAGCTGGAACTGCAGCGTGACTACCGAGGCGCCGCCAGAGCTTTGCGACGACATCTGCTTAAGGCCGGACATCTGGCCGAACTGGCGCTCCAGCGGGGCGGTGATAGCGGAGGTCACCACGTCCGGGCTGGCGCCCGGATAGAGCGTAACCACCTGGATGGTCGGGTAATCGACCTCCGGCAGGGCGGAGACCGGCAGGAAGCGGTAGCCGATGATCCCGGCTAACAGGATCGCCACCATCAGCAGAGTGGTGGCGACCGGACGCATAATAAACAGCCGGGACGGGCCGCCGGTGCGGCCTGGGGGTAACACCTGCATCAGGAACGCGCTCCGTGTTTACCGCTCTGGCGCGGAGCGGGCTGCGCCTGCTCGCTGCCGCTGGCGGTGACAACTTCCACTTTCGCCCCTTCGGTCAGGCGGTCAATCCCGTCGGTGACCACGCGATCCCCGGCAGAAAGCCCGGCGCTGATGACCACTTTCTGGCTGTCCTGGATGCCGGGCGTCACGCTGTGTTTGCTGACCTTGTTCTCGTCGTTCAGCACCCACACAAAATGCCCTTCGTTGCCCATCTGCAGGGCGGCGGCGGGGATCACCACCGCGTTCTCTTCGGTATCCACCAGCAGGCGGGCGTTAACGAACTGGTTGGGGAACAGCGCGTCGTCCAGATTGCTGAAGCGCGCCTTCAGCTTGATGGTCCCGGTGGTGGCATCGATCTGGTTGTCGAGACTCAGCAGCTCGCCGACACTAATTTTCTGTTTATTGGTGCGATCCCAGGCTTCGACGCTGAGCGCTTTGCCCGCTTTCTGCGCCTGCACCACCGTGGCGATGCTGTTTTCCGGCAGGGTGAAGACCACGTCGATCGGGTGCGTCTGGGTGAGAACCACAATCCCGGTGGTATCCCCGCTGGAGATCTGGTTGCCAATATCCACCTGCTTTAAGCCGACGCGGCCGTCAATCGGCGCGGTGATGCGGGTCCAGTCGAGCTGCAGCTGGGCGCTGGCGACGGCGGCTTCATCGGCCTTTACGGTGCCAGCGGATTCCACCACCAGCGACTGCTGGGTGTCGAGCTCCTGGCGGGAGACGAGGTTGGTTTTCACCAGCTGCTGGTAACGGGCGAGATCGCGGCGGGCGTTCGCCAGGGTGGCGTTATCTTTCGCCAGCTGACCCTGCGCCTGGGCGAGGGCGACTTTAAACTGGCTGGGGTCGATCTGCGCCAGCAGATCGCCGGCTTTGACCTGCTGTCCCTCCTGGAAGTGAAGGCTCAGTAGCTGGCCGTCGACCCGGCTGCGCACGGTCACGGTATTGGCCGCCGTCACGGTACCCAGCCCGGTGAGATAGCGCGGCACCGCTTGTTCGGTCGCGGTCGCCGCCTGCACCGGCGCCAGCGCGCCGCCGAAACGGCCATGACGCGCGCCGCCCGGCCCCTGCGGGCCTTGTCCCGCTGCGGGAGCGCTGCTGCCGCTCGTGCCACGATCGTGCCAGAACCAGTAGGCGGCTCCGGCGATAATCACTACCGCCAGCGCGGCGCCCCAACGACGTATGTTACTGCCTTTCATTAGTTTACGGTCTCATCCTGAAGCGTTTCGCTGAATGATACTAGTTTAGTGAGGGAAGGGGCCGTAAAAATGGAGGAATTATGAAAAGAAGGTTGAGAAATGTCTGGATAACCGCCGCGACGCCGGGCGGTCTCGTTGGAGATTTCCGGGGTGATATCAACTTTTAGTTTAAAAAAGTAAAAAATAGTTGTATCCGGGAGGGCTTTAATTAGATTTATGCGGTGAATAAATCAGTGCATTTTCATAATAATAACATATGCACTTAAAAATCAACGTGTTAAATAATCAGGGGTCATTGTTGTGGCAAACGCAAACAAACTCACGCTCTTCATCGTCATTTTTATGCTGATGGGGATCCTCTCCGGCGCGGCTATCCATGCCTACGCGACGCCGACCACCATCTCCGCCTGGGCGGATAACATTACGCTGCTGACCGATCTGTTTCTGCGGTTGATCAAAATGGTCATCGCGCCGTTGGTGTTCAGCACCCTGACGGTCGGCATTATGCGTCTCGGCGAGACGGCGACCATTGGCCGGGTAGGCGGGAAGGCGATGGTGTGGTTCATCACCTCCTCGGTATTATCCATTCTCGTCGGGCTGGTGATCGTCACCTTCCAGCACCCGGGCGCCGGGTTAAACCTGGCGGTGCCGAAAGAGGCGGTGGATACCGGCCTGGCGGTCAGCGGCATGAGCCTGAAAGGATTCCTGTCGCATACCATCCCCACCAGCATCACCGAGGCGATGGCCAACAACGAGATCCTGCAGATTGTGGTGTTCTCGATGTTCTTTGGCATCGCCGGCGCGTCGCTGGGCGAGAAGTTTAATGCCCCGCTGGTGGCGGCCCTCAATGTGGTGTCGCACATTATGCTGAAGGTGACGGGCTACGTGATGTACGTTGCGCCGCTGGCTATCTTCGCCGCCATTTCGTCGGTGATTGCCTCCCAGGGGCTGGGGATCCTGCTCAACTACGCTTCGTTCATCGGCGGTTACTACCTGGCGGTGCTGTTGACCAGCGCGGTGCTGATTGCCGTTGGCTATATGGTGCTGAAGAAAGAGGTCTTCCGTCTGCTGAACATGCTGAAGGACCCGGTGCTGGTGGCGTTTACCACCAGCAGCTCCGAAGCGGCCTATCCGAAGACCCTTGAGCGGCTGGTGAAGTTTGGCTGCTCGCGCAATATCGTCTCGTTCGTCCTGCCCATTGGCTACTCGTTCAACCTCGTGGGCTCGATGGTCTACTGCTCCTTCGCCGCGATGTTTATCGCTCAGGCCTATAACGTACCGCTGAGCTTTAGCGAGATTACGGTCATGATGCTGACCCTGATGCTGGCCTCGAAAGGCATCGCCGGGGTGCCGCGCTCGGCGCTGGTGGTGCTGGCGGCCACGATCCCCAGCTTCAATATTCCGGTTGCCGGGATCCTGCTGCTGATGGGTATCGACCATTTCCTCGATATGGGGCGCTCCGCCATCAACGTGTTGGGTAACGGCATCGCCACCGCCATGCTGTCGAAAAACGAAGGTCTGCTGACCGACGAGGAAGCACAGCCGGACTGGGAAGCCGAGAAAGCGGAAGCCTGATCCTGCCGCGCCCTTTCACAGAGGGCGCTATTCCACACGAAAAAAAAGACCCCTGACAGGCACGTCAGGGGTAATGTGACGAAGTATCAGTTTTCCTCGTAACTAGTCTTTTTTCTTATATAAAAACGCGCGGTAACGTCTTTATACCGAGGAAGCGTCAGAGTTTAACGTTATGTTCGGCAGCGCTGGCGCTTTTTTAGCATCCTGCGGCTATTTTCGGATTCCAGACAATATCACTACGGGAATATCTTATTCTCTTCTGTTCGCTATTTGCCTACCAGCGCTCACGTAACAGATTCATAAACTGGAAAAAGTCGTGATTATTATTCAGGCTGTATTTTTCCATAATCTTATTCTTATGGTAAGCGGCGGTGCGGGGACTGACGCGCTGCAGGGCGGCGATTTTACTCATGTCCAGCCCTTCAAGAATACCGTGCACCACAGCGGTCTGCGACCGCGACAGGACACGATGCGGGCAGCTGGCGCAGCTCAGTTCCCGGCTCGTGGCGTCAGTGGCCGACGGGTCCATACAATGCTGTAGTTCGCTTTTAATGATCGCCAGCAGCTGTGGAATACTGGCCGTTTTCAGCGAGACAAAAATGACTCCTTTCAGGCAATTAATCATGAAATCGTCTTCCGGCAGCTGGTCGTAGCTGTGGAGGATAATCAGGGAGCTGCCTTTTTTTCTGTTTTTAATCAGGGTATTGCACAGATAGATTTCACCAGGGATCACTTCGCATATAATAATATCTTCGTCTGACAGGTCGTTATTGCGCCAGGAGAAACGGGCCCGCATATCGTCCCGGGAGAGATCATTAACCATGGCGACCAGCGATTCACGTACAAAGGTGTTGCGGGTATTGATGGTGACATTAATGTTTCTCATGGCGTTATTTCCTTATGCAAAACATAACGCCATGCTGTGACAAATCCTCCGGGCGTATGCGGTGTGTTGATTTTATAAACGTACCTGTAATCGTTTTTAATTATTATAAAGTGAATTATTTACGACGCGTCGAACGCTTATCGTTAAACGTAAACTTCTGCCGTCTCCTGTCTTTTAGATAGGAAATAAAACTGTATACAGAGATGCTGAAGAAAAATATGCATAGCAATAATATTAACCACGTTTGCATGGCCATCGTTTTTACCTTATTTGTGCTGCATGGTGTCAGAATTTACCGCGAACGGCTATTACGTTTTGTTATATGTTTTCCTGTCCACTGAAAATCATACGACATCATCCTGATGTGCTAGCACTATAAGAAAGTTCTTAAGCGCGTCGTCAGTCTCATTCCTCTCATTTCTCTCAGAAAATGAGAAAAATTAACACTTGCGAGTTATTCACCCACCGCGCAGCGGCCAGATCGCGCTTTCGATCAGGAAATAAACGCCAGTCCTTTGCCAAAGATCGCTCGTACGGGCAGGTGGATCCCTTGCTGGCGCGCTTTATGGCGCAGGCGGCTAATCACCACGTCGATGCGGTGCAGGTCAGGCTCGCTGTCGTGGGAAAACAGGCAGGCATGGAGGTCCAGCTTGCTGCACACCTCGTTGCGATTGCGCATTAACAGCTCCACCAGACGGTACTCCTGCTGGGTTAACTCCAGCGTCCGGGCATCGGGAGAAATCAGTTTATCCTCATGCAGACGCCACAGTCCGGTGGCGGCGGATGACGCGGTGCCGGGCGCCTCCGATGGAAGGGCGGCGGGTCGATCCTGCTGCAGGCGGGCGCCAAGGGCGGTGAGGGTCTCCGCAAGGTGGGCGAAGTTAACCGGCTTGATCAGGTAAGCATCGGCCCCAAGGCTGAGCGCCTGCAGTTTATCCTGCTGCTGGCCGCGGGCGCTGACCACCACCAGACCGTAATGCCCCAGCTCATGCAGGTAGCTCAGCACGCTGAAGCCATCTTCCCCGGGCAGGCCGATATCAATCAGCACGATGTCCACCGGATGGCTATGCAGTTGTCGCCAGAAGGCTTCGGCGCTGCGCGAGCCCCACACCTCGAAGCCGCGATAGCCCAGCCAGGCCAGCAGTTCATCCAGCAGATCGGCGTTATCTTCAATTATCGCCAGCCGTAAAGCCATACGTCGTTCTCCTCTTAAGCAACTGTCGGGAGGGTGAGAATAAAGGTGCAGCCGTCCGGGCCATGCTCGGCCAGCCACAGTTTGCCATCATGAGCCTGCACGATCTGACGCGCAACATACAGTCCGAGACCGGTGCCGCCCGGCACCGGCGACGTGTGCTCGCCGCGACGATAGCGCTCAAAGATCAGTTCCGCTTGCCCGTCGGGCAGGCCCGGGCCGTGGTCGCGAATGCGCAGCTCGGTATGCCCGGCTTCGGAGCGGATATCGATGGCGATTTCACCGGGGGGCGAATACTTCACCGCGTTATCCAGCAGATTGGCGATGGCGATGCACAGCAGGCCGGCATCGGCCTGCAGCTGCGGGCTTTCCACCGCGCCGTGATGGCGGATGTTCAGGTAATGGTCGTGGGAGATGGCCACCACCGAGGCGGCCATGTTGATCACCGACAGCAGGGCGGTCTGCTGGCGATCGACGTGCAGGTCGTGTGAGGCGAGCCGGGCGTCGGCAAGGCAGTTATCGGTGAGCTGCACCAGACGGGTGGCGGCGCGCCCGATGCGATCGAAGCGCGCCTCCTGGCTGGCCGAGGCGGCCGAGAGGCGGAGATTTTCCAGCGCTGCCTGGATCACCGCCAGCGGCGTGCGGAATTCGTGCGCTACCATGCCCATAAACTGTCGCTGATGGAAGCTGGCTTCACGCTCAATCTGCAGCTCACGCGCCAGGCGCTGCTTCTGCTCCAGCTGGCGGTTTTCAGCGCGCACCCGCAGGATGGCAATGATCAGCACCGTAATGATGTGGACGATCAGCGCATACTGCCAGAGGGAATAGATCGCCATATGGAACGGGATTATCCCGTGGATAGACAACTGCACCAGCACCGCGGCGGCGACGTAGAACGGCGGCAGCAGACCCAGCAGCAGAGTGTTACGGTCGATGGCTTTTTTGCGCCACAGCCACCAGGAGGTGAACAGCAGCACCGGGGTGATAATGATGAAGATCACCCCTTCAATCTGCATCGCGAAGCCGTAAAACCCGAGCGGAATACTGACCTGCAGCACCAGGTTGAGGACCACCGCGGCGATCAGCAGCTGATGAAGCCGCGGCATATTCTTCTTCAAATCAAAAATCTCGCTGTGCAGCCAGAGGGCGGTAGCATAGCTGAACAGAGAGAGGCTGCTGATCATGAAGTCCTGGAACGGCAGCGCCGCGTGGCCGAAAAACCACTCCGGGAAGCCGTGCAGGGCGGCCACCAGCGGATAATTGAGCGAGAAAAGACAGATGCCCCACAGCAGACGCCGGCGCAGGGCCAGCGCCAGCCACAGCGCCACGCCGCTGGCGACGGCGGCCAGGCCGAAATAGAAGCTCCAGAAAGCGGTGTCGGCGGTCGCCCGTTGCACAAATTCCTGCGGCGAAGAGAGCGAGGCCAGCAGGATCAGGGTGCTGGTGCTGTGCAGGCGAAAGACCACCTCATAGCCAGCGGCGGTTGGCGGCGGGGGGATAATCAGCACGCTTTCCCGGTAGTGCAGGTCGCTCTCGCGGGCGACGTCGCGGTCGCCAAAGGTGCGCTGTTCCCAGGGGGCATCGCTGCCCAGAGGCCGGTAGTAAATGGTCAGATGGTCGACAAAAGAGGGGCCCAGCTGCAGCCAGCGCGGCTCCCCGGCAAACCACGTTCCCGGCAGCTCGCTGCGCAGCCACCAGGTTTTTCGCGAATAACCAAAGGAGGGGATCTGCCGGGTGGTGGCGAGCTGGTCGATGGGCAGGGCGGCAAAGCGATCGATGGTCATCTGGCCGCTGGCGTCCGCGTACCACTGGACCGGAATATCAATGCCCACCTGGCGCGTCGCCGCCTGCGCCTGTGGGGCGACCAGCAGCAAGAGTAATCCACAGCTGAGCAGCCAGCCTGCCAGGAACTGCGGCCGGCAACGCCGGACCGCTGCGAAGATCGCAGACACCCTTTTCAATCACGCCCCCTTGCGGCATGCCAACGATACAGACCGCAGACATCTGGCTACGGTATGGATAATACGCCCCCGGAAGTGGGGAAGAGTGGACAGGCCTGTCCGGACGAACAGGCCATTTTGCGTGGGAGACCAGGAATATTCCAGCGTAATCTGCATCGGCAGGATCAGGACAGACCTGCTGCGCGGCGGCGGTGGGCTGGGGTTAGCGGAAAACCACCTGCGCCCAGCGGGCCAGCCCGGCGGTTACCGAGCCAAAATCATCGCCACCGGCCAGCGGAATACCCGGCAGCTGGGCGGTCAGCGCCTTTTTGATCAGCGGCGAGCGGGCGCTGCCGCCGGTAAGATAGATCACATCCGGGGTGGTCTGGCTGCTGTCGAGCGCGAGCTGCACCTGTTCCATAATGCGGGTCAACGGTTGATCCAGCGCGGCTTCCAGACCCTGCTGGGCGATGG
Organism: Klebsiella sp. GL120222-02; assembly: GCF_003097195.1. Lineage (NCBI taxonomy): Bacteria > Pseudomonadati > Pseudomonadota > Gammaproteobacteria > Enterobacterales > Enterobacteriaceae > Klebsiella > Klebsiella sp. GL120222-02. Next base: position 295,187 of record NZ_QEQO01000008.1, read on the forward strand.
CGGTGGCCAGCTCGTCCTGAATAAACGGCAGCGCGGTTTCGACGCTGGCGGCGCTGGAGAGGGCGATTTTGCTCTCTTCGGCGCTGCGCACCAGACGATAGCTGAGACGCTGGCGCCAGACCTTCAGCAGCAGAGCCACCTTGTCGGCATCCCGGGCGCTGCGCAGCAGATCGTTAAGCAGACGGCCGTTGGCGGTGCTGTAGAAATCACTCTGCGCCGGCACGTCGTTGATTGCCACCGCGTTCCACCACGGGAGGATCGGCAGCGCGGTGCCTTTCTCCGTTTCGCCGCCCATACCGAGAAGGGGCATCAGGCATTTGAAGGCCAGGGCAATGTCGAGGTCGTTGCCGCCGATGCGGCAGCCGCTGTGGCCGAGCAGGCTCTGCTGGCGGTCGGCGCGCTCCCGCCACTGCGGGCCCATCAATAGCAAGGAACAGTCGGTGGTTCCACCGCCGATATCGACGACCAGCACCCGTTTTTCTTCATTGAGGGTGGCTTCGAAATCGAGCCCGGCGGCAACCGGTTCAAACTGGAAGACCACATCGCGGAAACCGGCGCGGAGAGCCGCCCGCTCAAGGATCCCCTGCGCCTGGGCGTTCGCGTCGTCGCCGCCGAGGCCCTGGAAGTTAATCGGTCGGCCAATCACCGCCTGGTCGATCTGCTCGGGCAGCTGGCTCTCAGCCTGCAGTTTGATGTGCAGCATCATGGCGCAGACCAGGTCTTCAAACAGGGCCACCTGCTGCGGCTTCAGCCCGCTGGCGCCGAGGAAGGATTTTGGCGATTTAACGAAGTAAACCTCTTCCGGATCTTCAACATACTGATGCAGCGAGGCGAGACCGAACTGCACGCTGTTGCGCAGCACCTCGATGTCTTCGTCGCGGTTGGCGGCAATGGCCCGGCGCAGCAGCGCCTGGTTTTCATCGCTGTGGGTGGGGACGTCATGATGGCGATAGAGCCACTCGCTGACCGCTTCGCGCGTTGGCGCGCAGAGCATCGAGGGCAGCAGCGCGCTGCCGTTTTCCAGTGTCAACAGCTGAGGGGTGTTTTCCCGCATCACGGCCACCGAACAGTTGGCGGTGCCGTAGTCAAAACCAATAAACATCGTCTGCAAAATCCCCATGCCGGTGAAGAAGGGGGGCGACTTTAGCGGATCGTCGCCAAGCCGACAACTGGAATTTAAAAGCAAGGCGCTGACGGTCAAGGGCGACTATCATTGAAACGCTATATAAAGGAGAGCTTATGGTGCTGTTACCCTGGACCCCGCCTTACGACTGGGCGTGGATGGTTGGTTTTCTGAAGGCGCGTGCCGTCGCCGGCGTCGAGCGCTTTGATGAAGGAGGCTATAGTCGCAGCTTTGGCGTTGAAGGGCATCGCGGGCTGATTCATCTGGCGCCGGACGAAGAGGCGCAGGGCCTGCGGGTGACCCTCTCCTCGGGGCTGCAACCGGTGGCGGAGATCTGCTATGCGCGAATTGGCCAGCTGTTTGATTTAGCCTGCGACCCGCGGCAGGTCGCCGGGGCGTTGGGCTTTCTGGCCCAGGCGCGGCCGGGGCTGCGCCTGCCGGGGGCGCTGGATGCCTTCGAACAGGCGGTGCGGGCGGTGCTGGGCCAGCTGGTGAGCGTGGCGATGGCCGCCCGGCTCACTGCCAAAGTGGCGGCTGGCTGGGGCGAACCGCTGACGGAGGCGCCCGGCTATGTGTTATTCCCGACGCCAGAGGCGCTGTCCCGGGCCGACCCGCAGGCGCTGAAGGCGCTGGGAATGCCGCTTCGGCGTGCGGAGGCGCTGATCCACCTCGCCCGGGCGGCGCTCAGCGGCGAGCTGCCCCTGACGGCGCCAGCGGACATCGACGCCGGGCTGCGTCAACTGCAGAGCCTGCCCGGGATTGGCCGCTGGACGGCAAACTACTTTGCTCTGCGCGGCTGGCAGGCGAAAGATATCTTTTTGCCGGATGATTACCTGATTAAACAGCGCTTTCCGGGAATGACCCCGGCCGCCATCGCTCGCTATGCCCGTCGCTGGCAGCCGATGCGATCGTATGCGCTGTTGCATATCTGGTATACCGATGACTGGATCCCGGCGGCGGAATAGCCGTCCGGGGCGCATACCACTGGTATCGGGACGCTGAAATCCCTATAATTGCCGCGTTTGGCGGTCCGCCGCCACCCTCCATCTCTATCCAGGTTAATCAGGTCGCAAAAATTTATGACTGATATGTCCCATCAGTGCGTCATTGTAGGTATCGCCGGCGCATCGGCTTCTGGCAAAAGTCTTATTGCCAGTACTCTTTATCGCGAATTGCGTGAACAAGTTGGCGACGAACATATTGGCGTCATTCCGGAAGACAGCTATTACAAAGATCAAAGTCATCTGTCGATGGAAGAGCGCGTCAAAACCAACTATGACCACCCGAGCTCAATGGACCACAGTCTGTTGTTCCAGCACCTGCAGATGCTGAAAAGCGGCCAGCCGATTGAACTGCCGGTCTATAGCTACGTCGAGCATACCCGCACGCCGAACACCATTCACGTCGAGCCGAAGAAGGTGATCATTCTTGAAGGGATCCTGCTGCTGACCGACGCGCGCCTGCGTAACGAGCTTAACTTCTCTATTTTCGTCGACACCCCGCTCGATATTTGCCTGATGCGCCGTATTAAGCGCGACGTTAACGAGCGCGGCCGCTCCATGGACTCGGTGATGGCCCAGTACCAGAAGACTGTGCGCCCGATGTTCCTGCAGTTTATTGAACCGTCGAAGCAGTATGCCGACATCATCGTGCCGCGCGGCGGCAAAAACCGCATCGCGATTGATATTCTGAAGGCCAAAATCAGTCAGTTCTTTGAATAACCTGGCCGAATTGTGTAACGTGCAAAGAGTAGCCCTGTTGCCCTCTCCGCCGCGAAGCGTGCGGGAAGCAGCCTTATAAGGAGAAAGCCCATGCGTCTGTGTGACCGAGATATCGAAGCCTGGTTGGATGAAGGGCGACTCGCCATCAATCCGCGCCCACCCGTTGAGCGTATTAATGGCGCGACGGTTGATGTACGGCTGGGTAATAAATTCCGCACCTTCCGCGGCCACACGGCGCCGTTTATCGATTTAAGCGGTCCGAAGGCCGAGGTCAGCGCCGCGCTGGACCGCGTGATGAGCGAAGAGATTGTCCTGCCGGAAGGGGAGGCCTTTTTCCTGCATCCGGGCGAACTGGCGCTGGCGGTGACCTATGAGTCAGTCACCCTACCTGCCGATCTGGTGGGCTGGCTGGACGGACGCTCCTCACTGGCGCGGCTGGGGCTGATGGTGCACGTTACCGCGCACCGCATCGACCCGGGCTGGTCCGGCTGCATCGTGCTTGAGTTCTACAACTCCGGCAAACTGCCGCTGGCGCTGCGCCCGGGAATGCCTATCGGCGCGCTAAGCTTTGAGCCATTATCGGGCCCGGCGGCCCGGCCGTATAACCGCCGTGAAGACGCCAAATATCGCGACCAGCAGGGCGCGGTGGCGAGCCGAATCGACAAGGATTGATAACGTCAACGGGGTGTTGCTGAGGGTGCCATGAGACGAATACTGACAACGCTGATGATCCTGCTGGCGGTCATTGTCGCCGGGCTTACCTCGTTGGTATTGCTGGTCAATCCCAACGATTTTCGCGCCTATATGGTGCATGAGGTGGCAGAGCGCAGCGGTTATCAGCTTGAACTCGATGGCCCGCTGCGCTGGCACGTCTGGCCGCAGCTCAGCATTCTCAGCGGACGCATGACGCTGACAGCCCGGGGCGCCGAAGAGCCGGTGATCCGCGCCGACAACATGCGCCTCGACGTGGCGCTGCTGCCGTTGCTGTCGCACCAGCTGCAGGTGAAGCAGGTGATGCTCAAGGGGGCGGTGATCCAGCTGACCCCGAAAACCGAAGCGGTTCGCGATAGCGCTGCGCCGGTGGTGCCGCATGACAACACCCTGCCGCAGGCTCCGGAGGACCGCGGGTGGTCCTACGACGTGCGCCAGCTGCAGGTGGCCGACAGCGTGCTCTTCTTCCAGCATGAGAACGGCGAGCAGGTCACTGTGCGTGATATCCGCCTGCAAATGGAGCAGGATGAGAATCACCGGGCCACCGTCGACTTCTCCGGCCGGATCAACCGCGACCAGCGCGACCTGGCGCTGAGCTTCTCCGCTACCGTGCAGGGCGGCGACTATCCCCACTCCTTAAAAGCCGACTTTAGCCAGCTAAGCTGGCAGCTGCGCGGCGCCGAGCTGCCCCCTGATGGCATTAATGGCCAGGGCAGTCTGCAGGCCAGCTGGCAGGAAGATGGCAAAACTCTGCGCTTTGACAACCTGAATCTGATGGCCAGCGGCAGTACCCTTACCGGCAACGGCAGCGTGGTGCTGGGGGATCGCCCGGACTGGTCGCTGGATCTCCACGCGACCACCCTGAATCTCGACAGCCTGCTGGCGCCCTCCTCGCCAGCGACCGACAGCAGCGCCAGCCAGCAGGGCCAGAGCCAGACGCGACCGCTGCGTCCGGTGATCGCCGACAGCGATGAGCGCGAAGATTACCAGAGCCTGCGCGGCTTTAACGGCCGGATGGCCCTGAGCGCCGACCAGTTGCAGTGGCGCGGCCTGAACTTCACCCAGGTGCAGAGCGAAATCAGCAACCAGCAGGGGCTGCTGACGGTCAGCAAAATGCAGGGCAACCTCGACGGCGGGCAGCTCTCTCTCCCCGGCACTCTGGATGCCCGTGGCGACACGCCGCAGGCGACGTTCCAGCCGGCGCTGCAGAATGTGGAGATCGGTTCGCTGATCAAAGCCTTTAACTATTCATTAAACCTGACCGGCAAGCTGTCGCTGACCGGCGAGTTTTCCGGAACACGCATTGACGCGGATGATTTCCGCCGTCACTGGCAGGGGCAGGCCCAGCTGCAGATGGCCGATACCCGTACCGAGGGGCTGAATTTCCAGCAACTGGTGCAGCAGGCCGTGGAGCGCAGCACCAACGTGCGGGCGCAGGAGAATTACGACAATGCCACCCGCCTGGATTCTGTTAGCAGCCAGCTGACGCTGGATAACGGGGTGGTGACGCTGAACCGCCTGCAGGGGCAGTCCGACGTGATGGCGATGACCGGCGAAGGTCAGCTTGATCTGCAGAAGGAGAACTGCGATATGCGCTTTAACGTGCGCGTGCTCGGCGGCTGGAAAGGGGAGGGCAAACTTATCGACCGCCTGAAACAGACCGCCATCCCGCTGCGCATCTACGGCGACTGGCAGTCGCTGAGCTACAGTCTGCAGGTTGATCAGATCCTGCGCAAACAGCTACAGGATGAAGCGAAGCAGCGTCTCAACGACTGGGTTGAGCGTAATAAAGGCAGCAAAGAGAGCAAAGACGCCAAAAAGCTGCTCGATAAGCTGTAATCTCCACCCCCGCGGCCCGGGCCTTCCGGGCTGCGAGATTGTCGTCAGAGGGTGTGCCACGTTGATGCCGGGTGGCGGCTACGCCTGACCCAGCCTGGGTTTTGTGCAATATCATCGGCTTGAGTCGCTATCCATGTAGGCCTGATAAGCGAAGCGCCATCAGGCAGTGTGGCTGCTGTAGAGCATCAATTCCCCGTGATGAGAGAATGTCGTCAAAGAGTGGAGCCCCGTGGATGCCGGGTGGCGGCTACGTCTGACCCGGCCTGGGTTGTGCGGTGGGGGTAATACCCCGGTCTGCATTGCCATCCCGTAGGCCTGATAAGCGCAGCGCCATCAGGCATGGGTTTGATTATCCATCCCACCGCCCGGGATACCCCGGGCCGTTTTATGCCTGACGATTACACCTCATAATCCAGCTCATCCTGCTTTGCCGGCGGGACGATCTGCACCTTCTGCACCCGATGGCTGTCGACCTGCAGCGTGCGCAGGATATAGCCGTCAATCTCAATGGTCTCCCCCACCTGCGGCACATGCTGCAGATACTCCATCAGCAGACCGGCGACGGTGTGGTACTCCCGTTTATCATCCAGCGGCAGCGGAACGTACTGCACCAGGTCCTCCAGCGGCATATGGCCGTTAACCGTCCACGAACCGTCCTGATGATGCTGAATATCGTGCCGGGCGTCGATCTCCTCCACCTCGTTAGGCAGATTACCGGCGATAGTCTCCATCACGTCGCTCAGGGTCACAATCCCCTCGACGGAACCAAACTCATCGACCACAAAGGCGAAGTGGGTGCGGGCCTGACGGAACTGCTCAAGCGCGGAGAGGAGCGGTAACCCCTCCGGAAAGACCAACGGCTGGCGGACCAGCACCTGCAGATCCAGCGGCTCCTGGCGCAGGGACTGCTGGAGCAGGTCAATAACGTGAACCACTCCCAGCAGGTCTTCATTATCTTTCCCACCGGTCACCACCAGCCGGGTGTGCTGATTTTTCTCCACCAGGCTGCGGATCTCTTCCTCGGGCGCGCTGAGGTTGATGCGCTCGATATCATGGCGCGACGTCATAATACTGCTGACGCTGCGCTGATTAAGGTTCAGCACCCGCTCAATCATCAACCGTTCCTGCGGATTAAACAAAGGACGATGGTCCTGATCGGCCACCAGCGACGCCGTGTCAGCATCCAGTTCAGCTTTTTCCTTCTGGCCGCTCAGCAGGTTCATCACCGCCTCGGTGGTGCGCTGACGCAGCGTCATATTGGCCGACAGGAAGCGACGGCGGTTAAACAGCGCCAGCTGGTTAAGGGCTTCAATCATGACCGAGAAGCCAATCGCCGCGTACAGATAGCCTTTCGGAATAATAAAGCTGAAGCCTTCAGCAATCAGGCTGAAGCCGATCATCAGCAGGAAGCTCAGACAGAGGATGACAATGGTCGGGTGGCTGTTAACGAAGCGCGTCAGGGCCTTGCTGGCCATCAGCATCAGGCTGATGGCGATGATCACCGCGGCCATCATCACCGCCAGGTGGTCGACCATGCCGACGGCGGTGATCACCGAGTCGAGCGAAAAGATGGCGTCGAGCACCACGATCTGCGCCACCACGGCCCAGAATTTCGCCCCTCTGCGCTGGGTGGGATTATCGCTGTCCTTCCCCTCCAGCCGTTCGTTGAGTTCGACGGTGGCTTTAAACAGCAGAAATAAGCCGCCGAACAGCATAATTAAATCGCGGGCGCTGAAGCTGAAGTCGTGAAAAACAATCAGCGGTTTGGTCAGGGTCACCAGCCAGGAGATAGAGGCCAGCAGCAGCAGACGCATGACCATCGCCAGCAGCAGACCGGTGATACGAGCGCGGTCGCGCTGGGCGGGCGGCAGCTTTTCGGCGAGGATAGCGATGAAAACCAGGTTATCGATACCCAACACCAGTTCGATAACCACCAGCGTGACGAGACCTGCCCAGATTGACGGATCGGCAATCCATTCCATATGTATTAAAACCTGTACGACTGCGGTATGTGTTACCACGATCATGGATAAGATGAGTCTAAAATGCAATAACGACGCGGATATCACTCCGCCAGGGGTGGATATATTTCCAGCAAATTAAGAGAACAGAAAAGAATTATGTTCCAGAAAAGATCAGCGGAAAAATAACAATATGGCGGAACGCGCTGGAATAAGCTTGCTGATATCAGAACCACCACCCGCTGCGTTTTGCCCGGCGCAAAAACGAGGGCAGTCCCGTCGTTCGCCACGGTAGGTACCCTTCCTCATCCCCGCGTGAAGTGCGAAGCCCGCTCACAAAATCGGCATAATTCACATCATGAAGTGAGCGCAGAATAGCGCCGATCGCAGTTATCTGCCGTGGTTTACGGTTATTATCCTGCCATATCTGGCTGTTTGTGCTGAAATATATTGCCTGGCGAAATTAATTATCTATATCTATTCTTTCCGCACACATGGGCGCCGCAGCCTGCAGATGGCAGGGGCTGCGTACCAAAGGCCGCGATGTATGGGCCTTGCGGCGACATCGCGCTGTGCAGGGAAGCGGGCCGCTGAATATCCCGATGGAGAATAAGATTATTCTCACTTCAAACTGTTGGTAAAAGGAAGTTGTGTGTATTCTTTTAGGTGACAGTGAATTTAAGAATTTGGCGGGCAGATGCCCGGGCAGTATCCGTGTATTATCAGTTCCAATCGATTTGTGACATGTACAATTTTGCAAAACTGCGTGTTTTGCAACCAAACAGGTGAAGATGAATATGGCGAATTTGAAAGCGGTTATTCCGGTCGCAGGACTAGGCATGCATATGCTGCCGGCCACAAAGGCAATTCCAAAGGAGATGCTGCCGATCGTTGATAAGCCAATGATTCAGTACATTGTTGACGAAATCGTCGCCGCCGGGATCAAAGAGATTGTCCTGGTGACGCACTCCTCGAAGAATGCAGTGGAAAACCACTTTGATACCTCCTACGAGCTGGAAGCCCTGCTTGAGCAGCGCGTGAAGCGCCAGCTGCTGGCGGAAGTCCAGGCCATTTGCCCGCCGGGCGTAACCATCATGAACGTGCGCCAGGCACAGCCGCTGGGTCTGGGCCACTCCATCCTCTGCGCCCGCCCGGTAGTCGGGGACAACCCGTTTGTGGTGGTGCTGCCGGATATCATACTCGACGGCGGCACCGCGGACCCGCTGCGCTATAACCTCGCTGCCATGGTCGCCCGTTTTAACGAGACCGGCCGCAGCCAGGTGCTGGCGAAACGCATGCCGGGGGATCTCTCCGAATACTCCGTTATCCAGACCAAAGAGCCCATGGTGGCGGAAGGGCAGGTGGCGCGTATCGTCGAGTTTATTGAAAAACCGGACGAACCTCAGACCCTGGACTCCGACCTGATGGCGGTGGGCCGCTACGTGTTGTCGGCAGATATCTGGGCTGAGCTGGAGCGTACCGAGCCGGGCGCCTGGGGCCGTATCCAGCTAACGGATGCCATTGCCGAACTGGCGAAGAAGCAGTCCGTTGACGCGATGCTGATGACCGGCGAAAGCTATGACTGCGGTAAGAAAATGGGCTACATGCAGGCCTTCGTCACCTACGGAATGCGTAACCTAAAAGAAGGCGCCAAATTCCGCGAAAGCATTAAAAAACTGCTGGCCTGAGCGCCGGCGTAAGGGTGAGCGGCAGGGCAGGGGTATTTTGCCAGGCCGCTCATAACGTTATGCAGAAATTATTCATAACGTGAATGTTATAACGATTGTAAGGAAACGTATAGCTTCGGAGACTTCTGGTAGTTTGTCTCTGGCCTCTGTGGTGCAATGGTCGGAGTAGCGGCAATAATGCTTTGTGAATAGTCACTTAGTGCGACAATTCCTAAAGCGCAGGGAAAGCGGTCAACGTCAGCCAAAAATAAAACTTGACTGCGATCATGTTTCCGCTTTAAACATCTCACTTGCATGCATAAAGATGTGAAATGAATTGGCATGCGAGCTGGTACAGACATTACGGATAATCCCTGAGCACGGCAGTGGACATCATCGAAGGATCATAGGTATATGAACTGGCAACTCATCTCATTTTTTGGCGATAGCACCGTTTTGCTGCCCAGCGCAGCGGCGCTGTTTATTGTCCTGATGCTGCGTAAAACGTCACGGTTGCTGGCGTGGCAGTGGAGTTTGCTGTTCGGCATCACCGGCGCCATCGTCTGCGCCTCCAAACTGGCCTTTATGGGCTGGGGGCTGGGTATTCGCGAGCTGGATTACACCGGCTTCAGCGGCCACTCAGCGCTTTCCTCGGCCTTCTGGCCTATCTTCCTGTGGCTGCTTAGTGCTCGGTTTTCCGCGGGTTTGCAAAAAGCAGCCGTCGCCACCGGCTATATTCTGGCCGCTGTGGTGGGTTATTCACGGTTGGTCATCCATGCGCATTCCGTCTCGGAAGTGATCGCTGGCCTGCTGCTCGGCGCTGCTGGTAGCGCTTTGTTCCTGTTGCTGCAAAAACGAATTTCTAATTCTGATTATAAAACTATACCTTGGGGTGGGGTTGCATGCCTGGTGATGGTTCCGCTTATCCTGTTGCATAGCGGCAGTAAAGCGCCGACTCAGTCCCTGCTGGAGCAAATCGCGACCGCAATTGGGCCGCTGGATAAACCTTTTACCAGAGAAGACCTTCAAAAGCAGGCCTGGTAATCGCCATTTGTTTTACAGGGGAAATTAAGTTTTCGCCGGTTAATTAGACAAATAAGAAAATAATCTACTATATGCCAAGCAATTGATAATTCATATTTATGAAATAATGCAGTGCTACTACATTGTTATTGCCAATTTGCGTGGATATAGCCGTGGTTAGACGTTTCTTAAATGCGTTCAGAAGGCACCTGTTCAATGTTGGATGAATAATCCTTTAACGTGTAACTATTAGAAATTGTAGTTGACTATGGTGTTATTATCTGATTTTTGAATGGAGTAAGCCTCAGGGAAAAGCTCTTTCTTAACAGGTGGTTAGCTGTATCTGTGGTGAAGTGGCGGCGTCAGGTAGATGTTAGAGCGTTGAGAGCAATAAATAATCTTTATTGGCGGGCCGCTTATTTTTCGCCAATAAAACAGCGAATGGGATTAATTGGCAGATATTCGGCAGTAAGACTCCCAATTGTGACCGAAATCCCGTAGACTTAACGCCGCAAAAAATAAAGGCCTGACCAATTTATCACCCACAGGCCGATTAAATACGCCGTTCAGGTAGTCAGTGCGCTGGTAGCTGTTAAGCCAGGGGCGGTAGCGTCGCTGAAACCACTTGCTGCTGTACAAAATCCCTTCTCTGAACGGCTATAAAAATCGATGCACTCTGGGTGATTGACGCCATAAGATATCTATCATGTTCATCAGGTATCCCTTTAACGAGGTCAGGAGCGGCTGCTGATATCGCCTGTTCACCAATTTTCCCGTCTCATTGATAGCCTGTACGGTAAAATTCGCCTACATTGTGAGCTGGGTGGATGTTATAAGGGTGACAAGCAGCTTAGGGTAACTGTACTTGCCTCGCCGGTGTTGCACAGTGAAGTCAGCTGGTGCCGCGAGCGCTTTCTATCTTGGTATTCCCCTCATTCTCATTGAGATACGACTGCGGGGTTGAAAATGGATCTTGTACAATGATAAAAATTGCGCGCATTGCCGTGACGTTGGGCTTGCTTTCCTCACTGGGAGCCCAGGCTTACGCGGCCGGGTTAGTGGTAAATGATAACGATCTGCGAAACGACCTTGCCTGGCTTTCCGATCGCGGGGTCATTCATCTGAGCCTGTCGACCTGGCCGCTGAGCCAGGAAGAGATCGCCCGGGCGCTAAAAAAGGCCAAACCGTCCTATTCTTCTGAGCAAGTGGTGCTGGCCCGTATCAATCAGCGACTGTCTGCTTTAAAAGCTGATTTCCGGGTTACTGGCTATACTTCAACTGACCAGCCGGGGACCCCGCAGGGGTTTGGTCAGACGCAGCCGGCAGATAATTCGTTAGGCCTGGCGTTCAACAACAGCGGCGAGTGGTGGGATGTCCACCTCCAGGGCAACATCGAAGGGGGAGAGCGGATCAGCAACGGCTCGCGCTTCAACGCCAACGGCGCCTACGGCGCGGTGAAGTTCTGGAACCAGTGGCTCTCCTTTGGCCAGGTACCGCAGTGGTGGGGGCCTGGTTATGAAGGCAGCCTGATCCGCGGGGATGCGATGCGGCCTATGACCGGCTTCCTGATGCAGCGGGCAGAGCAGGCGGCTCCAGAGACCTGGTGGTTACGCTGGGTGGGTCCATGGCAGTACCAGATCTCCGCCAGCCAGATGAATCAATATACCGCGGTACCTCATGCCAAAATTATCGGCGGACGCTTTACCTTCACACCGTTCCAGTCATTAGAATTAGGCGCGTCGCGCATTATGCAGTGGGGTGGGGAAGGCCGACCGCAATCCTTCAGTAGCTTCTGGGATGGCTTTACGGGGAAAGACAATACCGGGACAGATAACGAACCTGGTAACCAGCTGGCTGGTTTTGACTTTAAGTTTAAACTCGAGCCAACTCTCGGCTGGCCGGTCAGTTTCTACGGACAGATGATCGGTGAGGATGAGTCAGGTTATCTGCCTTCGGCAAATATGTTCCTCGGCGGGGTTGAAGGACACCACGGATGGGGAAAAGATGCCGTAAACTGGTACCTGGAAGCGCATGATACGCGCACAAATATGAGCCGGACCAATTATAGTTATACCCATCACATCTATAAAGACGGTTACTACCAACAAGGCTATCCGCTAGGTGATGCGATGGGAGGGGATGGTCAGTTGTTCGCTGGCAAGGTTGAACTAATTACTGAGGATAACCAACGCTGGAGCACACGTCTGGTTTATGCCAAAGTCAATCCTAAAGAGCAAACAATTAACAAAGCATTTCCTCATTCTGACACGCTTAAAGGTGTTCAGCTCGGTTGGAGTGGAGACGTTTATCAGTCGGTCCGCCTGAATACCTCCCTGTGGTATACCAATGCTAACAACAGCGACAGCGATGACGTTGGGGCCAGTGCAGGGATAGAGATACCGTTTAGTTTATAAGGCTGAATGCTGAAAATAGGGGAGAGGGAGTGGTAGCGCTGCAGGATGCAGTCAGCTTTTATCTCTCCATAAGCCGGCAGGGAATCAACGGCTATGACAGCTGCTCAGGAATTGGCAAATCTTGTTTTACTGATGATGTGACATTATGAAGAGAAAAATTGTTAGATTTTCGGCATTAGCATTGGCAATTGGGTTTTTATCGGGTTGTACAATCATCCCTGGTCAGGGATTAAATAGTCTGCGTAAGAACGTGGTTGAGCTACCGGACAGTGACTACGATCTGGATAAGTTGGTTAATGTTTATCCGATGACTCCAGGCCTGATCGACCAGCTCCGTCCAGAGACTGTACTTGCTCGTCCAAACCCGCAGCTGGATAATTTACTGCGGAGTTATGAATATCGCATTGGGGTTGGCGACGTATTAATGGTAACCGTTTGGGATCACCCGGAGCTGACAACACCAGCAGGCCAGTACCGTAGCGCCAGCGACACTGGTAACTGGGTCAACTCCGACGGCACCATTTTCTATCCATATATCGGTAAGGTGCAGGTGGCGGGCAAAACCTTGAGCCAGGTACGCCAGGATATCGCAAGCCGTTTAACCACCTATATCGAAAGCCCGCAGGTAGATGTAAGCGTTGCCGCGTTTCGGTCCCAGAAAGTATACGTTACTGGAGAGGTTGCAAAATCAGGACAGCAGCCTATTACCAACATTCCATTAACTGTGATGGATGCGATTAATGCTGCAGGTGGTCTCGCTCCTGATGCCGACTGGAGAAATGTTGTATTAACGCATAACGGAAAAGACACTAAAGTCTCATTGTATGCATTAATGCAAAAAGGGGATTTAAGCGAGAATCATTTACTATACCCAGGGGATATACTTTTCGTTCCACGTAATGATGATCTTAAAGTATTTGTTATGGGCGAGGTTGGTAAACAAAGTACATTGAAAATGGATCGCAGCGGAATGACTGTTGCTGAAGCTTTGGGAAATGCTGAAGGTATTTCTCAAGAAATGAGTGATGCAACTGGTATATTTGTAATTCGACAATTGAAAGATGATAAACAAGGTAAAATTGCTAATATCTATCAATTAAATGCACAAGATGCGTCTGCCATGGTTCTAGGAACAGAGTTCCAATTACAACCATACGATATTGTATATGTAACAACTGCGCCTATCGTTAGGTGGAATCGCGTGATTTCGCAATTGGTTCCGACAATTACCGGAGTTCATGATATTACTGAAACTGGAAAATTTATTAGGACTTGGTGATATATATGTTTGAATCTATATTGGTGGTTTGTACAGGAAATATTTGTCGTTCGCCGATAGCAGAAAGGCTTTTAAGAAACCATTTGCCATTAAAAAAAATTGACTCTGCTGGTACTGGCGCTCTTGTCGGGCACGAAGCAGATGAAACAGCAGCTTTGATCTGTGAAAGAAATGGCTTTACATTAGATGGACATAAAGGACAGCAATTTACATCGTCCCTTGCTAGGAAATATGATCTTATTCTCGTAATGGAAAAAGAACATATAGAGAAAATTTCTGAAATTGCACCCGAAGCAAGAGGTAAGACAATGTTACTAGGATATTGGATTGGGCAGAAGGAGATCCCTGATCCATATCGTAAAAGCTATGAAGCATTTGAATCTGTCTTTGGAACTATTAATCACGCTTGTAAAAGCTGGATTGATAAACTGAATAAATGATCAGGATATAAAGTATGGGATCCGAGGTAAAGAAGAATAATCTATTCTCTGACACAGATGAACTCAATATTGGGCGTCTGATTGGAGAACTAATCGATCATACGAAAATCATTATAGCTATAGTATCTTTTACAACGCTTCTGGCTGTGATGTACGTATTTTTTTCCACTCCTATATACCAAGCTAGTTCGTTGATCCAAGTGGAACAAAAGCAGGGTAATAGTATATTAAATAGCCTAAGTCAAGTGCTGCCCGATACAGCACCTCAATCAGCTCCAGAAATTTCATTATTACAGTCAAGAATGATACTTGGTAAAACTGTTGATGATTTGAATCTGCAGTTAATTGTAAAAAGGAAATACTTTCCACTTTTTGGAAAGGGATGGGCGCGGCTAACAGGCGGAAATGAAGGGAAAATTACTGTCAGTAATTTGAATTTTTTGAACCAAAGTGATGACCCAAATATAATTTCAGTTACAGTATTGTCTGAAAGTGCCTTTAGAGTTGAAGGTGAGGGGTTTGAATATGAAGGTCACGTCGGCAAGCCTTTAAATAACAACAATATTCAGTTATTGATTTCTGGAATTGAAGCAGAACCTGGTTCTGTATTTGACGTCCAAAAGGTATCAAAACTAGAAGCGATAAATAATTTGTCAAAAGCTTTTGCTGTGAATGAGCAAGGCAAAGATACAGGTATGTTAAGTCTAACATTGATTGGTGAAAACCCTAAGTTAATCACTGATATACTTGATAAAATTAGTGATAATTATCTACGCCAAAATATTGATAGGCAGGCTGCTCAAGATGCAAAAAGCTTAGATTTTCTAAATCGCCAATTACCGATTGTGAGAGAAGACCTTGATTCTGCTGAAGATAAGTTAAATGCTTATAGAAGGCAAAAAGATTCAGTGGATTTGTCTTTGGAAGCTAAATCTGTATTAGATCAAATAGTTAATGTTGATAATCAGCTTAATGAATTGACTTTCAAAGAAGCAGAGATCTCACAACTTTATAAGAAAGAGCATCCAACTTATAAAGCGCTACTTGAGAAACGAAATACCTTAGAAAAAGAAAAAGGTCGTTTGAACAAACAGGTTTCAGCAATGCCATCTACTCAACAAGAGATATTAAAGCTCAGTAGGGATGTAGAATCTGGTCGTGCTGTATATATGCAGTTATTAAATAGGCAACAAGAATTAAGCATTGCCAAGTCGAGTGCAATTGGTAACGTGAGAATTATTGACCAAGCTGTAACAGAACCAAAACCGGTACAACCTAGAAAATTATTAGGGATCTTAATTGGTATATTGTCCGGTGCGTTCTTATCAGTTGCATTAATAATTCTTAAAATCTCATTGCGCCGAGGCATAGAATCTCCAGAAGATTTAGAGAACATCGGTATTAATGTTTATGCTAATGTGCCTGTTTCTGAATGGTTGAATAAAAAATCTTTCAAAAATACAACATCTATTGATGGGAATTCGAAAAATACACTTTTATCTTTAACTAATCCCGCTGATATATCTATTGAAGCTATACGCGGATTAAGAACAAGTTTACATTTTGCAATGATGGAAGCACAAAATAAAGTGCTAATGATTACTGGTGCAAGTCCGAACGCAGGTAAAACATTTATAAGTTCTAACCTTTCAGCGATTATTGCTAATTCAGGAAAGAAAGTTTTATATATTGATGCCGACATGCGTAAAGGGTACGTGCATAAGGTATTCGGCATGTCAATTAATAATGGCCTTTCTGATTATTTATCTGGGAAAAGTACAAAAGAAGATGTTGTAAAGAAAATTGATGAAGCTGATTTTGACTTTATATCTAGAGGCCAGATTCCACCTAATCCTGCAGAATTATTGATGCATCCACGGATGCAAGAATTGTTGACATGGGCCGATCGCTTTTATGATCTAATAATCATTGATACACCACCGGTGTTAGCAGTAACGGACCCGGTAATCGTCGGTTCATATGCGGGTACTACGTTATTAGTCGCACGATTTGAAGAGAATACCGCTAAAGAAATTGAAGTAAGTATACGTCGGCTTGAACAAAGTAATGTAAAAGTTAAAGGATGTGTACTAAATGGAGTTGTAAGAAGAGCAAGTAGTCAATATGGGTATGGTTATAACCACTATGGTTATTCATATACTGAAAAAAATTAATTGTTTTAATTATAAGGCCGGCTTTTTAGCCGGCTAAGAAATCATATGATAAAATTCAAAATTAAAATAGATGAGTTAGTCTGGTTTACCTTTCATTTATTTATATTTGTTAAAGCTTTTACGGGGCCATTGACACTTTATCTTGCATATATCCGATTCGCACCTATAGCTTTGATGATATTATTAGTAGGCTATAAATTATGTATAATAATTCCTAAGAAATTAAGTTATATATTACTAATGGTTTTTCTATCAATCTATGTTCTAATTGGTATGAATAACAATTCATTAGTTAGCTCTGTTTTCGGTATTTATATTTTTATTCCATTTTTATTCGCGTTTTTGTATTCAACCGAATTGTATCAAAGGATATTTGTAAATAATTTCAAGTTCAATTTGTTTTATTTCCTTAGTTGTGCGGTAGGTATTTTTTATGTAAATCAATTTGGGGCAGAATGGATAGGTGCTGAACAGGAGATAGCTGGGGTTACGAAAGTTGTTTCGCGTGATTGGATCTCCGATGGAATGATGCGAAACCCTGGGTTTACGGGGACATCGGTTAGTTCCGCTACGTTAGTAATTATCACTTGTACATTTTTGGGATATACGCTTCTTGAAAAGAGAAGGTTTATCAGTCTGTTAGTCATTTTTGCAGTTTCTGCATATTTGATATACCTAACAACAACTAAGACAACGATGGTAACGTTAGGTTTTGTGTTTATTTTGATATTTTGTTCATCTTTTATAACAAAATATATTGTGAAAACAATATTTTTATTCCTGACGTTGTTCTCATATTATTGCATGTTCAATATTAGTAACGTGTCAACGGGGATGTTGACAAATACAATGCTAATAAGGATGTATCAAACATGGCCAAATGCAATGTTGTTACTTGAAACACCTCTGCAGTATTTTTTCGGGAAAGGCTTTGGTTCAATAGGAGTTCCAACATATTACTTCACACCAGCATTGGCAAATTCAGCCGATAATATGTATGTATATTTGTATGTCATATTTGGTGTTTTTAGTATTTTCTTCTCGTTCTTTTTTATGATGAAGTTCTTAAGCTTTGGATTAACCCTGTCAAAATCGACAAAACAATTCTTAATAATATCGTTAGTTATTTTAACAGGTGGTATAACTTCTAATCTCTTTGAAGCATCTTTTTATTCAGTATATGGTGGTGTTATTATAGGCATGATAGTTTCTGAAAAAAAAGAACGAGATATCAAGTTAAATCCTAACTATCAATAATATACTTAGGAGGTGTTATGAAAAAAAGAAAAACATTAATCTCATTAATTTATTGTTTCGCTTTTTTTTATACAAATGCTTTTGCAAGTGAACAAACAATTGGTATTGGAATTCATGCAAATAAATATGACTTAGAAAATGACAACCTTCTTCAGCTTATAGAAAAAAGTGGTTTTAACTCATTTAGACAGGATTTAACGTGGGATTCTGTAGAAAGAACTAAAGGTGTATATGCCATACCGCCAAAGCTTAAACTAGTTGATGAAATAATTCGTGGGGCGAAAAAATACAATATATCCCCTTTGGTTATTCTTGACTATGGAAATAAAAATTACAATAACGGTGGGTATCCTACTAATGAACAAGATATTGCAGCTTTTGCTAAATATGCAAAATGGGTTGCCTCAAATTATAAGGGGCAGGTCAAATATTATGAGATTTGGAATGAATGGACGGTTGGAACAGGAATGAAAGGGAAGGGGGAGATACCTCCACCGCAAATATATTTAGAGTTGGTAAAGAAAACAAGTCAGGCGATTAAATCTGTAGATCCTTCTGCAATCATACTCGCTGGGTCATTTAATCCTCTAAGTCCGACAGGAAGACGCTTAAATATATCTGATAGTGATTGGTTCACGATTCTTATAAACGAGGGTATATTAAATTATATCGATGGTATTTCAATTCATCCTTATTCATTTCTAAATGCAAATAAGAAATTAAGAAATCCCGAATATAATATTAATAAAATTGATCAATTTTATAACAAAATTAAAGATCAAAATATTAAAAAGGTTCCTCTTTATATTACAGAGATCGGAATCCCAACACACGCTGGTCTTGGTGGAGTTGATCCAGTTGAAGCCGCTGATTACGTTGTTAAATATTCTTTATTGGCTAAAAGTAAAAGCTATATAAAAGGTATATGGTGGTATGATTTAAGCAACGATGGCGGCGATATGAAAAACCAAGAGCATAACTTTGGTTTCTATGATTCTAATTTCAATCCAAAACCAGCAGCGAAGGCATTTATAAATTTACAAAAATTTTTAAACAACAAAAGAATTGACAAAATATCGACAACTAACACTAACAACGCTCAGCAATTTAACATTGAAGTAAAAGATTCACTAACACAAAAAGATTATACAATTTATTGGAATGAAAAACAGCTTGAGCAAAATGGACGAATACCATATTTCGGAATAAAAAAACTTAGTGCACAAAATTCAGAAAATTTTGATCAAAAGAATTTAAGTCGAGACGTTTCTGTAAAATAAAATGGTATATTTATGAAAAATCTCTATATAGTGGTGCGTTCTATATCCTTCGGAAAAGGTGTTGGGGGTATGGAAAAAGCTGCTGAACAGCATATTTACGAA
The DNA here is from genome assembly GCF_003097195.1 of Klebsiella sp. GL120222-02. NCBI lineage: Bacteria > Pseudomonadati > Pseudomonadota > Gammaproteobacteria > Enterobacterales > Enterobacteriaceae > Klebsiella > Klebsiella sp. GL120222-02. The sequence continues at coordinate 314,178 of NZ_QEQO01000008.1, forward strand.
ATGCACAGTAAAGGATACTGTATTCATCTAGTAGCACCTAAGACAAGAGTTGTGGGTAATATACCATCATTTATAAATCATATTGATGTTCCATGGCCAGTTTGGGATAAATATAAAGTACTCATGACTATGGGGGCTGCATACTATATCTGGTGTAAGAAGGTAGCTAAAAAATTAGGTGTGCGTAGTAATAATATTGATATTATACACTTTCATGGGGCATCGGCTGGCGTTTTAGCTTCGTTAAACACAGAGCTTATTAAAAATAAGGCTACAATTGTTAATCCACATGGTATGGAAGAATTTGGAACAGGTTCCATTCTACGTATAATTAATCGTGGATTCACTAAACATTTACTGCGCAAGGCCTGTTTAGCAGATACCGTCATAGCCACGGATAAAAGGTTGGTTGAAATAGTTAGAAAAAATTTAAACACAGAAAAAATAACTGTAATTCCAAACACTATTGACATAAATGCTTTAAGACGCTTAGTAAAGGAAAAAAAACAAGCGACGGATTATAAAATAGTGAGTGTTGGCAGAATTGAATATAACAAAGGCTATGATATTCTTGCTGAAGCACTTGCTAATTTAACGAAAAAAGAATGGTCTCAAATTAAATTTTCTTGGGATCACTATGGGCGTGGCAAAAATAAAGTTGATATTGAAAATTTTTGTAGAAAAAACAATGTCAAACTTAATATCATTTCCGCAGCATCTGATGAAGACGTACAAACTGCAATAGCATGCTCCAGTTTGTTTGTTCAACCCTCCCGCTATGAGGGCAGCAGTTTAACAACGTTAGAAGCGATGACGCATGGTGCTCTTATAGTTGCAATGCCTGTTGGTGGCATACCTGATAAAATTTTCGATAAATATACAGGTTTTTTATGTAAAGAAGTTAGTAGCATTGCTTTAGAGAAGAGTTTGATAGAAGCAATGAAATCAGAAGAACAAGAAGTGATCCGTAAAAACGCTAGGCACTATGTAGAAGAGAATTTTGACATCCATATTTCAACTGAAAAATATGATTGTATATATAAAAAATTTTTAGCTGAAAAGGAAATCAAATGATTTTTTACTGTGAGGCAAGGATCTTTAGTGGGCAAGAACGCATGTATTTAATTGCTGCCTGTGCAATGTCATTTTCCGAAAAGTCCATTATCATTATTAATGAATCAAACTTAATTGCAATAGATTATTGTAAAGAAAATGGAAACTTCTCAGAAATTATTACCATCAAAGATTTCGATCCAAAATTTTCATCATTGTATGTTTGGTTTCGATGGAAAAGAATATATTCATTTATTAAACTGCTTAAGGCCAAACACCCTGTTTATAAGACTCTATGCGTATCGCAAGGTAGAATTGAATCTGGAAACATAGCTATAATAGCTGCAAAGTTATTAAGAAAAAAAATTATCTCTTACATTCCTATGGTCCATTACCATTTTCAAATGGAGCAAAGAAGCATATCCACAATAATTAAAGATATGTTATGTGTTCCTCTTTATAAATTACCTAATTCTTTTATTACTATAAGCAATGCCGTTGCTAATGATCTTAAGGAGAAGACTTCTGCAAATGTGCTGGTAGTTGAAAATTTCATTGATAAGAAGAATTATCAAAAAATTGACAACCCGCCTCCTTCATTTAATGAAAAAAATGTTATTAAAATAGTATTACCTGGCAGGTTATTAAACAAACAAAAAGGTCAATTAGATTTCGTTGAAGCTATTAATTATCTAAAAAATGAGAATTGCAAAGATATCGTTTGTTATATTGTTGGTGAAGGTCCGGACAAGAAGATTATTAATGAACACATTAAACGATATAAACTTAGTGAAACAATTCACCTATTAGGCAACCGTAACGACCTAGTAAGTATTATGGATGGATGTGATTTAGTAGTACTACCTTCAAGATTTGAAGGTGTTCCTCTCGTATTGCTAGAAGCGGCTCTACTACAAAAACATATTATTGCCTCTGACATAGTTGGATTTAATGATTATTTGCATGCTGAATGTTTATTTAAACCATCGAACCCTATAAGTTTAGCAAATAAAATCAAAGAATATATTAAATCTGATGGAAAACCAACATACTATAAAGCAACTTTGAGTAATGTGTTAATGCGTAATGAAAATCAGTTTAAAAATGATTTTATCACCGCTTTGAAAAAATTATCTTAATAAAACTTACAAGCTGAAAAGGGTTACTAATGGAAAACAAAGATATCGTGTTATTATCTACTGCCGACTGGGATAATCCTTTCTGGACAAATAAACAACATGTCGCGGTAGAATTATCCAGACTTGGCTTTAAAGTATTTTATATTGATTCCCTTGGTCTTAGAGCTCCCTCGCTTAATAAAAAAGATTTAACTCGAGCAATAAAACGTATATTCAAAATGTTTAAAGCTCCACGCCATGTACGAGAAAATCTATGGGTTTGGTCGCCAGTAACTCTCCCATGGAATAAGTATAAACTAATAAGGAGTTTTAATAGACTTTATTTGAAAGGAATGATAGGTTTTTGGACAAAGCATCTTAAATTCAGAGATAAGGTTTTATGGACGTATAATCCACTTACTAAAAGACTACTTAATTTAAAAGATTATAGTTATGTTGTTTATCATTGTGTTGATGAGATTAAGGCTCAACCAGGAATGCCGGTTTCAATTTTAGAAGAATCAGAAAATGAGTTAATAGTTAATTCTGATATAGTCTTTGTCACTGCCCCGAAGCTATATGAATCTCGTAAGTTATTAAACGACAGAACCTATTATCACTCAAATGTAGCTGATTTCAATCATTTCAACACGAGCATTACTGAAGGTTACGAAAGACCAAAGGATTTGAAAAATATTGAAGGACCGATTCTTGGATTTATCGGTGCAATTAGTAGTTACAAAGTTAATTTTGAATTACTATCTTCGCTGGCAAAAAGCAGACCACAATATCATATTGTACTAATAGGTTTGGTTGGAGAGGGGGATCCTAATACAGATGTTTCAATTTTAGAAAATCATAAGAATATTCACCTTTTAGGACCAAAGGAATATGATGAGTTGCCATCATATCTGAAATATTTTGATGTTGCACTTTTACCTAATATGATTAATTCTTACACAGATAACATGTTTCCAATGAAGTTTTTTGAGTATCTTGCAGCAGGTAGAAAAGTTGTATCAGTTAATTTAAAGGCTATTCAAGAATTTAAGGACTATGTTTATATTAGTACCACGAATGAAGAATTTATAGAGGGTGTTGATAAAGCTTTAGACGGTGATGCTATTCCATTAGAGAAAAGATTAGAACTAGCTCGACAATATACATATCAATCGAGAACAAAAAAAATGCTAGATTTAATTGAGAATAACGATAATTCTATTTATAAAGGATAAATAAGTTGTCGACAGATAAAAATAAACGTATAGCAAAAAATACTATAATGCTATACTCGCGAATGATCATGATTATGATCGTTTCGCTATATACATCAAGAATTTTACTACAAGCTTTAGGTGTTAAAGATCTAGGTATATATAGTATTATCGCAGGAGTAATTGTACTTTTTGGTTTTATTCAAAACGTTACTACTCTTGCAACTCAAAGATTTCTATCAATGGGGTTGGGGCGAAACGATTATGTTTGGACAAACAGAGCATTTAATACTAGTGTTGTAGTACATTTTGGTATAGCAATAATTATTTTATTTTTAGGTGAAACAATTGGCCTTTGGTTTGTAAATTCACATTTAAGTATTCCTTCTGATCGGGTAAAAGATGTAGCATGGATTTTCCATTTCTCACTTTTAGCTCTATCTGTACAAATATTACAAACACCTTTTATTGCGTCAATTATAGCCTGTGAAAGGATGGAGGTTTATGCAAAGATTGGTGTATTGGATGCTTTTCAACGATGGTTCATTGTTTTTCTTTTAGGAGCATTTAGTTTTAATGACAATTTAAAGGCATATGCTGTTCTAGTATTATGTGGGTATTTGTTTATTTTTCTTTGTTATTTTTTATTTTGCATTGTGAAGTTCGAAATATGCAAAATGGATTTGAAAGTTGATAAAAAAATACTTATTGAGATGTTTTCGTTTTCCGGTTGGACACTTCTCGGTTCAATAAGTGTTGTTGCATTGTCTCAAGGAATTGCGATATTAGTAAATATATTCTTTGGTGTTGTTGCTAATGCATCTCTTGGTTTATCAGATCAAGTATTGGCTGCTATTAATAGAGTTACTGGGAATTTTCAAACTGCATTTAATCCTCAGATAATTAAATCTTACGCTGCGGGTGATTTATCTTATCTTAATAAATTACTCACACAAGCAAGCAAATTATCGTTTGGACTTGTTTTGCTTGCAGTAGTTCCATTATTCACGGACACCCATTTTATTTTATCAATATGGCTGAATACTGTACCCGAGTATTTAGTTTCACTTGTAAAAATTGTAGTGTTATATGTTTTGATCGATTGTCTTTCTGGACCTTTTGTAACAGTAATTTATGCTGTTGGAAAACTTAAACGTTATCAAATAACAATCAGTTGTATTATTCTTCTCAATTTACTTTTTGCAGTTGTTTTGGTATATAGCCGATTGCCATTATATGTTGTCGTATTTGCTCGTGTAAGCTCTACTTTATTATTATTATTCTATCGGATGAAAATTGTAAGTGGTGTAATAGATTATGACATAAGAGGGTATGTATTAAATGTTTTAATAAAGTTATTCATCGTTGCAACCGTTTCTTTTATAATTGCTTATTGGATTGATATATTCCTTCCCGAAACATATGTTGGACTAATGGCTTTAACTTTACTATCAAGTTTGTTTGTTTTGATTCTTTTTTACTTTTTTGTATTATCAAAAGATGAGAAAAACTTTTGCAATCAGAAAGGTAAGAAAATTTACAGTAAGATATTTAATTGATTTTTAAGGTGAGAACATGAGTAAGTATGGTGTTATCGTTTATGAGGGTGGGAAATTTGAAGAGCAAAATCTCCTTAACCTAGGTGACTATGTTCAAAGTACAGCGGCTAAACAATTTCTACCTTCAGTAGATCATTACATCACGCGTGAAGGAATGCATCGATACAACGATGAAACTGTAAAGATGATAATGAATGCGTGGTATATGGCCAATCCTGAGAACTTTCCCCCATCAACAAAAATAGAACCATTATATGTATCAGTGCATCTGAATTCTTCAATAGTAGACAGAATTTTTAGACCAGAAGTTATTGAACATTTTAAAAAACATGAACCAATAGGTTGTAGAGATAATCATACTAGAGATTTACTATTAGCTAAAGGAATTGATGCCTACTATTCAGGATGTATGACTTTAACACTTGGCCATTCATATAAACGTACAAAAATTACCGATGAAGTAATTTTTGTCGATATCATGCATGACTCATTATCAATGAAGCAGTTAATCAAACAACCACTTCGTTTAGGAAAAAGAATCCTTAATGGTAGGATTAAAGAGCTTACGATCAAAAGAGATATTCTCCAAAAATATTTTGAAGAGGACGTTTTAGACAACGCTGTCTATATTGATCAAATGGTTCCTTATATTTCTGCTGAAGTTGGATTCCAAAAAGCTGACGCTTATTTGAAACGATTATCTGCTGCACGCTTTGTTGTAACATCGAGAATCCATACTGCCCTGCCTTGTTTGGCAATGGGTACACCAGTTATTTTTGTTAATGGTGGATTCAAAACTAAAGTTGATAATTGTAGATTTGATGGACTATTTGATTTCTTTAACCGTATCGATGTTGAAGCGTCTGGTAAATCTCATTGTAACTTCAATTTTGATGGAAATAAAATTGGTATGAATACTACTCTTACCAATAAAGATTTACATGTCCCATATGCTAATGATCTAATTGAGAAATGCCTCTCCTTTGTTAAGGATTGAATATAACCTTATATAATGCTGCCGGCTGTTAGCCGGCAAAATAAATTATTTAGCATATCGATGAAATTAATTTTTTAAAAAGTACGTTTGTATTAATTAAACAATAGTAATGGTTTACCAAAAAGTAATTTTAAATTTGGCGATTGTACTAAGTAAAATTTTAAGGGATAAATTATGTCGCAGGATATTAGTGTTGGTATTGTAGCTGATTGGCTAGTAACTTATGCTGGCGCAGAGCGAGTTATTAAAGAATTCATTGAACTCTATCCGAGTTCTGAATTATACGCTCTTGTCGAATATCTTTCAGATGAAGATAGAAATTTTTTTCAAGGAAAAAAAGCTACCACTAGCTTCGTCCAAAATTTACCCTTTGCAAAAAAGAAATATCAAAAATATTTACCATTCATGCCTTTTGCGGTAGAACAATTAGACGTGACCAAGCACAATGTTGTTATTTCAAGTAGTCATGCCGTTGCAAAAGGCGTATTGACGGGGCCAGATCAGTTGCATATTAGTTACGTACACTCGCCAATTAGATATGCTTGGGATATGCAGTTTCAGTATCTAAAAGAGTCTGGTCTTGATAAAGGTATCAAAGGATTGTTAGCTAAATGGATTCTTCATAAAATACGCATGTGGGATTATCGAACTTCTAATGGCGTAGATCATTTTATTGCTAACTCTCATTTTATTGCCCGTCGTATCATGAAGGTATATGGAAGGCAAGCTGATGTAATTTATCCTCCTGTTGATGTTCATCGTTTTGAGTTAGTAGATCAGAAAGAAGATTTTTATCTCACAGCATCGCGATTAGTTCCTTACAAAAGAATCGACTTGATTGTTGAGGCATTTAGCAAAATGCCCAACAAGAAATTAGTTGTTATTGGTGATGGTAGTGAAATGATGAAAATAAAAAATAAAGCCAAAGGTAACGTGGAGATATTAGGATATCAGCCGAATAGTGTCATGGAGGATTATATGAAAAAAGCGAAAGCTTTTGTTTTTGCTGCAGAAGAGGATTTTGGAATTACTCCAGTCGAAGCTCAAGCATGTGGTACTCCTGTAATTGCTTTTGGTAAAGGCGGTTCACTGGAAACTGTCAGGCCGTATGGTGTAGCTCAAGCAACTGGTTTCTTTTTTGAACAACAAACAATAAGTTCTTTGATCAATGCCGTAAATAGTTTCGAAGAAAATTCTCATAATATTAACCCTAGTGATTGCCGAAATAACGCCTTAAAATTTTCTGCAGAAAGATTTCGCGACGAGTTTAATTCTTATGTATCAACAAAATGGTTGGATTTTAATACCTCAAAAAGTATTGAGTATTAATTATGTTGCTTTTTCAACTGTAACATACGTTTGTATTTATTGTTGTTAGTCAGTTGTGAATATGAGTAAAATACATATGATAACATTTTCCCATCGTGTTCGTGCGAATGCTAATGCGTCAATAATCTCTTTAGTGCAAAGGTTTTCTGATATTGCTATTATTTTTTTAGGTTTGTATACAACTTGCTTGTTTTATAATTTCAATATTTCTTATAAAGCAAATTTAATCGGTCTAACGGCTCTTGTTGTATTTCAAATGATTGGCGGAATTACTGATTTCTATCGCTCATGGAGAGGTGTGAAGATCTCTGCCGAACTTATTATGATAATCAAAAACTGGACACTGAGTATAATACTTACATCTGGATTAATTTCACTTTTCCCAGATTTCGATATTAGTGTGAAAGTGTTTATATTTTGGTATTTCTTTGTTGTGTTGGGTTTCATTTTTTGCCGTACTTTTATACGTCTTGGTGCTGGAGTGTTACGCAAGTTAGGTTACAATACACGGCGAGTTGCTGTCGTCGGCTCTTCCCCTGCTGCTATTAGTTTACTTCAGAGTTTTTTAGAGGAACCGTGGTTGGGGTTCGTTGTTAAAGGTATTTATGATGATAAGCCACAGATCGAATATGGTAATGTGCCTTATGGTGGTTCATTGTCTACATTAATAGCCCAAGCTAGGGCAGGTGAAATTGATCGTATATATATTGCACTGAGTATGAAAGATGAGCAAATTATAAAAGATCTTGTGTCAAAACTTACAGATACTACCTGTTCAGTGTTACTTATACCGGATGTGTTCACGTTTAATATTTTGCAGTCTCGAACTGAAGAAATCAATGGCGTACCCGTAGTACCTCTTTTTGATACGCCATTGAGCGGTATCAATATGTTGTTCAAGAGGTTAGAAGACATTGTTGTCTCTAGTATTATTCTAGTACTAATTTCTCCTGTGCTTATTGGCATTGCTTTCGCAGTAAAATTTTCTTCACCTGGTCCAATTATTTTTCGTCAAATACGATATGGTATGGATGGTAAACCTATTAAGGTTTGGAAATTCCGTTCGATGACTGTTATGGAAAATGACGATAAAGTAATACAAGCTACAAAAAATGATGTACGAGTGACAAAGGTTGGACGTTTCCTTAGAAGTACCTCACTAGATGAGTTACCTCAGTTTTTTAATGTATTATTTGGTCAGATGTCTGTTGTTGGCCCACGCCCGCATGCTGTCTCTCATAACGAACAGTATAGATCTCTTATTCAAGGTTACATGCTTCGACATAAGGTTAAACCGGGTATTACTGGCTTGGCTCAAATCAACGGTTGGCGTGGAGAGACAGATACATTAGAGAAAATGGAGAAGCGAATTGAATACGATTTGCTATACATTCGTGGTTGGAGTATATGGTTAGATTTGAAAATTATTTTCCTTACTATCTTCAAAGGCTTTATCAATAAGTCAGCTTATTAAGTAATATTTACCTTAACCTGCTACGTGTTCTAAGTCTTACATGATGTTTTATAATATTTAAATTGAGGTCTAAATGGCTAATGATATTGGCTTTAACAAAAACTCTAGAATCCAAACACTGCGCGGCATAGCTGCGCTTTCAGTTGTTGTGGATCATACATTAACTCAATTTAATATATATTACCATCTTGAAGGAATAACCGGGGGAATATTACGTAATTTGCAAGGGATTGGTACTATTGGTGTTTATGTGTTCTTTATTGTTAGTGGATATATAATGTCCTTAACGACTTTTAATAAAACATGGGATAAAAAGGCTTCTTCTGTTTTTTTAAAGAAAAGAATTATTCGTATCTATCCTATTTATTGGTTTTGGCTGACATTACTTCTCGTGGCTTGGTTTGCAGGCTTAGCTTTGAAACAACATCATTATTCCTTTGAAAAAATAGTTTCATCTTATTTGCTTTTACCATATTCCGATGAAGAACCCAGCAAAATAAATCCAGTCCTTGGCCAAGGGTGGACTCTTATATATGAAATGTTTTTTTACATTTTCTTTTCTATATTGATTCTAACAAATATACCTAAGCGTAAGGTATTAATTGTTTCCTTTTTGTTTTTTTCTTTAATAATAGTACTAGGTAAAGGTTCGATAACAGGAATTCCATATATCGATTTTTTTATATCTTCAAAGTTATTTTATTTTTTTGTTTTCGGTATTTTTATTTATAATTATTGCGATAAGATTATCAATCTGTTTTCTTCTGTTATTTCCATGTATTTAAGTATATCAATTTGTTTTGTATTGTTTTTTGTTATCGCTTTGGGTATTGTCCCCGAAGAGTTTAGTAAAGTAGCAATGGTCTTTTTTGCTATTATTTTCTTTCTTGTATGGTTTTCCAAAGGTTCATGCAATAAGTACTTAGTTATCTTAGGAGACTCCTCTTACTCTCTATATCTATGCCATACTTTTATTGTTATGGGATTCGGTGTTGTTTGTAAGAAATTTGACCTTTCAATGATGATGCTTTCTATAATAGGAATGTTAACTATAATATTATCGGTCATTGTAGGGTTGTGTAGTTACTTCTTGCTTGAAAAGAAATTACATGCAATTTTTATACAAAAAAAAACCACATCAAATAATGCCTTCTAAAGGCTTATTTTAATAAAGGCTTTTTTGCTTGTCTCTGTTATGCATCATTTTACCCTATGCACTTAAGCACCATTGCGCTAATATGAACATCAAAATTAAGCTGCGAACATGTCGCAGTGACCACACCTGACAGGAGTATGTAATGTCCAAGCAACAGATCGGGGTTGTCGGTATGGCCGTGATGGGGCGCAACCTAGCGCTGAACATCGAAAGCCGTGGTTATACCGTCTCCGTTTTTAACCGCTCCCGTGAAAAGACCGAAGAAGTTATTGCCGAAAATCCAGGCAAGAAACTGGTTCCTTACTACACAGTACAAGAGTTTGTTGAATCCCTCGAAAAACCACGTCGTATCCTGTTGATGGTGAAGGCCGGGGCTGGCACCGACAGCGCTATCGATTCCCTGAAGCCTTACCTCGACAAAGGCGACATCATCATTGATGGCGGCAATACCTTCTTCCAGGACACTATCCGTCGTAATCGTGAGCTGTCTGCCGAAGGTTTTAACTTTATCGGTACCGGTGTTTCCGGTGGTGAAGAGGGAGCTCTGAAAGGGCCTTCCATCATGCCTGGTGGGCAGAAAGAAGCCTATGAGCTGGTCGCTCCGATTCTGAAGCAGATTGCTGCGGTTGCTGAAGACGGTGAGCCATGTGTGACCTATATCGGTGCTGACGGTGCTGGCCATTATGTGAAGATGGTTCATAACGGCATCGAGTATGGAGACATGCAACTGATTGCCGAAGCTTATGCACTGTTGAAAGGCGGTCTGGCGCTTTCCAACGAAGAGCTTGCGCAAACCTTCACCGAATGGAACGAAGGTGAACTGAGCAGCTACCTGATCGATATTACCAAAGATATCTTCACTAAGAAGGATGAAGAAGGTAAGTACCTCGTTGATGTCATTCTTGATGAAGCTGCAAACAAAGGTACCGGCAAGTGGACCAGCCAGAGCTCACTGGATCTCGGCGAACCTCTGTCTCTGATTACCGAGTCCGTATTTGCTCGTTATATCTCTTCGCTAAAAGACCAGCGTGTAGCCGCGTCGAAAGTGCTGAGTGGTCCGCAGGCTCAGCCGGCCGGCGATAAAGCTGAATTTATCGAAAAAGTGCGTCGCGCGTTGTACCTCGGTAAAATCGTTTCCTATGCTCAGGGCTTCTCCCAGTTGCGTGCTGCTTCCGATGAATACAACTGGGATCTGAACTACGGCGAAATCGCTAAGATTTTCCGCGCTGGCTGTATCATTCGTGCGCAGTTCCTGCAGAAGATCACCGATGCTTATGCGCAAAACGCTGGCATTGCTAACCTCCTGCTGGCGCCGTACTTCAAACAGATCGCTGATGACTATCAGCAAGCGCTACGTGATGTCGTGGCTTATGCCGTGCAGAATGGTATTCCGGTACCGACGTTCTCTGCCGCAATTGCCTACTACGACAGCTACCGTTCCGCAGTTCTGCCAGCTAACCTGATTCAGGCTCAGCGTGATTACTTTGGTGCGCACACCTATAAGCGTACTGATAAAGAAGGTGTATTCCACACAGAATGGTTGGAATAAATTTCTTCACACAGTCAGGCCATTTGGCCTGACTGTTTTTAAATTTATATTTAATGTTGCAACCTGACCTTAAGCATTTCCTTTCTAAAAATATTTCTAATATCTAATTTTTAACCTTTTTAAGAATTTGCCATATTTATTATCTTGTACGCCTATATTAATCTGCTTCTGGCCTCAGTAAATTACTGGGTGTTAAATAACAGGGTTTTAATTAAAGGAAATTAATATGTTACTTCCTGTGATAATGGCTGGCGGTACCGGCAGTCGTCTCTGGCCGATGTCTCGCGAGCTTTACCCGAAACAGTTCCTCCGGCTGTACGGGCAGAACTCCATGCTGCAGGAAACCATCACCCGACTCTCGGGCCTTGAAATCCATGAACCGATGGTCATCTGTAACGAAGAGCACCGCTTCCTGGTGGCCGAACAGCTGCGCCAGCTCAACAAGCTGTCCAACAACATTATTCTTGAGCCGGTCGGGCGCAACACCGCCCCGGCCATCGCCCTGGCGGCCCTCCAGGCCACCCGTCACGGCGACGACCCGCTGATGCTGGTCCTCGCCGCCGACCATATCATCAATAACCTGCCGGTCTTCCACGACGCCATCCGCGTCGCCGAGCAGTATGCCGATGAAGGCCATCTGGTCACCTTCGGTATCGTGCCGAACGCCCCGGAAACCGGCTACGGTTACATCCAGCGCGGCGTGGCCCTC